>CAVUGX010000021.1:0-159079 GCA_963741035.1 uncultured delta proteobacterium
TTCACAAGTTAAATGCCGAAAAATTCTCGGGCACCGGTTCTTATACGGAGTTGCGTTCAAGACTGGGCGGGGATAAACCCCGCCCCTGCTCCCAACCGTGCGATAATGCCGTAGGGGCGGGGTTTATCCCCGCCCGAAGCACCAGACTTGAACGCAACTTGGTATTACTCAAAAGTTTCCATATCTCTCCTATCCTTGAAAAAACGAAGCCCTGAAATGGGCAAGGTTTTCAAATCATATCTGGATTTGGGTGGCTTGTTTTGGAAGGAGGTGCGAAACAGGGGGAGCAGAGGTGAGGATCAAGTCTCCGTATGACCCATTGGAAATAGTTTTCATAATACATCGGCAGCGCATGCCGAGATTCGGCTCGGTTGCCAAACGGGTTCAGATAATTTCCAGCACGCCTCACGGGGCGTCGAGTCTGTAACCCCTGAGACCAAAGGCCGAAGCGATTTCGGAGAAACTGTCTTTTCGCATCATGCGGACCAGGTGGATTGCCACGGCGCGCGGTTCATTGAACCAACCTCGCCGGGATTTCGTCAACTCCGGCTCGTCCAGCCCGTAACACGCGCAGACAGCCTGCATTATCTGCCTCACTCCCGGAGCGAGCGCCCTCGAATCGGAAACCCGAGGAGGAATGGTGTAGCCGGAGGACTTGTCCTCGACCCGTCAGTGAACTTTTATCGCATAAAGGCGTCATGTTTCGCCGCTCAATATCCGCGTGGTATTCTCCTGGTCCTCCAGCGCCATGAACCGCCGGTACGCCGCTATTCGGGCGGGGTCGCGGGAAGAGTATTGCGGTTCGGGGTCGGGCCGGGCTAAAAGCCTGCTGGAAGCGAAAATGGGTGTCGCAGACGCCCATTTTTTGGCCTTAAAACCTGCTTTTTAACTCGAAAATGTCCATTCGGCAGGGGGCAGAATTGATACGAAGTCCCAAAGCCTGGGCGTCACACGACTCCTGATCCGCGATTTCTTCCAGCAGCTTAGCGGCGGATGGCCGATGGCAACTGAAGCCTCTCCTTAGTCTCTGACGGACCGGGCCAGAGCCGTTTGAGTTACTCCTCCACCGATTCACCCATTCAACCGGCTCCCCAGTCCTTTCTCTTCACCCTTCACTCATCACCGCCTTTTTGCCGTTTCTGGTTCCCGCTTTTTGGTTGCCGTTTCTGGTTGCCGCTTCTGGTTGCCGTTTGGCATGGCTCAATCTGTTCATGTTAAAATGTCGCCCGGATTTGAATCGAAGCGTTTCGGCTTTTGCCGTCCACGGTTCACGGCTCACCGCGAAGCCAAGATCTTTGACAAATGAATATCCGATACTCAGCCCTCAGTCTTTACTCCAGGCGCTTCGCGCCGCTCACTCCTCACTCCTCACTATTCACTATTCACTATTCACCATTCACTATTCACCATTCACTATTCACCATTCACCATTCACCATTCACTATTCACTATTCACTATTCACCATTCACCATTCACCATTCACCATTCACCATTCACCATTCACCATTCACCATTCACCATTCACTATTCACTATTCACCATTCACTATTCACTATTCACTATTCACTATTCACCATTCACCATTCACCATTCACCATTCACTATTCACTATTCACTATTCACTATTCACTATTCACTATTCACTATTCACTATTCACTATTCACTATTCACCATTCACCATTCACCATTCACCATTCACCATTCACCATTCACCATTCACTATTCACCATTCACTATTCACGGTTTTCCAGGTGTTTCCATAATGTTTCCATTACAAACAAAAAGCATAATCATCACAAACCTTTACTGATGGAAACATTCTGTCGATGGAAACACTCATGGCAACATTCATGGAAAGATTTCCGGGCTTTATGGAAACACTTTCAGAAATTCATGGAAATACTTTTCGAGTTTATGGAAACATTGTGTTCCTCAAAGGGTTACACACTGAACATTTGCTTGAAAACATGACATTCTTAAGCGAGTATCACAATAAGGAGAGGGCAGCATGGGCGAACTCGCAAAAAAGAAAGCAACGTATGAGGATCTTTACAAGATCCCTGATAACCTGACCGGGGAAATCATCGATGGGGACCTCATTGTAACTCCTCGTCCCTCAAGAAAACACGTTATCTGCGCAACTGCTCTCGGGGCAGCGGTTACAGCGCCATATCAGTTTGGACATGGAAATGGACCTGGCGGATGGATTTTCGCTATTAAACCGGAAATTGGGCTGGGAGAACACATCATGGTCCCCGGCCTGGCAGGCTGGAAGAGAGAAAGATTTCCGGTTGAAGAAGACCACAACTGGATTTCCGCCGTTCCCGATTGGGTGTGCGAAATCCTTTCACCAAGCACCTTTCGTACCGGCAAAGTCAAAAAAATGCCCATCTATGCTCGCCACGGCGTTGGACATATCTGGCTGATCGATCCCGTCGCCATGACCATGGACGCCTTCAGACTTGAATCCGGAAAATGGGTCCTGCTGGGGAGCTTTGCCGAGAACGACAAGGTGCGGGCCGACCCTTTCCTGGAGATCGAGATCGATCTTGAAGCCTTGTGGCTCGGAAGCTTGCGGTCGCCAGGCCCTTAGTGCGCCAGGCTGGAAAAGCGCGCACAAAGAGGCTGCAAAAGAGGTGGCATCAGGTCTTGATATTGGACCGGAGCAAACAGTGTCGGGCACAATGCCGTTAACTTAAAGAAATTGCCAGGTCTCGGGACGTCATTTCGTGGGCCTCTGTCAAGATCCAGAGACGGCTCCCTTCGTGGACTCAAGATCGACATCGTCCTGCGAACGGACCAGAGGATTTTACAAGTTGAAGATCGTTCTCTTCGTGTGCTGATGCACATCGGTCAGAAATGCGCTAAAGTATTATCTGGATTAGTTTTCCTGGTACTGTTGGCAGGAGTTTCCTTTATTTTTAACAGGAGGTTCTTCCCTTCGTGTTCTTCCTACTCTTCGTGGTGATAGAACTGTGCCCATATCACTCTGTGATCCCCAATACGCTTAAGTTAACAGCATTGCGTTTGACCATATTAAACCCCCATATGAGCTGACAACGCTCAGCAAGTTCCCGGCTCGAAACCAGGCACTTTCGCAGTGAGTCAAGCACACCATGAAATCGTTGTGATGACTGAGATCATGGGGGAAGCCTCCGAGGACAAAGCTGTCAATTAATGAGGAAGTTAACTTCGCAATGGATTCTATATCGCGGCCAGAAACTCGGCAACGGTCTGAACGATGATGGAATAGGTTGCATCCGGACGGTTCATAAAAGGTCCGAAGTGACGAAGATCTCCGGTGAGGAAATGAGTGGCATGGCAGCTCATAGCCGCCTGGAAGATAATAGCGTCTCTGGCTGGAAGGCCGTCGGGAAAAGGGGCGGAGAGGTCCGCCGTGAATAGAGCGATTCGGCCCGTCAGGGCAGCAAGAAGCGGCAGGGAACCGGGATATTTGACGGTTAGATTACGCTCCGCTTCCCTTAGGGCCGCATCGCTGGTAAACAGCAAAAAATGCCCCGCAGCGCCGAGTTCGATGACGAAGGCCGCCTTCCCACGAGGATTGTGGGTGGCGGTGAAAATCACATTGGCGTCGAGGAAGACACGCATCACTGCCGTGCCGCAAGATGTCGCAGCACGGTTTGCCGTTCGACGTCATCAAGGCGGTCAGCTTCATCCCACGCCAGCACCTGTTCGTCTGTATACATCTCGACCTCAAGCACCATGGCGGGCTTTAGAACCAGCTCGTTGTCCCTTTCTTCCAAGATGATTGCGCCGCCGTTCTTGATACCGAACCGCTTGCGCAAGTTGGCTGGCAGGGTCAACTGCCCTCGATTTGATACGATAAGAGTCTGTCTCATGCTGTCATCTCCCGTTTTTTACGCATCAAATATAACGGAAATTCCGAAATTCGTCAATACTGCCTTTCTGTAACCATAATACATCAGGAAACGTGTTGAGGTTTGCGAGCCCATTTTTCAAAGACGAGAAACCAGGACCTGATCCTACGCAGCCAGTTCAAGAAACCTTTTCGCCATCTGAGGAGCCTTTCCTTCATCCTCGTGCTTGAAGAACACGAATACATCCCGCCAGCCTTGTGCCCGCACCAGCTTCAGCCGATCCTTCAGCTCCGCGTCGCCGTAATCGAGCCGCCGCAACCGCAAATAGCCCCAGTCCGCGGTCGAAACGAAAGGGACTTCAAGATCGTTGTCCGCTTCGGCGATGCACAGCGCGGCCTGGTGATCGCGCAGCAGCCCGAAGACCTCTTCGTCAAACCACGACGGATGGCGGAACTCAAACGCAACTCTACGCTGCGAGGGCAGCAAAGCAAGAAACTCACGCAGCCTCGGTACATCCTTCTTCAAATTAGGCGGCAACTGAAACAGCAGCGGTCCCAGGCGGTCCTTCAGCGCCCCGGCGGCTTCGAGCAGATGCGACACAGAATCGGCTGCGTCCTTGAGCCGCCGGTTGTGGGTGATTTGCCTCGGCGCTTTGATCACGAATTTAAAATCCGCGGAAACTTCGCCTGCCCACGCTTCAAGGACCGGCACCGAGGGCATGCGATAGAACGTGTTGTTGATCTCAACCGTTCGAAAACGCTCGCCGTAATAATGCAGCATCCCCTTGGCAGCCAGCTCTCCGGGATAGAATGTCCCCTTCCACTCCTTGTAGGAGTAGCCGCTTGTGCCGATGTAGAGGTTCATATGTCTACCCCCTATTCTAATCAATGTTCCACGACAGAGCTTGTCAACACCTGAAAACTCAATTGATGCAGCCAGTTCCAGCAATATCCTCAAATAATGGTAGACATAACGACAATTACTGTATGCAGGTTTTTCATCGAGGGATCGATTGCCGAACCTGCCCATTCAATCCGCCCTTTGTGGACTCACCTGAATTTTCTTCTTCTTATGCATTTGCCCGCTGCGTTTCGAGTGATCTTCGCGACGGCATGCGCAGAAAGGCTGATGCCGGCGTATCGACTCTTTCACACCGAGAGCGGGGATGGAGATCCGGTTGCCATGAGCCGAGCACTCGAAGACCTGTGGAGCAACCCTGCCCTGCCAGAGGTCCATGAGGAGTTATATGAGCAGCAACTGGAAAAGATCATGGGATTGATTCCACAGGAGGACGAAATAGGAGCATCGTTGACGGAGAAAGCCACCTATGCGCAGGAAAGTGGCATGTCGCTTGCCTATGCTTTAAGTGCTCGTCTTACCGGTGAACCACAGGAAGCTGCTTGGGCAGCCCGAGTTGCTTACGAAGCATTGGACAATTTCGTCATCGATCGGGAGGACATAGACACCAACAAGCCTGGAGGGGAACAAAAGGTGATATCCCATCCAGTTGTGCAAACAGAGCTTGGGCGTCAGCAACGCGATCTGGACGAGTTGCTCAATTCCTCAGAACAGAATCTCCAAGAGATTGCTTTTCGGTTCCGAGATCGCGCGCGGGCTGAAGCCAAGTCATTTTTCGGCCCCTCTGTGTAAATTCTGCGATCATGGAAAGGATAGACCACGCATGCGATTTAATCGGATGCGATATATATCTCAGTTCATCTCCGGACCCCGCAGAACGTCGGGTTCTTCCCCATTATCGCCACTGCTGCCAAAGCGGTGACTATCCCGAAGGGCAGATTTACCAGCAGCAGGTAGACCGCGAACAACGGTCCCTGCTGAAGCCCGAAATACCCCGCGCCGCTCATCGGCAGGAAGATTATGTAGAGCGCCAGCACCGGCGCGAGGAAGAACAGGAGACCGTAGAGGTATAGGTGCTTCCAGACGGTCTCTATAAAAAGCCCGAACAGGATACCCCACAGCCCGCCCCAGAAGAGCGGCTTGTATACGTCCGGCGATTTAAAGGATACCGGGGCCTTTACCCCGAATGCCGCGCTAAGCCCCAACGCAAACAGGACCTGGCTGAAAAGGACCACGGCCAGCGCGCCTATAACCCCTGCTGCGAAGCAGATTGCCACCCGCTGTGTCAGAGTTAAGCAATTTTCCATCACGTTCTCCTTATTTATTTATACCGCACAAGAAGGTTTTGTAGAGGGTTGTCAGCCCATATCACCATGCTCAATAACTGTAAACCAGGCTGGAAGTTATCCCGCATCAACTCTCCTGTATGCTTTTACCCTCTCGATGATTTTGGGGATAAAGAACGAAAAAGCAAAAAGACCAAGTGAGAAGAATACCTTCCAGCTAAGCAATTCTCTCCATTCGCCGCTTGCCCAGACGTCTCTGACCGTCCCGACAAAAAAAGTGAAAATGAAGGTGCCGACGATGATACCCAGCGCCGTCCCGGAAAAATAATCCCGGAAACGCACACGGGTCAGCCCCATGCCGAAGTTCATGGGGGTAAACGGAAAGTAGACAAGGCGCAGGTAAAGTACTGTGGCAAAGCCGTTTCGCTCGATGGCCTCATCGTATTTCCTGAGCCTGTCGCCGATGAGTGACGCGGCAAAATCCCGCCCAAGGTAGCGCCCGATAAAGAATGCCAGGCTCGATCCCAACATGGCCGCCACCCAGACGTAGAGAAAGCCAAAATAGGGTCCGAAGATGGCCGCCCCCAAGGCGGTGAGAAGGGTTCCCGGCACAAACAGGCATACCCCTGCCGCGTACACAATTATGAATGCCAGTGGGGCCAGGAATCCCGCATTCTCCAGAAAGTTGCCCAATCTTTCGGCGGTAAGGAATTCTTTCACCGGCGTAAAGCGAACAATGACCACTGCCGTGATTACGAAAAGAACCAGCGCGGCCGCCTTTATCTCTGCTCCCATTTGTTTTTCATGAGATTCCATGCGACTAAGCCTCTAAGCCTTGGGGCCCCTTAGCGGACCCGTGCCCAATATTTTTTAGCTTCTCCATAAAATTCCACCGTCTCCAGCCAAGCCACCATCGCAGAACTGACTTTGCAAATGGAGTCAATCGCGTGCGGTTGTACTCATCGGCCACTTGCCGGATGGCCTCTGCCTGAGTCGGATAAGGGTGGATCACGTTGGCCATGGTCTTAAGGCCAAGTCCCCCCACCATGGCAAGACTGATTTCACCGATCATATCACCTGCATGACGGGCCACGATGGTGGCCCCGAGGATCTTGTCGGTGCCGCGTTTCACGTGCACCTTCACAAATCCCTCTTCCTCCCCGTCCGTAATAGCCCTATCCACTTCCTTCATAGGTCTGACGAAGGTTTCCAAAGGAATGCCTCTTTCCTGAGCGTCTCTTTCGTACATCCCGACATGAGCGATTTCCGGATCGGTGTAGGTGCACCAGGGAATGTGAAGGGCGCTCAGTTTCTTCCTCCCCATAAAGAGTGCATTCTGAATCACGATGCGGGCGGTGGCGTCAGCCATGTGAGTGAATTTATACTGAAGGCAGATGTCTCCGGCCGCATAGATCCGAGAGTTTGTCGTTTGGAGATAATCATTCACTTTGACCCCGCTTTCCCTGTCGTACTCGACCCCCGCAGCCTCAAGATTGAGCCCCTCGACATTAGGGGCCCGCCCAAGGCCAAGGAGAATTTCATCCACACTCAAACTCTCTAATTTACCGTCTCGCTCGTAGCTGATCTGCTTTCCCTGCTGGGTAAGTGTTACTTTTGTAGGGCGGGTTTTGAGGATGAGTTCAATCCCCTCCCTGAGAAAAGTCTTCTGGAGTATTTCGGCTGCGTCTGTATCTTCGCGGTTTAAGAGATGGTCAGGCCCCTGAAAAATGAAGACTTGCGATCCCAGCCGATGGAATGCCTGGGCCAGTTCGGATCCAAGCGGGCCGCCCCCGATGACGGCAAGGCGTCCGGGCCGCTGCGTCAGAGAAAAAACCGTTTCGTTAGTGAGGTATCCCGCTTCTCTAAGGCCTTCGATCGGCAGTTCTACCGCTCGTGCTCCTGTAGCTATTGCAGCCTTTCTGAACTGAAGAGCTTTGTCTCCCACAACGACAGAATCCGGTCCGGTGAACTGAGCCTCCCCCAGAAACACGTCGACTCCCAGGCCCTGAAAACGCTTGACCGAATCGTGGTAGCTGATTCCCGACCGCAGTCGTCTCATGCGCTCCATTACGGCGGGGAAATTCACTTCAACCGTATCGGTCAGGTTGACGCCAAATCCGGCTGCGGCACGGATATCCGCAACGGCACGTGATGAGCGAATGATGCATTTGGATGGAACGCATCCTACGTTAAGGCAATCGCCGCCCATGAGGTATTTTTCTACGAGAGCGACCCTGGCGCCCAGCCCTGCTGCGCCTGCCGCTGTTACCAGACCGGCGGTGCCGGCTCCGATGACTACGATATCATAGCGGCCGGAGGGTTCCGGGTTCCTCCATTCAGGTGGATGCAGGTTGGCAACCAAAACGTTGTTGTACTGGTCCATTGGCAAAACTTGCGGCACAGTATCCGCTTTCATCGAACTCTCCTTGGCCGTTAACCGGCTGCCCTGCAAGTGGGTGTAAGCTTAAAAGCTCTGGCGATTCACCCGGTGACAACCACATTTGGGTTAGCATTGGCCGCACCATCTCTAAGCAGCAATGCAGCGTCACTTCAGCACTTTCGCCGGGTCGGTCGCCACCAAAGTGAGGCGGAATTTCTTTTCATGCTTTTTATGGTAAGAGGCTGCGTGGAGATCGTCAAGAAATGTTAAGATTTCAGGCTGCTGCAGATAAAATATCACTGAATGTCGTTGTTGGGTGCCACAGTATGATACTGAATCGGCCATGAAATGGGGTCAATCGCCGGCGATAGAGACGTTAACTTGGTCGGCCCCATTTTGATCTCTATTTTGATCCAGGCGGCAAAGGATCGCGGTTCTCCTGCGTTCTTGATCCGGAACCCATGCCGGTCAGGCATTCGTTCCGCCATCAACGGTAAGATTCGACCCGGTAATGTAGGATGACTCCGGACCGGCGAGGAACGCCACCAGGGCGGCGACCTCCTCAACATGCCCATAGCGGTCGAGAGCTGTGGCGGCCTTCTGAGGCACCGCCCAATCGCTCGCCGCGGGATTCAAATCCGTGTCGATCGGACCCGGCTGGACGTTGTTGACCGTTATACCCCGGCTCCCGACCTCTCTGGACAACCCCTGAGTAAACATCTTTACGGCTCCCTTCGTGGCCGAGTAGGCTACCAGCCCGGGCGTTAGGACACGCTCGCCCACGCACGAGCCGATCATGATGATGCGACCGCCGCTCTTCATGTGCTTCAGCGCTGCCTGCGTCGTGGCCAGTGTGCCGCGGACGTTGATGTCGATCACGCGATTCATCTCCTCGATCGTAGTCTCCTCGAACGTTTTCGGGATAGCCGTGCCGGCATTGTTCACAAGCACATCAAGTCGGCCGAAGGTCGCGACGGTCTTTTCGACCGCTCCCTTGACAGCTTCGACGTCGGCAGCGTCCGCTTGGATCGCGACAGCCTTTCCGCCACCGAGTTCAATCGCTTTGACCACGGCGGAAGCCGCGCCGGCGTCCTTCGCGTACGTGATGGCTACGCTCGCTCCATCCGCGGCCAGACGTTTCGCGATCGCTGCGCCAATGCCCCGCGAACCGCCCGTGATCAGAGCAATCTTACCTTCGAGTTTCCTGGGCATTTTTTTCCTCCGTATGGCGACCTGAGATGACGACCTGCGCTCCTTCTTTAGCGAAAGCAAACGCGGCGGCACGTCCGATACCTGTAAGAGCGCCGGTGACCAGCACCACTCGGTTTCTCATTTTCGTTCTCCTCATTAGAGGCCCATTTTGTCACCGGCGTAACCCTCATCGAACTCGAAACCCTGACGACGGTTACACCCGAGACCATAATCTAATATGCTAATTATTATGGGTATAACGGCAAGTTAGATTTCTTACCGCGCCGCAGTGAGTATTCGAGTAGTGAGGCCTTTCTGCACTTTTCCCGCCCGATGAATCTAAATCTTTTTGAAAACCGGGATAACCTCGTATAGACTGATTTCGATTCTCAGGGCATTTTCGTTTCTCAAATATTCCGGTTAAGCAACCGTTCTGGAGTCTGGAATTTACACTGGATCTCATAGTACCTCACCGCTCGGGATAGTGCCGTCCCTATGGCCTCCCGTAGCTAATTCAGACGGGAATGGATGGAAGAATTCGCAAATGCCCGGCCCACTTGCAACTGCATTCAAGCTGGAGCTAGTTGATGACTATGAATCGCGGGATGTCAGCGAGTGGTTCTGTTTTGCGCCGGGGGGAAAGCCTTTTACTGGGCGGGAAGCCCTCGAATGCTATCATCACAAATGTGAAATACCGGAAACCATTCTCAGCACATGAGAACCAGCGTTACCCACCGCGATCCGAAACTAAAAACCTGTTTTGTCAACAAGTGCTATGCGAAACTATGCACAGCTCGACCGCCAAATGGCGGTTGGCCGTTCCACAATAGTGTACTTGCCCGGGAAAAAGAGCATCGAACAGATTCTCCAGAAGGGTGAGCCCGATTCGACCTCGATAATCAATGGAACCGTTTGAGGCAGATAATTTTTCGCGACCCGGCTCAGGAGGACGATTGAGGAAAGAAAACATAAAGGGGATGAAATCGTGCCTCCAGTGCCGCCGTTTCGAGCCATCTCCGACAAGTCGAGAGAGGCCCCATTCGCCACGGCTCTTCGCGGCTCAATCTGCGGCAAGTACGTTCATGGAGCAGAGGAAAAACTAATGGACAGGGATGGGCCAAATTAGAAATATCAGAATGGGCTAAATCGAGTTGACGAAACCAGCTTTCGGGGCAGCTTCTTACTGGAGAACAGTGATGTCGGCTAGAGCAGACCTGGCGAAACTTGATCGAAAGCTAGAAGGATTGGAAAGAGACATGGTGTTTCAGATACAAGCCAATGAAGTTCTCGAAGACCAGCAACTGATGTTTGATGCCTCCAACGACCATGTCCTATTAATGGACGAGAAACTCATCTGCCGTGCAGTCAACAAGACCTTCCTCGTCGCCAATGACCTGAAAAGAGAGCAGATTGTCGGTCATGCAATCGTCGAGATGAAAGAATACTTGTTTTTTAAGGAAAAAGCAGAATCGATTATGGAACAGTGTATGGAAGGAGCCATAGCTCACTGCCAGGGATGGTTCTATTATCCGGTTCTTGGCAAAAGGTACATGGACGCCACCTGCTATCCATATTATACCCACAACAGACGGGTAGCGGGAATCATTATAAGTGTTCGTGATATCACAGAAACGGAAACTGCGTGTGCGGCCCTTGAAAAATCCCTTGATGAGATCGAAAAACGAACCGTTGAACTGCAGGATGAAATAGAAAGGCGCAAAGAAACCGAGACGGCCCTGTACCGATCTCAAGATGTTCTATCGAAGATCATTGAGAACATTCCGATCGGTATTTGGGTGGGAGATCCTTCTTTCAGAATAACAATGTGGAATGCGGCCATGGAAGAGATAACCGGCGTCCCAGGCGCAGAACTTCTTGGAGTAAATCTTTTCGAACGTTTCCCCAACCTCGTTGCAGCAGGACTTCAAGCGCACTTTGAGCGCGTTGTCTCGACCGGCGCGCCTTGCACATTGACTCACCTGCCTGTATTCAGCAAAGACCTCAGCGAAGAGCGGGGCTATGTGAATGTCCGGGCGAGCGCCATCAAGGACGCCAAAGGAAACGTCATGGGAATCGTAACTGCTGTGGAGGACACGACCGAAAATTTTCTAGCTCATGAAGCGCTCAAAGAAAGTCAGCGCAGACTTGCCACTCTGATGGACAACCTGCCGGGAATGGCATACCGTTGCTTGAATGATGAAAACTGGACTCTTGAATTTGTCAGTAAAGGCAGCTTGGACCTGGTCGAGTACGATAGATCCTATTTAGTTGGGAATCCTGCAAATACCTACACGAACCGTGTCCATCCGGACGATCAGACTAAAATCCGGGAAGAGATCGATCTAGCCATTGCCGAGCGAAGGCCCTTCCAGCTCATTTACCGCCTCAAAACCGCGTCTGAAGAATATAAGTGGGTGTGGGAACAAGGCATGGGAGTCTTTTCCGAAGAAGGAAAAATGGTGGCTCTCGAAGGGTTTGTAACTGATTTTACCGACCAGAAAAGAGCAGAATTAGAGCTTCTTAAAGAAAACATACGGCTTCGCTCAAGTGTGAAAGAACGCTATCGGTTTCGTGATATCATCGGCAAAAGCCAGGCGATGCAGCAAGTCTATGAGCTCATTCTTCGAGCCGCTGCCACGGACGCCAATGTCATCATTTACGGTGAATCCGGAACCGGCAAGGAACTGGTGGCGAGGGCGATTCATGACATGAGTGACCGAAAAGAAAAGGAGTTCTTGCCCGTCAACTGCGTCGCGATACCCGAAAATCTCCTCGAAAGTGAGTTCTTTGGCTATAAGAAGGGGGCATTCACAGGCGCCACGATAGACAAACGTGGATACCTGGAACTTGCGGATGGTGGAACACTGTTTCTGGATGAACTGGGCGAAATCGCATTGACACTCCAGGCAAAATTACTCCGTGCCATCGAAGGCGGCGGATACATGCAGGTCGGCGGAGTCAAGGTGAAGAAGCCAAGTATCCGTATTATTGCCGCTACTAATAGAAATCTGGCGGATGCCATCCGAAGGGGCCTGATGCGCGAGGATTTCTTCTACAGAATTCATATCATTCCCATAGTGATCCCGCCTTTGCGCAAACGTAAAGACGACATCCCATTGCTGGTGGATCACTTTCTAAGCCTTGATGGCGGCGGCCAGGCCCCGCAGGTCGTTTCCGCGAGGGTCAGGGAAGCCATTCAAAGCCACGACTGGCCGGGGAATGTGAGAGAGCTTCGCAATACACTGCGACGTTACATGACCCTGGGAAAGCTCGATTTCCTGGGGGTATCGCAAGCCAATTCCGACACATTGACCGAAATGGCCGGTGATTCCTATGATCTCGGCAATCAAGACCTTAACAAGGTCATGGCTCGCTTTGAAAAGCAGGTGATACTCAAAACACTCACTGAAAATCAGTGGCACCGGAGCAAAGTGGCCTCCTTCCTCGGAATCGATCGAAAAACCCTTTTCAACAAAATGAAGGAGCACCATCTGATCAAGTCCTCTCAGCGCCAAGAATCAAATGGCCCGTAATTCCAAAGAACCGGTCATGATAGAGCTCGCTGCCCGGATGGTTGAAAAATATCGAGCTTTAGCTGTGGAAATTCTTCCGCATATTGGGGATTATTTTGCCCAACCCAGTTTTTCGTAACGTTTTCAACTTGATTCTCCATCCTCGATAGTCTCCGGCCTGAGCCTGGGGATTTTTCTCCCCGTTTGTAAGGGGAATCATCTCGCCCGCCATGTTTCCAGACAACTTGTGAATACGCCGCATTACAACTGTTTCGGTCCGATGGCACGCTTTTTGATATACCTGTTGACATCCCAAAAAGCAACTCAGATGGCTTCGATGGATCGAAGTTGTCAACGACCAGGAAAGACTCATGCGCATATTAACGGCGGCATGAAGGAGCACTTGCGGTGGGGAGGCTCGCGCGCGATCTGGACCACAAGATCAGCGTCTCCTCAGCGGCGAGCGATGCGCTGAATCGCATCAGCAAGCAAGCTTTTGATTTGGTTCTGCTGCATCTGTGTCTCCACGGCACTGAAGGAGAAGCAATGATAGAGAAGCTAAAGAAGCCCGAAAACGAAATAAGAATCATTAACCGGGTTGCCTGCAATTCCCATGAATTGGAAAAAAATAAGAAAACAAGGAGTCATCTATTACACGGGCAATCCCTTGATAGTGTCTGATCTCAGGCCTATCCCAAACCACATTTCAATAAACGCGCCCATAACAATGCGAAAGAGGAGAGTAGCGACAATGGCTGTTAAAGACATTTACCAAGCAGTTCTTGGTCTCGATGTAGATAAGACCGCCGATTTGGTCCAAAAGGAACTGTGTATTGGCACAGATGTGCAGACCATCTTAAAGGAAGGCCTCATCGCTCCGATGGATGAGGTCGGCAAGCTGTTCAGCGAAGGGGAATTGTTCCTGCCGGAGATGGCTAGAGCGGCTCAAGCCATGAAAGCAGGGATGGCCGTACTCAAACCGCTTCTGGCCGACACCCGGGTCAAACCAAAAGGGACCATCGTCCTTGGGACCGTCAAAGGTGATCTGCACGACATTGGCAAAAACCTCGTGGCAATAATGCTGGAAGGCGGCGGCTTTGAAGTGGTCGATATCGGGGTGGATCAGGACAGTGACAGCTTCTACAAGGCGGCATTCGAAAACAAGGCGGACATCATAGGTCTTTCGGCCCTGCTGACCACCACGATGCCGGCGATGAAGGATACAGTGGCTTTTCTTAAGGAAAACGCACCCAGCGTCAAAATCATCGTGGGTGGGGCGCCCGTAACGGAGAAGTTTGCCGTGCAGATCGGAGCGGATGGGTACAGTGATGATGCGCCGGGCGCGGTTGAGCTCTCACGCAAGCTGACCGCGCTGTAGCGCCCGATATCCATGAGAAGGTTGAATTTACCCGTGTTCTCCGCTGTATGGATCTGCAAATCAGCAGTTATTTAAGGAGATCTCGATGTTGATCGTTGGAGAGCTTATCAATGCCAGCCGCAAAGCCATCGGTGTGGCCATCGAAAATAGGGATAAGGCTGCCATTCAGAAGGTTGCCGTCGACCAGCACGAAAACGGAACCGGCTACATCGATGTTAATGCCGGAATATTCGTGGACAACGAGGCCGAGTGTATCAAGTGGCTGGTCGAAAGTGTGCAGGAAATAGTGGATACTCCCTGCTGTATTGACAGTCCGGACCCGAAAGTCATCGAAGCCGGGCTCTCCGTTCATAGAGGAACGGCCATGATCAACTCGATTTCGTTGGAAAAAAAGCGCTATGAGGCGCTGCTGCCCATTATTGCCGGCTCTGATTTGAGAGTGATTGCCCTTTGCATGAGTGATAGGGGCATGCCCCAAACAGTGGATGACAGAATGGCCATCGCGGACGAGCTGATTAACGGATTGGTCAAGAACAACATAGCCATTGAAAACATTTACATCGATCCGCTGGTGCAGCCGCTTTCCACCAATAAGACCTACGGCCTCGAATTCATCAACGCGGTGGAAAGAATCATGAACACTTTCAGAGGTGTCCATACGATATGCGGCCTCTCGAATATTTCTTTTGCTCTTCCGGAAAAAAAATTCATGAACCAGACATTTATGGCAATGGCCATCGCCAAAGGTCTTGATAGCGCCATCGTTAACCCTTTGGACAAACGGATGATGGCTATCATGGTTACCGCCGAAGCCCTGGCCGGCAAAGATGACTACTGCGAGAATTACCTGAAAGCATACCGCTCTCGCAGGCTTGAGTTTTAAGCCGTTGTAATTGCCGGTTAAGGAGGGAAATATGGATCAACCGGAAGATTGCGCCATTCGGGCCACTGGTGGTTGTTTGTGCGGCGCTGTTCGCTTCGAAGTCCGCGGGCGACTCTTGGACATCATCAATTGCCATTGCAGCAAATGCCGGCGGTTCAACGGCAATGTCGGCGCCTACACCGCAACGCTTCGTGAAAACCTCGTCATTGTCAAAGCTGAAGCGTTGAAATGGTACAGATCGACTCAAGACGAGACTCCAAACGTTTATCGCGGATTCTGCGGAGAGTGCGGTTCGAGCCTGTTCTGGGACCCGCGTAACAAACCGAATATCTGCCTTGCCGCCGGTGCGATCGATCCTCCGACTGAGCTCAAGACCGGTGGGCATGTATGGATTTCCCAGAAAGGAGACTACTACGAAATCGCCGATGATCTGCCGCAATACGAACAGGGGTATGACCGGCCCGAGCTGCAAAATGATTAAGGGAATAACTTTTATCGATATTACAAGAGGTTAGCAATGAGGAAGAAACTGAATAGATTCGATCTGCAAAAGATGAAAGAGACTGGGAAAAAAGCTGTTTGGGTTACGGCCTACGATTTCGCCACCGCTCAGTTCGCCGAAAAAGTGGGGATGGACATGCTGCTGGTGGGCGATTCTCTGGGCATGTGCATTTATGGTTATGAGGGCACGGTTCCCGTGACCATGGACCAGTGTATCTATCACAGTGAGGCTGTTCGCCGGGCCGCGCCAAACACCTTTGTCATCGGAGACATGCCTTTTCTTTCCTATCAAGTGAGTGTCGAAGAGGCTGTGCGAAACGCAGGGCGCTTTTTCAAAGAAGCCAACACGGATGCGGTCAAGCTCGAAGGCGGGCTTCGGGTTTGTCCTCAGGTGAAAGCCATCGCCGATGGCGGCATGCTGGTCATGGGGCACATCGGCCTGACTCCCCAAAGCTCAGGTCAGTTGGGCGGTTTCAAGGCCCAGGGGCGCACCGCGGATACAGCGCTCGAGCTCATCAAGGATGCCCGCGCCATTCAGGACGCGGGCGCCTTTGCCCTCCTTGTGGAAGCCGTTCCTCCGGAAGTGTGCAAGATCATCCGGGATAACCTGACCATTCCCGTTTACAGCATCGGGGCGGGCGTCGACGCCGACGGCCAGCTCATGATCTCGAGCGACCTTTTGGGGATTTTTCAAGCCTTTACACCCAAGTTTGTTAAACGCTACGCCAGTGTGGCAGATGAAATCGTACGTGCTTTCCAAGCCTACACGGATGACGTAAGGAACCAAGCCTTTCCCGCCGATGAGCATACTTACAAAATGGTGGATGGAGAACTCCTCAAGCTTGAGGAACGCCTGAAGTAACACGAGTATCGAAACAGCCCCATACTTAACGAAAGCAAAGCATCAAGTGACAGCCGACAAGAGAAAGAGATGATCGAAATGGGCAATCTGGAGTACTTGAAAGAGAAGCCAATAGCCGTCTTGTGAGCGGGCGCCGTCGGGAAAGTCTCGGCTGCGGACTGTGCGCTGGCCGGAGCCATGGTCCGCATCCGGGTCACCCCCGGTTTTGCCGGAAAAACCCTATTTCGCGTCAAGGAAAAGGGCATTCAGCTCTATGGGGATCGATTGAACCTTTACGGTTTTGAGCGCTCTGGCGTTGCCCGTTTTGACCATGTAACTACGGACCTGGCTGAAGCCGTCCAGGGGGCCGGCTTACAAGAGGTTAAGGATGAGGAAGAAACTGAATAGATTCGATCTGCAAAAGATGAAAGAGGCTGGGAAAAAAGCTGTCTGGGCTACGGCCTACGATTTCGCCACCGCTCAGTTCGCCGAAAAGGCGGGCATGGACATGCTGCTGGTGGGCGATTCTCTGGGCATGCGCATTTATGGTTATGAGGGCACGGTTCCCGTGACCATGGACCAGTGTATCTACCACAGTGAGGCTGTTCGCCGGGCCGCGCCAAATACCTTTGTCATCGGAGACATGCCTTTTCTTTCCTATCAAGTGAGTGTTGAGGAGGCTGTGCGAAACGCCGGGCGCTTTTTCAAAGAAGCCAACACGGACGCGGTCAAGCTCGAAGGCGGGCTTCGGGTTTGTCCTCAGATGAAAGCCATTGCCGATGGCGGCATGCTGGTCATGGGGCACATCGGCCTGACTCCCCGAAGCTCAGGTCAGTTGGGCGGTTTCAAGGCCCGGGGGCGCATCGCCGATAGAGCGCTCGAGCTCATCAAGGATGCCCGCGCCATTCAGGACGCGGGCGCCTTTGCCCTCCTTGTGGAAGCCGTTCCTCCGGAAGTGTGCAAGATCATCCGTGATAACCTGACCATTCCCGTTTACAGCATCGGGGCGGGCATCGACGCCGACGGCCGGCTCATGATCTCGAGCGACCTTTTGTGGATTTTTCAAGCCTTTACACCCAAGTTTGTTAAACGCCACGCCGGCGTGGCTGATGAAATCGTACGGGTTTTCGAAGCCTACGCGGATGACGTAAGGAACCAAGCCTTTCCCGCGGATGGGCATACTTACAAAATGGTGGATAGAGAAAACTCCTCAAGCTTGAGGAACGTATGAAGTAACACGAGTATCGAAACAGTTCCATACTTATCGAAAGCAAAGCATCAAGTGACAGCCGACAAGAGAAGGAGATAATCGAAATGGGCAATATGGAGTACTTGAAAGATAAGCCGATAGCCGTCTTGGGAGCAGGCGCCGTCGGGAAAGCCACGGCTTCCGACTGCGCGCTGGCCGGAGCCAGGGTCCGCATCTGGGACACCCCCGGTTTTGCCGAAAAAACCTTATTTGGCGTCAAAGAAAAGGGCATTCAGCTCTATGGGGATCAGTTGAACCTTTACGGTTTCGAGCGCTCCGGGTTTGCCCGTTTTGACCGTGTAACCACGAACCTGGCTGAAGCCGTCCAGGGGGCCGGCATTATTATCATTCCAACTCCATCCGTCGCGCATCGTAAGATATTCGAACAGCTCATCCCAGCACTGGAAGACGGGATGATCGTCCACATTTTCCCCGATAACTACGGTTCCTTGCTGCTTCGGAAAATGATGCGCGAGGCCGGCTGCACGAAGAAAGTCATCATCGGCGGTTGGTCCAGCGCCCCTTACGGATGTCGTGTTGACATCAAAGGCGGCGTCACGCTACCGAGAATTCGTGCCTACTATCGCGCCATCACGTTGCGGGGCGCAGCCCTGCCTACCGTCGACCAGGAAGATTTTCTGGAAAGCTCAAAGTACATGGGATGCATGGACGCCATTACAAACGGGGACGGCGTTTTGGGCGGCAATACCGTGATGGATACCGGTTTCAGTAATGTCAATCCTGTTTTGCACTGTCCCGGCACCATCCTGGGCGTTGGGGTAATGGAAAACTGGGGCGTCATCTACGGAGAAGAGAAGAACGATTTTTCAATCTACTCTCATGCCTACTGTCCTTCCATTTCGAGAGTTCAATACGCCTTTTACCAGGAACAGTGCCGGCTGGCCGAAGCAATAGGTGTCGGCATCCAGCATTTCGAGGAAAAACAGTTCTTTTCAAGGGAAAATATCCTTGGCTGTGAATACATGGGCATGGATTACGAAATCCCGTTCGATCAACACGACTACATCCAGTACGGCACCGGTCCGTTCACTGTACATAATCGATATATCACCGAAGACATACCGGTCGGGTGCCACGTCTACCACGAACTGGGCAAGAAATTCGGTGTCAAGACACCGGTGATAGATGCTTTGATAAACCTGGCCAACATCCTGGTGGAAACGGATTTCTATGCGACGGGATACACGCTCGAGTACCTTGGCATTGACAATATGACTAAAGAATCGCTGCTGAAGTATCTTCATGAGGGCGTTTGCAAATAAAAGAGTGCTTAATGAACGGAAAAATGCGGTGACGTTTCTACTTTGCCGGCTTGTTTCCAACTCCGGGCCTTTCTTTTGGTTTCGGGTTTCAGTGTTCGGGTTTCTGAGCCTGCGTCTCTCAGCCTGACACCCGAAGCCCGAAATCCGCGGAAGGAAACCTATCTAAGCTCTAAGCAGGGAGATTGAGTAAATGGCGATACCAGCCAAGAGGAACATCAGCTTCAGTATTTTGGATAAGGAAGGAATAGAGCGGATTCACGACGCCAGCATCCATATAATGGAAAAGGTTGGCATGAGAGTAGGCGGCGAGAGGGCTCTGAAGCTGTTTAAAGAGAACGGAGCATCGGTCACGAGTCAGGGACTCGTGAAGGTACCCAAATCATTGGTGGAGAGGGCTCTGAAGACCGCCCCCAAAGAATTGGTTCTTTATAACCGCGCAGGCGAGCCCTTTATGACCATCGATAGCCGGGATGCCGTCTATTTTGGTTGCCACTCGGATATGTTGGAGATCGTCGACCCTTTTACCGGAGAAGTGCGGGATTTCATGAGGGCAGACATTCAGACGATGTGCAAGATAGCCGACGCGCTGCAAAACATCCATTTTGTGCTCTCCGTCGGCATCGCAAAAGACGTTCGTCCAGGAATTCAGTCCCAGATCTCGTTTCTTGAGACAGTCAAAAATTTCAGTAAAACCATAAACTTCAGTACCAATGACGTCGGATCGCTTCAGGAAGTGATCGATATGGCGGCAATAGTTGCGGGGGGGCATGATAGCCTGCGGGAGAAACCTTTCATATTCAATTACTGTGAACCTATCCCCCCTCTCAACCACCCGGCCGAGAGCATGGAAAAGCTCTATATCAGCGCGCAAAATCGCATTCCGGTGGTCTACATGCCCTACAGCATGATGGGGGGCACCGCGCCCATGAGTCTGGCCGCCTCTTTGGCTCAATGCAATGCTGATGTACTGACGGGCCTGGTGCTCTCCCAACTGGTGAGCGAAGGGGCTCCTTTCATTTATGGGGCCATGCCATCCATTATGGATATGAAGACCAGCGTTGGCAGCTACGGCGCCGTGGAATTCCATCTGATGGTGGCAGCATCTTCTGAAATCTCCGATTATTATGGCATTCCGTTTTACGGGACGGCCGGCTGTACTGATGCCAAGAACATGGACGAACAGGCAGTCGCCGAGGCCACCATGGAGATCTTCTCCACGATTCTCAGCAAAGCCAATCTCATTCATGACATAGGCGTTGCCGACCACTGCAACAGTGTTTGTCCCGAACTGGTCGTTCTCTCTGACGAAATCATTGAAATGCTCAAGTACTACAGCCAGGGTATAACGGTTAACACGGAGGAACTGGCGCTTGATATTATAGAGAAGGTTGGGCCGGGGGGCGCCTTTCTCACTGAAGCGCATACCGTAAGTAACTTAAGAAAGGTTTTCTACCCGGCCCTGTTCAGCCGCAAGATGAAGAATCCGGATAAGTCGGAAGTTAGAGGCAAGATCCGTTCTAAGATCAAACAAATTGTAGAATCTCATGGGGCGCCGCAACTGGATGAGACGATCCTGAAAGAGCTTGACAAGTGGCAAGCCAAACTGGAGTCTCGTTGACGTTCTGATTTGACGGACCGTTAAGGGTTTCCGCATCTGCGGGGCTATACGCGATTGAATCCTGTGCCGTTGCCGGCCGGGGCCGATGGGTGTGGCCGGAAGCTCAGTGGCCCATTCTCTAAGGATGAAATCGCATGATCGAGGGGTATTAGATGGAACTCTTGTCGGGATGGTGGGACATTCTAGTCTCTGGAATCCTCCGAGGCGGATTTTACTCGCTAATGGCTGTCGGACTCTCTCTGCTTTTCGGTGTTATGAACATCGGCAATTTCGCCCACGGTGAGCTTTACATGATTGGCGCCTACACCGCCTACTTCGCTTTCAAGGTTTTTGGGTTAGGTCCAATTCCAAGCATTCTGGTGGCCGGCGCCGTGACCTTCTGCGCGGGAGCTGTCATTGAGAAGGCCTTGTTCTATCCATTGCGCTTGCGTACCAAGAAGAGTTGGGTCATGAACGCGTTCCTCGTCACATTAGGGCTGTCCATCATTTTGCAAAATGGCGCCAAGCTGTGCTGGGGAAACACCTACCACGGTATTACTCAATACTGGCCGGGACGGGTCACCTGGCTCTCCAGCATGTCCATACAGATGGACCGCGTAGTTGGCTTCTTGATAGCCGTCATCGTCATAGCCATTTTCGTCTTATTTCTGAACAAAACTCAGACCGGGCGGGCTATCCGGGCTGTCTCCCAAGACGAAACCGGGGCACTCATCGTCGGGATAGACCTGAACCGCATCCAGACCCTGACCTTCGCTCTCAGTGCGATGCTGGCGGGCCTTGCAGGCGCATGCCTGCTCTCTATTAACCCGGCCTATCCGGCCATGGGACTCAACCCTCTCTACAAGTCATGGTTCGTGGCTATTCTCGTGGGGATGGGCAACGTGGGAGCGAGCATAATCGGAGGACTCCTTGTCGGCCTGCTGGAAACTCTCAGCAGCTCTTACATCGGGGGCGGCTGGCAGGACGTGTCCAGCCTTTCGATCATTATCTTGATCCTTCTCTTTAAGCCCAAAGGGCTGTTCGGCGTGAAGGGTGTTAAGACGGTCCTCGAATAACGTAGGGGGAAAAAGCCACATATGAACAGTAACTATTATTTTGAGTCTGATTTTAAGGGGTGGAGAGCACACCTTTCGGCCGTCGGCTTCACTCCGCTCGGTTTGGTCCTGTTGATTTTGCTGGCCTTGACACCCCTTGTCATCAGTGATGAATTTGTCCTGCGGCTGCTGATCTCTGCTATGATGTTCGCAGCTCTGGCCGTAGCGTTTGATTTCACAGCGGGCTTCATCAATATCGTCAACTTCGGCTTTGCAGCTTTTTGGGGTTTGGGGGCGTACGTCTCAGGGCTACTCGTACTGAAGCTTGGATGGTCACCCTTGATAACCATGCCGCTGGCAGCCCTGGCCTCAGGAGCGGTGGGTTTCATCCTCGGCCTTTTAACCATCCGCCTGGGCGGTATCTATGCAGCCTGTATGACCTGGTTCTTCGCCATGGCCATGCTTTCGACTGTCGGTAGCCTCGTCGAACTCACCAGAGGGTATGCAGGCATTTCAATCCCTCCGCTTTTTGAGACCGTGAATAACTGGCCCTATTTCTACCTGGTCTTAGCTATTCTCCTGACCGTCTACATCCTTGTTACGATTATCATAAAGACTCGCCTAGGTATGGCTTTCAGGGCTATTGGCCAGGACGTCGAAGCTTCAGCCTCTTCGGGGATTGACGGCGTCAAGTATAAAGTCGTGAACTTCACCATTTCCAGCGCCTTTGCAGGGTTGATCGGCGGATTTTATGCACATTTCATCGGGATTCTGACCCCTACAGTGATGCATACGAGCCACACCGTGGAGATCCTCGCTATGGCTTATATAGGCGGTCGGGGGACCATCTGGGGAGCTTTGGTCGCCGCCATGATCCTGGTGCCGACAATGGAATTCCTCAAGGATATGATGGAATTCCGCCTTATCCTTTATGGGCTTCTGATGATTTTCGTCATGATTTATTACCCCAGGGGGATGGTGGGTGTCTGGGAAAGCCTTGGACGACTGATCAAAAAACGAACAGTAGATGTAGAGTCTTTGACCTCAAAATGAAATGGAGCACGTGCTGTTGGCACCCGCGTAACCTGCGAGGACATGATGGATGTGGGGCAAAAAAGAGGGTCTTCATTGTACGGAACGGGACCGTAGGAAGATCAGTCGGCGCAGGATGACAAGATGGATTGTGTTAATAGTTGTACAACGTTCACCCATCAACGAAGGAGAGGACACATGAAGTACCGAGAGGTGGTAAGGGGCCACAGGAAAGCTAATGTCTGCCTGCTGCTTGGTTTGATCCTGTGCCTGGGGATGATCGCTTTAGGTCCTTTAGGCTTCACTGGGGTAGCAAACGGTGCGGAGGAAAAAATCCTCAAGGTCGGGTCCATAGGCCCCTTTACCGGCCCTGCTTCGAGGGTCGGGGAAGAATTCAAGGACGCGATCCAAATGGCCTTCGACGAGATCAACTGGAAAATAGGAGATTACAAAGTCGAAATGGTGTGGATTGACTCGGAGTCGGATGCGGAAAAGGCGGCCAAGGCGTATGAGAAGGCCATTGTCCACGACAAAATAGACGTGGGTTTCAACACCTGGCACGCGTGGGTTTCCGCTTCCTGCATGGATGTTGCCGCCAAATACAAAACCCCTCATTTTTTCAGCTTTGGGGCCGGCAAGTTGATCAACGAAAAGTACAAATCCGATCCTGCAAAATACAAGTACTGGGTGGGAAAAACCTGGCCGTTGCCTGAAAAGCTAAGCATTGGCTACGTTAAAACCGTGGAGGAAGCTATCGCCAAGGGCACCTTTAAACCGGAATCCAAAAAGGTCGCTATTTACGGCGTTGACAACGACTGGGGCCGTAATTTTGGCGCTGCGGTCAAGAAGCAGTTTGAAGACGCCGGTTGGAAAGTGGCCACTGAAGATTACGTACAACTTGGCGAAACCGAGTTCTATCCGTTGCTTAACAAAATCAAGCGGGAACACGTTGCTGTCGCGGTTGGCTCCATGTCAGATCCGCCTTCGGTCGCTGCGTTTATTAAGCAGAGCCGAGAAGTTGGCGTCAAGTCTTTGATTATCTCGGACGGTCTCGGCTGGGTCGGGGAATGGTACAAACTTACCGGGGATGCTTCAGACTACGTACTCGATCAGATTCCCCAGTATGCGACCCCGGAAGCTAAAAAGTTTCGGGATGACTTCACCAAGCGATTCGGCTTCGAACCAGGCGCTTCTTCGGCCGCCATGTGCTACGATACTGTAAGGTATTTCATCAAAGTGCTTCAGACCACCCTGAAGGATTACGGCGCATTGAATAAGGAGACTCTGCAAAAGTGCGCTGACGAGCAGGTAATCCCCGGTAAACTCACCTTCACAGGCGGGATTATGATGAAGGAATACAAATATACCCCGGAGACCTTCCCTGATCCTGTGGTGGGCAAGGGCTACTACATTTTTCCGGTCATCCAGTATTTTGGTGGTAAGGGCGAAGTCGTTTGGCCCGAGGATGTGAAAACCACGGACCTGAAGATCCCCCCCGGCACGAAATAGCGGGTGTAGGTAGAGGCTAAGGCGGCATAATTTCAGAGAACTCTCTGAGCTTGTGCCGCCCCGTCAACGAATACCGTCCACAAGGTGTTGCAATTCTAAACGGCAAAAGGTGGTGACAACCTTGATTCTGGAAGCGCGAGAAGTGTGCAAGTTTTTTGAAGGCCTTAAGGCTGTGAACAATGTGTCGCTCGGGATCCGGGAAGGGCAGATTTTCGGTCTGATCGGACCCAATGGAGCGGGAAAAACCACCTTACAGAACTGTATTGCAGGTGCTTTCCCGCCCACTCGAGGGAAAGTGATTTTCAAGGGGCGCGACATCACCGGCTACAAAGCCCACCTCTGTTGCCATGCAGGTATTGCGCGAACCTACCAAATCGTGAGGTCTTTCCCCCAGATGACAGTTCTGGAAAATGTGATGGTAGGCGCAGTCTTCGGCAGGCCCCGAAAAGGTGAAAGTCCACCGCGAAAGGCAGCGGAAGTCCTCGAATTCGTGCAATTCCCCTCATCGCACGATGTGTTGGCGCAAAACCTCAATACCATGCAGCTTAAGCGTTTGGAACTGGCGCGCGCTTTGGCAAGCAACTGCGACCTGCTTTTACTCGACGAGGTTGCCGCAGGTTTGACGCCGACAGAACTGGACGATATCACGGTGCTCATTCGTCAGATTCGCGACAGCGGAATCTCTATTCTGATCGTTGAGCACTTGATGAAACTGATAATGAGCATTTGCGACTGGATCGCTGTGTTGAATTATGGCGAAAAGATCGCCGAAGGCCCGCCGGCTGAAATCGCTAAGAACGAAGCCGTGATCAAGGCATATTTAGGCGCGGATCTCCATCTGCGCGAGCGTGTATGCGCCCCTTAGCAGGCCCACTGCCGGACATGAATAGGAGTGATCAGATTGCTGGAAGTCAATAATCTCAACGTTAGCTACGATTATCTTCAGGTCATCTGGGACGTCACGCTGCGAATCGGAGAAGGTGAGCTGGTGGCCATTCTTGGCCCCAACGGCTCAGGCAAGACCACAACTCTCAAGAGCATAGTGGGGTTGCTGCCTCCCAAAAGTGGCAGCATTCGTTTCTTGGATCGGGACATCACCGGTACCTCTACGCATCTTTTGGCCAGAATGGGTCTCGCCCTCATCCCTGAAGAACGCAACCTGTTTCCTGCTATGACGGTCGAAGACAACCTGCTTATGGGCGCCTTCTGCATCAAGGACAAGGCAAGGATTAACCAGAACCTTAGCTATGTCTACAACCTCTTTCCACGGCTTGTAGAGCGCAAACGCCAGCTCGCCGGCACAATGAGCGGAGGAGAACGGCAAATGCTGGCAATCGCCAGAGGGCTGATGTGTAATCCGAAACTGCTCCTTTTGGATGAACCCTCCATGGGCCTTTCTCCGGAAAACGTGGCAGCCGTCTTCCAGACCGTTCAGAAACTGCGCGAGGAAAAGGTGACGGTGTTGATGGTTGAGCAGAACGTGGACACCACTCTGAGTATTGCTGATAGGGCGTATGTCATGGAGCATGGCCGGATTGCCATGGAAGACACCAGCCGGAATCTTCTGTGCAATGACCACGTGCGAAAAATGTATTTGGGCCTGGCGTGATGGTCTTCTGCTTCGCGTGATGCCGCGCCCGACCAAAAGCTTTGCGCGCAATGGGCGGGTAGAATCGAGCTCGGCTGGAGTTCCATTGATGCCTGGAGGGACAAGCATTGAAGAATAGACTGAAGATGATCCATGAGACCGCTCTCAGGATTCTCAAAGAGATCGGTGTGAAGCTGTATCATCCGGAGATTTTGGATCTGGTTCAGCAAAAAGGCGTCAGGGTTGCGGGGCAGACTGCGTTCTTTGAGCCGGACCTGGTAATGCGATGGGTTGGCAAGGCTCCGGAAGCATTTACTCTGCATGCCCGAAACCCCCGGTACGATATGCACATCGGCGGCGGCGACGTGGAGTGCGCCGCAGGGTATGGATGTCCGGCGATCATTGAAGCAGGCGGAATGAGACGTGACGCGCTCTTGCAGGATTACGTGACCTTTGCCAAGCTCGTCCACCAAAGTGAGCACTTCAATATAAACGGCGGTATTCTCGCCCAGCCCTCTGATGTGGATGCAGCCCAAAGCCATCTGATTATGCTGTACGCCGCCATAGTGCTCTCAGACAAGTGCGTCGTGGGAATCCCCGGTTCCGGAAAAAATATGCAGCAAATAATGGATATGATGGCAATCCTCTTTGGCAGCAAAGAGGCATTGATGGACAAACCTCGCGTCCTCACCATGATCAGCACCATCAGTCCGCTGCGGATCGATGAAATGGCCCTTCAATCCATCTTGGTAGCCGCCAGGCACAACCAGCCACTGATCATGTCGCCTGCTCCGTCCACAGGTACTACCGGACCTGTCAGCATGGGGGCGAACCTTGCTCTGGCAACTGCAGAGGCGCTTGCCGGCATTGTCATTGCGCAAATGGTCAGGGAAGGGACGCCAGTCATTTTTGGTCTACAGTGTTACGGTGCAGACCTGAAAACCGGTAACATCTCCATCGGCTCCCCTGCCTACGCCCTTCAGGCCGGTTATTGCGCCCGGTTGGGAAGGATGTACAAACTTCCCACTCGAGGCGGGGGAACCACCAATGATGCCAAAGCTGTTTCGGTCCAAAGTGGATATGAAAGCATGCTTTCCATGCTGACAGCCTTTCAAAACGGAATCAATCTGATTTTTCATAGCGCCGGCATTTTGGATAGCTTTGCTGCAATGTCTTACGAGCAGTTCATGATCGATTTGGAAATCATCAGTATGATCAAGTTCTATCTCAGAGATCTGGAAGCAGAAACGGCGGAGGACTTTTCAATCGATGTCATTAAAGAGGTTGGACCGGGAGGGGGATTCCTGACCCAAACGGACACTCTCCTCAAATGCCGAACCTATACCTGGAATCCCGAAATCAGTCTGAGAGGTCGATTAACATCCAGAACCGCGGACGAACAAATTCTGGAAAACGCCCAAAGAAAACAGGCAAAGCTGCTGAAGGGTTTCAAAAAGCCTGATATGGATCCGGCCACTCGAAAGGGACTTGATGAATTTCTGATTCAGGCCGGGGTGGGTGAGGCAGTAATCAGGGCCATACACGGGACTGATGATGAAATCGGTTAAGGTTCGACGAGTCTTCTGTGACTAAGCGCATTGGCATATTTGAGAAGGAGAGAGAGCAATGCATTTTGGCAATCGCGATATAGGCATAAATCACATCCGAACTCGCAAGAATCATACATGCTATGGAATGGGTTTAGGGATCATGGTGCTTGATGATGCTTATCCGGGTTTTCCGGGAGACGTTCGCAATGCCAGCGCCTTTCCTTACCCCATCCAGTATGAAATTGTTGAAGGTGTTGACAATCATACGCTTGTTTGGGAACAGGACAAAAGCCCCTGCTTGGAACCTATAAGACGTGCGGCTAAAAGACTGGAGCGTATGGGGTGCAAAGCGATTGCGGCGGAATGCGGCTATTTTGCCTACTTTCAACAGGATATTGCCGGTTATGTTGACGTCCCGGTTTTCATGTCAAGCCTCTTGCAAGTGCCTTTCATACAGCAGGTAATCGGTCGGCATAAGACGGTCGGCGTAGTATGCGCTCAAAAACGTTTCTTGACCGAGACGCATCTGCGGAATGTCGGCATTGATTTAAACAGTAATTTTGTCATTGCCGGCGCCCAGGATGAGTATGGCTGTCCGGAGTTTGACAACCTGTGGGACCATGAAAAGCGGCCCGAATGTCCTGAGATCTATTATGATAAAGCAGAAAAAGACATGGTGAGAATCTGTGCGGATTTCTGCAAAGCCCACCCGGCAATCGGAGCCATCATGCTTGAATGTACGGGCATGCAGCCATTTGCGCGAGCCGTGCAGAGGGAGGTGGATATGCCGGTTTTCAGTTGGGGGACACTTTTGGATTACGCTTTTTCCGTGGTGGTGCATCGGGATTATTACGGACATGTGTAGAGAAACTCTACAGTGAGTGAGCACGCGATGATTTAAGTATACGATTATATTAGTTTAGTTGTCGAAAGCGTTCAGTTTTTCAGCCCTGGTCAGACCTGCGTGGACAGAGGGACAGGAGTAGTCTACGCTTCAGGTTGGATCATCTAGCAACTCATCTCAAAGCTCTATTGATATAAAGAACGTTATATAAGAAATAGTCAGTATCTGGAGTAGGAACAGCCTAATCTAAATACTCGTTTCCCAGAGTGTACCGCTATGCCTAGGTCAATCCGGCATCGCACTGTGAATATGCTATTTTCCTTTTGAGATAAATGAAATGCACACCCTGCTCATTGTTAAACTCGGTTCTACTTATCCTTGGTTATCAAAACAGATTGGCGACTTTGATGACTGGATTATCCAAGGTTTACAGAATTCCGCAGGGGAGATCATAGTTGTGTCTCCACCATCAGGCCAGCAATTGCCGGCAGCAAAAGATATAGCTGGTATAATACTTACCGGCTCTCATGCCATGGTGACAACTCGAGAGCCTTGGAGTGAAAACACTGCAATTTGGATTGTAGATGCACTGCGCCGTAATAAACCGATACTAGGTATCTGCTATGGCCATCAACTCTTGGCGCATGCGGCTGGGGGTTGCGTAGGCTATAACAAGCAGGGTAAGGAATTTGGGATTGCAGAGGTAAGCTTGGTGCAAGAGGCCGAAGAAGATCCTCTGTTTCAACGGCTCCCTTCTCGTTTCCCTGCGCCTGTGTGTCATTCGCAAATAGTCCTCGCATTGCCTGAGCGGGCCATCCTGCTCGCGGCAAGCGCCCACGATCCACACCACGCCTTCCGTATTGGAAGCAATGCGTGGGGCGTGCAATTCCACCCGGAATTCCCACCTGCCGCTACTCGTGCATACATCGAGCACCATGCGGACGAATTGCGATCGAAGGGAAAGAATCCGGAGGAACTGCTGCGTGCTGTTCGAGGTACGCCGGACGCCGGATCCATTTTGCGCCGGTTCTGGAAACTTGTTCGGGGACGATAGAATCACCGCAGGTAATCGCTGGGCACACCTGTGGCGATTCCCGACGACCCCACTGGAATGACGCTTGTGCACAACAGTTCTTGAAAGGAGGTGATTGTCGATTACGCAACCGGGAGGGCAGAGAATTGGGAGCCAATAGCGGAGATGGATAGGAGAAGCCCTTAGTTAGCAACAGCGTGCCGAGAATGTCATCTTAAGGGGGGGGCTCTTAGAGGAAAATCACCAAACTATTAACTATGAGGAGAGAGAAGATGAGCTTGGCGAGACGGTTAATTCTTGTTGTTGTAAGCACCTGCTTTGCATGCTGGCCCGTTGTTTCCATGGCTGATGTCCCGGGTCCGGTTTTTGGCGGTGGCGTTGTCTACGAGTACAACTACAACTCCAGTAGTAATACGAGGATGGGTACTTACGGCCTGGGGTATTTGCTTGTCAATGTCAAAGACGCGCCAGCCCCCGGCGGCCAGATAAACGAATGGACCTATGGGGCGGAGTATCGTTTATTGACCGACAACGATCATTTTTTGCACTATGGTTGGGTCGCATATAACTTTGGGGCCGCAAGGTGCCAGTCGATCGAAGGGGGCTATTTTCAGGTTCCGTTTGGCAATCTGAGACTAGGGTATGACTCCTGGTATGCCCCTTTGAACTATTATGTGGGTCTTACGGACAATCAAGCGATGGGCGTCGGTTACAAATACGAAGCAGGGCCGTGGCGGTTCGATCTCGATTTTTTCAAAAACTACACCGCCCTCCAGAACGAGACTTACGGGGCGAATACTTCCACAGACCAACCCTATGATGCGGAGAATACCGGCAACATGCGCCTTGCTTACACCATCAACAAAGGCTGTCCGCAAAACGCCACCGTTTCCGTTTCGGGCAAAGGAGGCCAGCTATTCGCCAATAAGGAGCAGCTCCCTTCCGGTGGTTTTCCATCGCAAGATGGCGTGGGCACACAATGGGCCGGTTCAGCCAACATGGACGCCAATTGGGGGCCCTGGAACCTGCTGCTCGGGGCCGCCTATTACGAGTATGACGTACCGAACAGTCCGGGTATGACCAGTGTCGACAAGGGCACGATCAAGGCGGAGAATTACGGTTTTGCTATTACCTTCCCGGCCAAAGGGGAAGTTTTCAATGCCAGCTTGCAGTATACCTTCAAACTGAGCTGCATGGGCCCGATCAACACGATCATCCCGTATGTGGATTTTAGCTATATCAATGTCCCCAGCAACGTGGACTATGTTACCAGCAGCAGTGATGGCAGGCGGATCGGAAACGAAGCGTTTATAATACCCGGGGTGAAATTGAACGCCGGTCCCGTGTACATCTACATTGAAGGGTTGATAGGACAGAACACCGGGGGCACCGCCTTCGTGGGCAGTGACGACGGAAAGTGGCACAACGCATTCTTCATGGCGACTGCGTTCTACTTCTGATCGTGACCGTGATTAAACATAAATTTCCGAAAAAATGAAAAAGATTTATTCAAAAAAACGGGTCACGGCATGGAGGGTTTTGTCGCAAAACAATTCCCGTTGAGAAAAGAGAAATGCCGTGACCCGGCGACACCGGTATAAATGTCCAAGAACTTGCGGATGTTCAATGTAAGCACATGACCATTACCCCCTTCACCCTCGGATACAGCTAAGCGCTTGATGGATCGCTCGAATGCCCGGCCAAGCGCAGCAGCCAGGCAAGGTCCGGTGGGGTCGTCGGCCCCACCGCCTGGATTTCCAGCCGGGTGATAGTTGCAAAAGACATGGCCTCTTATGGTTTCATCCAGGCGGTGGTAAACGGGCCGAGTCTCCAGAACCGATTTCATGCCTCTGAATGTATGTTCCACCTGCCACAATTCCTTGTATTTGAGTGCCACATTCTCGGCAGATAATCGGGTATCGGTTCTCGGGACCCATTTGCTCGCCGTAATAATGGAGCATTTCCTTGGCAGGCAATTCCACGGAATAGAATGTCCCCTTCCACTCCTTGTAGGAGTAGCCGCTTGTGCCGATGTAGAGGTTCGTATTGCCCCCCACGTGTTCTTTTGGCACGGTTGTCTTCTCGGTGGCCTCTATGTTATCCTGGGATCACATTAGCCGTGCCGCTGAATACTTTAACCCGCTAGCTTTGAAACCGAAGGGGATTACGTTGGCCAATCGGGCTGGAGACTGGCTCAAGCAGGCCGAAGGCGATCTTGGGCACAGCAGAAATGCCGAAAAAGCAGGTGATTACGACTGGGCATGCTTTGCTGCCCAGCAGTCCGCTGAAAAAGCTGTGAAGGGACTGATACTGGCCAAAGGCGGTGAAGGCTGGGGGCACTCGGTGTTGCGACTGCTCAAGGACCTTTCACAATTGATGACTGTGTCCGAATCGCTGATCAGGTCGGCAATGCGTCTTGACAAGCATTATATCCCCACGCGCTATCCCAGCGGCTTCGACACGGGAGCCCCCAAAGAGTATTACTCTGATGAAGATGCGAACCAAGCCATTGAAGACGCAAAGACCATTGTTGACTTTTGCCGCCAGTCGTTTCCTGATTCGTGACCGCGTAATGGGCGAGCTTCGGGAAGCCATCCAACGGCTGAAATCGGAAGATATCCAAGCCGTATATCTCTTCGGTTCCTTCGCTTCCGGTGTTCCGACCCCCAAGAGCGATATGGACTTGCTCGTAATCACCGAAAGAACCAACTGGGAAGACCTGCAAACCGAGTTTCTCTCCGTTTCCGTACCGGTCGATTGTCATCTCGTAAGTCCGGCTGCCTTCGAGGACATGTCAGCATCCGGCAAGGGTGTCGTGGGCGCGGCAGTCCGCAACGGTATTCGCCTGCTCTAGGCACACACGCTGCGCGGGGTCGAATTTAAATCCTCAGGAAATTAATCTAACACTGCGCGTACGGACTGGTGCCCGGTTAACTCGTTATCCGGCGAGCAGGCGGGTTCCGGAGATCATGGCTGGGTCCCTGCCGCCGCATCGGCAGCCTGGTCAAGAATACCCCAGATAGTGTCGCACCATTCGCGGTGTTCCGGTTTCATCAAGACGGAACGCAGGCAGGTTATTGTGTCGCGGTCGGGTTCCATGGCTGCGGGAAGATCGAAGAACCTGGCCGGCAAATCGGCCAATGCAAGATAGAGCTGGCGCCGTTCGGCCTCAGCAAAAATCCGGCGTGCGATCTCGCAGGCTTGACTCACCCGTGCGGCCCGGGGCGCCCAGATGACTATATCGAGTTCGGGCGCGAATGCGGTGAGGAAGCGTGGATCGGCCCTGAGCTTGCGATACAGCTCCAGGGCGGCTTCGCGCGAACTTTGAAGTCCCCGGGCAAATTCTCCGTCTTTTACCAGGGGCAGCAGTTTCTGCGTCGCCCACAATCCCACCGCTGCTGCCCCGGCCCGCGAGCATTCGAGGCTTATTTCACCGAGGTGCAGCTCGTTTGAGCTGAAGTAAGTGTACGGGGAGTCGTGCTTGTAGAAACGGCCGACGCCGGGATCTTTGAACAACACGCAGCCACATCCGTAAGGCTGAAGGCCGTGCTTGTGCGGGTCGATTACGATGGAATCGGCCTCCGGAAGCAGGTCATACGCGCGGCGGGTTTCGCCGGTCAGGTTATCGGCCAGCCCGAAGTAGCCCCCGTAAGCCGCATCGGCGTGGATGCGGAAACCATACTGCTCGCGGAGTTCGATCAATTCGGGCAGCGGGTCGATCGAGCCCGTGGCTGTTGTGCCGATAGTGGCTACGACGGTGCCGATCCCGCCCTGGTCGAGACGCCGTTTGAGCGCCCCGAGGTCCAGGCGAGCCCGCCGGTCGCAGGCAATGGCTTCATATTCCAGTTTGAGGACGGCGCTGATGCGGCTGTGTGTATAGTGCGCCTGCTCCGAGGCGACAATGCGGCTGGTTGGACTGAGGCGGTTGGCTACCCAGAGCGCTTCCAGGTTTGCCATCGTGCCGCCCCCGGTCGGATGACCGAGATGTTTTTCCCAACCGAACATTGCGGCAATTTCGCTCACAGCCTCTTTTTCCGTGCGGGAACTGGCTCGCCCGCCGTCGAGAGCGTGATTGTTGGGGTTGATCCAGACCGCCAGCATCGAAGCGAGCCGCGCCACAGGATGGGGCGGTTTGAGCATTTGCCCGGCATAGAGCGGGTGAAAGTAGGGGTAATTGTCGCGCAACCGCTCGGCTGCTTCGAGAACAACCTGCTCAATGGCCTTGTAATCCGGAACTGCGACGGCGGCCGGCGGCAAGTTCGAAAAGCCGGCCTCCAACGTATGGAGAGCGTCCCGCAGGATTTGCAGCGAATCCTTTTCCAAAATGGAAGGCGAAGGATTTTCCACAGGTTGGACTTTCTTCACTGTGTATAATGAGAAAGGTCAGCGCCCGGCTTCCACCGGCCGGAATCTTTCGCGGAATTCCTTGATTCCCACGGCCGGAGGCTTTGAGGTCATGGCTGCATCTATACCACAGTCGAGCAGGATTGTCTTATCCGGCCAAAGGCCTCTCGTAGTCCATTCCCGGATCGACCTCAACCGTTCGAGGTCGAAACCGCGTCATCTCCCCCTCAGCTCAGGCCTCTACGGATACACAGGCTGAGCGCCTACCCCCTCGCCGTGCCCTGTCAGAACATGGTCTGTGAGCCCGATAATTCTTTCCATGCTATCGTACAGCTCAAAAACATTTACAAATCGTCCCATTGGAGTAAAAGGCAGGTTGCGCCGGGCGTCTGGCTTCAGATTTTCATCGGCAACCACCGCGTCACCGGCGATAACGTAGATGCCGCTGTCGGTCTTGACCGCTACCGATTGATGTCCGGGGCAATGACCCGGCGTCGGAAAAAGCGTGATAGACGAATTGTACTGGAACTCTCCGTCCACAGTCTGGAATTCCACTCCGTCAAAAGGGGGCTCCACTCCCAGTTCCCTGGCGCAATACGATTTGTAGTAAAGGATGTGAGGGGCGACCGCGAAAGCAAGTTCTTTGGCGTGTACCAGGTACTTTGCGTTCACGAACAGTTTCATGTTGGCGCAATGATCCCAGTGCAAATGAGTGAAAATGACGGTATTTATTTCCTCCACACGGACACCCAGCTTTTCCAGCCGGCTGTCGATTCGAAATCCTTCCGGCTGATACGAACCCGGATGATGCCAGCCGGCATCCCTGGTATCGCTCATTCCCGTGTCGACCAGAATCTTCTCTTTCCCATCCGTGACCAAAAACGCCCAGGCCGGGACTTCGATTTTCTCCCCATAGCAGGCGCCGCCGGTAACGTAGACGCATCTATCCGACTTCTTGAACCCCGTGTTCATGGGATAGATCTTGAAACTCATAATATGTTCTCCGCTTCACTGGGTTCACCGGCCTATACCGGCCACCATGGAAAGTATCCGTTCAACGCCGGCCCCGACGAAACTCTCGTCATCGATGCGGGCCTGCAGCTTGATAGTTTCAATCTCAGGGCGCGCCACATGAAGGGCGGCTTTGGGGGAAAAGGACCAGGAAGAGGGTTTGAGTGTGAAAAGCGCCAGGACTGCAGGAAATCCCGAGGACCCTGCAACTCTATTCATGGGCCTCGAGCCTGGCCGTACCTGAAGCTGATCCCAAAGCCGCCCCGCGGGTATTCCTGCGGAGCCGGCACGGACAATGATTGCATGGAACTTTTATTCTGCCATATCTCACTACGCCCGATCTATGCTTTCAGCGCCGATTTGATTTCCTCAATGAGCTTGGGTACAACGTGGTAGAGATCCCCTACGATGCCGTAGTCGGCGGCCTCGAAGATCGGGGCGTTCTCATCCTTGTTGATGGCGAAGATCACCTTGCTGTCCCTTATGCCCGTTACATGCTGGACCTGACCGGAGACACCGATACCCAGGTAGAGAGCGGGTTTCACCTTTTTGCCCGAGATGCCTATGTAGAGTTCTTCAGGAAGCCACTGCAACTCCTCGGCGATCGGCCTGGAACACCCTACTTCCCCTCCGAGCACTTGCGCGAGTTGGCGCGCGAGATCGATATCCTCCTTCTTATCCAAACCCCGCCCGACGCAGACAACAACTTTGGCCGCGGTTATATCCACCGCGTCCGTCCGTCTGGGGGCTCTCCCCATTACCTGAACGGGCGAGGGCGGGGCAGGTGGAAGTTCCCGTATCTCTCCGCTCCTGCCCGGCTGCGGCTCAGCGGGTTCGAAGGTCCTCGGAGGCACGGTCGCCATTTGAGGGCTTCCCGCGCAAACAACCGTCTGGACACCGGCCCCGCCGTATACCAGCCGGTCCATCAGCAGTTTGCCTTCCGCATCGAGTTTGAACCCGATACAACTGCTGCAAAGGCCCGTATCGAGGCGGGTCGAGAGCCTGGCCGCCATTTCCTTGCCGCGGCAAGTCGCCCCGATCAGGAAAACGTCGGGACTCATCTCCCTGGCCAAGTCCGCGATAACCGGCACAAAAGATTCGAGCGGCTGGTCCTTGGCTAATTCAGGAACCTGAAAAACGATGTCCGCCCCGCGCTCGATGTAGTCGCGGGCAAGCCCTGCGCCGGTGGCAAATGCCGCCAATTTCGCAGACAGCTTATCGGCGATGTCCCTGCCGGCGCTAAGCAGCTCCAATGTCTGGTCCCGGCCTTCTGCAAAAACCCAAATTCCTGCCATGGAAAGAACTCCTATGAAACTACGCCCTCTCTGAGCAGGGCATTTACAGCCTCGCGTATCCCATCGGCGTCGGCCGAAAGCTTGATCCGGCGCCGCTCCATAGTGGCCGCAACCACTTCGGTAGTCAGGAGCCGTGGGCTCGGGATGCTGCCCTGGTCCTGCGGAGTGACATTTTCAACAGGTTTTTTTGAGGCCCCGAGCACCTGTTTCAGGGTTGGAATCCTCGGTGAGTTGATGTCCGGCAAAACCACAACGAGGGCCGGAAGCGGCGCCGATACAGTCTCGACGCCGTCTTCCAGTTTACGCTCGGCAATGATTCGCTTTGCGTCCTCGTTGTAGCTGAGTTTATTCACCCAGGTAACGCAAGGAATGCCCAGCTTTTCCGCAAGGGCCGGCCCGACCTGTTGCGCGTAAATGTCCCCTGAGCCTTCCCCGCAGATGATGAGGTCGTAGTCAGTCTTTGCGCTGATCGCCCGGGCAAGAATTTCCACCGTTTGAGAAGGCTCAAGATCGGCGCAGCACGGATCGTTGATGAAGCAGGCGCTATCGGGACCACGCGACAGCGAGTCCTTCAGGCATGGCTTGGCGCCGGGCTGGGCAACTGTTATGGCCACCACGCTTCCACCGTGCTTTTCCTGCAGGATAACAGCCTCTTCGATCGCATTGCGGTCGTATGCGCTGATCTTGTAGGCGGCCCTGTCCAGGTTCAATTTGTGAGAACCGGCATCGACCCTGATATCGGCATCATCGACGACCCATTTAAAACACGCCACTATCTTGAGCATAATCTTCGGCTCCCGGTTAACGTAGCAATCCGCCCGCAATAACCATCCTCATCACTTCCGAGGTCCCCTCGTAGATTTCCGTAATCTTGGCATCCCTGTACAGACGCTCGACTTTGGTTCCCTTGATGTAACCGATACCCCCATGGATCTGTATAGCGCGGTCCGTCTGGCGGGAAGCCGTCTCGGAAGCGAATAACTTTGCCATGGCAGCCTGACTGCTGTAAGGCATTCCCTGGTCGCAACACCAGGCAGCGTGATAGGTTAAAAACCTCGACGCCTCCACCTCGGTCGCCATGTTGGCGATCATCCACTGGATCGGCTGGAGAGAGCTGATGGGTTTTCCGAACTGGACTCTTTCCTTGGAGTATTTGATCGATTCGTCGAGTGCAGCCTGAGCAATACCAAGCGCCTGCGCGGCAATGCCCATCCGGCCGCCGTCAAGCGTCATCATGGCGATTTTGAATCCCTGCCCCTCGCCACCCAGCAGGTTCTCTTTCGGAATCCGGCAATCTTTCAGGAACACTTCGGCCGTAAGCGAGCCTCGTATTCCCATCTTATTCAGGTGTTTTCCTATCTCGAGACCGGGAGTCCCAGCCGGGACGATAAATGCGCTGATACCCTTGGTTCCCTTGGATTTGTCCGTCATGGCAAAAACGATGATGGCGCCGGCAACCGGAGCGTTAGAGATAAATATCTTGCTTCCGTTGAGCACCCATTCATTTCCATCGAGAGCGGCTGTAGTGGTCCCGGCTGCCGCATCGGTTCCTGCTCCCGGTTCGGTCAGGGCAAAGGCGCCAAGCATTTCCCCTTTACACATGGGGACAAGGTATTTTTTCTTTTGCTCTTCCGTACCGAACTTAAACAGCGGAAATTCGGCCAGAGAACTGTGGCATTCCAGTGTAAAACCGGTCGTCGCGCATGCCCGGGAAAGCTCTTCGATCACGATGATATAGCTTAAATGATCCGCCCCGGCTCCGCCGTATTCCACCGGATAGGGGATGCCAAGCCAGTCCTGTTCGGCTAGCTTCTTAACCGTTTCGGCCGGGAACCTCGGTTCCTGGTCGACTGCCTCGGCAATCGGACAAACATATTTGTCACAGAATTCCCTTACACTTTGCCGAATTAATTGATGCTCTTCAGTCAGCTTGAAATCCATCGCGGAGGTTCCTTTCTCTTTTACAGTACGTGAATGCAGCCCGGCGCGCGAACAACTGCTTCATGCGCCGGTGAGGCGGGAGAATCTCGCGAAGAGATCCGCCCGCCCCAGTCGTGCGAACTGGGATGTTACTTCTTCTTCTTTTCCGGCTCGGGAATCTGTTCCTCTATTCCGGCAATCTTCCTGGCATATTCTGCGAATTGATCGACCGGTGTAAAAGCTCGCACAACCAGCTTTGCTCCGTCAGGGGAGCCACCGCCGTGCATACAGCCCGGGACACCTGCGCCAAGGGTCAGCCATTCGGAGAGTCTTGCAGCCCGCGCACGCGATTCTGCGCTGTACTTGCCGCTCGCCTGGACGGCTTTTTCCACCAGATGCCCGTATTCAGGATTCTTGAAGTCCTGGTATGAGGGGAAGCAACCCGTCTCAACGATACCTCCGCCGATGTCCTGGCAGATCCGTTTGGTCTCGTAGGGCAGGGTTGCCACATGGACCTTATTGGCATGAGCAATGAGCGAGTCCGACACCCATGTGCCGCCAGGGCCTTTCTTGCCAAGAGCCATGGCGCCAATTCCCATGGCGTAAGTGGTCTCGTTGTTGACGGCCATTTCGACCATCTTATTGGCAAAAGTACTCGCAGCCAAGCCGTTTACCCGAGCCATCAAAGCTCCGGCCCCGATCATTACGTCTCCCTGCCCGGCCACGCAGGCACCAATGCAGGCGCGGTAATTTGCTGTGAAGTACTCGATTATTTTCCCCGAGTACTTGAATTCCTTGCACATGAAGACTCTTTCGTTCGGCACGAAGCAGTCCTGAAACAATAGATACGCCTGGGTGATCCCGGTTTCGGGAATATCCCACCCTTCTTCCAGTTCGCGTGAGTCGCTCGGACGGCGTGTTTCTACCAGGATAAGGCCCTTGATGTCACGGGGGACCACGCATGTGACCGCGTAATCCTGGTCTTCCTCGCGGTATCCGCTGCCGGGCAAGATGAAAATCTCATTAGCAGCGGCAGCACCGCAAATCATCGTCTTATAGCCGCTGATGACGATGCCGTCGGGACGAACTTCTTTAATATGGACATTACTGTCCGGATTGGACTGCTGAGAAGGCCGCATACCGCGGTCGCCTTTGGCGTCAGTGAGAGCTCCGGCAACGACGAGCCCCTTTTCCTGTGTATGAATGATCCATTTTCTCAGCCGCTCCTGGTAATTGGTGCCGCTTTCCTTGTCGATCATGGAGGTTATATTCCACATGACGTTCTGAGCGTTCCAACCAACACACACGCCGCCGTTGCAGCTACCGTTGAAGCGGTACATCCATCTCTTGAGCTTCGAGTTCGCCATGATGTCGTCCAAAGTCTCCATCATTCCGGTCCACCGGTGGATCTTTTCGCCGGGAAGGAATGTCGAATCCATGGTGAAATCAGCGGCATACTGGGGATCATTCGAAGCGTCGAACGCACGAGCGTGGCTCTCAACTGTTCTTTTAGTCGCCGGATCGGTGGTCACGTCATCGATGAGTTTGCCAAATTTGTAGACATTCGGCCGCATCGCCTTCAGGGACTCCAGATACTCTTTTCTCGTCTTCACTGCCATTTTGCACTCTCCTTGTTGGATGTCATGCACGTGTTACACGTGATGCAGGGTTACTTCACCGCTATAGTCTGGCTCTGGGCACCATTGCCGTTTTTCGCCATTATCTCCGACTTTATGCCCATGGGAATCCTGGTGCTGAAAATGCGCGGATCCATCTGTTTCAGGTCGGGAGATATGATGGGCTTGAATTCCATCTGGTTCAGGATATCTTTTTCCAAATCGACCCCCGGCGCTATTTCGATCAGGGTCACGCCTTCCGGCTTCAGCTCGAAAACAGCCCGCTCGGTAACGTAGAGAATCTTCTGGCCGCTCGTACGGCCGTATTCTCCGCTAAAGGTGATGTGTTCCACCTTTTTGACCAGTTTTTTCACCTTGCCTTCATTCGCGATCTTTATAGCGCCGTCGCTTATTTCGATTTTCAGGCCGCTTGCCGTAAGGGTCCCGCAGAAAACAACAGTAGGGGTACTCTGTGTGATATCGACGAACCCGCCCGACCCGGCAATCCGAGGACCGAACTTGCTGACATTGACATTGCCAAACTGGTCCATCTCCGCCATGCCGAGAACGGCAAGATCGAGACCGCCTCCATCGTAGAAGTCGAACATGTTCGGGTGGTCAAGCATTGACTCCGGGTTAATCGCGCATCCGAAGTAAAGTCCTCCCAATGCAACCCCGCCGATCACTCCCGGCTCGACCGTCATCGTCAGATTGTCACTCAGGCCTTCCTCGGCGCACACGACTCCGACACCGGTAGGTATCCCGATTCCCAGATTGATTACCGCATCGGGGACCAGTTCCATCGCGCAACGGCGGCTGAGGACCTTCCTTTCGCTCATCGGCAAGGGCGCCACTTCGCTCAGAGGGACCTTTATCTCCCCGCACAGGCTCGGGTTGTATTGTTCCGCCATGGGGACCTGCCAGTGGTTTTCCGGCTTGGCAACCACAACGTAGTCAACGACCATCTTGGGTACTTTGACCATCATCGGATGAATCGTGCCGGCCTTGGCAAGTCTTTCGACCTGGACGATAACTTTGCCCCCTGACCCCTTAGCTGCCAGCGCCAGGGCCAGAAACTCCAGCATGATCCCTTCTCTTTCGATGGAAATGTTTCCGAGTTCGTCGGCAGTTGTCCCCCGAATGATTGCCCAATTGATCGGGAAGGTCTTGTAGAACAGGTACTCTTTCCCGTCGATCTCCTTCAGTTCGACATAAGTTTCTTTGCTGATACTGTTCAGGCGGCCGCAGGTTTCCCGGGGGTCAACGAACGTCTTCAGACCTACGTGGGTGAGAATGCCCGGTTTCTTGGACGCAATCGCCTGCAACATATTCATGTATGGTCCCTGGGGAATATTGTATGCCTCGATCTTCTCGGTTACGGCCAACCGGATGATATCGGGCTGAAGCCCCCAGTGCGCGGCAATGACCCGTTTGAGCAAGCCCTCTTTGCCCCACCGGTTTAGTCCCCAGTTGGACTTGCCGTCGTTTTGGCTGGCGCCGTGGGTCAAAATGAGGTCCCTTGGCTCACCGGTTTCCAAAAATCGCTTCTCCATCGCCAGGGAGACCTCCTCCGGGTGGCCCATTCCCATAAAACCCGATATGGCCACCGTATCTCCGGATTTGATCATCTGGACTGCTTCATCGGCGGAAATGAACTTCGCCATTGTTTAAGCCTCCTGTTTTATGTGAGCACTCGCGTCTAGCCTACCCGGCAATTTCGGGTCGCTCTTACCTATGGCAAGCACCGTGCCAGTTCGAACACCCGAGGCTACACCCTTCCAAGTAGGTGCTGGGCAAAGCTTCTACTCGATCTCTACCGGTATATACCGTTTACCCAGTGTGAGTCGGTATAGAATCATCTTCAAGGGTCATTCAACTTTTTATTGAAGCAAACGCTATTATTTCGAGGATTTAGGCTGGGATGATCTCAAAACGCTTCAGCGAACCGGTTTCGGTTCGAAATCGGTTCGCTCTGGGAGTAAAGGTTTGGCGTGGCGATATCGCGGCTAAAGTCTGAGCATTATATCGTCGTTGAACACGCATGGACCCTCGTGCTCATCTTCGTGCTCATCTTCGACGTGAGAGATCCTGTACTTTTTTATCTTGCGCATCAGGGCGGACTGGCTGATTTTCAAAGCCGAAGCAGCTTTGCGCGTACTTCCATGAATTTTCATGGCATGTTGCAGCATCTGGATTTCGAGGTTTTCCACGGCTTTATCAAGAGATATATTGGAGTCCACCATCGTATCGCCTGCAACAGGAAGGGAGCGGTTGAGCATAGTAGCCGGCAAATGCCCGATATTAATCTCTTCATCTTCGGTCATGACGAGCATCTGCTCGATTACGTTTTCCAGCTCGCGGATATTTCCAGGCCAGGAATAGTTCATAAAGTGTTCGATAACCGTGGAGGAGAAGCGTCTTTCAAACTGGTACTTCTTATTGATTTTCCTTAAAACCGATAAAACGAGCAGAGGTATATCTTCCTTTCGCTCCCGCAAGGGCGGGATTACGATTGCAACGACATTCAGCCGATAGTAGAGGTCATCTCTGAAAGATCCGTTATTGACCATTTCCTTGATATTTCTATTAGTTGCGGCAACGATCCGGACATCGACAGGAAAGGGCTTCAGGCCCCCTACGCGAATTATTTCATGATCCTGCAGCGCCCGCAGCAATTTTACCTGCACATTGAGCGGAATATCTCCCACTTCATCCAGAAAAAGTGTCCCCTTTTCCGCCAATTCGAACATGCCGGGCTTTCCCTGCCTCCTGGCCCCGGTAAAAGCTCCCGGTTCATACCCGAACAGTTCGGATTCCAAAAGGTTCTCAGGAATGGCCCCACAGTTAACCTTTATTAACGGGCCGCTGGATCGATGGCTCAAGCGGTGAATGGTATTAGCAATGACCTCTTTCCCGGTGCCCGACTCTCCGGTGATCAGAACGGAGGAGTTGACCTTGGAAACCTGGGCGGCCATGTCGAGAACCCGCTTTGTCTTAGGACTTCTGGCGATGGTATCGCCGTCCTGGTCCTTCTGCTGAAAGCGCATCTGCTCGATCTCGGCAGCGTAAATCTGATTCAATTGCTTTGTTTTTTCGAGCAGTTCTTTAAGGTATATCAATTCGGTGATGTCACGAACATTTACTACGATCCGCCTGATCTCTTCGTTTTCTCCCCAGATCGGGATGCCGGTAGCCATTATTTTCTGGCCTACCTTATCCCCACCTGTCATCTTGAGCATAATCGTGGTCTTTCGTCGCTCGCACAGAGTGCGGTACGCGCAGGACTCGGAATACAACCCACCCTGGACCATTTCTTGAGCGTATTGGCCCACGCAGGATTCGCGATGAATTCCACAGATACGCTCCCAGGCACTGTTCACCATAAGAACTTTGCCTTTTCCATCCGTGATAAACAGGCCATCGTAGGAGGCCTCGAGGATGTCTTCCAGTTCACATGAAGGACATTGTTCCAACGAATTCCCAAGCTTCTGAAGGGAACACGAGCATTTCGCGGCTTTATCCATCTCGACGGACTCTTTCATAATGAGGTTCAGGAAACTTGACCGAAGCATACGCAGAAAAGCACATGGCTCACCGACGCAAAAGGAATGCTGATTAAGATCGGGTTAGATACGCGAACGCCAACTTGCAGCCGAAATTCACTTCGCCCTCAATTCGAGAAAGTCTCAAAAAATTTCCATCTTGGCAGCGGAGATGATGATTGCTCCCAAATAGTAGGAGATATCTTATTAGGTTTTGTGTCGTATGAAAACCATTTTTCTCTTATCAGTAATCACGCCGCTCTCATGATCATGATCCTGCGCTCCCGGTTAGCGCAGCAAGCCGCCCCAATTAACGTCCTCGCAATACTAACGGCCTGTGCCTCTACGCAGCCCGTTCCGTCTGCGCCTGAACAACGCTACCCTTCGCGAGAGTACGCAGCCGGATCGCGGAGTCGATGGCTGCTTCCACTTAGCAGGCTGGGGCTAGACTACAGTATGAAACGCTTTGTGGAATATTTTCCGGGTGAGAGTAGGATAAAGCGCTAATCGAGGGGCGACAGTTCCGTTAGAACGGCGCACAGGTCGAGCGTGTTACCGGCCGATGGAAAGAGAACACCGGGCGGGCCGCATGAGCGACCCGCCCGTCGATTCTTTGAACATAAGGCGCCCAAGAAAAGGGCGGCGCGGGCCTGAAAAAGACGCCCTGCCTCAGCCCGTCCTCGCCCACAATCACCCCGGGGCCCAACCATCCCTCCTCTTGGGCGAGGTGGCGTAGCGCAGCCACTATTTCGAGTCCCTGTCTACAGATCGTTGATCTTCTTCATGTCGATTTGCTTCAGGATCGTAATGCCTTTCGCCTTCATGGTTTCGAGGGCCTTCGCTGTTGTGTCGGGCGCCACGCCCCTGCACAGATCTTCGATTACGATGACTTTGTACCCATCCGCCGCCGCATCGATAGCGGTTGCCATAACGCAGTAATCTGTAGCAAGCCCGTAAACCACAAGTTTCTTAATGCCCGCAGCTTTGAGGATAGTGTCCATTTCGGTCTTGGAGCCGCCGTCATCCTGAAAACCCGAATAGCTGTCGTATCTCAGGTCCTGCCCCTTCTTGACTATTGCCTGAAACATATTGTTGTCGAGCAGCACCTTGGCGCCGTCAGTCCCCTGGAGGCAATGGTCGGGCCACAGTACCTGGGTCTTGCCATTCACCTGGATGGCCTCGAAAGGTTTGTTGCCCGAATGGTTGCTGGCAAAGGAAACATGGTTCCTGGGATGCCAGTCCTGGGTACCGTAGAGGACAAATCCCTTTTTCTTGAAGAGGGCCGTGGCGTTCGCAACCTTCTTGACGTATGCTTCGTCTGCCCCGTTGACCGCCAGGGTCCCTTTCTTCCAAGTGGTGAAATCGCCCTGCATATCAACTACGATCACACCAGTCTTCTCACCGGCTGCAACTGCTGACAAGGGAGCCACGCAGAACAGCATAGTCAGAACAACAACACCGTTAATCAAAATAATCATGTTTCTCATGACCTTCCCTCCTTTTGGTCTTGATGCGTTCTTTTCTCTCAGCTCATTTATCCTGCCGCCTCTATCAACAGATCTCCGGATTGCCTGTTCAATATTGTTTAATTCCCAATCGAAAGCAAGTGGTATGTCTATTTTCTTATCATTGGCAATCATTCTTCTACGTAGTCTTCTCTTTTGATCACTCCGCTTATCTTCCTGCTGCTAAGAAAATCGGCCGCGTTTTGTGCGGCGAGTCTGACCGCATTATCCAAAGTACCCGGCGTAACGGAGGAATTGTGAGGGGAGCCAAGGAAATTGGGCAGATCGAAGAAGGGGTAGTTTACTTTGAATTCGCCGTCCATTGAAGGCTCGATCCACCAGGTGTCGATCCCGGCACTGAACCCGGGATTTTGAGCCAGATGCCGGTAGAGGGCTTGTTCGTCTATTACAGGGCCGCGAGCCACGTTGATCAGGATGGCGTCGGGTTTCATGAGCGCCAACTCGCGGCTTGCGATAAGTCCTTTGGTGCGAAGCGTGAGAGGTATCGAGACCAGCAGCACGTCGCTTTTTTCGAGCAGAAAGTCTAAATCGTCCAGCGTACCTATAAAATCCACCTTTTCCATAGTCAGGCCGCTCGTATTTATGGCCAAAATCCCCAGTCCGACAGAGCGCAAAACTCTTGCCGCCGCCAGCCCGATCCCGCCCAATCCAAGCACTCCGAACACATTCCCGCGCAAATTTCTGGTTTTTGTTTTCTGATCGAATTCACCCTGCCTTAATTTGGCGTGATTTACGCAAAGCCGTTTTGCAAGTGCGAAAACCATAGCCAGTATATGTTCGGCCATCGGCTCTGCAAACGCGCCCGGATTGGAGGCAATTATCGCGCTTGAAGGCAGCAGCGGGAAGGGCAGATGTTCTGCTCCGGCGGTCACCAGTTGGATCAGCCGGACCCGGCCGAGCAGCTTGAATTCCTCCGCGCTGAATTCCCTGGCCGGGTGCCAGGAAATTATGACATCGGCTTGCTCCATCACACCGGCGCGATGCTCTTCAGCGATATCGGATAAAAAGTTGATCTTTGCCGAGCCGGAAAGGATTTTCTTCAAAATCTCCCGGTGAGCCTGTTCAAAATTGTGAGAAATGAGAATCTCAGGCATATTTTTCTCCGAACGGCGCGGTTACTGATTATAATGGCAGCGTAGACGCCCCCGAACACTCAAGAGCGCTTTCAAAGGAGGATAGATTTGGAGAACCATTTTAGATTCTTCGCTCCCGTCCAAGTCCGATACGTTGAAACCGACATGCAGGGGCATGTCTTCTTCGGCCATTATTTCACCTATTTCGACGTGGGCCTGATCGAATATCTAAAGGCAGTCGGTTACAACTATAATGATTTCGTGGGCGAAGGAGTGGATTTTTTTTATGTGGAGGCCAATTGCCAGTACAAGGGACGGGCTTTTTTCGACGAGACTCTGCACGTTCACACACGAGTGAGCAATATTGGCAACACCAGTTTCACCATCGAATTCTCCATATTTGAGGAAACTTCCGGCAGACCGATTGCCACGGGACATATAGTTGCGGTGGCAATCGTCAAAGAGAGCGGCGATCCGGTCCGCGTTCCTGACCGCTTCCGGAAAGCCGTTGCCGATTTCGAAAACGGGAGTGGCTGATCCGGTTTCATGAATGGATTCCGGCTACTGAAGCCGTAAAGCCACAGCTTCTAAACCAGGAGAGGATATTGCCTGAACTGGACGAACTGCTCAAACAGATTGGACAGAAGTACTGCGTCGAAGCCGTACCGCTTGGACTTGGCGGCAAGGAACTCAAGATTCTCCAGCTCACCGACTTCGAAGCTTATCTGGAAGAACTGCTCGAGTCGCAACAGGTTGGCCCCATGGACTTGCCTTACTGGGCCAGGGTGTGGGAGTCGAGTCTTCTTCTCGCCTACTTTATCGGCAAACAACCCCTTGTGCCCTGGCAGCGAATGCTCGAGATCAGGGCGGGGATGGGAGTGGTCGGGACATATGCGTCTCTTTGCGGCCATCAGGTTACAATCACGGAAATCAATGAGGACGCGCTGCTTTTTGCGAGGGCCAATGTGCTGCTAAACGGCGCAAAAGCCGAAGTGCGAAAGCTGGACCTGAACGAGCCAATAATTGACGGACCTTATGAAGTGATCTTCGGCGCCGAAGCCATATACGACCGGGTTTCTTATCCTCTTCTTGTCTCTTTCCTGAGAAAGGCGCTTGCCCCGAACGGGACTATTTTCCTTACCAAAAGCACGAGTCTCCATGCTCCAGCCTTTTTCGAGGAGCTGACCGGATATTTCAAATTCAAACAGACCGTTCAGACTGTCCGGTCCTGTGGGGAATCGCAGGAGGTGAACCTCTATGCCATTCGTTTCAAAGACCCGTCATAGGGACATACCCATCACTGCCCGTTGAAGAGGAAAACCGCATGGATCTGCTTATCGAGGCAGGGGAAATCAATCTTTCGGCGGCCGTTCACATGCCCGGCAAGGTCCCGGCCCCCGTGATAGTCTGCTCGCACGGCCTTTTGAGCGCCAAGGAAAGCCCAAAGTTTATCGCTATAGGCGAGCAGATGAGCGAAGCGGGCTTCTGCGTTCTGCGGTTTGATTTTTCAGGGTGTGGAAGCAGCCCTCCCAGGCGCGCGCTGAGCCTTGTCGAAGCAAGGAAGACAGACCTGGCGGCGGCGATGGGTTTTGCTTTGGAACAGCCATGGTCGGACGGACGAATCGGGCTTCTCGGATCGAGCTTCGGCGGGTTCCTTTCCCTCCTTGCCGCTAACGAACGACCGGAGCAGATAAGGGCCACTGTGTCCTGGGCCGCTCCTTTCGACATCAGCGGAATTCATCCCGACAAGGAACATTTCGAGGATTTGCGAACGATTGTCCCGGACCGCTTCAGTCTCGGATCTCCGAAAGATTTGAGCGCACTCGGTGAGGCTGCCAGAGTCCTTCTCATTCACGGTCAACTGGATGAAATCGTGCCGTGGAGGGATTCTGTGAGGATTTATGATCGCCTGAACGATCCCAAAAAGCTTATGCTCATGCGCACTGCCGACCACCGGGTAAGTGATGAATCATGGCGCGAAAGAGCGATCCAGGCCAGTCTGGAATGGTTTGTGACTTATTTGAAATAATTCAAAAACCAAAAATATAATACTTTTTGAAAGAGCCTCCCTCCCTTGGACGGTATAGGATGTACCTGAACAAATAGAGATTTAACGTGGTCCCGGCGGGTGTTTCCTTTGAGCTGTCGCCATTAATTTCTCCTTCACCGGCTTTCGAGAAGCTTCCTCATCTCGTCAACAAACGCTTCAGCCTTGTCCAGAATTGCCTTTACCTCATCTGCTTCAAATTGGACGATCGGCTGATAATCTGCCTGCTGGCGATGATCGAATACCCATTCATAGAATGGCCCCCACGAGAAATCGATCCTCCCGGTTTTGATCAGGTCGCGGTGAAAGCTGGCACGAACCTGGGAATGTTTCTTGAAAGTTTTCCCCTCTCTCATCAAGAGTGACGACACCATATGAAAGCAAGCGAAGTAGATGTCGCGAACAGCGTTCGCCAGTCTTCCTGATTGGAAGTTAGCCCGTGCAGATTCCAGGTCATCTTGAGCCTTATCGATCCAGTGACTCACGAGGATGGCCGTGTAGTGGCTATCCGGAGGATTCTTGTCTATCATGCCGCAAGGACTCCATCCCGCACGATCTCCCGGTAGATAGGAAATGCGGTGAAAATGCCTTCCAACCAGTCTTCCGCCGTTACGGTCAGAATGCTGATGATCGCGTCGTGAGCCAATTGGATCTCGAACAGGGCGTCTATGATAGCTTTTCGCTCCCTCCAGTGAATAGGACGCGAAGTTACGAGAAGAAGATCAATATCGGAGTCTTCATCAGAATCCCCCCGGGCCTTCGAGCCATAGAGAATCACCTTCTCAACCGGAAAACGCTCGATAAGCATTTTAACGGCAGCCTTGACGGCTCTGAGGTCGCGCTCGCTGAGAGGCGCCTCCTTTAGCGTTCTCATGTCTTGCCCCTCACATTTATTTGTCTTACGCGTATATGTTATGCGCCAATGCGTAATCGCACAACTTCCGCCTCTTCTCAAGTATACGATCCGAAACGGAAAAATACACGCCTAAAGTCCAATCTCGCATGCTATAATCCAATGTTCCATTCAAGGTGAGTGTTCGCCGCGTTTGTCCGTTGCGCAGGGGATAATCTACTTCTTGAATGCTACTTGCTTTAAGACGTTCCTTGATGCATGGAGATTTTGAAATTGTTCCGGAAAGGGGAGCCGATGCGATTTTCGCATAATTCCAGGAGAAGATTCCAGTCCTCTTCAACGACAGGCCTCTTTAGCCTGGTTTTAACCCTTGCGCTTTCGCTGATTTTCTTGCCTTCCTCCCCGGTCCCGGCACTGCAGTCAGAAATAAACCTCACTATACTGCACGTGAATGATACCCATGGCCATATCATTCCCTACCTGGACAAGAGTGTCGATCCCGAGCAACAGGTCGGCGGGGCTGAATACCTCGCCAAAATGATCGAACGCGAAAGGGCTGCAAATCCTGACGGTACGATCCTTCTGTCAGCCGGAGACATGTTCCAGGGAACCCCGGTATCCAATCTTTTCCACGGAAAGCCGGTAATCGAAATTATGAATTACCTACGCTACGATGCCATGGCTCTTGGCAATCACGAGTTCGACTGGGGACAAAACGTCCTCCAATCCATTATTTCGTCGGCTTCCTTTCCGGTTGTTTCGGCGAATATCTTCGAGCGCGGCGGCAAGAGCATCCGGAGACTAAAGCCTTATGTAATCCTGAAAAGGAAAGACGTTCGGATCGCGGTAATCGGCATTACCACGCCCGACACCTACTACACCACAAAACCAGGGAATCTTGCCGGACTTACAATCGCCGCCCCGGAGAAGGTCCTGCCCGCAATAATCAAACGGGTGCGGGCACGAGGAGCGTCGATCGTAGTTGTGCTCTCACATGACGGGTTGGATGCGGACCGGGAATTGGCAAGGAAAGTCGGGGGAATCGACTTCATAGTGGGAGGGCATAGCCATACGGCCGTAAGGGACCCCGTGATCGAATCGGGGACTGTGATAGTGCAGGCAGGCTGCAATGGGATTTACCTCGGTGTCCTGAAAATCACTTTTGACCGGAACAGGAAAAAGATCCTCAGCTACACACGCAAAGACGAACTCCGGCTGGTTTCACCCGCAACGGGCGCGGAGATCGATCCGGAGGTGGCCCGGATCGTCGATAAGTATGAAGCAGAGGTGAAGACCGAGTTTTCAAAAGTCATAGGGACAGCGGCGACCGATCTTACCAGGGATTCGTCCGGGGAAAGCAACCTGGGCGATGCCGTTACGGACGCCATGCGCGGCGCAACAGGCGCTCAGATCGCCTTCCAGAACGGCGGGGGTCTACGGGCCGATATACCGAAGGGACCTATAACGCTGGAGACAGTCTTTACTGCTGTGCCGTTCGAAGATGACCTGGTCTCGATGGACCTGACAGGAGAACAGATCAGGGAGCTTTTGGAGAGGAGCGTTTTATCGGAGAATATGCTCCAGGTTTCGGGGATACAAATCGTATATGACCTGTCCAAACCTGAGGGAGAGAAGGTGGCTTCGGTACAGGTGGCTGGAAAACCAATGGAGGCGGGGGCAACCTACAGGGTTGTAACAAATGATTTCCTTGCCTCGGGAGGGAACCAGTTCAATGTTTTCAAAAAAGGGCTAAACATCTCGTCCGGACCATCGCAAAGGGATGCGGTGGCCGACTACATCCGCAAAAATTCACCTATGGATGTTCAGGTCCGGAACAGAATCATTTTCAGAAACTGAGAGCTTCCTTCCGGCCGGGACCGAGGGCCGGCCGCCTTGCGGAGCGCGTGAACAGTCATCATTGCGAGGTGGTTGTAGAGAGGGATTTCAGCAGGAAAATCAAATGATTGAACCTGGAGCGAAAGAAAATATAAATGTTTTCGTGAACGACCAAAAAATAAATCTCTACCGGGGGATGAAAGTAAAGCACGCCCTCACTGCATACGATCAAAGTCTGTATAAGGCTGCGCTGGCAGGGGAGATTCGCGTCGAGGACGACAACGGGTTCACTGTCGGACTGGAAGGCAGTCTGGCGGATGGGGCCAGGATATTCACGGTAGCCACGGCGTGATGAGAATGATGAATTGAGTAAAACTGTTTTGCCCACGTTGTTTTCTCTACGGCATGTCCCATTCATAGTCCATTAAGAGCAAAAGAAGGAGAATCACAATGGATAAAACTCTTTCCGGCAAGACGGCCATCGTAACCGGCGCGAGTTCCGGCATAGGTTACGCTACGTCTTCTACTCTGGCCCGGGCAGGCGCCGCAGTTGTGATCCATGCTCGACGCAAAGAGAGGCTGGACGAACTTGCGTCAAAAATCGCCGCCCGGGGCGGGAGAGTCCTGGCTGTGGTGGGTGATGCAAGTGTTCAGGCTGACATCGATTTGCTGGTGGATAGCGCTTTGAGCTGGAATGAAGGCGGATGTAAGGTTGACATTGTCGTAGTCAACGCGGGCCGCGGACTGGTCGGCGGCATTCTGGGCAGCGACGAATCCCAGTGGCAGGAGATTTACCAGGTCAACGTTCTTGGGGCCGCCCAGTTGATGCGCCGCGTGGGGCAACACATGGTCCAGCGAAAAACCGGAGACATTGTGGCTATCGGCTCGGTTGCGGGACGAAATATCTCGCCGTTCAGCGGATTCTACGGTTCGAGCAAATTCGCCATCGCCGCCATCGCCGAAGGTCTTCGCCGCGAAATCTGCCAGTACGGAGTTCGTGTTTCCCTGGTTATGCCCGGGATCGTGCTCAGCGGATTCCAGCAAGTGGCCGGGTATGACGAGGAAAACTTCGGTAAAGGAATTGCCCAATTTGGCAAACTGCTCGAACCCCAGGCCATTGCCGATGGTATTCATTGGCTGCTAACGCTTCCGCCTCATATAAACGTCAACGAGATCATGATCCGCCCTACGGGTCAAAGTTACCCGTGATACTGCAAGTCCGGTGCTGTGCCGAAAGCTTTGCAATTAAATGTCTCCAGGCTCTGCCAGGTGCTGCATCAGCCAAAGTTAAGCAGAGCCCGGCTCTGATCCAGCCAAAATCCGACGGCCGTCCAGGGAAGGCTCCACATCAGTTCGGCCAAATCCGCGTTCGAGACTCGAGTGGCAAACGCGTGTGAATCCGGCGGCCTTAAAAACCGCCAGGGCCATTCGGTACAAAAGTGGAGAACGAACTCGCTAAGGAGCACCTGGTCGATCAGCCCGTTTTCGCCTCCCATGTCGGTGACCACGCCTTCAACCATGTGGAGGGCCTTGCGAAAGAGCATAAGGTCTGCTCCGAAGCGCAGACCGGCGTTGCCGACGGCATCATCGAGCAGGCCCGTGAGCCATGTAAATCCCGGCAAGTGCCCATCTCGTATATGCCCCATCCACTTGGTGACGATGGACTTGAGTGCCGGCAGATCGCCGGACTGGCGTTTCGAAAGCCCGGAGAGTCCGGTGAGGATTTTCCCAGCGCGGAGGGCCATCGCTCCCAGCATGATTTGCATTATCAGGAAGCGTTCGTGCTCACCGAGCGAGCCGGTGAGGCTCCAGTCCAGAATGGCTAAACGACGGTCCCTGGTTGCAAATAGATTCCCGGCATGCGGATCGCCATGAAATGGGGCCCGGGCAGCTTTTGAAAAGATCGGCCGGGCAATCAACGTCTCTATGATGAGCCTGCTCATTCGCGGGTCCGTACTCCGGAAATCCGTGCAGCATTCAGTTACTTTTTGCCCAAACACCCGCTCCATGGCGGTGACCCGGGGCGTGCAGAAATCGAAGAGCTCCGGTATCTGAACCCGGGAATCTGTTTTGTGGAAGCCGCGCGCCAAAGTGAGATTGTTTTGTTCTTCGCCAAGCCTGACTTCGTAACGGAGCTTGTCCCGAATCTGCTCGAACGACTCGCGGTAGTCAAGATGCGGAATTCGCAAATCATCGCACCCCTGGTCCAGAAACGATCCCACTTGCTCCACCAGATCGAGCTCTTCTCCGAGACATTCTTCTATGCCGGGTTTTAGTACTTTGAAGACTCCATTCGGGACCGCTTGTGCCCCCGTAAGATTAAAAGGAACTACGACGGCAACGCTTGCTTCCGCCAACGCAGGAGGCTGAAGCGTTACTCCCAGGCGATCCAGCGGACCGAGTTCCTGCGTCAACACGCTCTCGATGGATTTGAGGGGAATCGAGGAGGGAAGAGACTCAAGCCCCTGCAGGTATCTTCTCAACTCGACGGAGAGATTCCTGTCTCTGGCAAGGGTCTGGCCCAGCTTGTGCAAAACAGGGCAACTCCTGGCCAACACCACCAGCCGTTCCGATACCGTAGCGGTTGCGGGAAGAGTTGCCTGTTCCATGGCAATAGCCTTTTGACGCCGGGGCGGCAACCCTTCGAGGAACAAGGTAAGAGCGCCCTGTAAAGGTCTGCGGTAATGGGCATACACATCGGGAAGCACCCGGGCGATGTTGGTTTCGTTGAGCAGCCATTCCCAGTTCATCTTCATCGCCTCCAAATCACCTGTGTGGTTCAGATCTCCCAGGTTGCACGTATACTTTAATGCATGACCGTGCACATGGATGCCCCGATGCTCCCACTTTTCTAAAAGGGGGGCGGGGAGGGGGATTCCAGTTCCTCAAGCGGCTAAAATCCCCCTGATTGTCATGACGCTCGCGACATCCGCGAACCACGCTCACCCGGGTCTATTTTGCAGGTCTCATTATTCCGGCATTGGGAAGGAATCGACTCAACCCTGTTCAGTAAAGGGCAGATGATGATTATACAAAGTATAAGGGGCGTTTCTCGGACCGTGAAAGAAGTCGGCGGATTTAGGGAAAATGTTCACCACACGCGAGACGCTCTGATTCGCTGGTTTCTATATGCGTAATAAGGAGTCTTTTCCATGAATGACACGAGATTGGTCTTTCTTGGCTTGTTTCTACTTTTGAGCGCGACATTCGTGGTTCCGGCGCATTCCGCCGATACTGCACGGCCTGCGCCTGCATGGATGAGCAATCTGACCGTTGTTCAGATGTTGGACAGCCCGGAGGACTATAGATGGATGGGAACATGGGACCCTGTATATGACTACAACTGGCAGAGACATTATGGCGTCGTCTACGTCCGTGACTGCGACCGTTGCGCCCTGCGTAATTGCGACCGTTGCGCCACTTGTGCCGGTAACTATGACAGTTGCGACCGCTGCGCGGCCCGTTACTGGGACCGTAGCGCGGCTCGTGACTGCGACCTCTGCGCCGCCCGTGACTACGGCCGTTGCGATCGCTGCGTGGTTCGTGACCTCGACCGCTACCCTTATGCAAGTGACTACCGTTGCGACCTCTTCGGTTGCGGCTGGGTTCGGTGAGCGGAGCGGTGCGACCGCCGGCCGGGGTGTGCGCTGCGGGCGCTCGAACCAGCGCCGGCGCCGGCCTCTGTCAGCAACACGTGTTAGTCCGGATCTGTTTTTTTTCAGGCTATTTCGATGTGAACCAATTCTTCTTTGTGCCGCTCACCAGATCTTCTCCTTCACCGGGGAAAACCCGGCACCGGTCGGGGTCTTGGCCGCTTTCAACCGGCTCGGGCCACATTCCTGCAAGGGGCTCAGGGCCTTCGAGCGCGGCCGGGCCGGGAAACGTGTCGACCAGGCTGGGATCGGCTCCCAGATCGGCGCCCTCCACCGGGGCACTGAACTCTATAGGGATGCCGTTCGGGTCAAAAGCGTAGATCGAGTGTATAATGCCGTGATCGATTACTTCGGACACCCATAAGCCAGCCGCATCCAGCTTGTCCCGTAATGTACACAGCGACTGGTCGTCTTCGACGGCAAAAGACACATGGTCAAAAACCATGGGGCCGGATACCGGGAAGCCGTGGTCCTTTTCGGCAACAGGCTCGACATTGGGCCATTCAAAGAAGACAACATAATTTTGCGGGCAGATTTCGAAGAAATAGAGTTTGTATCCTTTTTTCCCCAGCCCACCCACCAGCCTCATTCCGAGCAGGTCGCGCCAGAAGCGGATGGTGCCTTCCATGTCTTTGGTGGCCATAGCCAGGTGGTGAATGCCCTTTAGCCGCACCATCGCCTAATCCTTGTCAAAGGGTAAAAAAACCGGATTTTCCAGTTTATGTTCTGCTTCTGCCCGATTGGAGCAAGCTGTCTTTCGCAAATTGTTGCCGGCACAGTATAGCATTGGGCGCCGGAAACTGGAAAGACATCATCGGACCGTGTTCAGGCGCGCGCCATGCCCGCGATTTATCAGGAGTTCCAGGCCTGCCCGGCTTCTGTGCAAGAAAATTGCGGGCTCAATTTAAGTTGAAATCCATTTTTAGTCATGTTATTGGAGGCTCTTGTGTATTTTGCTGATCAGGGTGTCGGCTGTTTAACGGTTTTCTTGTTGATCACAGTGGATTCTGCCAATTCCGGAAACTGAGGTTTCCGCAGTTCATCTGAAGCTCTGCAACGGCATACACTACCTGCTGCCATATTTGAATAATTCGGTTTTTTTTGACCTTTGAGGATGGGCGGGTTACGTCCGTTCTTTCAACCGCTGCGTTTTATCATATGCAAGGGAGCAGGGAAGCAGGGAAGAGTAAGACTTGAAGATGCGGGGATATTTTGCGCGTCTTCGGCCGGCTTTCCGCTTGCTTCCCCGGTAAGATATGCGAATCGAAGAACGTCTGCTGCAAAATAAAAAAATACTTCTCGGGAAATGGTTCGATCTTCTGGCCGGGACTTATCCGCTTGAGACGGTCCGGATGTTGAAAAGGGAGACCGATCAGTTTGCCAATCCGGTCGGGCATACGTATCGGGTTGCTTTGGGAGATATCCTCGAGGAGTTTCTGGGTGAAAACAGCGCGGAGGCCATGTGGCCGCTGCTCGATAAGGTGATCAGGATCAGAGCGATCCAGGATTTTTCCCCGTCGAGTTCCCTGGCGTTTATTTTCGGCTTGAAAAAAATTGTCAGGGATGTCCTCGAAGGCGAAATTGCCACTGGCGAAGTTAGCCGGGAGGAATTATCAGATCTGGACGACTGTATTGACGGGATGGCCCTTTTTGCCTTCGACGTCTACATGCGTTGTCGCGATAATCTCTTCGATGTAAGGATGACCGAGGTAAAAAACAGGACGAGCAGGCTTCTGAAAATGGCCCAGTTAATAGCTGAGGTCCCTCCTTCGGAAAAACCTGCTGACGAAAAACCATAAACCTGCCCCGGACTGTATCCAGGGCCGCATAGACGAGGGTTTGTAAATGGGCATCAGGTTTTCCCTAGCTGCAGTCGTTGCGCTCGTTTTGATTTCTTTCCTGGGAGTGAAGGCGGCCGGACTCAATCACTTCTTCGGCGTAACCTTGCCGTACATAGCCATCTTCGCTTTTATCGTCGGCATCGTTTTCAGGATCGTGAAGTGGGGGCGCTCACCCGTTCCCTTCGTGATTCCGACCACGGCCGGCCAGCAGAAATCCCTGCCATGGATCAAACAGAGCAAACTTGACAATCCGGTCACCAAAGGCCAGACCGTCGTCAGGATGCTTCTGGAAGTGCTCCTTTTCAGGTCACTTTTCAGAAACACCAAGTTCGAGATGCAAAAAGGGCCCAAATTCTACTACCAGTGGGAAAAATGGCTCTGGCTCGCCGGCCTTGCTTTTCACTACTCTTTCCTTGTCATCCTGATGAGGCATCTGCGCTTTTTCACCGAACCGGTGCCCTTTTTCGTTCACGGCATTGAAAGACTCGACGGTTTTCTTCAGGTAGGCCTGCCCGGTATCTATATTACCGACGGAGTTTTCATGCTGGCGGTTACCTACCTTCTGATAAGGAGGGTGATTATCCCGCAGGTGCGCTATATATCGCTCCCCCAGGATTACTTTCCGCTTTTTCTGCTTTTTGCGATCGGAACGACGGGCATTCTGACCCGCTATATCACCAAGGTCGACATCATCAAGGTTAAACAGCTCGCCATGGGGCTTATTTCCTTTTCTCCTACCGTTCCCGAAGGAATCGGGGTCATTTTCTTCATCCATCTTTGCCTCGTTAGTGTGCTGCTTATCTACTTTCCCTTCAGCAAGCTTATGCACGCGGGCGGCGTCTTGCTTAGCCCGACGCGCAATCTGCCAAACGACAGCCGGATTGTGCGTCATATAAATCCCTGGAACTACCCGGTCAAAGTCCACACCTACGCGCAGTATGAAGACCATTTCAGGGAAAAGATGGTTGAGGCCGGACTACCAGTGGAAAAAGAATTGGACGAAGTTCCCGCCGAACCCAAACAGTGATGTCCCGGCCTCACGTCGCAGGGCGTGGAGTTATAAGCGCAATCAGATCTATTTGACCTGTATCCTTTTCAAGGAGCTATAGAAACAATGGCCAAGGTCCCCAAACCAAGTGAACTCGTACTGGATCATACCTTTCCCAAGACGGGATGGATGGATACTCCCGCGGTTTTCAAGCCGGGTAACTTCAGCTATCCCGGGAAAGCCAAGAACCTGCAGGCAGTCGGACTTCCCAACCCCAGGGAATGGTCTCCGAACGATGCCGACTGGAAACTGCCCTCCAACTGGAAACAGATCATCCTGGAAGGCATGCGGGAGCGGCTTGACAAATTCCGCTCGCTCAAGATTTTCATGGATATATGCGTGCGTTGCGGCGCCTGCGCCGATAAGTGTCACTTCTATTTAGGATCGGGCGACCCGAAGAACATGCCGGTGCTCAGGGCAGAGCTTTTGAGGTCGGTCTACCGGAAAGACTTCTCTCTTGCCGGCAAACTCATGGGCAAGATGGTAGGCGCGCGCGAACTTACCGAAGATGTGCTGAAAGAGTGGTTCATGTACTTTTTTCAGTGCACCGAATGCCGCCGTTGCTCGCTTTTCTGCCCTTACGGGATCGATACGGCAGAGGTGACGATGATGGGCCGTGAACTGTTGAACCTGGTCGGCCTCAACATCGACTGGGTCGTCGGCCCCGTAGCCAACTGCTACAATAACGGGAACCACCTTGGGATTCAGCCGCACGCCTTCAAGGACATGATCGAGTTTTTCGTAGATGAAATCGAGGCCGTAAACGGGATCAGATGCGAGCCGACTTTCAACCGCAAGGGGGCTGAAATTCTTTTCATCACCCCCTCGGGCGACGTTTTCGCAGACCCCGGGACTTACACCCTTATGGGGTACCTGATGCTTTTCCACGAGATCGGACTCGACTACACCTGGAGCACCTACGCCTCCGAGGGTGGAAACTTCGGCATGTTCACCTCCCACGAGATGATGAAGCGCCTGAACTCCAAGATGTATGCCGAGGCCAAAAGGCTGGGCGTAAAATACATCATCGGCGGCGAGTGCGGCCACATGTGGCGGGTCATAAACCAGTACATGGATACGATGAACGGCCCCGCCGATTTTCTCGAAGTGCCCGTCTCCCCCATTACGGGCACGAAATTCGACAACGCCGCCTCCACCAAGATGATACACATTGTCGAATTTACCGCGGACCTGATCAAAAACGGCAAGCTAAAACTCGATCCAAGCCGCAACGACAACCTGATAACGACCTACCATGACTCGTGCAACCCTGCGCGCGGCATGGGCTTTTTCGAAGAGCCGCGCTACGTGATCAAAAACGTTTGCAATAACTTCCATGAAATGCCGCCCAACACCATCCGGGAGCAGACCTTCTGCTGCGGGTCGGGATCGGGTTTAAACAATGACGAGTTCATGGAAATGAGAATGCGGGGCGGGTTGCCCAGGGCCAACGCGGTGAGCCACGTACACGAGAAGTCAGGGGTAAACGCCCTTGTGACCATCTGCGCAATCGACCGCGCCGTGCTTACCGCCTCGATGAATTACTGGGTCCCGGATGTTACCGTCTACGGAGTTCACGAACTGGTTGGCAACGCCCTGGTGATGGAAGGCGAGACTGAGAGGACCACCGACCTTCGCAGCGAGCCTCTGCCCGGAATGGAGGATACTGAGAATGAAGATATATGATGGAAAGAATATCCTTATCGGCCTGGTCATATTCATCGTTTTAGTGACCTTCCCGGTCTGGTTCAATCACGGCAAGGCTGCTCCCGCGCCGGAGCCGAAGCTCGATACCCCGGTCATCAGCCAGATGGTTCACAAGCAGTGCGTGTTGCCCAAGGGAGAAATGATCACCGCGCATATGAAGCTGCTGAACGAGTGGAGGACCCAGGTGGTCCGGGATAACATGCGAATGTATGTGGCAAGCGACGGCAAGACCTATGAAATGAGTCTTCAGAACGAGTGCATGAAGTGCCACTCGAACAAGTCCCAATTCTGTGACAAGTGTCATGACTATGCCGGGCTGGAGCACGGGTCCGACCCCTACTGCTGGAATTGTCACATTGCTCCAAAGGAGAATAATTAAATGGAAACTGGCAGAAGGAATTTTCTGAAGATCGGAGGCCTGTGCGCGCTGGGGTTTAGTTCCCTTAAGGTGCTGGATGCGGTTGCCACAGCGCAGGAGCCCAAATTCGTGCCAAATGTCCAGGGGCTCACCGCCAAAAGATGGGCCATGGCGATCGACATGAAGAAGTGCTGGGAAAAAGGGAAACCGGGCTGCAAAGAATGCGTTCTGGCCTGCCACGTGACTCACAATGTTCCGGATATCGGTACTCAAAAAGAAGAAATCAAGTGGATCTGGGACGAAAAGTATGAAAACGTCTTCCCCGGGCAGGAAAGCGGCATGGAACCCGAAGAAATAAAGGAAAAGCCCTTCATGGTTCTTTGCAATCACTGCACAAATGCCCCCTGCACCCGCGTTTGCCCTACCAAGGCTACCTTTAAGAGGGCAGACGGAATTACCGTGATGGACTATCACCGCTGCATCGGCTGCCGCTACTGTATGGCCGGTTGCCCCTACGGCGCAAGAAGCTTCAATTTCAGAGACCCGCGTCCTTATATCAAGACGGAACTCAACACAACTTTTCCCACCAGGGAGCGCGGGGTTGTCGAGAAGTGCAATTTTTGCGAGGAACGGCTCGATGCCGGGAAAATCCCGGCCTGCGTTGAGGCATGCAAATGCAAGGCCCTCTCCTTCGGAGATCTCGAAGACCCGAACTCCGATGTTCGAAAGGCCCTTGCCTCCCAATTTTCGTTGAGGCGCAAACCCGAGCTCGGGACCAATCCCGGCGTTTACTACATAATCTAGAGGAGTTTTCAGCTTTCAGTTCTTAGTTGCTCAAAACTAAAAACTCGAAACTTGAAACTCACAAGGGGTGGGAAATGCTTGAGAGAGCACTTACTGGAAGCACACGATACTACAAGCTGCTGGGGGTCCTGCTCGTCTTTATGGGACTTGGTTTCGCGGCTTACCTCACGCAGTGGAACCGGGGTCTTACGATCACGGGTTTGAGCAGGGACGTTTCCTGGGGAATCTACATTGCGCAGATGACTTTCCTGGTCGGCGTGGCAGCCTCGGCGGTCATGGTCGTGCTTCCCTATTACCTGCACGACGTGAAGTCGTTCGGAAAAATCACCATTCTGGGCGAATTTCTCGCCATAGCTTCGGTCACCATGTGTCTTCTGTTTGTCATAGTCGATCTTGGAAAGCCGATGCGCCTTTTGAACATTATCCTCTATCCGAGGCCCAATTCGATCCTTTTCTGGGACATGATCGTTTTGAACGGCTACCTTCTGCTAAACCTGTTTATCGGCTGGAACGTGCTTGAGGCCGAACGCAAGGGGACACATTATCCAAAGTGGGTAAAGCCGCTCATCTACCTTTCGATACCCTGGGCATTCAGCATTCACACGGTCACAGCCTTCCTCTATGCCGGTCTTCCCGCAAGGCACTACTGGCTGACCGCAATCATGGCCGCCCGCTTTCTTGCCTCCGCCTTCTGCGCGGGTCCTGCCCTGTTGATCATGCTTTCGTACATAGTGAAAAAATACTCCAAATTCGACCCCGGTAAGGAAGCCATAGACAAGCTGACGACGATCATGACTTATGCCATGCTGATAAGCCTTTTCTTCGTCGGCCTCGAATTCTTCACGGCGTTTTACAGCAATATTCCCGGCGAGATGGACGCGCTCAAGTACCTCTTCGTAGGCCTTGATGGGCATCACAACCTGGTTCCGTTCATGTGGCTTTTTACCATACTGGCCATAGCCGGGGCTGGGCTGCTTCTCCACCCGAATACACGCAAGAACGAAAAAATGCTCCTGGCCGCAGCCGCCTGCGTCTTTTTCTCCATGTACATCGAAAAAGGCATTGGGTTGGTCGTGGCCGGTTTCATTCCAAACCCGTTCGACCAGGTTCGCGAATACGCGCCGAGCATCCCCGAGCTGATGATCGCGCTCGGGATATGGGCAACCGGTTTCTTCGTTCTGACCGTGCTCTACAAAGTAGCCATTTCGGTCAAGGAAGAAGTAGGGGCATAACTCCACGCTCCATGCGACGAATTAGTTTGTTTTTGTCCGGAAACTGCCGGTGTCTCATCCGGAGGTTTCGAGATGTATATCGGCACAAGATGTATACCGGCAGTTGGAATAAAGACCGATCTTAAAAAAACAGAAAGCCCGCGCCGCCCGCGCGGGCTTTCTTGGTTGGTACATTGTCGCACGGTTCTTTCGTAGGGGAGGGGGAGCGCAGCGCTGTACGCCCTCCCGATCGACAATTCGCAAAATCCTGTCATGTATTTCGCGGGGCCAAGGTTGATCGTTAGCACTCGATTAGAACGCAACTCCGTATTACTCACCTAAGGAGAATAGACGAATGGAAACCTACTACGATCCGAAAGACTTGGCAAAATTCGAAGAAATTGGCAAAAATGCGCCGGAACTGGCTAAGAAATTTTTCGACTACTATGGCGCGGTCTTCGCCGAGGGAGCACTGACGGAGCGCGAAAAGGCGTTGATCGCCCTGGCCGTGGCGCACGCCGTTCAGTGCCCTTACTGTATCGATGCCTATACCGTGGCCTGCCTGGAGAAGGGCTCAAATCTGGACGAGATGACCGAGGCGGTCCATGTGACAAACGCCATACGCGGTGGAGCATCCCTGGTGCACGGAGTGCAGATGCGCAAAATTGCGGAAAAGCTCTCGATGTAGTGGCGAATCGAGCAATTGAGGTTTCAGGCCGACAGCCTCCAGCCCGCCGCGCTCGGATAGACGAGAACGCTGTGAGGCTGTTGGCCGGAGCGGGTAGAGCTACGTGATCTTTTCTCCCTCACCCCCCTTTGCTGACTGTGCCCATTTTTGTTATCGGCTCTACGTCGACGCGCGGCGTGAACATAATTGCGCAATGCAGAGGCGCAACCGCAACGGCCCCAATTGGGGCCTCGCGGGCAAAAATAACTCTGGCAAGGAAAGATTCGGATCAGATATACTGATACACCGAGAAAAGATCAGGGAGTCTGCAAAGATGGAAAATCAGATAGATATGGGGAAGCCAATAGTTAAGAGCAGACTTCCGATAAGACCCCATCATCACTAGAAAAACACGCTCTCATTACGTACAGTGTTGTATATTGTCCATATTCTAAAAACACACTTGAGGATTGGCGCGGGTTTGCGCCCTGTGAAAAACCCGGAAACTGGACAAAAATGACGAACGACCGAAAACACTTTGCGATTACTTTTTCTCCGGAGTTTTAGCCAACATTTCTTTAAGCTTATTAAGACATTGGTCATGGGCAGACACGTGACCGGGAACTTTAACAATTTGTTCTAAAATAGCCACGCCTTTAGTGGCGTATTCTCTCCATTCTTCTTTCTTAGATGCTGTTTGATAACACATAGAAATAATATAATAAGGATAAGGAAAGTCAGGATTTGTTTCTATAACATTCAAGTAAGTGTCGATAGCTTCTTGAGTACATGTGATGTGCATTTGACCACCACTAGTGTCTTTAATATATTGTTTACTCCATCCGGCAAGAGGACCGCCAGTCCCAATTGATCCAACAATCGTAGATCCATAAAAGTCATATTTAGCTATGTCAGCATATCGACGTTGAAGTTCAATATCATTCTCCAATTTTGTTATTTTATCAGCAAGTTTTATCATTCCAGACTCTATGTCGCCAGGAAACCATATAGCAGCAGCAGCCCTAAATGGAGCTATTTGTTTTTCTAACTTTGTGTTTTCATCCTTCAGTTCATCGTTCTTAACGGCCAGTTCATGCGCACTATACCACTGAAACCCCATCCAAATTAAGATAGTCATAATAATGAATGCCGCTAGTATAGGGCGTTTATGACAAAGATTAAACCCATCATCTATATTTCTCTCAATTTTCTTTATAAACGTCTCTTCATTTGTCACTTTCTTTATCCTTCTAGATAATAAACTGTTTTGGCTGGTATTTATTTTGGCATGCACACAAAAGTGTCCAGTTAATAATTATCCCTTTGGCAAGGACTTGGAGCCGCTGAAGCCCTGTATAGCGTTCGCCGCGAGACGTTGAGCGATTGGGCCACATTGTCGGGGCCTTCCCCCTGCTCTATCAGTTTGCGGGCGTGGGCGACCTGTTGCGCGGTCAGTAACCGCTTGAGCCCCATCCGCACCCCACGAGCCACAGCCGCCGCGCTGCCCGCTTTTGTCCGTTCTTGGATCAACGACCATTCAAGCTCCGCGAGAATGCCGACCATTTGCCACATGGCGCGGCCCGTGGGCGTTTCCGTGTCGATAGCCTCAGTTATCGACTGGAAGGCCACGCCCCGCGCTTTCAGGTCATCCAACAAGGCTATGAGGTCACGCAACGACCGGCCCAGCCGGTCAAGCTTCCAGACCGTCAGCATGTCACCGGCCTTGAGAGCCTTAAGGCATTTTTCCAGTGCTGGCCGCTTGGTGTTCGTACCCGTGGCCTTGTCGGTAAATATCTTACCACACCCTGCTTGCTTCAAAGCCGTCAATTGCAGGTCTGGGATTTGGTCTTCAGCGGAGACGCAAGGCGTAACCTATTTTCATGCCCTATTTTGCCCGTGATCTATGGCATGGCCATGGCTCAGTTTTTAGCCGTCATGCTGATGCTGCCGCTATTTTTTGTGGGTCAATATCAAAACCAGCTGCCTGTAGCCGCTGTGCCAGTTTGGGAACGATCTCGCGGACATGGTCATTGAACTCAATGTAAAGAATACCCGCCGCATCGGAAGGCATTTCCAACGCGCCTTTTTTTAAGATTACCATTCGACTACGAGAGAGTGAGGCCATAACCATTCCCATTTCGAGGATAGCGTTCTGGCGTGCACGCGGCTGTCGGTCGGCTTCTGTCCCACTCTTGGGATATCCGTAGTCATCAGGTGTCAATAGTACAATGCCAAAAGCAGCTTCTCCATAGATATTCTGTTCTAACGCTTCAATAATAGTCCTACTCCCTCCATCAGCGTTTTGAAGGATAAAAGGTTGCAGCCCAAGCCGCATGAGGATTAATTCCAATTGATCGCGTGCTTCGCGATCATGTCCATGAACAATGAAAATCTTTGCGGATGATGTCACCGTAGTTGCTGCCGGCGGTATTGGGTTGCCAAGCTGCATACTGAGCGCGGTCTCGAACTGATTTTGGTTTTTACCTTGGAATTGAAGGGTTCCTTTCGAAGGCCACCAGTTCAGAATCTCACCTGTTCTAGCGCGAAAGTTATAAATATTCGCTTGAGAGTTCTCGAGCCACTCGCCCGTAAGATTGCAATTGGAGACAGCAGCTTTCAATTCGCCGATTGTGCCATGGAATTTTTCCATAATCTCATCTCTTAATCAATGCGCAGGCTACGCCGGCGCGTGCTCCGCGAAACGCGTCACCTTGATGCTGCCTGCGCGCTGTTCGGCGTGCCAAAGATCATATTGCAATTGCAGGCGCAGCCAGGTCTCCGGATTGCCCCCGAAGGCCTTGGACAGGCGTATCGCCATTTCCGGCGATACGCCGCTATGCCCGTTCACCAGCTCGGACAGCGCCTTGCGCGTTACGCCGAGCCCCTTGGCCGCCGCGGTGATCGTCAATCCAAGCGGCTCAATGCACTGTTCGCGGATGATCTCGCCGGGGTGCGGCGGGTTGTGCATCTTCATGGGTTCCTTCCTTTCCGGCGGTCAGTGGTAATCGAGAAGATCGACGTTTGTGGCGTTCTCGCCCTCGAATTCAAACACGATCCGCAAATTACCCGTTATGGACACCGCCCATTGTCCTTTGCGCTCGCCTTTCAACGGATGGAGCCGAAACCCGGGCAGATTCATCTCGGCGGGGTCCTGGCTGACGTTCAGAAAGGCAAGCACCTGCTGAAGTTTTCGCACATGCTGCGCGGACACCCCGCTTGTGTCCCCCCTCGTGAACAGTCGCTCTAACCCCTTGTGTCGAAAGCGAACGATCATCTATCACCTATAACGTGACGGGTTCCTAGTGTCAAGCCAAGCCTTCAATACCCATCCCGCCTCGACGCCGGCGTATCTCCTGTCATGGCGTCCTGGCTCCATGACGCTATGTTTGCTCTCTTGTCTGTCGAGGTCCGCTTTAGAACGACGCTTAATCGGACGTGGTACGCCTCACCCCTGAAAAAATTTACCCGACTTGACATAAGTCAAAGCAGACCCTCCTTTTTCCCGGTATCCTGGATGTGCAAAGGAGGATGCGATGATTTTTTTGGTTCTTGCCATCATTATGAGCATCTTCATTCATGTTACATATTTGTCTCTAAAAAACGTTGTCCAAAAAATATTCATGCAAAATTGTACCAATTGGTTTGGAGATGCATATCTTACGGGCCATGCGCTGAGCAAAGCAGCTCTCAGGTCCTACCTGCGCAGCCAAAACTTTTCTGCACGACGCGGAGCAGCTAAAACGAGGTGAGTAAATGGCGTTGGCCAGACTGCGGAACCTTAAGTATCTCCTGGTAATTGCGTCGATCGGCCTGGCTTTGGGAATCTTCCTCATGCTGGGGCCCCCGAGGTTGTTGGCCAAATCCGAAATGCCGGACTTTTGCGCTTCATGCCATGTCATGGAGGGGGAGTATGAAGCCTGGTTTCACGAAGGAGCGCACCGCGGGATAAACTGTGTCGACTGCCATCTTCCTCATGAGAACGTTGCTGCACACTACATCTGGAAATCCCTGGACGGCTTGAAGGATATGGTGGTTTTTTATTCCGGAAGAGTTCCCGAACTCATCGAGGCTTCGGATCATGCGCAACACGTCTTGCAGTCCAACTGCATCCGCTGTCATGAAACTTCAGTTGAAATGATCGATAACAAGCGCCAGTGCTGGAGCTGCCATCGCCGGTTAATGCATGTGAGAAGCGGTTCCATAGCGACAAGATAAGGGTTTTTCCAACAAAATAAGAGAGTAAAGCGGGGGGAGTACTATGCTGATGAAATCCAGGAAAGTCACAATTGGGCGGGGTATTCTCATTGGTTTCCTGTTCCCGGTTTTTATCTTTTTCGGGCTCGCATTGTGCGGATGCCAGCCGCCAAAGCCCGAGCCGGTCAAGACCGTCACTATTCCCGACGGTGAAATCGACCCGGAAATCTGGGGCAAGGCCTACCCGGACGAGTACAACCTCTGGAAAAAGACGGAAGAGCCGGAGCCTGCGGGCAAGAGCAAGTACAAAAGAGGTTTCGACGCCGATCGGCCGACTTACGACAGGTTGGCCGAGTACCCTTACATGGCCCTGCTGTTCAGTGGTTGGGGCTTCGGTGTGGAATACAACGAGCCAAGGGGCCACGCCAATATGATACGAGACCAACTGGCCGTGGATTCATCGCGGCTGAAATCCGGCGGCGTATGTTTAACCTGCAAGACGCCCTATGCGCCGAAGCTCCAGAAAGAAATGGGGTTGGATTACTACAGGCTGCCATACAACGATGTCCTCGCAAAAATCCCCGAAAAGGATAAAACCCTTGGCGTCGCATGCATCGACTGTCATGACAACAAGGACATGTCTCTGAAGATCTCGAGGGGTTTCACTCTGGTGAAAGCACTGGATGCGATGAACGTCGACCCCGGCAAGCTTTCCCGCCAGGAGATGCGTACTGCCGTTTGCGCTCAGTGCCACGTAACCTACAGCATCGCCAAGGACAAAGAAATGCACTCCATTGATGTCTACTTTCCCTGGCAGGGCAGCAAGTGGGGAGACATCACCATTGAGAACATCATCAAGAAACTGCGCAGTGACGACTCGTACAGGGAGTGGAAGCAGACGGTGACCGGTTTCAAACTGGCCTTCATCCGCCACCCCGAATTCGAACTCTTCTCGAACCACAGCATACACTGGAAGGCCGGGGCCGCTTGCGCCGACTGCCACATGCCCTACACGAGGGTGGGGGTGCACAAGATTTCAGATCATCGCGTCATGAGCCCTCTCAAAAACGATATGCGGGCGTGCGCCCAGTGCCATGCCGAGGGTCCCGAGTGGCTCAAGGAGCGGGTGGTCGAGATCCAGGACAGGACCGTCTCTCTTATGCTGCGCGCCGGATACGCCACGGCGACTGCGGCCAAGATGTTCGAAACCGTCCACAAGGCCAGGGAAGAAGGAAAACCAATTGACGAGGAACTCTACAAGAAGGCCGTGGATTTCTACGAAGAGGCGTTCTATCGCACCGTTTTTATCGGGGCCGAAAATTCGGTCGGCTTTCACAACCCGCCTGAAGCCATGCGCGTGCTCGGCGACGCCATCGCATTTGCCGTGAAGTCCGAGGCGTTTCTGAGACAGATCCTGGCCAAGGCCGGCATCGATGAACCCATGAAGGTCCCGCTCGAGATGACCAAATACCTGGACGACAGGGGCGGGAAGAAGCTCATGGGTGAGCCCGCAATAGAAATCAAGGACCCCATGAACCTTCAGGATATGTTTTAACGTGAGAACTCCGCACAAAAAATCGCGCGGAATCTGTTCCTCTTGACTTGAGTCAATGTTCTTCTCCGGGCCTTCGTGTAGACTGCTCGGCAAGTGAACAAGGCTGAGCCTCGGTGGCTCAATAGAATACAAGTTATAATTAGATGAAAATTTAATCTGACAAAGGAGATTCAAATGTTTTGTTATCAGTGCGAACAAACGGCAAAAGGTGAAGGTTGCACCAAGATCGGCGTATGCGGGAAGCAGCCTGAAGTCGCTGATTTGCAGGACCTGCTGATTTATGCTCTCAAAGGGCTTGCCATGGTGGCGGCTGAAGGCCGTCGAGTGGGAATCACCGACAAGGCAGTGAATGTCTTTACCGTCAAATCTCTCTTTTCGACCCTCACCAACGTAAATTTCGACGAGAAGTATTTTCTCGAAGTGATTGCCCGCACCGTCAAACTGCGGGAAGATCTCAAGAAGAAAGTCTCCGCGGCAGGCGGCAAGACCGGCTTTGCGGCCCCGGCGGTAACCTTTGCGCCCGCGCAGACGATCGAGGGGCTGCTCTCCCAGGCAGCCACAGTGGGACTCAAAGCGGACACGAATGAAAATCCCGATATCCAGTCGCTCAAACATACGCTGCTGTTCGGTCTCAAGGGCATAGCCGCTTATGCGGACCATGCCCAGATTTTGGGCCAGGAAGATGACGCCGTCTACGCATTCGTTCACGATGCCCTTACGGCACTGACCAAAAATGACATCGGCCTAAACGACTGGATCGGGCTTGTTCTCAAGTGCGGCGAGGTGAACCTGCGGGCCATGGAACTGCTCGATGCAGGAAACACCGGCAACTACGGCCATCCCGTTCCGACCACGGTCCCGCTCGGGCACAAGAAAGGCAAGGCCATTCTCATCTCGGGTCACGACCTCAAAGACCTGGACGGACTTCTTAAGCAAACCGAGGGCAAAGGGATCTACATCTATACACACGGCGAGATGCTTCCCACTCATGGCTACCCGCAGCTCAAGAAATACCCTCATTTCTTCGGCCATTACGGGACGGCCTGGCAGAACCAGCAAAAAGAATTCCCAGCCTTCCCGGGTGCAATCCTGATGACCACCAACTGCATCCAGAGGCCGGCACAGGTGTACTCGGATAATCTTTTTACGTGCGGATGCGTCCGGTGGCCGGGCGTGCAGCACATCGAAACCGGCGACTTTTCTCCGGTAATCGCAAAGGCGCTGGCGCTTCCCGGCTTTACGGAAGATTCCAACGGGAAGAGCGTAATGGTCGGTTTTGCACGCAATACCGTGCTCGGGGTTGCAGACAAGGTGATCGACGCGGTGAAGGGCAAGCAAATCCGCCATTTCTTCCTTGTGGCCGGCTGTGACGGGGCAAAACCCGGGCGCAACTACTACACCGAGTTTGTGGAAAAAGTCCCCAAAGACTGCATCGTCCTGACCCTTGCATGCGGAAAATACCGCTTCTTCGACAAGGACCTGGGCACCATCGGAGGGCTTCCGCGCCTGATGGACATCGGCCAGTGCAACGACGCCTATTCGGCGATCCAGATTGCCGTGGCCCTGGCCAAAGCCTTCGATATCGGGGTAAACGACCTGCCGCTCTCGATGATCCTATCGTGGTACGAGCAGAAAGCGGTGGCCATTCTGCTCACTCTGCTCCACCTGGGAATAAAGAACATCAGGCTCGGCCCGTCTCTCCCTGCGTTTCTGACCCCTGCAGTACTTGACGTGCTGGTGAAAACCTTCGACATCAAGCCGATCACGACACCGGACGAAGACCTTAAAGCTATACTGGGTTAATCGTATCAGCATTCCGGGGCGATTCCCTCGATAATGAGGACGCCCTGGATGCTTTGCTCGCCTCAGAGTGCCTACAGACAAAGATGAACCTGTGAATGGGAGGAGAGAAGGTATGACGCCCGAAGACAAAGCGGTGCAGGAATTATCGCCTTGGTGGAGGCGAGCGGTCGTTATTACGATGTTGATCGGTTTTACAGTCCTGATCTTTGTGTCAGTGCTTGCCTACCGCGACGCTCCGCCCATTCCCGAAAAAGTTGTGTCCTCTTCGGGGGACATCTTGCTCACCGGGCAGGATATCATGGGGGGGCAAGAAGTATTTCTCAAATATGGACTCATGGAAAACGGCACTGTATGGGGACACGGGGCCTACCTCGGACCTGATTTTTCCGCCGCCTACCTGCACACCCTCGGCGTCGATGCCGCCGAAGCCCAATCCCAAAAACTCTTCGGCCGCCCCATGAACCAATTGACCCGTGGAGAACAGGGGACGGTCGAGGAGGAAGTACGGCTCCTCCTGAAACAGAATCGCTACGACCCTGCAAGCAAAACGCTGGTCTTCACGGGACCGGAAGCGGCTTCCTTCCAAAAGCAGATAACCAACTGGGCCGACTACTTTTCACGACCTGCCCTAAACGGCGGCTTAAAGAAGAAATATATCAGCGATCCCAAGGAACTGAAACAACTGACCTCATTTTTTGCCTGGGCAGCCTGGGCTTCGGTTGCCAATCGTCCCGGCAACTCCCAAACCTACACCAACAATTTTCCATACGACAAGCTGGTGGGCAATACCCCTTCGGGCGACGCCGTTCTGTGGAGCGCCATCAGCCTGATCACACTCCTGGTGGGCACGGGACTGGTATTGTTTGCTTTCGGCAAATTCGACTATCTGGGCTGGAAGGGATCGGCCCCAGCCATCCATCCTCACATGCTGCCCGGCACAGGAAGTGAAAGCCAGAAAGCGACCATCAAGTATTTCCTCGTGGTGGCGCTTCTTTTCCTGGCGCAGGTCCTGGTGGGCGGGGCCACCGCGCACTTCCGGGCCGAACCGGGGAGCTTTTACGGAATCGACCTCAACCAGGTATTTCCTAGTAATATTTTGCGCACCTGGCATCTGCAGTTGGCCCTTTTCTGGATTGCAACCTCCTACGTAGGCGGTGGTTTGCTTCTGACCCGCGCCCTGGGGGAAACGGAACCCAAGGGGCAGGTGTTCGGAATCAACCTGCTGTTTTGGGCCTTGGTGGCGGTTGTGGCAGGGAGTCTTCTGGGGGAATTCCTCGGCATAAATCAACTCCTCGGCGACCTCTGGTTCTGGTTCGGACACCAGGGGTGGGAATACCTCGACCTCGGCCGGGGCTGGCAGGTCTTGCTCGCACTGGGACTGGTGCTCTGGGCCTTTCTGCTGTTTCGAGGGCTTGCCTCTGCCATGCGCGACCCTGAACGCAAGGAGATCTCCTGGCTTTTTATGCTCTCGGCCCTGACGATTCCGATTTTCTACCTGCCGGCTTTCTTTTTCGGCAGCACAACAGAATATTCCATCGTTGACAACTGGCGCTTCTGGATCATCCATCTCTGGGTCGAAGGCTTTTTCGAACTTTTTGTGACGGTAATGGTAGCCGTGATCTTTTACAGACTGGGCGTGGTTTCCCGCCTCACCGCGACACGAATCATCTACCTGGACGCCATTCTATTTTTGGGCGCCGGAATTATCGGCACCGGGCATCACTGGTATTGGACCGGCCAGACAAATGTCAATCTTGCCCTCTCTTCCATATTCTCGGCTATGGAGGTTGTTCCTCTGACGCTCCTCACGCTGGATGCCTGGGATTTCATCAAACTGACACGGGGCCGGCGAGACCCCCACGGTAAGCCTGTTTCCATTCCTCATAAATGGACCTTCTATTTCCTTATGGCGGTGGGGTTCTGGAATTTCGTCGGGGCCGGCGTCTTCGGGTTTTTGATCAACCTGCCCATCGTGAGTTATTTCGAGATAGGCACGATGCTCACGCCGAATCACGGCCATGCCGCGCTCATGGGCGCATTCGGCATGGAGGCGGTTGCCCTGATGGTCCTGGCCTTTCGCCAGGTTTCCTCGGACGCGCAGTGGGCGCGCACCGAAAGATACGTTCGTGTATCATTTTGGGGCTTGAATGCCGGTTTGGCGCTGATGCTGGCCGGAAGTCTTTTCCCCGGGGGCATTATGCAATTCTATGATGTACTGAGCCACGGATATTGGCATGCGCGTGGACTCGACTATCTGAACCAGGAATTTGCGAAGATGATTGAATGGGCGCGCCTCCCCGGTGACGCGGTCTTCATAGCACTGGGCGTGGTCCCGATGGTGATCGCGGCGGTGACGACCTATCTAAACCTGTGGCAAACACCGGTTCTTGAAATTGAACCTGCTGATAAATAGCCCCACCAACTTGAATGCAAGCTTTTTCATCCGCTGCCGCCATCTGTTCCCGGTCCTTCTTTCCCCCCTTTAGAAAAGGGGAGAAAAGAAGGCGGGAACCCCTCGATTTCGTTGCCGGGACGAAAAATCTTTTTCTACGCCGAAAAATTCAGGTCGAAACATCTTGACGTCGAAGAAGCCGAGCCTGAAAGTGGTAACATCTCGTCCGGTGTTTCCGGATGGACGCTAATTCGACTTGCAAAAGGTTTGGTTATGACCTTCAGGGAAAAGCTTGAAAATCACGGACTCGAATTGCGGCGGGCCACAGCCAACGCTTTGCAGATAAACGTGGGGTTCAAGTGCAACCTCGCCTGTCGTCACTGTCATCTGGAGGCCGGGCCTGAACGGCCGGAGCTCATGAACGCTCAGACAATCGAGGCGGTCATCGCCTGCGCCCGCCGGCTGCCTTTCCGCACCATCGATATCACGGGGGGGTTGCCGGAGTTGCTGCCCGGTCTTTCCCGGCTAATTACGGGCCTTGCTCCCCTGACGCCGAAGCTGATCGTGCGGACCAATCTGGTTGCCATTGCGCGTCCCGAATTTACCGATCTGAGAGAACTCTACAGGCGCCACCGAATATCGATAGTGGCCTCTTTGCCCTCGACAAGCCCTGTCCAGACCGATGCGCAGCGAGGCGCAGGAGTCTGGGAGAAAAGCATCGCCGCGCTCAAGCTGCTAAACGCGCTTGGATACGGCAGGGAGGGCACGGGGCTGACCCTCGATCTGGTGGCCAATCCGGCCGGGGCTTTTCTCCCCCCCGATCAGGCGCAGGCCGAAAGCAAGTTCAAAGGTGACCTGGCGCTCAAACACGACCTAACCTTCACCAACCTGTTTACCTTTGCCAACGTTCCTCTCGGGCGCTTCCGCGCCTGGCTGGAGGGTTCGGGTAACCTGGGCGCCTATCTCAAAAAGCTCGAAGACAGCTTCAATCCATGCACCCTCCCGCTCCTGATGTGCCGCACCATGATCTCGGTCGATTGGCAGGGCTTTGTCTACGACTGCGATTTCAATCTGGCGGCCGGACTCCATCATTCTAAAATCCGAAAACACATCTCGGAACTCGCCGAACTGCCCTCGGAAGGGGCGCCCATCGCAGTCGATAACCATTGCTATGCCTGCACGGCAGGCCCCGGATTCACTTGAGGCGGGAGCATCCTGCCCTAGTTTGGGCAGTGGGACGCTCCGGCAGGGGTTGCCGCTAAAAGCTTTGGCGGCTGAGAGGGCAAGGTTGTCACGAACTTGCGGAACTCGGAGTAAAGCGGGCAGGCCGTACCGCGTTGCGTTCCTCTTTGCTGGCCCATAAAATCAAGTGCGATGATCGCTGACAAAAATTTCCCTTAATTTTCCCTAAGTGTTTGACGATGTACAGTACGTTACATCTGGGTTGAAATAGCCCCGGATCAGTGGAGAGACAGGCTTGCGGGCAAAGACCGGAGGGCAGCCGGGCAATTATGCCGAAAGGAATAGCATGCGGTTTCGCGGGTTATTTGAAACGATGCCGGACAATCTGGTCAAGGGCGAAACCGGCAAACGGGACCTGGACGAACATTCACAAGTTCCAATAAGAATTCCCCTCAAGATAGACGAAGGGATAGTAGTGCGCTCCCTTACCAATTTAGCGCACATTGCCAAAGCCAGGATAATAGGCGCAAGGGTGGGCGAGTACATCCTGATTACGGAGCCGACTGTAAGGATAAATGAAAGGGTAGCAGCCGTTCTCAATGAGGGCTTTTCATGTTCCTATTTTAGCGACGGCAATCTCTATATATTCCAGAGCCAATGCCTAAAGTACCTGGCGCCCGATGTCATGAGTATAGAGTATCCCAGAGAGGTGGAAGTCCGTCAGATCAGGAAAGATCGCAGGATCAGGGTAAACATTGAAACTAAATTGGTTGTTTCCGATACTATCGACCCATTTTTAGCGGACTTGACGGACATTAGCCGCGGTGGATGCCGCGTTAGCATAAACCAGCGCCGACTCCCCATGATGAAGGGGACCAAACTTTCCCTGACGTTCGGTCTTCCGAACGAGGCTTCCATAAACGAGCTTCAGGCGGTGGTCGTAAGGATCAGCCGTATCAAAGACAGTGTTGCCACCGAAATCGGGATGAAATTTACCGGTCCGAAAAGAGAACTCTCAAAAATTGAGAATTTCTGCGAATTTTGCATGTTTTTTGACCTCGAATAAAACCTCGCGGAGCGGTGGAGATCGGAAGCGTCGAAGGTTTGGGTTTGCCTGCCGGTCTGCACACATTGCGGATAGTGAAGCATGGACCATCTCCGCCCCGTCTGTTCACCCATCTTGCACTTTTGAATTTAGAAACTATGTTCGAGTTAGATGTTTAGTTTAGTAGAAGTTTTTGAGGAAAATAAATGTATAAAAGGAATTTGGGTCGATGCAGGGTAAAGTAAAATGGTTCAATGATCAGAAAGGCTATGGGTTTATCGCGGATGATTCCGGAAAAGAATATTTTGTCCACCATAGCGCCATTGAAGGCGCGGGATTCAAGAGTCTGCAGGAAGGCGAGGTTGTCAACTTCGAAGTCGAACAGGGGGCCAAGGGACCTCAGGCTGTTCGCGTAAAGAAGATGGGTGGCTGATTCCAGGGAACACTGTTTTTTCACCGCAATAGCTGATGTCAGACGGAACACTCCCGTCCGGACCATAAAAAGGGTTGTCCAGTACGCGCATGGAGAGGGCGATGGAGTGGGGGGAGATCACTGCGTCCCGGCATCTGCGTATCACCGCCCCTGCAAACTGATTGCTGCTCAATTGCCCTACGGTATTAACCTGGAAATCAAATTCCCCTAAAAACCGCTGCTCAATCTGGATCTTCGGCTCCTTCCCTTCCGACTGCTCTCAATGAAACCCGCCTAATACCAAGTTGCGTTCAAGTTGGGCGCTAAAGATCAACTTAGCCCCCCGAACAGATTACAGGATTTTGCGAGTTGTCGATCGGGAGGGCATACAGCGCTGCGCTCCCCCTTCCCTACGTTAGAACCGTGCGATAATGCCGTAGGGGCGGGGTTTATCCCCATAAGCGCTCAAATAAGCGTTAGCCACCGTAAGCATTTAGGGCAGAATTACAGAAAATAGAGAATTTCGGACTGTTAAATTCTCTATAGATTCCGCCACTTATGACATCGACTAAAATTGGGCAAGGGCTAAAAAAATTGCGAATCTTGCCCTAGTAAATTCAAGTACTTACGTCGCTTATTTGAGCGCTTATGGGGTTTATCCCCGCCCAGTCTTGAACGCAACTTCGTATAAACAGTCACAGTCGAACTGTTCAACTTGTCCCGCATTCGAAAAAGCCGGCCGGGATTGATTCTGACCATGGTTTCCAGGACAGCTTGTCGAAAATTTCTACAGTCTTTCCATGCGATTCGAAATTTTCAACGGATCTTATCCCTGTTGTGTCGATAATTTCTACACCCACTCCTTCAAGCCCTGAACAACAGCTTGGCGCCCATTCGGGACGCACCTCATAACAACTTGATATATCAGTATATTCCCCTCATGGGTGCTTCATTTTCCACAATGGCACGATGTTTGAACATAGGTACAGGCAACATCAGTAAACAACTAAAGTTATGAGGAGCGAGGACTACATGAGAATCTTAGCCCATATGGCAGAAGCAAGACAGACTGAGTACATTATCGCGCTGCTTGGTCTATTCGGCTTTATCGTCTTTTGGCGTGTGCTGAACGGTCCCAAAGTTGAGATGGAAGTCAGAGATGTTGCCAGGACTCTTGCTAAGCGCTTCGCCGGCTTCCTTGTCCCCCCGGACGTTGTGTTCCATCCCGGTCACGCCTGGGCGAGGGTGGAGGACACGGACACCGTTACGGTAGGTATGGACGATTTCGCCGCACGACTTCTCGGTTCGGCGGATTCGATTTCTTTACCCAAATTGGGGTCCCGGGTGAAGCAGGGATTTCAGGGCTGGGGGTTCAAGACCGATTCCCGGGTGATTCACATGCTCTCTCCGGTGGAAGGCGAAATTGTGGCGGTCAACGACGCCGTGGCCAACTCCCCCGGCGCAGCTTTTGAAGATCCTTACGGCAATGGATGGCTGTTCAAAGTGAAGAGCACCGATCTAACTTCCAATTTGAAGAACATGATTCCGAGCAGCATGGTTGGGGAATGGTTTGAAAACATCCGCCAAACCCTTGCCAACCGTGGACCGGCTCCGGCTTTAGCGCCGTTGTATGCTGACGGCGGCGAGCCTGTCCGAGGCTTTGCGAAAGCGATCGATCCCGAAGGATGGGACGAGCTGGTCAGAGAATTTTTCCTTACAAAGTAATCGAGGACCGCCGCGAAAGATTGACGGGCCCTTTGGCTCTCAAGACTTTACCGGTGTAGAAAAGAAGAAGGAGTCAGTCATGAAAAAGACAATAAGCATCTCGGAAAGATTAGCAGGCATGGTTATCGCCGTTGCCCTGATTGTGGTCGGTGTAGGTTTCATGGTCCTGGGGGTTAGTTTGCTTCCCGTAATAGGCATTTTCGTGGCCATCCCCGTGCTGGGGCTTGCGTGGCGTTTCCTGACCCCGAAGGCAATCGTGAACACGCGCTTCGCGGGTTTTCTTGTGCCTGCAGACGTTACGTTCCATCCCGGTCATGCCTGGGCGAGGGTGGAGGACATGGACACCGTCACGGTGGGCATGGATGATTTCGCCGCGCGACTTCTCGGTTCGGCGGATTCGATTTCTTTGCCCAAATTGGGTTCCCGGGTGAAGCAGGGATTTTTGGGCTGGGGGTTCAAGACCGATTCCCGGGTGATTCACATGCTTTCTCCGGTGGAAGGCGAAATTGTGGCGGTCAACGACGCTGTAGCCAACTCCCCTGGCGCGGCATTCGAAGATCCATACGGCAACGGATGGCTGTTCAAAGTCAAGAGCACCAATCTGACTTCCAATTTGAAAAATATGATTCCAAGCAACATGGTTGGGGAATGGTTTGAAAACGTTCGACAAACCCTCGCCAACCGCGGGCTGGCTCAAGGTTCGGCCCCACTGTACGCAGACGGCGGTGAGCCTGTCCGAGGCTTCGCCAAAGCAGTCGATCCCGAAGGATGGGACGATCTCGCCAGAGAATTCTTCCTGACAAAATAATCGCGCGCCGCCGCGAAAGATTGTGGGTCCTTTGGCCCTCAAGACTTGAGCGGCGGCAACAAGAAGGAGTCAGTTATGAAAACGACAATAAGCATTCCGGATAGAATAGCAGGCATTATTATCGCGGTAGCTCTGATTGTGGTCGGAGTTGGTTTCATGGTCCTCGGCGTTAGTTTTCTTCCTGTAATCGGCATTTTAATGAGCATCCCCGTACTGGGGCTTGCGTGGAATTTCCTGACCCCGAAGGCAATTGTGAACAGGCGTAACGCCGAGCTGGCTGATTGCCGGGAGCACGATATTCCATCCTGGTCATGTGTTGTTGGCCGGGGAGTTCTTACTCACTAAGAATAGCTTTTTCGTCGGGCAAGAATCCATTTCACTCTGGCGCTCTCTATCTTCGAGCTCACTTCTTTTCCTCGCGCAACCGATCGACTTCCCGGCCGAAACCTCATATCCGTGTCTCAACCGGCTGGAAACATAATAAGGAAAGACAAATGAGCAAAAAGGTGACTGGGTCAAGAACCGATGGGGAGGGTTCCCGGAACTGCAGCAGGCGCAGTTTTCTAAAACTTGTCGGAGCGGGAGGCGCGATGGCTCTGTTGGGCGCAAATCCTGCGCAGGCGGTCGATGTCGCCGGGCGATTGGACAGAGACGATGCGATGGGCGTCCTTGTGGACACCACGTTATGCGTCGGATGCCGCTCCTGCGAAGCTGCGTGTAATAAGGTAAACGGATTGCCCAAGCCGGAACGGTCCTTCGACGACGATTCCGTCCTCGAAGAAGTCCGGGATACTTCCCCCGCCGCGTACACGGTGGTCAACAAGTACACGGTAAACAAAGGCGTAGAGATTACAAGAAAACAGCAATGCATGCACTGCGTGGAGCCGGCCTGCTCTTCGGCGTGCATCATAAAAGCCATGGAAAAGCGGACCAACGGTGCAGTTACATATCGAGCCGACCTCTGCCTGGGTTGCCGCTACTGCATGGTGGCCTGCCCGTTCAACGTTCCCAAGTTCGAGTATTCAAAGGCGTCGCCGCTCATCAAAAAGTGCACTTTTTGTTTTGAGCGACAGAAGCAGGGCGAACTGCCGGGTTGCGTCGAGGCGTGCCCTGTGGAGGCGCTGAAATTCGGACGACGCTCGGAACTTCTCGAAGAGGGCAGGAAGCGCATTCACGACACCCCGGATGCATACGTGCATCATATTTACGGCGAACACGAGGTGGGCGGCACGAGTTGGCTCTACCTCGCGAGTACGCCGTTCGAAAATCTTGGTCTTCCTCAACTTAGCGATAAGGACTACCCTGAACTTACGGCAGGCGCCATGGGGACCGTGCCGGTTGTGATGCTGTTGTGGCCCGCGCTGCTCGCCGGGTTCCATTATTTTTCACACGGCAAGGGCGAGGCTCATGAAGAGCATCCGCGCCGTCATGATTCACGTTGAGGACATCGACAATGAAAAAGCTAATACATTTGCTGATAGGTGACCCTAAGAAATTGTTCACTCCGTTCAATCTCATAAGCGGGGTGATTGTCGCGGCGGGGCTGGCTTTGATCGTGCTAAGACTGTTCAAGGGACTCGGCGCCGTCACGAACCTGAGCCAGACGACCCCCTGGGGCCTGTGGATCGGGTTTGACGTTATGACCGGGGTGGCCCTGGCCGCGGGCGGCTACACCCTCGCAGCCACGGTGCACCTGTTCGGACTGAAGGCCTGGGAGCCTTTGGTAAGACCTGCAATTCTGACCGGCCTTCTGGGTTACATCCTTGTCGTTGTCGGGCTCGTTCTCGACCTTGGCCAGCCGTGGCGTATGCCGTTTATTATGATATTCCCCCGAGGCGTTACTTCGGTGCTCTTCGAAGTTGGTATGTGCGTTTCCGCCTACCTTACCGTACAGGTGCTCGAATTTGTACCCGCTTTCTGGGAGTGGCTCGGATGGGACAAAGCCAGGCGGTTCTGGAGTCGAATGACCGTGTGGTTGGCTATCCTGGGCGTTGTGCTCAGCACTCTGCATCAATCCAGCCTCGGTTCGCTTTTCCTGATAGCGCCGACAAAACTGCACCCACTTTGGTATTCGATGTACCTGCCGCTTTTTTTCTTCATCTCGAGCATTATCGCCGGACTTTCGATGGTGATCGTGGAAAGCGCGCTATCCCATAGACTGTTCGCTTACAGACTTTCGTCTTCTTCGCATTTCAATCTCGACGATCTGACGCTCGGACTTGGAAAAGCCGCTGCCGCCGTGCTCTATGTCTACTTCTTTTTGAAGCTGATCGGTCTGTCCGACGGCGGTCATTGGGATTTGCTCAATACACCCTATGGTCATCTTTACCTGTTGGAAATAATCGGTTTTGTCGCGCTGCCGTGCGCTATGTATGTGATCGGAGTGAGGACCCGGAATGCAAAACTGGTGAGGATAACCGGGGCCTGGACCGTGATCGGGATAGTTCTCAACCGGTTCAACGTGTCGATGATTGCGATGAACTGGCAAGTCAGCCCTCATTACAGGCCGAGCTGGATGGAAGTGACGGTTTCCCTGGCCCTGGTGACGATAGGGATCTGGCTGTTCAGGTGGCTGGTCAATCGATTGCCGGTGCTGGCGACAGATAGACCTGCTGTTGGGGCCAATAACCTGAAAGATCTGTGGGCAGCGGAAGCTGAGACTGCCTGAACGCAGAAGGTTTGCCATCAAACGATTCCGGGATCATTTGACGAGATGCATACCGTGACGGCTATATTTACGTAAACGTTCGCGTGAGCGGTTCCGGAAGTCCCCCCCCCTCGCATCTGTCGGGGGTGGGGATTTTCGACGTGAAGAGGCGAAGGTGCGTAGAAAGAAAACTGATGCTTGAACCATTACTCTTTCACTAATTGTTCCCTGCATTTCTCACAAAACCAGTTGCTTTTGAAATCGATTTCTTCCACGTAGGTCGATGATTTCATGACGCATTCCTGATTATGACAGTGGAGCAGACCGTAGCTGTGGCCCAACTCGTGGATGGACTCTTTGAGCAGGCGCTCCCGCAGAAGCGCGGGATTATTGGGCAGACCGTAGAATTTATTGTCCAGGCGGTAAGAACTGACAAGGGCGCATCGGCCGTTTAAGCGTGCCTCACCGAAAACGAAGGTCAGGATGGGAATGTACAAATCCAATCCGGTAACGGCGAGTACCTTGGAAGCCGTCGTTGGAAGATCCTGTTCCAGCCGTTCGACAATCGCGGAAGAGTGGTACTGGTTTCTGCCAAGATCGAAGAAAGCGCGGCAATCGAACGCACACTTCAAAACGTTCACATCTGTACGAAATCGGGCTTCGAGTTGATCGCACAGGCGCCTTATTTCGCGCTCACCCCCGAACTCAATGGAAACCACCAGTATCATTATAAATAATCTGAATTTTCGAATATCAACTGCAACCAGAAATCGCAGAGATGGAAAATGACCAATTCCGGACCTCTATGTTCTAATAGCTCAGGCAGTATTTTTTGACTTTGTTGTATACCGTTGCTCTGTCAACTTCGAGCAACTGAGCGGCCAGCGACACGTTGCCCCCGGTCTTGTTCAGTGCCAGTTGGATGTGGCGCTTTTCGATCTCCGCAAGGGGCAGCACCTCATCGGTATCTAAATTTGCAGGCGTCCGCCAGCCGGTAGGGCAGGGAAGGTCCGCCAAGGTGATCAAAGGAGGCTTTCCCACAACGACCGCTCTTTCAATCGCGTTCTGTAGCTCCCTGACATTCCCGGGCCACGCTTGTTGTTTCAGCCATTCCATCGTCTGAGGGTCAACGCCCGTGAAAGGCTTGTTCATGGCTATGGCGAACTTACGCACAAAATGGTTCACCAGCGGCGGGATGTCTGAAGCCCTTTCTTTGAGAGAGGGCAACTGGATGTTGAAAACGTTCAATCGATAGTACAGGTCTTCTCTGAAAGTCCCTTCCTTAACCGCATCCTCCAGGTTCTTATTTGTAGCGGAGATGATCCGGAAATCTGCTTCGACGACCTGGTTGCCCCCAAGCCGCGTGAATCGCTTTGTTTCGATGACACGCAACAAATCCATCTGAGTCTTTGGGCCGATATTGCCTATTTCGTCGAAGAAAATGGCGCCTTTGTGAGCCAGTTCGAGCTTGCCCTTGCGCTGATACTGAGCACCGGTGAAGGCCCCTCTCTCGTGGCCGAAAAGCTCGCTCTCCACCAGCGTATCGGTCAAGGCGCCGCAGTTGATGGCGATCAGCGGGAAATGCCTGCGATTGCTGTTGAAGTGGATCGCCCTGGCTACAAGCTCTTTTCCGGTACCGGAATAGCCCTGTATCATAACCGTAACGTCCGTCTGGGCGACGGTTTGAATCAGTTCGAGGATCTCCTTTATCTGGGGGCTTTCGCCGACGATCTGCTCAACGGAGATCAGTGACCGGATTCCTTCTTTGAGGCTGAGGTTTTCTCGGACAAGCCGGCGCTGTACGACAGCGTTACGAATGAGTCTGCTCAGGTCGTCCGGATCGACGGGTTTAGTTATGTAGTCGTAGGCGCCCTGCTTCAATGCCTGTACTGCAGTGTCCACCGTGGCGTAAGCGGTCATTATTATGACCGCCATTTGGCTGTCGATTTCCTTCAGGCGCTGTTGAAGCTCGATACCGTCCATTCCGGGCATCTTAATATCGAGCAGCACGACGTCGAAGCTTGAATCCCGCATTTTGTCGAGCGCTTCCGTCGCTCCGGCTGCGGTCTCCACACGGTAGCCCTCCGGTAAGAACCAGTGCATTAGAGATTCGCGGACCGAGCGCTCGTCGTCCACAATGAGCATTGACACCTGATCTGTCATTTTATTCAATCTCCGGCATATTCAAAGCGTTTTGCAATCTGAGCCCCGGAAAACCTTATCACAAAACCCAAACTTCAGGCCCCGCTAAAATCGGTTCCTCTTCTTTCTCCGATTTCATCTGTCTCGGCAATGTGAGGATAAAAGTCGTTCCCCGTCCCGGTTCCGATTCGATCTCAATTTTCCCTTGGTGTCTTATCATGATGCCGTAAACGATCGACAGCCCAAGACCTACGCTATGTCCGTCCTCCTTTGTCGTGAAGAACGGCTCGAATATACTCGACCTGATTTCCTGAGGAATACCCTTACCGTTATCTGCGACGCTAATGCGGATGGCGCCCGGGTCAAGCACATCCTGGGTCGTGATAGTAAGAACTCCGCCACGGGGCATCGCGTCCACGGCGTTCATGAACAGCGCGATGAACACCTGCACTATCTGGTTTGCATTGCTGACGAAGTAGGGATCATTCGCCTCCAGATGAGTTACCGTGCTGATCCCATTGATTTCGAAATGATGGTTGGTTATCGAAATACTCTTCTCGATAAGATTGTGAATGTCAACCCTCTCCATGACAGATTCGGAACTCTTGGAAAAATGCAGCAGATTCCTGACGATATTTCCACAACGCTTGATTTCGCTGATAGCTTCTTCAAGGTAGCCCAGGGTTGCTTTTCTTTCTTCTTCCGTCATGGGCCCCGCGCTGACTTGCCGGGAGATCAGCTTGGCATAAGTGAGAATCCCGCCCAGAGGGTTATTGATTTCATGAGCCACTGTGGCTGCGAGCTTGCCCATGGAAGCCATTTTGGCGACGTTGACCATGCTGCGGGACATGTCCTTGTTTTCGGCTTCCGCACGTTTCAGGCTCGCTACCATACTGTTAAATGAATTAGCCAGGTCGGTTATTTCGTCGTTTCCTTCGACCTGGATGCTGAAATCCAGATTGCCCTTCTTGACCTCGCGCGGGCCCTCGGCAAGTCTTACCACTCGCCTGTGAACCATCCGCATTATGAAAAGCCCTGCGAAAAACTCGATGACCAGAATAGCGCAAATTGAGTAGAGAATCATCAGGTTGCGGCTGTGGAGGATGTTCCGGTCCACTTGCGAGAGGTTGAACTGGGAGTCGAGCACGCCCAACACTTGTTGTTTGGAAGGCGGCGGATGGCAGCTCGGCGCGGCGCAGTCGGGCTCATTGCGAACTGTCTTTAAAACTCCGAGGACCCGGTAGCCATTTGGAGAATTATAAATTCGAGACCGAACTTCTTCAGGGATATGGTCGAGCGGCTTCTCGCCGCGGTGGCACACGATGCACTGTTCGGCCTTGATGTCCATGTCGGACTTTTGTCCGATTTCCTGGGTGTCGGTGCTGAAAACGACACTTCCTTTTTTGCCGTAAATTCTTATGCCGTCAATCCCTGGTGCGCTGCTCAGGGTATTTACCGTCTGTGCGACGTCTTCGAGCCGGTTGAGCAACATGCTCTGGCGCATGGATCGCAGGAGCAGTTCGTTGGTGCGTTTGGCCGAGAGGATTATTTCCTCCATAACATGTTGCGTATTGGCCCGGATAATGAGAGTCGTCAGCGAAATAAACACAATTGCGCTGACAAGCAGCAGCAGGCAGAAGAGCCTGAAGGCGAGTGAATTGGCAATGCGCACGGCTATTTCCTCGTGCTTCTCTGAGTGGCTTTTCACAGTTACGGGTTGTCCTTAATGCAATTCCGCCTGAGTCTGAAAATCGATCGCTGTTAGGAAGTGCCGCGTTAATGAGAGCTATTCAAGGAACCAGTGGCCCGATACCGACGTGCTGCAGAGAGGTTTGACAGCCCCTTATCTGACAGGTCCGAATTAACAAAATCATTGTAAACCAACGCGACCTCTAATGGAATAGCGCAGATAGCGATTGTTTATATTTCCGCCCATAGGTTTGCCCCCGCTAATTAACAGGGTAAACCTCCGGCTCTGCCGGGGGACTCCCTGAGTTTGACATTTCCAGGAATATACGAAAAATTCCCCATTGTGAACCGATGGGTGGCCCGGATATTTATCCGAGGGCGAAGCCCAAGAGGCTGACGAACACACTGCCGGAAACAGGGGCAATCGGGGTCGCGGTGCGGGTTCAGCGGCATTGTCCATCATTAAGCCGGTTCATTGGATTGAAATTGTTGCTTTCTCGCGAGCCTCTTTGAGCTTCGCGATGTCGCAAAATAAATAAAAAGTGCTGTAGAATTTTAACGCGCGGTATCAGGCGCCTCTCAAAACAGTCAGTTTTTATCTGATATAAAAAATATTCTTGACTGCCGTTGCGCCATGGTTTATCTATCCGCCTGTTTGCAGCATGACGCCAGATTGGGACCCATTCGGCTTTTAGCGCTGCACGCACAAATCTTTTGAGGGCTTTACCCAGGCCCCGGACAGATTTTTTTTGAAGCCCGCCAAAAGCGGGTTTTTTTTGTGGAGCGTACGTGAAAAAGGCCCTAACGATAATTCAGCTCGCAATTGTGTCCGGCATCATTGTCTATGGCACACTAAGCCTTTACAGGGGAGACTTTGAAGGGGCCTATGTAACCTTCCCTTTTCTAATCTTTTATTACATCTGGTTTGCAGCAAAGAGACGCCGCAGGAGTTCGGAAGAAACCGACGACCATACGAACCCCTGAATTCAAGAATTGCCGCCTAAGCCCTGCTCGCACTTCCCAAGATCAATGTCATGCAAGCATGATATATACCTGGTGAAAAACAGGCCGATAGAGAATATTTCATAGTCTTGAAGATCAGCTTATATATAATATTCCATAAAACACGAAGAGAATCGCGAACCGTCGTAAAAACCGGCATCAGAAAAAATCCGAAAAGGTGACTCCATGCGAATGAGCAGGCCCGTGAAGTTTATCCTTATTTTTGTTGTTTTGGCTATGGTCGTTTCTACCTGCATTCGCAGATCTCGTTTTCGTATAAGGGTCGAAAGTCCCGAGGAGCATCCCGCTTTTGCAGCGCCAATCGTTCAAGCCGGGGAGGATGCAGTGGCGGACGTCAGCGTGGATGGGGGGCAAAAGCTATAAGCCCTTCATCATGAGTTGCCGAGGGCAAAAAGAATCGGGTCGCCCCGGACGTTCGCCTGCACGCGCAAGCGCGTGTAGAAAAAATCCCCGGGGGGCAGAGGATCTTTAAACCGAAAAACTATTCTCCCGCTCTTTAGAGCTTTGTGTGTGATTTTTTGGTTTTCGCGCGATTGTTTTTCATATAGAGTTCGGGCGCGGCGGTGGGACTGCCTGTCAGGACATCGATTGCCCGCCTGCCTACGCGCGAGGCGGGGTATGGAGTTACAATGAAAATTTACATTGGCGCCGATCACGCCGGGTGGGAATTGAAGGACCTTGTGGTTTCCACTCTCAGGGAAGCAGGTGTCGAAGTCGTTGACGTTGGCACAAACGGTCCCGAATCGGTCGATTATCCCACCTATGCGTTTCTGGTCGCGCGCGCGGTGGGCAGCGGGCGGGCCGAACGCGGCATCCTGGTGTGCGGCAGCGGGATCGGTATGTGCATGGCGGCCAACAGGGTCCCAGGGGTGCGGGCGGTGAACGGATACGAGCCGTTCGGGGCGCGCATGAGCCGGCGCCACAATGACAGCAACATTTTGTGTCTCGGGTCGCGTTTTACCGGGCGTGATCTTGCACTGGAAATCGTACGCGAATGGATGAAGGAGCCCTTCGAGGGCGGCCGTCATAAGAAGCGCATCGACCTGATCGATAACCTGGCGAAGTGAGCTATAAGGTCGAGTCGAGAGTCGCGGGTCGCGAGCCGGGCTTTGACCCGTAATGCCTGACCCGAGAGGAGTAAAAATGACATTTCAGGAACTCATACTTGCGCTCAATAAGTTCTGGTCCGACAGGGGATGCGTGATCCAGCAGCCCTACGACCTCGAAGTCGGCGCAGGAACGTTCAATCCAGCCACCTTTTTGAGAGTGCTGGGGCCTGAGCCGTATAGTGTGGCTTACGTCGAGCCTTCCCGGAGGCCTACAGACGGCCGTTACGGGGAGAACCCAAACCGGCTCCAGCATTATTATCAGTACCAGGTCATTTTAAAGCCTTCTCCGGCCGATTCGCAGGGACTCTATCTGGAGAGCCTCAAGAGCTTCGGGGTCGACCCTCTGGATCACGATATCCGCTTTGTAGAAGATGACTGGGAATCGCCGACACTGGGCGCCTCGGGTCTGGGCTGGGAAGTTTGGCTCGATGGGATGGAGATAACGCAGTTCACCTATTTTCAGCAGGTCGGAGGGATTGCTCTGGCTCCGGTCAGCCTGGAGCTGACTTATGGCCTGGAGAGAATCGCGATGTACCTGCAGGGTGTCAACTCCGTCTATGACCTCATCTGGAGCGGCAACGTCACTTATGGCGATGTGCATCACCAGGGAGAGGTGGAGTGGTCACACTATAATTTCGAAGAAGCCGACGTGGACATGCTGCTGAAACTCTTCGGCATGTATGAGGCCGAATCGCTGCGCATGAACGAGCGTGGACTGGTCCTGCCGAGCTATGATTATACGCTCAAATGCTCCCACGTGTTCAATTTGCTGGACGCGCGCGGGGCGATCAGCGTAACCGAGAGAACCAACTATATCGCCAGAGTCAGGAACATGGCGCGCCTTGTTGCGCAGGCCTATTGCGCCCAGCGCGAGGAATTGGGATTCCCGCTTTTGAAGAAAAAAGGCGCTGTCAGCAGTTAACCGCACGAAGCGTGAGATATCACACCCCGGCTCGGTGATGGAGTTTCAGGAGGCTTTGGCAATGGGGCAGACTCTATATTTAGAGATTGGAACCGAAGAGATACCGGCAAGCTACATCGTGCCCGCTCTGGAATCGATGTCTGTGCGGATGAGCCGGTTTCTGGATGAAAACCGCATAGCGCGAGGCGATCCTATTGTCGCCGGCACGCCTCGCCGCCTGGTTTTGAATGTACCGGATGTGGCGCTTTCGCAGCGGCCTGTAACAACGGAGGTCCTCGGGCCGCCCAGGAGCGCAGCATACGATGCTGATGGAAAGCCTACCAGGGCTGCCGAAGGGTTTGCGAAAGGGCAGGGCGTAAGGGTCGAAGACATTACGATAAAGCAGACGCCCAAAGGTGAATATTTGTGCGTCCTTCGAGATGAGGCCGGTCTTGCGGCCAGTGAACTCATTGAGAAGATGCTTCCGGAATTCATTGCCAAGATTCCCTTTCCCAAATCCATGCGCTGGTCGGCCTATAATGTGACTTTTGCCAGGCCGGTACAATGGATCGTGGCCCTGCTCGGGCAAAAGGTCCTTGAGTTTGAATACGCTCAGGTGCGTTCCGGGAAAATGTCCATGGGCCATCGCTTCATGAGCCCCGTATGGATCGAGGTAAAAGACCTGGAGAGCCATCGTGAAAATCTCAGGAAAAACCACGTTATCCTGGACATAGCCGAAAGGAGGGAACTCATTCGGCAGGGAGCGCAAGCGGCCGCCGAAGGGGTCGGGGGGCAGATCCTCCCGGACGATGAGCTTCTGGATGAAATAACCGAACTCGTCGAGTTCCCTCAGCCGCTCGTCGGGCAGTTCGAAGACAAGTATCTCGAACTTCCCCCCGAACTCCTGATCACAGTCATAAAGAAGCACCAGCGCTACTTTGCCATAACGAAGGGAAACGGGGCGCTGCTCCCGTATTTTGTCACCATTTCCAACGTAATCCCCAGAGATTTTGCAGTAGTGGCGGCGGGCAACGCGAGGGTCGTGAGGGCGCGTCTCGAGGATGCAAGATTCTATTACAGGGAAGATCAGAAGGTGCGGTTGGACGACCGGGTCGAGCAGCTCAAGGGGGTGGTTTTCCACTCCAAGATCGGAACGAGCTACGAAAAAATGGAGCGCTTCAGCGAGCTGGCCGTAGCGCTTGCCGAGCGGGTTGCACCGGAGCGCGTGGCTGAGGTTCGCCGTGCAGCTTTGCTGTGCAAGGCCGATCTCGTATCGGGTGTTGTGAGCGAATTTCCCGAACTTCAGGGAATGATGGGAAGGACCTACGCGCGGCTGCAGGGCGAGCCCGAAGCCGTCGCACAAGCTATCTACGAACACTACCTGCCGAATCGCTCGGGCGGGCCGATCCCCGCGCGAATCGAAGGCTCGCTTATAAGTATCTCCGACAAAATCGATACCATTGCCGCCTGCTTCGGAGCCGGCATGCTTCCCACCGGTACGGCCGACCCGTTTGCCCTGAGGCGTCAGACTCTGGGGATCATTCGTATCGTGTTGGAAACGCCTCTGCGGATTTCGCTCAGTGCGATCATAGACAGGGCGCTTGTACTGCTTTCGAAAAAACTCTCACAGCCCGCGGAAAATGTAAAACAGGATATCCTGGGCTTTTTTGAAGGACGGCTTCACAATTACCTGGCGAGCGGGGAGGGCTTCAGCCCCGATGTGATAGATGCGGCGCTCTCAGCCGGCATCGACGATCTGCTCGATGCCGTGGCCAGGACCAAAGCGCTTGCCCAATTTACCGCGAGGCCTGACTTCGGCGCCATGGCGACCGCCTTTAAGCGTGTGGCCAATATAATCAAGAAACCCGAGACGGCGCCTGTCGATGAATCTCTTTTTAAAAGTACTGCGGAACAACTCCTCCTGAATGGGCTGGTCGAGACAGAATCGGCCGCCGGCGCCTGTCTGGCCCAATCGGATTTTGCCGGAGCTCTCGAGTCCACGGCTCAACTTAAACCGCTGATCGATTCCTTCTTCGATTCCGTACTCGTTATGGACAAGGATGACTCCGTGCGGCGCAACAGGCTTGCGCTGCTTACCCGAATCCGGGGACTTTTTTCCAGGGTGGCTGATTTCAGCAAAATTCAGACTGCCTGACTGGATTTAAGGTCGGGGATAATTACCTTTACGAAGATCGGATCGCGGCAACGGCCCGCCTCCGACGATCTTATTCACGATTTTCTTAGGAGGGGTGAACTATGCTCGATAAACGAACGCTGCACATGAAGGTTCAGGAACATTGCGACTGCTTTGCAACTACCGATCTGCTCGGTGAAATGGCGGGTCTGACCAAAGAGCAGGATTCCGAAGACGGCGCCCTTAAATGGATTGCCCTGGCTGTTTTGCATGGAATCGACAGAAACGCTAAAAAAATCTCTCTTCGCAGCACCGCCGGCGGTGGGATTTCGGTTACCGCAAAATACCGTGAATCTGAACTGCCCAAGCCCCCGGCGGCGATCGGACGGAAAGTTTTCGATGTGATAAAGGGGATTACGCATATCGAAGGAGATAAAGGAAAGACTTCTGTTGTGATCGGCATCCGGGACAGCAGCATAGAGCTAGAAGTCAAGCTGGGACATGATGGCGATGAAGAGGAAGTCGTTCTTAAGTTTCCGGATTAGTGTAAAGTTAGGGGCAACTGTTCACGGGACGCCAATCTTTAGTGATTTAAATCTCTAAAAGACAATGACCACGGATTTCACGAACATCACGGATTGAGCCCTTACCCTCACCAGCGTACCACGAGCTTTCAGTGCAGAGCCTTGTGCCAAAAGCCGAGTAGAAGCGCCCCGTCAATTATCTTTATCCGTGGTCATCCGCGTTATCCGTGGTTTAAATCTTTGGTGGTTTAAATCTTTAAAAGCCAATGCGGGAGACCGCGGATTTCACGAACATCACAGATTGAGCCCTTACCCTCACCAGCGCACCACGTGCTTTCAGTGCAGAGCCTTGCGCCAAAAGCCGAGTAGAAGCGCCCCGTCAATTATCTTTATCCGTGGTCATCCACTGCGCTGCTCCTTCATCTGTGGCCCGGTTGTCGCTTTTTGGTTCCGGTCTATCCTCGCGGGGTTTTTTGTCCCTCGGGTGAATAAAAATCTACGGCCTCCCTTAATCAAACTCCACAACGCCCGCCAATCTCGCTTGTAACTGAACCGATGAAAGTATAAACTGGCGCGGGAACACAGAATAAGATACTTTATGTTTCCGCATGTTTCCGATTGTTATTTACTGGCCGAGAAGAAGGGTTTGATTTTTTATCGATGCAAGGAAATCGAGGGGTGTCTGTTCCGGCCGCGAAGACACGGATATGAGGTGACAAAACACCCCATTCCCGGGTCTTCCCGTTTCCGCGCGGTACGTGTTCTCAGCGCGTCGCCTCCTCAAGGCTTCCTGCTCCTGCTGAAAGAACGGAGGTGAACATCATGGGCAAAAGTATGGATACCAAGAAAGATAACAAGAAAAAACCCGCCAAAACCGTGAAGGAAAAAAGGGCCGAAAAGAAGTCCAAAAAGGACGCCAAGGGTCAGTAAAGAGGGGAATTCGCCTTCAATTCCGCCTTTTCAAAGAGGGGGATCGACGGACGAATCTTCCGCGAACCCCTCTCAGGGGCTGCGGGGTATAAGTACGCTCATCGAGGCTGGCGCCTGAAGTCCCTTTTTCAAAAGAGGCAGGCGCCGGTGGGGATTTTGGGATCTTCGACAGCGATTCGGTATTGACACTAAGTCGCTCCCGACTCCGCCCTCCACGTGGCGGGGGATTCAAAATCGCCTGAGTATTTCGCTTTTCCTCTACTGCGAAGCATGACTCAGTCTATATGTTGTCGCTCCTGCCTGCAGAGCTTCAGGTAAAATAGAATTAACGGTCAAACCTGCTATCGAAGATTTTCAGCACTTTTGAGGATTTTTCTTTTCTTTCCATATTCAAGCCCCTAAAATCTTCACACTGCGCCAGATGTGGAGATTTCCAACAGATTCAGCCCTCGTTCATCAGGCTTGTGCAGTGGCTTAACGCCACAATGATTATCAATTGATACTGGAGGGTGTTCAGAAATGATCATCTCGCGGGACGGCGAAAACAGGGCAGTCTTTAGGGTGGCGACGATGGTATCCGTTATGGCACTCATGGCCCTGTGGGCGACCGGCGCCATTGCCGGAGTTAATGAAGACTTGGGCGCAGCGGCAATGCGCGGCGATGTGGCTGCGGTCAGGGGCCTCATCGCGAAGGGGGCCAAAGTCAATGCCAGAGACAAGTCCGGTTGGACTGCGTTGATGCTTGCCTCCCAGAGCGGTCAACTGCAGGTCGTGAAGGCGCTGATGGATAAAGGGGCTGACGTCGGCGCCGCTAACGACAGCGGCATAACACCATTGATGATTGCCTCCCAGAATGGGTACAGCGAGATCGTCGCCGCGCTGCTCGATAAGGGGGCCGAGGTCAATGCAGTCAACAAAGAAGACTGGACTGCGTTGTCGACCGCTTCCTGGAACGGCCACGAGGAAGTCGTGGAGGTGCTGCTCACAAGGGGTGCGGATATCAATGCCAAGAACAGCAACGACGGCGCTACCGCTTTATCTCTTGCAGCCGTGAAGGGAAATGACGAGGTCGTGCGGGCGCTGCTTGCCCATGGGGCCGATGCCAATGTCAAAGACAAGGAGGGCGCGACCGCGCTGGCTCTTGCTTCACGGTTTGGCCATCGGGGCGTCGTGGAGGTCCTGCTCGCCGGAAAGGATGTCGATGTCAATACCAGGGACGACAACGGTGACAGCGCTTTGTCGATTGCCTCCCGGTATGGCCGCCTTGAGACCGTGCAGGCGCTGCTCGACAGAGGGGCCGACATCAATTCGAGGTTTAAGAACGGCGCAACCCCGCTGATGTTTGCATGCATGAAGAGCTTTGTAAAAGTTGTGGAAGCGCTGCTCGCTGCCGGCGCAGATGTCAATGCCGAGGCCGAAGACGGCCAGACTGCGCTGATGGTGGCCTCACAGAACAGCAACCTGGAGATCGTCCAGGCGCTCCTCGATAAAGGGGCCAGGGTCTCCGCGGCCAATAAAGACGGCGATACGGCGCTTATGGTTGCCTGCCAGGACGGTCACCGCGAGATCGCCGAAGCGCTGCTCGCAAAGGGGGCCGAGATCGACGCCAAAGACAAGGATGGCGTAACCTCGCTTATGCTTGCCTGTCAGAATGGCCACAAGGACGTTGTGCAATTGTTGCTCGACAGGGGCGCCGATGTCAAGGCAAAGAGGAATGGTGACCGGACAGCGTTGATGGCGGCTTCCTGGAATGACGAGCGCGAGATCGTTCAGGCCCTCCTCGATAAGGGGGCAGAGATCAATGCCAGGGCAAATGATGGCGAAACAGCGCTGATGATCGCCTCGGGGAGCGGCAACCACGAGGTTGTGCTGGCGCTGCTTGACAGGGGGGCTGAGATCAACACAAGAATGAATGAAGGTTTCACCCCGCTGATGGTCGCCTCCCTGGATGGCTACCGCGAAGTCGTGCAGACGCTGCTTGACAGAGGGGCCGAAGCCAATGCTAAAAAGGATGACGGTGTAACCTCGTTGATGCTTGCCGCGCAGGAGGGCCGTAAGGAGGTCCTGGATCTGCTGCTGGCCAGGGGGGGCGAAATCAATGCCAGGGACAATAGCGGTGTTACCGCCCTGATGCTTGCCTCGCGCAACGGCCGCGTGGAAGTCGTTAAGGTGCTGCTTGCAAAAGGGGCGGAGGTCAATGCCAAAGACGGTGACGGCGCAGCAGCGCTGCAGCATGCCGCGCGGTATGGGCACAAGGAGGTCGTAGGGCTGCTGCTCTCCAAAAAAGCTGACGTCAATGCACGTGACAACAACGGCCGGACAGCGTTGATGCTTGCCTCCACGGATGGCTACAGCGAAGTCGTGCAGATGCTGCTCGCGAAGAAGGCCCTCGTCGATATCAGGGACAATAACGGTACAACCGCGTTGATGCTTGCCTCCCGGGGAGGCCACGGCGAAGTGAAGAAACTGCTTGTCAAAGCGGGAGCAAAGTCGAAGTAAGGCTGAGGAGCACCCCGCGGAGCGTGAAACTTTCAACAATCAAGCTCTGCGGGGTATTGCTTTTTTTTTATACCCGTCGACTAAAGTCTTGCCTTATACGTCTGAAGAAATATAACCATAAGAGTGCCGGAATTATTATTTATTTAATAACTCTCACGGGGGGAGGGCTCACGTGATAAAGCGCGGCGTTATTATCGTTATTGGAAGTGTTATCATGGCCGGCGGCCTCACGGGTCTGGCGCTTTTGCAGACCGGAGTGATTTATCCGCCGGCATCGGTCAACCGTGTGAACCTGCCCGAAGTCAAATCGTTCGAGCCGCCGCCTCCGTCCGGGTCGGGGCCTTCGGCACAAGGCGAGCAGCAAGCGCCTTCTGAAGATCTGGGACCCCCAAAAACGGCCACGGCGCCTCAGGCCGGAAAAGGCGAACGCCGGTATCAGGGACAGGCTCAGGCCGAGCAACCCCGGACCACCCCGAAGAGCGCTGAGATTGACAGGCAGCGCAGGCTGGCGCACGGTAAATCTGAATCCGAACGCTTCGCCCAAAAAGCGCCTTCGGCTCAAACCACGAAACCCGTTGTGATCAAGTTTAATTTCGATCCGGCGCGCAATCGCCGCCTCGATGTGGCGCAGGTGCATCTGGGTGATAAAATAAGGGTGAAAGTACGGCAGGTTGGACATGTGGGCCGGCGGGTTTACTTCACTTATTCCAGGAGTATCAATTCACCGCAGGGCGCCGTTTTAAAGCTGGAGACGATGTATTCGTTCGAGCGCCGGGTCATTTCCCGGCGTGACCGGGGTTACTATGTGATCGAGGTGAAAATATATCCTGGCAACCGATGGAACACTAAGCCGAGGAGTTTCGTATGACGCGATTATATCTGGCCCTTGTATTTGGGGTTGTCTCTCTGTCCGGCTTCGGCATGATCCTTTATGGAGTGGCGACCGGCCGAGATCGCAGGTCCACGGGCGAAAAGGGCGATGTGCTCGGTTTTTCCGATTCTGCTGATGAACCCGCTGGATTTCAGCTCCTCGACCTCGATACGGGTCACGAAGGTCTCCAGCACAAGGAAAAGGAAGCTTTCGATCCTGAAAAGCACAAGTCCGAGCCGATCTAGAGCAGGATAGCCGCAAGCAAGACACGAAAAGCAATTCACCGATCGATAACTCACAAAACCCGGTAATCCGATTGCGGGACTGGATCGATCTTGAGAGGACGTTCGATAATTCCAAAAACCCGGCGGCCTGACTGGATGGGCCAGGGTCGATCTTTAGAGAACGCAGCGAAAACGATAACTTATACACAAAATATTGTTCAAAAAACAAGAAGTTGCGGGATAGTAGCAGCGACTGGGCTTTCGTCCTTATTAGCGCACCACACGCTTCCAGCACAGATCCTTCTGCATGAATTATGAATCGCTTTATACGTGCTCATCCGTGATATCCGTGGTTCAATTCTTTAATAGCTTTGGCTCCGCGGTTGCCGCGTCCCTCGCCTTCATTTCCAGGGCGTCCCAGCGCTGGTATGCCTCATCGAGTTCCTGTTCGATTTCTTTAAGCCTGGCTTTGGCGGCGGCTATCTCGGGACCGCTCTTCTGGTAGAATATTGGCTCGGACATGGATCGATACAGCTCGTTTTGCTCCGCTTCGAGCAGTTCGATGACCCCAGGCAAATCCTGGAGTTCGCGCTGTTCTTTGAAGCTCATCGTCTTCCTGCCTTCGCGTTTTGGCCGCTGCTTTTCCGGCATAACAGGGGGCTTTGCGGGATTGACCAGACTGTCAGGTCTGCGCTGCCTCACCCAATCGTCATAGCCGCCCACGTACTCGCCGACCCTGCCTTCGCCTTCGAGCACCAGGGTGCTCGTCACCACGTTGTTCAAAAATGTCCGGTCGTGGCTCACCAGCAGCAGCGTGCCGGGATAATCCAGAAGCAGATCTTCGAGCAGTTCCAGCGTTTCCATATCCAGGTCGTTTGTCGGCTCATCGAGTACGAGCAGGTTCGACGGTTTGGTAAACAGGCGCGCCAGCAGAAGCCGGTTGCGCTCTCCGCCGGAAAGCGTGCTGACGGGGGACCTGGCGCGTTCAGGGGAAAACAGGAAATCCTGCAGGTAGCCCATTATGTGCCGGGGCTTGCCGTTAAACAGGATTGTGTCGTTGCCGTCGCCGACGTTTTCGGCCACTGACTTATTTTCATCGAGTTGGGCCCGAAGCTGGTCGAAGTAAACCGTCTCGAGATTTACGCCGTGCAGCAGCACTCCCCTTTCCGGAGGCAGGTCCCCTAAGAGTACGCGCAGCAAAGTGGTCTTGCCTGAGCCGTTTGGACCTATTATCCCGGTCTTGTCGCCGCGCATGATAACGGTCGAAAAGCCGTCGATTATGGGTTTTTGCCCGCTGTAGCCATAGCTGACTCCCTGCGCCTCGGTAACCAGTTTCCCGGACCTGGCCGCATCCTGGGTTCTCATGCGCACGGAGCCAATGAGTTCCCGGCGCGCGCGCCTGGCTTCGCGCAATTTCTCGAGTTCTCGGACCCTACCTTCATTTCGTGTTCTTCTCGCCTTGACTCCCTGCCTGATCCAGGCTTCCTCCCGGGCCAGTTTATCGTCGAACTTCTGCCGGTGTCCGGCTTCGACTGCAAGGGCAGCCTCTTTTCGCTTCTGGAAGGTTTCGTAGTCACATGACCAGTCTATCAACCGCCCTCGATCGAGTTCAACCGTGCGCGTTGCAAGCTTTTGGAGAAATCTCCTGTCATGTGTAACAAAGAGCAGTGCCCCCTCAAAGCGCAGCAGGAATTCTTCCATCCAGCCTATGGCATCGATGTCGAGGTGGTTGGTGGGCTCATCGAGCAGCAGCACGTCCGGCTCGCTCACCAGTCCCCGCGCGAGCATCACTCTGCGCTTGAGCCCCGCTGAAAGGGTTTCGAACCGCTCGCCGGGGTCAAGATCCATCCGCGAGATCGTTTTCTCTACGCGATTGAGCCTGCTCCTGCCATCGGAGTGCCTGGTTTGAGGCCCGTCCAATCCGGCGGTCACAATTTCCGATACGGTCCCGGTCATCTCCTGCGGCACCTCCTGGGGTAGAAGGGAGACCCGCACCCCCTGCAGATACACTATCTCGCCGTCGTCCGGGGCGATCTCACCGCTTAACAGGCTCAACAATGTGGATTTCCCGGCCCCGTTTCTTCCGAGGAGACAAACGCGCTCCTTGCGCTCGATATGAAAATTAACATGGTCGAGGAGTAAAGGTTCTCCGAAGCCTATGCACACGTCCCTCATGCCGATCAGCGCCATTCTTGTCCGATTCCTTTTTCCGTGAATGTATGAATCTTGAGGCCAGTGTACCAATGATAACCGGATATCGGTCAGTTTCCGTGCGGATTCTTCGATCAGATTCACACAGAGTCGTTCGACAATTCCAAAAATCCAGTGGCCTGCTTCAAGGGGCTACGGTCGATCTTTAGAGAGCACAGAGAAAAGCAAAAAGTGGGGAAAAAGCTTCAAAAAGCCAGCAGGCCCGGACGTGATCGCCGCCGTAACAGGACTAATCCCTTTTGGTTCTATCGCCACACGACGGAAATGTTAGTTTCTCTCTGTTCTCTGTGCTCTCTGTGCCCCTGTGATGAATTTGTTTTCCTTCGCGGCTTCGCGTGCAAACCGTCCATTTTCCGGCATGGCCGCTCAGACTGGCTTTTAGCACCAGATCCGCTATAATTGTAAGCGAATTGATTTCAAATCGCCAATTTTCACAGGCTTGCGCCCCGGGTGACAGGTATAAAGGATGAAAGAACGGGATAACCCCATTGTCTACTCGACCGCCCACGGGAGGATGTGTCCCGAGTGCGGCAGGCCGGCCAAAGACTGTGTGTGCCGTCAAAAAAAATCCGTCCCCGTTGGCGATGCGGTTGTGAGGGTTGGAAGAGAAACTAAAGGGCGCAAAGGGAAGGGCGTTACGGTGGTTACGGGCGTTCCCGGCGATGAGGCCGAGCTAAAGGAGCTTGAAAGACAGCTCAAGGCAAGGTGCGGGGCCGGGGGCACGGTAAAAGAAGGTGTGATAGAGATCCAGGGCGACCACCGGCAGCTTTTGCTCGAAGAGCTGAACAAGCGCGGCTTTAAGACCAAACTCGTCGGCGGCTGATTCTCGCGCGCCGCGAGTTGCATGAAACCATCAACCACGCCGCCGCCAAGGCGCTGGCGACGGAAGAGTACACGGAACATCTATGAACGGCCAAAATCGCATTGAAATTCGACCTGGGAAGCGCGTTGCAATCATCTTGAAAAAAGACCAGCGATCCGGCATCCGGACGGTCGGGGTTGTAAAGGATATTCTCACATCCTCCGCCTTTCATTCTCGCGGAATCAAAGTGCGCCTGGAAGACGGCCAGATTGGACGGGTGCAGGAGGTGCTTCCGGATGAGTGAAAGCAACGGACCTGCCATTTCTTTGCCTCCGATATACTTTACAAATGGCGTACATCGCATTTCCCTTTTCAAGACCTGGGATTTAATGTTTATGGAGATAATATTGAAGGAAGAATTATTAAGGTTGTCTTCACAGGACCGACCCTGCAAGAAATGGAGATAATGCCATGAGTTCCAAGGACGATCTGATATCTGAGGCGGTTTCCCTTCCTGTGGAAATCAGAATTCGACTTGTTGAAGAACTACTTCAAAGCCTCAATCCTTCCCACCAGGACATTGATGAACTATGGGTTGTCGAATCCGAAAATAGAGTGGCTCAAATTGAGGGAGGGGAGGTCAAGACCGTGCCGGGAGACGAGGTATTCGCTCGGCTTCTTAAGAGGCTGAAAAAGTGAAGTGCCGATTCCACCCGGGAGCAGAAGCCGAGCTCAAATAAGAGGTGCACACCCGCTCATGGGATGAGAATCAAGGAGCCGGTAGTACGCCGGGATTCGATGTCGCTATGAGCCGTGCCCGCGTCGGCCAGGGAGTAGGTCTTCCCTATCTGCACCTTTACAATCCCGCTTCCCACCACGTCGAACAAATCTTTGGCATGTGCGAGAAGGTCTTCCCGCCTGGCAGTATAGGCCATAAGGGACGGCCGGGTGAGGAAAAGGGACCCTTTGAGGGAGAGTATGCCGCTGTCAAATGGCGGGACCGCCCCGCTCGATTGTCCGAAACACACCATTGTGCCCATAGGTCTCAGGCAGTCCAGGGACTTCATGAAGGTTTCCTTGCCCACGGAGTCATAGACCACGTCAACACCTCTTCCACCCGTTATCTCCTTCACGCGGGATACGAAATCCTCCTCTCTGTAAAGGATCGTATGGTCGCATCCATTGCTTCTTGCAATTTCGGCTTTTTCCTTCGACCCTACTGTTCCGATTACCGTTGCGCCGAGGTGCTTTCCCCACTGGCATACGAGTGTCCCAACGCCTCCCCCTGCCGCATGGATGAGGATCGTTTCGCCCGGTTTGACCCTGTAACACCCATGAAGGAGGTATCGGGCGGTCATGCCCCTCAACATCATGCCGGCCGCCTGGCGCGTGGAAATATTTTGAGGAAGCACGACCAGGCGATGAGCGGGAATGACCCGCGCCTCCGCATAAGCTCCAGGAGGCAGCCCGGCATATGCTACACGGTCTCCGGCCGAAACCTCGCTCACCCCATCGCCTACAGCTTCGACTATTCCCGCTCCCTCCATTCCGATTACCGCCGGCAGGTGGGGCAAAGGATATTGGCCGGTCCGGTGATAGATATCAATGTAGTTCACCCCTATGGCTTCGTGGCGGACGAGCGCTTCACCGTGACCGGGTATCCCTGGATCGTATTCCTCGAAACGCAGGACTTCGGGTCCCCCATACGTATGTATCAGAATGGCTTTCGGCATGATTTCCCCTTTTTGAAGCTTCAGGTATGCGTTACTACTTCGTTTTTTACGGCGAAGGATGCGTGGCGGCTTCCGCTTCGACCCCGTTCAAAGGAAAACTGTAATCACGAATTTTCGATGGGGCACCCCTCTGGCTGTTGCCCAAAACACGCATATCGGAAAAAACATCATGGTCCGGGAAAATCTCACATTTCGTCAGTGTATCTTGGGCAACAGCCCCCCTCAAATCCCCTCAAATCCCCGGGGTATTAAAAGTGGGTGTTGCTCAAAGTCTTCCGCTCGAATCCCAGCGAACTTTTTGAAGATTCTATTTATCCATGTTTGCCGATAACGATAGGATCACGCTTCAGGGGCGGGAGACCGATTCCAAATCCATATCAAGCCGAGGGTTCCTGTTGGGATCGAATTCGCGGCACGCGGGTTTTACGTTAAAGCCGTCAGAAAGCCCCGAAAACAGGTCGCAGTCGTCGCGAAACCCGCCCGGCGGAAATCGGGCGATTAGCTGCAGATGGATTCTATATCGAGAACGGATAAAGGGGTTAGAAACTGAACTCCACAGCGCCTTGCCGGCACCATGAAGGAAGAACTCGTGAGAAAGGCGGTTTCATAGACGATCCTGGAGGGAATCGGTTCGCTAAAAGACCTGAAGCCATACTTATATACTACCTCACAAAGACCTTGCACGAGAATATCCATGTCATGTTGCAAAGGCAAATAAGTGAAACATAGCCCCGATCGGCTGAGATCGACCAACGGGCCTATCAGAGGATAAATACCGCTGACCGGTAAGGTAAGAATAACCATAATATCCTTACCTGCAGTGTAACGGGTATATTCGCGAACATGCATAATGATTGCCCTGCAAATCAGATGTTTAAGTCTATTGAAGCTCGGAAACAGGCCCTGCGATAAGGACCATACGGGAATAGCGCCCCGCGGGTCGCTTCCCCTCTACATTGCTGTCACCAATTCGTGAAGCTCGAGCTGAACCTGTTCCCGTGATATGGCCTTAACACCAGAGACAACCCCATTTCCACTTCTTTCCACCCATGTTCGAGTCCGCAGGCACAGAAATCCTCATCATTTCTCCGTTCTCCAATTGGTGACGGAAAGACAGCAGAAACGAACGATGCTGCACTGTTCTTCAAGGAGGCGGGCCACCAGACGGCAGGGTTTCATTTGTGTGATTGCCGGGTGATCCCGGAACAGGTCCACCAGGTCGAACAGATACGCAAGGATGACTTAACGCCAGCACCATACGACTACACGACATCGGCGTCAATCAGGAATGATACCATGAGATTCCTGAGTCGAACCACTGGTTTTTGATGGCGGCTAAGTGTTCGTAGAACCTTAATTCCTCGATTCGCGATTTGTTATGTAGACTCCGGTGATAATAAGGCCGGCTCCGATCAGCACTGAAGTATCGATACCCTCATTCAGGATGAAAAAGGCCAGGATAACCGAACTGACGGGAACTATACTGATGAAGATCCCGGCCCTCGAAGCCCCTATCGCGAGTATCCCCTCGTAATACCAGATGAATCCAAGGGCGGTCCCGAAAATGCCGAGGTAGAAGATCGCCAGCCAGACAGAAATGGAATAGGTTGCTATTTGAGACAGAATACCTTCGTGAAGGGCAGGCGCCGTAAGACACAGGGTCCCCATGACGCAGGCGCCGGTTACCGCCACAAGGGGCGGCACATTTCTCAAGGCCTTTTTGCCAAGCAGGGAATAGGACACCCAGCTCGCGACACAACCCAGGATATAAAGCTCTCCGACTCCCAGCCTGCCATGCAAAACCACAGAAAGGGAGCCTTTGCAAACGACGGCCGTAGCTCCGGCAATTGATATGAAAATACCTGCCACCGTCATGAAACCGAGCTCTTCTTTGAACAGAAGCCTGGAGAAAAGGGCGATGAAAGCGGGATTTGTCGCAATAATAAGGGAGGCCCGGCCCGCCGTTACCGTTTTAAGGCCGGAGAAAAAAAAGACGTTATAGGCGAAAACGCCCGTAATGCCGAGCAAGAAAAGTAAAAAGAGAGTCTTCACGTCTCCGTGTCTCGGCGTCTTCGCGGCGGCGGGCTCCACCGGGGCCGCCTCTCGGAGCGTGGATTTCCTTCGGGTTGATTTGAGCAGGAAGCCGAGAAGAAAAACCGACGCCACAATGAATCTGAGGAAGGAGGCGGAAAATGGTCCGGCCCCACGCGATACTATACGTCCCGCTACGAAGGTCCCACCCCAGAAGACAGCCGTAAGGACCAGCTTTAAATAGAGGATCTCTCGCGGTTTTGCCGTGGTCTCGGAACTGTTAAGGCCCATCCAGCGAAAGAGTGCCTCCAATATGTTTCACGCGAAGCAGGCCGCTGGATTTTGGGAATTGTCGAGCGCCTCTGTGGTGGATTTTGTTTCCTCTTCGCGGCTTCGCGTGCAAACTGTCCAGGTACGCGTTCGCCGAAAGACCCTCATTCTAGCCTTTGGCTGCAGCAAATCGCTTCATGTAATCGACAAGCGCCTTCACAGCCTCCGGGGTTGTCGCATTATAGATGGAGGCCCGCAAACCGCCGACCGAGCGGTGTCCTTTCAGTCCGGCCGATCCAGCCTCAACCGACCCGGCGAGGAATTCCTTCTCGAGCTCGGCCCCGGGCAGCAGGAAGGTGACATTCATGCGAGAGCGTGAATCGGGCCTGGCAGTGCCTCTGTAGAAGTCCTGGCTGTCGATGTAGTCATAGAGAAGTTTGGCCTTCTCGTCGTTTATTTTCTCCATTCGGTCAAGACCTCCGATAGTCTCTTCGATCCACTTGAGCACCAGTTCGCATACATAGATGGAAAAGCAGGGCGGGGTGTTGTAGAGAGAGTTGTTCTCCGAATAGGTCGTGTATTTGAACATCGTCGATAGTTCTTTGGGAACCCTTTCGAGCATGTCCTTTCGAATAATGATCATGGTCACTCCCGCCGGACCGATGTTTTTCTGTGCCCCGGCGTAAATCAGCCCGAACGGCCGCGGATCGAACCTGCGGCTGAATATGTCCGAAGACATGTCACTGATCAGCGGAATTGCGCCCGTGTCGGGGAATTCCCTCCATTGGGTGCCCCGGATGGTGTTGTTGGAAGTTATGTGCAGGTAGGAGGCATCCGGATTCAGCGGGACCTCTTCCGGGATGAAGGTGAACTCCCTGTCCTCTGAAGTTGCGACTACCCGGACATCTTTCCCGAGTGTTCGGGCTTCCTTTATGGCCCGTGTCGCCCAGCTCCCCGTATTGACGTAATCGGCAGGCCGGCCTGCAACGGCAAGGTTCATCGGGACCAGGGTGAATTGAAGGCTTGCCCCTCCCTGCATGAACAGCACGTGATAGCTATCGTTTAGTCCCAGCATGCGCCGGACCCGCTGAATGGCGCTATCGAGCACCGATTCGAAAGCCTTGGAGCGATGGCTTACTTCGAGTATTGACATGCCTGTGCCCTGAAAATCGAGCATTTCCATCTTCACCTGTTCGAGCACGACCAGGGGCAGGGCAGCCGGTCCCGGATTGAAGTTAAAGACTCGCTGTGTCATTTGTTTTCTCCCGTGTCGAAAATATGTTGCTTACCTGTTTTAGAGGGATGAAACGCTAGTTTGGCGCCGCTGTTTTGTCAATTCATTTTTCCGAATTATCTTTGTTAGAGAGTCAGGAGGTTGACTATAACTCCAATTCGATTTATTGGCATGAAGCAAGAAGCAGGGAGCGAGAAGCAAGAAGTAACGAGCAAGGAGCTTTCAGCTTCTCGTTTTGGTGCTATTTACCTGAAGCATGAAGTATGAAGCAACGGGCAACCAACAAGGAACTTCCTGCTTCTCGCTTCTCGCTCCATGCTCCGCTTTATAATCGAGGATCAAATGCAAATAGAATGGCAAATTGTTCCCAGTAACCAGTGGCGAACCGATGCCGCCGTCTTCTTTGTTTTCGAGAAATCCAGGGAACATCTTCCTGGTTTGAAAGCCTTTCTGGAGGATGGCGGAAACTGGCTCGCTCACTCGGCGGCGCTGCCGGACTTTCAGGGCAAGACCGGCGAGGTGGCCGTCTTATATGCACCTGCGGGCAATGAGCTGGTGCGGCGCGTCATACTCGCAGGTCTTGGCCCGGCGGATAAGTTTGAAACCGAAAAGCTGAAAAACGCCGCCGCCTTCGCGCTGAGAAAATGCCGCGAGATGGGCTTGAAGCGGCCGGGGATTCCGATAGCGGCCTTTGAGGGGATTTGCGGCGAAGCATCTTCCTGCTCTGTGGAGACCCTGCTGAGAGAATCGCTCACTGGCGCGATGGCCGGGCTCCACCGCTTCAACGAAATGAAGACCAAGAACTCGGATGCCCCGGCAGGCCCTGAGTCCATACTGCTCCTTTGTGAAGCCGATCCGGACCCCCTGCTGAGGCAAATCGTCACTCTGGCCCAGTCTGAAGTCGCAGGGATCGTGCTGGCAAGAGACCTGACCATATCTCCGGCCAACCGGGCGACTCCCGGTTTTATTGCCGAAACCGCGTCAGGGATTGCGGCAAGATTCGGTTTCAAAATCGAGATAATCGACCTGGAATCAGCGCGTTCCATGGGAATGGGGGCCTTCGCCGCAGTTGCAAAGGGCAGCCGCGAACCGGCCTATATCATCGTCATCGAGCATGCGCCGCCCGGTACGGAAAACGAGCCTGCCATCGTTTTCATCGGCAAAGGCATCACTTTCGATACGGGTGGGATCTCGCTCAAACCGAGCGCAAAACTGGAGGCAATGAAGCAGGACATGGCTGGCGCCGCGTCCGTTCTGGGCACGTTTGAGGCGATCGGCCTCGCCGGTCTCAAAAAGCGCATTGTGGGCATACTTCCCTGTACCGAAAACATGCCCGGCGGTCAGGCATATAAACCCGGAGACGTGTTCCGTTCCTATTCGGGGCAGACTGTCGAAATCATCAGCACAGACGCCGAAGGCAGGCTCGTGCTCTGTGATGCGCTGGCCTATGCGGCCGGCCGGTTCAAGCCCGCGCTTATGGTCGATATTGCCACTCTTACCGGGGCGTGCATAGTTGCTCTCGGCACGGACGTGGCCGCAATTCTGGGCAACCGGGAAGAACTGATCGGCTCCATTCGGCAAATCAGCGCTTCAGTCGGGGAGAGGTTATGGCAGCTTCCGCTCTGGGATTTCTATCTGGATGCTTTGAAAAGCGATGTGGCGGATATTAAAAACGTTGGGGATCGCAGCGCCGGGACAATCATCGGGGCAATATTTCTCAAGCAGTTCGTGCCGCAGCATATCCCCTGGGTGCACCTGGATATTGCCGGCACCGCATGGACCGACAAAGATACGGGCTTTTCTCCAAAGGGCGCAACAGGGTTCGGGGTAAGGACCCTTTTTGAAATAGCGCGCCGGTGGCCTGAACTCTGACTCCTCGCCCGGCTTGTTTAGGACAACAAGCCAAAGGCAAAACAGGAGCTAATCCTCGGCGTTGATCGTGTTGTTATTGCAGTTGCTGAAAATTACGCCTTTTCATGGTTTCAGGTGTCCCCAAAGGTACACGAGATGCTGCGGTGTACGGGCGCTGCCGCAGCTCTCAACCCGCAGCTCGTACTCGCCCTCCGTCACTGTCCGACTCTCTCTCTCAAGCTTTTGAGCTTTTGAATAAGCTCGCTGGGCGCTTCCGCATTTCTCTGGTCGATTACATGCGGAGTAATGGCTATCAGCAGTTCGGTCCTCTGTAGATCGGTATTTGAGGCCGAGAAAAGCGGCGAGAGAAGGGGTATGTTCTGCAGGTAAGGGATTCCGCTTTTGTTGGCTGTATGCTGCGAGTTGATTATTCCGCCGATTACCACCGTTGCTCCGTTTTGGGCAAGAAGCGTGGTCTTTAGGTTCCTTTCGGTAAAGGTTGGCGCCGTATTGTTGGCGCCGACCGTAGCGGCGGCGTTATCCACCTGTCGAATCGTCTGTTCGAGTTCTAGCCGGACCAGGCCCCCTGCGTTTATATGCGGCGTTACGTTCAGGATGAGACCGGTTTCCGCGTATTGGATCGTGCTGAAAACGGAGTTCGCCAAGGTCCCCGTCTCGGTGGTGGCGTACGATCCGGTAGGTACCGGCACACTGCCGCCGACCGTAATGGTCGACTCCATGTTGTCGGTGGCCAGCAGCGTGGGAGTGGAAAGCACGGTGACATTGGATTTAGTGGAGATAAAGCTCAGAAGCGCTGCTATGTTCTGTGCATTGGCGACCCATGCGAGGCCGAGCCCCGCTCCCGCCACCGTTCCTATATTAATAGGAAATGCGCCGGTTGCGCCTGGGGCCGTAGTTGCGCCTGTTGCGCTTGTGGTTGTTGTGCTCGATACATTGGACAGTCCGCCGAAAGAGAGGCTGTATCCCGTATTATTGGAGGGATGGGTCTGATAATAGTACTGTACCCCGTAAGTGAAGTCCTTGGTCAGGTCCACTTCGGCAACCATCACCTCTATCAGCACGGCCCTCGGAACGATATCGAGGGTTTCGATCGTCTTTTTTACCTTTCCGTAATCGACGGCGTTCGCCCGTACGACTATTGCGTTGTTGACCTCGTCGGGAATCAGCATCACCTCACCGGTGAAAATGCCTCCAGGCTTTGGCGGCCCGGACGTTGCGCCGGACGACATTGCTCCGCCGCCGCCGACACCCGTGCCCCGTGAAGAGGCGCCACCGTAGGAGCTTCCGGCAATTCCCCCCGTGGTCGAGGATGACCCGGTGGAGCCCAGACCGCTGGTGCTTGGCATACTGGCGCCGGAAGTGCCGCCGAAGGGACTGCTGCTGCCGGAAGTGCCGCCGCCGAAGGGGCTGGAGCCGCTCACCCCGCCTGGCGAACCGAAAGTGCTTTTGGTTGCGGACCGCCCGGACGGCACAATCTGCTGTCCCATCCCTCCGGCGCCTCCAATCCCGAGCACCCCGCTCACGATCTGGGCAATGTCTCTCGCCAGGCCGTTCTGTAGGAAGTACACGTAGATTTCTTCCTGGTTTCCCGTACCCCGCACATCCATGGCCTGTATCCATTGCCGGGCCGATTTGAGCAGTTCGGGGTTTTGAGCCATGACCAGCACGCCGCCGAAATTGTTCAGAGGCATGAGCGCCAGGCTGTTCTTGAGGACGCTCTCCTTGAATCTTCCAAGCTTGCCCATCAGAGACTCCATTCCCTGAACGGCGTCCTGAGGAGCTATGTTATTAAGGGGTACGATCTCCATGCTGACTTCCTGAAGAATGTTTATGTCGATCGTCTTCAGAAGGTTGACAAGGGAGCGGGCGTTGTCGGTTTCCTCAATGAAGATGAGGCTGTTTGTAGCCGGCTCGGTTATGATCTTTCTGCCGGGAGTAAGGAAGGGGGTGATCAGATTCTGCGCTTGTTTAGGGTCCATGAACCGCAGCCTGTAGATCACTATCAGCGGCCTTTCCCTGTCTGATCCCAGCAGTTGCTCAGTGGCCACAGGCAGACCGCTTCCTCCCGTTTTCTGGGAAGCCTGGATGAAATAGAACCCTTTTTTCGGGATGATACTGATCCCGTTTGCCCCATAGGCCCTGGTCACCATCTGAAGGATTTCTTCATTGTCGAAATCGCCGTCGATATACATACTGATCCGGCCCTGCAGGGTCTGATCCATCACGTAATTGAGCTTCAACTGGTCGCTGAATATCTGGTTGGTTACCTCTGCGATATCGGCTTTCTCGAAATTCAAGACGATGCGCTGCTTTTCATTCGACGCAGGGGCAGCCGCCCCGGTAGCGGCTTCCTGGCTTCGGGGGCTCAGTAGGCCTGATTCGACAGGGGCGATCACGGGTTTTATCGGAGAGACCTTTTTGGGCGGCGGGATTTTGGATGAGATAGATACCGAAACCTCTGACTTTTCCGGAGGCCGAGACGGGGCTGTAGTCTCTGCGGATGTGGGCGGAGGCAAATACTCAGGGGCCATTGGCGCCTGGGTTTCGGGGAAAGTCTTGGGCTGGGCCTCCGGGCGAACCGGGGACTGTGGCGCAGATTGACATGAAACAAAAGAAAACGCCAATATTATTGCAAGGATAGACCTGCATGTTCTCATTTAAGGGTCCCCTCCTGATAAGAGAACTGCTGAGTGCGCACAAAAAAGCTAATTAATTGAAGCGGACTCTATCACAATCAGCTGACCAATAACAGGTAAAGAAGTGTATAGAACACGGGGCGCTGAAGGCAGTCCTGTTAAGCTTCGGTTACGATTTTTCTCCTTTTTCCATGAGCGCTGCGAGGATTACGTTTACTACAAGGTCAGGTCCCTTGGTTCTTTGTATTTTCTGTATGTTGATTTCCTGCACGAGTATGGCGAATTGGGAATCCCTGACCTTGGCAAGAAAATAGTGCAGCCCCTCGACGGTGGTCATGAGATTGAATCTGAGATGGACTTCCTGATAAAGACCATATTCTTTGCTGGCGAGCACCTGGTAGGTCTTAATGTCCAGCTTCTGCGCGCCGTCGCCGCCTTTCGATGAGAGCAGGTCTCCCAGAGAAGCGGCCATCTGGTATGGGTCGGTCCCCCGGAAAAGCTTTTTTTGCATTTCCCTAAGCTCACCTTCCTGCTTTGCGAGATCCTGCTGGATGCTTTGGCTCTGACTGAGCTTTTTCTCATATTTGACGATGAGATCCTGCTGCTGCTTTATCTTGGAATCGAGCGCTTCTTTCTGCGTGACTATAGGGGCCAGCCAGAAAAAATGGACCGCGGCAAGGGCCATTATCAGGACGACTGAAGCCACTATCGACCAGCGGTGTTTCCCGATGTCTGCAATTCTTATATTCGGTATTTTGATTTTCATTGCTGGTCCTCCTCGGTATCGTCGGCTCCGGTGTCCTGTTCGGATTCAGGTGTCTCGTCGGCCACTCCCTCCTGGTCGTTAGTCTGTCCCGGCCCAACTTGACCTTTCTGAGCGTCTTTGGCTCCATCGGTCTCGACAGCGGCGCCCAGGGCCGGCACCGGTTGTTCGGGCGGCAGCGAGTCAAAACTCTTTTTGAGTTTCTCCATATCCAACTGAAGCTGGACATTAAATCTCTCCTGGTCCGTACCGGGGTCCCGGGTTACAGGAGAAGCGAATTTGACGTCGCTTAGTCCATCGATTTTCGATAATTCCGAGAGATATTTGATGGCCGATTTACTTTCGCCCCTCAGAATGAGCTGCCCTTGGCGAAGTGAGAGGTAATTGAGCCAGGTGTCATCAGGAGTGAGAAGAGTCAGAAAGCTCAACAGCTCCAGGGGCTTATAGTCTTCCCGGTTGAACTCGGATAAGGTTTTCTGGTCTTCTCGAAATTTCGTCATACGCGTCTGGAGCTGCTCGATGGGTTGCCACCGGGTTTCGAGCTGACTTATCTGGACCCTCAGGCGCTTGCTGCTCTGCGCCATGGTTTCGGCCGATCTCATCAGGAAGATGCCATAGAGTGCGAAAATGACGATGAGAGCCGCCAGAGGCACGGCAACGCGAGGAACCTGCCATGGTTTCAAAAGGATTTCGGTGTCGAAAGTATGAATGGCGTTCTGTTTGAGCAAGCGCCTGATCCAACCGGTGACAAAAGGCTCGGAGAGATTCAGCTCCTTTATCGGCAATCCCTGCTGCGCCCATGCTGCGCCCTGGCCTTTGAGTAATTTGGACTCATCGGAAGGACAGACAAGATGGATAATCGGCTCGCAGTCCCCACCGCCCATGCATTTGAGGTTATGAGAGAACAGTTTCATGGTCTGGGAAGACTTTCCCACTACCATTGAATCCAGATAGGCTCCCTTGTAAAAGCGGTGTATTTCAAGATGGTCATCATCCAGGCTGCGGGCCATTAATGCGGAATCTCCTCCTGCATCCGCGATCAGGGGCAGCAATGAGGAAAATGACAGTGCGTTCGGCACCACGGCGAAGGTGTGGAAAAGCGATCCGTTCATTGCCTGGTTCAGTTTGTCGTAAATCTCTCTTTGTATTGAGAAAATAGGGACGGAGACATGCTGATCGAGCGCAACCGGCGGCCCGAAAAAATGCAGACTGCTGTCATGTTCGTGGAAGATATTTTCCTGCCAGTCGAAGTTGATTGCATCATCGAGCTGGTCTTTTATGGACAGCGGATAATGTTCACTGTGGACGGAATAGAAGACACTGGACACAATGGCCAGCAGGGCACTCCCTTTCCTTCCCTTCGGTTTGAGGTTCATGTACTGAAGATGATCGAAAACCGATTCGCCTTGCGGGATATGGAACTGTTCGGTCGATGCGATTTCCCACGATCGCCAGTGCCTGTGCGCCTGGAGAATCTCGATCCTCGTAGGTTCCACGTAGACGGCGTAAAGATGAGTCGGCCTGTATTTAATTATGCTTTTAAGCATTTCATTTCCTTTTAGCTAAACCGAGCGAAAAATCCTCAAACCAGCCCGGATTACCTACATAGCCTTTCTGCTCAATATTTTATACGGCTTCCCACTATCCCCTGCGAGACTTACGATCAACCACATTCCCGCGCTCGGCGGGCCATTGGGGGTTTTTCCAAACGAAAGAATTCTATAGATGCTCCCGGGTGTCAAAGGGACCGTTCGGAGCATAGCTTCCTCCTGCTCCTCATCTTGTGGTAAATTTATATTAGTACCATAGATCGTTAACAGACTGAAAAGAGAATTTTTGCCAGGAATTACGATATCCTTTAGAATCTCGGGGACCTCGCGCATCCTTTCCTCCATTCCTCGATTGTAGCCATAAAAAAGCTCTTGGCTGAGGCCCGGAATGAGCAGCAACTGATCGAGGCTGGCGAGCGGGCCGTCGAAGGGAATGTAGTTAAGGCCCAACTTAATGTATCCGTCTTTTTCCATTCCGTGGGGCCGCGGGATATCGTCGGCATCTATGAAATCCATTATCCGGTCTGCCAACGTCTCGGAACTCAGTTCATTGGCGCCCGCTCGTTGAAGCACCTGCCTGAGGTTGACCTCCGGGGCCATGTTGACGTTTACCTTGGTGTTTTCGGTTTCGATTATCACCAAGGCGATACCGGTCGTGTATTCCACGATGTGAGGCTGCCCATCCGGCTGCCAATTCAGATTTACCCCCCGGTTCAGCAGGGGCGGGGGCTGGCCCAGCCGGGCCAAAGCCTCATAGCATCCCCCGATAGCAAGGTGGAGGGCCTGCGATTTTCGTATCGCGTGGATCCGGTCCTCTCCCTGGAGCCGGGTTTGGGCGCTTATCTGGAGTGAAAACCACATGATGAGGGCGCAAACCCATATAACGGCAATAAAGATCACGCCCCTGCTGTTCAGCGGAGCGCGCAATTTTTCGAGCAATTTCATAAAGGCGAATTTGCCCGGTGCGCCATTTTTCATGGGACTGCTCCTCCGGTCACTGCGTTCGGAGGCGGCCCCTTCCGAGCCTCTACTGAAAAGGGGGTATTCGTCATCAGGATCTGGGCGTGAATCCTGGAGTCCTGCCCTTTCCATCTCAGAAGAACTTCTTTCGGTAATGCGTCCGTAGAATCCCAGGATTGTAAAAACTGCTTTGAATCCTCGCCTGCATAGGCCAGCACGAATTCCGGAAATTCAACGCCATAAGAGCGAATTTTAGTCTCTTTATTCTGTAAAGATTTGTCGGACAAAAACTGCTCGATGGATTTCGAATGATAGGGGTCCAGCAGAAGCTCTGAATAGTAGAGTATTCTGGAGCCTGGATCATAAGTATATCGAACGACAACCGGCACGCCCTGCGAGATCGCTCTTACGGAGTGAGTGGTTACAAAAGCAATAGAGTTGGGTTGTCCGATAAAAACGGGGTGCACGGCTCGCTCGAATCTGATCGGGGTCGGATCGCATTCGGCCAGTTGGCCTTTGAGCAGTTCGGCGACCGGGAAAGCAAAGTCCGGCTTTTGATCCTGTGTGCTCTGCCACACCCGCAGCGCAAATGAAAAGCAAACCGAGAGAATGCCCATTACCAGAGCAGAGATGGCCGTAGCTATGATCAGCTCGATGAGGGTGAAACCTTTCCGGTCACCTGTCCGATAAAAACTCCACGCTCCTCGAGGTGCGAAGCGGGGGGTGGGGTTTCCTTGCAGTCTGCGTTCCTCCATCCGTGGTTCACCGTTATTTTAAATCGCTGTTGGGAATTATTATGCTGAACTCCAGCTTTGTGGATTGGTAATTCAGCATCACTCGGAATAATCGGCCGAAATTTTCGCCCTGTGTTTGGCCCTCAAGCTGGACCGGAAGGAGCGAAACACCCACCTCAGGGGCTCCCTCAAGCTCGCCTAAGCGCACAAAACCTTGCGCCGCCTTTGCCGGATCGGCCAGGATGATCTGTGCAGCCGAATCCAATACGGTCTGAGCTTGAGCCTTTTCCGTCAAATTCATCTTGTACCGCAAGGACTCGGAGATAAGCCCCATAACCGAGCCGATAATCAAAGTGCCGATCGCCAGGGCGACCACCACCTCCAGGAGAGTGAATCCGCCTCTGCGCGCCTCCGTGTCTCCATGTCCCAGCGTAAGCTTTTTCACCGGCTCACCCTCTGCAGGCTTACCGTTCCAAAAAGTGGATGTATAGAGATGTGGTAAGTGCGCTCCCCATCGAAGATAACTTCAAAGTCGTTTCCGACGAGGCTGCCGTCGGGGTGAAAAACGATAAGAAAATCGCCACTTTCCTGTTCCTTTTGCAGATTCTCTGAACGGACCTCCGCGTTCAGAGGTATGGGGTTCCTGGGTGGGTTTTCAAAACCGTAAACCCGCGCGACCCCGTTAAGCCTGAATGCGATCGGGTGTCCGGAATTCATGGCAAAAAGCCGGGCCCTCTTTATTGTTTCCGTAAATTCTTGAAGAAAAGCGCTGTCTTCAATTTTTTGCCAGTTGGAGCCGACCCTGGGGACAACCACGGCGAGAGAGAGCGCAACGATCACCAGCACAACGATCAATTCAAGCAGGGTAAAACCTGCTGCTGAATTAAGAATTCGGGACCCGGAAGTCGGAAGAGGACGGTTCGGGACGCGCCGAAAGGCGACCCCGCATCCGGCCCGGCTCTCCGTAAGACGCTCGGCCATCCGTTCTCCAGGCTGTATTTTACAATTTGATGTCATTGATTCCAAAAATAGCCGAAAACATGCTGATTACCATAAGGCCGATCAACCCGCCGGTGACCAGGATTACGACAGGCTCCATGAAGGTCATCATCCTGCGGAGCGTTACCTCAAGTTCTTTTTCAAAGTATTCCGAAAGCGAGAGCAGGCCCGCTCCGGTGTTGCCCTGTTCTTCGGATATGCGCAACATTGTTCCCATTCGAGGCGGGAAAGCAGGATTGCTGCGAAAAAAATTGCTCATCGACCGCCCGGTTTTGAGTTCCTGGTGCAGGGGCGCAATCGTCTCCTTGAGAACGGAGTTCATGATCAATTCCTGACCGAGGCTGAGCGCTTTCAACAGCGGGACCCCCGACTCGAGCATGGTCCCAAGCGTTCTGCAGAAGCGGGTCAGTTCGCTGTGCAGGATCAAATAGCGAGTAAATGGCAACCGGAACAGGAGCTTATCCCATAACTTCCTAACCTCAGGCTGGCGCATAAGGTATTTGCCACCCCAGAAGAGCATTGCGATGGCGATCGGGATTATCCATCCAAAATCCTTTAGCCATTCGCCGGTATCGACCATGAGCTGGGTGAGAAAAGGGACTTTCTGGTTCAGGTCGTGAAAAATTTGCGCGAATTTGGGAATGACGTAGACGAGCAGGACCACCATGGAAACCAGAGAGACCGCCAGCAAAATAATAGGGTAGATCATCGACGATGTCATGGCCTGCCGGAATGCCCGCCGCTGCTCGAGGTACTGGGCCAGTCGTTTGAGAATGGGCCCCAGTGTGCCGCTTGCTTCGCCGGCCCTTATCATGTGGTCCGAGACGGTGCCAAACACGTCACGGTATTGACTAAGCGCGCCCGACAGATCGTTTCCTCCCTGAACGCTTTCGAACAACTCCTGCACCATGCGCTGAAAGCGCTTGTGAGTCTGGTTGCTGCTAATGAGGCTTAAGGCGCGATCAAGCGGCAATCCTGCTTGAAGCAGGTCTGAGAGATCGAAAAGAAAGCGGATGATATGCTCTTCGGGAATCTGCCGCTTTTTCCGGCTTTTCACGGCCTTGATCCTGACCGGAAAAAGCCTGCTCGACTTCAGCTTCCTGGCAGCGTCAAGATCGGAGAGGGCTTCCATCACGCCGCTGTGCACGGCACCATTGGCATCCCGGGCCTGGTATTGGAAAAAACTCATACTTTGTCAGCCTTTAAGGAAAAATACGGGTCGCCTGAGCTTAAACGGCCAGGCTTGTAACCCTTAGGACCTCGGAAAGGGTCGTAATCCCTTCAACCACTTTCCGGAACCCGTGGTGAGCCAGCGGCCGATAGCCGAGCTCAAAAGCCGTGCGGGCAAGGCTCCCAGACTCTTTTCCGGCGATGATGGCCGATTTTATGGCATCGTTTATCGGGAGGAACTCGAAAATTCCCTGCCTGCCTTTATATCCGGTGTATCCGCACCTGTCACAGCCCTTGTTCTGAAACAGGACCAAAGAAGAGGGCACGTCGGGCAGGATTTCGCCGATCCTGTTCCTGTCCCCTTCACGGGCAGTGTATTCGGTTTTGCAGTGAGGGCACAACACGCGGATAAGACGCTGGGCCATGATCGCAAGAAGCGAATCGGCCATGAGGAATGATTCGATGCCGATGTCACGAAGACGCGTGATTGCCCCCGGTGCGTCGTTGGTGTGCAGAGTTGAAAGCACAAGGTGTCCGGTCAGGGCCGATTCGATGGCTATATCGGCAGTTTCCCTGTCGCGAATTTCACCTATGAGCAGAACGTCGGGGTCCTGCCGAACCAGCGAGCGCAGAGCGTTTGCGAAAGTCAGGTCGATCTGCGGTTTTACCTGGACCTGGTTTATTCCGTTTACCTGGTATTCGACCGGATCTTCAACCGTGATGATCTTGCGCGTGACAGTATTTAGTTTTTTCAAAACGCCGTACAGGGTCGTCGTCTTGCCCGACCCGGTCGGGCCGGTGACCAGTATCATTCCATACGGGCGCTCGATAAGACCCTCGATATAGTCGAGGTCTTTTTGATCCATGCCGAGGTTGCTCAGATCGTACTCGACGCTTTCCTGCGCAAGGAGCCTCAGGACCACGCTTTCCCCGTAGATGGTCGGTACGCAGGATACACGAATATCCACCTCGCGGTTTCCGAACCGTATTTTGATCTTGCCGTCCTGGGGCAGGCGTCGTTCGGCAATATTGAGGTTGGCCATTAGCTTCAGCCTGCTTATGATGGCCGACTGCATCGTCTTCTGAGGCTGGTCCAGATCGAACAGCACGCCGTCGACCCGGCATCGTACGTGAAAGGAGCGCTCGAAAGGCTCGAAATGTATGTCCGAGGCCCTCATATCGAGTGCCCGGGAGATCAGCACGTTTACCAGCCGCACGATAGGTGCTTCCTGGGCCAGGCCCTTCAGGTGTTCCAGGTCTTCTTCGAAGCCGTCCGCGCCGATCATGACCCCATCCCTTGACTGCGCCTCGGCCTCGCGGGCCGCCGTACCGTAAAGCCGGTCGATAGACGTGCGGATTTCCTCGCGCTGTCCCACACACAGGCCCAATTCCATTCCGGAAAAATAGCTCGACACTATGTTTATGATGGGCAGGTTAAGAGGATTGTTCACCACAACTCGTACGCGTCCGCTCTCGACCTGAATGGGAAGAATAGCGTGCTTGCGCAAAAAAAACATCGAAACGCCTTCCAGAAGGACAGGCTTTTCCGGGTAATCTTCGCGCTCGAGCATAGGAATGCCCAGGTGGCTGGCCAGAACGCGAAGAATGCGGCCTTCATCGGTGATTGCAATGTTTTCGAAAGCATCCATCAATGGAATGCCTTCGGCGAACAAGGAATGCTGCAGACGCTGTCTCTGCTCTTCAAGCAGGCTGAATTCCTGCTGCAACGCGTCTAGGAGAGAATTCTGATCTTCCATGGATGTCCTCATCTTCCGGTGGCAGGAAACCCCTGCTCCATGCGCCTTCATATTTTCAGGCGCTTTCGTAAGCCTCTGCCGTCGGATGGATGTTAGCAATATACTCGGAAAAAGTAAACGATTGCGGCGAAATAGCTGATTCCCCGGTGTTTTCGGAAAAACCGGGATTAAAATTAGTGGAGTTGACTTCGTGGAAGATAACTTTTAATCTGGCAAGCTTTAGATCTTACGAAAATCAAGAGCGCATCGTGAAGCCAGGAGTCCTATTTTCGACACTTCGCGAGACGCTCAAACTAAAGGAGCGATTTTCAGGATGAAATGTGATCAGAAATCCTGCGCGAGTTGCCCAAGCGCGGCGCAGAAGAAATCTAAAGAGGAACTCATCGGCTGCAAGCTCTCGCGCATCAGGAACAAATTGGTGGTGATGAGCGGTAAGGGGGGGGTGGGCAAAAGCAGCGTTTCCTGTTACCTGGCGCTTGCACTGGCCCAAAAGGGATACCAGGTGGGCCTTCTGGACATTGATTTGCACGGGCCTTCCATTCCAAAGATGTTTGGGCTGCACGGGCCTTTGAACATCACTGCCGACAGGGAGATCATCCCGCACGAATACAGACCCAACCTCAAAATCGTCTCCATCGAATCAATGCTCGAGGACACCGATTCGGCGATCATCTGGCGAGGTCCTCTAAAGCACGGAGTGATCCAGCAGTTTCTGGTCGACTGCAGGTGGGACGATCTCGATTTTCTTGTAATCGATTCGCCGCCCGGCACCGGAGACGAGGCCCTCAGCATCTCGAAGCTCATTACCGACGCGAAGGCGCTGATCGTTACCACTCCTCAGGAAGTAGCGCTTGCAGATGTCAGGAAATCTGTAAACTTTTGCCGCAAGGTAGATCTTGAGATTTTAGGACTTGTGGAGAACATGTCGGGACTTTTGTGCCCGCATTGCAGTAAGTTCATTCCCATTTTCAGTACCGGCGGCGGGCAGAAGACATCTTCAGCTATGAAAGTACGGTTTCTTGGCGAGTTACCGTTCGACCCGGAAGTGGTCGAGGCGGGAGACCGCGGGACACCGTTGATCGAAGAGCGCGGAGACACGCTATTCGTAAAGGCTCTGGGCCAATTCGTCGATAAGGTGTTAGCTCTTTGCAATCACACGTAATGCTGGTTTCCGTCCGGATTTCGGGGGTAAACATATCGATTTCCCGGCATGGATGAAAATTTCTTCTTTTTCATCGAAAATTTCGACGTCAAATTTTTCGACATAAAAAGATCCGAATAGGAAGCTGCTGTTGACTCATCCCGGTGTTTCGGAAACCGGCCCCCGAAGAAGGATTATGAAATGCTTAACATAGCGCTGGACCAGGCTTCGCTGACCTATGAGCAGAAAAACGCCTTGCAAGAGATGTGGCTGCGCTGTATGCGCCGTATTATCGTGAGCACTACCCTGGCCGGGAGTGGTCATCCGGGCGGTTCCATGTCGTCGCTTCACCTTCTGCTGATGCTTTACAGCACGATCTCTCACGATCCCTGCAACCCATGCTGGGATGAGCGCGACCGGCTGATCGTCAGCATGGGCCATATCAGTCCGGGTGTTTACAGTGTGCTGTGCGAGTTCGGATATCTCAACGAGGACAATTTCTGCACAGAGTTCAGGCGCGCCGGCTCGCCCTTTACCGGACACATCGAATCCTGCGTTCCCGGTGTCGAATGGAATACCGGGGTCCTGGGCCAGGGACTTTCCGCCGGGACCGGAATGGCGCTTGGATTGAAACTTCAGGGGAAAAAGAACAGGGTCTTTGTGCTAATGGGGGATGGCGAGCAGCAAAAAGGCCAAATCTCGGAGGCTCGCCGATTCGCCGTAAAGTATGGTCTCAACAATATGGCCTGCCTTGTCGACCGCAATCACCTCCAGATCTGTGGAAGCACGAACACCGTAATGCCCCAGGAAATAAAGGCCGACTATGCTGCAGCCCACTGGAACGTAGTCTATATCCAGGACGGCCATGATTTCGACGAGATTTTTCATGCGCTGCGAACCGTTCACCGCTACGAAGCCGGGGACCCGCGCTTTCCGACGGCGATAATTGCCCGCACCATTATGGGCAAAGGCATATCGTTCATGGAAAACAAGGCAAAATATCACGGCAGCACTCTGAGCGAATCAGAGGCCGCAAAAGCCTTCGAGGGGCTTGGACTGGATGACCCGATACCCGGGCTGAAGCAAAAGCGGGACGCCTGCCGCGTTTTTCAGAAACATTTCTCCCCCCAGCTTATCTATCCCCGTATCGAGTCCGGCACTCCAAGGACTTACGGCCCCGAGACTCTCACTGACAACAGATCGGCATACGGGGGCGCCCTCGAGGACCTGGCCAGGCTCAACAACGTCGGGACAGTACCCATGGTTATCGGGTTTAGCTGCGATCTGGAAGGTTCCGTAAAAATGGACGGATTCCACAAGATTTCAGAAACCGCTTTCTTCGAATCCGGCATCCAGGAACACCACACGGCAACCGCTTCCGGTGCGATAAGCAGGGAGGGCTTTGTCACCTTCCTTAGTACTTTCGGCACTTTTGGGGTCACCGAAGTTTTCAACCAGATGAGATTGAACGATATCAACAATACAAATTTGAAGCTGGTCTGCACGCACCTGGGACTGGATGTAGGGGAAGACGGCCAGACGCACCAGTGCATCGACTATATAGGGTTGCTTCAAAACTTGTTCGGTTTTTCAATATACATTCCGGCTGATCCCAACCAGACAGATAGGATAATCAGGTATGTAGCAGGGCGGGCGGGCAACTTCTTCGTGGGCATGGGCCGATCCAAGGTCTCCCCAATCCTGGACGAATCGGGTCAGCCCGCATTTGCAGGCGATTACCGGTTTGTTCCCGCAAAGGCCGACTGGCTTCGGCAGGGCGACCAGGCGGCCATTCTTTCCTATGGTCCCATCATTCACGAAGCGGTGAAGGCCTGCGAAGAACTGGCCAATAATCACGAGATTCGGGCGGCCGTGGTCAATTTCGCTTCGATCAAGCCTCTCGATATTGCGGCAGTAGTTAAAGCCGCCAAGACAGGCCTCATCGTGACCGCCGAGGATCACCACATTGATACGGGCCTTGGGTCTCTGGTCGCCGCAATTATAGCTGAAAATTCACTGTCCTGCAGGCTCGTGCGGCTTGGTGTAACAAGGTATGGGTATTCCGGAAAGCCCGAGGAACTATACAGGGCCGAGTCGATCAACCGGCAGGGAATTGTGAAAGCCGTTGTGCAAGCCCGCACAACTGTAGATTCAAAGAAGTTAGCGCCTGTTCCATGAAGAAGTCGCTGAACGGGTTCCTGTCTTCCGGGAAAGCGCGCGAGAACTGAGCCGGCAGGACGGGAAGGGCCGGAGTAATGAGCGAGCCGAGATAACTCGCAAGCGGCAAGTCGAGCAGGAGGTCCCTTTTCCTGCCCAGTATCCTGTTTGAAAACAGCCGGAGAAGAAAATTCTGGCTCAGGTAGCATCTGAGTATCCTCTTCACGGGGACACCGCCGCCGAGTCCCGCAAACTCGAGGAATCGGCTATAGCTGGAGGCTATTTCATGGAGCCGGTCCTTATCCCTTTCGAAGTCCTTCAATAGATCATTATACCTTTGCGGCGCGGGTGATCTCGCCAGCCAGTGGGCTTCGAGCTCGGATTCGAGCAGCCGGTGGCATTCTATTTCGCAAAGCCTTTTCCCCCCACAATAATCCATAGACCTGCTCAGTGCGTTTATTACCGGGTGCCAGGCCGCATCTGCCATGAAGTGACAGGCAAAGCCAAGTGCCCAGAGGACCCTCCTTTTCCGGTCGGCCCCGGACGGCGGACAGGTTTGGGCAATCCACTCCTCGATGGGGGAGATTCCTTCCCGGTCCATGAGATCATGCAATGCGTCGCCCATAGGCGATAATGAAAAGGAAGGCAAATCGTAGAAGAATATATCCGGCGAAAGCGCCCCGATAAAGAACGCCAGACCTCTCGGGCGGGCGGGCGGGCGGTGGATTTCATTTACCGGCAGGATGTCCGGGCATCTGTTCAGGAGTTCATCGGCAAGGTAGAGATGGAATCGCTCTTTGGGCATTGTTCAAGTCCAACTGAATTTAAGACCTGTCAGGCGATTGGGGGAGAAGTTCCGAGTTCTGTTGCGAAGGACTCATTGCCCGTTCTGACTCCCAACAGCTTCATCGATTGCTTTGGTCCGGTCGTCTCCCAATTTTTGGGCCGTCCTGGCCTTGTCGATCGGCTTTTTTCCAAGATCCCGGATGGCTTCCGCTGCCTGTTGAGTGGCAGGTTTAGTCTCTTTTCCTTCCTTTTGCCCATCCTTTGCCTTGGAACAGGAGCAAAAAGCCAACAGGGAAATGAGCAACGCCGAAACAGCCAAAGTACGAATTCCCCGGGCAATCATGATGAACCACTCCCGATGTCGAATGTTCGATCCCGGTTTGGCGGGACCACGGCAAGAGCAATATGTTCGCGATTTCACAGGTCGCGCTTTTGCCTGCAATACTTCTACGTTCCAGCGTCATCTTCGAGATTGCAGAAAGCCTTTATTGCTTCCGGGATGAGCTTTCGAACGAATGAATTCCGGTCGCTTTCAAATTCGGCCAGATACTCCGGATAGAGCGGGTGGGCTGCGGAGAGAGCAGGCGGAGTAAGCCCAGGCGCTGAAAACTGAGGTCCGAAAGACTGGATGAGGTCAACCATGGGGAGTTCCAGGAAGGTGTAATTTTCGAGCCAGCCCAACCTGTACATTGCCTCAAAGCGAATCAGGTCCAGCAGAAAGAGCGTAATGTCGGTTACACCCATTTTAGATGCGCTGTCGAGATAGTGGAACCTTGCACCGGAGCCAAGCCCCCTTATTCCCATAATCAGCTCGTAGAGCGCCATGGCCGAATCCTCGCCTCCCTGGACCAGGTACTTGATAACCATGTTGTCCAGTTGGCGGATGGTCGTATTCTCGTCAAGCGAGGTCCGGAAACGTCGCGACCAGGGATCGAATCCCTTTTTGGCGGCAAGGCGCCGTTTGCCTTCGTTTATATCGAGAACCCTGGCCATTTGAAAACCTCGATCCGGCAGGTTCGCCCCCCTGCCGTGTGCGCAGGGGGTGAGAGTCTTTCGACTTGAGGGCCCGGAGTCGCTAATTGCGATTAAAAGACGTCGGCCGAAAATAGGTATATTTCGGTGTCCCTCTTTTTCCAGGCCTTTTCCGGGAGCCCGGCCTTGCGGCAGGTCAACTTTAGAAACTGTTCACGGTCCAAGTTGTGCTCGGTTGCAACCTGCGGCAAAAGGAGGCCGGAGGCGAAGCCTTTACGAATGAGGAGTCCGTGTTTTCCAATTTCGATTTCCGAAGGATCGCCGATCCGCAGCAACGGGGTCAGAACCGATATCTCTATATCGATCTTGTCAAGTTCGTCGGGGGCGATGGCGCAAAACCGCGGGTCCCCGACGGCGGCTTCAACCGCCATTCTCCTGACGGTCTCCCAAAGAGGCGCGCGGGCTTCGATCATGCCGATGCACCCCCGGAGCTCCGCGCCTCTGTGTATGCATACGAAGGCCGCTCCGGGCTCTTTGAGTCTGGGCGAATCGATCTCGATGTCGGGCATCTCTATGCCGAGGCAGCGGCTGCGAATGGCATGAAGGGCCAGTTCTCGCAGTTTTTCCTTTTCTTCGTCGCTGAACCCCAGGTCCAACCCTGCCCTGCGGCAATTAGAGCTTTTCTGCGTCTCCATGTTCACAACTCCGGTAAATGGCGGCCGCGGCATACCCGACAACCCCCGACCTGTCACCCGTCACATCGCCCGAATTAGCGTAGTGCAGGACTTTGCTCCGGTCGGCGCCGAGTTTTCTGGCTGCAATCATCAGAGTAATCAAAGGTCCCGCGCCGCAGGCATGGGTCCTTTGATGCATCACGTCTTCGGCGAGTCCCTCCGGGTCCAGGGCGTTGAGCCGGTCCAGGCATATCCCATCCAACCTCTTGGCTTCATCATAGGGGTAGTAATGCGATAGATCGCTGCTCGCGATGATCAGCACTCGCTTCCGGCTGCAGGTCTCAGAGATCGCCTGCGCAAGCTTCAGGCAAAAATCACAGTTCTGAGTTCCCATTATGACCGGTGTGAGTTTAAAGGTGCTCAACACGGTCTGAAGGAAAGGAAGCTGAATCTCCAGCGAATGCTCCCTGGAATCGGCTTCGGGGATGAAGCGTATAATATCCTTATGTTTGTAGAGCTCGTCTATCAGCTCGCGATCTAATGGAACTATGCCCAGGGGCGTGCGGAATCCGCCCAGATTATAGACGCTCGCTCCGACGAAACTTGCATGGTGGCTTGGGGCCAGTACGAGCACACGGTCAAATTGATTCTCTAAAAGGAGCTTGTATGACCATGCGGCTACGCTCCCCGAGTAGAGATAGCCCGCGTGTGGAACGACAAGACCGGTGAGTTCTCCTTCCAGACGAGGCGGTCTGGCCAGCTCAACATATCTTAGAAGTTGTTTTCTCAGCAGCCTGGGATCAGCTGGATACCAAGTACCGGCAATTACCGAGTCCCGGATCTTTTCCGCGCTCATGGATGTACTTTCTCAATTAACCACGCGGAGCACCTTGCGTGGGGATTGCTGGTTTATTGACCTATCCTGGGCATCAGCGTCCATTTTAGGAACCACCATCGGGCATCCGGGTCCTTGTCCAGACAGACAATCCCCCCGTTTTGGAACTTAAAAACGAGTCTTTCGGCAGATCCCGTGACAAGAAATCCAGTAAGCCGCTCCATGAAAGGCAAATGCCCAACGAACATCAGATTATCACCGGTTTTCAACGTATTTGCAACCGCGACGACATCATCGAGAGGACCGATCCCCGCAATCGGCTCGGTTTTGTTCGCATCCCCCAAAAGCGCTTCGGCAAACATTTCCGCCGTCTGCCGCGCTCTTTTCTTGCCGCTGTGCTTTATAGCCGCAGGCTGCACACCATAGCTCCGGGCGACCTCGGCTATTCGGTTCACATCCGTATAACCTTCCTGTGAAAGGCCCCGCTCGGGGTCCTGCTCTTCCGAGAGGCTTTTCCCATGCTGGACCAGGTAGAGTGCCATATTTATTACTCCCTTTTGAATTCAGCGACCTCACAATCCCTCGAGTCGAAAATCCCTCAATCGCTCGCGATAGAGGGCCGAGATGTTTAAATTGTAAGCACAATTACTTCTTGGTGCTTTAAAAAGGGGAATAGATGGAAGTCTCGCTGGAAAGTCAAGACTGTTGGTTTAGGGACGAAACCTTTTCTGTGGGTACCGAAATCTGCGAACTCATGCGTTGCATGATCTGCAGAAACGGCAAATGGGAAGACTGGGAAATTTATGGGCTCGCCGCGTCGCTGTGGCAGCCCTTCTTCAGGGGGCTGCGTCCTATTTGAGCGTTTTTATTGCATCAAGGGCGTCCAGGTAGAGCCGGGCGTCGCTCGGAGACATAATCGGATGGCGGCCGGTCATCTGCAAATCGCCGTTTGCTCTGATTATCCCGATGTACTGCCCGCCTTTTGGACGAATACTGTAGGCTCCTTCTTCCACTTGTGCGAGTGTCCCCATTTCCTGGCCCCCTGAATCGTAGATAAGCCATTCGCCCGGGTTTGAGGCCTTCAGGACGAGTTCATCGGCCAGACCCTGAGAGGCAAGGCCAATCAGGAAAAGCGGGATGAAAATCAAGGCAAGGAAAACAAGCGATTTTTGCATTTAAAGCTCCTGTTTTAAGATGTTGCCGCAAAGACTTCAAAGGCAGCAGAAGATGACGACTGCTCATTTCGTGCCAATGATTTTCCATGCCTCGTCAAGTGGGAGTAGTGACCCCTTAGCGCTCCCGCATCCGTTGGTTCACCGTTCACAACCAGCCGGCTTACGTTTCTATTGCTGGCAACGATGCTTGATATTTACTCCTTTGACTATGAAGATCACGCTTTCAGCAATATTAGTTGTCTGGTCGGCGCTGCGTTCGAGGCAACGAGCGACAATAATGGTCTGGACCGCCCTTTCGACGGCCGGTACCTCGGTGGCCATGTAGTCGAGTAAGTCCTTGAGAATGCGGTAGTTGAGCTCGTCTGCGACATCATCCATTTTGCAGACGTCCATCGCAAGATCCGTATTCTGGTTTACAAAAGAAGATATAACGGAGCGCAGCATGTCGAGGGCCGTAGCAGCCAGTTCCTCGATGGCGTGATTGGTGGGAAGAGGAGGGCGGCTATTTAGGAATTGAGCCCTTTGAGCAATGTTCACGGCCTGATCCCCTATTCGCTCCAGATCTACCGCGATTCGCATGCAACCGATTATGAACCGAAGATCCCGGGCCATTGGCTGATCGAGCGCGAGAAGTCTCAGCGAATGGTGGTCCACCTCCACTTCCAGCAGATCGATTTCCTTGTCGCCGCTGAACACTGCTTCAGCCATGCTGTTGTCTCTTTCCACCAGGGCCTTTAAGGATTTTTCCAGTGCTTCCTCCGCCAGTGTCGCCATCTGGAGAATAGTCATTTTGAGCTTTTCAAGATCTGCGTGGAATTTACTTTCCATCTATTCAAGACTCCCGGGACCATTGCTGAAATTTCACACACTTGGCCTGCCGTAGTGCCGGATTATAAAGGTTAATCCAATTATAGTCCGGCTGGCAGGGGTGATTCAGTTGACGAAGCAGACTTCGGCATGTTTGAATTCTAAACTCAAAAAATAACCCGCTACAATATAAATCGTAATGATTACATAAAAAAACCTCGCACTGAAGTGAATCGAGAATCGAGAATCGAGACGTTTAGGAATTCTAAAACCTGTTCGGAACACGGAGATTCCAGGACGCTGAGAAGCGCGGATAAAAAACCTGTCCTGCGCCAGAATCTTTATCCTCCCTCAATTTGTCATTTTTGATATACATTATTGTGCTTATCTGGTATTCAAGAACGCCGGGACAGCCGAAAGCAGCAGCGGATTTGCGAGCAGACTCCGACCGGCTGATACGAGGAGGATTTATGGTCACACGCTCTATTATTGTGCTCTCAGTGCTTTGTCTGCTGTTCGTCTTTGCACCTTTGGCGCTCAGCTATTCAGCAGCTCAGGAAGATACTATCGTTGGTATCGTGGTCAAGCACGGGAAACAATTCATAATCGAAGCCGACGAAGGCGATTACATCGTTAAGGGTAAAGACCTCACCAATATGACGGGCAAGATGGTCGAAGTCACTGGCACGATAAGTGAGAGTGACAAAGGCGATACGATCGAAGTGAAAACGGTCGAGGAGATTCAGGAATAAGCCCTGGGGACCAGATCGCCTAACATCCCCCCGCTTTCCCTTTGGCAAAAGGGGAAGTATCGTTAAGATCCCCCTATCCCCTTTACAACTGCCGCCCGCTCCGCGGGCAGGCCGTCGAGATCCCCGGATCAGGACGGAAGGCGCGTGCGCGGGGCTCCATTCAACGGTCCTACCGCCCCGGGGATCGGGTGTCAACTATTCACTAACCACGGCTGCCTTCGAGCGCGCACGGCGCGCGTAAGTGGTTGCCTCCAGGCCGGCGACGCATCCTTCGCCGACCGCTTTGGCCATCTGCCAGGGGGGCCCACAGATGTCGCCTGCGGCGTAGAGGCCTGGCACATTGGTTTCCTGTTTTTTGTTCGCCGCTACGAAGCGCATCGTCTCGGAATCGAGCGCAACTCCCAGACCCGATGCAAGCTCAATCGCGCCCTTGGCCCCAAGTTCGATAAAGACTCCGCTTGTTTCGATTTTTTCCCCGTTGTCGAGCAAAACGGCCTGGACTTCGCTCTCTCCAAGAATCCGGCTCACTGAACGCCCGGGATGAACTTCTATTCTGCTGCTCTCGATCTGATAGCGAAGATGGTCTGATATGCTGAGACTTCGGCAGACCAGATGAGTTTCGCCGGCGATCAGCAGCAGCTTTAGCGCGCCGGAAGCGGCCGCGCTCCCATCGCCGACCACCGTGACCACCTGATTTCGGAAGAAATTGGCATCGCAGTCAACGCAGTAGCTGACCCCTTTGCCGAGCAGCTCCTTTTCGCCGGGGACGTTTAATCGGTTTCGGGAAATTCCCATGGCGAGTATTATCGTCAAGGAGACAATGGAGTCCCCCGATTCGAGTTGCAGCCTGAATCGGTCATCGACCTGTTCAACATGGAGGACATCCTCATCCAAAAGGAGCGCTCCGAACTTTTGCGCCTGACTTCTTCCCTCGTTGAGGACCGTTTCACCGGAAATAGTGTCAATCATACAGCAGTAATTCTCGATGTGAGCTTTATATAAAGAGCTGCTTTGCACTTTCCCCAAAACTGCCACCCTTGCCCTGGTCCTGGCGGCGTGAACGGCCGCCTGCAATCCGGCGGGACCGCTGCCCAGAATTACAACGTCAAACTCCTTCTCCACCTTTTCGCCTCCATTCATGTACCATGAGACTCATACGGAAAGTATGCAGAAGCATACAGAGCCGCAGACTCTTTTAAAAGAAAAAAGCATTGGTTGGACAGAACTCGTGAGAGGCCAAAAAACTGAATGCCATACTCCGCGAGGTCTGTTTGCCTATTCATCTGCCAACCCGTTTTCCCTGCGTTTTTACGGATTGTCGTATACCGCCTGAGCAATGTATTGTAATATTTGAAAGTGGCAGGTCAATCGGGGATGCCCGGTCCGGGCGTCATTTAAATTTAAATGGTGTCCCTGCCGGAAACACGGGGATGATACAGTGCCTCTCCGATAGACACTATTTTGTGTTAATCCGGAGATCCGGTATAGTTACCGGGCGGGCGGCGAGGCTGCAGGCGGCATGGCCGCACGCCTTGCGGAGCGTCGCGATCCCGGCGGCGGCATATGCAAGGTCTCGACAGCCCGCCTGCTCACCCGCATGGCGGGTGCCGCGAGTTCTCCTTCTCCAGAGGGGATTTCGGGTGATTTGTTGGATTAAGTCACTTATCTTAGGATTTTTCAGCCGGCCGGAAGCTGCGGGGAGTTTCCGAATGGACGCTAGACAGGACTCCGCGCCCCGCGAGGTAGCTCTATGAAGGTAACCGCGGCTCTGATACCCTCACAGGGGCGGCTGTTTGTGGCTCAACGGCCGCCCCTGAAAAGATTCGGGCTTCTCTGGGAATTTCCCGGCGGCAAGGTGGAACCCGGAGAAGGCCTGGAACAGTCGTTGATTCGTGAAATAAGGGAGGAACTCTGCCTGGATATAAAAGTTCGCGGCCTGTTCAGGACCATCCGCCAGCAGGACATTGAGCCGCCAATCGACCTGCACGCCTACTGGTGTGAAATCAGCGGGGGAACGCTGTGTCTCAGTGAGCACGTTGCGTTCATGTGGGTCAACGTATCCGAACTTAAACAAATGAATTTCACCAAAGCAGATCGTTTATTGATTCCATTTCTGGAAAGCCTTCCGGAATTTCCCGACCTTTAGTTATAGTGAGGAATTGACGGCAATCGGCGCAAAGGTTATCATCCGCGCTTGATTTTTCAATGAATTCCAAAGGATAAAATCTAGAATGCCCAAGGATAAAGGCACATCGTGGGGCCTGGGGATCGGGTGGCTCTCATCGCTCAAACTGACGCTGGTGTTCTTTTTCGCCCTGGCGGGTGCATCTTTAATAGGGACCCTTCTGCCTCAGGGCATAAGCCTTCTCGATCTTAAAAGTCACTTCAGTCCCGCGATTGCTTCTTTGATAGATCTGTTGGCGCTGAACAATCTCTACCATTCAATGTGGTTCAGAATTTTGCTGTTGCTGCTGTGCGCGAACCTGATTGCCTGCACGGTGGACAGGCTTCCGAAAACAGTGCGCCTCATTCGAAGGTTTGAGGACCCCTTTGATTCGCTAAAGCTTTCAAGGTTTAGTCTCAGCAGTTCGATTAACTCAGCGCTCCCACCTGAAAAGGTGCAATCGTTGGTGCAAAGCGCCGTATGCGATACTTTCGGCCGGTTGTGCGAAGTTCAGTCGTCCGGCCCCTTTTGCGCTGTAAGTGAACAGGGGCGATGGAGCAGGCTGATGGTGTATGGGGTCCATATAAGCGTGCTTGTAGTGCTGGTTGGCGCCCTTGCAGGGTCTTATCTGGGGTTCAAGGGGACCATGAACCTCTCTGAGGGCGAGACTTCTGATAAAGTCATACTCGCGGGAGGCGAAAGAGTCCTGGAGCTTCCGTTTATGGTCCGGTGCGACAAGTTCGAGGTCTCCTTCTATGACACAGGGGCGCCCAAAGAGTTTCGATCCGATCTAGCCATAATCGACAAGGGCCGGGAAGTCCTGAAAGATTCCATAATTGTCAACGATCCCCTGACCTATGAAGGGATCACTTTTTACCAGGCTAACTATGGGAACACTCTCAAGGGGGCTGAGATCGAGCTCACCGACCGTGATTCAGGCGCAAAGATCGCGATGAGCCTGCCTATGCTGCAGCCTGTCAATGTTCCCGGCACCAGCGATCAACTCACGATAACCGACTATAGGCAAGATTTGATGGGGTTCGGGCAAGCTATCGAACTCACCTGTCTAAGAGCCGGGCAATCCTCTTCCCAATGGATTCTGGCCGACCGGCCTTTTCACGGCAACAGAATCGAAAACTACCAGGTCCGGGTTGTTCGCATCGACACCGGTAGATTTACAGGACTTGAAGTCAAAAAGGACCCTGGAATCTGGCTGGTATGGGCCGGCTTTATTCTCATGACCGTTGGCATAGGCCTTACGTTCTATTCGAGCCACAGGAAGCTTTGGGTCTGCGTCGAGCCGGATAAAAAAAAGAAAAAGTCGACCATCACCGTTGCCGGCAGAGCGAGCCGCAATGCGCCAGCTTTCGAAGAAAAGTTCAGGGCGCTTTGCTCGCGGCTTGAAAACGAGCTTGGAAATCCACCCGGTCCTCCTTCAGAGAAGAGGGGGAACCAAAAAGATAGCAAGGGCGTTAAATGACCAGTTCTCTTCTGCTCAGCCTGACTACTTTCGCCTACCTTCTGTGTACGGTCCTGTACTTGTCCGGAACTGTCTTTCGCTTCAAGCCTTTGCTTGGCGCTGGCGCGGTTTCGGGCGTAGCGGCCCTGCTGATGCAGACGGCGGGCATAGGATTGCGCTGGATTGAATCCTACCGTCTGGGATACGGGCATGCGCCGCTTTCCAACATGTACGAATCTCTCGTTTTCGCATCCTGGGCGATAATGGTCATCTATCTGGTATTCGAGTGGCGCACGAAGCAGCGGGCCCTCGGGGTGTTTCCGGCCCTGTTTTCCTTTCTGGCAATGGCTTACGCCTCTTTCTCAAAAGATATTGATTCAAAGATTCAGCCGCTCGTTCCCGCCCTTAAGAGCAACTGGCTCATTGCTCACGTAATGACCTGTTTTCTCGGCTATGCGGCATTCGCCGTGTCGTTCGGACTTAGTATTGTTTACCTGGTGAAAAGGAGGTCTATTTACGTCGAAAAACCACAAAATCCTAATCCGCATGGCGCATTACAGGTCTCTTTGCCCAGCGTTTCTCAGCTTGAGTGGTTCAATTACCAGTTGGTACTGTTCGGATTTCTGTGGCTTTCTATCGGAATAATAACCGGGTCCATCTGGGCGAACTCGGCATGGGGCACCTACTGGAGCTGGGACCCCAAGGAGACTTGGTCTCTTATAACCTGGCTCATTTATGCAGCCCTGCTGCACGCGCGCAATATGCAGGGATGGAAGGGGGAAAGAGTTGCCTGGCTGTCAATAATCGGTTTTGGTTGTGTTCTATTCACTTATTTTGGAGTAAACTTCCTTTTGAGCGGCTTGCATAGCTATGCAAGATAATAAATTATGGAGGGTCCTATGTTGAGTCCTACCGAAATGCTCCTCGTGCTTGTCGGTGTCGTTATCCTGGTTGGCGGCAAGAAACTGCCCGAGTTGGGAAGCGGCTTGGGAAAAGGAATCAGTGAATTTAAAAAAGCAATAGGCGGCGATAAAACCGAGGAAGAGCAAAAGCAGATCAAGGAGGGCCAGGCCAAATCGGCGGATACAAAGCCGGGTGAGCCCCAATCAGGGGTTTAGGATTCAAGCAGGGATGTCCAGGAGCAATATATGTTTGGAATTGGTTTTGAACACCTCATTGTGATTTTGGTCGTCGCCCTTCTGGTGGTCGGACCCAACAAGCTGCCCGATGTTGCCAGGGCGCTTGGACGTGGTTTCGCCGAGTTTAAAAGGACGATGGACGAGTTGAAGAGCACCATGGATCAGGACGATACCGTCCGCTCGCTAAGAGAGGAATTCCGCTCTGCCCAGCGGGAGGTGAATCTGAAGAAACATTTTGCTCAAAATCTCATCATGGATCAGGGGACAGCTATCAAGGCCGATGTCTATGATGAACCGAAGAAAGCATTCGAGGCCGCCCAGGTTGGAGGAAAAACAGAAACTGCCGGTGAACCTCAGCAATCCACAGAATCCAAAGTGGCCGAAACTTCAGCTCCCGAGACCGGAGAAATCAAACCGGAAAAATCATAAGTCTTACGATGCCAATAAGGCTCATTTTGTGTGAATTGGAATAGTTAAATGTCGGATGAACCAAACAAGATGCCACTTTTTCAGCATCTGGAGGAACTGCGCACCAGACTGCTGATTTGCTGCCTGGCAGTAGGGCTGGGATTCATCATCTCATATTTTTTCAGCAGCAGGATTTTCGAGTGGCTCATGATGCCATGGATCAAAGCAATGCCGCCGGGGCAGTCGGCGAAGCTCATCTACACCGCGCCCCATGAGGCTTTCTTCGTTTATATGAAGGTCTCCTTGATCTCGGGGACGCTTCTTGCCATTCCGGTGATACTCTGGCAGATATGGAGATTCGTAGCCCCCGGCCTGTATTCCAACGAAAAAAAGTATATGCTGCCGGTTATCTTCTGTTCGTGCTTCTGTTTCGTTGGCGGCGTCGTGTTCGGGTATTTCGTGGTCATCCCGGTGGCGTTTAAATTTTTTGCCTCCTTCTCATCCGAATACATTACACCCATGTTGCGCACAACGGAGTATCTGGCATTCGCCAATAAGATGCTTCTTTGCTTCGGGCTTGCATTTCAACTGCCCGTATTCGCATTTTTCCTTGCAAAGCTCGGCCTGATCAGCTCCGGGTTCCTGAAGCGCAAGCGCAAGTGGGCCATAGTATTGATTTTTATTGCCGCCGCGGTGCTTACCCCCAGCCCCGATGTAGTATCTCAGCTTCTAATGGCTGCGCCACTTCTGGTTCTCTATGAAGCGAGCGTGTGGATCGTCCATTTCTTCGGCGCCAAGCCGTTCAAACCGAGCGAAGAAGCCGGCCCTTCGGCATAGAGCCAAGACCCATAACCCTGCTCCGGGAAACATGATGGCCGAACAGATCCTGGTAATCGCTACAAAAAACAAGGGAAAATCTGCGGAAATTAAGGGCGTGCTCAAAGACTTCCCGATCCTGGTCAAGGACCTGAATGATTTCGGTCCTATACCCGAGCCGGTCGAAGACGGCGCCACCTTCGAAGAAAACGCATACAAAAAGGCCGGCTTTACGGCCAAGGTACTAGGTCTGCCGGCCCTGGCCGACGATTCCGGGCTGGAAGTGCAAGCCCTTGCAGGCGCCCCCGGTGTCCATTCAGCCCGCTATGCGGGGCTTGGCGCAACCGATCAGGAGAACAACGCAAAACTGCTCAGGGCCATATCCGGCGAACATAACCGCAAAGCAAGGTTTTGCTGCGTGCTCTCCCTGGCCGTGCCTTCCGGCGCAGCCCTGACCTATGAAGGCTTCTGTGAAGGGGTGATTTTGGACTCAGCGAGAGGCGAAAATGGTTTCGGCTACGATCCGCTTTTCCTCTGTCCCCCGACGGGAAAGACCTTCGCCGAAATGAGCATGGAGGAAAAGCTGAGCGTCTCTCACAGAGGACGCGCTTTGAATGGGCTTAAAGACGAGTTCGAAAAAGTCCTCCGGTGGCTCGAACTCAGACGGCAAGAAGAGGATCTACGGCGAGGGGCGCATGAGATGTGCCGTGATAAGTGAGCGGGTGAGGCGGCATACATTCGGCATCACCGATTACCGGCCGGCCGCTGCACTCCGGGCCAGTTTCTATAGAGAGTCTTCAGCCTTTGGAACCTCTCGTGCCCGAGCATTTTCCTGAGCTCCAGCGAGTAGCTGAAGTGCGTTGCGGCCAGAAGTGTCCTGGTGCTTTCCAGCTTTTTCATATGAGTGATTGCGGTGCTCTCGTTCAGGTGCTCCTGGTCGAAAGCTTTTACGAGTTCGCTTCTCTCCTCTTCCATTTGCTTTTTGAGTTCTGCAAGTCTATTCCGATTGTAGTCGTAGAGCTTGTCAAGCTCATCTTTCTGCCCATCGGTAATCTCCAACGCATCGACAAAATAAGGAACATGCCACCACCTTCCCGGAGGGACCTCACCTGCCCGGCAAATCGCCGGGAAAAGGAACAGAATTATCGCGGCCAGTATTGCCAGGGTATTCTTAAACATCTCGCGATCCACCATCCTGGGTCACACTGTCGTTGTCCTTCATCGCGCCGGGGTTCTGTATCTCCTTATCATCGTCGCCCGGGTCAGTATCCACATAGAAGCGGGGCAGGGGGTTTTCCTCGAGGTTTTCGATTTCAGTCATAAATTTGTCGTCCTGGAGCATCTCCTGGTAGACTGCATCAAGTGTATAAATCCTCTCCCTGTTGAGTGTCAACGGGCTCAGAAGAAGGGCCAGAATCGAAGCGAAAGCCACGCCTAGGCCGAGTGAGGGGCGAATTCTCCACACAGGTTTGAACACGCCGGCCCCCAGTTCGGATATTGTCGGTTTCCTGAAGTGCTCAGGCGTCCCTTCGCGTGAAATTTGACCGAAACGATCGAGCCCGGCTCGCAGTGCTTCCTTTTCAGCGTGGCAGGCGGCGCACTCAAAAAGATGGCGACGGAGCACGGGATCAAGGCCTCTCTCGTCTATCACGGCCTCAATGATCTGTCGTTCATCGAGATGGTTAATCTTTTTCGCCATGCCATTCTCCTTGCAAAAAATCGCTCAGAGCCGAATCATCTTTGAATTTCTTAATCGCTCGGTAAAGGTGTGTCTTCACAGCGCTTTCGCTCCTGTTGAGCACCAGCGCAATTTCTCTCAGATTTAGATCATCGATGAATCTCAGGGAAAAAACCTCCCTTTCCATCGGTGAAAACCGCTTTGACAATTCTTTAACGTGCGACCAGAATTCCTGTCGAATTACCTTATCAAGCGCCCCGGGATCGCGGTGAAGCTCAACGTCGGCCGCACTGGCTTCCCCCTTGTCTTCCGTCATGCCGAAAAAAGCCAGGAACTTGTTTTTCCGGTGGAAGTCATGGACCCGGTTGAGCGCTATTCTGTAGAGCCAGGGGCGGAATCTATCCGAATCCTTGAGCTGCGGCAGATACCTGAACGCGGACATGAAGATATCCTGAGTCAGGTCCTCGGAATCCATCCTGGAACGGGTGCGAAAGAATACCAGACGGAAGATCTCGTCCTGATGGATCGCAACCAGCTTCTCGAAGGCGCTTCTGTCTCCTGCCCTGGCCTGCACCACAAGCGAGGAACTCTGATTGCCCGGAGCGGCGGAGACCCGCAGTTCAACATCATCCGTTGTGTTCATCCCGAATAGAATACACCCTGTTGCGTATGAGATATTATCCCTCCTGTATTCTATTCATTATGATCCAGTTGTCCGAGTTATCAAACAGCCAAATCAACGGTAATTAACATTTCATCTGGAATAACGGATGAGATCTCGAATTAGTTTACAAATTGCCGTTTTTTTGTTCAGAGCAAAGATCCGGTGAATCGGAGCATCTCACCACTAATGCAGATGTGTGAGAAAAAGCTCCCGGTGATTATCTTTGATAAAAGCGGCTTGCCTGTCTGTCACGATGCATTTGGCCGCTCAATCATAGGGAGGAATGAAGATGGAAATAAAAAAGATCCTTTTCCCGATCGACCTGGCCGGGTCATCATACAGAATAGTTCCCCAGGTACGCTCTATAGCTGACCAATTCGACGCCGAGTTGCACCTTATCTTTGTAGTCGGGACATTGGAGCGATACCATACTTTTTACGTGCCCCACCCGTCGTTGGACATTATGGAAAAGGAGGGCTTGAAACACGCACAACGGCAACTCGAGGAATTCGCCGAAAAATATTTCGAAGATCGTCCGAAGCTCAAAACGGTGGTTTTGCGCGGAGACCCTGTTGAGCAAATCCGAAAATATATCGAATCGGAGGGGATCGATAAGGTTGTTGTGGCTATCACAGACCGGCACGGACTTGACCGCGCGATTTTTGGCGATATCGCCGAAGAAATCATTCGTACTTCGCCGGTACCTGTTACAACTGTCAATCCTTATGTTATGGAGACCGCGAGGGTCCAGTAGTCGGCGGAAATTCGCCTGATGGTCTGATGCAGGGAAAAGGCGCGCAATTCTGGGAAAAGGGCGGAAATTTAATCCCACCCTTTGCACTGATGTTTTGGTTAAAAGTCTTTAAGCAAAGCGGCTGGTTGTTGTCGACTCGGACTGCAGCCTTACCCGGTAAATATGATTCTTAAAAGGTCAATTTGTCATTACTTAAAACCACGGCAACTTCAAAGGAGTTCAGGCGCCGCCATCCCGAACCCTCGATCAGGAATCGGTACTAAAGTTCCTCCAATCAAGATTGCTTTCCAGCTTAGAGCAACGTGGCCTTGTATCCCAAAAACCGGACAGTGACTCAGTCGCAGGGGAAATGGGCGTCCATCCCCCGCCCAATACTGCATAAAGCCGGACTTGATTGGTGAGTTTGGCCAGGCGGATGGTGATAAGTCCCTGCTGTGCGGCATAGAGTGAGCGTTGCGCATCCAGCACGTTCAGGTAGATGTCGGTCCCTTTGGCATATCGGGCATTGGAGAGCCGGTAGGTCTCAGCAGTGGCGTCTACCAGGGATTGTTGCGCTTCCATTTGATCCCCCAGGGTTCCCCTTTGCGAGAGCGCATCGGCAACATCTCTAAATGCCGCCTGGATCGCCCCTTCATATTGAGCCACGGCGATCTCCCTTTGCACCTTGCTTACTTTCAGCGCCGACCATGTACGGGGATCAAAAATCGGCAGGGCGATCTGGGGAGCGTAACTCCAGGCGAGCGAGCCGGATTTGAAGAGACCGGACAGGTCCCCGCTCTCGGTCCCTATGGCAGTCGTGAGCGAGATGCGGGGGAAGCAAGCCGCCCGGGCGGCGCCGATATCTGCGTTGGCGGCCCTGAGCAGATTTTCTGCCTGAAGAATGTCAGGGCGCTGCAGGAGCACCTCCGAGGACAAGCCGGGGGAAACGTCCCGTGGCGGCGCTACGACGCCCAACGCCTCAGGCAGGATATCTGCATGAACCGGCGAGCCTGCCAGCAGGTTGAGGGCATTTTCATCCTGAGAAGCCAGGTTAGTGAACCGGGCGACATCCACCCGCGCCGCATCCACCCGCGTTTGCGCCTGGCGAAGATCCAGTTGGGCCGCAAGTCCAACTTCATAACGCCGTCGAATTAAATTGTAGGAGGCCCGCTGGCTCTCGACGGTGGATTGAGCCAGTTGGAGGTTTTCCCGGTCTGCGGCAAGTGTCAGGTAAGCATTGGCAACTTCCGAAACGAGAAGGATCTGCGCGCTGCGACGGGCCTGTTCCGTGGCAAAGTATTCCTCAAGCGCCCGTTTTTCCAGGCTTCGGATGCGCCCGAAGAAGTCGATTTCCCAGGAAGTGACGCCCAGACTGACGCTGTATTGTTCCACAGTCCCCGCACTCGCGGTGCCAAAGAAGTTTTCGACCGCGCGCTCCTTGAGGCCGCTGCCGTCCCCCTCGACCACCGGCAAAAGCTCCGCTCGCTGGATGCGGTACAGCGCACGCGCCTTTTCAACATTCAATGCGGCCACCCGCAAGTCACGGTTGTTTTCCAGGGCCGCCTCGATGATCGTTCGAAGTCGTTCATCGGCGAAGAATTCCCGCCATTTCAGGTCGGCGGCAGTCGGCGTCCCCTGCGTGGACGGGGTCTCCTTGTATGCCGGCCCACTTGGCCAGACGGCGGGAATGGGGGCCTCGGGCCGCGTGTATTTCGGTATCATTGTGCAACCGGTGAGAAAAACGGCCCCTATTGCCAAGAGAGAAAGCTTCTTCCTTATCATGTCACTGTGCCTCCGAAGGACTCGCGGCGCCCGTATCGGGCCTTTGCGCCCGGACGCCTTTCTTTCTCCCGAACAATTGAACCACCCCCACAAAAAAGAGGGGCACGAAGAAGATCGCCAGGAAGGTCGCGGTAGCCATCCCGCCCAGGACGCCGGTGCCGATGGCGGTTTGAGCTCCCGCGCCGGCCCCGGTGGCTATTGCCAGGGGAAGAACGCCGAAGCCGAAGGCCAGCGAAGTCATGATGATCGGGCGAAGTCTCAATTTCACCCCTTCCAGCGTGGCCTCCACGAGCCCCATTCCCTCTTCCACTTTGGCCATGGCGAACTGAACGATCAAAATGGCGTTCTTTGTTGTCAGCCCCAGGACTGTGAGAAGCCCGATCTGAAAGTAGACGTCGTTGGGGAATCCCCGGAGTGATGTGGCCGCCACTCCGCCGATGACCCCCAGCGGCAATGCCAGCATGATCGAAAGGGGAACGGTCCAGCTCTCGTATAGGGCCGCCAGGCAGAGAAAAATCACTATCATGGAAAAGGCATAAAGCAGCGGCGCCTGGGACTTTGCCATTCGCTCCTGGTAGGAGAGTCCGCTCCAGTCAAAACCTATGCCGCTCGGCAGCTTCGAAACCATATCTTCCATGGCCTGCATCGCCTCCCCGGAACTCTTCTCCGGCGAGGGTTCACCCCAGATGTTCAACGACGGGAAGCTGTTGTAACGCTCCAGTAGCGGCGATCCCTGGAACCAGTGGCCGGCGGCGAAGGAGGTGAACGGCGTCATAGTCTCCGAGGCATTGCGAACATAGAGCCGCTCCAGATCTTTCGGCAGCATGCGGTAGGGCGCATCGGCCTGGACGTATACCCGCTTGACCCGGCCTCCCTGGATGAAGTCATTCACATAGGCGCTGCCGAATGCCGCCGAGATGTTGTTGTGAATCGAGTTGATGGGAACCCCAAGGGCGCCCGCCTTTCCCCAGTCAACGTCGATCCGGTATTGCGACACATCGTCCATGCCGTTGGGGCGGACACGGATCAGCCTGGGGTCCTGCGCGGCCATCCCGAGCATCTGGTTGCGGGCCGCCATCAACGCTTCGTGGCCCAACCCGCCCCGGTCCTGCAATTGAAAGTCGAACCCGGCGGCCATGCTAAGCTCGATGACTGCCGGCGGTGGGAACGCGAACACCCTGGCGTTGCGGATCTGGGAGAACTTTCTCATGGCGCGTCCCACCACGGCGTTTACTTTCAGGTCCGGCCGGTTGCGCAGGTCCCAGTCCTTGAGCTTGATAAAGGCAAGACCCTCATTCTGCCCGATGCTGGTAAAATCCCTGCCGGCGCCCGTCAGGCAGGATTCCACTGCTTCCTTTTCATCGTCCAAAAAATGGCTTCGGACTTGCTCCATGACCTCCTTGGTCTGCTCCATGGTCGAACCCACCGGCAGCATAGCCTGGACGAAGATGACGCCCTGGTCTTCATTGGGGAGATAGGCGGTGGGCATTCGCTGGAACAGGAATCCCAGGGCAGCCACCAAAAGAAGGTAAACAAAAAAGTAGCGGAGCTTCTTTGTGAGAATGGCGCCGACCACCGTCTGGTACCTGTCCCTGGTCCAAAGAAAGAGCCGGTCGAACCACCGGAAAAAGGGGCGAAACAGGAAAAACCCGCTCTCCCCGGCTCCATGCCCCTTTGCCACGGGCTTGAGAAGCGATGCGCAGAGTACCGGGGTCAGGATCAGGGCCACCAGGACCGACAGCAGCATGGCGGCGATGACGGTCACGGAAAACTGACGGTAGATGACTCCGGTCGAGCCGGTGAAAAACGCCATGGGACCGAACACCGCAGAGAGCACCAGCCCGATTCCGATCAGCGCGCTGGTGATTTCTCCCATGGATTTGCGGGTCGCTTCCCTGGGTGAGAGCCCTTCCTCGGCCATGACCCGTTCCACGTTTTCCACCACGACGATGGCGTCGTCCACCAGAAGGCCAATGGCCAGCACCATGGCGAACATGGTCAGCATATTGATGGAGAACCCGAACATTCCCAGGGTGGCGAAGGTCCCCAGGATCACCACCGGCACCGCCAGAGTCGGAATTAGCGTGGCCCGGATGTTTCCCAGGAAAAGGTACATCACAAGGAAGACCAGCAAAATCGCCTCAAACAGGGTCTTGACAACCTCTAAGATGGCCACCTTCACGAACGGCGTAGTGTCATAAGGGTAGATGACCTTCATGCCGGGGGGGAAGTACCTGGACAGTTCGTCCATCTTCGCCCTTACCGCATTGGCAGTATCCAGCGCATTAGCGCCGGCGGACTGCCGGACAGCCAGTATGGCGGCGGGTAGGCCGTTGAAAAGCGTCTCGGTTTCGTAGCGCTCGGCGCCCAGTTCCGCCCGTCCCACATCCCGCACGCGCACGATGGAGCCGTCAGGGTTGGTGCGCAGCGGGATGGATTCGAATTCTTCCGGAGTTTTGAGCAAGTTCTGGACGATGACCGAAGCATTCAACCGCTGGCCTTTAATCGCCGGCACCCCGCCGAACTGGCCGGCGGAAACCTCCACGTTGTAGGCCTGAAGCCTCTGAGTGACATCTTCCATCGTCAGGTGAAAATCGGTCAATTTTTCGGTATTCAGCCAAATGCGCATTGCATACTGGGTGGTGAAGGATTCCACTTCACCTACACCCGGCACGCGCGACAGTACCTGCTGGACGCTGGCTTGGGCATAGTCCGCCAGATCGATGTCATTCATACTGCCGTCTTCCGAGGTCAAACCCACGAGAATCAGGTAGTTTCGCGTGGATTTGCTGACCTTGACGCCCTGGCGCTGTACCACATCGGGCAAGCTCGCCGTGGCCAACTGGAGCTTATTCTGCACTTGTGCCCAGGCCAGGTCCGGATCGGTCCCCGGAGCAAAAGTGAGCTCAATTCTCCCCGCGCCGGACGCATCGCTGGTGGCGGACATGTACAACAGCTTGTCAAATCCGGTCATCTTCTGCTCGATGATCTGAACCACGCTGTCTTCCACTGTCTGGGCGGAGGCCCCCGGGTAAAAGGCGTCAATGGCGATGGCGGGCGGGGCGATGGGCGGATACTGGGATATGGGTAAATTGTAGATCGCAAGCCCGCCCGCCAGCATCATGATGATGGCGATGACCCAGGCGAAAACCGGGCGGTCCAGAAAGAAGTTCGATAACATAGTGGTCCTTTGTCAGTTTGATTCCGCAGGTGGGCAGCCTTCAGTCGGGACTTGCGAACCGGTCTTGCCGTTATCCGGAGAAACTGCCTTTACGGTGACGCCCGGCCTCACTTTCAGCATGCCTTCGACGATCAGGCGGTCTCCGGGGTAGAGGCCCGACGTGACGAGCCACTGGTCGCCGATTGCGCGATCGAGCGTCAGAATCCGCTGCTGGACCGTGCCGGCCACATCCACGAGCAGCGCGACGGGCTGCCCCTTCGGATTGCGGGTCACACCCTGTTGAGGGGCGAGGATGGCATTTTGAGCGACACCTTCCCGTACAACGGCCCGCACGAACATGCCCGGCAGGAGCAGATGTTCCGGGTTAGGGACTACGATGCGCAGAGTGAAAGACCCGGTTGCCGGGTCCACCGTTACTTCGCGGAATTGCAGCACGCCTTCCAGGGGATACGGTGTTCCGTCCTCCAGAAGTAGACGGACTTTCCCGTTGTTCTCCGCGTCGGTACTGAGCCGGCCCGCTTCCAGGTTGCGTTTCAAACGCAGCAGTTCGGCCGACGATTGGGTCACATCCACGTAAATGGGGTCCAACTGTTGAACGGTTGCAAGGGATACAGACTGATAGGCCGTTACCAGCGCCCCGTCTGTCACGCTGGACCTGCCGATGCGCCCGGAAACAGGCGCGGTGACGCGGGTGTAACCCAGATTGATGCGGGCAGCTTCAACCGCCGCTTTCCAATATTCGATCTCGGCCAGGGCCTGTTCGACCGCGGCTGCGGCATCCTCATGGTCCTGCCTGCTGACCGCTTTGTCGACAAGCAATTCCTTGTATCGTCCGGCCCTCGCGCGGATCGACGGCAGATTGGCTTGCGCCTTGCCAAGCGACGCCTTTGCAGAGTCAAGGGCCACCTGAGAGGGGGCGGGATCGATCTGGTAGAGCAGTTGGCCGGCTTTGACATCGGAACCCTCCCGGAACTGGCGCTTCTGTATGATGCCATTGACCTGGGGCCGGATTTCCGAGACGAGGTAGACACACGTGCGACCGGGCAACTCGGTGGTCAGCTCGACCTGCTGAGGCTGAATGGTCACAGTGGCTACTTCCGGAACAGGAGTATGGGCGGGTTGCTGCCCGTGCCCTTTGTCGCAGCCACTCAGCATTAAAAAGCTTGAAAGAATTACAAAAGCCATAGTCCATGGATAATGAGTTGCAGCCACATAATTGAATGATGCTCGTATCCGTGATTCCATAGGTTTATTATTTCCTGATCGAATGTTCATCGGTAAAGGCGGTTCATAAGTATCTGCAGGAATTAACCCGGGTCAGGAATTCTTATGGACAAAAATCCTCGGCTCTATTGTTCAACTTTCTGGCGAAGTCTTATTAGAAGAGAGTCAAATGATTCGTTGGTCAGGATCGAGCGGAACTGACCCCGGTAGTTATCGACGAAGCTTATTCCTTCGACTGTCACGTCATACACTTGCCACCGTCCCCCATCCTGGTGGAGCCTGTATTCGATCGACATGTTATTATTGCCTTGATAAAGAATGTGAGTTTTGACGAGGGCGTAGTCTCCGTCCAGTTTTTCGGAATCGTAGAAGACTTGTTCGTTCGAGCCTGTATAATTCTCGAGCCGGTTGATATAGGTATTGAACAGAAGCTGTTTGAAAAGTTGGGCGAATTCCTGGCGCTTTTCAGGGCTTTGCTCTTTCCATGGACGGCCCAGAGCGCTCTTGGCCATTTCCTCGAAGTTGAAATATTGGCTCACTATAAGCTGGATTTCATCCTTCCTTTGCCGCAAAGAGCGCGCCTGGCTGCTTTGAGACTCATGCAAAATCTGGAGGGTGCTTTCCGTGCCGCTCTGTATGAGCGCCATGGGGTTCTGCTGGCCCGGGAGAGCGGCGCGAATAAATTGGGGGAAGAGGAGCAGCAACAAGATCCCCAGTACGAAGAAAAACTTACCTTCTTTCAATCGCCACAACACGCCTTCTCTCCTCCAGCATATTGTCGAATTTTTCGCCAGATTGACCCCGCGGAGCAGGTACTACAGTTTTTCAAGGATTTTCCATCTTTCGGGACCTATCCATGAAGGATTATCCTTGCGACAACTCCTGTTAATATGAGCCAGACGATTATCAGAACGAGTGCTGCCGGAATTGCCGCAACCTCCCTCTTGATTGTTAACCCTGCCTTTCTCAAGAACGGCATATCAAAATCAGTCATTATGACTCTTTGTTGCTCGTCCATCTGTTACTCCTTTTTGCGAGACATCAGTAAGGGTAATCAGGCTGTATTGCCCGGGATAGATTGATTGCACTCCATCCAGATGCTGTGAGTAACGAGTCCAAGATCGCCGATGGTGCGACTGATCGCTCGTCCGAGCGGACTCTTACCCTTGAGTTCAGGATAGGATGTCCACTGTATGTGTATGCTGAGTTCATTGCTTAAGCTGCTGCCATAAACTTTCAAATTTGCCGATCTCCCGCGCAGTCGGGGGACGCGGATTTTGCCGCAGAGTTCAAGTATCTTTATTCTCTCCCGCGGCCCGGCTGCGCAAACATCTATTATTTCCAGCCAGTTCATATCGACTCCTCCGGGCGGTAGCGGCGCCAAACCCTTCGCTCCTGTTGTACCTCAAAAAGTCACGCTGATGGGGAGGGCGGAAGGTCTCCCCGCAACGTGCTCGCGTTTGAGATTTCAGAAAAGGCGCCTGTGATAAACTGCCCCCGTTCGATCCAAACCGTGTGGTTTATCAGTCCAAAATCGCGCAGTGCAGAAGTCATCTCTTTGCCCAAAATGCTCCCGGACCCGCAGTCGGACTTCCACTTAAGATGGATACTTATATCTGTCGGATATTTCGCGCTGCAGAATAAGGTCAATTTCAACAGGTCCTCGTCTGTAATGGATTGGAACATGTGTCTACAGTACTCGAAGACCTTTTCAGCTTCGAGAATCCCGGCCGTGCGAATGCTTATAATTTCTAGCCAGATCATGCCATTGCTCCTCGTCCGCAACCAGATCGCAACGCCTGGACTCCGGCAGTTTTGGAGGCCGCACGAACCGGCCCTGGCTCTTAAGCGGGTCGAACGGTGGGCTTGGGGGCCAAGAGGGGCCTGCCAAAGGCGTGGCAGATGCGCACGACCTCCATGCTCTAATAAAGCCATACCTGTGCCAACGTGTTTTGCTGTTTAAATTCAGATACATAGTGGAATTCTTTGACTATCGTTCACGATATATGGCATATTATTTGTTAAATATCGTTTAAACGTTACATGTCGTGAATTTCTTTTACCGGCATGGGAGAGCCCGCGAGGAGGAGATCCAGGCATGAAGTTAGAAGAGAATGAATTTTTCCGGCAGGCAACTCTAAGAATCTGCAGCAGTCTGGATATCGAAAAAGCTTTGTTCAACTGCCTGAAATACATTCGATTATTTATGCCCGCCTCAGGGGTGTCTCTCGGCCTGTTCGAGCCGACTACCGGGGTCCTTCGGAGCCTCGCAATCGTGGATCATGCCGGGAACAAAAAGTCTATCCCCCTTACTCAGTTGTCCAGGGAGGCCATCAAAGAGATTGAAGACAATGCGGGAGCACCCGATGTCAGGGCCTTCGACTGGGGGGAATATCCTTCGATAACGAAGGCCCTCAGCCCCTATGTCGACCTTTCAAACCATTGTGGTCTTCTCATGGAACTTGAGATCGAAGACAAGCCACTGGGTGCATTCTCCATAATGGCGGAAGGGAAGGCGAGGTTCACCCAGGAGCATGTCCACCTGGTCTCACTTTTGCGGGAACCCTTTTCTATAGCTATGTCCAATGCGCTCCGCTACGAAGAGGTTGTGAAGCTCAAAGATATTGTCGACGCTGAAAATCGTGAACTAAGCCGGGAACTACGGCATTTTTCGGGTGATGAAATCGTTGGGGCCGAGTATGGCCTGAAAGCAACAATGGAGATGGTTCGGCAGGTGGCGCCACTGAGCAGTCCGGTCTTGCTCCTCGGGGAGACGGGAGCCGGCAAGGAAGTTGTCGCCAATGCGATTCACCACACATCATCCAGCAGAGGCGGTCCGTTCATCAAGGTTAACTGCGGCGCCATCCCGGACAGTCTTCTGGACAGCGAACTTTTCGGACATGAAAGAGGCGCCTTTACCGGGGCGATCGCCCAAAAAAGGGGAAGCTTCGAGCGGGCCGACAAGGGGAGCATTTTTCTCGACGAAATAGGGGAATTGCCGCTTCAGGCGCAAGTCAGACTGCTTCGTGTTCTGCAGCACAAAGAGATCGAACGGGTGGGCGGGACAAAGACCATCCCGGTGGATGTGCGCATCATTGCCGCAACCCATAGAAGCATGGATGAAATGGTGCGATCGGGAGCTTTCCGGGAAGACCTATGGTTCCGGCTCAATGTATTCCCGATCATGATCCCCCCTTTGAGGCACCGCAAAGAGGATATTCCGGCCCTGGTCCATTATTTTATTGAAAGAAAATCAAAGGACCTCAAAATCTACCCCACACCTTCCGCTTCCGCCGAAGAGGTCGAGCGTCTGAAGGCTTATCACTGGCCCGGCAATATACGAGAACTTGAGAACCTGATCGAGCGCGAGCTTATCCATCAACGGGGCAAGGAAAAGAATGGGCGGCTGACGTTCGAGCATTTGGATATACCGAAGAAGACTGACGATCCTGGTATGCTGCACGAGGGGGACCACGGTGTACTTGCTCTTGACGAAGCCGTGTCGCGGCATATCCGCCATGCACTGCAAGTTTCCAATGGCAAAATAAGCGGCGCCGGAGGGGCTGCCCAACTCCTTGGAACCAATCCCAACACCCTCAGAAGCCGAATGAGAAAGTTGGGCATTTCCTTTAAATACACGGCGCAGAAGAAATAGCCGGGATTTCGCCATTACCGGTGATAATTAGCAAAAGGATTGTCCACTTCACCAGCCGGGGTCCTCATCGCAGTCTTCAATTTTTCATACCGCTACTCCAGCCCGCATGAAAAAGCGTTCTCTCCCGTTATATCACGCCCGATAGCCAAAATATGGATGTCCTCCGTGCCCTCGTAGGTGTTTACGGTTTCGAGATTCAGCATATGGCGGATCGGCGGATATCCGAGGCTTATCCCGTTTGCGCCCAGAATGTCTCTGGCGCTCCTTGCAATTTTCAGGGCTTCGGAGGCATTGTTCATTTTTGCCATGGAGATGTGTGTAGGGCGCGCGCGGCCTTCGTCCTTGAGCCTGCCCAGTCGAATGCACAGAAGCTGGGACTTGGTGATTTCCGTCAACATCCGGACGAGCTTCCTTTGCACGAGTTGGAAGGATGCAATCGGGGCTTTAAACTGGATTCTCGACTTTGCGTAGCTCAGGGCCGACTCATAGCAGGCCATGGCGGCGCCGACACTACCCCATGCAATGCCATAGCGAGCTTCGTTGAGGCACATCAGGGCGGATTTCAGACTCTGCGTGCCGGGCAGAAGATTTTCTTCGGGGACAACCACATTATCGAAGTTGAGAACAGAGGTGACCGAAGCTCGCAGTGAGAACTTGCGCTCAATGAGGCGGGCCGAAAAGCCCGGCATGCCCTTTTCGACCAGAAATCCCCGGATTTCATTGTCCCCGGTTTTTGCCCACACTACGGCAACGTCGGCGATGGACCCGTTTGTTATCCACATCTTGCGCCCGTTAAGAACGTAGCCCCCGCGGTTTTTTACGGCGGTCGTCCGCATGCTCTGCGGGTCGGACCCTGATTCGGGCTCCGTCAAGCCGAAGCAGCCGATTTTCTTGCCGCTCACCAGCTCCGGGAGCCACCGCTGCTTCTGCATATCGGTCCCAAACGTATGGATGGGATAAATTACAAGAGCGTTTATGACGGAAACAAACGAACGCAGGCCGGAATCTCCCCGTTCCAGTTCCTGGCAAACGAGGCCGAAAGAGACGTTGTTTTTTCCAAGCCCGCCGTATTCGTTCAACTTGAACCCGAGCAGACCCATCCGCGCAATTTCCGGAATCAGCTCGACCGGAAAAATCCCCTGCTCGAAATAATCGGCCGCCTTGGGGAGGTATCGCCTGTCTATCCAGGTTCGCACTTCATCACGGATTTGCTTTTCATCAGGTGCAAGAAGGTCTTCACAGAGGTAATAGTCGGTATGCGGCGAGTCCATAGCTCCCTCCCGAATCGGTGAATCAGGTGAATCGGAACAAACGGTAAACATTCACCGTGAACCATTAGCAAAATTAGCATTGTGAAGCAAGACCGGCATGCCGTCAGCATTGGTTAGGCGCCCGAAAAGGAACTCCAGGTTCACTGGTGTAGTAATATATTGCGCCTGGTCCATGTTACGAGGTATTAGAGAGGCCATGTTGGCTGAAGACAGTGTTTGCTTGATCTACACCCCTTGATCTCTGTGAAGGCGCATATGGGAGATAAACTGCTTGAGGGATTTCCGGTCATAGTGGAGTTCCCCGTGGCATGGGGGGAGATGGACGCGCTCCGGCACGTGAACAACGTCGCCTACTTCCGGTATTTCGAAAACGCTCGCATCGCATATTTCGAGCGCATAAAAATCTGGGATTTCATGGAAAAGACCGGGATCGGTCCCATCCTTGCCTCGACTCAGTGCAGATTTCGCGCCCCCTTGTCCTATCCCGACGTGGTCTCGATCGGAGCATCCGTATCAGACATCGGCCCGGACCGGTTCACGATGCGGTACGGTGTGGCCAGTCACCGGCTCTCAATGACTGCCGCCGAGGGCGATGGGGTGCTGGTTACCTTCGATTACCGAAACAATCGGAAGGTCCCCGTGCCTGACGAGTTGAAACGAGCTATCCTCGATCTCGAAGGCGCAAGCAAGTGAGGGCCGATTGCCTGGAAACGGCTGAGACGGTGAAAGAACTTGGCGCTGATCCGTATACGCCGGTCGTCCTCATCGACTTCTCCCGGCCCTTGCCCGAATAAGCTCTGCCACAATGCTTACCGCGATCTCTTCAGGAGTCTCGGCCCCGATATCGAGTCCAACGGGTGAGTAGACCCTGTCGAAGTCATGCCGTGAAAAGCCTTCCACACTCAGCTCTTCATAGACAGCGTCACGTTTTTTCCGGCTTCCGATCATGCCTATGTAACCCGCGCGGGTGCGCAGCGCCTGCCCGAGCACCGTCTTATCGTGCATATGCCCGCGGGTTACCAGCACCAGGTAGCTGTCCTCGTTGATTTCCAACCCTTCCATTGCTCGCTCGAAGGAATCCAGGACGACGATTCGATCGGCGGTTGCAAACAGCTCCTGATTGGCAAATTCCTGTCGATCGTCCAGCACCACGGTTTGAAACCCTGCGAACCCGGTCAGAGTGGCCAGTTTTTGGGAAACATGCCCGGCTCCGAAAATATACACCGTACCTTCACAGCAAAGGCTTTCGACGAGAAACCTCCTGTCGCCGTGCGCGGCCACCTTCGCCTGGCTTGCTCCTACCTGGGCGGTAAGCGTCCGAACAGTGTCGGCGTCCATCGAGCCCGCCACAGTTGTGCCGTCTCTGACGAGATGCTGCACCGGCGCTTCCCCGGCGTCCTTAGTGGAGGGGAGTTCAGTGATAATCCACCCGCGCTTGCGCGAACGTATGGTTGCAAGGATTTCCTGGTAGAACCGGACGTTGGATGGGTTGGAATACTCCACGAAATGGACCAGGACCTCAACCTGCCCTCCGCAGACCATTCCTATCCGTTCGGCGTCTTCAGCCGTGAACACGAATTTTCGAAGCACCGGCATCTTGTCTATGTATACCGTTTTGGCAATGTCCATCACCGTGGCTTCAAGAATTCCTCCACCGATGGTCCCGACGATCGAGCCGTCTTTCCCGACCACCATTCTTGCGCCTGCATCGCGAGGCGCCGAGCCCGACCGGTTTACTATCACGGCCAGCACGAAGCTCTCACCATCCTCCAATAATTCCGAAATGCGCCTGAAAACATCCATGAACAAAATCCTATTCAAGTATGAAATTAAATGCCAATAAATGGAGTTTCGCCACAAAGCGAGCATGACGGGTCTCCAGTCACGGCAAAGGTCCTGAACTCGGCCAGCAGGCAGTCGTAGACAAAAAACCGTCCCATTAGAGTTTTGCCTGTGCCCGGTATTAGTTTGACAACTTCGCCGGCCTGCGCCAACTACTTAACCCCCGAAGTCCAGGTAGATCACCTCGATATTATCACATTCTTTAAAGGTTGTGGCGCTGCATTCCTTGAGGTGAACTTTCCGTTGACTTCGACTGTCATGTCGTGAGTATGATCACTGCAAAAAGGTAGCTCAATTTGCCCCCGAAAAACTGATTCTTGGGACATTCCAACCCGGAGACGGAACGTTGAGACCCACCGAATCGTTATCTGATGGGTATAACTCTGGGAGACTTCTTAATGCTGCCCTCTCCGATGACGTTGCTCTCTCCGATAACAATCTGATCGGGCTTAATGGTGACGAGGCCATCGAATCGATCTCCCAGGTGGATCTCTCCAACGCGCGTTAGCACGAGCCTTTCCCTGGGCGCGCCGGTGCCGGTATATTCGCTGTCCAGGCGGAAGTTAAGGAGCAGAAGATGCGTAAATACTCCTGAACCCCCGCCCCAATCCCAGGTTTCGACAATGTGGGCCCCCTTTCCGTTGGCCAATCGACCAAGATATTTATAAGTGAAGCTTGACTCCTCCCCTGTTTTCTTGTCCGATTTTTTCACAGTGATCAAGCCCTTTTCCGATTTCTCGACTTCAGCAGAATACTGGTTGGTGTCGGCCGCTGTTCCCGCAATGTCCACGGCAACTGCGCCCGGCAACGAGTCTGAGATCCAGGGTGACAATTGCTGAAGCGCCAGAGGGTTGATGGGATTTCCGCGAAAGGTGAAGTGCAATTCAGCCTCTTTGAGGGCCTCCTGCATTCGCTGGTGAATCGTGTTTTCCAGGGCTGCAGCCCTCTTTTGGCAGGCCTTCACCATGCATGACGCGTCCCGGCAGGAATCCCGCTGAGTCTTGATCCAGTTCTGCTGTTCCTTCCTCAACCCTTCCTTATCGGAAGCGCCTGCCTGAACCTGGCGGTACAGTTCATCGATTTGCTCGTCGATGGTAGATAGAATGGGATCTGAGCAGATTAGTTTCTCGGGCTTCGTTGCTGCTTTGGTACAATCGAAGCTGGCCGCCTTTGACATGTCCCCTGCCGTGAAAAGCACAAATACCGCACCAGCAATGGCTACAACAGTCTTCATGGTTTCCGGGTTCCCTTCTTGTTTGTTCCCGTGCGATGGTGCAAAAAAGCGGGGGAAACATTTCCCTTTAATCTCCAGGCTCCGCCAGGCGCTCACGCGCAGGCGCGTGAGTTCCGAACGCTCGGCGCTCGCGGCGGTTGGCCGCAGGCCCCCGCTGCGGCGCTGCACAGAGCCGCCTGGGGGCGAGGGTGTGGGGAGCGGCGCTCCCATGCCTGGCAGAGCCTGGAGTATTTTACTCGCAGAATTTTGCCCGCGCAATCCAACTTCAGGGTACTATCAGCCTGCGGAAATGGTCAAGGCATCGTGGCTCGCCGCTTAAAGAGCGCGCCGCCCGGAAAATCCACCGCAGCGTTTCATGTCCGTGAGGGACACCCCGAACCACGAAAAGACCCGTAGGGTGGTCAAGCGGCAGCGCAGCCTACCGAAACTTTTCGAAGCAGTTGCTCACGTCCCTCATCAGGACACCCTGAACCATGAAAAGAACCGGCGCTGCGAACGTGCAAGCCCATGCCTGTATCTTCTGATTTATCCCTGTCCACCCTGTCCACCGCGCCTCGAGCCTCTCTGCGCCCTCTGCGTCTGTTGCCCGTGTCTTCTGACTTATCCGTGCGCATCTGTGTTCATCCGTGGTTCGAGCCCTTCTCTAAAGATCGACCCTGGCCCGTCGAAGCAGGCTGACGGGTTGTTGGAATTATCGAACACAATCTGCGTATAGATCGTTTTTCTGATTAGTTGCAGCCGGAGGCTGCTGTATGCTGCCAACCTGCAGCTTATTGAAATTCTGTCAAGCATACGGTAATAAGTTATTATTTCTCTATGCTTTTCTCTACGCGTTTCTCTGCGATCTTTAGAGGACGCAGAGGACGCAGAGGATGCAGAGGGGATGATAGTTGAAAAACATTTCCTTAAAGCCTGCCCCGGACCAAATCAGAAGATCTCTGTACTAATAACGTGCAGTTTCTTGAAGTTCGGTAAAGATTTTTATCTAACAGGGTGGTGAAAAAGTCCAGCTTAGTGGGAACCAGGCGCAAAAACGGTATTAAGCCACGTCATCCCTACGAAAGCGGGAACCTAGGCTTTTTTGTAACGATGCGTAATCACACTGGATTCCAGCCCCGGACTAAACACTTCGAGGGCATGCTTCGCGGGAATGACGTCCCCGTTATTTTCACACTAAAGTGGGAAACTGAATCCTTTTTCAGCAGCCTGCCAAGCCTGCGTTCACGTCATACCCAAACGCAGATAGCGTGACACCACGTGCCTCGTTTCCGCCTTCAAGGTCGAAGAGGACCTTCAGTGGAGTTGGAGAGAAGAGAGGGGGCGGAACAAGCCCGGAGGAGGTTGAACGCACTAATGAAGAGCACTAGCTGTCGCATTATTTGCAATAGACTGAGATGTGTGCATATAAATTGGTATTTGTATAGATGACTTACCCAATCCATACCCTATAAAATACCCCTTGACATTTGACATATGCCATGTATGTTACGTCCATGTTACATAAATGTAACGAACCTATTACATCTTGGTTACAGTTGATTATCTTAAAAGAGATTAGAGTTTTTGACGCTCAGTCTTGTGATCTTCCCCCCTCAAATGATCAGAAATATTAAGGTTTAGTGTTCTGTCCTGTCATTCTTTTACAGCCATTTCTAAAAATGGCTTCTGTCTGAAGTAATTCATGAAGTGGGCTTTGCATAAAATGCCGGGGCGAAGCCCCCAAGTGGAATTTCAGCTATCCCTTTGAGGGCCTCTCGCCTCTTTCTCTACAGAACTTTTCTCTAAGTGAGGGTGGGCATTGCTGGATAGTAACTCTCAGAAATCATGGAGATTTATCAAAAAGGAGATCAATATGAAACGATTGGGAAGAAGCAGTCTAGTTGCCTTTTTGGTAGGACTATCCGGGGCGATGTTCCTCTTCTCTTTCGTGCCGGTGCCGGCCCACGGGCAGGGACTGCCGTTAATAACGCGACACACCCGTGAGGCGGTTTCAAGCGGGCAGGCGCTGTGGTTAGGCCGGCTTCCCGCAACACAGTCCTTGAAGCTGAGCATCGCTCTGCCTCTGCGCAACCAGTCACAGCTCGACCAAGTGTTGCAGCAACTTTACAATCCACGAAGCTCCTCTTATCACCAGTTCCTCAGCGTGAAAGAGTTCACCGAACGTTTCGGACCGGCGCAGAAGGATTACGACGCGGTGATTAGTTTTGCGAAAACGAACGGCTTGACCGTGACGAACACGGCTCCAAATCGAATGATAGTGGATGTGATGGGGCCTGTGGCGAATATCGAGCAAGCGTTCCACGTGAACATGGGCGTGTATCAGCACCCGACGGAAGATCGGACGTTTTACGCTCCGGACCGGGAGCCAACGGCGGATCTGCCGTTTGCGTTGTGGCATATCACAGGCCTCGACAACTTCTCGATCCCGCGTCCGGCCAGCCTCAGGAGAGATCCGGAAGCGAGGGTTGTCAGCACAGGCTCGGGACCCTATGGGTATTACCTCGGCAGCGACATGCGGGCGGCCTACTATGGTGTAACGGGTTCGACAGCCCTTACCGGTAGCGGCCAGTCGGTCGGGCTGTTGGAATTTGCAGGTTACAACATAGTTGACGTCGATGCCTATTTCAGCGCTGTGGGACAAACGATCAGTGTCCCCGTTGTTGGCGTGTCAACGGATGGGACCAGCTTGAGCTGCATTTACGCGGACGGATGCGACGACACCGAACAGGTGATGGACATCGAACAGGCGATCTCGATGGCGCCGGGCATGGACCAGGTACTCGTGTACGTAGCCTCCAGCGATGCCAGCATGCTCAACAGGATGGCTTCGGACAATATTGCCAAGTCATTGAGCTGTTCGTGGGCATGGTATCCGGATGACCCCAGCAGTGACGAACCCTATTTCAAGGAGTTTTCAGCGCAGGGGCAGAATTTTTTTGTGGCGTCAGGCGACTACGGATCATACCCCTCGTCAGAGCCGTTTTATTATCCGGCGGAAGATCCATATATCACGGCGGTGGGCGGCACAGATTTGACTACCAACGGCGCGGGAGGCCCCTGGTATTCAGAAAGCGCATGGTCTGACAGTGGTGGCGGGATTTCTCCTGATGGACTACCGGTCCCCAGCTACCAGCAGACGCCGGGGATTATCACCACTGCCAACGGAGGATCGACGACCTATCGCAATATCCCGGACGTTGCCGCAGAAGCGAACTTCGACAATTACGTTTGCTCCGATGGTATCTGCGAGGGAGGATGGGGCGGAACGAGTTTCGCGGCGCCCAGATGGGCCGCCTATATGGCGCTCGTGAATCAACAATCCGTGAAGAATGGGAAGAGTACGCTTGGCTTCATCAATCCAGCTATCTACTCGATTGGGTTGGGGCCTAATTATAACACCGCCTTCCACGACATTACCAGCGGCAGTAACGGTGAGTACTCAGCGGTAGTAGGTTACGACCTGGTAACCGGGTGGGGCAGTCCGAATGGGACTGGGCTGATCAACGCCCTTTTAGGGACTCCACAGGCCACCGGCTCGCTGACGGTCACGATCAGCCCGGCTGGTGCCGTGAGCGCCGGAGCGATGTGGCAGGTGGACGGGGGAAGCTGGCACGCAACCGGAGCGACGGTATCCAACCTCTCCGTAGGATCGCACACGGTAGCATTCAATACTATCACAGGCTGGACCACACCCTCCAGCCAGACGGTTAATGTCTCCAGCAATCAAACTACATACACGACGGGCACTTACGTGCAGTTGACCGGCTCGCTGACGGTCACGATCAGTCCGGCTGGCGCTGTGAGCGCCGGAGCGATGTGGCAGGTGGACGGGGGAAGCTGGCACGCAACCGGAGCGACGGTATCCAACCTCAGCGTGGGATCGCACACGGTAGCATTCAATACTATCACAGGCTGGACCACACCCTCCAGCCAGACGGTGAATGTCTCCAGCAATCAAACGACATACACGACGGGCACTTACGTGCAGTTGACCGGCTCGCTGATGGTCACGATCAGCCCGGCTGGTGCCGTGAGCGCCGGAGCGATGTGGCAGGTGGACGGGGGAAGCTGGCACGCAACCGGAGCGACGGTACCCAACCTCAGCGTGGGATCGCACACGGTAGCATTCAATACTATCACAAGCTGGGTCACACCCTCCAGCCAGACGGTGAATGTCTCCAGCAATCAAACTACATACACGACGGGCACTTACGCGCAGTTGACCGGCTCCCCGACGGTGACGTTTACTGCAAGTAGAACCAGTGGCAAAGCACCCCTTGCGGTCCATTTTAATTATAGCTCTACGGAAAGTGTCACAAAATGCCTCTGGAACTTTGGAGACGGCCATACAAGTAAAGTCTGGAGTCCGAGCCATACCTACACCAGGGCTGGTACCTATACGGTGACGCTTACCGTGACAGGACCATGGGGAACATACACCTGCACGAAACCTGGTCTCATCACGGTCTACACGAAACCCAAGGCAAACTTTTCTGCCGCACCCAGGTCGGGGGATGCTCCCTTGGATGTGAATTTTACCAATGAATCCACCGGGGTCGTCACGAGCTGGCTGTGGAACTTCGGAGATGGGACGACGAGTTCGGAAATGAGCCCGACTCACACCTACGAAAGCCCCAGGACCTACAAGGCAAAACTCACTGTGTATGGGCCTGGGGGAGACGGTTCCAAGACCGAGAGTATACGAGTTGAGAAGTGATTGGAAGGTCTGCTCTCGGGTAGACGAGAAATTTCCGTATCTCCCGAGAGTATGACTCCCGGTCTAAGGCCTGTTATCCGTTAGCGTTGGAGCAGACGAGTCAAGAAATAGCAGGGTTGAGCGAGGTCAAATTTGGACATTGAGTTTTATGAGAAGGGGCATCTGAGCGTACCGGACTGTCCCTTCGTCTTTATGGATAACGCTCCCGCACAACCCAAACCTTCGGGATCGGGATCAAGTAGTCGCGCCTGATATCCGATTGTAAGTCTACGATAATTTCCAAAACCCGGTGGCCTGCTTCGAGGGGCGGGGTGGATCTTTAGAGGACGAAGAGGGGGTGATAGTTGAAAAACATTTCCCTAAAGCCTGCCCCTGGGTTGCCGGGAGGTATCGCGACCGGCAGGCCGAATCTACAGAATCTACATGACGATCGCAAATACGATCAGCGCTCGATTGTAAAGGGCTGATTCGATTGAGCGGTCCCCACCACGTGTCCTTCCGAGTTATAGCCCGTTACTCTCACGAGGCATCCGGTCAGTTCTTCGGTTCGCTTCGATGTTATTGCCGGTACTCTCCAATTATGGCTCGTTCCGGCTACCTTGGCAGATAGAACAGCTTTCCAGGTTTTCCCACTGTTCAGGGAATATTGCAGCTTGAACCTCGTTGCCGCTGCCGGAGCACTCCAGGTTATGGTGAAGATTTCACGACTCACGAGGATTTCGCCGCCATCGGGTGATAAAACCGTGACCGTTGCGGGTACCGTAGGCGCCGTGTTGGGTTTGGTTGCAGCGGAATCGGGGCTGACCATCAGGGAAGATACGTCAACCGCTTCGAAGTTGGACCCCGCCACCTGGCCGAGCTCGCTTAGAATATCATTGTCCCAGTTCGGGTCCGGCGCGCCCGAGATGTACCAGGAAGAGCCGTTATCGGCCAGGATCATGCCGTAGCGTTTGAGCGCGGTTAGAATTACCTGGACTTGCGGAGAAAACCCGGAAATGTCGAATCCGGCTTTTAGCCGAAATCGCTGGCCCATCGGCGGATATTGCGAGCCCGTAAGGCTCGATGCCTGATGACGGGCGGGCCAGACATAGGTATTTCGGGTTTGGGGAGCGGTAAAACGCACGGCATGGATGATTTCGCCCGATGCGACCTCATCATAGCGGACAAGACCGGGGTAGATCGGAAGGCCGGCGGCATCTGCCGAAGTCCACCCTGCGGGCCGGAGTCGATCGGAGTTCAGGTCGAAAATAGCTCCGCTCCCCGCTTGCCACGATCCGCCGGTTTGGGGAAAGGCGTCCCAGAGTTCATAGAGTTTGCAGTTGGTGGAGTCGATGACCAGGACGTGCCTGTCGCCGGTACTATCAGATCCGCCCTCGATCGGCGCATCTGCGGGGATTGGATACGGCCCGGGATCACTTTCATCCGCGTAGTCGAAGCTGACCTGCACCTTGGGTTGTGTTCCGGGAACAGTGACGTAAGGTATACCTATAGGAGAATCCGAACCAAGCGGCCAGACGCCTGAACCAAAATCCGGATGCAGGTTGCTTTGTGGACCGATTGTGGTGACGTAGGCGGCCGAATTCGGGTCAAGAGGGAGGTTGTCTACAGGCGTGTTCCAAATGTTATCGGCAGGAAAGACCTCACATACCTGGCCGGCGGCCACCCCGGCGAAACCCGTTCCGGCAAGAACCAGGCACGAGATGCATGAGACAAGCAGTCGAAATTTACTCATAACCATCTCCCTTGACTGCAGTGGATAGTGAATAGTGAATAGTGAATAGTGAGTAGTGAATGGTGAATAGTGAATAGAAAAAGCAAAAGAAAATAATTCCTTTTGGTTCTATTCCCGGTGAAGCTTTTAACCCGCTTCCTCTTCTTCGCGTTCTTCGACGTCAAAAAAGGCGGCTTCGCGCGCAAACTGTCCAGGTACGCGTTTGCCGGGAGCCCCAGAATTTCTGGAGCAAAATGCAGGCCAGGGACAAAGCTTCCATGCTTTTACTTTTTCGGGGGCACAGAAACTGCCAGAGCCGGGAGGCCTTACGATTCGGGCCCAACGGCCATAGCCGCTCTTTCGAATTTTTGAAAGGTTCGCGGTCGAGCGCGCTATTTTTTTACCCCTCCCAACTGAATAGGAAAGCCTGCATTGTGAATCTAAAAGCCTTCATCTAAAAGCAAACTCGGGGGAAGATCGAAAATTGTAAGTAATGGACGGTTTTTGTCATTGAACGGGAGCGGGAAGCGGGAAGCGGGAAGCGGGGAGCGGGGAGCAGAAAAGACAGAAGAAAAGAATTCCTCTTGGTTCTATCGCTTCGCGAGGAGCAGGGCTTTGGGAATTATCAAAGGCCCCTGTGATTCGAAAATTTCACTGAATTCCGGCTAAAAAGTGCTGCCGGAATGACGATTTTTCGATCGGTCTAAGAAAAAGGGGAGAGTAGGGGGTAAGTTGACAAAGATTTTGCCCATGCTATTGTGGTAATATATGAAATTGATAATTTACGAAATTATGAAAATGGATAAGGCCTTGGTGAAAAAGCTGCACAGGAGGCAGGCGAGATGGAACTGATAAAAGTGAGGCGCAATTTCCAACTGACCATTCCCCTGGCTCTGCGGGAAAAGTTGGGCTTGGCGGTGGGGGACTACGTGCAAGCGGATATTGAAGACGAGCGCATTGTGATTCGCCCGGTGGAAGTAGTTCGCGCTGGGGAAGGAGAACAGCGGCGTTCCTCAAAAGAACGGCAAAAGGCTTATGCGATTTTGGATGAAATCTCGAGGCAGATGATCGACGAGGAGCCGAAGGTGATCGAGGAAACGATTAACGAGGCCGTGAGACAGGCCAGAAAACAATGATCCGGGTAGTGCCGGATACGAACATCCTGGTCAGCGCCACTCTTTCTCCCAAAGGTCTGGCCGCCCGGATTCTCGGTTATGAGCGAGAGGACAAAATAGAACTGGCTTTTTCTCCTGCGACCATTAAAGAAGTTTTTCTGGTCTTGCGCTCTCCCAAGATTAAAACTCTTCTGAAAAAAAGAGCGGTTTCACTGCGAAAGGTCGAATCGTTTTTGAAAACCCTTATCAATAGCTCTGTCCGGACTGCCGGAGGCGTCGAGGTCGCTGCGGTCAAAGATGATCCTTCGGACAATATGTTTTTAGCGTGCGCCCTGGAAGCTGAGGCTGATTTTATCGTTTCGGACGACGTCCACCTCAACAGGTTGAAATCTTTTCACGGCATTCAGATTGTGGACACACTCATCTTTTTAAAAGTGATGGGTCGGGTGGCATAATTCTAAAGATTGTAAGTAATGGACGGTTTTTGTCATTCAACAGAGTTCAGGTATTCTCCGTCCGGATTCTAAAGGTCTGAATCAGAAGTTAAATCTGTATCAATGATCTCTTGCCGGCGTAAGACGCCCCAACGCGGCCTTTCCTCTCCGTACGCCGGTGTTTACGTTGTAATGTACGGGGCTGAGAAGTCCTGGATTTTGGAGACTTCTCCCCATTCGATTTTTGAGAATAAGGAGACAACTGGAGATGGAAACTTCAACTGGAGCTAAACTGGCTCAGAGGGTCCGCCAGAAGACTATGGAATTGAAGAAGGTATGTGAAGGGGTTGATGAGGGCACAGCGGCCCGTGCTCCTTCAGGGCGATGGTCTCCCAAAGAAATCCTTTCCCACCTTTGCGGGCCTGAGGGACCCGGGCACCTGCCGATTCTTCAAGCCTTTCTGGACGGGGAGACGCCCACGGTGAACATCGATATCGGAAATTCATTTCTTTCCGATGAACGGGCGCGGATGACCTTTGCGCAACTCCTCTCGGAGGTCGAAAAAGAATACGGCCGTATATCCAACTTTGCGGAGGGCTTGTCCGCGGGACAGCTTGACCGCAAGGCGCATCTTCCTCAGTTCAAGGATTCGCCTTTAGGGGAATATCCTACGCTGGAAGCCATGATCGTCGGCCTGGGAGAATTCCATCTGCAATCTCACATAGAACATATGCGCGAGATTTTGCAGGCCCTTTCAGGCTAGCAGGGGACCTATCATTTCACTCAAGAGTTTCAGGACGGTTCACCTCACCTGTTTTTCTTTTTTCAGGGCCTGCCCCTTTATTTCACGGTCACCACGATCTTTCCTTTTTGTTGGTTGGATTCTATGTACTTGTGGGCTTCGACAATGCTTGCCAGTGGGAAAGTGCGGTCTATGACGGGTTTCAGCGCGCCGGATTCGAGCCCGTTATAGACGAATCGTTTGCCGCGAGCGAGCCTGTCGGGGTCCTTGACAATCTCAAACAGGGTGTAGCCTCGCACTGTTAAACCCTTGGCCAGCGCCGGGAACAGAGGGAAGGGGGTTGGCGCGGGCGACAATGCGCCGTATTCAAAGATCCACGCACCTGGAGCGGCGGCACCGGCAAGTTTTTCCAGTAAAGGTCCGGCTACGGGATCAAAGACCAGGCTGACGCCTTTGCCTGAAGTGATGGCCATCACCTTTTCAACCAGATCTTCTTCGTCGGTCACTATGACGTGATCTGCGCCCGCGCCCTTGAGAAAAGATTTCTTTGCGGCGCCGCGACTGGTGGCGATGGCGAGCGCCCCGGCGGACTTTGCGATCTGAATCGCTGCCAGCGCCACGCTGCTGCTCCCCGCAGTGATCAACACGAATGCATCTTTTTGTAATCGACCGAATTCAATAAGCGCGCCGAAAGCAGTTAGGTACTGCATCCAGATCGCAGTCCCTTCGATCGGCGACAGGCTATCCGGATATCGGGCCACGGCGTACGCCGGAACGACCGTGCTTTCACCGTAGACCCCATAGGTCCCCATCGAAAAGGAGGGTATGGTGCTCACCCGGTCGCCAATTTGGATACCGCTGACGCCGGGCCCCACTGCATCGACTATCCCTGCTGCTTCATAGCCGAGTCGTGAGGGCAGTTCCGGATTTTCCAGGTACTGTCCCCGCCGGAACATGACTTCGGCGCGGTTCAGGCCAATGGCTTCAACCGCCAGACGAACCTCGCCCTCACCAGGTTCCACGAGAGGCAGTTCCTCGATCTTGAGTACCTCTGCTGCTCCCGTTTCGTAAAAACGAACGATCTTTGGCATAGCGCTTCTCCCGTGTTGTTAGAATTTAAATCTATGATAAAGGTATGATAAAGCGACCCGGCCACGTTGTCATCATGCGGGGTGACCATGCTTGCCGATCGATCCCGTTTGACTTTTCACCGCAGCATTTCATGTCCCCAACCCGGACAAGCCGGAACCAAAAGACTAAAAGCTATCACCGCAGAGGCGCAGAGATCGCTGAGAAAAACACAGAGAAACAATAACAGCTTGGCCCGTATGCTTGCCACAATTTGAAGAATTTGCACCTTAGTAGTACGAATTTCAGATTTAAGTTTCCTAAGGGACACCCCAAACCAATAAAAGGGCTTCTTTTCATAACAGCTTTTCATGTCCCTTTGGGACACCCTGAAACCATGAAAAGTTCCAACTTTTCGTCACAGCAAATCATTTCCCCTTTGGCACCTCTCTGCGCTCTCTCAAGATCAACGCGGCCTTGCGAACGGACCGCCGGATTTTTGGGGTTGTCGATCGTCTCTGCGGTGGAGTCTTTTCAATGCAGAGGCGGTGAAAGTTGTGTGAAAGGAGGGGACTGGTTCCTTTCTTTGATTTTGCTTCGGCCATTTGCCCGGAGAAGCCCAACTTGACTTATGACCCGTTTAAGGACTATATTCGGTCATATCCTGAGGGAGGAAGATTATGAAATGGTCCAGCCAAATCAAACCGATCAGCTATCTCAAGGCGCATGCCGCAGAGATCGTGCGCAGCCTGGGGGAAAAGGGAGAACCCCTGGTCATCACCCAGAACGGCGAAGCAAAGGTGGTGATGCAGGACATCGAAAGTTACGAACAAACCCAGGAGACCATGGCGCTGCTGAAAATTCTGGCGCTCGGCGCCCGCCAGGTCGAAGAAGGAAAGGTCCAGTCCTCTGCCGATGTCATTAAGGGGCTTCGTGCTCGGAGGAAGGCCTGCTGATGTCATTCCAGGTATTCCTGACGGACGGCGCGGCCCGCGACCTGGAAGATTTGTACGATTACATCGAGTTGCACGATGTGGCGGGCAAGGCGGACCATGTTCTCGAACAGATTGAAAAGGCCTTTGCCAGCCTGCCCGAAAATCCTCAGCGCGGGACCTTCCCGAAGGAATTGCTGGCCATAGGCCTCAAAGAGTACCGCGAGATTTTCTTCAAACCCTATCGCATCATTTACCGGGTCATGGCCGAAAACGTCTACGTTCTTGTGATAGGCGACGGGGGCCGGGATATGCAGGCGCTGCTGCAGCGCCGCCTGCTGGAGGCATAACCCGTATCTGCCTTTACTCTTCGGCCCGCACTGACCCGCCGTTCTCTCCGTGCAACCAATTTTGAGACCTCGGGAATTCAATGGCCGGGAGATGTGTGGAGTTTTCCTTTTTCGAGCTGACGGAGAGGCACTACGGCATCCCTGGAATACATTTTGAAATTCGAGATCGGCTTAAGGTGGTCTTTTTGTCAAAAACAGCGTTTTAGGCCTAAAAAAAAGGCGATGTTTATAATCTGTAAAATGGATACAGTTATTTATCTTGGTACGGCTCAATGCTGTATCACAGGATACCAGATTTTCCCCTTGTCGCTCCATGTGCTGAACTGATTCGTTGCTGAGAAGCTATTTTGTACGAACGATATGCGAAAAATCTGGTATCATAGGTTCTGCAACTCAAGCATGGGTAGTGAATCGGCGATGCTCCGCTATGAATTGGATAAATTGGGCTGGTATGACTTCGAAGGGCTGGTGCAGGCCCTTCTCAAGGCCAATCTTGGCCTTGGGGTTGAAGCATGGGGTGGAATTCAGGATTGGGGGAGAGATGCGTACTTTGAGGGTGAATTGGCATATCCCACGAAATCCAAAGTCTCAAGTGCTTTCCTCTTTCAATGCAAATTCGTGGATGGTGCAAATGCAGCGGGAGCACAGCCCGAATCGTCGATACTTAATGCCGTAGCAAAAGAATGCCGAGCAATCAAAGGCAGATTAGACCCTGGCCGTTGGGTTTCGCCACCAACTTATTATGTGCTCTTTACAAATGCGAGAATGACTGCCAGAAGCAGGGTCGCCGTCAACGCCACGCTGCATGAAATTTTGCCTAAAGCCAATGTGTTCATCCATGACGGGAATGACATTTGTGCTTGGCTCGATAACAGCCCTCAAGTAGTGAAAGCCTTCCCACAACTCCTTGGCCTCCGTAATCTTGACGAGTTGCTCCGATCTTGGGTGAATGCAGATATACTTTCCAGAAGTGAAACTGCATTGGAGGAAGCTAAGGATCTTGCTGAAGTATTTGTCCCGACTAAAGCATACGAAAAGGCTTGGGAAATCCTGAAGCGTAATCATTTTGTTTTATTAGAAGGCCCTCCTGAGATGGGCAAGACTGCCATTGGCAGGATTATCTCACTCACCTTGGTAGCGCAAGGATGGGCCGCCCTTGAATGTCGA
>CAVUGX010000022.1:0-344238 GCA_963741035.1 uncultured delta proteobacterium
CCGGGCTTTGTCAATAGGAGATGGGCCACCTTTCGGGGTTGGGAAATTCTTGATTGCGGCGTATGCTGCTCCCTGCTCTTCGCATCAAAATCTCCACGCTGGAGAGCGCTACGGGATGAAAAGGAGCAAATCATGGCGAAGCAGACACTGAAGGCAGAAGCCAGGAATGCGACGGGGAGAGTTAACCCATTAGTCAAACGTAAAGGCATAAAGGCATTTCTTTTGCTCTGCATCCTTCTTCTTGGTGCGCAGGCGTATGCAGCCAATCCAGCCTACCACGTGATCAGTAGATTTCAACTCGGCGGCGAAGGCGGCTGGGACTACCTGACGGTGGATAGCGAGGCCCGGCGGCTCTACGTTTCCCGCTCCACCCACGTGATGGTGGTCGACATAGAAACCGGCAAGCTGGTTGGAGATATTCCGGACACTCAGGGTGTTCACGGAATTGCCTTAGCCCCTGAACTCAATCGAGGCTTTACCAGCAACGGGAAAGCGGATACAGCCGCCATTTTCGATCTAAAAACTCTCAAAGTCATCGGCCAGGTGAAAACCGGCGCCAATCCCGACGCCATTTTGTACGACGCTTTCTCCAAACTGGTATTCACCTTCAACGGCCGGAGCCAGGATGCGACCGTAATCAATGCGGCCTCCGGGGAAGTTGTCAAGACCATTGCGCTCGGCGGCAAGCCCGAGTTTGCAGCGGCGGACGGCAAAGGTAAAGTCTATGTAAATATCGAAAACACCAGCGAGGTTGCCGAAATCGACAGCCAAAAGCTCTTGGTGGCGAACCGCTTTTCGCTTAAACCAGGCGAAGAACCAACGGGGATTGCTATCGACCGGGAGCACCACCGGGTCTTTTCCGGGTGCCGCAACAAACTCATGACCGTTCTCGACGTGGAGTCCGGCAAAGTGATCGCAACGCTTCCCATAGGTGAGCGGGTCGACGGAAACGGCTTCGATCCTGAATTGCGGCTCGCTTTCAGCGCAAATGGTGATGGCACGCTGACCGTTGTCCAGGAGTCTTCTCCCAGGAAGTTCGAGGTTGCCGAGACATTCTCCACGCAGGCCGGAGCGCGCACCATGGCGATCGATCCCGGGACTCACAACATCTATCTGCCCACGGCGGAGTTTGCCCCGGCTACGGAACCGAAAACACGGCCAAAGATGGTCGAGAATAGCTTCGTAGTCCTGGTGGTTGGACGGTGACCCCGCCAGGGTGATGCAGATTATTTTGACCGGCTTGCCGTTTCGCCCGCGGCGATGCGCCTCTGCGATAAAGAAGCGCAGTCCTTAGGACCGGCTTCAAGGTTTTTCCGCTTTCTCGTCGAACTCACGTCGTGCTTCCTCGATATTTTGAAGGTTTTCCGTGGCCCACATCCATACGCCGCAGAAGGCAGCACTAAGGGTAAGTCCAAGATCGGTGATTTTGTATTCCACCTTTGGCGGCACGACAGGATACACTTTGCGCGTCAAAAGTCCGTCACGTTCCATCCGGCGAACGGTTTGGGTGAGCATTTTTTGACTGATGCCGCCTACCAGTTTGCCCAGCCGCGTGAAGCGCAACTCGCCATGCTCCACAAGGACTTCCAGGATTATCATCGTCCATTTATCGGCAACGCACCCGATTAAATCTGTCACCAGCGCTTCTACTCGCGGATCAACCTCAATGTCGTCAGGCAGCGGATGGTTCGCATATAAGGCCTTTGTCTTGGCAATCTGTTCTATCGTCGGTGGCCCAAACCTGGTCATATTACACTCTCTTTTCGGTAAGTATAAATCTTTCAGGTGCCTACTTCCTAGAAGTAAGTATAATCTTTACAAATAGGTAAAACAAAGTATCCACGCAACTTCAACAGGAGAAAGCAATGAAAATCGCATTAGTCACCGGCGGAAGCCGCGGCCTCGGCAAAAGCATGTCCCTGCATATCGCCGCCAAAGGAAATGACGTAATTCTGACCTACAACAGCAAGAAGGCGGAAGCTGAAGACGTCGTAGGGCAAATTGAGAAAATGGGCCGGAAAGCCGTCGCGTTCCCGCTCGATGTATCCAACAGCAAATCCTTCGATGATTTTGCCGGAAACGTCAAACAAGCCCTGCAAACGAAATGGAGCCGCAGCGATTTCGATTTCCTGGTCAACAACGCTGGCATTGGTATCCATGCACCCTTTGCAGAAACGAGCGAGGAGCAGTTCGACCAACTGATGAACATCCACCTCAAGGGGCCTTTTTTCCTGACGCAGAAATTGCTGCCTCTCATGAAAGATGGCGGACGTGTCGTGAATATTTCGTCCGGATTGGCGCGGTTCGCATTTCCGGGTTATGCGGCTTACGCCACGATGAAGGGCGGTATCGAAGTTCTGACACGTTATATGGCGAAGGAATTGGGATCGCGTAATATAGCAGTAAACGTCATAGCACCCGGCGCGATTGAAACGGATTTCGGCGGCGGCCTGGTACGCGACAACAAGGACCTCAACAAGTTCATAGCCTCGCAAACTGCCCTTGGACGCGTGGGGCTGCCCGACGACATCGGCGGCGTGGTCGCCTCCCTGTTGATGGATGATAACCGCTGGATCAATGGTCAGAGGATTGAAGCTTCGGGCGGCATGTTTGTTTAAAGTGTCCCGGCCATAAGGGAAATGAGTAGATGAGCGGGACCGGTGAAGGAGGAATCGCCCTGCTGGCGATCGACCTCCAGAACGACTTTCTGGCCGACAAGGGGCGCATGCCTGTCGCCCGTAACCAGGTGGCGGGCATTTTGAGCACTGCAAACAGGTTACTTGTCCTCGCGGGCGAGGTGGGGTGGACGGTGGCCTATGTAGTCAATGAATTCTCACCCTGGGACTTTCCGGCCAATTTGTTCCGCCGTCATGCAGCCATCAGAGGACGTCCGGGCTGCGGCATCGATCCGCGTGTCGCCATGGTGGAAGGACCGCGCTTTGCCAAAACGAAAGGCGATGCCTTCTCCAATCCAGATTTGACGGCGTTTTCGAACTCGCAGGGAATAGCAAGGGTCTTCCTTTTGGGGGTCTTCGCCGAAGGATGTATCTGGCGTACCGCTTTGGGAGCGCTTCGACAAGGGTTCGCTGCGGTGGTTGTTGCCGACGCCGTCGCCTCGGCAAGTGACATGCGCCGGTCCGCAGCGTTGGAGAAAATGGGGCGGCGCGGCATTGCCATCGTCTCCGCCGAGGACCTGACCAGGCAATTTTAGTCTGAATAGAGCGTCAGATATAAAGAAAACTGGCTCCAGGCTCAAGATATCGGGCTCATAGCCGTTGTGCAGCTCGATCTGAAAAGGGTTCTGCAGATTGGCAAAGGAAGGTTGACTCGGTGGGTTGTCGGATGACGAATCCGCGCTACGCTAGCCCAACTTCCGCAGTTGTGACTTTCTTTGATGAATTTTGCCCCGCTTTTGTGGACTGACTTTCTGTAAGTTCCCGATATTCCGGGAGCGATTTCTTTATCAATGCCGAGAACCAGTTGTAGTGACGACCAACCCCATTGACTTGATTTGCCGATTATCGATAATTTCCGCGTGTATATACGAAAATTGACACGCGTAAAAGACGGCAAACCGCACCATTACTGGGCGTTGGTCGAGTCATACCGGACCGAACGAGGACCGCGTCAACGAGTCGTATCCTGGCTTGGTGAAATGGATGAGTCCGGTCGCCTGGGTGTTGAGAATGCTGCCGAAGGGGGTGCTGGCGTCCAGCACAGATTGTTCAATGATGTTAAACCTGAATGGGTAGAAATCAATATCACTGGGGTGCGGGTTGAAAATATCAAGGACTTTGGTGGCCCGTGGCTTGGCTTGGAGTTGATGCGCCGGTTGGAGATCGATCGATTTTTCCAGGAGCATATGCCACGAGGTAATGAAGGGATTGGGTGGGCGGAAATAGCTAAGGTACTGGTACTTTGTAGATTCTGCCGCCCGTCGAGTGAACTGCACATTGCCGAACATTTTTATGAAAAGACCGCGCTGTCTGACTTACTCGGCATCCCCTCCGACAGGGTCAACGATGATCGGTTATACCGCGCCCTTGACAAGCTTTTGCCGCATAAAGGCGATCTGGAAAAGCATCTCAAAGAGAAGATCGGTTCATTATTCAAAGTGGATTATGACCTGTACCTCTATGACGTTACGAGCACCTATTTTGAAGGGCAAGCCAAAAGCAATCCTTCGGCTAAGCGGGGCTACTCGCGAGACCAGAGGGGAGATTGTAAGCAAGTCTGCATCGGCCTGGTCGTGACAAGGGATGGTTTTCCCTTGGGCTATGAAATATTTGCAGGGAATCGTACAGATGTGACGACCGTAAAAGAGATTATTGAGACCATGGAAAACCGATACGGGAAAGCCAACCGCATTTGGGTCATGGACCGAGGAATGGCCAGCGAGGCAAATTTTGATTTTTTGAACAAGGAAGGCCGCCAGTATATTCTCGGCGCCAACCGTGGGCAATTGAAACAGTACGAGTCCGAACTGTTGAAAACGGACTGGCGTGTGGTGCATTCCGGATTGGAGGTAAAGCTGGTTGACGGGCCTGATGGCAAGGAGGTCTTCATCCTTTGTAGGAGTAAGGATCGCGCCGAGAAAGAAAAGGCGATGCATGATCGTTTTGAGAAACAAATTGAAGATGGTTTGAGGCAAATGGCCAAAGGCTGTGAAAAGCTAAAATATAAGGTGAAGGTAATTGAACGTCGTATAGGGAAGTTGCTTGGGAAAAATAGCCGTGGCGCGGGGTTGTTTGATGTTGAAGTATCAGAGAGTCCGAGCGGGGGGGCGCAGATCACCTGGACCAAGAAAGAGAAATGGCGTGAATGGTCCCAGTTGAGCGAAGGTTGCTATATGTTGCGAAGCAATATACGAGACTGGTCCCCGGAAGAATTATGGAAAGCATACATTCAACTGACCGAGGCAGAGGATGCTTTCCGTATCCACAAAAGTGATCTGAGTATTCGTCCGGTATGGCATCAAAAGGAAGGACGAGTTCAAGCGCATATTTTGATCTGTTTCCTGGCCTATGTCCTTTGGAAGACCTTGGGTAGACTTTGCAAAAATGCAGGCCTCGGGGACGAGCCGCGCAAAGTTCAGTGGGAACTTGCACAGATCAAACTCACTGATGTGATTTTGCCGACTCGCAACGGCACAGAGATCAGGCTGCGACGCGTGGAAACGCTGGATGCTCATCAGAGGATCCTTTTGCAAAGGCTAAAACTGAGCTTGCCCCGAAGATTTGAAAAACATACTTTGTAGTGACGACTTTTGACCTCAGATTATGGAATATCAACAACTTAACCCTCCTAACTGCGGAAGTTGGGCTAGCCCCACGCCCGGCTTAGAGCCATCATTTTGGGCCAAAAGCGTGCTTCTAAGTGCCATAGAAGGCAACAATTTGTTTCGAGTCCATGGGAGTAGAATAATGCCACGCCAGGTGATTTCACTGATTTTCCTTATGGTCCTCATTTTCATTCCTGCCATGTCGTGGGGCTGGCAGGGACAAGTAGTTGATATTTCGAATGGGGACGCAATAACTGTTCTGCACGACGGGAGAGAGGAGAAGGTATTTCTCTATGGGATTAAATGCCCCAGGCAGCAGCAAAATTTCGGCCCGGAGAGCAAGAATTTTACTTCACAAATGGTTATTGGGAGAATCGTCGAAGTGAGGCCAATGCTTGTTGACAGCAATGGCCGGACTATCGTAATCGTCAGCGTCGATGGGAGGTCCCTTAATGAAGAATTAGTAAAAGCCGGATTGGCCTCGGTTCTGGTTCAGTATTGCAGGGACACATCCTGTCTCATGTGGATGAGAAATCAAGAAGAAGCCCAAATCAAGAAGATCGGACTGTGGTCAACTGAAAATCCCACCCCGCCATCGGAATTTAGACGAGAAAACAAGTCCCAGGAAAACACACTGCCAAATTCTTCCAGTCCGAAGCGGACATCAGGAGAGGTCCATGGGGATATTGTCACTCACGTTTTCCATTCACCTGGCTGCAGAAATTACGATTGTCCAACATGCATAGCCCATTTCAAAAATAGAAATCAGGCGCTCAGAGCCGGGTACAAGCCCTGTGGGGAATGTAATCCTTAGAGAATTTGAAAAGGTTGCTCCATCTTCTTCTGGCTAAACCGCCGCCTGACATTCTTGACTCTCTGATTTCCCTGGTCACTCAGTTCAGGTACGGCAGTTTTCCCAACTTTTGCCTGCCTTCTTGCATCTATTGCCTTCTTCAGACCTGATCCAGAAGCTCCGAAAGAATCCTCGCTTACCGTTCTTTGAGAATAGAAATAAGATAACGATGCGCTCCTTCGCTTTCCTTCTCTTCCACCAGGTTGAACAGGTATTTCTTGCCTTGATATTTAAAACTCTCCGGTTTGCCCGTCTGGAGGCACAGTTTCTTTTTGTCTGTACCGCTAATGAGATAGCAGACAGCCGCCGAATCTTTGTTGCATTTGCTCGTGTCCGAGGCTTCATAAAGAACTATGCCGAGATTTCCGTTAAAGGCCATGGTCGTTTCGCCCGAGCTCACCAATGTCGGCTCAAGAATCAGATAAGGTGCCAGCATCCCCTTGAAGCCGTTATATTTTTGCTCCAAGGTCTGTTGATCGACATTCAGGGCTTCTATCTCCGACAATTTAGAGTCCAGTTCGTCTCTGAGCTTGAGAATATCAACCCTGGCTACTTCAACATCTTTCAAGGCTGAAGCTAGTCCCGAAGCCGTTTGTTTATTTCTCTGCTCAGCAGTATCAAGTTCGGACGCAAGGTCTTTATATTGAGACTGCAGGTTGCTGTGTTCGTTTTCCAACTTCCGTAACGAATTTTCCAATGAGATATTCTTATCCGACAAAGATTTGTTATTTTTCTGGAGGACAAGAATCTTCTCGTCTTCGTTACCCAATTGCTTTTTATGCTTTGCGTAATCGATTAAATAAGTCCCTGAAACAGACAACCCGATCAGACACACAATACAAAACAGCAAGGTTATGGGACGCATCCTAACGGTTCTTTTCGGTTTTTTTCCTAAGTTTATGAGAGGCATATTACCGGCTCTTCTCGTTTTATCTCCCAGCATAACGGCTCCTGAGCGGGGAAATACCGATTAAACATATAATGGTGCCGCCGATCTCCCAAAAGGACTTTCTCCGACTAAAGCAAATTAAACCGCCTTTTTCTTCCGAAGTCTCGTCCGCTTTGGTTTGCTGTCTGTTTCAGTCTCAGTAAGCGTTTGAGCAGCAGCAGCGGCTGTCTTTTCCTTTTTTCTGGCTTCATTCAACTGGGTGAGTTTCTCTGGCAACCCTCTCTTTTTAGCCGTTTTGCTCATGGCTTCGACTAACGAGTTGGCGGCAAGGGGTGTTTTCATCGAAAATCCGTATTTTTGTCTGTATTCTTTTTGATCCATTCCGTGACTGACAAGATGCTTTGATGTGAGTTGTTTCATCTCAGCGCCACATTCGAGACAGATAACTTTGTCATCCTGAATGGAATTCTCGGGAGTAAGGATTGGTTTTCGTTTGCCAACCGCCACCGTCTCAGTTGGAGCTTTAGCGGATGCACCCGCTTTATTCAGCCGTCTGGCCTCCTGATATTGTATGAGCTTCTCGGGTAGCCCTTTCTTTTTGGCAGCTTTACTCCGGGCTTTGGTCAGTGACTTTGCCGCCAAGGGGGTCCGCATTGTGAAACCGTATTTCTTTCTGTACTCTTTCTGGCTTATCCCGTGGGAGACTAAATGCCTCACTGTGAGCTGTATCATCTCTTTCCCGCATTCGAGACAGATCACTTTATCGTTCTGGATAGAATCCTGAGGTGTGAGTGCTTGGGCCAGCGGCGATTCTTGTCTCACGGGTACGACGATCTCCCCAGACTCGGCTCTTTGCAGTTCATAGAGCGTACCGAAAACCTGTCGAAGAGAGGACGTGATGTCGATTGCCGTCATGGAGGTTTTGGATGTTTGGATTTGGACGATTTCTGATGCGATCTCGATGAGTTTTTTGGGCATTTGCGAATCCTTCGGCGTAAAGGTAAATGCAATCCAAAGTTCAGAGGACCATTTATTTTATAAGGTTAGTACACGAATGCAATGTTTTTCGAAGACATGCCGTCGCTCGTGCCATTAACTGATCAGCGACAATTATAATACCCGCGTGGCGACAACAAAAATTCCTGTCCGGGATAAATAATTGTCGTTGAACACTTAACCATTAAGCATTTCTACTTGCGTGTACTGATTGGAATATTTATAGTTTGTTGACTTTGAGAGTTCCAAGAGCTTTTCCGGGTGGAATCTGATTCCGGAACGCTCTCGGGAACTGTCGGGGGTCAGTTTTACACATTATTCAAGTTTTTATACCCAATTGCTAACCATTCGGAGGAGGAAAGACATGAAGGTTTTTGTGGGTGGTGTTGCCACGGCGTTCCTCGGCCTTCTGTGCATCATTATCTGGCATCATGCTGTTCTCAAAATCGTCCTAAGCGCGATTCCACTTATCCTGCTGCTCGGCGGATTGATGGCCGCGTATCTTGGCTTCGATGAGGTAAAGGATAAGCTGCCCTGCTGTAAATCCAGGGAAACCCAGGAACCCTCAAACGATGCCAAACTGAGAGAGGAAGCGGAAAGATACAAGCAGGAAGTCGAAAGACTCAAAAACGAGCTGGACAAGACAAAAACCAGCTAAGAACTTCCGCAGGATATAAGGCTTTCCCTTTCCAATGAGGGCGGCGTTTTGTATTGGCAGACGGAAAATGAGTTTCACATCCAAAATGCTCACCCGCTCAACCATTCAATTGTCCTGCAAAGAATCTGCTCATATATCCGCCCGCACCCTTGGTTATGGCAATCGAAGGAATCAAGCTAAACCCTTGGGTCCACATTGGCGTTATGATCTGGACCGGATGTAGACGGACTTCTCAGGCAGGGGCGGAGCAATTATTATTTTTGAAAAAAATCCCGAAGGCGAATAATCCACTTCGGGCTTTTGAGAAGGTGAGGACGTTTGTTCTTACTGACTCTACAAGACTTCCGACGGGTCTATCGACACACCTATCGAAGGACGCGTTTCCCATTCCCCATCGATGCATTTGAAGCAATACACATCCAAGCAATCTTCCGATCCGTGGGGATATATAACGCCGTTTTCCAAACAGCCTGTCTTTTCTTCCTGTTCGGCCATTTTGACCTCCTGCGGCTAATTCAAAATGTACCTTATGACGATAAGAATCAGAGCTTATGATGACAGGGCGCTTTTCAGTCTGGGTCCGCTCTCCACAGCTTCATGGTTCCCTCACTTTCGCATTCTCTCTCGGCGATCAAGGGCACAACTTTCGGTTATCTTGCCTTTCATTGCATCCGTTCATCGCTCTTACGACCCTTTCCGCCCGGTTATGAAACCAGAAATTTGCGGGATCGCAATTTCAGCCCCTTGCCCTGCAGCGTAGCCAGTGTCGAAGTGCCATGGGCAACCGTCTGCCTAGATTCATTATACACAGTCGCTTCGGCATAACTGATTAAATTGCCCGAATGGATTGCGCGGCCTTCCGCTATCAACATGCCGTCTTTGACCGGTTTCAAGTAATTCAGTTTCAGATCAACATTCACAAGGCCCGATTCTTCGGGAATTCTCATGAAAGCCGCCCAGAACGTCGCCGCATCGATTATTGTGGCGAGTACGCCTCCGTGAACATTACCAAAAAGCTGGAGATGGCAACGATCGATCTTAAGTTCCAGCACAGCTTTGTCCAGCGCTACCTCGGAAAGCCGCATCGACATATGATCTGGAAAAGGGCTTGCGTTGACGATTTCAATTATTTCACGAATATATTCAGGGTTTGGGTTCAGCAAAGCCGCTCTCCTTTTGGACCAATTCGCGAGACAATATCAGATGGTTGTATGTCGATAATGCTTCTTCATGTCAAAATCTGATTCGGATAGGGCTTGCTCAGGCCTTGCTGTCCTCAATGAGTTCTCCATTCCAGAACGTTGGGATTGCGAGTCGAAGATCCGTGACTCTCAATGTCAGATGTTAGTAAAATATCGTCTACCACCATTCCAATGGTAATGTATTCCAATTTTTCAGGGGGGACTGTTCCTAAAGAAACCTCGATTTTATTCCATCGACCAGGTTTCAAATGCTCTGCAAAGTGTTCATTTTTCGACTGTAAGGATTTTATCCAATCATCATGTGTCACTGTTCCGCTTGAATTGAATGCTTTGCCCCATTTTAATTGCAATATGAATCCTGGAATTTCGGACATATATGGATTACCTATGTTCAAGTGAAGTGTATAATTGTTCTTATGCTCGCTTATTCCTGTAATTGATATAAAGAAGTATCCTAAATCAGTATCCACACGCTGAAAGCCTTTAGAGCTTCTAGTGAATACACATGATTTGTACTTGTTTATGTTTGAGTCAAGTGCAGCATAATCGGTTGCCAGCGAATTTAGAGATGAACTCAGATTCGATAATTCCTGTTCGACATTGAGCTGTTTAGATTTATCCTCCTGTGGAATCTCGCTCAATCGTATCTCTAGATCATATACCTTCTTATTTAGAGTCGTGATTTCTTCTTGCAGTTTTTCGATATTTCCACTTTGTTGTTGTTGGCTAGTCTCCTGTTGATGAGTAAGTTGTTTCAGCTTGTCACACCCACTTAAAAGTAGAATTGCTAAGATTACGGTGGGTAGAATAATCTGACTCCCCCTTTGGTCTCGATCTTTGCCGTATTTTGCCATCTTACCACTCCTGCTTTCTATCACTTCACCTTAATCCGCGATGGGTCCTTCACAATTATTTCAGGGACGCCCCTGATAGCTCTGAATCATCCCAGTCACACGAACCTCTTTCCCAGAATAGAGCGTCTCAGGAGGCTTTTCAAGCTTGCTCCTATCCGATTCCCCAAATCGGCACTGTGAAAACCTGGTTCGGATAGGGCTTATCGAGATTGATGAAAGTAGGCTGTCCTTTTACCTTGACTGCAAAATGGGCGGTCGCAACCGTCCCGCAAACCGTCTTTTGCTGTCCGGTATATTTGGCAGCATCTTGCGGGGTGATGGTTTCCTGGGCGTAGGCGATGAAAACGAACCCGATTAGTAAAGCCATAAAAAGCAGGGATTTGAATCTTTTCATTTTGGCCTCCTTGATCTGGCGGGCATCAAGGCGGAGGGGGCAAAGCACGTGAACATGGTACTGAAATCATATTACAGTAACATTGCGGTTTCGCAAGAATATTTTGGGATAGAGTGTTTTTGAAAGGTGGATTCAGGTGTAGGACACAAAGACAGGAGTAATTCTGGTTGTGAGCGAAGATCGTCGTTCCCGGGGTGTTTTAGACCTGTCATTGATGGGTTCTCAGGCACGAAACCGCAAGTTAAGCACACGCACCGGCCTTTTCAATTGACGAAAAGTTTCATGTTTCTCCATAATATTCGCCCAACCTATTTGGTCCAAACAAGCTTCAGTGTCCCTTCTGTGCTGTGCAAGCGGATCTGGAAGCGTGACAGGAAATGGAGTTCTTAAACTTCTTGGGCTTGCCGTCTTCCTCTCCCGACAGCCTCTCGACCATGTGCCGGACAATTTCTGCAAATTCTTCCCTAAGAGCTACTGTGGCCGGCTCCCGAGTTTCTGCCATCAGGGTCTGGATTTTCTCCTTTTCCCTTTCGTATCTCAAGTCGCCGTGGGTTCGAGGTATCGGCAAGTAGTGTGGACTACTGCCTAAGCTTGAGCCATCGGCGGCCTTCGAAGATTTGTTACGCACAGCGGCAGGATGGAGCGGCCACGCAGCCCCCACTCACCCATTCCCCCGCCTCTAATTCTTCGAGCCTGCCCGTGAGGGCCTTATACCGAAGCTGCGTTTTCGACCCGCACCGGGATTGGGACCACTATCATTACTCCAGGATTTGCCGGGCAGATAATTCCTTCCCTGGCGCTGGTTTTGATTATTTCCCCCTCTAAGGATCGGCTCGGCCTTTATTGACGGGTCGGGCTCGTATCCCTCGATTATTTCCTGGCGGATTGTGCGCTTGAGTAGACGTTCGATGTCTTTTAGTTGCTCTCGCTCGTCAATACAGACGAGTGATACGGCGATTCCTTCGCGCTCGGCGCGTCCGGTGCGGCCGATACGGTGCACGTAGTCTTCGGACACACTGGGCAGTTCGAAATTTACCACATGCGGTAAATGATCGATGTCGAGCCCTCGCGCGGCAATGTCAGTAGCAACCAGCACCCGGACATCGCCATGCTTGAAGTCCGCCAATGCTCGGGTTCGCGTCGTCTGGCTCTTGTTGCCGTGGATCGCCGCTGCGCTGATTCCATCATGTTCGAGTTGCTTGGTTAGTTTGTTGGCGCCGTGTTTGGTTCGGGTGAATACGAGGACTTGGCGCCATTTTTTGGAACCGATAAGAAAAGAAAGCAGTTCGCGCTTGCGGATGCGATCCACAGGATGGACCAACTGTTCAATCGTCTCCGATGCGGTATTGCGGCTGTCCACCTCAATCAGGACCGGGGAGTTCAACAAACTTTCGGCAAGTCTTTTGATGTCATTGGAAAAGGTGGCGAAGAAAAGCAGATTTTGCCGCCGCGCGGGCAGGAGTGTGAGAATCCTGCGGATATCGCGGATGAATCCCATGTCCAACATACGATCTGCTTCGTCCACGACTAATATCTCGACTTTCGAAAGATCCAGGGTCCGTTGTTGAACATGGTCGAGCAAGCGCCCGGGGGTTGCCACCAGAACATCGACGCCCCGGCGCAGTTGGCCGATCTGGGGATTGATTTTGACCCCGCCAAAGATGACGGCCGATTTCAACGGCAGATATTTGCCATAGGCCGCTACGCTCTCTTCGACCTGGGCTGCAAGCTCGCGTGTCGGGGTAAGTATCAGGGCACGGACGCTGCTCTTTCCATTTGTAGTGCTGCGTTTGCTCAAGAGCTGCAATAACGGGAGGGCGAAACCGGCTGTTTTGCCCGTACCGGTTTGAGCGCCGGCCAGGACGTCCTTGCCTCCAAGGATTACGGGGATTGCCCGGGACTGAACAGGAGTTGGTTTGCTGTAGCCTTGATCGGCAATGGCACGGAGTAATTCGGCCGAGAGGCCGAGGGTTGCGAATGACATATTTAAGCGTTGCTCCTTTATTGGTTGAAAAGCCCTGCCCTTTCGGCACAGGGTCCTGGTAGAGATCTTGACGCGGGATGCCGGGCCGCGACATGTGATAGTTCCGGTTTTTGCAGGCAAAGGGCCGTCCTGATACCGAGTTGCGTTCAAGACCGGGCGGGGATAAACCCCGCCCCTACAACATTATCGCACGGTTCTTCGTGGGGGAGGCTTTATGCCCTCCCGTAGAACTCGATTTGAACGCAACTCCGTGTGAGATGTTGGCCCGTCATCGCACCGGGAGCTCTTGCTCTTCGGATTGTGCGGCACGCCCGGCAATCCATATGGTATGCAGCGATCCTCCGCGGGCGGCACGCGCCCGCGCGCGAACTTCTTCCACCTTGAAACCGGTCTTTCGCAGACGATCGCCGAATGCCTGATCGGGACCGGCCGACCATACGGCCAGTACACCTCCGGGCCGCAACGCCGCAAAAGCCGCGCTCAGGCCGCTCCGGCCATAAAGCCAGTCATTTTCATTTCTGGTCAATCCGCTTGGACCATTGTCGACATCCAGCAGGATGGCGTCATAGGCGCCCTGCTCCTCACGCAATATCCCGGCAACATCGGCTTCGCGCACGGTCACCCGGTCGTCTCGCAGCGGATAGCCGGCAAGGGCGCCCAGTGGCCCCCGGTTCCACTCCACTACCTCCGGTATCAGCTCGGCCACGATCACCCGGGCTTTGGCGCTCAGCCCTTGCAGCGCGGCCCTGAGAGTGTATCCCATGCCCAGTCCGCCGATCAGGACTTGAGACCGTGGACAATCTGAAATCCTTGCACAGGCCAGCTCCCCGAGCGCGTCTTCCGATCCGTGTAGACGACTGTTCATGAGTTCACGATTATCGACCCGGATTGAGAATTCCTCGTCCCGCCGGTATAGCCGAAGCTCCCTCCCGTCACCGGAGGCTTGCGAAACGCCGACCAGCATCCAGCGTTTCATGAGCACCTGCAGGAACTATCGGGCCACGGGTTGTGTTCCGGTCCGGGAATGCTTCCCGGGAAAGGATGAATGCATCTCATGGGCAGGACTCAATATTTTTCAGAGGCTGAGGTCGCAGTGGCCATTGCACAACTCGTCCCTGAACCCCGCTATCGCCCCATCGTTTAGATATTCTTCAAACCCCATCACCCGGTCGATGATCCCGCCGGGGGTGATCTCGACTATCCGGTTCGCCACAGTGGCAATGAACTCATGGTCGTGGGAGGAGAACAACACTACCTCCGAGAAAGCGCTGAGCCCGTTATTCAGGGCAATGATCGATTCCAGATCGAGGTGATTTGTCGGCTCATCCATGATGAGAGCATTGGCGCCGGCCAGCATCATCCTGGAGAGCATGCAGCGGACCCGCTCCCCTCCCGAGAGGACGCGGGTCTTCTTCATCGCCTCGTCGCCTGAAAACAGCATCTTGCCGAGGAACCCTCTGGCGAAGCGCTCTCCCTCAGCGGGAGGAGAATATTGACCCAGCCACTCTACAAGGTTCAAGTCATTGTCGAAGTAGGAGCTGTTTTCTTTAGGGAAATAGGAACGGGTGATGGTGACGCCCCAGCGGAAACTGCCGCTGTCCGGCTCCAGTTCCCCGGCCAGGATCTGGAACAGGGTGGTTTTGGCGAGACTGTTGCCGCCGACAAAAGCGATTTTGTCCCCCTTGCGCACCGTAAGGCTGAGGTCGTTCAGCACGGAGAGACCATCGACGGCCTTGGTCAGGCTCGTTATCTCCAGAATAATGTCACCGCATGGGCGCTCGGGTTTGAAGGCCACGTGCGGATACTTCCTTGAAGAGACCGGCATATCGTCGAGCGTCAGCTTCTCCAGGAGCTTTTTGCGCGAAGTGGCCTGCTTCGCCTTGGAGGCGTTGGAACTGAAACGCTGGATGAATTCCTTTAGCTCGTTGGCTTTGTCGGTGATTTTACGGTTCTCATCCTGCTTTTGCTTGAACGCCATTTGGCTCGCCTGATACCAGAAGTCGTAATTGCCGACGTAGAGCTGTATCTTGCCGAAGTCGATATCCGCCACATGAGTACACACCTGATTGAGAAAATGCCGGTCATGGGAAACGACGATGACCGTATTGGGAAAGCGGAAGAGATACTCCTCGAGCCAGGTGATGGACTTCAGGTCCAGGTGGTTCGTCGGCTCATCGAGCAACAGCACATCAGGGTTGCCGAACAGGGCCTGGGCCAGCAGCACCCGCACCTTATCGCCCCCCTCCAGTTCCTTCATCTTTTTGGAGCGCATCTCCTCGGGTATGCCAAGACCGTTGAGAAGCACCGCGGCTTCGGACTCCGCCTCATAGCCGTTCATCTCGGCGAACTCTCCCTCCAGCTCCGCCGAGCGAATGCCGTCCTCTTCCGAGAAATCCGGCTTTGCGTAGATCGCCTCCCGCTCCGCCATGATTTCGTATAGCCGTGCATGCCCCATTATGACGGTGTTGTAAACCGTTTCCTCGTCGAATGCGAACTGGTCCTGATTGAGAACAGCCACACGCTCCCTGGCGCCGACGGTGATTTCGCCCTTGTCCGGCTCCATCTCGCCGGAGAGGATTCTAAGAAAAGTCGATTTGCCGGAGCCGTTGGCGCCGATGAGCCCGTAGCAGTTACCCGGTGTGAACTTAATGTTGACGTCTTTGAAAATAACCCTCTTGCCATAAGCGAGGGCTACGTTTGATGCGCTGATCATTGCTTGCTTGACTCCCTGCGAATAAATAAAAAACCACAGGGAACCCCTGCGGCCAAAGTTTAATCTTTCTGTATAGACTATAACCTCTTTCACAGCAATAAAAATAGCAAAACAGCTTTATGATTCACCGGCAATTTCCACCATGGTCCGGAATCAGCCGATTTTGCCCCGCGAGAGTGGACCTGGATTATGAATAGTCTGGGCGAAGAGGGTTCGATCTGCCGATTTTCCCGCTTCCTGCTCATACACCGCGTCCCTCCCAAGAACGCGTCTTGACCAATGGCCATCTATGGATGACTCTGTGGAGAATGATCCACATTGAGGTTTTGTGAAGACAATTCAGATGACCATAGATGAACCGCTGCTGGACGAGGTCGATCGAGTTATCCAGGATCTCAAACAAGGTCTTTTGCGCTCGTTCTGGCCGAAATACCACAGATGTTCACCGCGGAGTCGCAGAGAGCGCAGAGAAAAACCAAATCAGTGCCTTGTCTCCTCCTCTGTGTAGCCAACATCGAATTTCCTTAAATTGTGTCGAGATTTTCTTGTATCTCTCTATTTTCTCTGCGTTCTCTAAAGATCGGCCCTAGCCCTTCGAAGAGGGCCACCGGGCTTTTGGAATTGTCGAACGTCTCCGTGGTGAATCGCTCTTCGTTCTTTGCTTGCGGCCTGGGGCTGCGCTGTGTGTTCTGCGGTGAAATGACTCTTCGCTTTTTGATGAATTCGACAGGCCGTGTCTATTACTCCTCAAGTTCACTCAGATTGAATCTAACACCTTTAGGCCGGCATCCCCTTGTCAACACTCATGAAGGTGACGGAGTCGCGTGTCTCAAATCACCGGATCTCAGGTAGTTTTTCTCAAGTTTTATCTCTAATCGGCCGATACATTTTCACGGAGTTTAGAGCCTCGGAAAATGCGTTTCCACAACGCGGCAGTGGATGCGGCCCGGGCCGGAGAACCGGGCGGAGGTTTTGCGCAGGTCGCCGGTGGAGTTAGAAATTTGGCAATGAGAGCGGCTGATGCCGCAAAAAATACTGCCGGCGAGAATCGAAGGTCCGTTGGCAGAACAAAACATGGATCGGAGCTGGTTGAGAAAACTGATAAAAAGTGCCGGCAATTGGCAGAATAAGGGAGCTATCTGCTAGTCCACATAACGCACGAATCAATTTCATTCTCTTTGGACCGATGGAGGTTACGATGTCTTACAGCTTTATTTCCAAGTCGAGCAGCATAAAAAGCATGATGGTGAAAATGATGATTTTGATCTTCATTGCCACAACATGTGCTTTAACTATTTTGCTCTATTTCGAGGCGAGAACCTATGCAATACAAGAAGCTGAGAAGAAGATAAAGAATCTGCTTCTTGAGCATCAGGCTATGAATGAATACATGACAGAGCATCAGAAACCAGCGATTGCGAAATTAAAGCAGGAAGGAAAACTCGACAAAAACTATTTTTCTCCGGAACTCCTTTCAGCATCGTACATCGCAAAGTCTGTGCACCATTACTACAACGAAGAGCGCGGGAAAAGCGGCCTCTCGGACTACTATTACAAGCTTGCTGCCAATAATCCCAGAAACCCCGAGAACAAGAGCGATGACTTCGAGCGGGACCTCATCAAGAGATTCAATGGCAATGAGATTACGGAATCTAAACAGATAATCTCAAAAGACGGCGCCAGCTTTCTCTACTACGCTCTGCCATTTGCAAAAAATACGAAAGCCTGCATGGCCTGCCACAGTTCACCGGATCTGGCTCCAAAGGAACTCATCGAAAGATACGGCGACAAGGCCGGGTTTGGTGAGAAGGAAGGTGACATCCGAGCAATCATTTCGATTCGCGCACCCCTGGGTCCGGAAATTCTGCAGGCAAATAAAACTTTTCTAAGAACCGGGACCATGATGTTTGGGGTCTTTCTCGTGTTTTTTCTGAGTGGGGGCTGGCTGCTGATGCGCTTTGTAACCAGGCCGATCAAATCCGCGGTACAGGGCCTTATCCAATCTTCGGAGGTGGTGTCCACGGCATCCGCTCAGGTTGCGTCAAGCAGCCAGCAATTGGCCGACGGTGCTTCACAACAGGCCGCAGCAATAGAGGAGACTTCCTCCTCGCTGGAAGAAATGTCATCGATGACGAAACAAAATGCGGAAAACGCTAATCAGGCAGACAAGCTCATGAGCCAGACCCGGAGTGTGCTCGCGAAAGCCACCGAATCAATGGAGAAACTGACGGTTTCCATCGGAGAAATCTCAAGATCTAGTGAGGAGACATCCAAGATAATCAAAACGATTGACGAAATCGCCTTCCAAACGAACTTATTGGCGCTCAATGCGGCAGTTGAAGCGGCGAGGGCCGGAGAGGCCGGCGCGGGTTTCGCGGTAGTTGCCGACGAAGTGAGAAATTTGGCAATGAGAGCCGCTGAAGCCGCAAAAAACACTGCCAGCCTGATTGAGGGGACCGTCACGAGAATCAGGGATGGATCGGAAATGGTTAAAAGGACCAGTGCCGAATTCTCTCAGTTTGAATCCAGCACAAATAAGATCGGAGAGCTGGTTGGTGAAATATCGGCTGCATCGAGTGAGCAGGCCCAGGGAATTGAGCAAGTCAGCAGAGCAGTGAGTGAAATGGACAAGGTTGTCCAACTGAATTCATCTACAGCCGATGAATCCGCCACCGCTTCGGAAAAAATGAATGCTCAGGCAGAGCACCTGAAAGAATTTGTGTCGGAATTAATAGTTTTGGTTAGTGGTGAAAAAGGCGACATCGATAGTGGAAGCACCAGACCAAGTATGCCTGTTAAGAAATCATCGAGAGTTCTTGCCGCTCCCGGGAATAGAAAGGGTTCAATCCAGGACGCTAAAAAGGATCAGCCCCGCCCGAAAAAACGGGGAACGGGCTCTGAGAAGGTGATCCCCTTTGATGATGGTGATATCGCGGATTTCTAGTTCACCCGAGAGAGGGGCTTTTTTATTCGAAAAACGATCGGCGCCGCAGGGGCGGCACTGGACAGCGGTGTGAAACCGATTGCCGAGTGCCTGCCCCCGGCGGACGCCTGAATCCCTAAATTCCCTGATCCGAAGCCATTTCTGCCAATCGAGTCAGCCCCATTATCCACGCCTCGCGAAGTTTTTCCAAGCGTCCTCTGTGTCTCTGTGGTAAACGCTTACCGAAAATCCGAATCGATCCGGCGAGATCGTTGCTATCCCTGGTGCAATCTTTCGCAGCGGGCACGCAGTGGAGAGAGATTTTGACAGACACCCTTCTAAGCCACCGGCCCTTCCTCTTGTTCTGGACCGCACGGGTGTTTTCGGCGATTGCTTTCCAGGTTTCAGCGGTCGCAGTCGGCTGGCAAGTCTACGCGCTTACCGGGAGCGCTTTCAACCTGGGGATGCTGGGACTGGTCCAATTCCTTCCAATGGTTGTTCTGACCCTTGCAGCCGGCCATGCCGCGGACCGCTACGACCGTCGCTCCATAGTGCGAACCTGCCAGGCTGTTATGGGATGTTCCGGGCTCATGCTGGCTATGGGCAATTTCTTCGGGTGGCTCCATATTGCGGGGATATTTTCAGCCGTAGCCGTAATTGGGGCTGCCCGAAGTTTCGAACATCCGACCATGTCGGCCCTGCTCCCGGGGCTCGTCCCTGATCCGCTCCTACCGAAAGCGGCAGCTCTGAGCAGTTCGGCGGTTCAGACCGCATTTATCATCGGGCCCGCCCTGGGTGGATTTCTCTACGCAGCCGGGCCCACCGCCGCATATTCGATGGCCGCCTTGCTTTTCCTCTTGGCAAGTCTGCTCTCCTCTTTCATTCGCTTCGACCGCGTCCCGCCCAGCTCGAATTCGCGGGACTTCCGCTCCCTTTTTTCCGGAATTGCCTTCATTCGCGGCCGACCGGAAATCCTCGGGGCTATATCCCTCGACCTTTTCGCCGTCCTGTTCGGTGGGGCCACTGCTCTGCTTCCGATCTTCGCCCGCGACATTCTCCACACGGGTCCATGGGGTTTGGGAGTGCTGCGTTCGGCGCCGTCTGTCGGCGCCCTGGCGATGTCCGTCTTCCTGGCCCGCTTTCCACTCGAGCACAGGATCGGCCATCTGATGTTCGGCGCGGTGATCGTATTCGGCTTCGCAACAATGACGTTTGCCCTGTCGACGTCGATGATCCTCTCGCTGGGCGCGCTTGTCGTGCTCGGCTCGGCGGACGTGATCAGCATTGTGATAAGGACGACACTCGTTCAGCTTTCAACCCCGGACGAAATGCGAGGCCGGGTGAGCGCTGTCAACTCGCTTTTCGTAGGCACGTCGAACCAGCTCGGGGAATTCGAGTCAGGTGTAACGGCAGCGCTTCTGGGGACTGTTCCGGCCGTAGTTGTCGGCGGCCTGGGCACGATTGTGGTGGCCATCCTCTGGATGCGCTTGTTTCCCGACCTGCGCAGGGCCGACAGCTTCGAAGGCCGGAAATCATGATGGAAATCGATGCCCGATACCGGATGCAGGCTGTACCGGATACGGAAGTCTCATGGCATTGACTCAAATCCCGAGTAGCCCTCCTGTCATGCCCCGCAACGACCCGTTCAAACGGACGTCCGAGCAACCTGATCGCTTGCCCTGCCTTCGAGGTCCAGTCCCGTTAGCATCAGGAAATAGGCTTCGAGTGGCATCGACTTCCAGAACGTGCCGAGGAACCCGGAAAATTAGTTGCCGAAAAAGCGACCTGTCCATACCAGTTTGATAGCGTGCAATGTTATGTTAAACTAAGTTTTCAAATGCCGAATCTATCGGTTGACCCGGTTCAACAGTCCAACCCTCCCCGAGAACTGAGGCCCGATTTGGAAACCTCAATCGAATACGAGAAAATACTGGAAAGCGCTCAAACCCCGATTCTCGCCTTAAATCCGCGTGGAGCTTTGGTTTATGCGAACGGGTCGGCTTTCAGGCTGCTCGGACTCAAAAAAGGTGAAGAAGCGGCAGCCATTTTTCAGCAGGTCGTGCCAGAACTCAGCACAGCGGTCCTCGAATGTATCAGTATCAAGAGGAGTCGTGCCGAAAGGCTGCTTCAACTTGGTGATATCGCGTTCACTGCCGGAATTTCTTTAATTGGGGACCCGGAATCGCCCGAAGGCGCCGTATGCTGCCTTTCGATTCCGAAAATCCCAGTCCGGGAACAGGAATCGAGCAAAGTCCCCTACGTAGAGTTGAACGCCATTTTCGAATCATCATCGGATGGAATATGGGTATGTGATGGGACAGGCAAGGTTATTAGAATCAACGATGCCTCTGAGAAACTGAACGGCATAAGGGCCGAGAATACTGTGGGGAGGCATGTCTCCGAAATCATGGCGGCAGGGCTTTTTGACCGCTCCGTGACGCTGGAGGTCCTCGCAACCGGTAGACAGGTCAGCATCATCCAAAACATTCGGGAAACGGGAAAGACTCTTCTCGTGACCGGGACCCCGGTATTTGATGAAGCGGGCAAAATTTCGATTGTCGTCGTAAATGAAAGGGATATTACCCAGTTAAATATTGTTCGGGAACAACTCGAGCAGACGCGGATGGTTACCGAGAAGTACAGGGATGAGCTTGCCGGACTTTCGGTGCTGGAGTTGCAAAAGCAGGAGATAATCGCCGAAAGCCAGGGTATGCGTAAAGCCCTGACGGCGACATTGAAACTCGCTCAACTTGACGCCTCAAACGTTTTGATCCTGGGCGAATCCGGTACGGGAAAAGGGCTCCTTGCCAAGTTCATTCACAAGAACGGCAAACGCAGCAAAAAACCATTTATCCAGATAAACTGCGCCGCTCTGCCGGAGAGCCTTCTCGAAGCGGAGCTTTTCGGGTACGAAAAGGGTGCATTCACAGGCGCTCGGGCGGACGGGAAAGCCGGCCTCTTTGAACTGGCCCAGGAAGGGACTCTTTTTCTTGATGAAATCGGCGACCTTCCTCTCGCGCTCCAGGCAAAGCTGCTGAAGTACCTTGACGATCATGAAGTCATGCGGTTGGGGAGCCTCAAGACCATTAAGGTGGACTGCGCCGTTTTGGCCGCGACAAATCAGGACCCGGAGAAGTTCATAAAGGAGGGGCGATTCAGGCGGGACCTGCTCTACCGGCTGAATACATTTACCATCCGAATTCCCCCGCTCCGGGACCGCTGTGAAGACATTTTCGAACTAACGAACTATTTTCTCGGCAAATATAATCGCTCCTTTAATAAGAGGAAGAAAATAGCGCCCCTGGCCATGGATCTGCTGCAGTCCCACTCTTTTCCCGGAAATGTTCGGGAACTAAAAAGTATAATTAAAAGGGCGGTATGTTTGACCGAAAGTGATGTGCTCGACGAATCGATCCTTGAGATCTCCGGCGTAGGTATGGAGCGTCTGGAGTCGAGACGAGAGGTGTCTGCCTTGCCGTTGAGGGTGCACCAGGCGGAAAAGGAGGAAATCGAACTGGGGGTTTCGCGTTGCCGAACCACAAGAGAGCTTGCCCAATACCTTGGGGTGAGCCAGCCGACGGCTGTGCGCAAACTGAAAAAGCACGGCTTTGGCCGACTTGATTCAAAATCGAATCGCAAAAAGACCTAACCTGCCTATATCTAAGGCTAAAAAAACAGTATCTAATGAATTCATTACTGCATCACATCAGAAACGGCATTCAGCATACGTTATAACCCGAATTCGATTCATTTATGAATCGAATTCGCGCCTAATCTCCACCTCAAATGTTGCTATCTCGTTGCGCGGCGCGGTTTTATCTGCCTGGCACGAACATTGCCTATTGCATACTCTGTTGAGAACCTCTTACCAAATTCCATTCAGGAGCAGTTATGACCATGAGCGCAAATCTGAAAGAGGTGCGGGAGACTTTCGTACCTCAGGGGCCTTCCAATGTCACTCCCTTTTTTGCAAAGAGCGCCAAGGGCGCGGTGATCTACGATGTCGAAGGGCGTGAGTTGATCGATTTTGCCGGCGGAATCGGCGTAATGAACGTTGGACACAGCCATCCTAAAGTCGTCGCGGCAATTAAGGATCAGGCCGAAAAATTCACCCACACGTGCTTTCACATAGTTATGTACGAAGGGTACGTACGGCTTGCCGAAAAGCTTTGCGGTATTGTTCCGGGATCATTCCCCAAAATGGCGGTGTTTACGAACAGCGGCGCTGAAGCGGTCGAAAATGCGATAAAGGTCGCAAGGCACCACACCAAAAGACCCGGAATAATTGCCTTCGAAAATTCCTTTCACGGCCGCACATATCTCGCAATGACGCTTACCAGCAAGGTGAAGCCTTACAAGTTCGGGTTCGGCCCTTTCATGTCCGATGTATACCGTATGCCCTACGCTTACTGCTACAGATGTCCCTTCGGCCTGGAATATCCCGGATGCAATACCGCGTGTGCCGATCATCTGAAAGATTTCTTCATAGGCAATGTAGCCGCCGAGAGTACGGCTGCACTGATAATAGAGCCAGTGCAGGGGGAGGGAGGGTTTGTCACGCCTCCTCCGGAATACTTTCCGAAGATTCGGAAAATATGCCATGATAACGGGATAGTCTTCATTGTCGATGAAATCCAGAGTGGTATGGGCCGGACCGGCAAGATGTTCGCACTCGAACATTGGGGTATGGATGCCGACCTGGTGACGGTTGCCAAGAGCCTCGCCGCCGGGATGCCGCTCAGCGCCGTTGTCGGACGCAATGAAATGATGAATGCGCCACAGTCAGGCGGCCTTGGCGGGACTTATGGTGGGAACCCCATCTCGTGCAGGGCTGCTCTCGCCGTCCTGGAGATATTCGAAGAAGAGAATCTGCTTCAAAGATCCGAAGCCCTGGGGAAAAAGATCAGGGCACGCTTCGATGAGTTCCAGAAAAAATTCGAAATAATAGGTGATGTGCGGGGCCTTGGGCCAATGCTCGCATTGGAACTCGTCAAGGATCGCCACACCAAGGAACCGGCCGCGGCCGAAGCAAAGGCGCTGGTCAAGTTCTGCTACGAGAAGGGGCTCATCCTTCTGTCATGCGGCAATTTTGGAAACGTGATCCGGACCTTGATGCCGCTTGTAATTACTGACGAGCAGCTTCAAAGAGGCCTTTCCATCATGGAGGAGGGGCTCGCCGGCTTCTCCAAATGAGATGAAGAAAAGCAAGGTTGCTTCATTATCTTTTGAAGATATTAAACAACAATTCGATCCATCCTTCAGCTACGTCGTATTCGAGAGGGCAGGACCGGCCGACAAATCACGGTTGAAAGTAATCTTTAAGGCTCTGAGTTCTACGGGCCTGCCCGTTCTAGAACTGCGAGCCTTCCACGACCCGGCCGGAGGAAAAATGCTGCTGGTGGCAAAATTCGATGCCGGCCGGACAGACGGCATCATGGAGGCATTAATCGGGGCGGGGTTGCCGGAGGACGTTGTCTTCTACGGTTACGGCAGTTCCCAGCGCAGTCCCGACAATAAAACGGAGATTTTCTAGGAAGAGGCGGAGTTGCCTGGCACGTCTATGCGGATCATTGGAAAAGGAGAGAGTTCATGAAGAAGAGAAAAGTGATAGGACTGTTCACCGCTCTGGCGTTACTGATCATTCCCGGTTTCGTGGTCCAGACCATTGCAGCAGATAAAGTGGTAAAGATCGGCAATATCGAACCGCTCTCCGGGCCTTCAGCGGCAGTCGGGCAGCAGGGTAAGAACGCCCGTGACATGGCGATCGCAGAGATCAATGCGGCCGGCGGCATCAAATCCCTCGGCGGGGCCAAACTGGAGTTGATTTACGCCGACTCCGAATCCAAGCCCGAGAAAGGTGTTAGCGAAGCCGAGCGGCTGATCAACACCGAAAAAGTGAACATCCTTACCGGCTGCTGGAATTCCTCGGTTACCTACCCGGTGACGGCTGTAGCCGAACGCTACGGGGTCCCGTTCGTTGTGCCCGTATCGGTTGCCGATAAAATCACCGAACAGGGATTCAAGTACACCTTCAGAATTGCCGCCAAAGACGGTTGGTGGACGCGCGACCAGTTCGCCTTTTTGAAAGATATGGAAAAGGAATTCAACACCAAACTCTCGACCGTGGCATTCGTGTATGAAAACGGCGACTGGGGGAAGGGCATGGCCAAGGGATGGAAGGAATTGGCCGAAAAGAACGGCTACAAGATCGTGCTCGATGAGCCTTATCCCTCCTCTGCTACGGACCTCAGTCCTGTGGTGACCAAAATCAAGCGGGCCAATCCGGACGTTTTGCTACTGGTTTCCAATGCCGCGGATGCTATCCTCCTTACCAATACACTTGCCGAGTATAAGGTGACCCCGAAGGCTATCATAGGAAGCGGCGGCGGTCATGCCGATCCGTCCTTTTTGAAGGCGGTGGGCAAAAACGGGCAATACATCTTCGACATCGTTGAGTGGGAAACGGACGTTAATAAGCCCGGCGCGAAAGAAACAAACGAGAAGTTCAAGAAACTCTACGGCTATAATCTGGCCGGCGAGTCAAGTGATGCATACATCGCCATGTACGTTTTGGCCGACGCCCTGGAGCGGGCCGGATCACTCGATCCCAAAGCGATTCGGGATGCGCTTGCCAAGACCGACCTGAAAACGGGGCCGGCAATGATCGCGGCTTACGATGCTATCGAGTTCGACGAGACCGGCCAGAACAAGAATGCCGCTCTTTGTATCGTTCAGATAAACGACATGGGACAAGGACTGGAGCGAATTTCGGTATGGCCGAAAGGTGCACGGCACGCCGGATACACCCCCGTTTTCCCGATGCCCCAGAAGTAGTTTCCCTGGTTTTTCAATTGGAGGGCGCCGCAGGGGCGCCCTCCAATCATTGCATGCCAGTGCCGGAGTCTGTGGAGGTTTTAAATTTTGCTCGGCTTACTTGAAGACTCGATAAACGGAATCCTGATGGGTTCGATTTACGGCCTTACGGCCCTCGGCCTCACGTTAATTTTCGGGGTCTTGAAGGTAATCAATTTCGCTCACGGCTCTCTGCTCATGGTCGCAATGTATGCCGCTTTCTGGGCCGTGACGCTGACTGGGATACACCCATATCTGGCCCTGGTGATCGTCGTGCCTTTCATGTACGCATTCGGCTATTACATGCAGGATTTCATCATAAAGCCCATCTTCAAGGCCGAAAGGGATGTCCGCGAACCCGTCACGGTCATAATCGTGACTACGGGTGTCTGGTACGTTCTCGACAACCTGTCCCTGCTCCTTTTCGGTCCCCAATACCGCACGCTCCAGCCAAATCCTCTTCGCGGGAAAATGCTTGAATTCGGCAGCGTGATGGTTTCTGTTCCGAAGCTGTGGGGGTTTGTCGCCGCCATGCTCGCTGCCGGTGCCGTCTACTTGTTTTTTCAAAAATCGAGAATGGGACGGGCCATTCGCGCGACCAGCCTCGACCGGGATGCGGCAAGCCTGATGGGTATCGGCCAGTACAAGATCTACAACATTGCGTTTGGAATTGGAACGGCTGTGGCCGGTGTGGCCGGAGTCACCCTGGTGCCTTTCTATAATGTTTTCCCCAGCGTCGGCGTTCTTTTCGATATAAAGTGCTACATCATCGTGGTGCTGGGCGGACTTGGGAGCATCTGGGGGGCCATGGTCGGGGGAATCATAGTCGGATTGATAGAGTCGGTAGGTCCGCAATTTATGACCGCAACCTGGACCGAAGCAATCGTTTATGGGCTCTTTCTGCTCGTGCTCTTCGTCAAACCCTCCGGTTTGTTCGGATTGCGACAGGATTGGTAGCAGCAATGATAAGGTTTTGTAAATGACACGAAATAAGGTCCAAATTTATTCAATGATCCTGGCATTTGTTGTCGCCTTCGGATTCCCGCTCGTTATACACAGTCCGACATATCTGCATATTATGATCCTTCTTTATCTGTACGCCTACCTGACCACGAGTTGGAACCTGGTCGGAGGTTTTGCCGGCGTGCTGCCGCTGGGTCATGCGGTCTTCGTCGGAATCGGCGCCTATACATCGACGATTCTGTCGCTCCAGTATGGGATCAGCCCCTGGTTGGGAATGATCGTGGGCGGAGTGATAGCGATGCTGGTCGGAGTGCTTATAGGGCTTCCGACGTTCAAACTGCGCGGCGCCTACTTCGCGCTGGCAACCATAGCTTTCGGAGAAGGCATCCGAGTGATGCTCGAAAACATCGATTACCTGGGCCCATTGAATGTTAACGGGCCGAGAGGGCTCCAGATACCGCCTCTCAAGACCGGACTGGTCAACCTGATGTTTGCGAGCAAAGTACCTTACTACTATATCATCCTGGTCATGCTTATTGCGGTCATCGCTCTGACATGGATGATTTCCCGGCGCAAACTGGGCTACTACCTTTATGCGGGCGGAGAGGAGCCGGAAGCGGCAATGGCGCTGGGTGTGAATGTCGCCCGGTGCAAACTGATCGCCATGGCCATGAGTTCCTTTCTGACAGCGCTTGCGGGAACCTTTTGGGCCCAGCTCACTTTGTTCATTCATCCCAAAAGCGTCATGTCCCTCGATCTTTCCTTTGAAATAGCGTTCATTGCCCTGATCGGCGGGAGGGGATCGATTGCCGGCCCTTTGCTCGGAGCACTTCTATTGCGGCCTGTAGGGGACTTTTCCCGGATCTATTTCGGAAACAAACTGCCCGGGCTGCATTTGATCATCTTCGGAGTCGTCTTGATATTGGTAATGATCTATCAGCCGCGCGGTATCCAGGAGCCTCTAACCAAATTATACAACAAGCTTTTGGACAGGATTACGTCGAAGAGTTCCTCCGAGCGAGCTTTGGAAAGTGCCTGAGTCTATGAAAATACTGAAAGTAAATAACCTGGCCATGGATTTCGGCGGTCTGAGGGCCGTTGACAACCTGAGCTTTTCAATGGACGAAGGGCAAATCCTGGGGCTCATCGGACCAAACGGAGCCGGGAAATCGACAGTTTTCAACTGCATTGCCGGTGTTTATCCGCCAACCGGGGGTGAAGTATTTTTCGCCGGGAAAAAAATTAATCGCGAGAAGTCATGGAATCTTTGCAAGAAGGGACTGGCCAGAACCTTCCAGATAGTAAAACCCTTCGCCACCAAGAGTGTTCTCGACAATGTGATGGTGGGCAGCTTCGCTGTTACCGGCAAGACTTCGGAGGCAAAGGAAAAGGCCCTGGAAGTGCTGAAGTTCCTGCAACTCGACGAAAGGAAGGACATGCTGGCCGGGAACCTTACCATCCCCGACCGCAAGCGGATGGAAATCGCCAGAGCGCTTGCCACCAATCCCAGGCTGCTCCTGCTCGATGAGGTCATGGCGGGCCTCAGGCCCACGGAGGTAGACGAGGTTGTGGACATTATACGGCAGATCCGGGACCGCGGCATTACGGTCTTTCTTATCGAACATATCATGCGCGCTATTATGGCACTTTCCGACAACATGATCGTCATTCACTTCGGCAGGAAGATCGCCGAAGGTGTGCCCGCCGTGGTCGCTTCTGACCCCGAAGTGATAAAGGCTTACCTGGGGGATGAATATGTCATTTCTTGAGATAAACGACATAAATGTCCTGTATGGTGACGTCCAGGTCATATTCGATCTCTCGCTTCGGATTAACGAAGGAGAGGTCGTGAGCATTATCGGTGGAAACGGGGCGGGTAAATCGACGCTTCTAAAGACCATCTCCGGCCTGGTGCAATCGTCAGGCGGCAATATTTTATTCGAAAATCGCCCGGTTCATGAACTCCCCCCGGAAAAAATTGTCGAGCGGGGTATCGTTCATGTGCCCGAGGGCCGCAGGCTGTTCAAACTGATGACCGTACTGGACAATTTGATTATCGGGGCATACAACAGCAAGGCCGACCACCAGAAAAACGAGACCCTGCAGGACGTTTATTCGCTGTTCCCATGGGTCCAGGAGAGGTGCTCACAGTTGGCGATGACTCTTTCCGGGGGCGAGCAGCAGATGGTGGCAATCGGAAGAGGGATCATGGCAAAGCCCAAGCTGCTCATGCTGGATGAACCTTCACTGGGTCTTTCTCCGCTTCTTACGAAAATCATCTTTGAGGCGGTACGGAAAATAGCCGACCAGGGCACCACCGTTCTATTGGTCGAGCAGGACGTCATGAACTCGCTTCGTCTCAGCGACAGAGCCTATGTGATGGAAAACGGACGCATGATGATGGACGGGCCGGCTGCCGAAATTATGGCCGATCCCCATATTAAAACGGCATACCTGGGGCTCTAGGCATTCAGGGATTGAGGAAAAATGATTCAGGGATGGAAAAAATGAGGCGAAGTGATCGAGAGCTGGACCGAGCGGAGACTGACGAGATTTTAGCCAATGGAATTTATGGCGTATTGTCCATGAACGGTGGAGACGGGTTTCCTTACGGCGTGCCTCTGAATTATGTATATACAGGCGATAGCATCTATCTACATGGCGCCGTGGAGGGCGAAAGACTAGCTCGTGTTCAGAAAGATAACGGAGTTTCGTTCTGCGTTGTTGGAAAGGCAAGTGTCTTACCGGAAAAGTTCTCAATCGACTATTCGAGTGCAATAGTTTTCGGCAAGGCCAATATAATCGTCGAAGAAGAACAGAAACTTAAAATAATGCTCTCTTTCGTGGATAAATATTCCGGAGCCTTTAAAGAAAAAGGAAAGGAGTATGCGGTAAGTTCACTTCATAAGGTCAAATGCATCAGGATCGATATTGAACGTGTAACAGGAAAGGCCAGGAAGTAATCAATCGGGGAATATCGGGGCGCTGACATATGGGCTCGGAGCTGCGCGAGCACCACTGACGCGCGGCCTCGATATGTCAAGGCCAGATTGCTTTAAGCAACTGCGCCAGGCGGGCGCCGGCCTTGACAAGTTGTTCCTTCTTGATCCTGTCCATTTCGCAGATGTAATTGACAGGCAACTTCGTAATAAACCATTGGCCCGTTCCGTGGCGATCTTCTTCCTGCCGGTTGCCGAATTCAAGTCCCTCAAAAGCCTTTTTTGCTGCGCCTATCGTGTCGCTCGCCCAGCTTGCCGGCCAATCGTAGACCTTTCCATCTGTCACTGGTATTGCCTTAGCCTCTTCGAGTAAGTAATTCAGGTGAGCGACAGTCAGTGATGCCGGAATGTCGTCCCACAAGATATGAAGGCTCTTACACATGCTTTCGAACCGAACGTTATTACCGCCGTGAGTATCGGTTCTTGGGTTATAAGTTCCCTTATCGGGATAGATCTTCCCCTTCTCATCAAGGTACACTGCCCCCACGTGGAGCGGCTGATGGATGTCGCCCACGTAATGAGCGAGCAGTAGCAGTGCCTCATGCTTGTCTTTAATGTTGAACGGAGCAGGCGCCGGGTCGCCTTTAAGGACTTTCGCCGCCGCCACGACAGCATGAATGATGTCATAGTCACTCGTGCGAATGAAGGCGCGATCATAGCGGTCGTGGTCAATGGAAACGTCCGTGTAGTGGTACTGTTTGTGGCAGGATTCTTCCCCGGGATCGGCATCAGGGTTACAGTTTTTGTCATTTCGGGCGACGAAGTCAATCATCGCCTTTTCCCCATCATGATTTTCGTAGACAGCGCACTCAGGATACCGACCTGCACTTTGGTATGTGTAATGCCGGCTGCGATGATCGAAGCCCACACCCTTTGCACAATCAGCCCAAACAGAAGCGTCCTGCAGGCATAGATCGGCCGAAGCCTCCTTCAAGCATAGATCGCCCAGAATGTCTTTGACTTCTTTGGCGGCATGGGTGCCCTCAATCAGCTTATACGCGATGGCGGCCACTGTTTTGTGGCCATCCGGCCCCCAGGCATACGCCTGACTGGTGGTGATCAAGATAGTGGCCATGCAGCAAGTCAAGAATTGGCGCAGTCGCATTTTATATCTCCTGTTTGGTTGCGGATTGCCACGATCTGACATGAAGCCGGCATGCTATGGGATATATCTTTCATTGTTAGGTACAGCTTTGCTGATTTTGCCTCTTTAACCTAGTAGAGAATTCCTACGTGAATGCCCGTCCAATTTCAAGGGATAATTTGAGACTAATTTACCGGAATTCTGTTCCGGAAGAGGCCGATGCTGCGCCTTTATATCAATTAGCCCTACAAGGATGAGCAGGGGACCGCTAGGATATGCTTCCAGGTTGACGCAATTTCCAATGAGACGTATTCTTGTGGGGTGTTCCCACTTCGAATAGCGGAATGCGGAAACCCACATATGCTGAGGTTTGAACATGACTACCAAAGAAATAGCTATCAGGAGTATCCAAGAGCTTCCGGAAGACGCTACCTGGGAAGATATCCGGGAGCGCATCAACTTCGTGGCAGGTGTACGCAGGGGACTGCGCGAACTGGATGAAGGTAAGGGTATTCCCCACGAAAAGGTAAGAGAGGAGTTCAGGGAATGGCTTTCAAGCTGACTTGGTCTCCCTCGGCTCGGCTTGATCTCAAGGACATTGCCACCTTTATCGCAGAAGACAGTCGATCTGCAGCAGAAAAATTCGTAAGAAGCCTACTCCATGCAGCGGAGGGATTAGCCGATTTCCCTGAATCAGGGCGCATCGTGCCTGAGTTCAACGACCCGGCTATCCGGGAAGTGATCCGGAAGCCATGCAGGGTTGTCTACAGAATTGATCACAAAAAGCGTACTGTTGAGATAGCCAGGGTCTGGCATGCGGCCAGGGGAGCCCCAATCATCCAGTAACTGGTAACTGCGACCGGCCGTATCTTGCTAATGCAATTCGGTCCATGTTTCCAGCCGTGCCTGAGCAATATCTTCTTCAGAAACATCCACACCATTCCATAGGCCTCGCAGCGGTTTTCGCTCAGCAGGATTGCAAGACTTCAGTTCGTGCTCGATCTGTGGCGCAAGACGCTCAATAAGGCCCATCTTGTCGACTGCTGAAAGCCGCTTTGCCAACTCCAGAAGCCTCTCCAATGTTTCCGCTTCAGCCATGGCCACTCCCTCCATGAAAAGGTGTGCGGAACAAGCAATTAGTTAAAAGATAGCAAAATCCTCAAGCGAATAAAAGTATTACTCAAAGGGATGCCATGTTCACAGCCCGCTTGCCATCAACCCCTCACCTGAGAGGCCGTCGTGCCACGCCTCTCGACAGCCCGTTCGAGTCGCTGTCCGAACAGCCGGATCGCGAAACCGCCATCGACGCCCAATGCCGTCAGCATCAGAAAAAGCCTTCGCGCGGCATCCGCTCACAGAAAGTCCTCAGGAATTCCGATAAGTAGTTGCCGAAGAAGCCGGAAAGAAACCAAGTACCCATTTAAATGATTATTTCCGGCTGATTTTTGCACCCAGGTGGGAGGCGCCTCTCCTCTTGGCTAAGATTACTCTTGCGTTGACTGGATCTTCATTGGGGGTTGATTGCACTCTGGTAGGCTTGTTCTGAGTAGCCGTGGATTTTTTGCCCATTGACAATAGCAAAGGGGACTCCACTCTTGCTGTCAAGCTGGTTCTTCCTTCGAGCAGCAGATTCATCCTTCTCTATGTCATAGGAAACGAATGGAATCCCTCTTGACTGGAAAAAATTGACAGCCTTTTTGGAGTAGGGGCACCAGCTTGTTATGTAAAGCTCAACTTTGGGAGTATCCTCCAGAGCGATAACCATCCTTTCATCAGCCCACATGGTAGCTGCAGAAAGGCATATGCATTGGGCTCCTAGTAGGATGGCGACTAGTGGCACTATGATCCATTGTTTCATTTCTTCTCCTCTCCCGGTTTTCTCTACTAAATTGTAGTAGCCAGACACTCGCCCGCTTCCTTCTCTTAATGCAAGAGAGCATCATTTCGTTTTAGAAACCAAAACCTTTATGCCGCATGTCTTAAAGAATCATCAGGCAGTCCTTATTAGAGTGAGGCAGCGAATTCAAGCCAACCGACTAAATAAGGAGCCAACGACGAAACTCGACTGAGCTATTATCGTAAGAAGGAGCGGCCGGGAAGTCAACATTGATTCCATAAGGCAAATTCAGGAAAAAATTCCGATCGAATAATATACTGTCTCGTCATCTAAGTTCCGCGGCCACATTGAGGGGATCGCCAACTCGATGGGATCAGCTCGGGATCCTATCCTTTATCAAGAAGACAACTGAAGGAGGCAATCCCGTTTAATTAACTATTTCCGGCTTATTTTCGAACAAAGGTAGACTAACAATTACGGGCTTGGCTCACCGCAATTGGAGCGCTGCGCAAGTCGTTTGGTGCAGTCGGATTTTGGATTTCTATGGGACGAGATAGGGGATCTCTGCCCAGTGGAGAACCGTTCCCGAGGCCCATGACCCGAGAGCAACAAGATCACCGTCGGGAGAAAACGCCACCGATGAGGCGTACTTGAGCGAGTACATTCCGACCTCTTCCCATGTCTCGCAGTTGTAGAAAATTATCCGTCCATCCTGCACTACCCCCAAAAGCGTCCCATCAGGGGACCAGTTTAATGATCTGCCGCCCCCTCCAATCGCCATATCAAGGGAAGCAACCAGGTTGCCCCCTTCTACTCCTATGATGAACAGTGCAGCGGGCGAGGTACGGTGTACCACCGCTATGGTGCGCCCATCGGGTGCGACCGCGAATGACAAAACAAAAGGCAGCCGAGTAGGGAGGGTGACACCCTCACCGTCATCGAAGGGCCATGACAGACGCGAGAAATAGCAATCAGCCGGCGGCTTGTCGTGGGTTGTAACTTTCGGATCATGGCATACGATCCACTGCTTGCCGTCCATGTTGCAGCCGATTCCCCTAACCATTTCTCCGGCCCGACGAGCCTCAAAGACAACTTTTCAAGAACCTGCGTCGCGTACCAGAAGTCGTCCGCCCCACGTTCCGTCAACCAGGTAGCGGTCACACGGCGAGAATACCGGGCCGCACCCCTCACCATCTCTCTTGTTCCCGAAGTCGACGGCCACCTGCCCCGTGGCGGGATCAAGTATAACAATCCGTCCGGCCATGTTCTTCACAGCCAAGCGATCCCCTGACCGGGAGAAGGCCACATGCGAGGGATGTGATAACGGGTGCACTCGGAAACGCTTCTCACCCCGTGGGAAATCCCACGACACGACATCCCTTCCGATCACTGCAAGCAATTGGCCATCGGGTGAAAAAGCCACTTTATAGCTGACTTTCAGGTTGATCCTCTTCCTTCGCGACAGTCTTTCTCCCTGCCCGAATGAGTAACTGTGTAGAAGGAAGAAGGCTTCCCGTGAAGCAGCCCAAGCCATCTTAGTGCTGCCTATTATTTTCGACTTAATTTCGAATGTGCGGTTTATCGGATGCCGGGCAAGAAACTCTGCCCCCAGCAATGTGGCCGGGAGTTTAGCGCCTCCCAACGGCGTACGATCTATAAAGCTCTTGGGAGAGCGCATGCAGCGCCTGATCGGCCTTCTCTCCTCCGACATTTGTCATGAGCACCATCGCAAAATCATGCTTCGGCTCAACCCAGATGAAGGCGAGGTTTTTTTCATTCGAGCCACCATGATATAGAAGCGGCTCCGGCGCCCAATCCACTCGAACTTCACCCCAGCCTAACGCATATTTTCCGTGTGAAGGCGTGCCGGGTCGAGCATCCTGTTTTGGCGGCATCGAAATAACCGGCGTATGCAGCTTTTTCAGCGTTTCTGCCCGGACCAGCTTTGGTCCGCGTTTTCCCTCGCCGGCGTTCCACCCGGCCCAGCGTGCAAAATCGAGAACGCTCATGTGGGCGTTGCCCGCGGGTCCTATAATCGGCGGGTTATCACCATTGGGGCCGGAAAGGAATGCTTTCAGCTTACCATCAATATAGATATGGCCTAGAGTTGCATCGATTCTGCCCAGGGTTGCCTGAGGGCCCAACCCTGCCGATTTCAGCCCAAGAGGCTCGAAGATCAGCTCGGTTATGAGTTCTTCCCAGGTCTTGCCGGCAGTGCGCTCGATCATGGCGCCCACGATAACGTAGTTCATATTGGCATAGGCGAACTTCGCACCGGGGCTCGACTCAAGAGGAAGCGGGCTCCATTGCTGCACGAGCCAATATCTCATTTCATCCAGGTTTCCATCCTGGAGCATCGTTTTTCCAAGCAGGGTACCGAATTCATCGTTGTCACCCGGAATGCCGCTCGTATGGGAAAGTAGTTGTTGGAGTGTCACCTTTCTCAGTGCAGGATTCATTTTCTCTGCCAGTTCAGGAAAGATCCCGGCCACCGTGGAATCCCATCTGAGTTTTCCCGATTCTACCAGAGTAGCCGCCAGCAGCGAGGTCATTGCCTTTGTGTCGGACCCCAAATGGAAGCGGTCGTCAAGACTTACAGGTATTTTTTCACCGGCCCTTCGAGTACCGATGGCCCCTGCAGCCACGATCTCTCCATTTTGCACAACGGCGGCGGCCAGGGCGGGCAATTGATACTTTTCGAGATAAGGTTCGAGCATTGTATCGAGCGATGAAAAAGCAGCGGCGGAAGTAATGCAACAGAAAAGAGCCAATATGACGCAAATTCCGTATGTAAGATATTTTGCAAGGTGCATTAGACCAGCCTCCGGGATTTAGTTCACTACCGGGGATATTGGGAAAGTCCAACGTATGCATGCTGAGAAATGATGTCAATTGGAGTCCCTCCTGCGATTCCCCGCAACGGCCCGCTCAAGCGGGCGCCTGAGCAGCCGGATCGCGACACCGCCGAGGCCGAGACCCACAAGCATCAGGAAAGAGCCTTTGTTTTACGTCTTTTGCTCTTCTTCACACCTTTTCGTCCTTGTGTGAGAACCCTCTCTTAACTCGGCAATATCGACCGGCAGCCCCGCCATACTCATAATCTTTAAAGCGTTAGTTGTAGGACACGGGCCTGGACGCAATATGTAGTCAAAGATCATTCGGCCGTTTTGGACTTCTTCCCTGAAGTGGTAGTTAGAGATCGCTTCATTTTCCTCGGTAAGTTTGGCAAGCTCAAGATCATGAGTCGCAACAGCGCCTATGGTTGGAAGCTTTGCCAATGTTCGAACGAACGCACGGCTCCCGATGAATCTCTCGATATTGTTAGTTCCCCTGAATATCTCATCGATAAGAAAGAGCACCTGAAAGCTGGAATCACTCTCCACAGCCGACAGCAACATCTTTAGACGTTTGACCTCGGCATAGAAGAGGGAAAAACCATCTGTCAGAGAATCATTTATCCGGATGCATGCAAAAACCCTGAAAAGACCGATTCCCAGATCAGCCGCGCACACGGGAGCGCCGGCATACGCAAGGCATGCATTTATGCCGAGAGTCCGCAGGAAACTACTCTTCCCTGCCATATTGGAACCGGTGATCAGAGCAATTCGGCTATGTTCATCAAAGGAAAAGTTGTTGTGAATCCTTTTGCCGGCAGGAATGAGCGGGTGTCCAAGACCTTCAGCCTTGAAAGCCGGTTGAGCTATTCTATTGATTCCCGGGTCCACCGGTCCGGCAGTTGCAGTGGTCAATTCAGGATAGGAATAATCCGGATTGAGGTACGCGAAATTGGCCAACGAACCCAGAGCTTCGATCTCGTGGAGTGTGTCCAACCAGTTGGGCAGAAGTGTAAGCATATCATTTCTGCATCGCTCCAGGAGACGGACGAAGTAAATGTCCCAGGGAAGGACGCCATTCAGTAAAAACCAGATAATGGGATTACCCCTTACACTTATCCCCGATATGACCCGCGAGACACGCTTGAGTTGGGTTGAAGGCCGGTTTCGCAGATCTGCGAAAGGTGCGCACAGTCCGGTCATGCCCGGCGCCCCGGACGAATAATGGAATTTCTCCAATTGGCGAAAGACCGGGTACAGCTCGTTGAGCGTGCTTTCTATCTCCATTGCGTTTCCGAAAGCCTTTTTTACGCCGGCCTGGAGGAAAAGAATGGCGCCAATATATAAAAAGAACAGGACGTACATTATGTTAACGTATTCGGGGCCGATAATCCGCAAGGCCGACAAACCATATATGAGCATGTCGATAAGCGCCAGGGCGGTGAGGGGATAGAGCGCCTTTGCCGTGGACGCTGTAGACTCGCGCTTTTGGAACCATTCCAGGAGGTTATTGGTGTCGAATCTCTTCCGGGGGCCTTTGGATACCTTTCGGGCATTCATGATGAGCTTGTCTCGAAAGAGCGTCAGAGGAGCCAACTCTCTAACCAGCGCCTGTCTTTTGAGAATGCAGTCCGGATCGGGTTCGGTTTCCATCAGCCAACTCCCAAACCTTCTGCTGCCGTCCATGGAAATGGTCGTGTCCATAAGACGATGCAGGGAGCGATCTCCGATTATGTCCAAGTCGATTCCGAAAGGGTGATCGGCCTGCGCCGGCAGGGATGGTATCGCCGGTAGGCGATCCCAATCCAGTCTCAGGCGCGCAACCTGTTCCGACTTCAATTCGAGCTGGATTTCGTGCCGGGTGATACTGTCATTGACACGTCCATGGCAGCGAAGCACAATGCAGAAGGCGGTAATCGCCGTCGTTGCGGCGATCCACCCCTGCCAAAAGCCGGCATATTGGAAACACGCCAGAGTCGCCGATATCCCAATCAGGACAATGGCCAATCGGATATTCGAGTATCGTTTGCTGATTCTCCGCAATTTGTCCAGCCGGAGCGAGAACCTTTGGATTTGCTTCGCCAGGGCATACTCGCGCTGAGGCATGTCGACTTGTTCCTTATCAGGTTGTTTACACAGTGGCGGTGAAGAGCAGCGAGCAGATTTATTCTTGAGAGAGAAAGAAGTAAACAACTATTCATGCCCTGCTGCTCTGGGGGAAATTAAGATGCCCCCCGGGAAACAGCCCAAGGCCATCTTTAATGTAACTTAATATTTCCGGTTTCGTTTTGAATCATCGTTTTACCGTGTGGCGACCTGCAATAGCTTAAAATTGATTATTTAATCCCTTTTTGCGAAACGGAGCACCCAAAATATGCTATCCGGATTTCCACAAGGACATGGAGACGAGAAGGCTCAGCCGATGTTCATACCGCCTTTATGTGACAACCGAGGTGCTTGTTGATGCTATTATATAACTCTGCAACGGCAGCTAAGGTGAACCTGTATGAGCGAGGCAGGGCCGGGACTCGCCCTTCTGCCCGCCCGCGCACGGAGGCCTGCGCGGCGGGTCCTTTATGATACATCAAGAAGTTCATCGCTTAGGAGACGCAGCACTGTTTCGGCGTCAGTGGTCCGACACTGGGATTTTATGGAGGGGGGCGTGGGTGAGTCTAAGAAAGGTTCAAGATCAAAGAGCGGAGATCGGATATATCGCCATGGGCAGGCCGCAGATTGGCAACCTCCTGGTGGTGAACAGTGCGTCGAGCAAATATCGAATCATATCGAGCTACTCTTGGGGAAAGCAGAGGCAGTATTCTATGAGTTCATCTCGGACACGGTTTACCTCGATATCCATCGAGTAAGGCCAACCGCCGAATTACCATTTTTTACGCTAATCACCTCAGGCATGAGCGACCTGCCAATGTCAGTCCCGGGGGAAATTGATGCACCCAAATATCTTGAGTTGCTGATTACTTTGCCGGGCAACTGGAAGTTCGATGAAGAATCTTTAAAGGATGAAGCTTGGTACTGGCCAATCAGATTAATTAAGATATTAGCTCGATTTCCTCATAAACATAACACGTGGCTTGGCTGGGGCCACACGGTTCCAAATGGAGATCCTCCGAGGCCCTACGCAGAAAACACCAAGCTCTCCGGCGCCATCATCCTGACACCGATTTTTGTACCCGATGGATTCGACTCCCTGGCTATTGATGAACGGAAAGTAATTCATTTTTTCTCTGTTGTGACTCTATATAAGGAAGAAATGGATCTCAAGCTACGATCCGGAACAAAAACTCTCCTTGAGAAGCTCGTGAGGGCAGATATTAGCGGCATTGTGGATGTATCTCGTCCCAACTGTTGCCCGCAAACGATTCGGCTTGTTTTGATGCCCAACCTTCGTTCAAGGGGACATCAAATCCTGCTCGAAGAATCTGTTCCTTCGCGGTCGGCAACGATCCGCTCCAGCGGCCGCCCGAGCAGCCAGATCGCGACCCCGCCGCCAATGCCCAGCAGCGTTAACATCAAGAAGAAGGCTTCGCGGGGCATCCGCTCCCAGAAAGTGCCGAGGAACCCGGCAAAATAGTTGCCGAAGAAGCTGGATAAAAACCAGATGCCCATCATCATCGAGACGATTCGCGTGGGTGCGGCCTTCGTCACCAATGAGAGGCCTATCGGCGAGAGATAGAGCTCGCCGATTGTCAGGATGAAGACCGTCCCGAGGAGCCAGACGACGCTGCGGCGCTCCTCCGGCCCGGTCCCATGTGCTGCGAGGATCATTACCACGTAGGCGGCGCCTCCCAGGAAGCAGCCCATAGCCATCTTCATGATGCTCGACGGCTCCGAGCGCCGGCGAGACTGCCATGACCAGAATATGTTAAGGAGCGGGGCGAGGATAAAGATCAGGAACGGATTGAACGACTGGAACCAGGTCGAGGGAACGTCCAGGCCCAGGATGTTCCAGTTCGTGTTCCGGTCGGCCCAAAGCTGCAATGTATTGCCCTGCTGCTCGTAGATTCCCCAGAAGATGATGTTGAGCGCACAGAGCAGCACCAGGGCCCAGACGCGTCTCCACTCGTCGCGCGTAAGCGGCTCTGTCTTGCGCGGCCGTCCAGCCGTCCTCATGAGGAGGTCGGGGGCGAGGGTGCGCTGCCCGAGGAGGTACAGGCAGAGACCCGCCATCATGCCTACACCGGCCGCTCCAAAACCGTAGTGCCAACCGAGCCGCTGCCCGAGTGTGCCGCAAACGAGCGGCGAGAAGAACGCTCCAAGATTGATCCCCATGTAGAAAATTGTGAAGGCGCGGTCCCGCCGCGGATCACCCGGAGGGTAGAGACTTCCGACCTGTGTCGAGATGTTCGGCTTGAAAGCGCCGTTTCCGAAGATCAGAAACAGCAGCGCCACGAAGAAGAGCGACTCGACGGCCATAAGGAAATGGCCGATCGCCATCAGGATTGCGCCGAGGATCACGGCGCGGCGCTGACCGATTACTCTGTCCGCGAGCATTCCTCCGAAAAAGGGGGTCAGGTAAACGAACGCGGTGTAGAGCCCGTAGATCTGCGAAGAGAGCGGTTGTGGGGCGAGCGGCCCGAAGATCGCCTCGATCCCGCCCTTAACGAGGCCAAAACCGAGCACCCTCTGCGCGACTGCGGGATGCACAAACAGGTGGTCTACCATATAGAGGACGAGAAGCGAACGCATCCCGTAGTAGGAGAAGCGCTCCCACATTTCGGTGAAGAAGAGGACGTATAAGCCGGCCGGATGCCCCAGGATGGTCCGCCTTTGTGTGACGCCGGCCGGCATGCGCTGCGCTTGCTGCATCGTCCTTCTCTCCTCGCCCCCGGTGAAACGACCCTGCGGTGAGGCTGTCACCGTCTTTTTCCAGATTCCTTGCACTATCCCCCGGTTTTTCACTGCCTTACCCATTGTGCCGCATTCAACACATCCGGAGATCCGGATTGACGCAAGTTTGATATAGTCGTATCCTGCTTGCACGGCTTAACGGCGCGGCATTTTCTCGATTGAAAGCATCCACGAACAAATGCTACCCAAAACTCTCGAAAAGCAATTTCTAATCACCTAAAGGAGACGAAGCGATATGAACGAAACCATTAAAACCCTTCTTGCGAGAAGGAGCATCCGTAAATTCAAGCCGGAGCAGATCAAGGAAGTGGAACTGAACGCTATTCTTGAGGCCGGAATGTACGCACCCAGCGGTGCAAACCAACAGTCGGCCCTTTTTGTCGTTATTCAGGACAAGGAAACGCTAAAAAAGCTTTCAGCGATGAACGCCGCTGTGCTGGGAAAGGATATCGATCCTTATTACAATGCACCGACCGTGATTCTTGTTCTTGCAGACAAGACCAAAGTCACGCCGGTCGAGGATGCGAGTGTTGCACTGGGCAATATGTTCAATGCAGCGGCATCTCTGGGCGTCGGGTCCTGCTGGGTTCACCGGACAAAGCAGATGTTTGAAACCATGGAGGGTAAGGATTTATTGAAGAAGTGGGGTGTCACCGGAGATTATATTGGCGTGGGTTCCTGCATTCTGGGATATCCTGACGGCGAGCATCCGAAAGCGGCCCCGCGAAAGGACAATTTCGTAATCCGAGCCTGATTCGCGACTTTTTAGATTCAAGGCAACTCGCATAACCTGTCATCAGCTCTGAGCCGAACTTTGGCCAACGTCAGAAGCTTTTCGAGGAACCATGAGCATGAAAATCAGCCCCAGGATGAAGAGCGTCTCAAGCGACAGCAGGGCTATGCGCGGGTTGTCGGTCCGGCTGGATATGGTCCCGTAGAGCAGGGGGCCGAAGATCGCGGCTATCTTTGTGCTGAAGGTCATGAAGCCGAAAAACTCCGCTTTCTTTCCTTCCGGGGCCTCGATTGCCATGTAGCTCCGCGCTGTTGCCTGGGTACCCCCCAGAACCAACCCGGCGCAAATCGAAAGCGCGTAGAAAGCGTAGATGCCCGAAAAAGCGATTATCCCGAGCAGCGCCAATATCCAGATTACTATTGTGATGAGGATCGTACGCAGCACTCCGATACGGTTCGCGAGCATCCCGGCGCTCACAGCGCCGGCCGCTGCGGACAACTGGATAAGCATGAGGAGCAAAACATTCTGTTTTACAGTGAACTGCAGGGTGTGAACGGTATAGGAGGAGAAAAAAACGATTACGGTGGATATGGCGTCGCTTACGAAGAAATAGGCGATAAGAAAAGTGAAAATGTTTTTTAGAGACCGAATTTCCCGAAAAGTCAGCATGAGCCGGGAGAATCCTTCACGTATAGCTGTCCCGGCCGTTGCGCCTGCATGCGGCGAGTCTTTGAGAACGACGAACGAGGGCAGCGCAAAGATCCCGTAAACCGCCCCGGCCAGCAGAAGGACCGATTTGCCTCCAGCCACGCTCGGGACCATGAAGGCCATGCAAACAAGAGCCGAAAGCCCCCCTATGTAGCCAAGCCCCCAGCCGATTCCCGACAACCTCTCGATAGAACCGGGAGCGGCTATCTCCGGAAGGAAGGCATTGTAGAATGTCATCGCCAGCGTGTAGCCTACATATCCCGCGCTTACCAGAAATACCGCCCACGCTTTTTGGCCCGGTCCGGTGAAATAGAGAAGCAAGGTGCTCAGTATGGATATGCCCGCGAACGCCACAAGGAAGCTCTTTTTCTTCCCGCCGGCGTCGGCGGTTGCCCCCAGGAGAGGCGAAAGGAGGACCGAAACCGCCATGGCGATCGAGACGGTCACACCCCACAGGAAATCTGCATAGCCTTTTTCCCCGACTATTACCTCCTCGAAATAGAGAATGAAATAGGCGGTGAGGACGACCATCGAAAACCAGGCCATAGCAAAATCGTACAGGAGCCAGGAGACTACCCCTACGCGGAGGTTGGAAGCCGGACGGCGCATATCGGAAGTAACGGCAGCACGCCTTGAGCGAGAAAAGAACTTTACGCCCCGCGAGGTGTTATTCGCCGATCCACCCTTTTGAGATTGCATCTTTGATCATTTTCTCCGCATAGTCCCACAGAACTGCCGATCCTTGCTCCATGGGGCTGTTTCTCGAGTAAACCTGCTCTTTTCTTATCCCGTGTTTCAGCCACATAACCCCACCCGCCCTGAAATTATTCAAAAGCGGCTGGAGCCTGTCAAGGGCGGCGGCAAAAACCGCATCCGGCGTTTGCCTGGATTCGAACTCCTCCCAGAGCGAGCGAAACTCAACGGCCTGGTCTCGGGGCAGAAGACTGAAAATCCGATCCGCTGCCCTTCCCTCGCGTTCGGCTTTGTCCCTGTTTCCTTTTTCGTCGTAACAGTAAGTGTCTCCAGCATCGATTTCAACAAGGTCGTGGACCAGGATCATTTTAAGGACCCGGAACAGGTCAACCGGCGCTTTGGCATGCTCAGCCAGCACCATCGCCAGAACCGCCAGATGCCATGAGTGCTCGGCTGAATTCTCGTGCCTGGAACCATCCACCAGAAGGGTCTGGCGCACTATGCTCTTAAGCTTGTCCATTTCGACCAGGAATTCGATTTGCTGTGAAAGGCGCTCTAAATCCATTAAAAATGTATCCTCCTGTATGTTTGGGCCGCATAAATGAATGCGTCGGCACGAAAAAAGATGTTGACAGTGTAAAAAGTTTGGTGTAGCTAATTAACTGTTCCCGAAATCAAGAGGTGCCTAATGCGTTACGATCTGGCCGGCAAGAACCCTTACACACTCTGCGAAAGGCCGTCAAGTCCTGAATGCGCCCTGTTACCTCTTTGCAAGGCCGAATCCGGTAAGAGGGTCAAAGTAGCCTGTGTCCACGGGGAGCGAGGTTTGTGCGCACGGATGGCGGCGCTGGGAATTTATCCGGGAGTCGAGATGGTACGGCTTTGCAGTGGGTGCGTTCGTGTGAACGGCGGGACTCTGAGTTTGGGAGAAGATATTTCGAACAAGATTTTTGTAACACTTTCCGCATAAGATCGACCTGACAGACGGCGTTTTCAGCGCCGTTTTTTTCCCGGCACAAGTTAGCTGCCCCTAACTTTCAGGGGGATATCAGGAGGACTTGCTTATGGCCATTGTTCCGTTGCGCAGAATGGCAAAGGGCCAGAGAGGAATCATTCACCGTGTTAACGCCTCCGGCGAGATCGGGCGCCGCATTCTGGACATGGGACTAGTCCCTGGAACTCCGTTCCAGGTGCAGGGCCGAGCGCCTCTAAAGGACCCGGTCGCAATCAGGATCAGAAGTTTTACCCTCATGCTTCGCAATAGCGAATCCGATTTTATCGAAGCCGAAGTGGAAGAAGTCTCATGAATCGCCATCGGGAAACCATGATCGCGCTGGCCGGGAATCCGAACTGCGGGAAGACGACGCTTTTCAACGCTATCACGGGCGCGCGGCAGCATGTTGGAAACTATCCGGGGATAACGGTCGAAAAAAAGGAAGGATACTGCGAGGTAAACGGCCAACATATACAGTTGGTCGATCTCCCCGGCACCTATTCGCTGACCGCCTATTCGCTGGAGGAACTCGTAGCCCGCAATTTTCTCATACAGGACCGCCCCAGCGCGGTTATCAACATAGTCGATTCATCCAACCTGGAGCGAAATCTCTATCTTACCATCCAGCTCTTGGAGCTGGGCATTCCGGTATTAGTAGCTTTGAACATGGTCGATATGGCCGCCGCGAGGGGCCTCGCGATCAATTCTGAAGAACTCGGGCGCAGGCTGCGGCTGCCGGTTATCCCCACGGTTGCGCGCACAGGTAAGGGTAAAGAGGCACTCCTGGAGGCTGCCGCGCGACTGGGGCCAGAAGATGCCGCCTGGGAGCCGCTCCACATCTCTTACGGACCCGATATCGATCCTGTTCTCGACACAATGGAGGAGCAAATTCGGGCTGCGGTTTTTCTTACGGATTCCCTGCCTGCGCGATGGACCGCTCTCAAGTACCTTGAAGCCGACGAGGAAGTAATTCGAAAGGGCAGGGAAAAGAACCCTGCCCTTTCCGGTAAACTCGAACACTACGCCGAACAAGTCACGCAACACCTCCAGAAAACTCTGGACAGTTACCCTGAAGCCATTATAGCCGATCACCGCTACGGCTTTATCTCCGCCCTGTTAAAGGAAGGGGTCGTCAAACATAGCCATAAAGCAGACCGGCTCTACCTGACGGATCAGATCGACCGGGTGCTCACCAATCGTTTCTTCGGCCCTATCCTCATGATGCTGATAATTTACGCAGCTTATACATTCACCTTCACATACAGCAAGGTGCCGGTTGCATGGCTGGGAGCCGGCTTTTCGGCGCTGGGGCGATTTGCGGACTCTTCACTGCCGCCAGGACCTCTCAAGTCGTTGATCGTTTCCGGCGTGATCGACGGAGTGGGCGGGGTCCTCGGGTTTGTGCCGCTCATACTGTTCATGTTCTTTGCCGTCGCATTTCTCGAGGATACGGGATACCTTGCCCGCGTAGCCTATATGCTCGACCGTGTTTTCCGCACTTTTGGCCTTCACGGCAGCTCAGTCATGGCCTACATCATATCGGGCGGGATAGCCGGGGGCTGCGCCGTTCCGGGGGTGCTTGCAACGAGGACCCTCAGAAGCCCGCGCGAGCGGCTGGCAACCCTGCTCACCGCGCCTTTTATGAATTGCGGGGCCAAGCTTCCTGTTTTTGCGATGCTAATCGGAGCGTTTTTCGCCGCCAAACAGGCCCAGGTCATGTTCCTTCTGACTATCCTGTCATGGGCGGCTGCCCTGCTGATCGCAAAACTGATCCGCTCGACCATTCTGCGGGGGCCAAGCACACCTTTCCTGCTGGAGCTGCCGCCTTACAGACTGCCGACTTTCAAGGGGCTGATCATCCACACCTGGGAAAGGACATGGCAGTATATACGAAAGGCCGGTACCATCATCCTTGCTATTTCCATCATTTTCTGGGCACTGATGTCGTTCCCCGGACTTCCGGAAACTGAGAAAAAGATTTATGAAAAGGAGCGAGCTTCCATCCTGGCCGATACGACGCCCGGCGATGCGGCGGCAAACCGGGCCAGCGGTCCTGGATCCCAGGCCCGCCTCCAGGAGGTTGATTATAAAGAAGCCCAGGCGGCCCTGAAAAACTCGATTGCAGGCCGAATAGGCTCCGGCCTCACCGTTATTACCGCTGCGAATGGATTTGACTGGCGCGTCAACGTCGCGCTGCTCTCCGGGATTGCGGCCAAAGAGCTCATCATATCGACGCTGGGCACCGCCTACTCGCTTGGGCAGTCCGGAAGAGGAGAAAATACGCCTCTGAGCCGCCGTCTGGAGGCTGATGTGTCATGGAGCCCACTAAAGGCGTTTTCACTGATTATTTTTATTATGTTATACGCGCCCTGTTTGCCGACCTTAACCTGCATCATTCGAGAATCTACGTGGAAATGGGGGCTTTTTTCGTTTACGTTCAACACTTTGACGGCGTTCATCATATCGGCCCTGGTTTACCACGGCGGGATGTGGCTGGGGCTGGGATAGGATTTCTCAGATGTGGCAGACCGCAATAACACTGCTAATTATCGCGGCGGTATCAGTGTTCCTGATAAGACACATGGCAAGGGCCTGGAGGTCGGAATCTTCCATGTGCTCATCATGCTCATCGTGCCCGGCACACCCGGCGGGGGATCGAGATGATGCCGGGACCACCGGAACCGTGGAGTGTAAATGCCCGAAGCCGCCCGGCGAGCAAAATCCTGAAGGCGGGAGGTCCGATCGGCAATGAAAATTAATATAGCCCTGGCTGGAACTCCTCCCCATACCTCGGAAATACTCATAGGCGGGGACCTAATGGAGCGCGTCGCGGGAAGTCTTGAGGCTTGCCTCGGGGGGCGCTCCGCCTACTGGATATGGGACGAAACGGTATGGTCGCTCTGGGGGCGCAAGGCGCGCGAGCTAGGGTGGCCCACCCAGAATGATGGGCGAGTTACTATGTTTACAGCCTCAGAGCCCAATAAGCGCCTCACATCGGTCGAGTTTCTCGCGAGGCGTCTGGTGAATGCCGGGGCTAACCGCGACAGCGCAATAGTTGCTGTCGGCGGGGGCGTGACCGGAGACGTGGCAGGCTTTATTGCGTCGATTTACATGCGCGGCATCCCATGCTTTCAGATCCCGACAACCCTTCTAGCCCAAGTGGACAGCAGCATCGGCGGCAAGACGGGAGTGGACCTGCCGGAAGGCAAGAACTTGCTCGGAACCTTCCAGCAGCCCAAACAGGTCTATATAGACCCCCGATTTCTAACAACTTTGCCCGATGAGGAATTAAGGCAGGGAATGGCCGAGGTGATCAAGTCCGCCATGATCGGAGATGAAGTTCTGTGGAAATTCGTGGAAAACAGCTCCGAGGCCATCAGGAAGCGAGACCCCGACGCGCTGTTGAGAATAATTTCGGCAAGCTGCATACTCAAATCCCGTATCGTTGAGGCCGACGAAAAAGAATCCGGGCACAGGCGCGTTTTGAACCTTGGTCACACCGTGGGCCATGCGATCGAGAAAATTAGCGGCTTCAGGCTAAGACACGGTGACTGCGTTGCGACCGGCATGATAGCGGCCGCAACCCTTGCGCACCAGTCGGGAAAGATGCAGGCCGGTGAACTGGAGCGGCTGGAAAGCATCTGCGAACTCTGGGGAATGCCGGCCCGCATTGATGCCTCGATGGAGTCTCAGTCGATTATTGACGCAATCCAGACCGACAAGAAGCGCATCGGGGGAAAGCTCCATTTTATAATGCCGGTGCGCGTAGGCAAGGTCATCGAAGCTACGGATATAGATCAGAGTGACCTCAACAGAGCTCTCAAGTCTATTGGGGCGGGTTGAGAAAGTGAGCAGTGAACAGTGAGCAGAAAAAGGGTTAAGGAACAAAGCTCTGCTCACCGCTCACGTCTTTAATGCTGCCGGGAAATTTCCGCGTCCTTGAGGGTCGTGAAAATCAGCCTGCCAGCGGTAGTCTGCAGTATGCTGGTCACCGAGACCTCGACTTCCTTTCCGAGATGCCTGCTGGCGTTTTCCACGACCACCATGGTCCCGTCTTCCAGATAAGCTATCCCCTGCCCTTGCTCCTTGCCTTCTTTCAGAATATGGAGCCTGAGCACCTCACCGGGAAGGACCACCGGTTTCAGGGCATTCGCAAGCTGGTTGATGTTCAGAATGCGAATTCCCTGGACCTCTGCCACCTTCGCAAGGTTGTAATCGTTGGTTACTATCTTTGCATTTAGCCTCAATCCAAGGGCCACGAGCTTTGCATCAACCTCGTTAAGATTTTCGAAGTCCTGTCTGTCGATTCGAACCTCAACGAGCTTCTCCTGCTGAAGGCGCTTGATGATGTCGAGCCCTCGCCGGCCCCTCACTCTCCTTGTGGGATCGGGACTGTCCGCAATGTGCTGAAGTTCTTGCAGCACGAATTCGGGAATCACCAGCACACCCCCAAGGAAGCCGGTCTCCACTATGTCTGCGATTCGTCCATCTATGATTACGCTCGTATCGAGAATCTTGGTCAGTGGACTTCCGCGCGGTCCCCGAACCAACCAGGACCAGTTAGGAAATCGGAGTTCCTCGATCTTAATACTGCCCAGCACCATCCCTATGTAACCAAAAATGCAGGATAATATGATATAGATGACAACGTTGACCGTGGTGTTCTGGATGGAGGCAAATCCTACGCCGATCAGTTTGGCAATGAAAAGTCCGAGAACCAGGCCCATAGTCCCGCCCGCCAGGACTTTAAGAGGGATATGCTTGACCAGTTTCTCGACGCTAAGGCCCGCGAGACCGGCAATTGTGCCTGCCAGCAAACCAGCCCATGGAGCCCAATTATACCGGACTACATTTTCATTGTTCAGATTTAGTCCTATAAGGTACCCTCCAAAGGCGCAAATGACCATCAGGGTCAATTTCAAAATGAGCCAACCCCATTTCACTCTTCTCACCCCCCTTCTCATAATAATATGCGGGTAAAAGCAAAAAATGCCAGTTCCTGGAAGAAATCTTTAGTGGAAAGACAGGATGGAAAATGAAAGATTCAGCCGGATCCGGCTATCTCAACAAATCGCAAATAGACTGTTCGATTTGGTCTTCAGTGACGTCCTGGACAATGGAGAGTTCTTTGAGAAGCAGCGTTCTTGCCGTATCAAGCATCTTTCTTTCGCCGAAGGAAAGTTCTTTGTCCCCTTTGAGGACGGTCAGATCACGGAGCACCTCCGCAAGCTCGTAAATGGACCCGGTCTTGATCTTCTCCATATATTCGCGGTAGCGCCTGTTCCATGTACCCCCGTTAACCGAGACTTCCCTGCGCAGCAGAATGTCGAAGACCCTGGGGATATCGGTCTGGGTGATCAAGCCTCGCAATCCAACCGTTTGAGCGTTCGGCACCGGGATCATGATTTTCATACCATTGTCCAGAATGCGCATGATATAGAAATCCTGGCGTTTGCCACCGATACTTTTGGACTCGATGGATTCGATTTTCCCTACGCCATGTGCCGGGTAAACAGCCAGATCGCCGATCTTAAACATAAAACCTCCAGAGTGCGGAGAATAAGGTCCAGAAAGCAAAGCATCCTAATTTTATCATTACCCGGGATATTTGCAAAGAGTTAATCTGGTTCTAGAAGGGATTGAGTGAAAAAGCGGGCGATACAGTAAAGGATGCAGAGTAAATAGCATTACGATCCTGCAGAGGTGTAGAAAAGAGAATAATTCCGGCGTGTATCCGCGCAGAGCAGCTTTACTCCGCCCGTGACAGAGCTGGAATCAATGCAGCAGTGATTTTACACCATCGGGACCAAATAATATATAGTAAAGGGTCTCCTTCCAGGGAATACGGCGTATGGCCGCCCATGGGCTCATTCGGCAGGCGGGGCCTGCGGGGCCGATTCCAATGGGGGCTGCTGCGGCTGCGGCATCAGAGGGGCAAACCTTTTGTCCACGCGCTCAACTTCCGATTTTATTCGCTGATGCAACCGGGCGTAGGCATCTTCAAGCGATTTTTCCATGACTACGATTTGCCCCTGGCTTACAATCAACCGCTTCAGTTCCGGAATTTTGAGCTGTGTCGAGGACTTGAGATAAACGGGCTGAATATAGAGTATCACCTTGCCGACCGGCAGAACTATTATCTTGCCTCTGTCCACTTGCGATCCCGCCTGGTCCCAGAGCGTAAACTGCTGGGCGATTTCGGTGTCCTGGTTCGTGAGGGCGTAAATCTGCGAAGGGCCGTAGACGAGTTCTCCTTTCGGAAAATTGTAAACGATGATCTTGCCATAATAGGGACGGTCGCAGCCAACAAGCGCCAGGGACCGGAGATTATCACGCCCGCTCGGTCTCATGGGCAGCAGCAGCAAAAAGTCGAACCTGCCCGGCTTTATCAGGTCCAGTGTCAGGTAATAAGGGTTGACCTGTAAGGACTCACTGCCGCCCCTGTACGTATTTGCGAAATCCCAAACGTCCTCTTGCTGATAGAACACTTCCGGGTCGATCTGGTGATATTTGGCATAGATAGCCATCTGAATCTGGAAAAGCGTCCTCGGATAGCGCACGTGCGGTTGCAGTTCTTCCGGCATCTGTGCCGCGTTTTTAAAAATACCGGGATAGATCCGGCTATATGCCATGACGATGGGATCTTGAGGATCGTAAAGATAGAAATCTACACTTCCATCGTAGGCATCCATTATGATTTTAACCGTATTGCGGAGGTAATTAATTTCCCCATTTTGCGTATTGGAATGCATGGATACCGGGTACATATCCGAGGCCGTGTATGCGTCCTGAATCCAGTAGAGTTTTTTTTGGGTGACCACCACGTATGGTTCGGAGTCAAGAATCAGATAGGGCGCCAGGGTGCGAACACGTTCAGCGAGCGTGCGCCGAAGGAGTATCTTGGAGTCGGGAGTCATCTTGGTCGTGAAAAAAATGTTTTTGTCCTTGAAAAAACCTGCAAAAACCAATCGTTTGAAAAGGGAATCGAGCAGAACTCCCCCCTTTCCACTGTAGGAAGTCATGTTGTTGGTCGCGCCCTTGGGATAGTCTATTTCCCCGGAGCTGTTCGGTGCGATTACATAGTTATCGGCACCTTCCCCGAAATAGATACCCGGCTGCTCGATCTTGAATCCATACTCCGACTCGGGCGGAATTCCATGTATGAACCAGACCAGCGGTTCGCCGCCGGCCTGGTCCGCTGGAGTCATTACAGCCCCGAATCCATGAGTGTAGGAAAGGTGTTCGTTTACCCAGTTCTTGGCGCCTTCCGGAATCAGGTTGTAGTTGAGTTCGCGGGCCGACAGAAAAACCTGCTGATAAAAGTCGTTTACGGTATACCGATCGACGTCTATGTTCGGGAAGTCATAGTAGGTCCGAAGGTTCTGGAGCTGCTTGTAAACGTCGTCAAGCATGTCGCCGTCCCAAACCGGGGTGTTTCTCAAAATCGTCTGGACGTCCGGTACGGAAATCTCCGTAGGAACACGTTCAGGAGCGAAGTCGCGGATTTCCACGTTGTCGAGCCTGTAGGCCGAAAGTGTCGATTCGATATTGTTGCGGATGAAGGAGCGCTCCATTGAACTTTCGTTTGGCTTAACAAAATATTTTTCGACCATCTGCGGAAGGAAATCCGAGTACGTGGCGCCCAGCGCAAGGGCGAACACGACAGCGAATCCGGCAAGAACCCTCATGCCCCTGTGTGTATTAATTAAATAAATCAGGGAAACTGCGGTCCCAACCAGCAGGATGAGGCAAATCCAGATCAGAGGCCTTGTCACGTTCATTTCGACGTAACCCGGACCGTAAAAAAGCGGCAGATGACTTCTGGAATAAAGAAGGCCATAGAGCTGAAGAATGAAATCCCAGATTTCAATCAGCAGCACCGCCAAGACCAGCAAGTTGAGGTGTATCCGCGCCCCGGTAGGGAGCCGCTTCTCCTGGCGGCCGAGGATGCGCCTCTCGATCAGGTACAGGAGTGCCACTGAAGCCAGCAGAACGCCGAAAGCCATTAGCAGGCGCCGCTGAATGAGTGTGTATATCGGGTAGGAGAAAAGATAATAGGCGATGTCCTTCCCGTATACGGGGTCGGCCACCCCCGCATTGCGAGAAAAAAGATAGAGCAGAAAAGACTCCCACCGATTGTAAAGAGGTATGGCGACCACGACGGAAAGGACGATCGAGAGGGGCGTATAGACCCACATCGAGCCGGTCCTGAATCCCCTGAGCAGATGCCGGTATGATCTGAGCGAAGCGTCCGTTGCGGTTTTGCCCGGCACGGTGGCCCCAAGGAAGCGCGAGGCCACCCAGAAATTCAAGAAGAATATCAAAAAGAAAAACAGGGAAACCGACCCAAAAACAGCATACCTGTAAAGCGTCCGCTGCCAGAAATAGGCTTCATAGCCAAGAGAACCGAACCACCAGATATCGACCAGGAAGTCTGAGAAAAAGTAGCTGAGCAATAGTAAAATACAGGCGAGAGCTAGAATTGACACAATGCAGCCAGCCAGCCATCGTTTCCAGTGGATCATTCCATTCTCCTCGATTGTGGAATTACACGGCGGAACAGATTGAACAAGTTAATCATTCGTAAGATAATCGAAATATATCTTCAAAGCATTTCCACCTTTTTGGCCAAAAAAACCTTATATTAGTCGCGACTGAGGACCTTACCCGAATTCAGAAACAATCCTATATACAAAACGACATAAATAATTTCAAAATTACCGGTTTCTGTGATTCGCGCAGAAGCCCGATCAGGACCTGCCCCGGGCTCAATCCGGGATAAGGTGTTCGTCCCTGGGGTAACGGCTGTGATGGTTTGCGCAAGTATTATCGACGCCCGTATAAAAAGGAATCCCCGCACAAGTGCGGGGATTTCGTCCATAACAGGAGAGGCGGCAATCGCTTGCCGCCTCCGGTTTACATATTCTTGCAGCCAGGTTCTTACACCATTTTAATATCTCTAGTGGGCCTTGGCTGAAGCTGCTGCGAGCAAGTCTTTGACGCCAGCCTGTTCTTCCAGCAGCTCATTCAGGGTGAAGTTCATCTTTTCGCGCGAAAACGCGTCGATCTCCAGGCCCTTTACCCTTTGGTACTTACCGGGCGTACAGGTGACCGGCACTCCATACATGACGCCCTCCGGGATACCGTAGGAGCCGTCAGAGGCAAGGCCCATCGTCACCCATTTGCCGTTGGTGCCGAGCGCCCAGTCATGCATGTGCATAATTGCCGCGTTGGCGGCTGAAGCTGCGGAGGACAGGCCGCGGGCTTCGATGATCACAGCGCCGCGCTTCCCGACCTTGGGAATGTATTCGGTTTTGTACCAGTTCTCGTCAACGCACATGGTGGCAGGCTTGCCGTCAACAGTGGCGAAGCGGATGTCAGGATACATGGTGGGTGAATGATTGCCCCAGACTATCATCTTCTCGACTGAATCAACCTGCTTTCCAACCTTGCTGGCGAGCATAGACTTGGCACGGTTGTGGTCAAGGCGCAACATCGCCGTGAAATTAGCCTTCGGCAGGTCCGGGGCCGAATTCATGGCGATCCAGGAATTGGTGTTGGCCGGGTTTCCGACCACGATCACGCGGATGTCGCGCGAAGCAACTTCATTCATGGCCTTGCCCTGCTCGATGAATATCTTTGCATTTTCCATCAGCAGGTCCTTGCGCTCCATACCAGGGCCGCGCGGCCTCGCTCCAACCAGAAGCGCGTAGTCCGCGTCCTTGAAAGCTATCTTGGGGTCGCCTGTGCCGACCATTCCAGCCAGCAGTGGGAACGCGCAGTCGTCAAGTTCCATCATGACGCCTTTGAGCGCCTGTTGGATCTTATCTATCGGCAGTTCCAGCATCTGCAGGATGACAGGCTGGTCTTTGCCGAGCATTTCACCGCTGGCGACGCGGAACAAAACAGCGTAGCCTATCTGCCCGGCGGCTCCGGTAACTGTGACACGTACGGGGGTTTTGGCCATTTTATTACTCCTCTCTAGCTTTGAGTTTGGATGCAATTAATCTACCCGATTACCGCGAGTACGTCGCCTTTCTGGACGCTCGAACCCTCTTTGCAGCATATCTGCTTTACAGTTCCTGAGACCGGCGCCAGAATGGAGTTTTCCATCTTCATGGCCTCGAGGACCATTACGACGTCACCCTCTTTTACCGCGTCGCCCTCTTTCACCGCATATTTCATAACCATACCAGGCATGGGTGCTTCGAGCTTTGTGCCGCCTTCCATCGGGGCGGCCGCCTTGGGTGCGGCTGCGGCAGGGGCTGCAGCAGGCTTGGGAGCGGCTGCAGGAGCAGGCTTCGGAGCGGCTGCAGGCATCGGGGTGATTCCAGTGATCATCGGGGTGCCGCCGAGAGCCTCAACTTCCACCGAGAAGTAATCGCCATCGACAAAAACGTTGAACTGGCGGGCTGCATCGCCCTTCGGAGGAGCTTCCTTCTTGGGCTTTTCAACCAGCAATCCGGCCTTGGCCTTCTTGATCAGATCGGCTTCCTTCGCGCAGTCCTCGAGAGTCTTGGGCAGAACCTCAGGCGGAACCGGCTCCTTGCCATACTTCCAGTTAAGGAAGCGTTTTCCGGTCATCGGGTACATACCATAGATAAGCACGTCGTCGATGTCCTTGGCCAATCCCTTGGTATCTTCCCAGTTCTTGGGCATTTCATCTTCGAGAATCTCAGCGGGACGACCGGCGAAGGGGGTCTCGCCTCTCGGGTAACCTTTAAGGGCCTTTTTCTGGATTACCGGATCGACGGGAACCGGCGTATGACCATAGAGGCCAAAGAACAAATCCTTGCTCTGGGCGGAAATCATCTTGTAGCGCTCTTCGGGCGTGTCGAAGAGAACATTGTTCACAGCCTGGATACCGACGATCTGGCTGGTGGGAGTTACCAGAGGAACCTGGCCCATCTCTTTGCGGACCTGGGGCAAGGCTTTGAAAACGGCATCGAGCTTTTCGGATGCGCCCATCTCCCGAAGTTGGTTAATAAGGTTGGAGAGCATGCCCCCCGGTGTTTGATGGAGCAGAACGCCGATATCTATCGTGGACATGCGGTCATCGAGAAGGTGGCGATACTTGGGCGAAATCTTCTCGAACCACGCGCTACACTTGGCAAGCTGATGCAGGTCAAAACCGGTGTCTCTGTTGGTGTGCCTCAGAGTCATTACAAGAGGCTCGATGGCCGGGTGCGAGCTGCGGTATGCCCACGGTGACAGGCAGGTGTCAATTATGTCCACGCCCGCCTCGATTGCCTTGAGCATCGCCAAGTCGGCCATACCGGAGGTGAAATGGCTGTGGAGATGGATGGGAATCTTTACGTTTTCTTTGAGGGCTTTGACCAGGTAGTAGGCGTCATAAGGAGCAATGAGACCCGCCATGTCCTTGATGCAGAACGAATCCGAACCCATGTCCTCAAGCTGTTTCGCGCACTTTACCCAATACTCGAGGTTGTAAACCGCGCCGCCCATCCGGGGTTCGGTGAGCGAATAGGACATGGTTCCCTGGAAGTGCATTCCGTTTTTTTTGATCGGTTTGATAACTGTTTCGAAGTTCCGGAAGTCATTGAGCGCGTCAAAGGTCCGGAAGATCTCGATCCCGTTTGCGCACGCCCGATCGACAAAGGCCTCGGCCATATCGTCGGCGTAGTTGCGGTACCCCACGAGATTCTGGCCGCGCAGCAGCATCATCAGTTTGGTCTTCTTGAGGTATTTCTTCAGTTGGCGGGGTCTTTCCCACGGGTCTTCATTAAGGAAACGATGCATGGTGTCGAATGTTGCGCCGCCCCATACCTCCATTGACCAGTATCCGACCTTTTCCATTTCCTCGGCGATAGGCAGAAGGTCTTCGGTCCTTCCCCGGGTGGCGAAAAGCGACTGATGACCATCGCGGAAAGTCAGATCGCCTATCTTGATCGGGTTATCCACCTTGACCGGTGGCTCATCAAGCAGTTTCGCAGTTAGTGAAGTACCATGCAGATGTGAATTTTCCATTCCTCTGTCTCCTTTTTCAATTCGAGAAAACCTCAGTTTAGCATCAGCTCACTTCAGAACCGGACTTTGAACACCAGAAGTCAGTTCGCAAGGAAACATGCCCGAAAAACTGCCGCTATCTCCGTTTGACCTTCGGGCTGCAACCGTTGACCAATCAAAGCCGGAAAGGTCAAAGGCAGAATCGCTTTAACGGGGCAAGCGCATCTGCCAGGTCCACCTTATGTCCATGGCGGATTTTCTTCCGGCTAGGGCAAATGGGCTGCTCATGACCAGCGGCGGCTGTGCGGGCCGACTCAATCGCTGCGCAAGCAACGCCTCCTGCTCGGCCTGAAGGTAAAACCCGATAGCGGACGAAATAGCCGCAATCACCTTTGGTTCAACACTCATCAGTAACCTCCATCTTCGTCATAGAGTACAACCAGGTTCAGCTCCAACACCCATTCAGCCTATGAGAGACCAGCCCGGCAAGAGTTCGAGAGCCGCTTTAGCTCAGGCAGCCCGGCGGGTCTTTTTCTTCAGGTTGCTGATCCGGCGGCGGAAAGAGGCGACCAGCTTTTTCTTTCCTTCTCCGGCGGCCTTTTCCCGCTTATCCTTCAATTCTCCGATTTTTAGCTTGAGGCTTCGGATATCGACATCCTTTTTCTTGCTCTTTTCATCGACGATACCGCGCACTTCTTTGATCGCGGCTATCAACTCGGCCTTATTCATCGCGTGCACGCCAACGATACCGCCGGTAGAAAGGGCTAAATCGCGAAGTTCTTTCGCGGTCATCTTGTCGAGTGGTTTTTCTTTCTTTTCTTTTTCTTTCTTTCCCATTTTCCCTATTCCTTCTCCTTCTGTTGTTGTTGTTTATCCATCATCTCCGCGATCTTGAGAAAAGGCCTGAACAAATCGATCGGGATCGGAAAAAGCGTGGTCGAATTGTGTTCTGAGGCTATCTCGCGTAATGTCTGCAAATAACGAAGCTGAAGCGCAATGGGGCTCTTTTCGATAATATCGGCAGCCGCTGCGAGGCGGTCGGCGGCCTGGAACTCTCCATCAGCGGCGATCACCTTGGCCCGCCGCTCGCGCTCGGCTTCAGCCTGCTTTGCCATTGCCCTCTGCATCTCCTGGGGCAGGTCGATCTGTTTGAGTTCGACCAGCGAGACTTTTATTCCCCAGGGATCCGTATGACTGTCGAGAATTTCCTGAATGTGAGCATTTACTTTGTCTTTTTCCGAAAGCAGCGTGTCGAGTTCTTCGTGGCCGCAAACCGTGCGCAACGTCGTCTGAGCAAGCTGGCTTGTAGCATAGAGAAAATTTTCGACAGAGACGACCGCCTTGACAGGATCGACCACTCGGAAATAGATTACGGCGCTCACCTTAACAGATACATTATCACGCGTGATAACGTCCTGTGTCGGCACCTCCTGGACGATGACGCGAAGACTGACCTTCTGCAGCCTGTCGAGCACCGGGATAAGGAGGATGATCCCCGGCCCTTTGGCGCGAATAACCCGCCCGAGGCGGAAGATCACACCCCGTTCGTATTCGTTTAGAATACGAATGGCATTTGCCAGGAAAAGAATCGCGAAAATGATTATCGCGATGAACGAAGCACTCAGGTTAAAAAACATTCATCTCTCCTGTAGCCCTTCCATCGGCATGAAGACGATAGAACTTATTTTCACTATCTACCACCGATCTTTTTTACTTTCAACTTTAAATTATGCACTTCCAACACTTCGACCTTTTCTCCCACTTCGATTCTCTGTTCGGCCTGTGCATTCCACAATTCGCCGTTCACAAACACCCTGCCCTCGGGGTCAATCTCCGCGCGCACTTGGCCGATCATTCCCACCATGGCCTCCCGCCCGGTCTGCGGTTTTCTCATCTGAGCCCTGAAGGCAAGGCGCGCGACCGCAACAAAAAATAGAGAGACCGCCACCGTGGTCGGCAGAAAAACCGATAGAGAGATCTGCATTGGTTCCTCCGGATAACGGAAGAGCATGAGGGAGCCCAGCACTAGGCAAAGCACCCCGGCCAGGCTCAGAAGGCCGTGCGAGGCGATTTTCATTTCAAGGATGAAGAAGATAATCGCCAGAAGGATTATCAAAAACCCGGCGTAGTTAACCGGAAGGGTCTGCATGGCATAAAGCGCGAGTATGATCGAAATGCCCCCAACGACTCCAGGCAAGACCGCACCTGGGCTGGACAGCTCGAAATAGAGGCCAGCCAGTCCTATCATCAGAAGTATGAAGGCAAGATTAGGGTCGCTTATGGTACGCAGTATGCGGTGCTGAAAGCCGGGCAAAATGGTGCGCTGCTCAGCCCCCCGGGTTTTAAGAACGACCTTCGTCCCTCCGCGCTGGAGCGTCCAGCCGTCAAGCTTGCTTATCAAAGCGGGCAAATTATCGGCTTCGAGGTCTATGACATTTAGCTTGAATGCTTCTTCGGCGGTCGCAGATACGCTTTTCCTGACAGCGTCCTCCATCCATTCGGCATTTCTACCCCGTTGAGCGGCAATACTTCTGGCGAAAGCGAGCGTATCGTTGAGAATTTTTTCACTCATGGAGGAAGGCAGCTCTGCGCCGCCGCCAGTAACCGGGTGGGCGGCGCCTATGTTTGTGCCGGGCGCCATTGCTGCAATATCGGCGGCGGCCGTAATGAACATGCCGGCGGAAGCGGCCTGTGCGCCGCTGGGATATACGTAGACTACGATTGGAACTTCGGAGTTGAGAATCGCCTGAGAAATTCCACGCATCGAAGTCATCAGCCCGCCCGGCGTGTCCAGAAGAATAATCAGACATACGGCCTTGTCGTCGACCGAACGTTTAATAGCGTACTTTATAAAATCCTCGACCCCTGGATTTATCGAGTCCTGGATTTGGACTATATCGATATGGGACTGTTGCGGTTCGACCGGAGGGATAGCAAAAAAAAGAACCGCGATTCCCAAAAAGGCCGAAAGCAAAAAGATTTGCCTGGTATTCATGTCGAATGACCGCCTTTTTTGTAAATGAATCGATCTGCCCCGGCGCCGGCGAAATTCGCCAGGGTCTTATGCACGCAGGACCCTGAGCACTTCTTTCAGGTCCTGCCATGCCGCCGCTTTTTGGGAAGGGCTTCTCAACAGATAAGCCGGATGGTAAGTGCATATCAGAGGAATCCCCCGCCAGAGATGGACCTTGCCGCGAAGCTGGAACATCGGGCGGGCGTTGCCCAGAAGACTCTGGGCCGCGCTCAGTCCGAGCGCGCAAACGACCTTGGGGCCAAGGGCCTCGATCTGCCTGAACAGGAAAGGAGAGCAAGCGGCCGCTTCGTCCGGCTGCGGGGCCCGGTTCTCAGGCGGGCGGCACTTTACGACATTGCAGATATAGACTTCCTGGCGCTCGAAACCGATTGCGAAAATCATTTTATCGAGCAACTTTCCCGCGCGGCCGACAAAAGGGCGTCCCTGCTTGTCTTCTTCGGCCCCCGGACCCTCACCGACGAAGACCAGGCCGCTTTTGGCCGAACCTTCCCCGAATACCAGGTTAGTACGGCCCGAATGAAGTCTGCACCTGGTGCACCCGGTCAGTTCATTGCTTATCCTCGTGAGCTGTTGTTCCCCGGTTTGGCAATCAGCCGCCGGCTGGACTCCTTCCCGGGATGTTTGAGACTTGTATGCCCAGTCCCGGAGACCTCCGGCCTTATGACCCTCGAAAATCAACCGCAGCTTCGCCAAAGATTGGGCAAGTTCACTGTTCGTCATGTCCTGAATCAACTCCAGCACCTCCAAGGAGCCGCTCGACTCGGTCCCATATCTCCGAGGCTACCTGCTCCTTTGTAAGGGGTGGCAGGTCGGTAACGGCGCCATTGCGTTCGATAATCTTCACCTCGTTTGTGTCGCAGCCGAACCCGGAGCCTGTTTTGGAAAGGTCGTTGGCCACGATGAAATCGAGATTTTTCCTCACCAGCTTGTCTTTTGCGTTTTCAAGTAGGTTTTCGGTTTCCGCAGCAAATCCGACCAGCACCTGAGTTGGCGGCTTGATGCCTCCAAGAGCGGCCAAAATGTCGGGATTGGGCTCAAGCAGGACCGTGTGTGCTTCCGCAACTTTTTTGAGCTTCTGAGGGGCTTTTTGCGAAGGCCTGTAGTCGCTCACGGCGGCGGCCATAATAACGGCATCAAGTTCAGGGGAAAGCCCCACGATAACGTCCCGCATCTCCAGCGCGCTCGTAACGCAGGTTCGTTCGACCCCGGCAGGAGCTTCAAGAAAACAGGGTCCTGAAACGAGGTGGACCCGGGCAGACCTGCGCGCGGCAATCTTTGCCAGCGCATAGCCCATCTTCCCGCTTGAGGGATTGCTCATGAAGCGGACGGGATCGAAATGCTCCCAGGTCGGGCCGGCACTGACCAAAATGCGCCTGCCGGCAAGAGTTGGCGGCGTCAACATCCTAACGGCCTTCTCCAGAATGTCTGTGATCTCTGCCAGACGGCCGGCTCCTTCCTCCTGGCAGGCAAGCATACCCACACCCGGCGGCTGGATTTTGTACCCAAGTTCGGCCAGAGTGTTCAGGTTCCGTTGTGTGGCCGGATGCTCCCACATCTTGACGTTCATCGCCGGGCAGACCAGCACCGGAGCGGTCGTGGCGAGCAATATGGTCGTAAGATAGTCATCGGCAATCCCCGCGGCCATTTTCGCCATGAGATTGGCCGTGGCCGGGGCAAGAATTACGAGGTCCGGAAGCCTCGCCTTTTGAATATGGCCAATCCGCGACTCGGATTCCATGCTGAACAGGTCTGTACCTACAGTATTGTTCGAAAGCGCCTGGAAAGTAAGCGGGGTTACGAACTGCTGCGCGTTTGCAGTCATCACAACGTGAACCGAAGCGCCCTGCTTGACCAGAAGCCGCACCAGCTCTGCTGCCTTGTATGCGGCTATGCCGCCGCTCACACCCAAGAGAATCGATTTACCATTCAACATAGCGTCAAACCATTACTGGACCGTGTCCGCCCCCGGCCTCGAAGGCAGACCTCGAAGTTAACTTCCCGCAACAGGCGATACATAGATTTCGACATAAGTATAATATGTATCTTCCTTCATCAATATCACGCAAATCTTGTCCGGCTTGTCGAAAATGAGAAGCGACCGGTTGTACCTGAATTCACCTTTCAATTTCCAGCCTTCGCGCGGGAGCGTCGATTCAAAAAAGTTCATCACAGAACTGGGATCGACTCTGCCCCGCAACGTCAAGAACCCCATTTTCAACCGGCCGGACTGGAAAACGTATGAATTCTTTGATTGTATATTAATTTCAGGCGGAATAGGGATATCGTTGAAATCGAGAAATTTGGCTTTTGTCCCGGAAAGAGCAGCAGTAGGAGGACTGGAAGCGGGTCCGGCAGAGGGTCCGTAGGCCGGTCCGGATCCAGCGGAAGGTTCAGGCGCCGGCTGAGATTGGGTCACCGGGTTGGGAGGCGGAGCGTTCGATCCACCGCAGCCGTAAGCGGTCAGCAGACAAACGCACAGAGCCATTATCGATAATCTTTTGGCGTACTTCTTAATTCGCACAGCCTCCTCCAATGGTAAAAGCCACCCCGCTATCGAGCACTTTACATGTTCATCCTGATTTGCGCAAAAAAAACGGGTTGTGCTTTTTCTCCATGCCCACCGTAGTGCCGGGACCGTGGCCGGGATAGATAAGGGCTTCATCCGGAAGCGTGAAAATTTCGGCGCGAACCGAATCCGTGAGTTGTTGGAAGGAACTGCCGACCAAGTCGGTCCTCCCGATTGAGCCGGCAAAGATGAGGTCTCCGGAAAAAAGGATACCCTGTTCTCTCCAGTAGAACGAAACATGTCCCGGGGTATGGCCCGGAGCGGCAAGGACCTCCATGCGAATCGCGCCGAACTGCAACTGATCGCCTTGCGCCAGAGACCTGTCGACTTCTTTGGGTGAAACCGGGCGGATTTCCGGAAAAAAGCGCGCCGCAAGCCCGAAAATGACCTGAAGCAGCGAATTGCGGTCTTTTGCATTGAGGTATATTTTTCCGCCGCACTGATTTTTGAGAGTCCATGCAGCCATAGTGTGATCGAAATGGGCGTGAGTGACAAGAATCGCTGCAAGCTGGAGCCCAAGCTCCCGCAGCTTAGCGCAAATGCGCTCGCCTTCCGCCCCCGGATCTATCAGGACCGCCTTTCCGCTCTCCCTGTCGCCAAGCAGGTAACAGTTGGTTTGGAGCATGCCAACGATCAGGCGATCGAGAATGATCGAGGTTTGTCCGCTCAACATAGCTGCTCATTGGGCCACATCGCACGGCTGTTCCAAAACTGCCGTAAACAAGCCAGGTTTCGAATCCCCGGTAGCCGGCTATTTTTCCAATACAATCAATTCCTCGATCGGCCGCCTGTGCGAGCTCTGTTTGGGGTGAGCCGGATGTCCAACGGCCACGACAGCCATAAGTTCGAGCCGCTCGGGGAGTTTCAGAACCTCTATGACACGGTCCCCGTTTTTAAGGATTTCACCTATCCAAACAGCGCCAAGGTTGAACGAATGCAGCGCCAGGAGCAGGTTTTGCAAGCAAGCTCCAACCGCCTGGCAATCTTTCGTGCGGTCATACGAGGCATCCCTGTCCAGAAAAACCGCAACGAGCGCGGCAGATGACTCGAGAGTTGAGGAATATCTCGTAAGAGCGGCCAGAGCCTCTTTGGTCTCCTTCTCCCAAATAAGGGCGAAGCGCCAGGGCTGGTTGTTCAATCCCGAAGGCGCCCAGGATGCAGCTTTCACGGCGGCCATCACCAAATCCCGGGAAACCGGCGCATCCTCAAAGCGGCGGGTGCTGCGGCGTTCATAAATAGCCTTCATTACAGGAGAATCAGGTGTTTGCATTGATTTGTCCTCCCTACTTTTTTAAGATAAAGTATCCCACAGAACCGCCTCAGTACAAAAGAAATAATTCTGCATCCCTCCCTGTCGAACTTGAACCTGCTAAAGGGGGAGATGATGCATAACGAATTTATGGATTTATATTTGTAAGATTGTCTTCTATAATGAGCAACTTTGATCTTGGATCGGACTTGCCAGGGAAGGAAGGCTGAATTCCCAGGATTCGTACGTTCAACTGTATCGCGCTGCAAAGATCTGGATTTGGATTACGGCATGTCTAACGAGAATTTAATCGAAATACGCAGCCTCAAGAGTTTCTACAACACCCACCAGGTGCTGTTCGATATTAGTTTCGCAATACCGAAAAGCAGCGTCACGGTGATCATGGGGGTGAGCGGCTGTGGGAAAACTACGCTTCTCCGTCACCTTACCGGGCTTAAAAAAACAGGTGCGAACCAGATCTTCATCGATGGCGAGGATTTAGGCGCGTTTTCCGAAACCATGCTCATGCAATACAGGCGCAGGATTGGCGTCCTGTTCCAAAGCGGCGCCCTCTTCAATTCCCTGTCTCTGGCCGAAAATATCGCCATACCCCTGAAGGTCCATACCAAACTGGCTGCAGAAACGATCCGGATCATGTCTGTAATGAAGCTCAATCTGGTCGGGCTGGCCGAATTCTGCGGCTATATGCCTTCCCAGATCAGCGGAGGGATGAAAAAAAGGGCCGGGCTGGCAAGAGCGCTGATTATGGACCCCGAGATACTGTTTGTGGATGAACCGTCTTCCGGTCTCGACCCCATTACGGCCGCAGGCCTGGATCGCTTAATACTGGAATTGCGCGGAACCATGGGAATGACTGTAGTGGTAGTCACCCACGAACTTGCGAGCGCCTTCAAAATAGCTGATCGGATCGTCGTAATCGACGAGGGCAAAATCCTTGCAGCAGGCAATCCGGAAGAAGTCCGAACCAGCGCGGACGCGCGCGTGCAGCAATTTCTGAACCGTGAGGCCGACGCTTACAAGAAACACATAGACTCCTATTACGAGCGCCTGATTGACGGTATAGGGAGTTGTCCTCTTGAGTAAAAACCGTGCAGGAGCGCTTTAATGCTCAACCCTATTCAGTCCCTTGGCGCTTACACATTGAGGCAGGTAATTTCGGCCGGCCGTATGGGATTGTTTTTCGCCTACACGATCCGCGGCATTATGCTGCCGCCCGGAAAATTCTGGCCCACTGTAAAGCAGATAGAGTTCATAGGGACCAAGTCGTTCGTGGTAATAGGCTTTACAGCCGCTTTCACCGGAATGGTGCTCGCTCTGCAGGGCTACCATACACTGACCAGGTTCGGTTCTGAAGGCTGGTTGGGGTCTGCGGTCGGATTGTCGTTGATCCGCGAACTTGGTCCTGTCCTCACGGCGCTGATGGTAACGGGCAGGGCTGGGTCGGCAATAGCCGCAGAAATCGGGATAATGAGGATCGAAGAACAGATCGACGCCCTTGAGTGCATGGCAATCGACCCTTTTTCCTATATTATTTTACCCAGGTTCATTGCAATTGTGATCGCTCTTCCGCTCCTTACAGCGTTTTGCGATGTTATCGGAATCCTGGGCGGCTATTTCATCGGGGTAGGTTTATTAGGGGTAAACGCTGGGGCTTTTTGGGACGGAATTATTTCCAGCGTTGACTGGAGCGATCTCTCCATGGGACTTGTCAAGTCTGCCTGTTTCTCGGTCCTGATTGTATGGGTATGCACTTACAAGGGTTTTTATGCGGGAGTCGATCAAGGCAGCTTCGGGCCGGAGCAGGTGGGGCGAGCGACCACCGAGGCAGTAGTGATTTCATCAATTGCCGTGCTTATAGGCGATTATGTGATTACTTCGATCATGCTTTGACAAACCGGAAAAAGAGGGAAACTCTAATATGGGACTGGAACGAAAGCGCCTGGAGTTCAGCGTTGGAATCTTTGTGATAATCGGCGTGTGTTGCCTGGGATACCTTTCCTTCACCCTGGGGAACTTCAGCATCAGCAGGGACCGCTATGATGTGAGCGCCATATTTTCCACGGTCGCCGGTTTGAAGACCAAGGCCCAGATAATGTTGGCCGGAGTCAATATAGGCGAAGTCAAAAATGTCAAACTCAAGGACGACCAGGCCGAAGTCGTCATGAGCATAAACAAAAATGTGAAGGTCGAGGAAGACGCAATCGCATCCATCAAGACCATGGGCATAATCGGGGAAAAATATGTGAGCATCTCACCGGGGTCCTCGGACACTTACCTTCAAAACGGCGGAGTCATACGGCAAACAGAACCACCGCTGGACATCGAATCTCTGATCTCCAAGTTTGTCTTCGGCAGCATGGAAAACAAGAAACCCGGCGAGTAAAAAGTTCTCTTTGTACTGCGCTTCATGGGAAAGGCTTACCATCGAGGAAACCGGCATGAAGATATTCGTTACCGGTGGAACGGGTTTTGTCGGAAGATATGTGACCAGAAGGCTTACCGAATCGGGCCATGAAGTTTTTATACTCACCCGTTCCCCTTCGAGAGCAAAGGAATTGGTCCCGTGGGCAGCCATCGTCGAAGGCGATCCCAAGAAACCAGGGGAATGGCAACAGCGGGCCTCGGTCAGCGATGCAGCCATTAACCTCGCCGGAAGCTCCATTTTTACCCTCTGGACCGATGCGGCGCGAAAGTCCATTACGGACAGCCGAATTCTCACTACGCGAAATCTGGTTGAAGCTCTTTGTGCTTCAGGCAAAGAAAAGGTTCTAATTAACGCCTCCGGGGTCGGTTATTACGGAAGCCGCCTGGACGACGAAATTTTGGACGAAGACTCCGCTCCTGGCGCCGAATTCATGTCCCTAGTCTCAATAGAGTGGGAAGCTGAAGCAAAAAAAGCGGCCCGGTGTGGGACCAAGGTAGCCCTGTGCCGCTTTGGGATCGTTCTGGGCAGGGGGGGAGGCGCTCTTTCAATGATGTTGCCTGCTTTCCGCTATCTGCTAGGAGGCTCGATCGGCAGCGGCAGTCAGTGGATGTCATGGATTCACCAGGAAGATCTATTCAATATTTTTTCGCTCCTTTTGAGTGACAGGAAAATTTCAGGTCCGGTAAACTGTGTATCGCCAAACCCTGTCAGAAATGCTGAATTTGCAAAAACCCTGGCAAGAACTCTTGGCCGCCCCCTTGTCCTTCCGGCGTTACCTGCATTTTTGCTGCGAACCCTGCTGGGCGAATTCGCAAACGTCGTCTTGAAGGGGCAAAGGGTTATTCCAAAAAGATTGATGGATAAGGGCTTTTCTTTCCGGTTTCCCACTCTTCAACAGGCCCTTGAAAATTTAATCGACTGATCTTTTCAATAGTAGATCTCTACTTGTTCGTAAATGACTGAAACTTCAGGTATATATATCAACATACCGTCTCAGGACGAATCATCCGCTTCGCACAGAACCGGTCAACAAACCAGCATTCAATACCTCATTTCCAACTAGAGCCTATCCTGCCGAGGACATATAATTCCAAGCCTATTAACACTTGACATTTTTTGATTTCTACCGTAGGAGGATATATTTAGCATCGGGGAGTCTCTGGTTCGATGTTTGGGGGAAGCGGCCTGGAGCGCCCCGGCTAGGAGGATGGGGTTTTGCAAGGATTGCTCGAAGTAGCGAAACTGCAAGCAACGGGAACGGTACCAGAGAAGGAAAGGAATTAGAGAAATGTCGGAAGGCCGCGTGAAATGGTTCAACGACAAGAAGGGTTATGGTTTCATTGAAACGAAGGAGCAGGGAGACGTTTTCGTCCACTACAGCGCCATTTCGTCTGAAGGGTTTCGCTCTTTGAGCGAGGGAGATCACGTAAGTTTCGAGGTGGAACGTGGACCAAAGGGACCGCAGGCGGTTAACGTCAAGAAACTCGTTTAACTAAATTTTTCCAAATCCAGCCACATGAAGGGCCGGGCATTTCTTCCGGCTCTCTTATTTTTGTCGAGACCTTGAAAGGTCGGGGCTCCCCGGGCGGAACCTCGGTAAACGATCCTGCCCATATCCAACCCAGGTATTCGGTCCAACTATTCCAATTCAACAGCGGCGGCTACATCATCCTGTTTTCCCAGTTCAAAACGGACACATTCCCATTGCGGCGACTGGCGGAGCTTGCGACAGCTTTCGAGCACCAGGTCGGGATGGTTGTTAGTCTCACTCAAGTGGGCAAGGATTACGGAACGCAACCCATCGTGATGCACGGCTTCGAGCAGATTGCATGCATCTTCATTTGACAGGTGACCGTGAGCGCTTCTTATACGCTGTTTAAGAAACCAGGGATATGGGCCTTCAAGCAGCCTGCCCAAGTCGTGGTTGGCCTCCAACACGAGTCCGTGGCAGCCCTGCAGTCTGACTTTAACCAGGTTGGTGGCGACTCCGAGGTCCGTGCATATCCCAAGCCGTAGTCCGTCGTTTTCGATGATGAACCCGGCTGGTTCGCCGGCGTCATGAGAGGTGGCGAACGGGTGGATGCGCAGATCGCCGATCTCGAAGCATCTTCCGGTCCCAAAGACTGTAGCCGAAGCGCACTGCCCGATGTTCGGGGGCAGATTTTCCAAAGTCCCTCTGGTCATGTAGGCCGGCAGGTTGAATTTTCTGCTCAATGTTCCTGCCGCGCTGACATGGTCACTGTGCTCGTGGGTTATAAGGATTGCGTCGAGACTTTTTGCCGGCGCCGGTGTCTTTTCGAGTCGACGCGTCAGCTCTTTGCAGGTGGTTCCCGCATCGACAAGAATCCGCGTCCTGGCGCTGCACACCAGGATCGCATTCCCACGGGAACCGCTCGCCAGCACCTGGAAAAACAGAGGCATCGGGCTTTATCCTTGAGCCAGAGAGTTTTGCAGTCCTTCTGATTCCATTTCCACAGGTCCGTAGAGCATGGCGGCGATTTTATCAGGGCTGTAGATGCCGCAGAACCAGGTCTGTATATCTTCGGAGGTAATGCTGTTTATTTTTTTTTCGATTTCTTCGAAAGGAACATAGCGGCCGAACAGAAATTCATTTTTGGCGAGCCGGCTCATGCGAGAATCGTTGCTCTCGGCGTTAATGTACATATTGCCCTTGATGTATTCCTTGGCCGAACTAAGTTCGGCCTCGGGAATAGGCTCCCTGGCTAGTATCGAGAGCTGCCCATTAATGAGATGCACGACTTCCTCTACGTTCTCCGGAGAGATACCGGCGTAGAGGCCGAGCATCCCGGTATCTTCATGGCTATGGGAAAAAGAGTATACTGAGTAGGCCAGGCCGCGTTTTTCCCTGATTTCCTGAAAAAGGCGGCTGCTCATACTGCTCCCCAGTATGGTATTGAGCAAGTGCGATGCGAACCGTGTCTCATCGATCTGCGAAGTCCCCCGCATGCCCATCGCCAGGTGTACCTGTTCGAGGTCCTTTTTTACGACTTTTGAGAAGAAATGATGAACCGGAGGAGTCCGATCGACTATTGGGCTTGAATGGTTGAGCGTTTCCATGGCGGGAGCGATCAGGTCCAGAAAATTCTGATGATCGAGGTTTCCGGCGGCTGCTACAACGATTCTTTCAGGGTTGAAACGGCTAGCGACAAAGTCGATCATCTGCTGGCGGCCGGTCTTTTCAACGCTTTCAACAGTGCCATAGATAGGCAGGCCCAGGGGGTTTTGCTTCCAGAAATCTTCCTGGAAAAGAACATGGATGAACTCATCAGGCGTGTCTTCGACCATCCGGATTTCCTGAAGGATGACGTTCTGCTCGCGTTCGATCTCCACGGGGGCAAAAACCGATTTGAGAAAGATGTCCGTAAGAAGATCGGCCAACAGCGGAAGGTGGGCAGCAAGAACTTTGGCGTGAAAACAGACATGCTCCTTTGAGGTGAAAGCATTGGCAAAGCCGCCGACTGCATCGAATTCCTTGGCAATGTCCAGAGCGCTTCGGCTGTTGGTGCCCTTGAAGAGCATGTGTTCAATGAAATGGGTGATCCCACGCTCAGTAGTGTCTTCATCGCGAGAGCCGGTATTTACCCAGATTCCGGTAGAAACCGAATGGGCGAAAGGAATTTTTTCCGTAACTACCCTGATCCCATTGCGGAGAACCGTTTTCTGGTACAATTTCACCCCTTGCGCAGAACCAAGGGTGAGGAACCTGCCCCTGCTTCCGATGTAAATGGTGATTAAGAGCTGAGACAGGTCTCTCCATGAAAACCGGAGAGCTCCTGTCAATACAAAATCCCGAAACGAGCCGCAGATCGCTTTTATTCGTTTTGTTCCGGGGGCAGAGCGGCTTTTCGGCTGAGCCGAATCCTGCCGTCCTTGTCGATGTCGATCACCTTAACCAGAACTTCGTCACCTTCGTTTACAACGTCGGTAACCTTGCGAACCCGCCTGTTTTCGAGCTGCGAGATATGGATCAGGCCCTCTGTATTGGGCAGAATTTCAGCAAACGCACCGAAGTCGGTCACTCGCACTATTTTTGCCATATAGAGCTCGCCGATTTCCGGCTCTGCGGTGATATTCCTGATCTTCTCAATAGCTTTATCACACGCTTCGGCATCAGGGCTCATTACAACGACTCGGCCACTGTCGTCAATGTCGATTTTCGCTCCCGTTTCGGCGACGATCGCTCGGATCACCTTGCCTCCCGGACCGATAACGTCTCGGATTTTGTCGGGATTTATCTGAATAGTCTCAACTCTTGGCGCATACCGTGAGAGCTGGGACCTGGGTTCCGCGATGGCTTCCTTCATTTTTCCAAGTATATGGAGCCGCCCGGCCCTGGCCTGATCGAGAGCTTTTTTCAATATTTCCCGGTTGACTCCGGATATTTTTACGTCCATCTGGAAGGCGGTGATTCCCTTGTCGGTTCCTGTAACTTTGAAATCCATGTCCCCCAGATGGTCCTCGTCTCCAAGGATGTCCGAAAGGACTATGAACTCATCGCCTTCTTTGATCAGCCCCATGGCTATGCCCGCCACCGAATCCGAAACCGGCACTCCCGCGTCCAAAAGGGCCAGGGAAGCACCGCATACAGTAGCCATCGAACTCGATCCGTTCGATTCAAGCACCTCGGATACGACTCGAATGGTGTAAGGGAACTCACCATTTTTCGGCAAAGACGGCTTAATTGCCCGCTCGGCAAGCGCTCCGTGGCCGATTTCGCGGCGTCCCGGTCCTCTAAGAGGCCTTACCTCACCGACCGAAAATGGAGGAAAGTTATAATGAAGCATAAATGATTTGAAAGTCTCGCCCGAAAGGGCATCGATCTTCTGCTCGTCCGAAGAGGAGCCAAGAGTTATAACGGCAATCACCTGGGTCTCGCCCCTCGTAAAAAGCGCTGAGCCGTGTGTGCGGGGCAGTTTTCCAACCTCGATCGAAATGGGGCGAATCTCATCAAAGGCGCGCCCGTCGATCCTGCGGCGCTGCTCGACCATCATTGTGCGAACTACCTTTTTTTCAAGCTCGTCGAGGGCTGCCGCGATTTCTTTTTCCCTGCCTTCATAGTCTGAGGCGAGTTCTTCCTTTACACGCGCCTTGAGCTCTCTTTTTCGGTCCCGCCTTGCGTGCTTTTCCGCAACGGTCATTACTTGCTGCATCTCGGCATGGGCAAGATCCGATATCCTGTCGACGAGGGTCTGGTCAATCACAACCTCGGGAGGAACTTCCTTGGTATTGGCCACCATCTTCTGCAGTTCATCCTGAGCATCGACTACAGGCACTATGGCCTTGTGAGCGAACATGATTGCATCGGCAATGTCTTCTTCGGGCACAAATTCCGCTCCGCCTTCCACCATTACGACAGCCTCGCGGCTTCCAGCCACAACGATGTTCATATCGCTCTGCTCAAGCTGGACGGCTGAAGGATTTATTATGAATTCACCATCGACTCGGCCCACACGCACGGCAGCAACCGGTCCGTCAAAAGGAATGGACGACACGTGCAAAGCGGCCGAGGCGCCGATCAAGGCTATCACATCAGGCTCATTTTCCATGTCCACCGACACGACGGTGGCGATTACCTGGGTCTCATAGGGCCATTTTTTCGGGAAAAGAGGGCGAATAGGGCGGTCGATGAAACGGGAGGTCAAAGTCTCCTTTTCACTCGGGCGGCCGATCTCACGCCGAAAAAAGCCTCCCGGAATACGCCCGGCCGCATAGCTCATCTCGTGATAGTCCACCGATAGCGGCAGGAAATCAATTCCTTCCCTTACCCGATCCTCTTTAGTGGCAGCCACAATTACCACAGTGTCGCCGTATCTCATAAGAACGGAGCCGCCTGCCTGCCTGGCTACCTCTCCGGTCTCAAATATGAGGGGACGTCCGCCAACCTCAACTTGCACTGTATGTTTCATCTAAGTCCCTTCTATTAAAAGTATATTCGCTCCGCGCTCTATAGTGAGGCGGGCTTTCGCGCAGTCGCAGCAAAAGGCTATCGGCGCAATCCAAGCCGCTCGATTACGGTGTTGTAGCGTTCGACGCTTTTTCTCTTTAGATAGTTAAGAAGCTGCCTGCGCTGTCCGACCAGTTTCAAAAGCCCTCTTCGCGAATGGTGATCTTTCTTGTGGCTTTTGAAATGCTCGGTCAGATAACTAATTCTTTCACTTAGAAGAGCAATCTGCACCTCGGGAGAGCCCGTATCGGCAGGATGTACTCTGAAATCATCAATAATTTCCTTCTTCTTATCTGGGGTCATTACCACGGCTGTTCCTCCTTGACGTTAACCAGGATAATACTTGTGCGGATACCGCTCGCACGCACCGCCGGACCGGGCCTCAAAGATGGTAAGTCTTTAAAGGCGCCTGTTTTGCTGTTGCGGGTCGAAAGTCGGATATCCGCTCTCCGAATTGGCAGTCTCCATGCTTCAAGATCAAATTCAATATTGCAATTTACCGGACTGTCAGACATTTGCCTTCAAATTTCCAAATTCGCGGACAACTTCAGAACGGGAATACGCGCAGACACCGCGATCCGCTCCGAGCGGAGTTGGGCCACCACAATGCAGCCAGTCTGTTCGCACCCGTCACGATCCGCACGGCTTCAGTACAGTCGCAAAAGTGCTCTCTTTGTTTTTCCTTCCATACCGGATCGAGCTGTCCATTTCTCAACCGGCCCAGGAGCCACTGCTCGCTCATCAGAGCAGCCGGCAAGTGGGAAAGGGCTTCATTGAGCGGAATAATCCCGGCTGCGACGGATGCAGCGGAGATCTCTTCATCCATTCGGATTGCCCGCTCGAGGGTAAAAGGCCCGACACTCGTGCGCCGGAGGGCAGACAGGTGCGCTCCGCTTCCCAGCTTGAGTCCTACGTCGGAGGCCAACTGTCTGATGTATGTGCCCTTGGAACAACAGACCTCAATCACCGCCTCCGGCCATCTGAAGTATTGCAGCGTAATCGAGTGAATACATATCTCGCGTTCGGGCCGCTCAACCTCGATCCCCTTACGGCTGAGTTCATAAAGCCGGCGCCCCTCAACTCTGACGGCCGAAAACCTTGGCACCGTTTGTATACAAGTACCTTCGAACGTACGCAGGACTTCGATGAGATCTTTTTCCGAGAAGATGGTATCGCTCTGCCTGACCACCTGCCCTGTCCAATCCAGGGTATCGGTTTCAATCCCGAATCTCAGTGTCGAATGGTAAACCTTGTTCAGATTCGTGATCTGGTCGGCGGCTCGGGTAGCCTCATTGAGGCAGAGTACCAGCACGCCCGTCGCAAACGGATCAAGGGTCCCGGTATGGCCGATTTTGTGTTGTGAGAGCAGCTTCTTTATCCTGGCAGCGGTTTTCGCGGAAGTGAATCCCGCGGGCTTGTCCAAAACCAGAATGCCGCCTGTTTCTACCCCCGCGGCAGAATCCAGGCCGGAAGCCAACTCTTCATGTTGCACGATGTTCCCCATTTTTCCCAAACTCAACTAATGTAACTTGCCGCCTCGTCGATAAACTGCGACCGGACCGCGTAAAGGCTCCCGGAAATCCGGCATGCCGCCGCCTGCCTGTGTCCGCCTCCTCCGTGCCGCTGGGCCAGTTTGGCTACATTTATGCCTGCCCTGGACCGCATACTGACATGGACTTGTCCGTCGCCGCCTTCCCGAAACAGGATTGCCAGATCGACTGATTTTACTGAGCGCAGGTGATTTATGAACCCTTCGCTATCCATGTAGGTAGCCGAAGAGTTTGAAAGCATAGAGCGCGTCAGTTCCGCTGTTGCTATCTTCGACCCGGCATGGAACTCCATTGTTCCGAGCACCTGCGCCAGCAGCTTCAGCTTCTCCGGAGTGGCCGAATCATAGACTTGTGTCGATATATAGGCCGGATCGGCGCCCGCTTCGACCAGAATCGAAACCATCTCGAAGACACGCCTGTTCGTATTCGAATGCCTGAACGAACCCGTGTCGGTCATAATCCCCGTATAGAGAAGAGTTGACAGGTCAGCGTCGGGGGCAAGCGAAAGATTCATACAAAGATCGAACAGCATCTCGCAGGTGCTGCTTGCCGAAGTCTCCACCCAGTCGATATTTCCAAACGGTTTGTTCGGGACATGATGGTCGATATTTATGACGAAAGGCACACGCCTGGAGATGAACTCCGAAAGCTCTTCGCCCGCCCTTTCGAAATCGCCACAGTCAACAAGAATCGCTGCTTCATATTCAGCCGATTCTAACGGTTTGTTCTGGATTTCCAGGACGTCCGGCAAGAACTCGAATTCCGGAGGAACCCGGTCCTGGGCATATGCATCGACTTTTTTCCCGAGGCGCCGGAGGATGAGCCTGGCGGCAAGAAGGGAGCCAATTGCATCTCCGTCCGGACGAACGTGAGTGGCGATCATAAAGCGTTCGTTGCTCCGAAGGGCCGAAATTAGTTCCCGAATTTTCAAAATTTTTTGCTCACTCATCCTTGCGCAACTCATTCAGAAGTCTTTCTATTTTGTCGCCATAGTCGAAGGAAGCATCGTACTCGAACGCGAGCTGAGGAATATATCTGAGGCTCAACCTCCGGCCAAGTTCCAGGCGTATGAAGCCTTTTGCTTTCTCCAGGCCCGTTGCTGCGTTTTTTTTCGCATCTTCCCCTTTGCTCCCTACCATAACGCAGAAAAAGACCCTGGCATGCTTGAGATCGTCTGATACCCTGACCCCGCTGATGGTTATGTCAGCAACGCGCGGGTCTTTCACCCGGCGCAAAACAAGGTCCGCGATCTCTTTCTGGAGCAGGTCCGCAACTCTGTCGGAACGTTTGTATTCCATTTCCACATATCCTGCCCTTGGTCCGGGACACCGGATACCAGCTCTGGCAACCTGACCGGGCATTGAGTTTTTATGCAGGTCGAGGTATCCGGAATCCGGTTTACATTGGAATCAACTCTATTTCGCGGCTGACCAGATCGGCCAGGCTCAGCGAATCCATAAAATCGATTATTCTGTCCAGAAGCGAATTCAAAACCCGCCCGTCATTGCCGATTACAGCAATACCGATGGAGGCCTTTTGATGAGCATCCTGGTCCGCCACCTCCGCAACCGCCACATTAAAACGGTTGCGGCTTTTCTCCACCAGGCTTTTCACTATTCTCCGTTTATCCTTGAGAGAATGGATTTCATGAAGCCTGAAGCTCACAAGAGCCACACCCACGGTCATGATCGCCTCACGAACCAGATCTGCGCTCCTGCTCGGGTTCAAAGACCTGTTTTATTTCCTGAATCTCATAGGCCTCGAGGATGTCTCTTTCCTTGAGATCGTTAAAGTTCTCGATCCCGATGCCGCATTCAAATCCCGCCTTGACTTCCTTGACGTCATCCTTGAAGCGTCTGAGGGAGCTGATCTTTCCGTCGTAGACAATTACACTGTCACGAAGCACCCTTGTTCTGGCATTTCTTTCCACTCGGCCGTCGAGCACCGAGCAGCCAGCAATCATCCCCATTTTCGGAACATGGAAAGTCTGTCTCACCTCTGCCCTGCCTATCACATTCTCTTTGTAGATGGGCTTGAGCATGCCGAATATGGCGGCCCGGATGTCATCGATGAGCTGATAAATGACGTCGTAGAAACGAATGTCCACAGTTTCCTGCTCGGCCAGTTCGTGCACCTTGGCATCCGACCGGATATTGAAGCCGATTACTATGGCATTGGAGGCCGAAGCGAGCATGACGTCGGTTTCCGTGATCGCTCCGGTACCGCTGTGAATGATATTGACCTTGACCTCGGAGGTTGAGAGCTTGAGCAGCGATTCGGCGACCGCCTCCAGGGAACCATGAACGTCGGTCTTGAGAATGAGTTTGAGCTCCTTCACCTCCCCTTCCTGAATCTGATCGAACAGGTTCTCGAGAGTAATCTTGCTCGAGCGTGAAAGCTCCTTTTCCCTGAGCTTGAGAAGCCTGTGCTCGGCAACGCTTCTGGCCTGCTTTTCATCGGCCAGGATGATAAAATCGTCACCGGCGTTTGGCACGCCCGAAAAGCCGAGAACCTCGACCGGGATGGACGGTTGGGCCGCTTCTATTCTATGGCCGCGTCCATCGAACATATTGCGGACGCGTCCCGAATAGATTCCGCAGACATAAACGTCACTTGCCCTGAGCGTGCCTTCCTGAACCAGGACCGTAGCAACGGGTCCACGGCCTTTGTCCAGCTTGGCCTCAATGACCCTGCCCCGGGCCATTTTCTTCGGGTTAGCCTTGAGTTCGAGCAGTTCGGCCTGGAGGAGCACCATCTCGAGCAGGTCATCGATAGCGATCCGTTTTTTGGCCGATATTTCGACCATCGTGGTGCTTCCACCCCATTCTTCGGCAATGAGTCCATGCTCGGAGAGTTCGCGCTTAACTCTTTCGACGTTCGCGTTGGGCTTGTCGATTTTGTTAATGGCCACAATAATAGGGACCTCGGCGGCCTTGGCGTGATTTATTGCCTCGACTGTCTGCTGCATAACGCCGTCATCGGCCGCCACCACCAGGATGACTATATCGGTAACTTTGGCGCCCCTTGCCCGCATGGACGTAAAGGCTTCATGGCCGGGAGTGTCGAGGAAAACGATGTCACCCTTATCCAGCTTCACATGGTAAGCCCCTATGTGCTGGGTAATGCCTCCCGCCTCGCCTTCGATTACTTTGGTATCCCTAATGGCATCGAGCAGGGAGGTTTTGCCGTGGTCGACATGGCCCATGACCGTGACAACCGGCGGCCTGGGAACCAGTTCCTCAGCGCGGTCCTCCTTGATCTGGAGCACCTCCTCTTCCTCGAAAGCGGTTTTTTCCACTTCATATTCGAAATCGGAGGCCACGAGCGCCGCCGTATCGAAGTCGAGGGCCTGGTTTATGTTGGCCTGAATCCCAAGAAGCAGTAGTTTCTTTATAACCTCGCCGGCTTTCATGCCCATCTGCCTGGCAAGATTGGCCACCGTAATGGCCTCATCTATCTTGATGCGCTTCCTGCCGACTTTTTGGGCGACAGGCTCCGGTTTAGGCGCCTCTCTTAACGGTTGTCTGCCCGATCTGGCCCGGCCTCGGTCACCCTGGGCGGCAAGCTCTTTTTTCGTATAGAGGTCTTCTTTCTGGAAGACTTTGCGACGGCCGGGTTTGGCCTTCTCCGCCTCTTCGGGCTTGCGCCGCTTCTGCTCCCTTAGAGCTGGATCGATTATTTCAGTACCCCTGGCCATGAAGCGAGCGGCCAGTTCGGTGAGGTCCGGTTCCTCTTCGGCTTCCTCGCCCATAACTTCCGGGAGCTTGATGATCTTTGCCGGTTCCTCTTTCTTTGATTTCTTTCGCCTTCTCTTCTTGCCTCTTTTTTTGCCCTTGCCTTCTTCTTCCTCATCTTCAGAAATCTCGACGGCCTTTGCCGGGCCGGCCGCCTTGTGCGGCAGATCCACGGGTTCAACGCTAACAGGCTGAATCGGCGGCGGGACAGGTTTTGCGGGTCGAGCCGGCTCAACCACAGCGGCAGGCTTTACCTCTTCCACAGGCGCAGGCTCGGGGGCTTTGGGCTCCACCCTTACCGGCGCAGGTTTGATTATCCTTGCGGCATCGTGTTTGCGTTCAGGGGGCGCAACCGGTTTTACCCTCTCGGGAACCACTTCAGTCTCGGGCCGGGGAGTTTCGCGCAGAGCGGTTTCGCGCGGAGCGGTTTCGGCGGGGGCTTCCGAAACGGGCTCGATCTCAACCGGGGCTTCGACCAGCGGTTTTTCCAGGACTTCCTCGACAGCTTGAACCGGTTCTTCTTCAACGGACGGGGCCCAGGGTGCTTCAGGCTCCTGCAGCTCAACTCTCTTGCGCCGGCGGATTACTTCTCTCCCGATGCGCTTCTCTTCCACTTTTTCGGACCCGGGTCTCACTTCCGTAAACTGCTGCCTTATCTTGAGCACAGCGCTGTCGGTCAGCGTGCTCATGTGATTCTTGACCTGAATGCCCAATTTATCGATTCGGTCGATCAGATCTTTGTTTTCCATGTTCAATTCTCTTGCGAGTTCATGCACCCTTATTCTCGTCATGAAAACTTCCCCCTTTGAAACACTTTCTTCAGTATTCATTTCACCTTCCAGGCCGATATCGAGATCGGAACGGAATTGGATTTATCTCTTCAATAGTAAGTCTTCCGCCAGACAGAGATTTTTTGCCCCGTTGCGGAAGGCCCTCTGGACGCGCTTGTTCAGGCGCAAACCGGGCAGGCATTCCCGGCAGACATACCCGCCGCGTCCTTCCATCCGTCCCGTTATATCCGCCAAAACGCATCCGCTCTCGGGGTCCAGGGCGAGGCGTACCAGTTTCCCTTTGGGCCTTTTGCGCATGCACGCAAGGCATGTTCGCACAGGTATGTGACCGCGCTTTGGCAGTATGGTCTATCCTTCCCGGACCTGGTCGGAATCGGCCTGCAGTTCCCCGGGACTTTCGGCTTCTTCTGCCGGACCCTCTCCAGTGTCCTCTTTGTCGTCTTTCCGGAGCAGTTCCCCGGGACTTTCGGCTTCTTCTGCCGGACCCTCTCCAGTGTCCTCTTTCTCGTCTTTCCGGAGCAGTTCCCCGGGGCTTTCGGCTTCTTCTGCCGGACCCTCTCCGGCGTCTTCTTTGTCGTCTTTCCGGAGCAGTTCCCCGGGACTTTCGGCTTCTTCTGCCGGACCCTCTCCAGTGTCCTCTTTCTCGTCTTTCTGGAGCAGCTTCCGGGCTTCGGCCCTCATCATTTCCAGGGTCGAAGCGGACAGACGAGTCGTGTCCTCCAGTTCGACCGCTGAAGTTTCGAGAAATTCCTCAAGAGATCCGATTCCCGATTCATAAAGTTTGTCGGCAATCTCAGAGGAAAGGCCGGGAATTCGCAGAAGCGACTGATAGCCTACCTGCTTTTGCCGCTCGTACCTGCTCTCGCTCTTTACGTCTATTCGCCAGTTGGTAAGCTTGGAGGCGAGGCGCACATTCTGCCCTCTTTTGCCTATGGCAAGCGAAAGCTGATCGTCCGGCACAATAACCTCCATGCTCCGGTTTGCCTGATCGATTATAACCTTCGAGATAATGGCCGGAGCGAGCCCGTTTACAACGAATTTGGCAGGGTCCATGTTCCAGGGGATTATATCTATCTTTTCACCCCGAAGTTCCTGTACCACGTTCTGAACCCTTGTTCCCTTCATTCCCACGCAGGCGCCGACCGGATCGACATCCGAATCCTTCGAGATGACCGCGATTTTTGCCCTGGACCCTGGCTCGCGCGCTGCACTGATGACGCTGACAATCCCTTCGCTGATCTCGGGCACTTCCGAATGGAAGAGCTGAATCAAAAAGTGTGGATGAGTCCGGCTGAGGACGATCTGAGGGCCCTTGCTGATCTTTTTAACGTCCAGGATATATGATCTTATCCGGTCTCCCTGCCTGAAAACCTCTCTTGGAATCTGCTCCTTTTGAGGCAGGATGGCTTCGGCTTGTCCGATATTCACCAAAATGGCGCCTTTATCCACTCTCTGGATAATGCCGTTTACCACCTCACCCTTGCGGCCCTTGAACTCGTCATAGACGACTTCCCGCTCGGCATCTTTCATCTTCTGGATGATGACCTGCTTAGCCGACTGCGCCGCGATCCGGCCCAAAGTCTCCGTATCCATCTTGATACCGAGTTCGTCCCCGATTTCGCTCTCGCTGTCCAGCTTCAACGCCTCTGCCAGAAGCACCTGCTTGTCCGGATCGACCACCTCTTCAACGACCTCCTTGAACTGGAAGGCCTCGATCTCCCCGTATTCCTCATTGAAGGTGACATCCAGGTCCAGCTTGGAGCCGTATTTTTTCCTGATGGCCGATTTGATGGCCTCTTCAAGAGTGTGAATCAGGGTCTGGCGGTCTATGCCTTTTTCTCTGCTGACCTGCTCGATCAACCGCTTGAGTTCACTGGCCATAAGTAGAAAGTACCTCCATATTCAAGATAATTCTTTTTTCATAACCGCCGATCATTGTGCTTTGCGCTCCATGGATTCGAAATATAAAAGCCGGGCGCGCTCGATGAGCGACATCGATATAGAATAGTCCCTTGCCTCGATCTCGATGACTACACCCTCAGAAGAGGCCTCCTTCAGTTCACCTTTGAAGTTGCGCCGGTTCTGTATTGGAGAAATCGTGCGGACCTCAATTATGTATCCGATATACTTTTGAAAGTGATCGAGCCTTCTCAGAGGCCGATCGATACCCGGCGAGGAAACCTCCAGGTGGTAAGCATTTGGAATCAGGTCGGTTACGTCGAGCAAATCCCCCACAATGCGGCTCACCGCAGCACAATCCTCAACGGATATTCCCCGCTCGCTGTCAAGAAAGATTCGCAGCACCCACCCGGCCGATTCGCGACGATATTCGACCTCCAGTATCTCCATGCCCTGCGCGGCAATTACCGGCTCAAGAAGATTCCATATTTCACTGACCAGTTCGTCTTCTTCTTTTCTTAGCAACTGAGCCAATCTACGCCTCTCTCACGTCCCCTGTCCCATCACAAAAAAAAAGTGGGTCATAAAACCCACTTCTTCCAGCAGACCGACAATTTTCAAATTCCAGTTATGAACTAACTTTAACTCAGAATCCAGAATAGTTGTCATCCGCTAATCGAAGCAGGCCTGTGTTCAAGCCCCCTCAAAAAGGGAAACCCTTCTTCGGAAAGAAGGGGAACTTCTCGACCTGGAGCGGGCGACGGGATTCGAACCCGCGACCCCAAGCTTGGGAAGCTTGTGCTCTACCAACTGAGCTACACCCGCAAGTGAGCCAGAATGAGATATTGTATATGATCCGGAGCGCACAGGTCAAGCGAAAACAGCGCTGCCGCGCAAACGGGGCGGCTCCTAAAAGCTCGGGGCTGAGACAGGCCCAACCCCGTTACCCCTTGCTAACTCTTTACTAAGAGCGCTTCTCTAGGTCCATAGAGCCACTCACCCTTTGAGCAGTTCAACTCACCAGTTTACCCCCTGGCTTCTCAAAAGGTCCTGAGCCTCTTTGCTGCCAAGTTCTGCCGCTGTTTTCAGGTCATCGATTGCCTGATCGTCGTGGCCGAGTTTGTGATGAGAAGCACCACGGTTATAGAACGCACTTGCATCGCGGGGATCGATCTCGATGGCCTCGTTAAAATCCGAGATCGCCTGAGTGTTATTGCCGAGTTTGGCATAGGCGACACCACGGTTGTTATAGGCGTCGGGATATTTAGGATCGATCTCGATGGCCCTGTCAAAATCGGCGATTGCGTGCCTGTCATTGCCGAGCGAGCGATGAGCCAGACCTCGGTTATTATATGCTCTGGCATTACGGGGATCAATTGCGATAGCCCTGTCATAATCAGAAATCGCCTTGCCGGGGTTCCCGATGGCTTCCTGAGCAATACCCCGGTCATTATAGAATTCGGCATTCCCGGGAGCTATCTCAATCGCTCTGTCATAATCCGAAATCGCTCTACTGTTATTGCCGAGTTTGGCGTAAGCGACACCGCGGTTGTTATATGTCGCCGCATCCTCTGGATTTACCTCGAGCACCTTGTCGTAATCAGAAATGGCCTGGTTCTGGCTACCAAGTGCGCCATAGGAAATTGCACGAAAACTATATGCATCAACATATTCAGGATTGATTTCTATAGCCTTGTTAAAATCGGAAATCGCTTTGGTGTCGTTGCCAAGGTTGGCATAGGCCGCGCCCCGGCAACAGTGTATGTAATAATTATTAGTGGTGGCTTCGAGGGTGTGATCGAACAAAGTGAAACTGGTTCGCCAATATCCGACCTGTATCCAGGTAACGATAGATAAGGAGGAAAGGATTAGTGCCGACGACACGACGAAAGCCTCCTTGCGGTGGCGCCAGCTTTTCAAGAATTCCGGAACTCCCCATGCGACCATGATGAATAATCCAATCAGGGGTATATATGTATACCGGTCGGCCCAGCCTTGACCACCGATTTGAACTATCCCTATCACGGGCACCAGGGTACCGACGAACCAAAACCATCCAACGGCCAGGTACGGAAATCTCTTTGCAGTCATGGTACAAATCGCTGTCATAGCGACTACGACAAGCGCGCCTCCGGCGGACTGCCAGAGCGGCGATGGCCCAGGATGCGGGTACAAAACAGCAAGATTGGCCGGCCAGATCATCTTTCCGATGTAGACGATATAGGAGACGAATGTATTCCCAATACGGACACCCAGTGGAAAAGCCTCCATAGATTCGACCGCTCCTCCTTTTTGCTGGGCGATGAATGTTACGATACTCGAAAGCCCCGCCAAGGCAAAAAGGGGCAATTTTTCCCGGAGCAGAGGACGGATCAATGCCCACTGATATTTATGGTCCGCCGGTTTTCCTTCTCCCCAGGTTGTTTGCACGGTGTATTTTCTGCTCGATTTCCCTTTTCTTCTATTCGCAGATACAGGCTTTTTTACCTCAGTGTGGATTTCCTGAGCGGATTCTTGTTTCTCGAAGCGCTTAAGAGGCCAAAAGTCCAGAAGGAGCAAGACAAAGGGAAGAGTTACAAGCATGGGTTTCGCCATCAAGCCTAAAACAAAAAATATGAGAACGGCCAGGTAATATTTGAGCCGCGGGTGATCTACATAAAGGATATAAGCGCCCATCGTGAGCATCCAGAAGAAAGTGGAAAGAACATCCTTTCGCTCGGTAATCCAAGCGACGGATTCCACGTGGAGAGGGTGAAGGGCAAACAAGGCTGCAATGAAAGCGCACTTCCAGGGCGCTTTGGTCATCCGGTAGAGAACGAAAAAGAGCAACAGTGAATTTGCAACATGGAACAGGAGATTAGTCAGGTGCAACCTGTGCGGGTTTAGTCCGAAGAGTTGAACGTCGGCCATGAGAGACATCCATGTCACGGGATGCCAGTTTCCGGCGTAACCGGCCGTGAATGCCCATCGAACAGCCTCCCACGTGATGCCATTCATGATATGGGTATTTTTGGTTATATATAATCCATCGTCCAAAGCGATAAAAGCGCAATAATTGAGCCGCCAGAATGCCACGAGGGTAGCAACTGTCAAGAAAATACAAATCGTTAAAATTCTATTCTTCGACATCAAGCTCTCCAGGGCTGCCCCGGGGCAATTAGCAGGGATCGTTACTCCAGAGCAACCGTCAGCCTACTGAGGTAATCCCAACATTTACACGACGAGGGATGGTTTGTGAATAGCTCAGTCCGCCCAAAGCCCAGATGGAAAGCCGAAAACTGCTATGATCGGTATAATCGACTCCTCTTTCGACCAGGGAGTAACTGGTGCTGTGGCCACCAGCTTATGAAACAGCCAAATGAAAGCGCATTTCTCGCGTCTTCGTGACCGCCGCAGCCCAACCTGTGATCACTGAAAACGGCATTTCGATCAACATGGAGAGAGCGCACAATCCATCTTTGATCGCCGCTGGCTTTCTATCCTCGGCGTCTGCCTCCGTGGACATCACTCCATGCCATGACCGAATGTTGTTCTTGCGTTTTGGCTTCTACTCCTGCGTCGCCATAAAATCCCACCCAGTGCAAGCATCAGCAGTACGCTCCCGGCTGTTGAGAGCGCCGGAACAGGCGCCGCGGGCGGGGGCGGGGGAGCACCAATGGCAAAAGTGGCCAGGACAGTATTGTTGCTCGTTACATCCGATATGGTATATGTATAAACGCTTCCATTCCACACGGCAGTCTGGGTTACATCCACTCCGTTGTCAGTAAGGCTTGACAAGTGGTAGCCCGCTGAGGGTGTGATCGAGAAGGTGACAGTGCCGCCATAATCGTCAGTTTTTGAGCTTGAGGTGATTGTACCGTTGCCGCTGCTGCTACAAGAGTCTGTAAATGGAAGACCAAAACTCACCTGTATTGAATGATTGGATGTTATGTTTGCTATCGTATATGTATAATAATTACCGCCCTCTATAGCGGATTGGGTTACGTTCGCTCCGTTGTCAGTCAAGTTCGATAGGGTGTAGCCCGCCGAGGGTGTGATCGTGAAGGTTGCACTGCCGCCATTGAAGACGCTGCTTGAGCTTGGAGTGATTGTACCATTTCCGGTGCTGCTTGAAACTAGGGCGATGAGTACCTGCACCGGGGCGTTCCTCTCACCAGTGTCCCCAGTGCCAAGCTGGCCGAAGCCGTTATATCCCCACGCCCAGAGCGAGCCGTCCGTCTTCCGGGCGATGGTATGGAAGTCGCCCGTGGCGACCGATGACCAATTATTGTCCGCACCTATCTGCGTTGGGGCTGTCCTGTCAACGGTATCCCCTGTTCCAAGCTCGCCGTAACCATTATACCCCCATGCCCAAAGCGAGCCGTCGGATTTCAGCGCAACCGTGTCAGTGTCGCCCATAGCGACTGATGTCCATTCATTGTCCGTGCCTACCCGGGTGGGGGTATTATTTCCCGCGTTATATCCCCACGCCCAGAGCGTACCGCCCGACTTCAGCGCAAATGTTTCCGTCCAGCCTCCAGTGACAGACACCCAGTCATTGTCCGCGCCTATCTGTGTTGGGCTGTGTCTGTCAGAGGTATCGCCCGTTCCAAGCACACCGTAGTAGTTGAATCCCCACGCCCACAGCGTGCCGTCCGACATCAGCGCAAACGTGGATTGGTCGCCCCCAAAGACTGACATCCACTGATTGCCTGTGCCGATCTGAGTGAGGGTCAGTCTGTCAACAGTGTCACCCGTCCCAAGCTGGCCATAAACATTCGATCCACACGCCCAGAACGTGCCGTCCGACTTCAGCGCAACCGTGTGGTCAGCGCCGGCAGCGACCCCCACCCAATAATTGCCAGTGCCCATTTGCGTTGGGCTGTGTCTATCAACAGTGTCACCCGTTCCAAGCTCGCCGTAACCGTTCCATCCCCACGCCCACAGCGTGCCGTTCGACTTCAGCGCAACCGTGGATTGAGTATCGCAATAGACAGCGATCGATGTCCACTTATTGTCCGTACCTATCTGCGTCGGGGTCGGCCTGTCAACAGTGTCACCCGTCCCAAGCTGGCCGTAATTGTTCAATCCCCACGCCCAGAGCGTGCCGTCCGACTTAAGTGTAATCGTGTAATAATCTCCGCCGGCAACCCGAGTTGCGATGGCTACAGCGGCCACCACAGGCGCGCATGAGAGGCAAAACACAAAGAGGATAAGCCCAATCCTGAAAGGTATTGTCACATTAGATCGTTTACGGCAAAGTTCTCTGGAAATTTCATTTGCTCGTTCCATCTCAATTTCCCCCTTTTGGATCATCGGATCGGTTCCGGGCGGCGAGGCACGTCCAAAAAATCAACCCCACAACAGAATCACCATGATCGATTGGGGCTTTCTGGTCCCTGGCATCAGGTCAGCAAAGTGCCACACGTTTTCGCCGGCGTGATTTCATCCGGCAGGCATGACAAAAGGATCGGTTTTTGTCCCGGCTGCCGGCAGACTCGAAAAAAGAACGGCGCTTTTTTCCAGTCTCATCAGAGAGGCAGCCCGGCTATCTCATACGAATTCGCTGTCATACATTAAACTATAATTGTATACTCCCTCCCTGAATAACTCATCAAGGAGGGGGACCGAAGATGAGAAAGACGACTATTAAGAACCATCTTGAGCAGGAACAGATTCGAAAGGAGATGCAAGGCTCGGAGACAAGGGAGCAGTTCCAGCGCTGGCAGGCTATTTATTTGTTGGTCAAGGGATTGCGGGTTGAACAGGTTGCTGAGTACGTCGGCGTAGCCAAGGGCACAATTCATCAGTGGGTATTCCAGTATAATCACCAGGGTCCTGGATCTTGTTCCCTTCAGGGACGAGGAGGAAGGCGATTCGGCATAATGTCAGTTGAGGAAGAGGCGGGTCTGCTTGAAGGCATCCGGGCTGAAGCCGAAAGAGGCGAAATAGTAGGCGCCTTTTGGCTTCGGGAGATGGTGGAAAAAAGGCTGGGCCATGAAGTGTCGAAGGATTATCTCTACGATCTTTTGCACCGCCATGATTGGCGAAAGGTCGTGCCTAGGCCGCGACATCCTAATGCTGACGTGGAGAAACAAGAGGAATTTAAAAAAAATTTCCGGAGCTGGTGGCAACCGCCAGCCAGAGTTTCCCGCCGGAAGACGTCCGGCCATTGAAAGTGTTCTTTCAGGACGAAGCACGGTTTGGAAGGATTTCAAACCTCTTCAGTTGCTGGGCGCCTGAAGGTGTTAGACCTGTCGTTCAGGCTCAGATCATAAGGCAATACACCCATATCTTCAGTGCGGTATGCCCACATGATGGTGAATCGTTCTCTTTGATCTTGCCATACGCGGACAGTGAGTCGATGGAAATTTTCATGGAGGGATTATCCGAGCAGTATAGCCAGCACCGTTTGATCCTCGTGATGGATCAGGCTGCATGGCATCGGACATCCAATCTTAAAAAGTTTGCAAACATCCGGATTATTTACCTTCCGCCTTATTCGCCGGAGGTGAACCCGACAGAGCATTTATGGGAACATATCAGGGAGAAATATCTGCGGAATGGCTTTTGGCTTTCGATGGAAACTCTTGAGGATATGCTTGAAAGGGCCCTTGTTTTAGTGGAAAAGTCAAAGCAGATAGTCCAAGGCCTGGTGGGGTTTCATTGGACTTTAGTTTAGTTTTTGATAGCGAACTGGTATCAGAAATGTAGGAGCTTGAAAAAATGAGAGACCCGTTGCTTTCCGCTTCTATCTCGCGACAGGTTTGGCTTTTTCAATGTTGGAACAAAAGTCAAATAGGCGGCTCTTATTGAGGTACGCCGTTAAGCAAATGTGACTTAACTCGCAGAGGCGTTAGCACAGACCAGGTGGTTGTTCATCACGATGGCGTTACAATTTCATTACAAATCGTGTTCGCTTCCCCGGCAAGAGGTTCCCTCTACTAATACGTAATCGATGGCTAGCCGCAATACGCTGCCGCGCAAACGGGGCGGCTCCTAAAAGCGCGGAACGATCGAAGGAAAGGGGGCTGATATCAGAGGGGCTGATACCACTTACGCAAATAATATCATAAACACTGTACGGAAATACATGTAATCCATGCTCGAACCTACCCGGCCCGCGGCAGCATCTTGAGCAGCCATGCGACAACCGCCCAGCGGCGGGTGATGTAGGCGTGTTTGGCCCGCCTTCTGACGGCACGCAGGATTTGTCGGGCAGCCACCTCCGGCGAGGCGACCCAGAACGGGCGGGAGGTCTTCATCATGGCGGTGTCAACGAAGCCGGGTTGTGCTTCCGTTACCGTTATGGGAAGCCGTCGCACTCCGGCAAGATCTCGGAGCCCATCGAGATAAATCGACTGGAAGGCTTTTGAAGCCGCATAAGCAGCGGAGCCGCCGGAACCTCGCAGAGCGGCGATTGACGAAATTCCCACCAGATGCCCATGCCCTTGTCGCAAGAAATGGCGCATCGCTACCTGCGCAAGGGAAGCGAACCCCGTAACATTGACAAGCAGCGTGTCGCGGTCCGGGCTCCATTCCAGATCAGGATTTATGTGGCCGGTTCCCGCGCTTATGATGAACAGATCAACCGTCCCGAGTTCATCGAGAAGGGATCGGATTGCAGCAGCGGCTTTTTCGTTTTCCGTAAGATCAACGCGCCGGACAAGTGTGACGGGGCCGCAAGCGGCAGCTATCTTTTCCAAAAAGTCCAACCGCCTGGCCGCGAGGGCAAGACGCCAGCCCTCACCGCTCAATTGGCCCGCGAGAGCCTCGCCTATTCCGGATGAAGCTCCTATTATGACAGCTATGCGCTTATGATTTTCCGGGAAACGGCCGGTTTTTGTCATTCCGGTCCCTGTGCGGCGACCCTCTGAAACTGATTTAGCCGGACGCCGGAAAGAGCGTGTCGATACTTTTCCTTACCTCATCGAGCCATTGTTTCCGTTGATCCGGCGAGCTTGTGACTATGACGCTGAAGGTCCTGCGGTAAAAGCCGGTGACACCACAAAGGCCGAAGATGCAGTTGCGCCAAATTGTCTCAAGGGGGTCTCCAAAGACATTTATTTCCCTTTCGGTTTCGGTGTTGGAGGTATTGAACACCATCGCCGTTTCCGCCTTCAATAATCCGTTTGGTATTCCCTCGCCCGAATCCCCTTCAACAAACTCGTAGGCGACACCGGCACGCAGCACTCTGTCAACCCAGCCTTTCAGTATGGCCGGAGGCTGGCCCCACCAGTTCGGATGAACCACGACAACACCCCGGGATTCGGAGATTTCCCTGCAATGCCTCATGACCGGCTCCGGCACATGAGCGCTTTCGGGGATTTCCTCGCCGGTCAGCAAGGGATCGAATTTCTCCTTGTACAAATCATGGAAAAAGACCTCATGGCCGCGGCTCCCCAGTTGCTCGATCGCTGCGCGCGCAATAGCGTGGTTGAAACTACGCTCATCGGGATGAGCAAGAATGACCGATACCCTCATCGTGTTGTTACCTTGAATGATACAGCGAAAAGTCCTCAACCGAGTGGACACCCGAACGACGAAAGAGGCCGGCATGATTTCTAACCGGTCTTGTCAAGCAGCTTTCTTACCAGTTCAGCTATGTCTTTTGCAACATAAGGTTTCATAATAAGTCCCGCGAACTCTGAGGCGGTGCCCGGGTCAACTTTTTCTGTGAATCCCGTACACATGATTATTGGAATACCAGGTCGAATTCGCAGGATTTCTTTGGCCATATCGGTCCCGGTCATATCAGGCATGCTGCAGTCGGTGATGATCAGATCGAACCGGTCGGCATTGGCGCAAAACAATTCCAGAGCCTGCAGACTGCCTGTTGCGGGAGTAACCTGATACCCCAGTCGCTCCAAAATGACGCTCCCCAGTTCCACCATAATTTGCTCATCATCTATAAGCAATATACTTTCTTTGCCTCCGACAACTTCATCAAAGGGCATTGAACAGTCCTCATCTTTCCCTTCTATTGCGGGAATATAAATGCTGAATGTAGTGCCTTCTCCGACAATACTTTGGACTGAAACGGTCCCTTCGAGCCTTTTGACTATCCCATGCACAACCGCCAGTCCCAGACCGGTTCCTTTTCCTATTTCCTTCGTGGTGAAATAAGGTTCGAAGATTCGATGCAGGGTCACCGCATCCATTCCACGTCCGGAATCAGAAACACTTAGTTTAATGTAAGGGCCTGGCTTGAGGTCGATAAGCGATAAAGATTCGAGGTCGGTTTCTCTCAGATCGACTCGATCAAGATTTACCTCCAGTACGCCGTGATCGTCCATCGCATGGGCCGCATTTATGCAAAGGTTCATCAAAATCTGGTGAATTTGAGTGGCATCGGCCAGCGCGCAGCCTTTTCCCAAACTTTGCCGGATTTCAATCGACGTCGGAAGCGAAGCCCTCAATAGCTTCATAACCTCTTGGACGACCCCGCCGAACTCGAGCAGAACACTCTCACCTTCTCGACGCGGCCGACTGAATGCAAGAATCTGCTTGACCAGTTCCCTTGCGCGCAACCCGGCTTTCAGCACCTGCTCCAGACTATTTCTCACCGGACTTGAATGCTCGATATCCTGTAGGACCATTTCCGTAAAACCTATGATAGGAGACAGGATATTATTGAAATCATGCGCAATGCCGCCTGCGAGCGTCCCGATGGCCTCGAGCTTCTGTGACTGCGCAAGCTTGGCCTCGAGCATGGACCTGATCTCTTCGTCTCTTTTGCGCTTGGTTATATCAAGAAAAGTTATGACACCCCCTATCACGGAGCCGGACTCGATGATCGGGGTACATGAGAAGACAACCGGAAACTTTTCCCGATTTCTCTTCCAAAAGTAATCTCCTTTCATACCCTGTGGGCTTCCATTTTTCAGCGCAATGAGAGTGAGACATTCTTCGCGGGGGTAAGTAGATCCATCCGCTTTGGAATGATGGATAAGACCGTGAATATCTTCTCCAATCATTTCTTCTAATTCGTATCCCAATATCGCTGTGGCTGAGGGATTTGCAAAAACGCATCTCGCCTCGGCATCGAGCCCGATGATTCCTTCGTTGACGGCATCCAGGACCAACTGATTGAGCCGGTTGAGATGCCCACGTTCCTTTTCGGCCCATTTGCGTTCGCTGATGTCACGGACAAAAACCAACGATCCGTCGAGGCCGCTGTAATTAATCGGCACTGCTGAAGTTTCAACATCAACAATCGACCCGTCGATTCGGATGTATTTCAGCTCCGCAATCGGCACCGGTTTTTTATCCACATTGAGCGCATGGATTCGTTTATTGACCTGCTCATATGAGTCCGGATGAATTCTTTCCAGGCTGGACTTGCCCACCAGTTGATCCGGGGAGGAGGCGCCAAACAGTTTCAGCGCCGCTGGGTTGACATAGGCGAAAGCACCTTGGGTCTGAACAAAAATGGCATCAGGAGCATTTTCAACCAGCAGGCGAAACATTTCTTCACTCTTTCGCAGTGCTTCGTCGGCTCTTTTACGCTCAATATCCCTTTTTTCCAGAAGTGACGCCATATCATCAAAAGATTTTGCCAACTGACCAAGTTCGTTGGACGAGTGCGGCAAATCGGTTCGTGTCTGCATTTCTCCATTGCCGAACAACCGTGTTGTCTCGACAAGTTGTTTGATCGGCCGAATTAGAAAGCGATGGGCTGACGCCCACACAATGCACATCGCAAGAATGCCCAAAGCTTCGAGAACAGATAAATAACCCAGCATTTCGAGGTTGGCGGTCCGGAAGATTTTCTGTTTCGAATAGCCTACAGTCAGATAAAGGTATGGAGGAAAATTCTCCAAGAGCCGCAGTTGCTTAGAAGCATAAATGCGGATAACTCCATCACCTCCGGTCGCTTCAAATGTTCCCATGTCAAGGCTGCCCGACATCAGCTTAAACTCATCTTCGGAAAGAGGCTTGCCCTGACCGGTTGCATCATTTTCAGGAAAACGAAACAACCGCATTCCCTTATGATCCACAATGCTAACTATGAAGTCCCGGGGCAGATGCACCTTTGTCAAAAAATGAACGTACTCGTCCAGCCTCATCCCTGTGATCAGGATAGCGATCAGATTTTCATCCGGCCCCAGAACAGGACAAGCAAAGCCGATCACCGGGACCTTGCTGATCCTGCCCACCATATAACCACCGACAGAGAAATCGAGCGTCCTTATTGCATCCCTGACAAAATTGCGATCGGAGTGATTGGTAACGCGATTAAAGGGCGGATCGGAGGCGAAAGCACTCCCGTCGGGCCTTAACGCCGCTATGAGGGAGTAGGCTGGATAATTTCCGTGTAATTGTCTAAATATTTCATTGCAGGCCGCAGCGTCCAGATTTTTCACTTCAGGCAACTGGGCCAGGGTACTCAGCATCTGTTTGGTCCCGGCTGTAACCTGTTCCTGTTGGGCCGCCAGGCTCTGGACCAAAAGCATTGCCCCTTTTTCCGCCTCCCTGATTGCCCTGCCGCGCTGTACCAGGCTTGAAGCGACAATGATTCCCGATGCCGGCAGGAACACAATCAGTAATAATGCAAGCAATTTTTTGGGGATTGACCAAAAGCCCAAAGACAGCTTCTCCACGCTACCTCACCTCATTGAATATACCCGAGCAAAACTGCCTGCGATTTAATCTAATTCGGAATTTTGTACCACATAGATTAACGTAAATCGTTGGAGAGTGGTTATCGTTTGGAGAAAAATCGGCATTCAAAACAGGGTTTACAAACCGGCTGAGGCGGGAGGGTCTCGGCATCGTTGATTGATGCAGGATTTATTTGAGGCAGTTAAGGAAATACGCTATGCGGCCGGCTATGAATCAAAAGAGAGAAATCTTGATCGCGAATCGCAGGTAAAATAATTATATACTGCGTTAATGCGGGGTCGATAATGCTTATTTCGCGATTATTCATGTCGCTGTGTGTAGTGTGGGTTTGAACTCATTGACGATGGAGGGGCCGATGTTTCGGTGCAAGGGGATTAGAGAGAGCTTTAACCTCGGCGCGATATTTTCAGCGTGCGTGGTCATTTTCGGGTTTTTCGCAATCCACGGCTTCCTCGGTTTTGATTCGCAGGCTGCTGAAACCTCGCTCAAGATAACCCGCATTACCCCTTCGGGCGCCGATATCCCACCGGGGAGGCAGATCGTCTTTGAATTCGACCGCCCGGTCGTTCCCCTGGGCAAAATGGAACGGGACGCTTCGGAAATACCGGTTTCCATTGAACCGGCGCTTTCGTGCCAGTGGCGATGGCTCAATTCATCCAATCTTGCGTGCCAACTGGACGAGCAGCACGCCATGGCCCCATCGACGCGCTACGACATAACCGTCAGGCCCGGAATCACCACGGAGGACGGGGCGGTCCTCGCCGAACCGGTCACTCACTTTTTCATAACGCAGCGACCCAAAATCGGCTTCGCAGTATTCGACAAGTGGCTCGCGCCCGTAAAACCGCAACTCAGGGTACGTTTCGAGCAGGTTGTCCGGCAGGACTCTATAGAAGCGCACGTATTCTTCAAGGGAGAGGCGGGCTTGAGGGTTGCGGCGAAAGTTCTGGAGGACGACCGGTACAGCAAATATGAGAAACCGGGACTTAACTGGGTGTTGAGCCCGGCCGGCGACCTTCCTGCAGACAGTGCGGCAGAACTGGTCGTAGAACCCGGCATTCTATCGCAAGGGGGGACCGAACCAGGCGTCGAAAGCCGAGCGGTCTTCAGTTTTCGCACACTTGGGCAGTTCCGGTTCGCGGGTGTGCAATGCCTTGACCTGAACGGCGCCACGTTCATCATTCGCCCGCAGGCCGGTGGCAGGCCTCAAACCCGATGTAATCCTCTAAGCCCTGTTTCACTGCTTTTCACCTCTCCGGTAGCGCAATCAGAGATTAAAGGGAATGTATCCGTCACCACGGGGGGCAAGGCCGCCGGGGCAGAAAACATCTGGCCCGAATACGAAGGTTATCCCATGGTCAGGCAATTGCCCGAAAAAAACGGTTATTTCGCCTACGAGCTTGAAGACGCATCCCTCAAACCTTTCAGTAAATACCGGATCAGAGCCAAAGCCAAAAGCCTCAAAGACGAATTTGGAAGGCCGCTTGCCAAAGCCGTTGACATGCCTTTGGAGATTGACCATTTGCCGCCTCAATTGCGCCTCTACAAGGATATGTCGGTCCTGGAGAAGGGACTCGACACCGAATTACCCGTCTTTGCAAGCAATATCGATTGGATAGATCTCCAATACCAGACGCTTACAGCCGAAGGGAAATCTGCAGCAAAATCGGCGGCACTCCCCGGCCCCAGGGTCCGTGACGTCACCTCTGCAATACCGCTGGGAATCCGGAAGCTGATCCCCGCTGAGTCCGGCGTAGTGACGGGAACGGTATCGCCGCGTCCCCCCATTCGCCGGAAGGAACAGGAACCAAACTGGTTTTTCGCACAGATAACTCCCTTCGATGTTCATGTGAAGATGGGCCACTTTAACACTTTGGTCTGGATTACCGACCTCCAGACCGGCGAGCCGGTCCCCGGGGTCAGCGTAGAGGTGCGAAAGGATTCATATAAAGATTTGGGAACTCAGGCAGCACCCCTTTCTGAAGCCGTGACCGACTCCAATGGCACAGCAGAACTTGCGGGCACGTCGAAAATCGATCCCGCCCTCAAGCTCGCCGAAGGTTACTCGCAGGATAGTGCTCAAAAGTTGCTGGTGATGTGCCGCAAAGGGGCCGATATGGCATTGGTCCCGATCATGTATCACTTCCGGGTCGACTCCGAGGGAGCCAACTATCAGTACATCCCTTCGTCGATGCGGTCGCAGCACGGGCACATTCGCGCATGGGGCGCTACCGCTCAGGGTATCTACAAGCTGGGGGACACGGCTCAGTACAAAATCTACGTAAGAGACCAGGAAAACCGGCGCTTTATCCAGCCGCCGGAGGCCTCCTACAGCTTGAAGGTCGTGGACCCCACCTCGAGGATTATCTTCCAGCGCGATGATATCAAGCTTTCCGAATTCGGCGCCATGGACGGAGAGTTTCCGATTCCACGAAACGGCGCGGTCGGCTACTACAATTTCCAGTTGGAATCCAGTTTCGCCAAGCTTAACCTCGAACCTCTCCAGATGCTCGTAAGCGATTTTACTCCCTCTCCTTTCCGGGTCTCAACCGAACTGAACGGGAAGATCTTCGGAACGGGTGAAAGCGTTGCCGTTTCCACTCAGGCTAAACTACATGCCGGGGGGCCATACGGAGGTGCGGACCTCGGGGTGACGGCCTCTGTTGAGGCGCAGGAATTTCGGCCCGAGGACCCTTTTGCGCGCGATTTTCAGTTCGACGTCGTTGAGAAAGGCGATAGAAAAGAATCCGGAGAAACCCGGCCCGAGGTCCAGACCGTTTTCCAGACAAAAGGCAAACTGGACAATAACGGCAATTTCGAGACACAGTTTACGCTTGCAGATCTGCCGGTCTACTACGGGCGGCTTACTGTCGAGACTTCGGTAAGAGACGAGCGCGGCAAATCCGTTGCCAACCGCGCGACCGCAGCCTACTTCGGGCGCGACCGTTTTGTAGGGCTTAACCAGCAGGACTGGGTGCTTGAGGAAGGCAAGCCCGCCAGCACCGCCTTCATTGTAACGGATCAAATGGGAACCGCCGTCCCCGACTCCCAGGTACGAATAGACGTTGAAAAGCTCCAGACTAAAGCCGCTCGCGTAAAAGGGGCGGGAGACGCCTACCTGACGCAATACGAGGAGGAGTGGGCACCGGTTGAGACCTTGACGGTTACATCAGGCGATGGACCCCGGAGCTTCGAATTTACTCCCGGGCAGTCCGGAACGGTAAGACTAGTGGCCAGTGTTATCGACTCAAAGGGTCGCGTCCAGAAAACTGCAATGCGGCGTTGGGTTTCCGGAAAAAGTCGCGTCCTCTGGAAAACAGAGGAAGGAAACCTGCTTAACATCTATCCCGATAAGCAAGAGTACCGCGTGGGCGATACGGTGCGGGTTTTCGTGCAGAACCCGTTCCCGGGCGCAAAGGCACTGGTGACCGTGGAACGCTACGGGGTGCTGGACAAGTGGGTGAAAACCCTGGAGCACAGCGCCGAGCTGATCGAGATCCCGGTTCTACCTGATTACCTGCCCGGGTTCTACGTCTCTGTAATGGTTATGTCCCCAAGAGTTGAAAAGCCTCTTGGCCCCGGAGGCGAAGACCTTGGTAAGCCGGCCTTTCGCATAGGCTATGCTCAACTGGAGGTAAAGGACCAGTTTAAGGAGATTGAAGTTCAGTGCAGGACCGACAAGGAAGTCTATAAGCCGCGCGAGACGGTTAAACTCGATTTCGAAGCCCGCCCGAAAAACCTTTCGCCCGGCGAACCCAGCCCCGCCATAGAGATTGCGGTTGCGGTGCTCGATGAGTCGGTTTTCGACCTTTTGCGCCAGCAAAGGGGAGCTTTCGATCCGTATGGGGGGTTTTACAAGCTCGAGGACCTGGACCTGGTCAATTACAACCTTTTAATGCAGTTGGTAGGAAGAGAGAAGTTGGAGAAAAAGGGAGGGTCTCCTGCCGCTGCCGCCGGGTTCGATCTGGGCATGCGTTCGGTCTTTAAGTTCGTAAGCTACTGGAACCCGTCCATACGTGTCGATGGGCAAGGGAAAGCAAGCGTTGAGTTTCAATTGCCGGACAACCTGACCGGGTGGCGGGTGCTGGCAATGGCTGTATCTGCGGGAGACCGCATGGGCCTGGGCGAGTCCACCTTCAAGGTGAATCAGCTCACGGAAATCAGGCCCGTTCTTCCTAACCAGGTCCTCGACGGGGACAGTTTTTCAGCCGGTTTTTCGGTGATGAACCGCACGGGCGAAAGTAGAAATATCGAAGTGAAAATTACGGCCGACGGCCAGGTTGCGCCCGGCAAATCCGGCCAGGAGCAAAGCGGGGCTGCCTCGACTGTGCAGACCATAACGGCGGAGCCGTATAAGCGCTATACGGTCCGTTTCCCCGTAGAAGCCGCTGGACAGGGAGAAATAATTTTCACTGTGCAGGCCGGTGACGAAAGTGACAGGGACAGCTTGAAGCACACCCTGAAGGTTCTTCCCAGGCTCAACCGCAACGTGGCAGCCGCCTATGGGTCCATCCTTACAGGGAAGGCTTCCCAGACAATCGAATTTCCCGAGAACATGCGCCCCGATTCGAGCCTGCTGAGCGTAGGGCTGGCGCCCTCCATTCTGGGAGGGCTCGAGGGACCCTTTGATTTTATGAAAGTTTACTCCTATGAATGCTGGGAACAGAAGATCAGCCGCGCGGTCATGGCGGGTGCGGCTGCGAACCTGGCGCCCTATTTTTCGAGTTCGTTCTCATGGCAAAACGCCCCGGGGGAAGCGAACGCTATACTCGCCTCCGCCTCAGAGTTTCAGGCCCCTAACGGCGGAATGGCTTTCTACGAGCCCCGCGATGATTATGTAAGTCCCTTTCTCAGCGCCTTTACGGCCAAGGCTTTCAACTGGCTAAAGGAAACAGGCCACGCGCCCCCGGCCCAGGTTGAGGAAAAGCTGATTCAATACCTACTCAGCCTTTTGAAACGCGACGAATCGGAAGACGCCGCATCCCGAAGTGTCGTTGCCAACGTAAGGGCACTTGCTCTCTCAGCCCTGGCGGATAACGGCAAAATCTCGCGTGCCGACCTCGAACGCTATTACATGCGCCTGCCTGAAATGAATCTTTTCGGGAAAGCCATGTTCCTGGAAGCCCTGGCCAAGGTGCCGGATACTTTGGAAATGAGGAAGGAAGTGGTCAAAAGTATTCTTGCCCACTCCGATCAGAGCAGTGGGACAATCAGATTCAGCGAGCAATCGGATTCGGCGCTGCTCTCCATCCTGTCCTCGCCCATCAGGGACAATGCCGCTATCCTGATGGCACTGCTCTCGTACCGGGCCGAAAATGGTTCGGACGATCTCGGCGATATTCCCTTGAAACTTATGGCTACGATCTCCTCAAGCAGAAGAGGTCTGGATCACTGGGCCTCAACCCAGGAGAATCTCTTCGCAGCAATGGCGGCCGTTCGTTACAGCAAAGCATTCGAAACCCAAAAGCCGCAGTTAAGTTTTCAGGCGCTGCTGGATCAGCAGCCCATCGGCCAGGGCAGCTTTGAGAGCAATTCGGAGAAGTCCGTGACATTCGACTACCGGGTACAGGAGTCGGATCGCGGGCGAAAAGCGGCTGTGACGGTGAGCAAGGAAGGTGAGGGCAGACTCTACTACGACACCTCGCTCACCTATGAGCCGGCCGATATGAATGGCAATTCGATCAATGCCGGGATCGAAATCCATAGGGAATACAGTGTTGAACGCGACGGGAAATGGGTCCTCGCGCAAAATCCCGTCCAGGTCAGGACCGGTGAACTGGTGAGAGTGGACCTGTTCGTGTCCCTGCCCTCGGAGCGCTACTTTGTCGTAGTCAATGACCCGGTGCCGGGAGGCCTTGAGCCGGTAAACAGGGAACTTGCGACCACGTCGGAAGTTGACGTGCAAAAAGGTGAATCCGCCTTCGCGCCGGAATCATTGCGCAGCAGTTACACCGACTTGAGGAGTTTCGGCGTATCCCGCTGGAGTTTTTACCATAAGGAATTGCGCCACGACTCCGCCCGGTTTTATTCCGAACGGCTGAGCGCTGGCCATTATTACCTCTCATACACGGCTCAGGCGATTGCCCCGGGCGAATTCACGGCCTTGCCCGCCAGGGCCGAAGAAATGTATGAGCCCGAAGTTTACGGCAAAAGCTCACCCGCAGTGTTGAAGGTGGAACTTTCTGAATGAGCGGACTGCACCGGAGATGCGGACGTAAGTGACAATGCGGAAAACCACGGATTTGACGAATAAGTTTGTGGTGTGCCTCCTGTGCCTCGTAGGAGGAATCTCGGTGTTTCTTGCGTTGAAAACGGCGCGGGACCTTCAACCCGTGCCAGCTACTCTTTTGCTCGGCGACTCGGAGATAAGAAAACCGCAGCTTCTCGATCGAACCGGAAATCCGCTTTCTATCAGTTATCAGAACAGGTGGAGCGTTCAAACCGTTGCTTTACACGAAATCCCGCCGCTTCTGCGAAATGCTTTTATCGAGTCGGAGGACAGGCGTTTTTTGAGCCACAGCGGGGCGGACTGGGCGGCCCGCATGCACGCCCTGGCTCAAAACCTGCGCGCCATGAAAGGAGTCCGGGGGGCAAGTACTATAACAGAGCAGGTCGTTCGCATGCTTCACCCCCGTCCACGAACCATATGGTCAAGGTGGCTCGAAGGGATCGAAGCGGCGCGTCTCGAAAACAGATTTACAAAAAGCGAGATCCTGGAGTTCTACCTGAACCAGGTCCCATTTGGACATCAGAGGCGGGGAATAGTGGAAGCGGCCCGGTTCTATTTCGACCGCGATCCTGCAACTCTTAATGTGAAGGAAAGCCTTGCGCTGGCAGTACTCGTGCGGGCGCCTTCCGGTCTCGACCCGAAACAAAGGCAAAGAGCCCTTGAAAGGCGCCTCTCGAAGCTCGCGGCACATCTGCGCGACAAGGGCCTGCTCAGTGAAACTCAATATCGCGGCGCTATCTCGGAGGGCTTTGAATTCGCTCATTCCAGGAGAGTAATCGAAGCGCCTCAATTCGTTCAGTATGTATTGAACACCGCCGTGGCCGAGGAATTGAACTCCAGCGGCCGGATCACCACCAGCCTTGACGGGCGCGTTCAGGAAAAAGTCCGGCAGATCCTGTGGAACCGTCTCGAGGCCCTGAGGTCAAGCGACGTGGGCGATGGGGCGGCGCTCGTCATTGACAATCGGACCGGCGAGGTGCTCGCATGGGTGAGCGAAAGCCTTTCAGCCGGGGAATCACAGGGTTGGGTGGATGCCGTCATGGTAAGGAGGCAGCCGGGTTCAGCCCTGAAACCCTTTCTCTACGCCCTTGCGATGGAAATGGGATGGACGGCCGCAACCATTATAGAGGATTCTCCTCTGGCTGAAGCTGCCGGATCGGGTCTGCACAACTTCCATAATTACAGCAGGACCTATTACGGCCCGCTCCGGCTGCGGGTGGCGCTTGGAAATTCCCTGAATACTCCCGCGATCAGAGCGATCCAGTTCACCGGAACTGAGCGGTTTCTGCTGTGGCTCCGCTCACTAGGCGTATCCGGACTCAATAAATCGGCGGAGTTCTATGGACACGGTCTTGCGCTGGGAGATGGCGAAGTGAGCCTCTTCGAGCTTGTGCAGGCTTATTCGGTACTGCCGCGACACGGCGCCTTCCTGCCGCTGCGTACCGTGTCCGGGCGCGGCACCCCCACGGGCGAATTGAGCCAGGTGATCGGTCCGGCCACGGCAGCCATAATCGGTGACATACTATCGGACCCCCAGGCACGGCGCCTTGAATTCGGAGAGGGCCACCTCCTGCGTTTTCCGGTCCAGACGGCCGTCAAAACGGGGACTTCGACCGACCATCGGGACTGCTGGGCAGTCGGTTTTTCCGACCGATACACCGCAGGCGTGTGGATGGGAAATCTCGACCACCGCCCGACCAGGGGAGTAACCGGAGCCATCGGCCCGGCACTCGTTCTGCGGGCAATCTTCGCGGAACTGAACCGGGACGGAGAAACACGCCCTTTGTCTGCGTGGCCCGGCCTGCAATCGGTAAGCATATGCGCTGTGAGCGGAAAACTTGCGGGTCCCGGCTGCCCGCGGATGGACGAAAAATTTGAGCCCGGCAAAGCGCCTGTCGAATTGTGCACGCTACATTCGATCCAGGCTGACCTATCCGTACCGGAAGGAAATATATCTGCGCCACGCGAGGCGCCGTCTTCCCGCGAAAGTGTAAAGATGGTTCAGCCTACCCCCGGCCTTCAGATCGCCATGGACCCTCGGATTCCCGCTGAACTTCAGGCGTTTGCGTTTAGAATTTCCAAAAAGATCAACCCTGTCAGGGTCGAATGGGTTCTGAACGGAAAACTTGCAGGGGAGACGGGAAAAGATGAGCGCCGGTTCTTATGGCCGATTTCCCGCGGCGAATACATAGTACAGGCCCGGGTGTGGCGTGAAGGCCAAAGCAAGCCCGTCGAAACTCCTCCGGTGGCGTTCGTGGTAAAATGATGCCCTTCGGCATCAGCGCGCTACTTTGTCTTAATGGATCGGTAGTATTCTTCATAAACACCGTCCGCGTCGTCGCTGTTATTGGCCACAACGTTTCTCAGGTGAATGAAGGAATCAAGGTCCATTTCCTGGAATTCGATCGCAATCCCTGTTTCAGTTTGCCTGAGCGCCCTGCCTTTGCACTCGATCGAAAGAGCGGACGATGACCCTGTCAGCGTTATTGAAACTTGCAGAGCGCTGTCGCCGGCAAGCCTCTCCTGAGTGTTTAGAAACATCCCCGTCATGCTCAGGTTATCTACTGTTCCGTTAAGGCCGATCGGACCGCTCTGCACTGTCGCCACCACTTCAAAAGGTACTCGTCTGTTTTTGCGCTTCTCCATTGAAACCCCTGTCGATCAAAAATTAAGCAGCTACATTTTTAGAAAACATCGTTTAACTAATCGGCCCATTACCGCGGAAAAGAAAGAACTCTTTTCGGGGTTTTCCCTCATTTCTCTTTTTTTTACGCCTGTTCTGCCTCGGGAAATTCAGACGGCTGCGATGGGACGGTAATCGCGGATCGAAGCGGCCTCGTATTGGAGACCGGCGCGGCTTCGCTGATTGCGCGGCCATGGTGACTTCCACGCGGCGGATACCGTACGGGCGCTCAGTTCTCTTATGGGGATAATTCCGGTTGCGCAAAACGATAACCACCGCGTCCCATACACGGCCCCGGCTGCAGCATCACGTTTGCGCGCGAGGTTAATCGAACAGACTTAATGAAGACTATCAAACTTCGCCAGTGGCAAAATTCACATGATCTTCATGATGAGGTACACCCCCTGACCCATCTTCCATGGACTCTGCAGGGGGGGAGATCTCCGGACCCCCTCCCCCTGCTTTCTCTGTGGATCAATCACCCCCCCGCGAAAGGCTGGGGCGTTCTTGATTCATCGATACAATTCCGTAATTCCTGTTTACTGGCTTTTCGGGGATTCTTTAAGGCATCTGCTGCGCAGATGTAATCGTTGCCAGCAGTATCTTTCACCCGAGTAAACTGGGTCCTTTTTTCCGAAGGATAAACATCCAAAGGTTTCATTGCCGACTCCTTAAAGTCAGGTATGATCTTTGCCGCTCCAATGCTTTTCGAAGAGGAACGGTATTGTGCCGGATCTCGGCGTTTCGCTTTATACATTTTTCAGTGGAGGCTTATTTTAAACGTAACCATTATCCCGCGGGGTTCAATGTCGTTCGAATTGCGTAACGGTCGGCCTGTCCCGGCGGAGGGCCCGCGCCAGTCATCTTCCTTTTGCGCGAGCAGATGTGAAGGGATGATACCGCGGCAAGGACCCTCCTCGGGGTATTGTAGAGGCACGAACACGTTAGCCGGACCTGAGGATTCGCATGCTATTTACTTAAAGGTCTATCGACCAATGTGATCGAAGAAAGCCACGCCTTGCATTTCCGGGAGCCAAGGTTTGTGTCAAATTCCGCCTCTTGAATATAATTGATGAGCCAGCCCTGTCTGAAGCTCTCCTTAATCTCCGCCTGCGTTACCCGTCTGGGCCCCCAGGGGCCTGGTTCATTCTCACTAAAGCACATCATGAGGTAGGACCCTCCAGGTTCCAAGACGGCAGCAAGGCCTTCTACGAAAACGGGACGCTTGTTGTCAGGCAGAACATGAAATAGCCCCGAGTCGATAACCGTATTGAATCTTCGCTGTAGCTCTTGAAGCTTTAAGGCATCCCACACCAGGAATGCAGCGTCCAGGGAACGCTTCTTTGCCTTGCCGAGAGCTTTTTCTACAGCGGTTGGCACAATGTCGATTCCGACGATTTCGAAGCCAAGTCCTGCCAGATAGAGGGCATTTTCGCCTGTCCCGCAGCCGGCATCGAGCACCGGAGACCTTATTTCACCATGTTCGGCGAGATGCACGATCTCGCTCTGAGGTCCATCTATTTCCCATGGAGGAACACCCTGGTACATTTCCTCGAAAATCTTGGTTCCCATTCTTCAAGTCTTTCATACTTAAGACACTACATTGGAATGTAAAAATGGAGCTTCCCGCCTGTGGGCACTCCTGACATTTCCCCGAAATACCCTGACTTTGATACCATGGCTTCAGAATGCGGGCAACATCAAAGCCCTACGTGACATCCATGCTTCCATTAAGAGACTCCATGCCGCCGCTTCCCGGTTACAGCAGCTACATTCACCCTCCTCACGGCCAATCCACTTTCCATTTTGAATTTCAAGTTATCTTCCGCCAACGAATCCAATAATCGAAAGGCGATGATAGTCTTTATCATTTTCCTCTCCGAAGCCGAATACTAATAGAGAGCAACAGAGGCCGTCGTTCGCCTGCCGGGCGGGAATCGGCTTGGCCTGATGATTGCTGCTTCATGCTAAATCCATAAAAGCGCAGGAGAACCGTTCCATGTCAGAGCTGAAACGCGAGGAGCTTTTGATGTCTGTGATTTCCGGAAGAGGCCCGGCTTATCTGCGAGGAGTGAGTCTGACTTCCATAGACCTTTCGGGGGCCGGGTGGCTCGCCGAGGCCGACCTTCGGGGAGCGGACCTGTCCAACGCCAATCTCAAGCGGGCCAATCTCAGAGGGGCAAACCTGGAAATGGCGAACCTGCATTCGGCAAACCTGATAGGGGCCAATTTCGAAGGCGCCAACCTCTTCGGTGTGAAGGCCGATGTGGCTAACCTGACCATGGCCAATCTTCGCAAAGCAAACATGAAGGAAGCCAACCTGGTGAGCGCAAACCTGATGCGCTCAGATCTCGAGGAGGCCGACCTGGAAGGCGCCGACCTCGAAGGGGCAAATCTGGAGAAAAGCAATCTGAGAAAAGCGCGAATTACAAATGTGAATCTTAAGATGGCAAACCTGGATGGCGCCGACTTTACCGAAGCCATCATGGAGGGCTGCACCGGTCAAGACATACCGGGGGAATCCGAAAATGGAGATTTTCACGGTACGTTTACCGCAATCAAGCTGGCGGACCTGCTTCAGATCGGGTGCCTATCGCGCTCGAATCTGAACATAGGGGTCTATTCGGCAGGCGGTCACGGCAACATCTATATAGGCTACGGCCGGATTCTGCATGCCCACACGGGCGGCATTGAGGGCGAAGAAGCTTTAATGAAAATACTCGGATGGGAAAAGGGCCGTTTTATCACCTATCCTTTCATCCCATCGGGTCCGGTCACAATAGATAAGCCGGTGGAGCTACTCGTCATGCAGTGGCTGCGGCTCCGGGATGAAAGAAAGTTCTCCGGCAGATACGCTGCTCTGATCCGCAGGCTTAAGGAATACATGCCCGTGCAGGCACAGGCTTCGGGCGCCCTTGTCGAGTTCCTCGAAAAAGAAGGCAAGGGCCTCAACCCATCCGATGAAGTGCAGATTACAGATGTATTTCATCCCGAGGGCGGCGGGGACATTTTATGTTCGATATCCGCCAATGGCGAAGCGCTCATAGCGCCTCTCAAGTTTCTGAATCTGGACAGCAGCCATCCGCTTCAATCCGAGTTGGCTGAGATCAAATAACGCGGCCGGATCGTTCCGCACGGTTTTTGCATACTCTTTAACGATGGCGCGTATCAACCACTCGGAGAACGTCGACCAATGAACCTGATATTAACAAAAAGCGAATTGGGAAGACTCGGAGAGATTATTTCGGACCAACTTCTTGATTCGGGGGCAGAACACGTCGTGGTAGCCGATTTATCGGGCAACCTGATCATCCAGTGCGGTGCCCTGGAGATCGAGGACGCTTTTTCTTTAGCAGCCGTTTCAGCGGCCAATTTCGCTGCGACCGCCGAGATAGCGAGGCTGATCGGCGAGGATGACTTCGCTCTGATGTACCACAAGGGAGGCAAGCGCAATGTGCACTTCAGCCGCCTGGCCAAGGATTATCTCATTATAACGCTCTTCAATGACAACGTTTCACTGGGTCTGATCCGGCTCAAGCTGGGAAGCGCGATAAGTGAAATGTGCGCGATCTTTGGAGAGTCGGAGGGCAAAAATCCGTGGCATTTATAGATCTAAGCAAAAACGAAATCCAGGCCAAGATAGTCTATTACGGCCCCGGCCGTGGTGGCAAGACCACGAACCTTCTCCATGTGCATGAATCCATGTCCAAGATGGTTTGTGGTAAAATGGTGACTATCGATACCAAGGGAGACAGAACCCTTTTTTTCGACTTCCTGCCCCTCAATGTCGGCAAGGTCCTCAACATGACCATTAGAGTTCAGCTCTATACGGTCCCCGGCCAGGTCATGTACAACGCGACGAGAAAACTTGTTTTGAGAGGAGTTGACGGGATCGTTTTCGTCGCCGACTCTCTCAGGGTACAAAAGAACAAGAACATCGAAAGCCTGGAGAACCTTTTTCAAAACCTGAGCGACGAGGGGATACCGATCGCGCAAATGCCCATGGTGCTTCAGTATAACAAACGAGACCTGATGGAGTCGAATATACCGCTGCTCCCTGTCGAGGAACTTGAAAACGATTTGAACGAGGAGCTTAACTTGCCGTTTTTCGAAGCCAGCGCAGCTTCGGGAACCGGTGTGTATGAGACTTTGCGCGAGATAAGCAAACGGACAATAAAGAACGTCATCCAGAAGGTCGGGGGTCAAAAAATTGCCTGCTGAGGTGGCGGGACCACCAACTCGCATGAGACCCTTATATATTCTCAAAACTACCTGGTTTAAAGGGAAAGCCCATGGCTGAAAAAGAAGCGAGCCAAAGTGAAGCCGCTGCGACAATAGATTACCATGCGCTCGAAATGGAAATCGATCGCGAGATAGACTCCCTTTTCGTACCCGCAGTGAAGAGGGCACCGGAAACAACGGAGGAATCCAAAGCAACCGGGCAAACCAGCAATTCTTCCGAATCCAATCCCGGCCCCCGCATTGAGGAATCTCCAGGAAACTCAGACGCCGGCTTCAATGTTGACGCCATTCAGGCAGGAATAGATAAAGAAATAGACAGCCTCTTTATCCCTGCAGTCAAGCCCGGCCGGGACGAAGGACCCGTTCAGACCGGTCGTCACGAGCAACCGAAGATGGCGCAGGGGACGACGAAGCAATCCAAAGCAACCGGGCAAACCGGCAATTCTTCCGAATCCAATCCCGGCCCCCGCATTGAGGAACCTGCAGGAAACTCAGACGCCGGCTTCGATCTCGACGCCCTTAACCTGGAAATAGATAAAGAAATAGACAGCCTCTTTATCCCTGCAGTCAAGCCCGGCCGGGACGAAGGACCCGTTCAGACCGGCCGTCACGAGCAACCGAAGATGGCAAAGGGGACGGCGAAGCAATCCAATGCAACCGGGAAAACCGACGATTTTCCCGAATCCAGGCCCGGCCCCCGCATTCAGGAATCTGCGGGAAACTCAGACGCAAGCTTCAATGTCGAGGCTCTTCACCTGGAAATAGATAAAGAAATAGACAGTCTCTTTGTCCCTGCAGTCAAGCCCAGCCGGGACGAAGGACCCGCTCAGACCGGCCGTCACGAGCAACCGAAGATGGCGCAGGAAACGACGGAGGAATCCAAAGCAACCGGGAAAACCCGCAACTTCCCCGAATCCAATCCCGGCCCCCGCATTGAGGAATCTCCAGGAGACTCAGCCGACGGCTTCGATCTCGACACTCTTCACGTAGAAATAGATAAAGAAATAGACAGCCTCTTTGTCCCTGCAGTCAAGCCCGGCCGGGACGAAGGACCCGCTCAGACCGGCCGTCACGAGCAACCGAAGACGGCGCAGGAAACGACGGAGGAATCCAAAACAGCCGGGAAAGCCCGCAACTTTCCAGAATCCAGGTCTGGCCCCCGCATTGAGGAATCTCCAGGAAACTCAGACGACGGCTTCGATCTCGACACTCTTCACGTAGAAATAGATAAAGAAATAGACAGCCTCTTTGTCCCTGCAGTCAAGCCCGGCCGGGACGAAGGACCCGCCCAGACCGGCCGTCACGAGCAACCGAAGATGGCGCAGGAAACGAGGGAGGAATCCAAATCGACGGGGAAAACCCACAACTTTCCCGAATCCAGGTCTGGCCCCCGCATTGAGGAATCTCCAGGAAACTCAGGCTCCGGCTTCGATCTCGACGCCCTTCAGGTAGAAACAGACCAAGAAACAGACAGTCTCTTTGTCCCTGCAGTCAAGCCCGACAGGAACGAAGGACCCGTTCAAACTGGCCGTCATGAGCAACCGAAGATGGCACAGGGCAGATCCCCCGTAATGGATGAGCGAAGCCTTCCAGGCACTCGGAAGACAGCCGGCCCTTCTTTAGAACCTTCCCACGGAGCCGCATCGCGCGCCAAATACGACGAATCGCCGCCTGACAATGCGTCTGACTCTCAGCGACATCGTTTCCATGAATTGTCCAAACTGATTGAAATGTTCAACGCCGCGTACCTAAGCCTGGACTGGGAACTTTCTCGTGAAAACATACAAAAATTTCTTGCCGCCCTTCATCAGCTAGAACCCTTTGCAGCCCGATCTGCAGACGCCGGGTCTGTTCTCCGGATTCTAGAGGTCATTCTGAAACGGCTTGTGGACAAACCTCATGCAGTAAACAGCAAGCTGGTCCAACTTATCCGCGATTCCCAGGGCCTGCTTGCACACATGCTTCTCGTAGAGGGCGAGACGGGACCCGATGAGAAACAGCGGCTCAAGGATCTTATCGAACGTTTTCAGGATCTACGTCGAAGAGCACTAGCAGTCAAAGCCGAGACGACTCGACCCAAGGCCGGAGAAACCGCCCAGCCCCCCACTCCTACTGACCAGCCCCAGCCCTCTGCAGAAGACCGGCCCGCACGGGTTTTACCAGACCCGGACAACGATCCGCCCCTGGAATCTCTGGAATCGGTGGAAAAAACCTACCCGATTTCGGAAAACCTCGAGATCATTGGTACTCAGATAGCTCGTCTGCGGAAAATCGAGACTATGCTTGCGAGAACACCCGCTCTCATTCCTATTGCCCAAAGACTGAACGAGATCGGAAAAGCACTCGAGGACCAGGTTGATACTGTGCGCGCTAAAAGATGCGCATTGATCGACAGGATATCTCGAATCAAAAAATCTGAAATCGACTGGTCCTCCGGCGAAATTAAAGCCCAAGAGCATGAAGGCGCGAAATCAATGGAGGTCCAAACTGCCGCAGAATCCCAAAAGTCCGGACAAGTTATTCTGCAACTGACGGCATTGGACGGACAAACTCTGGCGCTTCCTGCCTCCTGTGTACTCAGAATAGCACAGTCTTCTGAGAAGAAAGGGCTAAAGATTCTGGAGAAGGGTTATGCGACTCTGGCAAATTTCAAACCTCATCTCCGGGGCATCAAGAGTGGAGTTCTTGGAGAGTGGACGAAACTGACCGGCAAGAAACTAAGATCTTACAGGTTCGAGCTGGTGGCACTAGATTCATTTAACCAAGCCGAGGCGCCCTGGCAAATGGCGGTCCTGGCAAGCGACGGGCAAAGGCATGCGATCCTGTTTGCCGAGAAAGCTGATTTCGTAGACGATGCCGGGATTGAGGGCGGGCTCCAGGCCGAGAGATTCCGTGAAACGGTTGAAACCCTATCTAACCTTTTAGTGCCTGGTTTTGAGTCATGCAGCCAGACTGTACCAGCCGACCAGCTCTCGCGTGCAGGCTCAATGGCAGATAGGTTTGAACGGAGATAATCAATGGCGCCCGGAGAGCTGGTCCAACAATTCATAAGCCGCCTGTCGGAAGCGCGCCTCTGCATGGAGCAGGGCCTGGAACAAGGGACGGCCGAGATCCTCAAAGGGATATTGGCTGAAATCGAAGAAAAAGATTTTCCCGAGCCGGCACGGGAAGAGATACGCTCCCGGACCGTGTCAATGCTTAACAGCCTCAATAACCAGGGCAGTATGGAGAGCGTTCCCGAAGAAGGATTTAACGCAACCGATCCCCTCCAGTTGTACAACTATGGATCGGCACTTATGGACGGGCAGTTCTGGGAGGAAGCCATTCAACAACTAAGCCTTGCGGCCGGGCTCGGATACCAACGCCTCAAGTGCTGGGAGTTGTGCGGAGACTGCGCCTCAAAACTCAAGAAGTGGGATGACGCATTCCGCTTCTATGAGTATGTCTATTCGGATGGAAGCCTCACGGACGAACAAAAAAAAGCTATTCTGACAAAGATAACAAAGTGCTCACAAGCTCAGAAAAAAAAGCATGCCCGTTGTGCGCCCCCGGCAGAGGCCTGCACGGAAACCGAAGCGGCAGACCAGTATGAAAAAACCGAGCACGTTGATCCGTCAGTCCTCTCACTGGGCTCCTATTCGGTTGATCCCATTATCGGCCACACGATCTCATCCTGGGCAGGTCCGGCCGGCAAAACTCTCTCCGGGGTCTCTCATTGCTACCGAGTGACCAACCTGCTTCACGTCGGATCAAGCTCTCTGGTTGTAGAACTGGAAGATCAGAGCGACCGGAAAAAATATGCCGGTCAGGCCTTGAGCGGAAAACTGGCCAATACTCTTCCTCCCGAAAAGCTGGCCTTATGGGCGCAAAGACAAATGATGGTCAATTCCCGCCATCTGGTCAGGATACACGATCTCGCCACTATAAACGGATACTTCTTCATAGTTCGGGAATACCTGCCGCTTTCGTTGAACGACCTGCTTGCAGCCGGCGGGAACATGCCGATTTCGCTCGCCGTGAGGTTAGCCTATCAGGTGCTGGAAGCCCTTGGGGACCTGCATCTCCATATGGCTGCGGATGGCAGGATACAGAGCCTGTTCCATCTCAGCCTGCGTCCCTCCAGGGTCCTCCTGCGCAGGGATAAACCCCAACTCAAGCTGTATAACGGCGGCCTCTGGCAATGGATAGAAAGGGCAAGCCCGGCCGGGACGAACTTGAAGGAGATGCCGCTCTCCCATCTTGCCTATACGGCGCCGGAACAGTTCAGGAACTATCTTGCGCGCAAAAGACCTCCCGTTTTCACCGACATCTATCTTTTCGGGGTACTCTTTTACGAAATGCTCACAGGAGCCCCCGCATTCAAGGCCTCTTCTTTTGGTGAATATGAAATCCAGCACTGCGAACAGTACCCTTCCCCACCCAAGGTGTGGAGGCCCGAAATTCCCGAAATCCTCAATGAACTTATTATGAACTGCTTGACTTGCGACCCAATGAAGCGATTTCGGAGCACAACGCAGATATCGCTCATTCTGGAAAAGTCTTTCCACCGAGAGGTCGCCCGCCCTAAAGACGACTCGTACCAAAGGTACCTCGAAAAACTTAAACTTGTCTGATAAATTCGGAACTCCACGCCCGCGTGTATTTGCTCCACTGTTGATAAAATCCCTTGTGTTGACTTTTACATCACTTTCTGTTTCGCCTTTAATTTCAGTTACTTGATTCAACCCTCCCGTTTTTTATGATGTATTTTACATCACTTTTACCTAACGGTCGGAGAAGGACCAATACTCCTGCATAGCAAAATATATTCACATTACAACAACTTATGCCATACGATCAGCTATGGCACGCGCCTTGCCTATTAGAGTGGACAACAGAGAGAAAAAAGGGATTATAGCCTGAAACTCATAACAAAAAACCGGAGAGGCACCATGGAACGCAAACCAATGAACCCGACCAACTTCAGCCTGGTTCCCCGCGGTGATGAAAAGTGCATCTGGATGGAAGCCGGGGTCATCGATTACAAACTTTGCAACAATTATTACAACTGCCACACCTGTGCCTTCGACAAGGCGATGAAGGAGACCTCCGAGCGCAATGCCGAATCCAGGCAGCTCGGCCTGAATGCGGATGGAAAGAAATCGCACATCGTCGAATGGCAAGAGAAAATGAAGAAGAGACATGGACTGGAGCGAAAATGCCGCCACTCTCTCACCGGAAGGGCCCCCGTGCGGTTATGCCCCTATGATTACGAGTGCGGCAAATGCGAGTTTGACCAGATGCTGGAAGACGGTCTGGAACTTCAGCTTCCGTACAGGATTTCCAGTTTCAATGAAATTGACGGCTATAGAGTGCCCGAAGGACATTTTTTTCACCTCGGCCACACCTGGGCAAGGGTCGAGAGCGGCGGACGCATACGGATCGGTATGGACGATTTTTCGACCAGGGTTTTCGGCAGGGCCGACAAGTTTGACCTGCCCCTGACCGGTGAGCGGATCAGGTTCAATGAGGTTGGAATGGCCTTTAAGCGCAACGGCAAAGAGGCCGCCGTGCTGGCGCCAATCGCCGGCATAGTTGCCGCCGTCAACTATCAGGCATCCCGGGAACCGGGCCTTGTGAAAGAGGAACCCTATAACGACGGATGGCTCATGGTGCTGGAACCGGTTGACATGAAGAAAAACCTCAAAGATCTTCTTTACGGCCGGCAGACCGACCAATGGATCGGGGCCGAGCATCACAAGCTCATGGGACTCGTTAGCCAGGTCGGTATCACGATGACCGACGGCGGCCATATCGAAGACGTGTTCGGCAGCGTCCAGAACCTTGAGTGGGACCTGCTGGCTAAAGAATTCTTAAGGACGTAAGTCCCCCGGTCATAAGTGGACTTAGTCCCCCCATCCGCAGGATGGGGGTTTTGAATTTGGGGGCTTTTCCCGATCGCCAATAGCCGGGAGGTTGAGTATAGCTGCAACCAAGGGCTACCCGGTCACGAAGAGCCCTCCGGGCGGCTTGCCATCCTGACGTTGGTCAAACGCCCCTCAAAGCGAGGACTATGGGAAAATGCGGGATATTGCAGGATGGGTCGCTAAAATGTTTCCTCCCCTGGAGTTCCCCCAAACACCAGGGGAGGACAACACTTAGGAGGTAAACGAACAATGCGACAAATAGTACAAGGTAGGGCTTAAGTCAAGAAAAAATGCACAACATTTCCACCTGAAACTAAACATTCCAAACCGGCTCTGCCCGGTTATCTGCTTAAATATACGGTGTATTTTTGCCGGCCACAGTGATTTCAACCGTGTTCGTCTTCACTCACTGCAAGAGGACCGTCACCTTTGCCCCTGCTTTTCCGCATCCGCAATATGCCTTGCCAGAGCACGTTCCAGTTCCCAGCCGGCAATAAGCTGCTCTCCGGCCTGCTGCTGAATCCTGAGGATTGTTTGCTCCCCGAGAGAGTTCTTGAGGTCCGGGCAGAAGTAGTTCAGACAGAAAGATTGCCGAGCCTGAAGTTTACACCCCCTGTCTCCCACAAAATGGCAGCTTGCCGGAAAATCCGTCTTTTCTGGAAGGGTCGATCCGAGCAGCAGATTGACAAAAAGCCCGATTGATCCGTAGCTCTCACCCATTTCCCTGAAACAGCAGCTTCCTTTGCTGCCGGCGCATCCGGTACATGCCGATACGACTCCCGATTGGAGCATGGCCGAGTCTGTTCTGCAAATGAGTTCGCGAAGGTTTCGGAGCAGCCTGCCCGTTTTCGGGTCGTTCAGGCATGCGAGGCCAAAACGTTCGTTCAAAAGCAGCGCGTTTCCCATCCTTTTTATCAACTGATCGCCGGGCCTGTTCATATACTTATCCGGATCAAGCGAAAGGTCAGGTTAAAATTGCCGGATTCTCCGGCAAAAGTGCGAATAATTCCCCCGGAGTCTTTGCTTCCGGTGCGAGTAATGCCTACCTAAATATTTACAATTATTCAAGTGGTATGAAATGAAATCCATCCGGGAAACTTCAGCATGGGACTTGAGAGATATCTTGAAAAACGCCGTTTCGAACGCACCCTCGAGCCAACGGGCAAGGTCGAGGCAACTCCGGCGGGCAATCTCTATATAATCCAGAAACACGCCGCGAGTCACCTTCATTACGACCTTCGCCTGGAGCTTGACGGGGTTCTCAAGAGCTGGGCAGTGCCTAAAGGCCCAAGCCTCAACCCGGCCGACAAGAGGCTTGCGGTCCACGTGGAGGACCATCCGATAGAATACGGCACATTTGAGGGAATCATCCCCGAGGCAGAGTATGGAGGGGGCACGGTCATGCTCTGGGATCGTGGCACGTGGGAGCCGGAGGGCGACCCGCAGAAGGGCTACGCTAAAGGTGATTTCAAATTCAAGCTCCATGGCGAGAAGCTCAAAGGGAGCTGGGTGCTCGCCAGAATGAAAGGAAAAGCGGGAGGAGAAGGCAAAAACTGGCTGCTTATAAAAAAGCGCGACTCTGAGGCCATCTCGGGATCAGACCTCGAGCCGGTCGAAACCATGAACCGGAGCGTTGCGAGTGGCAGAACCATGCAGGAGATCGCATCTCAGCGCGAGAAAATCTGGCACGAAGGAGCCGCGCCGGCGAGGATTGACCCGGCCAGCCTGCCCGGCGCTCGTCCGGCCAGGCAGCCGGACTTTATTGATCCCCAGCTCGCTACATTGGTCAGCAAACCGCCTCAGGGTGAAAACTGGCTCCATGAAATAAAATACGACGGCTATCGAATCCTGTGTGTGCTATCGGGTGGGCGGGCGAGGCTTTTTTCCCGAAACGGAAAGCAATGGACGGACAAGTTTCCCGAAATAGCCGAAGCTGCAGCTCAAATTCCGGTTGAAAGCGCAATTCTGGACGGAGAGATTGTCGTTATCGATCAGCATGGTAGGACCGATTTTCAGGCGCTTCAGAACATCCTCCAGGGAATCCGGAGCGGCAGGCTTGCTTACTTTGTTTTCGATATTGCCTTCTGCGCGGGCTACGACGTAACGCAAACCCCGCTCGTAGAGCGAAAAAAGCTTTTGAGAAGCATTCTGCGTGAGGGTTCGCCGATCCTCTATGCCGACCATATCCAAGGACAGGCGGAGGCCGTTTTTGACAACGCATGCCGGCTCGGGCTGGAGGGCATAATCTCTAAAAGGTCCGATAGCATTTATGAGCAACGGAGGTCAAGAAACTGGCTCAAGGTGAAATGCTTTATGAGGCAGGAGTTCGTCATCGGAGGGTACACCGATCCGGGAGGAGCCAGGGCCGGCTTTGGAGCGCTGCTGCTCGGATACTTTGATCCGAACGGCGGACTGGTCTATTCGGGAAAGGTAGGCACGGGTTTTAACGAGGAAACTCTCGAATTTCTTTCCGAACGGCTCAGGGCAATGGAAACCGGCAAGCCGCCATTTGTCAATCCTCCCGCCGGTTACGAGGCAAAAGGAGCACACTGGACCAGGCCGGAACTCGTGGCCGAAGTGGAATTCAGTGCCTGGACAGAGGACGGCGTTCTTCGTCACCCCTCTTTTAAAGGATTAAGAGAGGACAAAAGCCCAAGAGATGTTGTCCGGGAACATTCTCAGCAAAAAACTTCGAGCGGCGCTGCAGAGGAAACCCGGACATCGGCAGATCCAAAGCCACCCGGGGGGGACAAACCAAAGACCCATGAAGCAAGTGCATCGAGCGTGACCCTCTCGAATCCAGATCGGGTGCTTTATCCGGAACTCGGGATTACCAAGCGCGCACTGGCCGAATACTACGCCGATATAGCCGAGTGGATAACGCCTCATCTGGCAAAGCGTCCGCTTACACTCGTACGCTGCCCGGAAGGACGGGGAAAGGGATGCTTTTTTCAGAAGCACCTCGGGGATGCGATCCCTGATGTCCTCAGGTCCATTCCGATAATGGAAAAAGAGGGACGGGTGTACTACTGCGTTGCCGACAATCTCGACGGGGTCATAGCGCTTGTCCAGATGGGGGCCTTGGAAATACATGTCTGGGGTAGCCGGGAAGATAACCTGGAGCAGCCCGACATGATGGTTTTCGACCTTGATCCCGCCCCTGAAGTCGAGTGGCCGGGCGTGATCACGGCTGCCCTGCTTATGCGCGAACGGCTTTCAGAACTGGGTCTGGCAAGCTTTGTGAAGACAACCGGCGGCAAAGGGCTGCACATAGTGGCCCCTCTCACGCCTGAAGCTGACTGGGATACGGTCAAAGCGTTTTCCAGGGCAGTTGCGGAGAGCGTCGTCCGGGAGACCCCCACAGAATATATCGCCACCATGTCCAAGGAGAAGCGCAAGGGCAAGATTTTCATCGATTATCTGAGAAACGGGCGCGGAGCGACAAGCATAGCGGCCTATTCGACAAGGAGCAGGAAAGGCGCGCCCATATCGACACCTGTGGCATGGGATGAACTCACTGCAGGCCTGAAGCCGGACAGCTACAACATCCACAATATCCGGCGCAGATTGACAACACTAAAAGAGGATCCCTGGGCTGACTATTTCTCGATTCGGCAGCTAATCACGAGTGAGATGAGAAAAAAAGTCGGGCTTTAAGCGGTTGGACCGGAGCCAGGGTGGGCACTACCTACGGCGGCGCCTAAGGCTCCCGGCCCGCCGGCCGCCGCCACATAAGCTCAAACCAGAGAGACTGCCTCCCCGTATTTTTGGCGGAGGGGACTGGTTCACGCAATGATCGCCATAACTTCAAACATCGCGAGTTCTCTATTGTTCCCGAACAAAAGCATTTCCGGCGGAGTATCTTGCCGCGATATTTTTTCCGTTACGGATTGACATTCATCTGGGAATATCGTTTAATTTCGAGCTTTAGTTTGACGTTAAAATACTGGCATGGAATGGAAGCAGCAGCTTCAAGATATTCAAATCCTGGAGGAAACCGATGATTTTTGCTGGATTGGCGTATGCTGCCGAAGCGTTCGCACAGGACGCCGCCGGGGGCGCAGGCGGGCTGGCCGGATTGTTAAACCCTGGCAATCCGATGTTTCTCATGGTCGCAATGCTTGCGATCTTTTATTTTCTGCTGATTCGCCCTCAGCAGAAGCGGCAGAAAGAGACAAAGCAAATGCTGGCGAACCTTCAGAAGGGCGATACGATTTTCACCGCCGGCGGACTGCGTGGCAAGATAACCGGTCTGGATGAGAATGTTCTCACCGTCGAGATTGCCGACAGAGTGCGCGTAAAAATCAACCGGAGCGCGGTCGGCGGGCTTATCTCAAAGGGCGAAGCGGCCTCTGAAAAAGAATCGGCCAAAGAATCCTGATCGGATGAAATATGCGCCGGACCCGGGGCTCTTCCCGGCCTGATATTTCCGGATGCGGCTCCTTATGAACACGGTCCCGGTTAGTTGGAGGACGTAATTGAAAAGCTTAGGAATTCGTGCGCTTATAGTTGCGGTAATTCTTATTGCCGGTCTTTTTTGCCTCATACCCACTTTCACTTCCACTCCCCTGCCGGGATTGTCGGCTATCCTGCCGGATAAGATCCACCTCGGCCTGGATCTCCAGGGTGGTATCCACCTCGTGCTGGAGGTTGAAGCGGATAAGGCGGTCGAAAATGCGGCCGAAACGTATGTTGAGCAGATCAAGGATGCTCTGCGCGCGAAGAAAGTAAGATTTACACAGGTAGCCAAAACGGGCAAGTGGGACATCGAGGTGATTCTGCCTTCGAGCGAGCAGTTGAATGACTTCAACGACTCGATAAAAAGTGATTTCCCATGGCTGAAGCCCGCTACCACCGAGACCACGCCTGACGGGACCAGGGTCCTTCTCACCATGGATCAGAAGAAAGTCAACGATCTTGAAACCATGGCGGTGGGCCAGGCCCTCGAGACCATCCGGAACAGGATCGATCAGTTCGGGGTGAGAGAGCCCGATATTCGGCCCGAGGCCGCTGACCGGATACTGATTGAACTCCCAGGAATAAAGGACCCGCAGGAAGCCATAAACCTTATCGGGAAGACGGCGGTCCTCGAGTTCAAGCTCGTAGCGCAAAACGTTACGGAGCAGGAAATCCGCGATAATAAAGTCCCTCCGGGCGTAAAGCTCTATCCGATGAGACCGTCGGACCGAAACATGTCGGAATCCAAGGTCCCCCTTGAAGACAAGACTGTGCTTACGGGTCAATATATTACGGATGCCAAAGTTGGAATTGGCGGACGATCGTTTGGCGAGGCCCATATCTCGCTCAATTTCGATCCGCAGGGCGCCAAGATATTCGACCGCCTCACATCGGACAATGTTGGCCGCAAGCTGGCAATAGTTCTGGACGGTGTCGTCTATTCCGATCCTGTAATAAAGGAGCGCATCCCCAACGGTACGGCTGTCATCGAAGGTTCCTACACTGACGAAGAAGCCAAGGTACTGGCGATAGCCCTGCGTACCGGCAGGCTGCCTGCACCCGTCAAGATTCTCGAGCAGCGCACTGTGGGGCCGGCGCTGGGCGCGGATTCAATAAAGAGTGGAATCCTGGCCTCGGCTGTCGGTGGACTGGGCATCATCCTGTTCATGATCGTTTACTACAGTTTTTCGGGAGCTATCGCAGACATGGCTCTGGGCATGAATGTCTTACTCATCCTGGCTGCGATGGCCCTTGTCGGAGCTACGCTCACGCTGCCGGGCATCGCCGGCATAGCCCTGACCATCGGGATTGCCGTTGACGCAAACGTTCTGATATATGAGCGAATACGAGAGGAACTGCGGCTGGGTAAGACGCCGCGCGCGGCGGTGGATACGGGGTACAGCCGGGCAACCATAACGATCATGGACGCCAACGTCACGAGCCTGATCGCGGCGCTGGTTCTCTACCAGTTCGGAACCGGCCCGGTGAAGGGTTTTGCGGTCACCCTCAGCGTCGGTCTGGCGGCAAACATGTTCACGGCGATCTTCGTAACCAGGATAATCTTTGACTATCTTCTAACCGAGCGGCGGGTAAAAGAGCTGAGCATCTAGCACAGAACCATAAGGAAAGCGAATGCAACTTATAAAACCTGATATCAATATCAACTTCGTCGGAATGCGCTACAAGGCTTTCATGCTTTCCGGCGCGATCATTCTTCTTGGGCTGCTTACCCTGTTTATGCGCGGCGGGCTCAAGATGGGCGTCGATTTTGCCGGCGGCACGTTGATCCAGGTGAAATTCGATAAGCCGACCAATCCGGACGATATTCGCAACGCGCTCCAGGGGATCGTATCACACGCTGTCGTCCAACAGATAGGCTCGAAAAACGACAATGAATACCTGGTCCGCACGGACGCGATTCACGAGGAACTGGGGAGCCTTTCGACCCAGATCGAAGGGGAACTCAACAAGTCTTATGGGCCGGGGCAGCAGGTATTGCGAGTGGAAATGGTGGGGCCGAAGGTAGGGCATGATCTTCGGCAGAAGGCGCTCTACGCCATCTTTTACGCTTTACTGCTGATCGCCATATATATTTCCGGACGATTCGAATTCAAGTGGACAAGCAGCCTCATAATGGGAGGCGTCCTGATAGTGGGAATTTATCTGCTGGAGGCGATCGGGTTAAGCGCTGTATACCTGATCGGGGGAGCAATTGTTGTCACCCTTGCGCTCTGCTGGTTTCTTAAGCTCCCATATGCCCTCGGCGCGCTGCTCTCACTCGTGCATGACATTCTGATAACGGTTGGAATTTTTGCGTTTGTAAATAAAGAATTCTCCCTGGAGGTTTTTGCCGCCCTTTTGACTCTCTCCGGCTATTCGCTGAACGACACGATTATCGTATACGACCGAATCCGCGAAAATCGCAACAAGGACAAGAAGCTTAAATTCGGCGACATGATAAACGGAGCAATAAATCAGACCCTAAGCCGAACGGTCCTGACGTCGATGACCGTATTTTTCGTGATCCTTTGTCTTTTCCTTTTTGGCGGCACTGTAATTCACGATTTCAGCTTTGCGATGCTGATAGGCGTAGTGACCGGAAGTTACTCATCCGTGTTTGTGGCGAGCCCGATTCTCATTGCCTACGAAGACCTGAAGAAAAAGAAACGCTCTCGGCCCGCGGCCAAACGTACAGCGGCTCAGGATACCGGTACCCAGCCCGCGCCAAAACGCGTAGCGGCTCAGGATACCAGTGCCCCGCCCGCGCGCGGCTCGAAGAAATCCAAGAAACAACCAACCGGGCAGGCAGATGCGGGAAAGAGAGTGCGCGGATAAGCGGCCGGGCCACAGCCGGGGACTTCGAATCCCCGCGAGGCGGGCGCTGGAAATCCCTCTTGCTAAATTATACGGCATTTTTGCTTCGATTTTTCGTCACTGGGCTACCCAGACTGCCATGTTTTTGAAATCCTGGAGGATTTTCCTGGTAACCGAGGTTTTCAAAAAGCTCCAGATTCCCTCTGGCTGAGAATGCCCAAGTCCTATGATTCCGACCTCGTTAGACGCGCACCAGGAAAGGATTTCCCCCGCAGTATCGCCCCTGTTGGGAATCAGCGTTATCCGAATCCGGCTCTCGTCGACTCCGTAATCGGCCAGTATCGAGGCTGCCTCTAACAGGTACGAGACTTGTCCGCGCCTCGCGGCCGTATCGACGTAGTCATCCAGCTTATCGACTGCCTCGGAAGGGCGGCATGAAACCGGATACACGGCCTTCCTGGCCGAGTGCAGAAGCGTAAACTCGGCGCCGGCGCCGGAAAGCATGTAGCCCGCATGGTCTGCTATCCGCAATGAAGCGTCCTCGTCCACAATGCATATTGCGGCGCTTTTCGGGTCGATTTCGCCTTCGGTGAACCAGACCGGACTTGCCAGACAGTGCTCAAGAAGCGCCGATGAGCTATCCCCTTTGATAAGACCCTCCAGGCCACTTGAAACCCGCTTCTGGACAATAACGGCATCGACTTTCCTGATGTCTGCAAGGAGGCATGCCTGTTTTGCTACACTCATTTGCCCTTGTTGAACGTGCTCCTGTATCAGTTCCTCGGAAAAACCCGCCTTCACCAGCGCGTCTTTAGCATGATCGAAGATGCGGCGTATATCCGCCTGACGACTTTGAAAAAATTCCCTCTTTTTTTTCAGCAGGTCGCGGGACGGGACCACATCACCGGAGTAGACCGGCGGAACCGGCGGAGAGAAGTAGCACAGAATCAGGCTGACTTCTGAAACCGGGTACAGCCGGCTGATGAATGCAACCGGCCGAAGCGACTCGTTCGTCCCGTCTATCGGAAGCAGCAGGCATTTTGGCAAAGTTTGCATAGAGATGTCCCTTCCAATCTCTCAGATGAACCCCTCTTTTGAGAAAAACTCGATCAATTGCTGACAATCGTCTGCAACCCAGTCGGCCCCCGCTCGCAGGAGTTCGTCTCTGTTGCTGTTACCGCTGCAGACGCCGGCAGTCATTACCCCGGCAGCTCTGCCGGTCTGAATGTCCAGGGGATGATCGCCAATCATGATGGCCGACTGCGGAGCTGCGCCAATGGCATCGAGCGCATGGGTCAGATGAGCCGGATCTGGTTTGGGGGACGGGACATGGTCGCGTGAAAAAAATGAGCAGTAGTTGGAGACGTCCGGAAAGACGAGCCGTACCGCAGAGTCACAGTTTCTGGTTATGATTGCAGTCTTAGCGCCTTTCTCAGCCAGGGCCTTCAATAGCGGCCTTGTGAATGGAAAAAGCGCCCCCTTTGCTGCGGCCTGCAGTTCCATTTCACAAATTAGAGTCATGGCCTGCGGCCTGAACCCGTTGGCCCGGTCTCCAAATGATTGTCGAATGCTATTCTCCAGCCAGGTAACCCGCTCCAGAACGGGAAGGAAAGGCGGCGGCGGAGTTGGGGCAAAAAAGCTTTCTGCAAGCGAGTTCAGCCGCAGCTTCATTTCCGCAAAATCAAGCCGTAATTCGGCAAGGGTACCGTCAAAGTCGAAAACGAGAGACTCTATTTTCATTCAGACTCGATCAGACCGGGTTGCATGCCCCTGCACTGCCGGCAGGAACACCGTTGTTATGGACGAAGAGAACATAATATACTAACTTGAATAGAGCAACAGGGCGCCGGCGCTTTTGCGGCCGCAAAACCCGGACTGACGGATAAACCTATACTGCCGAAAGAACCGGATAAGATTTTACTCCCCTGAGCTTTCCTGACTGGAGTGCATATATGATTGTACCCTTATTGAGTTTCGACCAGGTAATAGACAGATTACTTACCATGAGGCAGCCTTATCTTTCAAATTATCTTGCCGTCTACTCAAGCTGGTATGGCGGTATCATTACCGATCCAGCCCTTATGATGCTGCCCCTTGACGATCATATGGTCCATCGGGGGGACGGAGTATTTGAAGTTTTCAAGTGCACGGACTGGAATATCTATGCTCTTGCCAGGCATCTCGACAGGATGAAGCGTTCGATGGCAGCATCTTTCCTCGAGCCGCCGGTCGATGATGACCGCCTCATCGAGATAATTCGTGAGACAGTGCTGGCCGGAAACACGGGGACGTGCCTTGTGCGGCTTTTCGTATCCAGAGGCCCCGGCAGCTTTTCCGCGAATCCCTATGATACCATTGGCAGCCAGCTTTATGTAATAGTGGTCGCCCATGTACCTACTGCCCCTGAAAAATATGAAAGAGGCGTCAAACTTGTGACCAGCGGCATTCCCCTTAAAACCGACTATTTTGCGACGGTGAAAAACTGCAACTACCTTCCGAATGTGCTGATGAAAAAAGATGCGGTGGAACGAGGCGCCGATTTTTCCGTTTCACTCGATGAGAACAGATTCCTTGCCGAGGGGTCGACGGAAAACGTAGGCATCGTAACGAAAAAGGGCGAATTGCTCATTCCGCGTTTCTCGCGCACTCTGCGTGGGATTACGGTAACGCGCGTAATGGAGATCGCCGGGGGATTGACCGACACCCGACTTAGCGCTGCGGCCGAAGCGGATATAACTCCCGAACAAGCATGCGACGCCGCTGAAGTTATGATTTTCGGGACTTCCTTCGCTATCCTTCCCGTCGTCGAATATGATGGAAACAGGATTGGAGACGGTCGGCCAGGTCCGGTTTTCAAGCTCCTCCTGGGACTCATGGCGCAAGACGAGACGAAAAACCCGGAGATGTTGACGCCCGTTAGGTAGGTGAATGGGTGAATCGGGAAAAACCACATCTGTCAGGCTGTCATGTGTCTCCTCGCGCCCTCTGCAACGTCACTCGACAAAAGGACCCAGGAGAAGTCCCCCGCCGATATTGTTTGCATTGAGGCCACGATCCAGCTTGAGTGCCGACCCCTTGCCGAGATTGCGCTCGAAAATGTCGCCGTAGTTGCCGACGGCGGTTAAAACACGGCGCTGCCAGTCCTTGTCCAGACCCAGCTCATCTGCAGCGATCGGCATCGCCCCCGCGCCTCCCAGATACCACGGCGTTTCCGGCCTCTCCGCGCTGACCAGCGTGTGCACCGTCCATGTGACGATCGATGACCACTGCGCGTCGTCGGTTCCCGTGGCGGCCATCACCGGGAAGACCGCCAGAGCCTCAGGAAGGATGCGGCTCGACAGATGGTTCACCCCGGGGTCCAGGCGGGTCTCTGCGAGGGTCGTAATCTCGCCGGCTACGGCGTGGCAGTTCTGCACGTTGTAGGCATCGTTCATTTCCCCGTCCTCGGTGAAGCCCCGACGGAACCAGGTTTTGTGGATGGAATCGAAATACGCATTCAGGGTCCGCTCGGCCGGACTTGCGATCATGTAGCAGATACTCTTCCCGGCAAACTCGTCGAGATGTTGCTCGGCTGAGTTGACCGGCGCCATTACCGCTTGAGATTCCACAAAGACGGTGGGGCCGGGCAGCACTTTACCGGCCAGCTTCTGCTTTGCGATCTCGGAACCCGTTAGAAAATAGATATCGTCCTGCTGGTTGCGCACGGCGTCGAAGTCCTTCGGCGCATCGTATTTATGATAGTCAATGCGTTCGGGGGAGCCGAGAACCGCTGCGGCTACCGCGCGGCAGACATCGACTTCGAGGCCGGTCCAGCCGCCCTTACCGTCAGGGCCCGCCAGGCCCGGCCGCTCGACACTTCCGCAGCGCACGAGACCGCGCGCTTTCACGCGCTCGGCGACGCTGCCCGCCGCGGCGTCGGAGATCGAACAGCAGACAAGGAGCATGGTCAGCAGGAATGGCAATATACGCATATAGCCTCCGTAGGCGAAAGTTATGAAATAGTGGAACGATGCGCGGCCCCAGGAGCGGACGGGGGCGCCCGCGCGGCGTCCCCACCGGCCCTTGTGATTGTTCAGTTGCCTTCCCGCCAGGTGCTCGGCAGCGGGTTAAAACCGGCGGGAGGATTGGCGACGACTCCCTGCTGGATATCCTCCGGCGTGATCCCGATGGCTAGGCAGCCATTGCCGCCGTAATGGGGCAGCGATGTTATGACGCTGTCCGGAATCATCGCAAGCGAGGCCGGAAGCCGCGGAGATATGCCCAGCAGGCGTCTCGGGTCGAAGCCGGACAGAAGGCTATCAGATATCGTCGAGTTTATGTCGCGCGGTCCCAGGCACTTCTGCTGAAATCCCGCGGGGCCGTACTGGTTGAACTCCGCAGAGTCGCCCATCGCAAGCGCCTGGGCCTCGTCGGGCAGACTGGCGAGGGCCGGCAGTCCGAAGATCGCGTTGATCGTCTCGATCACGGCGTTATGATCGCCCTCCACGTGCGAGACGGCGTGCGTCCGGGCATAGGGGGAGATGAGGATCAGCGGCACGCGAATTCCCCTAGAAAGCGGTATCAAATCGGTGCTGGTAGAATCGGGGCCATAGGCCTGGACACGTGGCGGGACATGGTCGTACAAACCGTCCGACTCGTCGTATGTGATAATGATCGCGCACTGTCTCCAAATCTTCGGATTCGAGGCGATCGCGTTGATCACGCGGGCGGCCATGGCCTCGCTGATCTGCCGGTCGGAGTAAATCGGGTGGTCGTCGTCGCCGAACTTAGTCGCTTCGATTAAGACGATTTCATCGTGCGGCGTATTAGGGTTAGTGATCGGCGGTGACAGCCCCATTTGGTTCCCGAAGCCGCCGCGGATATAAAACACACCGCCTTGAGGCAGGGACTTGTTCGCCGTGTCGGTGAAGAAGTCGGTGAGGCCGTGGAAGTTCGGGCGCAACGGCGGCGTGTTGGCAAGATAGCCGAAATATTGTGGCCCGTTGTGATGGGTGACATAGTAATTATGCGAGGCCGGCCCGTTCCCGTCGCTCGCTTCGTGGTCGTAGCCCTCCTGGTACCAGCCCCAGTTGACCGGCTTGGTTCGAAGATGCTTGATGTAAGGGATATCCTGCTGGATGTCCGGCAGGTCGAAAGCCGGGTTCAGGTTCTGAGCCATTACGCTGCCGATATTCCTGCCCTGAAAGGTCAGCGGCAGGGTGGCGAAGGTCAGGTTGGTGGCGATGTTGGTGACGTTAGTGGGTTGATCTTCGACGAGAGTGGTCGCAAGGTCTTTCAGACTCATGGGCATTTTGAAATTGGCCGGCGTCGAATCTAAAAGCGAGCCGTAGAAGGGCTCGTTGTCGACGACAATCGGCGGTAACACAGGCGTTCCGGTGATGCCGTTAACGGTTATCTGGACGGGGTTCTCGCCGGCGTGCTTTACCCATTGCGTTTCGCCCGACTGCCCCGCGATCATCGCAATCGCATTCGGCGTGGAGCCCGTGTCCTCGGTCGCGAAGATGTTGTCAAAGATCGTGAAGCGGCTGGCCCACTGCCAGAAAAACGGAATGGTGTCGCAGTCGATGTGAGACATGACCAGGCGCGCGAACTGCTTTCCTTCGGCTTCGTTATCTGAGGAGGAAGGTGAAGTAGACGATGCATAGGTGTTGTACTCTACATAGGCGAACTTGTCCATCCGCGGCACGTCTGTCGCCGGATCAACGTCGATCTTTTGTGCGACCGCGAGGTGGTTATGCTGCGTGCTGTCCATGACGCTCGAATTATACTCCGGTCCGACCCGGAACGGCTGGACCGTGACGTTTGTATTGGTCGTGCCGTCATAGTAAGTCTCTGTGAAGCCCGGCGTATTGCTCGGAGAACGTGGTTTCTGGCCGTCCGAATAGATGCCGTTGACACCCGGAAACGTGCCGTACTCGTGATCGAACGAGTTGTTCTCATTGAAAATAATGAAAACATATTTGATTTTTTCCCGCAGCAACTGCGTGATCGCATTCTTCGACAGTTGAAGCTCCCTGGCAGGATCGATGAAGTATCGCCGGATGTCCGGCCCGGGGTCCGGCTGGGCCGTTACGGACGGAATACCTTGTCCGATCGGAAGCTGGTTCGCGGCCAACGTCTCCGCCAATGCCGCCGGAATGACAGGCCACTGTAGCAACGAAATCACAACAGCAAGTGCAAGAATGGATTTCCTTAATCGCCTCATGAACTCCCCCCGCTTCGATAATAATAGATAACGACTTGTTTTTCTTTACTTATACCAGTTCGCTATCAAAAACTAAACTAAAGTCCAATGAAACCCCACCAGGCTTTGGACTATCTGCTTTGACTTTTCCACTAAAACAAGGGCCCTTTCAAGCATATCCTCAAGAGTTTCCATCGAAAGCCAAAAGCCATTCCGCAGATATTTCTCCCTGATATGTTCCCATAAATGCTCTGTCGGGTTCACCTCCGGCGAATAAGGCGGAAGGTAAATAATCCGGATGTTTGCAAACTTTTTAAGATTGGATGTCCGATGCCATGCAGCCTGATCCATCACGAGGATCAAACGGTGCTGGCTATACTGCTCGGATAATCCCTCCATGAAAATTTCCATCGACTCACTGTCCGCGTATGGCAAGATCAAAGAGAACGATTCACCATCATGTGGGCATACCGCACTGAAGATATGGGTGTATTGCCTTATGATCTGAGCCTGAACGACAGGTCTAACACCTTCAGGCGCCCAGCAACTGAAGAGGTTTGAAATCCTTCCAAACCGTGCTTCGTCCTGAAAGAACACTTTCAATGGCCGGACGTCTTCCGGCGGGAAACTCTGGCTGGCGGTTGCCACCAGCTCCGGAAATTTTTTTTAAATTCCTCTTGTTTCTCCACGTCAGCATTAGGATGTCGCGGCCTAGGCACGACCTTTCGCCAATCATGGCGGTGCAAAAGATCGTAGAGATAATCCTTCGACACTTCATGGCCCAGCCTTTTTTCCACCATCTCCCGAAGCCAAAAGGCGCCTACTATTTCGCCTCTTTCGGCTTCAGCCCGGATGCCTTCAAGCAGACCCGCCTCTTCCTCAACTGACATTATGCCGAATCGCCTTCCTCCTCGTCCCTGAAGGGAACAAGATCCAGGACCCTGGTGATTATACTGGAATACCCACTGATGAATTGTGCCCTTGGCTACGCCGACGTACTCAGCAACCTGTTCAACCCGCAATCCCTTGACCAACAAATAAATAGCCTGCCAGCGCTGGAACTGCTCCCTTGTCTCCGAGCCTTGCATCTCCTTTCGAATCTGTTCCTGCTCAAGATGGTTCTTAATAGTCGTCTTTCTCATCTTCGGTCCCCCTCCTTGATGAGTTATTCAGGGAGGGAGTATACAATTATAGTTTAATGTATGACAGCGAATTCGTATTAGTATCAATTTGAATGAATTTTTCTTATTGCCCCGCGCCATTTTTTTATTCGGCATATATACATCGAAACTTTAGAGGATTCATAAGACGTAAAACTTGTAACCAGCGGTATTTCCACTAAAACCCGCTACTTTTTCGGCCGTGAAGAACTGCAACTGGTTTCCGAATGTGCCGATTCAAAAGGATGCGGTAGAACGATGCGGCGATTTTCCCGTATCACCGGCGACACGCGGCGCCAAATAGAGGATGGGGGCGCCCGCACGGACGCCCCCGTCGATCCTTGTGGTTATTCAGTTGGTAGTATCGGATAGGTGGTCGGCAGCGGATTAAAGCCGGCGGGAGGATTGGCGGCGATTCCCTGCCGGACATCCTCCGGCGTGATGCCGATCGCCTGGCAGCCATTGCCTCCGTAATGGGGCAGCGAGGTCACGACGTTATCCGGGATCATCGCAAGCGAAGCCGGAAGCGGTGGAGACATGCCCAGCAAACGTCTCGGGTCGAAGCCGGACAGAAGGCTATCAGTTATCTTCGAGTTTATGTCGCGCGGTCCCAGATACTTCTGCTGAAATCCCGGGGGGCCGAGCTGGTTGAACTCCGCAGAGTTGCCCATCGCGAGCGCCTCGGCCTCGTCGGGGAGGCTGGCGAGGGCCGGCAGTCCGAAGATCGCGTTGATCGTCTCGATCACGGCGTTATGGTCGCATTCGGCGTGCGAGACGACGTGCGTCCGCGCATAGGGCGAGATGAGGATCAACGGGATGCGAACTCCCCTGGCAAGCGGCTTGGAATCGGGGCCGTAGGAGAGGACACGTGGCGGGACGTGGTCGTAGGAGCCGTCCCCCTCGTCGTATGCGATAATGATCGCACACTGTTTCCAAATCTTCCGATTCGACGCGATCGCGTTGATCACGCGGGCCGCCATGGCCTCGCTGATCTGCCGGTCGGCGTAAGCCGGGTGGTCGTCGTCGCCGATCTTGATCTGTCGGATTTGGACGGCTTCAGGCTCCGGTGTATTCGGGTTAGTGATCGGCGGCGACAGCCCCATTTGGTTCCCGTAGCCGCCGCGGATGTAAAACACACCGCCTTGAGGCAGCGACTTGTTCGCCATGTCGGTGAAGAAGTCGGTGAGGCCGTGGAAGTTCGGGCGCAGCCGCGGCGTGTCGGCAAGATAGCCGAAATACTGTGCCCCGTTGTGATGAGTGACATAGTTAAGATGCGAGGCCGGCCCGTTCCCGTCGCTCGCTTCGAGGTCGTAGCCCTCCTGGTACCAGCCCCAGTTGACGGGCTTGGTCCGAAGATGCTGGATATAAGGGATATCCTGCTGGATGTCCGGCAGGTCGAACCCCGGGATCAGGTTGTTATCCATGACGCTGGTGATATTTCTACCCTGGAAGGTTAGAGGCAGGCTGGCGAAGGTCAGGTTGGAGGCGATGTTGCTGACGGCTGTGTTCTCATACGGACTCGAACTCATGGGCATCCTGTTGACCGTCGTTGAGTCGAACAGCGACCCGTAGAAGGGTTCGTTGCCGGCGTTAATCGGCGGTCCATGAGTCGTGCCGCTGTTGGCGGGGTTGCCGTTCACGCCGGTGTAGGTCTGGCCGGCCGTGCCGTGCTTGACCCACTGCGTTTCGCCCGACTGCCCCGCGATCATCGCAATCGCGTTCGGGGTGGAGGTCGCATCCTCGGCCGCGAAGAAGTTGTCGAAAATCGTGAAGCGGCTGGCCCACTGCCAGTAGAACGGAATTGTGTCGCAGTCGATGTGCGCCATGACCACGCGCGCGAACTGCATTCCCTGGGCCTCGCTACCTGTGGAGGAAGGCGAAGTAGACGATGCGTAGCTGTTGTACTCTACATTGGCGAACTGGTCCATCCGCGCCACGCCTGTCGCTGGATCGACGTTGGTCTTTTCTACGTACGCGTCGTGCGAATTGTTGCAGCCGTCTATGACGCTCGAATTATACTCCGGACCGACACGGAACGGCTGGACCGTGACGTCCGCATTGGTGGTGCCGTCATGGTAAGTCTGGGTAAAGCCCGGCGTATTGGCTGGAGAACGTGGTTGCAGGCCGTCCGAATAGATCCCGTTTACGCCCGGAAATGTGCCGTACTCGTTATCGAACGAGTGGTTCTCATTGAAAATAATGAAAACATATTTGATTTTTTCCCGCAGCAACTGCGTGATCGCACTCTTCGACAGTTGGGGCTCCCTGGCAGGATCAATGAAGTATCGCCGGATGTCCGGCCCGGCGTCCGGCTGGGCCGTTACAGACGCGATAACTTGTCCGATCGGAAGCTGGTTCGCGGCCAACGTCTCCGCCAATGCCGCCGGTACGACAGACCACTGGAGCAGCGAGACCGCGGCAGCCAGTGCAAGAATGGATTTCCTTAATTGCCTCACGAACTCCCCCCGCCCCACTTCGATAGATAATAGATACAAGATTTGTCTTTCTTTACTTAAGTATCGATTTGAATGAGTTTTCTCATTGCTCCGCGCCATTCTTTTTACTCGGCATACACGCATCGAAACTTAAGATGGTTGAGATGGACCAGGTTCGCAAACGCTACTGGTCATTATCTGAGAATGGTTAGCGGGCACATCCAATTTATAGTGCAATTGTCACGACGCCGTCATGAAAGGTTCATGGGAATGGAGTAGATTAGATGCGTCTTGGCAAGAGTCACGACGTGGGCACTTTGCTGACCACTAGCGGATAGGGGACCAGAAAGCCCGGGCATGTTTGTATCGTTCATCCGGTTAGCGCGCGCTGGATGAATGACACGTTCATGCCCGGGCTTTTTTCATGTAATACCCGAGGAAAAAATCAGACAGTGCATTCGATTCATCAGGGCGCCATATTCGATAAAGCCAAACCCATCGCGAGGTGGGGACGGAAAGCTGTGGGTCTCGTCCTCAGAGACAGCCGGGCTGCCATAACATATAGGCTAGGGGTGTTCTCCTGCAGGACGAGGGAACTGCCGTGCGGGGCGGGACCGCGACCGTAACGCCTCACCCGGTTGCAAGCAGGTGAGGTGGGAAAATCAGGAAAACATGTAGAAATCATGCTACTCTGTAAGGATGAGGTATGAAATTACGGACGTTACCTCTGGCGTTTCTCCTGATTCTGGGCGTGGCGCTTGGCGCTGCTTCGCATGCCAACGCGGACTATGTATTGTGGACGCCGACAATCACCAATGACCAGAATGTTTTTTCTTTCACGCCGCAGAATTGCACAATGTCGGGTTACCTTTACATCAATGCTGTGGGAGCCACCCAGGATACCACATCTCCCGGTAGTGCAGTGCTGCTTACAATGCCGGGGAGTGCGGGTAATCCATTCTCGGCAGGGGAAACGGATTTTACGATTGCACAGAATGGCAGTAATTGGTACGTCTATGCTGGCCAAACCGCCGGCGGCAACCCGTTGCTCAACCTCGGCTCGACCGATCAATTTGGGCTGTACTACTATCAACAAACTGGGCCGGCTCAGTATACAGTTTTTCAGCCTGTTATTACTAATCTCGGCGACCCCGATGATTGGCTCCTGAATACCCCGAGCGGGTGCCTCCCAGTGTATCTCACCGACGCTGCCCCTACCCCTACGGTCGGCTCAGCCACCCCGATTCCGGCGACTTTTCTGCTTTTTGGTTCCGGCCTCGCAGGTGCTATCGGATTTCTGAGACGCTTCCCGGGTTAGGCGCCATCGACCGGCAACAAACTGGACAAAGGCAAGGCCGCCGCTACCGGCCCTGCCTTTGCCATTTTTATGACCCCTTATGGTCTCCCCGACTTTCCGGATGACATTGCCAAGCCCGCCTTTGTCCGGATTAGTCTGAGCCCAGCCTCCTGCCGGTTCGAACCCAAGGCTTATGAGTCCATCCGCCATAATGACGGCATCATCGATCGTATTCGAAAGCGGGGTTGCATTCCAATCAGGGATTCAGGCGCTTGACGAAGAAACTAACGACTGCTTTGCGCGTTTCATCCGCATCTTTGGGACTCGGGACGAGGCGGACCATGCCGCCGCGTCCGGCGTGCGATAACCCATCGTAGAACCGCACCGCCGCCTTTTGGTAATCGAAGGCATGGGTTGCGCCCTCGATGTAGTTTACTGTTACCTGTTCTCGCGCCGCAGCCGGCCACATTGCGATAAGCGCGTCACAAGGACGTTTGCCTTCCTCATAATCGTCGTCGGTGCCGACATTTATTAGCATAGGCGACGCGCTCATCCGAGTCTGGGCATTATAGCAGGCGCGCTCAGGGTTTTTCACCATGCGGGCGATAGCGGAGCAAACCGGGTAGAGCGGCGCAAGAGCGACCGGCCTGGGAACATCTTTTCCAAGGCGTTCCTGCACCAGTTGGCTCGATAACAGCACAGTCATCACTCCGCCCCAGGAAAAGCCCATTACCCCCAACCTCTTAGCGTCAATGGCAGGCTGCCCGCCAAGCCACCTGAGCGCTGCCGATGCGTGCGGCATAGTTGCCCGGGGGCCGGCTTTTGGCGGACAGCCGAACTGGAACATCGTTATTTCGAGGGTTGCTATGCCGGCTTCCTGCAACGCCCTGGCATAAAAGGCGCCACGTCCGTCTACTCCGCCACCGCCGTGCAGGATCAGTACGGCCGGCCCCCTGGTCATCGACCCGGCAGGCCGCCAAAAGCGGCCAATAACCTCATCCACCTGTCCCCAGCCGGGGATTGCGGCGCCTGGAATAGTAACACGTTCTCCCGGAGCATCCGTCTGCGCGGCGCAAATGCCCGATACTATAAGCACTGCCGCAGTAACCAGGAGGACTTGCATCAAGCGAGCGCTATGCCGGCTGACCGCAATTTGAATGCAAAACGACTGCGGAATCACGCATCACCATTCTTAAGTTGTTTGTAAAAGGGCTAAAATCATCGGTGGCTGAAAACCATCAACCGAAGTAATTCTTTAGAGGTTGCGTTTCCACGTGACTGACAACGTTGAAAGGTCAATCAGTCTTCACCAGGCGCAAGCCCAGGCCGCTGCCCCCCAGGGAGCCCCCCAAGCCGTGGGAGGCTGGTTCCCAGTGGCCGCGGAAGACGCAACGCGCCCATGCCGCGTCGCGGGACCAGGAACCGCCCCGTAAGACCCTGGACGGAGCCGCCGCTGGTAGATATGGGGTTATTGCGCTGATGCTTCTCATAAGCATTGGCATCGTATACGTCCTCACACCATTGCCATACGTTTCCGCTCATATCGTATATTCCCAGGCCATTAGGGGCTTTGGTTCCAACGGGGTGCGTCGATTTTCCGCTGTTTGCGACATACCACGCTACAGCATCTATATCGTTTCCTCCGGCATACTTCTCCGCTTTCCCGCCGCTCCGGGCGGCGTACTCCCATTCGGCCTCGGTAGGCAGCCGGAACGCGCATCCGCTCTTGCCGTTCAGCTTCAGGATAAACGCCTTCGCATCATCCCAGGACACCGTCTCGACAGGATAGTTGTCTCCTTTCTGGAAGCCCGACGGATTACTCCCCATAACTTTCTGCCACTGCCCCTGGGTTACGGCATATTTCCCAATCCAAAAACCACTCACCGTCACTTCATGCTCCGGTGACTCATTGGCTTGGCAATAGCCTGGCCCCAGCCCGCAACCCATCCGATACGTCCCCCCCTCCACCCATATGAATTCCATACCCGTGGTTGGATCTTTCCATTCCCGCCGCGTTGAGCCTGTGGTGATTGACGGCGGTTTGACCCGGGTTTCCGTGCCTGGCTTTGTTGGCGCCGCTGCTGCGACTGCCCTTGCCAACTTATAATTCATTGTCTCCTCTTTGCCCGACTCTATTTGCACTGTGTCTTCCACCATTTCATAGCCGTCATGAACAACTTTCAACCCCACGCTGCCGGGTGAAAGCCCACTGAGAGTCATTGGCGTGAGCCCCTTCTTGGCGCCGTTCACATATACGACAGCCCCTGTAGGAGTCGATTTCACATTGATTGAGCCTGTTCTTGGCGTTTCAGGCTTCGGCGGCACGGAGGCCGGACCGGGCCCGCCCGCTGTTTGGAACGATCCCTCTACATTGCCGGTCGCTCTGAAAGAGAATTTTTCCGTCAGGCTGTCCATTTTCCATGGAACCTGTACGCCTCCCGTCTTGAGCTGAACATCCTTGCCCACTTCCCTGAATACGTCCTCAATGTCAAGCCCCGGCTCTTTAATGATGCGGGCAAGTGATTCAGTGTACGGACTGTTCTTTCCAACGCCATCGGCTGCGGTCTTCCCCGGACCGGTTGCATAGGCGACCAGGGTCCCGCTCGGCGCATCCATAACGGCCAGGCCCGATACCGTACCCCGCAATCCCGTATCTCCGAAGGGGTTGTTGCGGCAGGCATCCAGGACTATGATATTGACCTTCGTTCCCGAAGCGTTCATATCCTCCAGGACGTTGTCTACATTGACCAACTCATACTTGACGTCCGTCCTGGAGGCGACGTTGGCCGACGTTGGTATAAGATAGTTCCTGCCGTCTACCTGGACCCCATGCCCGGAGTAGTAAAGGAAGGCTACTCTTTTACCCCTTATGGTTTCCCCGAATTTCCTGATGACATTGTCAAGCCCGCTTTTATCCAGATTAGTCTGAGCCTTGCCTCCCACCAGTTCGAACCCGAGGTTTTTGAGCGCGTCCGCCATAATGACGGCATCATTGATCGTATTCGAAAGTGGGGCCGCATTTTTATAGGCGGCATTGCCGATCACCAGCGCCACGCGGTCCCCCGTCGAAGCGGAGGTTTCCGCATTTCGCCGTATTAACCCCCGGTCATCCGCGGTGGAGGAGGGCACAAACAGCAGCCCCATGCATATTGACGCTAGTACCAGGATACTCAGCAACCTTTCGGCCATGGTGTCCTTCCTCCCGTGCTTGTTGTAGCGCATGGATATGACGGTATTAAAGAGTTTAGCAGGTTACAAATAAGATACAGTCGGGAGGATTGGCATGTCAAAGGGATAATCGGTGGTGGAAATCCATGCAAAAACGGACGATATTCTGTTTTTCAGCAGCGTCCTGAAATGTTCACATGATCGTAAGCACCATGAAATGATGAAAAGAGCTTTTGGCTGCATCCGCCTTCTGGAGTATTATCTAAAGATGTCGATCTGGATCAGACTACGCCAACGGATTTGTAACCCTGGCTGGAGGCCGGCGTTGGCGGAGGTTTCATCCAACTGACCGATAGGCGCTTTGTCCGGAAATATTTACCCGGCGCATTCCTTTCTCAGGTGTGCTTCGGGCGCAAGGATCCTCAGGCCGGGGATTCAAAAGGAGCGAAAGATGGCGAAAACTTTAAACTTGATCCGGACCTTTTGTATCGTGGCTGCCCTTCTGGTAATGGATGTCGCCGCCGTTTTTTCGCAGCCCGGCATGCTTAGCGCCAGGATCGGTATACTAATCGATTCCGGAGAACAATTAATTCGCGCCAGAGCGCAGGAGAGGATCAAGCTCGGGGACCGGTTTCGTATCTATATACAATCTGAAGAGGCCTGCCATGTTTATGTAGTCCATACCGACCACAAAACGGTGACTCTATTGGGAGCGTTTGAAGAGGTGATCCCGGGTGCTCAGATCGTGCTGCCCGGGCTCCCGGAATTTTATGAAGCGGACGGAGAGAGCCCGACTGAGGCCTTTACCATCATTTGCAGCACCGTCAAACTCAATGATATTTCGGCCCTGTTCAAGTCTAAAGTGCCATATAATAGCTGGGCCGCTATGGAAAAGAAGCTCCTCGAACGGGGAAAGATCGATCTCAGCCAAAAACCCGATAAACCTTCCCCTATAGACGGAAATGTGCGTGAGCTTACCGCCGGCAAAAGGGATGATTCTATTATCCGTGGACTCCCAATTTATAGTGGGAATACCATTCTTGTGAAGCGGTATGAGTTTGACATTAAAAAGTAAGCGACTGCTAAGAATCATCGCAGTGACGGCCACGGTCCTGATCATGACTGTAACATCCGTCATTTTGGGCTTCAGCGTCGTTTGGAACCAGTACGATTTCAAGATTCTGGATCTCTTCTACCGGCAGTCGGTAGGGCATGGTTACGGGCCGGAGCAATCTCCGCTCGTGGCTATCGTCACCATTTCGGACACGACTTATGATTATTTTGGAAATAGTACTTTGGACCGAAGGTTTGTGGCCGAAGTAAACAAAGCCCTGTCCCGGCTGGATGTGGCCGGCTGCGCCTATGACCTCATTTTCGCTCGATCTGCCGATGCCGATTCCGATCTCCTGCTTGCCGAGTCGATCGGGAAACTTGGTTCGGTCTGCCTGCCGATTGGCCTCACATATGTCGAGACGCCCTCGCCCTTTCGATGGGAGAGGAGAGGATCGTTTGAACAATTCCGCTCCAAATCTCTTAGAAAACCAATCGAGCATGGGGAGTCAAGGCCTTACTACGGCACAAAGGCCCTTATGCAATCGGACCGGTTTTCCGAAGTTGCCCGCAGCTTCGGGCATATCAGCGGGTTAAGCGATCCCGATGGGGTTAACCGGCATGCAATCATGTTGCTGAAGGTTGACGAGAATTACTTCCCAACCCTTAGCCTCGCGGTATTCCTGAATTATGTGAAAGTGCCCTTCGAAAAAGTCGTCGTGGAGTGGGGCCGCAGGATAATCATTCCCGCCGGCGGAGAGGGTGATTTGGAGCAGGATGTCGTCATCCCCATAGATGACCGTGGGTGCGCATTCATTCCTTTCCCCGAGACTTGGAAAAACTCGTTCGTGAAAATAGAATCCGAGGATCTCCTGAAAGATGAGGAGTCTGAAAAGCTCCGGGGAAATCTTATCGAGATGTTTGAAGGCAAGCTGGTATTGATAGGCGACATTTCGACCGGGGTGTCTGACCTCGGCCAAACCCCGCTTGCCAGCGAAGAGCCGCTCATCCTTGTCCATGCCTCTCTGCTCAATGGAATGCTCACCAACAGCTTTTATGACAAATGGACCTCAAGGCGCGTGCTGGCGCTGATATGGGTGGCCTGCGCCGTACTTGGACTTGCCGCATGCCTGAGATCTTCCTGGGCACTCTATGGGAGCGGTATCGCCATTTCTGCAGGAGTCGCCGGGCTCACCTGGATTGAGTTCATTCATTTTTACCTGGTCCCGATTGTTACAGTGGAGGCCAGTATTCTCATTTTTTTCTTTGGCTTGGTGGCCGCCGTCGAACTGGCGGTTGGAAAAGAGCGCTCTTTCATCAGGAACGCTTTCTCCAGGTATGTTCCGGAGAAGGTGGTTGACGCTCTTATTTCCAATCCCAACATGCTCAAATTGGGCGGCGAGGAAAGAATAATTACCGTGCTTTTCTGCGATCTCGCGGATTTTACCACGATCTCGGAAAACCTGCCCCCGGCCCGGTTGGTGCATCTATTGAACCAGTACCTGACGGAGATGACCGCGATCATTTTGACTAACGGAGGAATCATAGATAAGTTCGAGGGCGATGCCATCATGGCGGAGTTCGGAGCGCCGCTCCCCATGCCCGACCATGCCGAAAGGGCGGTGAGAGCCGGCCTCGAGATGCAGAAACGGCTTCAGCAACTGCATCCGGCCTGGCGAAACGACGGCCTTCCGGAACTCCGGTGTCGAGTGGGGATCAACACAGGCCCGATGATTATCGGCAATATGGGCTCGGACCAGGTCTTTGACTACACGGTAATAGGTGATGCCGTAAATCTCGCATCCCGGCTCGAAGGCGCAAATAAGAGGTATAATACGCGCCTGATGATTTCAGAGTATACGCAGCAGGCTCTGCCTCAGGGCATTTTCAGGACCCGGGTCCTGGACGTGATCAAAGTTAAGGGCAAATCCAAGCCGGTCAGAGTCTTTGAGGTCTATGGGGAGGCATGCTTTCCACCGGCCCCGCAGGACGAGACATACTATGCCACGTACCAGGAAGCCATGGAACTCTATTTTGCAAGACATTTCGACAGGGCCACAGAAAAATTCCGTGCAGCGTTGAGCATCAGGCCTGACGATCCTGCCTCTGCAGAAATGCTCGGTCGCATCAAAAACCTTCAGGGACAAGACCTACCGCCGGAATGGGATGGATCGATCTCTTTGGCCGGGAAGTAACCAACATAAAGAAATAGTGCTCAATAGGCGTACAAGGGCCTCCGTTACAGTGGAAGGATGGGCTGCGCCGGGTATCTTGCAGACCCTGCGTGATTGATCTCGTCGCTCCTAGCCCGTTTCTTTGCCTCCGCTCCCGTTCACCAGGATGATCAGTTCCGCTACGAATTCTTTCATCTGAGAGGCCTGAGAGTTCAATTCCCCGGAAGCGGCTGCTGCTTCTTCGGCGCTGGCCGCATTATTTTGAACAACCTGGTCCATCTCGCCGACAGCCTTGTTGATCTGTTCTATGCCTTGGGCCTGTTCAGTGGATGCCGCTGTGATTTCGCCAACCAATTCGCCGGACTTTCCGACGCTAACAGCCACTTCGCGAAATTCTTTGTCGGTCTTATCCACCAGTTCGGAACCTTCTTTAACTTTCTTGACTGTACCTTCAATGAGGTTGGCGGTATTTTTCGCAGCCTCGGCTGCCCTCATCGCGAGATTCCTTACTTCATCGGCAACCACGGCAAAACCGGCTCCTGCTTCCCCGGCACGCGCGGCTTCCACAGCAGCATTAAGCGCCAGCAGATTTGTCTGAAAGGCAATCTCATCGATAGTCTTGATGATCTTGGAGGTCTCTTCGCTCGCCCTGGATATCTCGCCCATCGAAGTAGTCAGCCTTTCCATTGACTGAGTGGCCAGTGCTATGGTCTCTCGTGTCCCTGTCATCAGTTTGTTGGCCTGGTTGGCGTTACCGGCGTTCTGCTTGGTCATGGAGGACATTTCCTCGAGGGACGAGGAGGTCTCCTCAATAGATGCGGCCTGCACGGATGCCCCCTCGGCAAGCTGCGTGCTGGCCGATGCGACCTGGCCGGAAGCCGAAGCCACGAGACCGGAACCCGAGGACAATCCCGTGGCAATCGTTCTGATTCGTTTCGTCAATGAGCGTGCGAACAATAATGAGAAGAGAGCGATTAACGCAGTGAGCAGCGCAAAGGCAATAATAGCGCCCGCAGCATATTGCCTGATTCCTTGCTCGACAGTTTCTTGAAGATTGGCCCTTTCCGACTCAACGTTATCGATGTAGACTCCGGCACCGACAAAGAAATCCGTGCCTGGAATCGGTTTAACATAACTTAGTTTTGGCTGAATGCCTTTTCCTTCCTTCTTGTAGTAGTATTCGACGAATCCTCCTCCAGCATTTGCCGTCTTGACGAGGTCTACGACCAAGAGCTTACCTCTTTGATCTTTCAGGCCTAAGAGATTCTTGCCATTGTCCGCTTTGTTGATGGGGACATTGAGCCTTATCCCGCTCAAATCATAAGTAAAGAAGTAACCGGAGTTATCGTCGAAGAACCGGATTGGATCGGTTTCCTTTATGAGGGCATCGATCTTTTCCTCTCTGGTCTTATACACCTTGAGCTTCTCTGCCAGGCTGGCAGTCTGAGTCTCCACCAGGGACTTGAGGGAATTCTTATGGCCACTGAGAATCTGGTGCTCAAAGCTGGGATAGACCACCTTGTCGAGAATCTTACTGCTCATACTCAGGGCAAAAAAACCTATCACCAGCAGGGCTGCCAGAAACATGAACTGAAAAACGAGTATCTTTACAGTAAGGCCGGCGCTTGTGAGCTTCCGTAACATAATGCTTCCCCTCGTGGAATGGATATCCCCTTTTGACTGCTTAGTTCTTAAAATCTTTGTGTGAAAGATGCCGCTTCCGTCATAGAAGCGTTTCTATATAATCGGTACGACTGCCCGAGTTGATAAACAAAGAATCCTCTGAAAAGGGGTTGAAATGGAGGAATCATAGATAAGTTCGAAGGCGATGCCATCATAGCGGAGTTCGGAGCGCCGCTCCCCATGCCCGATCATGCCGAAAGGGCGGTGAGAGCCGGCCTGGAGATGCAGAAACAGCTTCAGCAACTGCGTCCGGCCTGGCGAAACGACGGCCTTCCGGAGCTCCAGTGTCGAGTGGGGATCAACACGGGTCCGATGATTATCGGCAATATGGGCTCGGACCAGGTCTTTGACTACACGGTTATAGGTGATTCCGTAAATCTCGCATCCCGGCTCGAAGGCGCAAATAAGAGGTATAATACGCGCCTGATGATTTCAGAGTATACGCAGCAGGCTCTGCCTCCGGGCATTTTCAGGACCCGGGTTCTGGACGTGCTCAAAGTTAAAGGCAAATCCAAGCCGGTCAGAGTCTTTGAGGTCTACGGGGAGGCATGCTTTCCACTGGCCCCGCAGGACGAGATGTACTATGTCAAATACCAGGAAGCCATGGAACTCTATTTTGCAAGACATTTTGACAGGGCCGCAGAAAAATTCCGGGAACTGTTGAACATCAGGCCTGACGATCCCGCCTCCGCAGAAATGCTCCATCGCATAACAAATCTTCAGGGCCGGGACTTACCGCCGGAATGGGATGGATCGGTCTCTTTGACCGGGAAGTAACCAGTATAAAAAATACCTCCGTTGCAGTGAACGGATGGGCTGCGCCGGGTATTTTGCAGACACTGCGTTATTGATACCTTGCAACTCACTGCCCGGCTTTGTAGAGCACATACCATTTTCCGGATCGTAGCAAACTCCACATATGATCTGAAGAATATGTGGAGTTCAGAGGTTCGTTTTTTTCAAGGATAGGAGAGGTGTCTTGACTTCGAGAGAACCCATTCAATCAAATGATATGCAATAAGTTTCCAAGGCAGGGATGAAGGGGGGCCAACTCTTCATTTAACCATTCCCGACTATCCGATCGAAGAAATAGTTGCCGCCCTTTCCCGGAGGGCGTGTCTTCAACATCAGAGGAGACATCGTCCTCAAGTTCAGCTTGCCCGATCAGTTCACGATTTTCGGGCGATTGAGACAGCGGCCAAATGAGTGTACTATTCGCTCCGACCACCTATATGTAAAGAATCGGAGCATTCCCTCCTATTTTCTGTTATTTTAGGTCCAAAGCAACTCCACAACCTTCACGCGACTCGACAGTAGTTGAGATAGCATTTACAGCGATCATACCTTCGGGGCTGGACCGACCCTTGTTGATCCCCCTTGGCGAGGCATTATGAGCGTCGAAAGAGATCGGCTTCTCTCCCTTATTGAATTTGCCAAGCATGCGGCGCTTTGGCGGAGTAAGCCCGCGGCAGCCATCTCCAAGCACCAACTCTTCGATATCCACGAATATGAAATTACGGGATTGCCCGGCATCCATGTGAACGTCAGTGACGCCGAGAGCGAAGATGAGGTCTGGTTTTGTATTGAGCGGTTGCACGAGACAAGGCCACCGGAAATCACGAGCAAGTTTCTCAGGCCGTGGGTTCAGACTACGAAAACCCCAACCGAAGAGCCTCGGCTTTTGGGGTCTACCAATGGCACAAGCTTGATTGCCGCAGGCACTCATTGTTCGTCAACGAATGCACCTGAACAGGGTAAGCTCCTGATCTCCCCTGACTCTACCATTGTCCTCTCCGCATATCAAAGGGTTGCCCAAGTCCGAAGCGAGTTCGATGTCTATCTCAGCACAAGGTGGCTTCCCTGGGCCAAGGAAGAGAGGCTTCGACGCAAGACCATCGCCATTTATTCCAAGCTTTTCACGCTAAAGCAACAGCTTGAGGGCGGCATTGTCGAAGCGCAGCTCGAACTCGTCTGGGGAGTTGGCGTAGGTATCTGGAACCACGATAGAAACGATGTTCTATACCCTCTGATCACTCGCGCGGTTGAACTCTCGCTCAATCCGCAGACGGCCGAGGTGGAAGTCCGGCCCCGCGATATTGACGCCCGACTTGAGCTTGACTGGTACGCCTCTGTCGGAAATCCTGGCGTTACCGACCTGGAGAAGGCGGCGAAAGAATTCTTTGCAAAGGCCGATTTTTCGCCATTCGACCGTGGCACTTTTGAGCCGTTGCTCCGCACAGCGGCCACTCAGCTTGACGTAAACGGTATCTACTGGCCAAATGAAGTGCCGGCAGAAGACCGAAGGCTGCCCAGGCCAGACGACAAGCTAAAAGTTACCAATACCTGGGTGATTTTCGCGCGCCCGCGAACTAACAGCCTGTTTTTCCAGGACCTTGAAAAACTGAGGAAGCAGGCGGAAGATGCGGATATCTTTCCCCCTGCGGTGACAGCAGTGGTAACCGATCCCGACACGACTAATCCCGTGGTCGAATTGCCGTCCTTTCGAGGTTTATCCGCCTCTTATCATGCTGAACCCACTATCGGAGGCAAGAAGGCCCGTGACCTCTACTTCCCAAAACCCTTCAATGGCGAACAGGTAAGAATCATTCAATCTTTGGAAGTATCGCCTGGTGTGGTCGTGCAGGGGCCACCCGGAACCGGCAAAACCCACACGATCGCAAATATCATTTGTCACTATCTGGCCGAGGGTAAGCGGGTCCTGGTTACTTCGATGAAGGACCCGGCTCTGGCGGTGCTGCGGGAACAATTGCCGGATGAAATTCGCCCGCTAGCCATTTCGCTGCTGACAAGCGAACAGGGAGGGATGAAGCAGTTCGAGCATTCCATCAAAAAGATTGCCTCTGAAGTGCAGGCTCTTGACCGTGTGGGCACGGCGCGCGACATCAAGTATTTGGATGAACAGATTGATGCTTCCCATGGCAGGCTCGCGCGCGTCGACCACGAGATCGGGGAATTTGCCAGGCGCAATCTTGACAAAATCACATTGGAGACCGTGGAATTCGACCCGCAAGACGCAGCTCGGGCCGTGGTCGAGAACGCCGCCGAATATGAACTCATTCCCGATGCGCTGGGCATCGAATCCGAATTCGCGCCACAGTTTTCCGACGAGGATGTCGTCAGATTGAAAGAGGCGCGTCGCAACTTAGGGCCAGACCTTAGTTACCTTGATGCATCCCTGCCTCAGCTCGTTGAATTTCCTGACTCCAAGGATTTGCTCGACTTCCACCAGGATTTGTCACAATTCGAAAAACTGAAACAAGAAGTGGAAAAGGGCGAGGTTCCCGCACTGGCCAACTCACACCAGGAGACACTAGCCCTCTGCCAGCGCCTTCTCCAGGGAATCGAGAAACTACGGAATCTGCGAGAGGAGATAACTTATCAGCAGGCGCCGTGGATTGATGTCATGTGCAGACGGTTGCGCTACGGCGAAAACGACAATCTTCTGCAGATGCTGGAAGTTCTTGGAGTAGAGCTTCAGCAAGCTGTCGAGCGGCGGAATGCATTTCTTGATCGCCCGGTTATCGCACCTGACGGTATCGAATTCGATCCAGCACTTATGGGCGCTGTAGTGAATCTTTCCGAAGGCAAGAAATCCTTTGGTCTGAAAGGACTGTTCGGGAAGTCTGAGCATAAGAAGCAACTTGAAAGCATCCGAGTTCTCGGCAGTAAACCCGCTGACGCCGAGACCTGGAGGCATGTCCTTGAATATCTTGGGCTTTTGAAGTGCCTACGCGAGCTGAGCCAGCGCTGGAATGCGCTTGCCAATGAGTTTTCCCTGGAAACTGTGCCGGGCGATAAGCTGGAAGATGGTCTGGCCGCCGCAGAGACGTTCAGACTCTATCTCAAGGTAAAAGGAATGGTGGCTATACAAGGCCAAGTCGGGCAGGCGGTCTCTCTAGTGTTCCCAGCATGGCCTCATACGGGCGAAGTGGCGGATAATGGAAAGTACCTATCTGAACTGGAAAATGCACTTCGACACCATCTGATGAAGCAGCGGCTTGCTAATGTCTGGGTGAACAAGGAGCGCATTCAGAATGTACTGAAAGGCCGGACCGGCCAGGTAGTCGATGAGATCCGAGGATTTCTCGCCGGGACGCTGGGCAATCCGAAGTTTTCAGACGCAGAAATGCAGGCCAAATGGTCCGCGCTGATGGCGGAACTTTCCCGCGTGCAGGGCCTGAGCACCCATCTTTCCACTGTGCGCGAGATCTGCGAAAAAGTGAATGCTTCCGGAGCGCCGAAATTCGCCGAGTTACTTAAGCAGCCTCTCACGGGTACCGTGGACACTCTACTACCGCTCAACTGGCGCAAAGCTTGGCAACTAAGGCGCCTTGCCACTTACCTTGAACTGGTCGACGCGCACGAAGAGCTGAAGAGGCTGACAAAAGATCGCCACGCCATTGAAGCCGACCTATCCCGCGCCTACCGCGAAGTTGTGGTCAAGCGCACCTGGCTCAAGCTGGCAGAAAAGGCATCCCCCGGCATTCGGGCCGCCTTGGAGGCATACCTCACCGCTATTCAGAAAATCGGCAAAGGGACCGGGGTGCGTGCAGTGCGACATCGGCAAGCTGCACGCAATGCAGCTTCCCAAGCAAACCCCGCTGTACCGTGCTGGATCATGGCACACTACCGGGTGTCGGAATCACTGCCGGCGGAGCTGGGCTGCTTCGACCTGGCCATCATCGATGAAGCTTCGCAGTCCGACCTAACTGCGTTGCCTTCTCTTTTGCGGGCGGAGAAGGTGCTGATTGTAGGCGACGACAAGCAGGTCTCTCCCGAGGGAGTTGGTCTAGAAGAACAGAAGATTCGCAACCTCATGGACCGTTTTCTTGGAGGCCAGGTGGACATTTACAGGTCACAGATGTCGCCGGATAGCTCCATATATGATCTTTTCAGAGTCGTGTTCGCCAAAACCACGGTGATGCTCAAAGAGCATTTTCGTAGCGTTGCCCCCATAATCGAATACTCCAAACGGGAGTTCTACAATCACGAACTGCGGCCCCTGCGCCTGCCGAAAGCCTCCGAGCGCCTTGATCCGCCACTGGTTGACGTCTTAGTGGAGGACGGATACCGGAAAGGCGAGGTGAACCTTCCCGAAGCGCTCTTTATCGTTAACGAAATCAAGGCGATAGTGACGGACTCGAAAATGGCAGGCCGCTCCATCGGCGTGGTCTCCTTATTGGGGGACAAACAGGCATTGGAGATATGGCAGCGGCTGACGGATGAACTCGGCCCGGAAATCATGCAGCGTCATCGAATCACTTGTGGCGACGCGCGGACCTTTCAGGGCAAAGAACGCGACATCATGTTTCTTTCCATGTTGTCCGCGCGCAATGATATCGGCGCCACGCTCACCCGCGATACCTTTGCTAAGCGGTTCAATGTAGCGGCTTCTCGCGCAAGGGACCGTATGTACTTGGTGCGATCAGTGGAACTGGATCAACTAAAAAGTCCGGTCGATTTGCGCCGCAGTCTCATTGCTCACTTCACTGCACCCTTTGCACAGGATGAAAAGCGTGTTGAGGATCTGCGAAAACTGTGCGAATCGGATTTTGAACGCGAGGTGTTCGATGAACTCACCGAACATGGATACAGAGTAACGCCGCAAGTGAAGATCGGCCATTACCGCATTGACATGGTAGTTGAGGGCCATAATGATGCCAGGCTTGCGGTCGAGTGCGATGGAGACCGATACCACGGCCCTGATAGATGGAGCGAAGACATGGAACGCCAGCGCATCTTGGAACGTGCCGGTTGGGTGTTCTGGCGTTGCTTTGCCTCCGCCTTCATCCGCAGGCGAAAAGCCACACTGGACGATCTTCTGAAGTCATTGACCCAGCTCGGCATTGATCCGATTGGAGCCGAAGACGCGCCAAGGAGCGTCTACACCGAACGCCGTGTAATATCTTCTTCGACGTACTCGATAGAAATGCATAGCGACACGATTTCCGTTGAAGGTTTGGAGACGGATCACACGTTTAATTCGGATGCGCTGCCGGACCTCGGCTCAAGAAAAGATGAAGTGGCTCAAGTACCAGCCCCGTTTCGATCTTCGCCCGATAACGAAGAATTACCCGTGCAAACTGTTGTTGAAGTAAAAGAAGAGCGAAATCGCGGCTCAGCGGGACTGGGAGGGGCGGGACAGTTAAGGGTCAGCTTTGAAAAGAAGCCGGTTGTAGCGCCCCCTGCGCACTCCGAAAAATCCCAAGTCCTCAGTCCTGACTCTATCCATCGGAAGCCGGTCCCGGAACAGCTATTAAGAGGCACGGAGGCTGAGAGGAAAGACAAAAACTTTGAGCCTCCGAAGGCTTCACCTTTGAGCCAACCAGTTGATTCCAGGATAGTCGATCCATTTTCGGAAACTGTCCTGACTCTTCTGCCCGATGATAAGAAGCATTGCTCAGCTTGTCATGAAAGGATAGTTCTGCTTTTCGGGAAAGACGGCCCCTATCTAAAATGCTCGAAATGTAGTAAGGAGGGACAGATTCCTCCCCTGACATTTTTTGAAACCCTTTCCAAATTGCGCCCCCCGTGCGAGAAATGTGGCCGCCCGATGCTTCGAGTCCTTCCTAACATGGTGTTCGTTGGTTGTTCCCGCTGTACGCACACCGAGCCTTGGAAAGTACTTGCAATACGTCTTAAGCAAAAAACCAAGACAAAGGGGTAGGCTTTATAGACCGGCTTCTTCTATGCGTTTGTAACGATACTGGCACGACACAGTCCATTCAGGGTGGCGTCAACCAGGAGATTTTCTTAATCCGATGCCATTCCGTCATAGAGTAAGCTATAGGCTCCGTTTTTCCAAAGCAAGAAAAGCCGAAGCGGATTGTGGCATCATAGAGAGTTTGTCTTTCTTGCCAACTTGTGAACTTTGCCCAGTCTCAATGTATGTAAATCATGTCATAATCTTCTTAAACTTTTGGGGCCAGGCGCCAAACGATTACCTTCAAGACCGCTAGCATAAGGTTTCTTTTTATCCAAACCGGACCGTGGGTCAGCGTAGCGCGAGTGTTTACCTATCGGTACAGCGTTGAGAATGGTAAACAACCCCTTGGGATGCCCCACAATCAATGATCACAAGCCCGTATCGAACATGGTTCGTTTTTCCCGCCTGAAAGCACTTAGGTAACCGGAAAGTTAAAAGGGGAGTTAAAAGGGGTCGGGCCAAGCTAATATCATGATGTTCAAAGATAGGTGTCTGAAAAATAGGCCCTTCCAGGACTTAGGAGGCTATTTTCGGGCTCAAAATCATTCCCGTGAGCAGCCGGGGGGGTTTGCGGATCACCGATTCCCGCCCCTCCGGAAGCCCCGCAGCCTCTTGGCTTTCTTCCCGCATTTCACCGCTACTCATCAAAATGTGTCAAGTGGAACCGGCAATCCGGAGCAAAGCTTTGATATTACTACGTCGAAAGACCATGTAATGTTAGCGCATTGTGAGAACCGGTTGTGGCTGTCTTCACTTCAGCCCAGCCGGGTTTCCTTCATTGGTAGAAAATGTATGAATGTATGTTTGTTAAATACGTCCTAACCACCGAGCTTAGATTTTCGGGTATTGATGGTTTAGTGAAAAGAATAGCATTTTAGCTAAATCAGTGGCTACCTCATCGGTCTGTTCTTTCAATTTCACAGCAGAAGTAGAAATCTCGAGCGTGATCTCATCGTCAATTCGTGAAGCAGGATAGGTATCTTGGAAACCACCGTATTGGTTATCTATGAAGGGTTTGCCCTTAACCCTCTTGAGAAGTGCGCGGAGAAGTAGTGACCCGTTATAGCCAAGTTTGTGATAAAGAGTCTTAGCATAATCAAGGAAGACTAGTTGATTTCTGCGGAAAGCGAGGATGTCAATGCAATTAACCTCTTTCCCATCGACATTTACGATTTGCTCCATCTCAACAAAATACGTTACCTGGCCCCACACGTTGGCCTCCACTAAAGAGAAGGCTAACAGAGGATGCAAAAGCAGAACGCTGTCTTGCTGCGTGATAGCCTCCTCCCTTCCAACAGGGAACCCTGTCTGCCCCATTGTGACCCGCACTGATTTTATGAGGGGAAGCAACTCGTATTCTGAAATTAGTCGACGCACCGGAAACTGCGGACAGCAGGAAAGGCTCAATGTCGCTCCAATTTGCCCAGCCGTCTTGGGGTGAGTTGCATATCCATCGGTCACTAAGGTTTCAAAACGAGCTATCGCTCTGGTGTACAAGCGTTCACGGCGGTCAACAGCGAGCGAACGGCGATTAGCGAGATGCTGAATTTCTTCGAACTTGGCAAGTTGTGGTTCAAATCGCTGACTAAACTCATCGGTCCGAATATAGGCACCCCGTCGTTTAGTTAGAAAGTGAGGTGCTTCCATACTCTCAGGAACGTAAATGACATAACAAACTTTGTCTTCATGATTCGGTGCAGGAATTTCATCAGAAACGAGTACCTCAATTGGTGGCCAAGTGCCCTCATAACATCGCTGGATAACGCTCTGGCGATAGTTTCGCTGTAGCGCAACACCAGGGTAATCCGCCAATCGTCCGTCGGTACTCGATGCGGCTGCGCCCACGATGAGGTAGCCACCGAATGTATTCGCAAATCCACTCAACTTCTTGAGTGTCTCGTCCGGTCCAGGAAACTCACGTTTGAACTCAAGGCGCACATTCTCCACCGCAGCGTCGTCGAGCAGCTCTGCGAGATCCTCGGTGGTCAGATCAGTGATGCTCTTACTGAAGAAAGGCATTAACTGGTACTCCTCATAATTCATAAAGCGTTAAGCATGCGACCGTCCTCGATATCTTGGGTACACGGAGTACTGAAAAAGGGGTCGGGCCGGTCGGGCCAAGCTAATATCATGATGTTCAAAGATAGGTGTCTGAAAAATAGGCATTTCTAGGGCTTAGCACTACAACGTTAAGTATTCATGGAGAGCGTGATAAACGGCCGTAATTTATCCTTCTATGGCAGATGGGGCATGTTCCCAACCAACATGCTACCAGACACTGCATCTCCCGCCTCACTTTCGGGAGGGTCAACCCAGAAGTTTTTTTTATTGCGTAACGTTTCAAGCAAGAGAAACCCATATGCCAGCATGGTCATAGTGACATGGTGATGCCATCCCAAGTAGCCTCTTCCTTCATAGTGGTCGAGCCCCAATTCCTCTTTGAGTTGCTGGTAGCTTTGTTCGACCCGCCATCTCACTTTGGCAAAAAAAACAAGCCGGCTAAGTCCTGCCTGCGGGAGCAGATTGGAAAACCAATATTTCGTCGGTCCCGGCTCCCCTTGGGGCCATTCGATAAGCAACCACTGTCTGGGGGGACGCTTTTTGACGTGGGCCGGTCGGTGAGCTGGAAATACTCGAACGGCAGCAAAACGGGAAACGAGCGCATGCTTAGTTCCTTGGCGCCATTTAATCGTCTTCCAATTGTAGGCAGGCAGTTTGAGAGCAAAGTCTTTCACGCTAAGGATATTCACTTTGTCCGTCTGGTTATCGGAAGCCGGGCCGCCTATTCGGCGCCTTGTCTTCCGGGGTTCATCGAAGACAATGGTCTTGGCTTCGATTTCGGCTACATAGAAAAGCTCCCGATCAATGAGGCCTTGCCGAAAGGGATTTCCGTTCCCGTAGGCGCAGTCACAAACCATAACACCCTTTGGGATGCCCCAAGAGACCGCTTGGTCGATCAGATCCAAAGCAATCTGCCATTTGGGCTTAAAGCAATGCCCGCTCGGAACACCCGCATCCATCATTCTCAAAGGATCGTCTGTCCAAGTTTTCGGAAGATAGATCTCAAAATTGACCGGCATGCAGTCATCGGCTGTGGCAAAATGGAGCGACACCGCAACCTGGCAGTTTCCCGTTTTGCCCAAAGTTCCCGAGTACTGACGGGCAACCCCGACAGAGTGTTTCCCCTGTTTGGGAAACCCAGTGTCATCAACGATCCAGGCAACCGTAGGGACCATCTCTGCGATCATCCGTTCGGCCAGCTTCTTTCGAACGGGATGGTGGTCCCAGGGGCTTTGACCGACAAACTGCTGCAGTGCCTGGACATTGCCGTCCGGCAATCGAGCAGCTATTGGCTCGATGGACTTTCGTTCGCCGTCCAGAAGCAAACCGCGAACGTATGCATTACCCCATCGGCGCCTCTCCAAACGTCCCACAGGCTCAAGAAGCTCTACAAGGAATGCTTCGAGCCTTCCACGACACGACTGTAATTCCTTGCTGTCCATAGGTATCCCTCCCGGTACCAATATAGGACGGCAAGAAGGTAAATGTAAAGCACTTAACGTAGTAGTGTTAGGCGGCTACTTTCGGGATCAAAATCATTCCCGTGAGCAGCCCGGGGGGGTGCGGATCACCGATTCCCGCCCCTCCGGAAGCCCCGCAGCCCCTTGGCTTTCTTCCCGCATTTCACCGCTACTCAGCAAAATGTATCAAGTGTAACCGCCAATCTGGAGCAAAGCTTTGATATTACTACGTCGAAAGACCATGTAACGTCAGCGCATTGTGAGAACCTGTTGTGGCTGTCTTCAGCCCAGCCGGGTTTCCTTCATTGGTAGAAAATGTATGAATGTATGTTTGTTAAATACGTCCTGACTATCGCGACGGCCGGGCAGCCCGAGAAAATTGTTGCAAAAAGCCCTACAATGCAAAACTTTCCTCCATCCCTCCGTATTGCTTTCTAAGCTTCGGTTTTTCTATTTTTCCGGTCGGGTTGCGGGGGACTGCGGCAAAGATAATCCTTCTCGGCCTCTTGTACTTCGGAAGGTCCCGGCAGAAATCCTCAATTTCCCGCTCGGTGAGTTTCTGGCCGGCCTTGACCTGGACCACCGCCGCGGCGATTTCTCCCAGGCGGGGACTGGCAAGACCGATGACCGCCACATCCTGGATTTTGGGGTGAGCCTGGAGGAAATCTTCGATTTCCACCGGATAAATATTCTCTCCGCCCGTTATGATAACGTCCTTTTTTCTGTCTACGAGCCAGATGAAACCCTCTTCATCCAGGCGGGCCATATCGCCGGTCAAAAACCAGGAATCCTGCAAAACCTCTTTGGTCGCCTCGGGGTTCTTATAATACTCCTTCATGACACCCGGCCCCTTGACCGCCAGTTCGCCGATTTCGCCCCTGACGACAGGATTGCGCCCGGCATCGACTATCTTGAACTCCCAGTCAAAACCCGGCACTCCGATTGCCCCGACCTTATGCATATTCTCCATTCCGAGGTGCACGCATCCGGGACCGGTGCATTCCGTCAAACCGTAGTTGGTGTCGTACTGGTGATGGGGGAAAATTTTCTTCCATTCCTTTATCAGGCTGGGGGGCACTGGTTGCGCGCCGATGTGCATCAGCCGCCACTGGTCCAGATGGTAATCTTTGAGATGCACATCACGGCTCTCTATTGCAAAGAGAATGTCTAGCGCCCAGGGAACGAGCAGCCATGCGATGGTCACACGCTCTTCGGAAATCGCTTCAAGAATCCATTTAGGTTCGATGCCTTTCAGGATGACTGCTTTTGCCCCGACAATGAAATTGCCAAACCAGTGCATTTTGGCCCCTGTATGGTACAGAGGGGGAATACAGAGAAAATTGTCCGTATGGGTCTGGTGGTGGTGGCAGTTTTCCACGTAGCAGGCAAATTCGAGGTTCCTGTGTGTAAGGAGCGTGGCTTTAGGGGTCCCGGTAGTTCCGGAGGTAAAGTATAGAGCGGCGCTATCCGTAATATCGATCTCGATTCGAGGGTCAAACGGCCCTCCCGACGAGAGCACTTCATCGTAGGGCTCGGCATACTCGGGCCGCAACTCCTCGGGGCCCACGAATACGAAAGTTCCCACTGTGTCGAGATCGGACTTGATGGCATTGACACGTTCGATAAACTCTTCGCCAAAAATGAATATTTTGGCTTCGGCGACCTGAGAGCAGCGTTTGATAGTATCGGCATCGAAACGAAAATTCAGGGGAACAGCCCAGGCGCCGGTTCGCAGAATCCCAAAATAGATGGGCAGCCATTCGATAGAGTTCATCATCAAATGCACAACCCGGTCGCCCTTCTTGACGCCTTTTTTGAGCAAAGCATTGGCTAACCGATTCGCCTGCTCGTCAAAAGTGCTCCAGGTAATTTCCTTTCGACTTCCCTTGGCCGGTTGCCGCTCTATAAGCGCGGTTTCCGTTCCGTACATCCTGGCGTTCCTGGCCAGCATTTCGGTGATGAGCATGATCGATTCCCTTTTTCCGCTTGAGCAGCAGCGGTTACAAGTTCAACGCTCGAGACCTCGGGCAGGGGTCACAGGAGCACCATCCGAAATTCCTGGCGCCCAAGCCCTCGACCAGCGCTCCGGGTCCAACCGTCAAACGATTATCACAAAAAATCAGGGGGATCAAGACTGCGATCAGAGCAATCACCACAGAGACGCAGAGAGCACAGAGAAGAGCAATAGGGATGAAAAGACAAAAGCGTCCAATTCTGCTTAAAAATTCACAGCATCGGCCGCAGAGAAGGCTGAGAGCGCAGAGAAAACAGTTCATGTTCTTTTCTCTGTGTCCTCTAAAGATCGACCCTGGCCCTTCGAAGCAGGCCACCGGGTTTTTGGAATTATCGAACGCCTCTGCGGTAGAACAAGTTTACCGTGAGACTGCGATGATGCCAAGTCACGGCCATTCGAAATGGTGAGACCGCCAGCCGGACGTTCAATGCATCCGGAAGACGAGTTTATCCCGCCCGCTAAGATACGAGACGGAAACGTTTTGAAATGCCAGCCCGTGTTTCAACCGCAGACCGGCAACGGGCTGCAGAATATGGTCCTGAATGATCCGGAGGAGTTCTCGGGCGCCGTGTTCCCAGGAAAATCCTTTCCGCGCCAGATACCCCACAGCCGCGTCGCTGAGACGGATAACGAGTCCTTTTTCCCTCAACCTGTCGTTGAGCCTTTCCAAATGCAGACAAACAATCTTGTGGGCATCCTGCGGACTCAGCGGATTGAAAAAGATCACCTCATCGATCCGGTTGAGAAACTCCGGTTTGAAAAAGCGCTTAAGCTCCTTGGCGTGGGCCGTTCGCGTTACGGTCCCGGCGCTTTCGTCCGGGTCAAAGCCGATCGTGGAATCGGAGAAGAGCGAAACACCGAGGTTTGAAGTCATGATGATGATGGATTTGTCAAAATAGGCTTTTCTGCCTTTAGCATCGGTGAGGATGCCCGAATCGAAGACCTGCAGAAAGATATTGACCAGCAGGGGATGGGCCTTCTCGATTTCGTCCAGAAGGATGATCCGGTATGGGTCTCTGCGGATTTCATCTATGAGTTGGTTCTGATCGTCATAGCCGACGTAGCCGGGCGCCGCGCCGATCAAACGGGAGACGGTGAATTCCTCCATGTACTCCGACATGTCGATGCGGAGCAGCTTGTCCTCGCTGCCCAGCAGCACCTCCGCCAGCACGCGGGCCGTCTCGGTTTTCCCGACCCCGGTCGGGCCGACAAACAGGAACACTCCGTCCGGGCGCCCCTCTTTCATCTTCAGGCCGGTCATAGACGGCACGATCTTCCGCGCCAGCTTTGCGATCACCTCCGGCTGGCCTATGATCTGCTGATTTACGGTGGCTTCCAGGGTCTTCAGTTTTTCCTGAAGGGTTGCCGAGATGGTAGAAATCTCCACTCCGCGCGAATCCGCCACAATTCTCAGGAAGTCCCACTCGTCCACATGCGGGAAGGTCTCCCCGGCCGGCCGGGGTTGGAGGCTCTTGTGCGAGCAGGCCCGATCCAGCAGGACAATCGCCTTGTCAGGGAGCATGCGATCCCGGAAGAACAGCCGGACCGTATCGAGGTGCCGGCAGATCCCCTCGATATCTATTGTCACCTGATGATATCGGCGGAAATCTTCCGCCCTGATGCGCATGATCTGGACAATGTCGTTCAGCGGCAATTCCGGCAGGTCGATCTTCTGGAAGAGCCTGGAGAAGAGAGGGATGGAACCGATCTTCCCGGCGTACTCCTCCGTGGAGGCGGCGGCGATAAGCCTCACAGCCTTGATATCGAGGATCTGCTTCAACATCGTGGAAACCTCGGGCGCCCCGCTTCGCGCCATGCCCTCGTTGAACAAGGTGTGGATATCGTCGATGAACAGTATGGCCCCCGCACGCTCCAGCAAAGAGAGAATGTGGGACAGCTTCTGCTCGAGTTGGTCCCGGTGAGCGATGCCGAAAAACAGGGCGGCTACATTGAGCTCCCAGACAGGAGCCCGAAGAAGCTGCACCGGAATATCGTCCATGCTCAGATTCCGAACCACCTCGCGCACCAGCGCGGTCTTGCCCGCGCCCGGGTTGCCGACGATAATCGCGTTATTTCGTTCCATGCAACTCAGGATCTCGATGATTTCCGCCACTGCCCTTTGTCGCCCGACAACGAGTAACGGCTCACGGCTGACCCTGTGTTTGAGGTCGATCAGCTCGGGGGGCAGATTTGCAGACACAGTTGCCGGGGATTTCCGCCAGCGGGTCTGTCCGGTCGCTTTCTGACCGCTTATGTCGTCGTCCGAAATCAGGATTTGTTCGAGCTCATTTTGAAGCCGTTCCGCCTCCCCCACTTTCCCCGACCCTTCGTGAATGCTTATCAGTGCCCGGTAGGGATAAAAAAGCCGCGGCGCCTGGCGGAGCAACCGGTTCAATGCCGTCCTTGCTTCCTCCTTTTTGCCCAGGTTCAGGAGACAGCTCGCCTCAAAATAGTCCAGAGTCGAGTTCCTGCCGGCCGGAGACCCGGGGCTCCTCTGGTATTGGATGAAACGATACGCAGTCAAGGCTGCCAGCGTGGCGCCATGATTTCCGGCCCGCCAGCATGAGTACACCGTCTCCAGAGTCTCCAGCGATTTGGTCTCCGAAATATCGTTTTGCGGCGCCGCAAATTGCCGCCCGGCGGAAGTCATCAGAAACAGTTCGTGATAATGCAAAAGAGCCGTTCGGACGTTTTCGTCCCGAAGAGAGGCTATCTTGCCGGTTTCAGAGTAATAAGTGAAGGGGTCGGCGTCAGGGCGCCATTCGTGAAACGATTCATCCCTGAAGACGTAGAAAGGAAAAAGGTCGATATTGAGGCCTGTTGCCGGCGCATGAAGCTGCGGATGATCCCTGGCCGCGATTATGACGTTTTCCTGCCAGAGGTCCGGGTCGGTTGCACAGGACTTGACCATCAGGCCGAGCCGATCCACCAGATGATCCATATAGGCGCCGAAGGCCAGTGTGAAACCTTGCAGGAAGCCGTCCCTGCCCCCATGCTCCGTCTTTTCGGGCAACAGCAGCATGAACGTCCTGAGGTTGCGGAAAAGACTCAGATAGTTGACCCGCTCCGCTTTGTCCGGAAAGATTGCGGATGGGAAATGACGTACAAGGAAATCATGAAGAGCGAGGTTTATCTCTTCTCCGAGCAGCGGACAATCCGCCCGCATCTCTTCGACGACCTCCAGGTAGAAGCACCGCAGTCCGATCAGCTCGCTTATCTGGGCAAAGTTCAGAAAACGGACAAGCCGCAGAAAAACGGCCTTCAATTCCTCAAAGGAGAGGTCGTCCGGTTCATTGGCCCTCTCCCTGTCGAGGATGACGGGGAAATGTGAAACCTTCTTGAGGAGCAGTCTGCCGGTTGCAGTGAACATGATTTATCCAAGTCCCGATTTTTCTTCCCTCGCCGCAATCGACGCATACCCCAATCGCTTGAACAGGTTGACGTATCGTTCTTCCACGAGGTTTCGTCCCTGGTCTCGCGCCTTGGTAACGGCCTCATAGTATAAATCGATTGTGCGGTCGGAGTAGGTCTCCAGCTCGCAGGACTCGTAGAGGCTGAATCCCTGCGGGTCCCATTGGAACGTTTTGGGATAAAGCCTCGCCACCCCTTGCATCCATCGGGACTCCACGGCTACGATCTCATCGATTTTGACATTTGTCTTCAGGGGTGGAATGATACCCTGCATGCGCGCGTACTTTTCGGTCATCGGGTTCCGATCCTGTTCGACGGCCTCATTCAAATCGCGCAAGTATGATTGCAGGACCGATTCGGGAAGCACCGAATGGCTCATCCATCGCATAAGACGAAAAGCACCGGGTGACTGTTGGCAGACGGTCGGCTCGGAGGCCTTCACGCTATGAAACATTTCCCATTCGATCGCGACAATCTGCCTGATGGTTTCTTCTTTTTGGTCCACGCTCACGCTTTGTCCTGCCCCCTCGCCTGGATGCCGCGCAGGCCTAAAATAGCTGTCTCTGCCTCGAAAAGACTTCACCACAGAGGCACAGAGAGCACAGAGAGGTGCCAAAGGGGAAATGGATTGCTCTCAGGAACAGTTTCGGTGGGCTTCGCTGCCGCTCAGCCCACCCTACGGGCCTTTTCATGGTTTCAGGGTGTCCCGAAGGGACGTGAAAAGCTGTTCCGAAAAGACCTGATGGGTTGCGCTTCGCTCCACCCATCCTACGAGCTACGGGCTGCCTCTACCTCAAAATGGAGTGTTGTGGCCCACAAAGCATACCAAACCCTCTTTTTCGACGATTCCTTTCAACCGGTCCATATGTTCATCCGAAGGCGGCGTCTGATCCGCAAACTCATAGATCTTGCCGGTTTTGCGGTATTTCGATTCTCCAAGCCGATGAAAGGGAAGGATATTGATGACTTCCAGGCCTATGTTACTGACGAACCTGGCAGTGGCCCGGACGTTTTCATCGGAATCGTTGACGCCGGGGATGATTGGAATCCTGATAATCAGGGCGCCATCCCAATCGGCCCTGGCCAGCATTTCGATGTTTTTCAGAATAAGCCCGTTATCGACACCGGTCAGATTTTTGTGTCCCAGGGGGTCCATCAGCTTGATGTCCACAAACACCCAGTCCACGTACCGCATGACTTGCATGAAGAAGTCCGTGGGTAAACAGGCTGTGGTCTCGACGCATGTATGGATGTATGACTCCTTGCACTTCCTGAGAACGGTCGAAACGAACTCTCGCTGGAGCAGGGGTTCTCCCCCGCTGAAAGTGACTCCCCCGCGCGATCCCCAGAACTGGCGGTCCCGCTGGAAAATTTTCATCAGTTCGTCCACAGTGTAGTACTTGCCGGCAACCGTCAGCGCCTCGTGCAAACAGGCCCCCACGCACTCCATGCTCGCGCACCGGTCGCAGAACTCCTGCCGGTTGTGGACCGGCGTCTGTCCGTCCTTATCAATGGTTATTGCGCCATGAGGACACGCCTCGATACAGGCCCCGCAATGAACACATTTCACTTCGCCGTAGAGCATGACCGGCCGGTGAAACTGGCCTTCCGGGTTGCAGCACCAGCCGCAGTGGAGCGGGCATCCGTTCATGAAGACTGTTGTGCGTGTGCCCGGCCCATCGTGAACCGAGTGTCCCTGAATGTCGAAGATCAGGCCCCGAAGCTCTTGATGCCCTGCATCCATCACTCCCGGAAGCACTTCGCTCTTTGCGATTTCGGCTGTTATTTCCGCGCCTGGTATTGCTGTGACCAATGCCATGATTTCCTCCCGATCCCCCCACGCGGTGATTTGTTCAGGCGCCTCCGGCCCCCGCCCGAAGACGCCTGAACGCCTGGCAGTTGAAGAGGCTACGCAACGGCAGGCTCGGAGATCTTTTCGTTAGCGCCTTTGGGCTTGGGCACGAGCGCCAACGGAAGGCAAAAGGCCAGCACGATGGACACGCAGAACGACCCGAGCGCATATTCAATCGAGTAAGTGTAAGAACCGGATATATCTTTCAACAGGCCACCGATGAACGACCCGGTGAAAGGGCCTATGCCCATGACGATCAATGTGGCCAGACCCCAGATTTTACCCAGCGTCTTGCGGCCGTAAATCGCCCCTGTGTATCCTACGACGCCACCCGGCACAATCGCCCAGTATACGGCAAAGATCACGCAGGCGATGTAGGCGAACGCCATGGAGTTGCCGGAAAAGAGCAGGAGGATACATGCTACCACGCCGGTGAGCGGGCCGATCACCAACATGATCTTGCGGCCCTTCACTTCGTTGCCGACCACCTTGACGATCTTGTCGGCCACGATGCCCATGATCGGCATGCTGAAGATCCCGACCAGCCCGATTATGGCGTATACGCCCACTGCGGTGTCACGGGGCCATTTCAAATCCTGCACCCAGTAGCTCACGACCTGGGTCCAAATCAAAAATTCACCCATCATGCTGGTGAGAAAGGTGAGGATGGCCGCCCAGATGGCCCATCTGGAAAAGGCCTCCCCGACGCTCCACTCATACTCGGCGACGGCTTTACCGCCCGCAGGCACAGGCATCTCTCCGAAAGGTTTCACGCCGTAATTTTCAGGGCTTTTCTTGGCCAGGATCACGGCCAGGATTAAGGCGAAAAAGATAATTATAGACAAAGTGACCATTGCCCCACGCCATGGGTGAGGGTCATCCGCGCGCAGGGCGGCTTTCGTTATGTAAGCCAGCACCAGTTGAGCCATGGGAGCGCCGGCAAAGGCAATGCCCCACATGGTCGCATATGATTTACCGACGTACCATTTTCTCACCGAGACCGTGGAGGTCACCCACAGCATTCCGGTGGCTACTCCAGCCAGTACTCCAAAAGTAAACAGGTAAGCGAGGTGGCTGCTGACCATGCTTGTGGTGTAAAAACCCAGACCGCCGAAAACTGCTGCAATGAGGTATACGGGCTTGGTCCCCCACTTATCCAGGATCATCCCGCTGAAGAAAGCGGTGATGGCGTAGCAAACCATCATTAAAGAGTATCCCAGGGTGACCTGTGCCTGCGACCAGCCCAGATCGGCGCTCATGGGGCCCTTGAGGATAGCGAAGGTCGCGCGGTAGCCAAACAGGCAGAATACAGCCAGCCAGGATGCAAAGACCACTGACCATCCGTAAAGTTTTGCACTCTTTTCGTTTGCATGTTGAACGCTCATGGGGTCTCCTCTGAATGAACGCGCGTGCTCAAGTTTCTACTGGCCCGAGGTAAGCTGTCTTTATCCTCACGGAAAAATCGCGGGGAATACGGGGGCGCTTGGCGCGCCCCCGTAAAAGACAAACCCCCGGGTGTTAAATTCTATTTCCTTCCTGCGTACCAATCACAAGTCACAGCAACCATGTCCGGATAGGCAAGCCATTCCGGCGTCTCGGCCGAACACAAGCCCAGGCCGATTTTCTCGGTGTTGAGCTTGAAGTTGACGCAGTGCATGCATTTGGGCAGACGATCGTAGCCGGGGTCGATTTCGTCCGCATTGACCCGCATTCCATTAGTACGGTCGATCCCTTTGGCCACGTCGATAGGGATATAGTTTACACTATTTCTGTAGATTTTTGTCTCTTCCATGATTTATCCTCCGTAAGGCGCCTATTCGATCTAAAGCGCTTCATATTCGGTGCGCGCAATAAGCTCATCCTGAACCTGCTTGCCAATCTCGACCCAGTACTGTGTAAACCCGGCCACCCGGACCATCAGGTCGCGGTAGTTCTCGGGGTGTGCCTGGGCGTCTTTGAGCATCTTGGAGTCCACGACGTTGAACTGAACGTGGAAACCACCTTTGCGCATGTAGGCCCGGACCATGTCCAGCAGCTTTCTGGCGCCCTCGCTACCCTGGATTGCCGAGGGGTGGATCTTGATGTTGAGCTGGGAGTTTTGCGACATGCTATGGTCCCAGATGGAAGCGGAGTTCATCAGTGCAAAGGGACCGTTGCGGTCCGTCCCCGGATAGGCCGAAAGCGATGCATCGGCGAACGTCGTGCCATGCAGGCGGCCGTCGGGTGTGGCCAGCGCTGCCGACCCCATCGCGCCGTGCGTAGAGACCGAGATCTGGCAACTGTACATCTTCTGCGCGTAAAGGGATTCTACGGTGTTGCTGTGCCGGCAGAAGAAATTCTCCCACTGCAGCAAAATGTTGTCTGCGTAAGGATCGTCGTTTCCGTACTTCGGCGCCTGGAGACACTCGAAGTGCATCTTTTCGTATTTGGCTTCGGCGCCCTCCTTCTTTTCCTGATCCATAATGGAGAAGGAACCGATTTCATGGGCCGTTTTGAAGCCGAAGTTGTCTTTGATGGCCTGCCGCATATCGTCCAGCGTGTACTTCTTGTCATCGTAGACGAGCTTCTTCAGCGCCGCCATACTGTTGACCATGGTGACGGTGCCGGCGCTCTCCACGTTGAAAGTCGCGTTGTAGCGATAGCCCAGTTCATTGATGAGATGACCCTTGTCAAGACAGTCCGGCTTCAGCATGGAATTGAAGACCGCCATGTTATTCTTGCGCCAGATGTCGTGCTGGATGTTGTTGGTCAGAGCCAGCACATCCACGGCCTTGTCCCAGTAAGCCTGGTACTGTCCCCAGAGTTCCTCGTAGGTCTCGAGCTTCTTGCCGTGAGGAGCAAATACCCTCTGTCCGGTCCTTTGGTCAACTCCGTCGAAGAGGACCAGTTCGAGTATTTTGGGCATGGAGAGGAAATGGACGCCTACGCTGGTGGGCTGACCCGCTCCGCCCGGGATCCAATATTCCTTCCCGTTGAGGTGCAGCGGCATCCAGCAGCCCGGAGAGGTCTCGAGACATCCTCCGATGGCCCAGGCGCGCGCCTCTTCCGTGTTCATTCCTTCAATCCCGTACTGATTGCAAATGAACTCCATGGCGCCCCGATTGTTCATGAAGGCAGGGTATCCCACGCCGGTCTTGATAACGTCGGCCCCCAGCATCATGAAATCGTCCGGTATGGTCTCGTCGTAGAGCAGCGCCAGGGTCGGCTGCGGCATCGCATTGCGGGCGCCGGCTTCGAGCACCAGGTATTCCAGGCGGTTGCATGCCGTCTTGCCGTCCTTCTGAACGCCTGCGATCGATAGGGTGTTGAAAGTGTTGCCCGAGAGCACGCCGCCAACGACGCCCATGGATGCAAAGCAATCGATAGACGTCTTTACCACGCGGTCCATCTCGAGGAGTTCCAGGACTTCGTCTTCCGTAATACGCCCGGCCTGGATATCCTGTTCGAACCAGGGGTAGAGGACCTGACCGATTCGACCCGGGGACATGCCCGATATGGCGTCTTCGTTAACGACCGCCAGATGGATGATTTCGATGAGTTGGAAGGCCTCTATAAAGGTGCGCGGCGGATTATGGGCAATCCACTGCAGCCTTTCGGCCATCTGCTCGTATTCTTTTTTCTGTTTTCCGTCTTTTTCCCGCTCCGCCAACTGACGGGCGTTCTTGGCGTAGTTTTCGATCCATTTCTGGACGCCTTCCACCGCCAGGATCACCGCCTCGTAGTTGTAAAGGCGGTTCATGCCCACCATTCCGTCTCCATCGGCCCTTCCGGCGACTTCCCGCTTGCGTTCCTGCGCCATCGCGATGATGCCGTCGAAACCGTACTCGAGCGGATAGTAGTAGTTGATGACCTCGCGGCCCTGGGGCAGAGTGTAGCCGGAGTCGAACATGCAGACTACCGAGCGCATGATGGCTTCTTTGACTTCATAATCGGGAACCATCATTTCGTACTTGTGCCCCAGATCATCCACGGACTTGCCGTACCACATCTTGGCCAGTTCCAGCATGATCGGTATCTCTTCCTGCCGGATTCCGAATTTCCCGGCAATGGAGACCACCTTGCCAAAACTCTTGACCACGTTTCCGCCGCCCTGCCCAAACTTCGAGTGCTCGTCCACGCTGGTGGACCCTCGCTTGAGCGCTTCCTGGTAGAATTCGTCTTCCTTTGCCATGTAGAAGCCCTCGGAGAGCCAGGGCATAGGGAAAGATCCACGAAAAAAGGCTGCCTTGTGCATCGTGAGCAGTTCGCCCGGAAAGATCACCGGCGTCAGGTGGGAGAACGCGGCTTTCAATGCGCGGGCCCGTCTCACCACAGGGACCTCGGTGTCCCACTTGAAGTACTCACGCGTGTACCAATAGGGGAACTCATTGTCGGCGGAAGAAAGAGCATCCATGTAGATTTCTTTCAGCCGCTCGATCCTTGGATGGGACTTCCATTTCACTTCACGATCCACCACTTCACCCGGTGCCGTGCCACCATACTGGAACTCCAGGCTCCGGCCCGACTCAGCCATGATGTCCTTGAACTTCTTCGCCATTTTGTTCTCCCTTTTTTCTTTAAGTATTAGACAGGTTTTGCGGATCGTTGCGCCGATGGTACATAGCACGGAGAATACCAGCGGCAGGTTGCATGCCGCCGGGTGAAGGAGAGATGTCTTAACCTGCTGTAAAATTAGCCTAATTTCGATTTTTATTCCTGGAGACGGCTCACCGGATGGTCCGGAACCCCTGTAAAAAACTTTTACAGAGACCCGGAAGGATCACCGGATGGGGTGGAGCATGGATGAGTAGGCAGAAACCTTGCAGGCGCGTGTGTAAACATCTTTTTGGTATCAAAATATTAGACATAGGTATCAAAATATTCGACACCGGTTGGCAATTTGAAGGACGGCGGACTTGAAACTTATTTTGAGGTGCAATGGATTCATGCTGTCGGTGGAAGGCGGGGGATCACCCGGAGCGGCCGGAGAACACGGTGCTGTAAACTGAAAAGAGGATCTGCGATAACCACTGATACCAAGTTGCGTTCAAGTCGGGTGCTTCGGGCGGGGATAAACCCCGCCCCTACGGCATTATCGCGCGGTTCTTCCGTAGGGCGGGGATAAACCCCATAAGCGCTCAAATAAGCGTTAGCCACCGTAAGCATTTAGGGCAGAATTACAGAAAATCGAGAATTTCGGACTGTTAAATTCTCTATAAATTCCGCCATTTATGGCATCGACTAAAATTGGGCAAGGGCTAAAAAAATTACGAATCTTGCCCTAGTAAATTCAAGTACTTACGCGCTTATTTGAGCGCTTATGGGGATAAACCCCGCCCCTACCGCATTATCGCGCGATAATGCGGTAGGGGCGGGGTTTATCTCTGGCCATTCTTGAACGCAACTTGGTATGCGACATCGGCGGGCCGAGCGTCGCGCGGAGATGCCCGCGAGATTATTTCTTGTTGCGGGTTCTGTTGCAGAGGGTCTGTCTCGTGATCCCCAGCATGTCGGCGGCCACGCTCTGATTTCCTCGTGAGCGATCGAGGGCTTCCCGTATCATCATGTCCTCCATCTCACGCAGGGTGGGCAGGTGCTCCATGGAACCCAACAAAGCCGTATCCTGGCTGGAATCGTCTTTCGGGGCGGTTACTTCCGAATTCTTAAGCCCCATATGCAGCTTGAATGTGCTCAGCGATAACATCCTGGACTGATGCTGACCAACGGCATCGAAAACCATCGAGCGGAGCTCTCGCAGGTTGCCGGGAAAGTGATACATATCAAGCAACTGGAACAGTTCCTTTGGTGGAGTCGGCTTGGTCTTGCCCATGGTCGAGGCGGCTTCGGCAAGAAAATGGTGGACCAGCACCGGGATGTCATCCCGCCTGTTTTTGAGGAGCGGTAAATTGATCTGGTGCACTGCGAGCCGGAAGAAGAGGTCTTTGCGGAATGTCCCCTCTGCCATCATTTTTTTGAGATCTTTATTCGTGGCCACCACGATATGTGCATCCGTACACTTCGGCATATCGGAACCCAGGGGGTAGTACTCTTTTTCCTGGATCAGCCGGAGAAGTTTGACCTGCGAGGAGTTGTCCAGGTCGCCGATTTCGTCCAGAAAAAGGGTGCCGCCTTGAGCCTTCTCCACAAGCCCTTTGCGGACTTGTGACGCACTGGTGAAGGCGCCCCGCGTGTGGCCGAACAGCGTGTCCGTGAACATGGTATCGTCCAACCCTGCCACGTTGACGGCCACAAACGGGCCATTCGGCCGGGCGACATTGTGCGCGGCTTTGGCCAGAAGTTCCTTTCCTGTCCCTGTCTCTCCCGTAATCAGAATCGGTTCGCCCGACCCGGATATGGCCTCGACATATTTGAAAATTGCAATCATGTGCCTGTTGCGCGTGACAATGTGCGAAAAGGCGGATGGGTTCTCGGTTCCTTCGCTCAGCAGGTGTCTTTTGAGCATACTATACTGCCGCTTCAGCTCTTTGAGCTCTATTACCAGCCTCACGGCGGAGATCAGGCGGTTAGGCTCCAGCGGTTTCAACAGGTAGTCAACGGCGCCTGATTTCATGCATTCCACGGCGATGTTTACGTCATTCAACCCGGTGACCACCACCACCGGAAGATCGGGATTGCTCTCCGAGACCTGCCGAAGGATCTCCTGCCCGCTGATGTTGGGCATGGTCAGATCCAGCAGGAGCATCTCTACGATGTGTTCCTGGATATATGGCAGGACCTGGCGGCTGTCCTGCAGGCTGATAAGATGGGTGAATCCGGCAGCCTGCAGGTTGATCTCGAAGCTCTTCAGCGCTGCCGGTTCATCGTCTACGAGCAGGATGGGGTCCTGGGGATGCAGCGTTCTCATGCGTCGGCCTCCTCAGTGCCCGGCGTTGCAGGAAGAAGGATCGTAGCCGTGGTTCCCCGGCCGACCTCCGATTCGAAGCTGATCTTTCCGTGGTGCTCCTGTATGAGCATGAGGGATACCGACAGTCCGAGCCCCGTGCCGCCCGAACCGCGTTTCGTGGTGAAGAAAGGGTCCATGATCTTGCTCATGTGCTCAGGCTTGATCCCGTGGCCCTCATCGCAAACCTGGATTTGCACCAGTCCTTCGTCGCTCAGGTACTTCGTCGAAATACGGATGGCGCGCTCCGGGTTCTCCAGGGCATGGCAGGAGTTCTGGATGAGATTGACCATCACCTGCTCGATCCGTTGGAAGCTCCCGGTTATCAGAGGGAGCCCCTCGCCGTAACCTACCTGGAGTTGCCTGGTGGAATGCATGATATTGTTTGAGACCAGATTTAAGGAGGCCCGCACCACTTCATTGACGTCAATCTGCTCCGTCAGCTCGGAAGGGTTATGTCGAGCAAAGTTTTTAAGATCATCCACGATGACCTTGATTCGGTTGGAGCTTTTTCGAACATCTTGAATGATATCTGCCAGATAGCCCTTGAACAGAGTGTACGGCATCCCGGCGATGAGAAAATCTCCGCAGGTGTCCAGGTATTCGTCCAGAATGGGCTGCACGCCCTGCCATGCGTCACGCAAGATCGGCGTGTTCAGCATGATGGAGTTGTTCGGATTGTTGATCTCGTGCGCCACACCCGAAACCAGCGTCCCAAGGGCAACGAGCTTGTCGGCCTCGATAAGCTGTTCTTCCTGTCTGCGCTTCTCATCGGCGATTCGTTTGCGCTCGGTGATGTCGCGTACATAAATAAAGTCCGCCGGCCGGCCCTCGTAGTTTACGACCCCCGCATTGAGCTCCACATCCACTATATTTCCGTCGCTGGTAAGGGCCCGCGACTCGTAGATGGATTCCAGCTTCTCACCCTGGATCCTGCGCCTGCACCGGTCTATCACCACCTCGCGCTCTTCATGGGCGATGGTTTTCTCATATTCCATTCCAACCAGTTCCTCGCGGCTGAATTTGAGGATCTCCGTCATCTTGTCATTGGCGAATCGGATCAGATCGTCCTGAACGACGATGATCCCGTCGCCGGCGCGCATAACGAGGTTGCGGTATTTCTCCTCGCTTTCGCGAAGAGCTTTTTCCATCTCTTCCTTTACTCTTATCTGGTGCAGGAGCTGCTCATTGGCACTTTTCAGCTCCCTGGTTCTATCCTGAACCATTCGGTTGAGGTTTTCCTTGTGAACCAGCAGCTTTTCTCTGGCGAGGACCCTGTGGGTAATATCCCGAATGAATCCCAGAATATATTTCCTGGATTCCATTTCCAGGAGGTAAAGCCTCAGTTCGAGATGAAGCAGTTTTCCCCTCTCAAGGGTCATGGTGGTCTCGATGATCTTGTACTTTTCCTCCCTCACCTTCCGGACAATGGATTCGTACCCGCCTTTGCAGTCCAGATGGAGAATTTCCCCCGGAGACGCCGCTGCTATAGCCTCCTTCTCATATTGCACGATATCGCAGAACGCTTCGTTGACCTCTCTGAAGCCCTCCGGCCGGCCCCGGTCATCGATGGCATGCGTGAAAATCCCGTCATTGCCGTAATCGAAGATCAGCCTGAACTTCCTCTGGCTCTCCCGCAACTGCTTCTGTATCTTGCCCAATCGGAACACGTCGATGTAGCCGATAACGGTCAGCATGCACAGGAGCAAAATCAGTCCTGTCCACAGGATGATATTCCTTGCGTGCAGGGCTCCCGCGACCAGCTCTTTTTCGCTCACCGAGGCCATCACAATCCAGCCTGATTCCTCGGATTGCTTGGACGTCATGAATTTGGGGATCCCCTGGAAAACGTACTGACGGAAACCGACTTTTTCCGCCACCATTGCTTTAATAAATTCGTACCCGGTCAAATCCTTCAGCCTCAGGCTTCGATCCGGATGGCCTATATTTCGGCCTCTCTCGTCGGTGACGGCCACATATCCCGTTTGGCCCACCTTGATCGGCAGTATGTATTCCTCAATAAACTTCTCCCAGTCGATGGAACTCCCCACGAATCCCGCACACTCACCCGCCCCATCCTTTACCGCGGACAGAATCACGAAAGAGAGTCTGCCCGAAATCGGAGAAAGAGTTACCTCCCTGGACAAAAAGGTCTTGAAGCCTTGTTTTTCAAACTCATCCCAGCATGCAAACCTCTTGATGTTCGTCAGCCCCATTTTGGCAAAATCAGGTGAAGCGGCAATCACTTCTCCATCCCGATCGGCGATGAAAAAGCATTCATACAATCCATGACGCAGACTGGGCATGTTGAGCAAAGAGGAGATATTCGCCGTTTTGCCGGCGATGATATCCCGTACCCGTTCAGACTCCGAAATCAGGCCTATGAGGTTCTTTTTCTCTCTGAGCCAGCAGTCCACAGTCTCGGTGGCCCCTTCAGTGATGGCTTCAAGGTACTTTTGCGCCATCTGTTTGGATTGGCCGATATTCAGGTAGGCATGTATGACGATGAGCAGGATTACAACAACGAACATCAATAAAGTCGATACGATAGCAAGTTTTTCTTTGAGGTGTAGATTGAAGAATCGTTTCACTGGTCCACTCCTCGATGAATCAGCCAGCCGGAGAACATTTCTCGCAACAATTGACTGCCTTTTTTCTAACAGCCGCCAAGATCTTTCTTTCATAAGTGGCTCATTCCAGTCACTATGTCAATCTTTTCGCATCCATCGCGGGCCGCAGAGATTGTGGGCCGATATATACCGGTGCGCCGAAATCCTGAGAGGCGGACCGTCGATGGTCGATACATTTCCAGCGAATGCCTGAAGGCCGGAAAATGTCATCGAAACGCGGTAAAGTCTTCAATTTTAACCGAGGGAGGCAGACACTCCAAATGCAAAAGCGGTTTACGACACGACAGATAATCGCGGCGCTGAAGGAGCATGGACCGTTGAAACGAACCATCATTTCATAAGCTGTCCGGCATACTCGGATTCTAAACATGGTGCGCGCTGGGGCGGTAGCACATCCATCGCAACGGTCATCCCGCGGCTTATATGTCGGGCTCTTTGATCCCTAACTCTATTAGCTTTTGCGTCGGCGTATCAAGGCAATCCTGTCACATGTGAACCTGTAATTCCGCAAACATTTAGCTGGCACCTATTTTTTCCCGGGCTGAAGTCTATCGAAGCATACGCGTTTAGCCTGGACCTGTTGCTCCCCATCGTGAAGTTAAACGAATGCCATTATAAGATTCTCCCGACGTTGCCGAACTTGGTGCGCTATTATTTTTACATCCCCGAACTGGTCGGATATTTCCACGAGTCGTTTGTTGTTGCGGGCTTGTCGGGCATCACCAAGAAATGATTTGACGGCATGGTCCAAGATCACCAATGATGCGCGAATGAAAAGGGGGCAAGCTAAGCCTTCTTCCGCAATTTCGGCTGATCCGCTCCGCTAATCGGATTATGCGCACCGAAACTCTCAGCAATTCGAAAAGCGCAACGAAATCATCTGATTCATGGGCAAGGTTTCAAATTCAGGAATGAATCTCGCTGCGGGCAAATTGCATTTGTTAATCCTGTAAATCCCGTCCGCCAAAACCTTTCTCCGCGTCCTCTCTACAATCTGCTCAATCAGCTTAACGGCTTTAGCCGGAAGCTCTGCGGAGAGCGCTTACCCATTTTGGAACTTCTCCCTGTCTCAAAGGCCATACGCAAACGATCGCCAAGTCTGCAGACCGGATTTCCCTGCAGTTCGTTTATGTTTTTTCTCCAACCAGCCGAATGATACAACGAGGGTCTCACAAGAAGACGGATTCTTGATGTTTAAGCTCAGGCTGTAAGATCGAAAAAATGGCAGTTATTCATGGTTGGAAACTTAAAGATACTCATAGTTGAGAGTAATGTAGATTATCGCTCCTTCCTGTCGAAAGTGATTGCGAATATCGATGGCGCCGAGATCGTCGATGCGGTTTCAAACGATAGACACGCTCTGGCAAGGCTCAAGCAGTTGCCGGTTGACCTCGTTATGCTCCAGATGGAAACGCCGGCAATGGATGGTGTGCAAACGCTGGAGAAACTGCGGGAGTCTTTTCCCGAAACAGGCGTGATCGCGATAAGCGCGTCCAATTCGGAAAATCCCGAGGATGCAGCCAACGCGGTCCGGATGGGGGCCCTCGATTTTATATCCGGTTTCGGCGTCGATCTCAGTGAGCACGCCGCCCTGTCACTGCTCCGGCGTCTCATGACGCTTATCAGGCTCTACAGGGCCCGCAGGAACTCCTGCCGGGCAAAACAACTCCACCAGGAGCACTTGCCGATGCCGAAGCTCGAAACAGGCCCGAATCCGCAACCCCGAATCCTGCAACCGCAAACGGCCCTCCGGACGGAGTCGGCGGCAGCAAAACAATCTCCCAAATCAATCGCAACCAATCAGAGAATAGAGTTGCTCGCAATCGGAGTCTCGACCGGTGGCCCAAACGCACTCGCCCGGCTCATTCCCCTTCTCCCCGCAGACCTGGGAGTACCGCTGTTGATCGTGCAGCATATGCCTGCGGTCATGACGGCATCCCTTGCCGAAAGCCTGGACAAAAAGTCGGCCCTGTCCGTGCATGAAGCTGTGGATGGCGAGGATGTTCTGCCCAACGTAGCATACGTCGCATCAGGCGGCTGGCATATGACCGTTACTTCTGCGCGAGCGGCAGGCGGTTCATCCGGCAAGAAGCGGATACGACTCACCTCCGATCCCCCTGTAAACAGTTGCCGCCCTTCGGTGGACGTGCTTTTTCGTTCCCTGGCAAAAGCTTATAGCGGGAAAGTCCTTGCCGTTATAATGACAGGTATGGGAAGCGACGGAATGAACGGAGTGCTCGCTTTGAAACAGAATAACTGCTACTGCATAGTCCAGAGCGAGGAGACCTGCGTTGTCTACGGTATGCCGCGAGCCGTCGCGGAAGCAGGCCTGTCAGACGAGAAGGTGCCTCTTCAAAACATGGCCTGCCGAATTATCAAATTGGTGAGAGGCCAAGACCTGAAGAGGGAACCGAAAGGGCGCCCCGTCTCAACGAACTTGAATTCAAACTGCTCCGGGACCTGATTTACGGGCATTGCGGAATTTGACCTTAATGTAAGCGCTCGCCACAGCGCTAACCTCAGAGGTACGGGGGCACAGAGAAAAGCAATGAACCACGGATGAACTCAGATATACATGGGTAAATGCGGAAGCGGGAAAAAGCATTGAAAACCGGTCCTCGCTTTTTCCTTTCTCCTTTTTTTCATCCTTGTGAATCCACCACGCCGCGCTCCTCCATCCGTTGTCGGCGCCTTGCTCCGAGTCCTCTGTGCCTCTTTGGTGAAATGGCTTCTGCGTGTGTGCAGTGAACGATTACTAATTAATCTATGAAAATTGAAGGTGTGCCCCCTACTCTTTCGCTCAAAATCCGGTAGAATAAAGTGTCTTGCAATCAAGAAGTATCTCTTGGTCCTTTGTGTATGAAATATCGGGAGAAATCCGGATCGGAAGAATTATGGCAATTAGAAAGTACTACGAGGCCAGCATCCAGGAAGCAGACCAATACCTGAAAACCGCGGTCGGGGGATTAAAGCGAGAGAAGGTGTTTACGCCTGAAATACTTTACAATGTCCTGGGCATGGCCATTGAAAAATATTGCCTTGCCCTGCTGTATTACAAGGAAAACATGCCGGACAATCACACCTTCATCGATCTCGTGGACGCTATGAGCACAGTGGTCTCCCTTCCGGAAGATTTGAGGGAGGAGTTGAAAGCGCTGCAGGGCTACCAGGAAATCTGTTCTTTAAGCGCCTACGTGCGCAATGCCCCTGATCGAACAGCCATTTTGGAGATGATACAGACGACCCGGAGACTGGAGTCGTTTGTGAAGGCATCGTGCGAATAGGCTCGAGGTCACATCTGCTGCCTTTCCCCGTCCTCTCCACGCCCATCCCGATCCCGCAGCTCTTCGAACAACGCCGTTTCCTGTCCCCCTTTACACCTTTACCGCCATTCGATCCATGGCGGCGCGATCTAAGTTCATCGTTTCGCAGGCTCGCAAGGCCGGATCAGAATATGAAAATGGACCACATCCGGTTGACGCAATCAAATACTCACCTTAACCTATCGCGGCTGAGCAAAAGAGCAGCAATTTCAGGGCGTCTTCTAAAACCACGGCGGGTTTACCATCGGCAAACTTCATGCCCGCGCTGTGAGACAAGCATATGCCACACTGCAGGGGGTGCCGAGAGGGGAAAAGGCTTTATCTTATTTGTAATTAAAAGGATGACCGAATGAGCATAGGACAGGCCAAAACATTTATACACAGAGGGATGAGGGACAGGGATTTACGGGATCGTCTCAATACCTCTGCCGGCCCGGAAGACGTGCTCGCCATTTTGGAACGTGAACAACTTGTGTTTACTTATTCGGAATTTGACGAGGCGTATCATAACCTCTTGACCCAGTGCGAGGAAGAGGAACAGGCGGAGCAGTTGAAAGAATTTAAAATTTGGTGGGATTTGATCCGGACGATGCCGGCGTAAGGGAACCGGCAAGCGCGTATCTGGACAATTTGCGCCCGAGGCCGCGTTTTTTGACGTCGAAGAACATGAAGAAGCGGCAGAAAGGAGAGGACATTCTCCATAATTGCGTAGGTTCAGTTTTTCATCACATGCGTGAAGTCACACCGGAAACGAATGGACGATCCAAAAAGTTCTCTTTGAGAGCACTTATTTGGCCACAATAGTGATCTCCTTCGTACTGGTTCCTCCAGGTCCTGTCACAGTTAATGTCGCCGTATACATACCAGCACTTGTGTACGAATGTGACGTATGTCTTGCACTACTAGTTTGTCCATCACCAAAGCTCCATAGGTATGACGATATAGTTCCTGTTGATTCACTAGTAAAATGGACTGGTAAGGGTGATTTTCCGGATTTGCGATTTACCATTATCCTTGCGATAGGCGCAGGATACGCAGCGGCCGTAATTGAGTTTGTGCTGGTTCCTAGAGGTCCCGTAACTGTCAAGGTTACGGTATACATACCGACTTTTTTATAGATATGTAATGGGTTTTGCACAGTGCTGGTTTTACCATCACCAAAGTTCCATTTGTAAGATGTAATTGCTGTTCCAGTTGATGTGCTGGTAAATCGAACTGGTAAAGGAATGCGTCCTGAGATTATTCGTGCTGTAATATTTGAGGCAGGGCATTGGAATACCGTAACTATATCAGGGTATGTTACAATATTTACACCCATTTCATTGCCCGTTTCAAGGGAAACGTTGTATATACCTGGAGTCATGTATTTATGAGTTGGGCTTTGAACAGTACTTATTGCACCATCTCCAAAATTCCAAAACCATGATATCACAGGTGTTGTCGATGTTGATGTATCTTTGAATGTTACTGTTAAAGGAGGATTTCCACTAACATCTACCATAGGATCACTAACATCTGCCATAGTGACACTCGAATTATAGGGATTGGGTGTGGTAATATAGAAATCTGCCATGGGATTAGGAGTTGGCGTCATGGATGCTGAAGCGTATGATATCGCAACGTTGCCAAATTGCACCACACTTGCCAGTTCTGTATATGCAATTCTGAAAAATCCATTTTCGCCCCAACTCGTCCCCCAACTATTCTTAACGATGAAGCATTGATGCATATCATCCCATGCAATGAGTTCTACTGCGTGACCACCTTCAACGAGATTCATTATGGTTTGATTACCGAATGAAAATGTGGGACCGGCATATGAGTATACGCCTGAGCTGTAGTAATTGCAAAAGTCAGTATAAATCACCATACCTACGACAAGTGGCCCTTGATTGTAGATCGCATTTTTAATTAACCCAGTTGTTGGAACTGTGTATGCACTTACATAATTCCAACCTGTAATTTTATACGTATTAGCTTCCCAATCGGGGCATGGCGCACCATTATCAGTGACAGTGTATTCATCACATCCTTCAACAGGGACACCAGTCGATTGGAGAAAATTCGCAGCATCATCGAGATAACCACCACCACAACCAAATGATCCCTCATCGAAACTGATCATGGCTTGTTCTGAAAGATTCTAGACAAGACCGCTCATTTTATTGTCTATTAGTATTTTTGACTCCAGCACCCCTATAGACGAGAATACCCAGCATGAATCGCAAATACCTTGATTTCTTACTGGTGTTACATAATTTCCGTTGTTGTTTCTCCAGTCAAATGCGGACGGCAATGGAGTAGACGACATTTTTGTTAAGGACGCGTCTACTTGAGGTTCGACCGTTTTATCAAACTTAGCACCAAAGTGTTTTTCCTCCGGATTGTATTTCGCGACCCACGGTTCGCCTTGGGTTTGAACGAGGCAGGTAGACGTATTTGTGCCGATGCTTTGCCCGAAGGCGAGTCCAAAGAAGCATAGTGACATGAATGAACAGAAAAATAGAGACTGAACGACCAAAAGGTCACTTGATTTCCTAATGCGTGTTTCCATGATATTTCCTTTCTAACACTCCAGTAAATAAAAACCCGCATCCAGTTACGGATAGCGGGTTGTAGAGTCTGTTTATGTAAACTTTCCCTGGCAACCCCGCCATCTTATCGACTACAAGCCGATGAAGATCGGAAGTTTTGCGTCCCAGCTTTTCAGATGGTTTGCCCTTCAGGTTTAGTATTTATTTTCAAAGAACGCATTTACAATTCTGTAAGTCACTACTTATCAATTTGTTCTTCATGCCTTTATCGGTCAGCCGGAAAGAAAACCTGAGATTTTTTCGTAGTGAGGCGCAATAAAATTCTCGGATGGACTTTCAAAACAGGTTGTCGGGCCGGCCTATGCCCGATCACACAGCCAACTCTCGAACACGGCTTCAAAGTGCATCCTAAACGTATTCTTAGAAAGCACTTATCTTGCTACAATCATGATCTCCTTCGTACTAGTTCCGCCAGGTCCTGTCACTGTTAATGTCGCTGTATACATACCCGCAGTTATGTATGAATGTAACGCCTTTTTTGCACTACTGGTTTGTCCATCACCGAAGTTCCATAGGAATGACGATATAGTTCCTACCGATCCACTAGTAAAATGGACTGGTAAGGGCGATTTTCCTGATCTGCGGTTTACTGTTATCCTTGCTACAGGCGCAGGATATACAGCGACAACGCTCTGATTTGTGCTACTTCCTTCAGGTCCCATTACTGTCAATGCTACGTTATACATGCCATCTTTGTTATAAATATGCTCTGGATTTTGTATTGTGCTAGTTTCACCATCACCAAAGTTCCATTTGTATGCGGTAATTGTTGTCCCAGTTGATATGCTGGTAAATTGAACTGGTAAAGGTTTACGCCCCGAAATTATTCTTGCTGCGATATTTGCGGCAGGGAGCTGGCATACTGAAACCATATCAGGGTATGTTACAACATTTACACCTGTTTCATTGCCGGTTTCAAGAGAAACGTTGTATATACCTGGAGTCAGGTATTCATGAGTCGGGTTCTGAACTGTGCTAGTTGCACCATCTCCAAAATTCCACAACCATGATATCACAGGCGTTGTAGAAGTTGATGTATCTTCGAATGTTACTGCTAAAGGCGCGTTTCCACTAACATCTACCATAGGATCACTGACATTTGCCATAGGAACATTAGAATTGTAGGCATTGGGTGTGGTAATATAGAAATCTGTCAGGGGATTAGGAGTTGACGAGATAAATGTTGAAGTGTATGATATCGCAAGGTTCGCAAATTGCACCACGCTTGCCAGTTCTGTATACGCAATTCTGAAAAATCCGTTTTCACCCCAGGATGCCCCCCAACTATTCTTGACGATGAAGCATTGATGCGCATCATCCCATCCAATGAGTTCTATTGCGTGATTACCTAGAAAGTGATTGGTTATGGTCTTATTACCGTAGAAAAATGTCGGACCGGCATATGAGTATACGCCTGAGCTGTAGTAATAGTAAAAGTCAACATAAATCGCCATACCAACGACAATAGGCCCTTGATTGTAGATTGCATTCTTAAGTAACTCAGTCGTTGGGACTGTGTTTGCACTTACATAATTCCAGCCAGTAATTTTATACGTATTAGCTTCCCAATCGGAGCATGGTACACCATTATCAGAAGCTGTGTATTCGTCACATCCTTCAACAGGAACACCAGTTGATTGAAGAAAATTCGCAGCGTCTTCGAGATAACCGCCATTTTCACAATTATCCACTTCCGGGTTAGCAAAACTGAGCAAGGCTTGCTCGGAAAGATTTTTTACAAGACCGCTCATTTGATTGTCTATGAGGACTTTTGATTCCATAACTCCTACTGACGAGAATACCCAGCATGATCCACAATTGCCTTGATTTCTTACTGGTGTTACATAATTTCCGTTGTTATTTCTCCAATCAAATGCGGACGGCAATGGAGTAGTCGTCATCTTTTTTAATGATGCGTTCACTTGAGGTTTGACCGTTTCATCAATTTTAGCACCAAGGTGTCTTTCCTCCGGATTGTATTTCGCAACCCAAGGTTCGCCTTGAGCTTGAACGAGGCAGGTAGACGTGTTTGTGGCGACGCTTTGCCCGAAGGCGAGTCCAAAGAAGCACAATGACATGAATAAACAGAAAAATAGTGACTGAACGATAAAAAGGTCACTTGATTTTTTACTGCGTGTTTTCATGACGTTTCCTTTCTAACACTCCAGTAAATAAAAACCCGCATCCAGTTACGGATAGCGGGTTGTAGAGTCTGTTTATGTAAACTTTCCCTAGCAACCCCGCTATCTTATCTACTACAAGCCGATGAAGATCGGAGGTTTTGCGTCCCACCTTTTCAGATGGTTTGCCCTTCAGGTTAGTATCTATTTTAAAAGAACGGAGTTACAATTCTGTAATTAGCTACTTACCAATCTGTTCTTAATGCCTTTATCGGTCAGTCGGAAAGAAAACCTTAGTTTTTTTTCTCAGTGTGGCGCAATAAACTTCTCGGCCGGACTTTCGAAACAGGTTGTCAGGCCGGCCTTTTCCCATTCACACAGCCAACTCTCGAACACGGCTTCAAAGCGCCCGGGGCGTGAAGAGCATAAGTGTGGCTGCACTCTTTTCCGGGTTATACGTCAAAAACTTCCTTAACCAGTTCTCTGTAGGCTTTGGCCCCAGTTGACGATCGTGCATATTCCGTTGCCGAAACCCCGCTGCGTGGAGCTTCGGCCACTCTGGTACAGGCAGGTATTACGGTCTTGAAAACCTTCTCGCCATATCTTCTTCTCATGTCTTCAACCGACAGCCGGGACTCTCTGGTGCGAAGGTTTGACATGGTGCCGAAATAACCGAGTATCCGGATATCGGGATTCAATCTGCGCCGGACCTTTTCGACGAGTTCATTGATATCCTCGGCAACTTTCAGGTCCAAATAGGCTGTTTTAAACGGAACGAGCACTTCCCGGCTCATTCGTAACGCATTCACCATCAGAAACGGCGAAATGGGGGGTAGATCCATAATTATGAAATCATATTCGCTCGCATGCCCGGCAAAGCGCTCGAAGAGAATACTCTCCTTGCCGATTTCTGCGTTGAACTCCGATTCACAGCTTGCCAGGCTTTCGTCGGAAGCGGCAACATAGAGGTTTGCGGTTGCAGTGCTGTATATAGCCTCTGAAATATTGCCGTTCTGATTGCACAGCACATCCGTGACAGTCCTGCTTGCAGGTTCGAGCTTGACTCCCAGATGAGATGTCGCTCCAGTGTATGGATCGAGATCCACCAGGAGCGTCTTCTTTCCAGCTTGTGCGAGGCAACAGGCAATGTTTACAGCCGATGTGGTTTTACCGACTCCGCCTTTAAGAGATAATATAGCGACTATTCTCGTATCAGACACCGTGATCCTCCTCTTGACAGCCTATCTAGAGAAGCGGCTGCATTTGCAGGCTCAACCGTTCTATTGCACTCCACCATGTCTCTCGGGGACGCCCTGAAACTATGAACAGACCCGTGGCCCCGTAGGATGGGTGGAGCGAATCGCAACCCATCAAAACTTTTCGAGACAGGGCGAAAGTTTCGATCCGGATAGCTTGATAAACATTGATATATCAAGCTTTTAGCACACAGTACCGCCCGAGGAGCTCATCGATTCGCCCTTCCTTAACCAATTTCTTCAGGAAAGGCAGAATTTTTTTCTTGTCCATTTCCAGGTGTTCGGCTACCTCCCGGACGGTTGCGCCCCCGCTCGCAGATTGGAGAAAAGACATGATACCCGGAATCGTGGCGGCTTCGGCTTGAACACCACCGGTTTTGCTCTTAATTCGGCGCCCTGGAATCACACCTGCGCCGCCGGCGGAGATCGGTGCGGCTTTCCCCGGGGTCCCGGTCTTTGCCACGGGCACAGCGGCGGCAAGCCGTTCTTCTTCCCGGCCCGTTTTTTGCGGTTCATCCATCGGAGTTGCGGCGACCGCATCAGCCTGATCCGGGACCATAGCTGTCGCGGGATCAATATGCACAGATACCGGTGTTTCCCTTTCACCGAGTCCAAAAGCCGCTCGGGTTAGGTTCAGAGCAAGTTCGAACTGATTCGAAACGAGCTTTACCCAGATGTCTATCATATGTCTCCTTTCATACCGAATCATACTTGTGTGGCAATGTCCCTTTGAATCGGCCGTGGGTGGGATATCAATGCAGGGTCTGTTCGAAAACCTTTTTCCTTGACCCTTTTCCGGCAAGATACATCATCGTGATAGAGGATTCAAGCGGCTTGCGTTTTAGCGCTTCAGGCGCGCTTCCAACATGCAAATCCAGGGGCCGGGGTTCGAACCCAACGGCCATCGGCATAGGATCAGTACGCCTGCAAACCGATGCGGGGTCCTCCGGCAAGAGTGCCGGAAAACAATCCCAAACGATTTCGACAAAAGTCAATCGCCTCGCAACCGCGTCCGATAACATTTTTACTTTGCTCCCAATTGCCCGAAAGTGTAATAGTAAATCATGCCCGATCTATCACAAGATCTGGTATTCAAAAATTATCGAGACTCGATTCCTTATTACGCTCTTATGACCTTATCGGTAAGGCATTCCTCAATGAGGGAGTCCATCACGTGGAAAGGGTGGAAGAGAAGGCGCAGCCGGGGAAGAGAGTGACTGCCGTGGTTAAACATTGGCTTTCCCGGAAAAGAAACCGAAAACGCTGGATCTTATTTTTTGCGCTGGGCTTTAGCCTGCTCCTGTACGGGTGCGGCGAAAACAAGCCCCGGGTCGCTCGAGTGGGCATCCTGTGCGGATTGGATCCTTTTGCCACGACGATTGCCGGCTTCAAGGCCAGGATGAGCGAATTTGGCTACATCGAGGGCAAGAACATCGCCTACGACGTGCAGAGGACCAACTTCGACCCGGCGGCGGAACATCGCATCCTGAGGAAATTTATAGAGGATAAGGTGGACTTGATGCTCGTGTTTCCCTCGGAGGTGTCTGTAGAGGCAAAAGCGGTCACCCGGGGGACCGGCATTCCGGTGGTGTTTTGTCAGACCAACACGGAGGGTACCGACCTGATAAAGAGTGTGCCCGAACCCGGTGGAAATATCACCGGGGTACGCTACCCCGGCCCGGACCTCGCCCTCAAGCGTTTCGAGATTTTGCTCGAATTGGCGCCACAGGCAAAACGCATGTGGGTACCCTATACGAAGAACTCCCCGATTGTGCCCGACCAGTTGACGGCATTGCGACGGGCGGCGGCAAAAACAGGCGTCACGCTGGTGGAATCGCCTGCTGACGGCCCCCGCGACCTGATAGCGGATTTGGACTCCAGAGCGAAAGCAGCCGATATCGGCTTCGATGCAGTCTTGTTCATATCCGAGCCTCTGGCCAGGACTCCTGCCGTTTTTCCGAAAATAGCCAAATTTGCGTCCGAGCACAGGATACCCATCGGTGGGGTCATCTTATCTTCCGAGGGCTATTCAACTTTATTCGGTGTTGCGACGGACAATATTGCGGTGGGCAGGCTGGCAGCACAGCAGGCCCACAAGGTCCTGAGACGCATCCCGCCGGGAACCATTCCCGTAGTTTCGGCGGAGAGCTATTTCCAACTCAACTACAAAGTATCGCAAGAACTTGGTCTGAAAGTCCCTGAAGGGTTGTTGAGGCAAGCCGACGAAATCATCCGTTAAGGGGCGCGTGGGCAGTGGAGAGGGGACATGGAGACTCTGACGGAAGAATCTTCAGAGGCGAGAAAATTGAGCACGACCCTGGCCACTGCTTTTTTTTCTTTGAGCGTGGTGGTGCTCCTCCTTTACGGCGGGGTGAAGACCTACCATGAAGTAAAGATCCAGCAGGCGCTCATTTCAAATATGCAGCAACTTATCGCACAAGATGCCGCCAAGACTGTCAGCGGTTTCATCAACGAGAACTTCAGCACCCTGGAAACGGCGAGCAGGCTGACCGATCTTTTCGCGGTCTCTGAAGCGCAGCGCCAGCAGTTTCTACAGGGCATTCTGGGGCTCCGGCGGGCTCTCCGGCAGGTATTGCTTTTGAATACGCGCAACCAGGTCATTGCTCAGTCGTCCCGCCTCTCGATGGAGGCATCGAGCCGGTTCATGGACCAGGTGAAGTATATCAAACCGGGTAAGAAACCGCAGAAGAAGCGTACAATCGGGCCGGTCTACATCGATTCCGTGACCAGTGAACCCATCGTGAGCATAGCTGTTCCGGTAACCGACGCCTTTGGAGATTCCCAGGGAACGCTGCTCGCCGAGCTCAATCTGAAGTCAATGTGGGATATCGTCGACCATCTCAAAGTCGGGGAAACCGGGTACGTGTATGTGTGCGATAGAGAAGGCAATTTGCTGGCTTGCCACGACACGGCCCGAGTTTTGAGGGGTGAAAACGTCTCCCGCCTGCAAGCGGTGGCCAACTTCATTCATAATCGATCATCCCTTCAACCCGATACGGCGACCAGTTATCAAGGAATAATGGGATTAACCGTGGTGGGAACCTATGCACCTCTGGAATCGCCTGATTGGGCCGTCATAAGCGAACTGCCGTGGAAAGAGGCATACAGGGAGATTGCTCTGAGCGTCGTGACGGCAATTGGAATCACGCTGGTAATGGCGTGCTTTGCCGGCATTTTCGGGACGTTCATAGCGAAACGCCTGGCGGTGCCCGTGATCAACTTGACGGAGACTGCGTCCCGGATTGCCGCTGGCGAGACGGATTTGCAGGCAGAGGCGGGGGGACCGAGGGAGATCGCCCGCCTGGCCATGGCCTTTAACAGCATGACGGCCCAGTTGCGGCAGAGCCTGATGGATTTGGAGCAGCGCTACGCCGACCTGAAACGAACGGAGAAGGCCTTGCGCCTGAGTGAAGAACGGCTTCGCCTGGCCCTCGAAGGCACCTATGACGGTATCTGGGATGTGGATGTGCAAAGCGGTCAGGCGTATTTCAGTCCTCGCTATTATACGATGATGGGATACGAGCCGGACGAATTCCCGGCAAACTATGAGAACTGGCGGCAGAGGCTCCATCCGGACGATCTGGAGCATTCCGAGCGAGCGGTGCTGCGTGCGGCTGAACAACTCTCGCGATTCGCCATCGAGTTCCGGTTCAGGGCAAAGAACGGCGAATGGCGCTGGATTCTTAGCCGTGGCAAAGTGGCCGAATCGGACCAGTCCGGGAAGGCCGTCCGGGTGGCCGGATCACACACCGATATCACGGAGCGCAAGCGTGTTGAAGAGGCGCTGCGTGAGTCTCAGCAGATGTTGCAGTCAGTCCTGGATACCATACCGGCAAGGGTCTTCTGGAAGGATCTTGCTCTAAACTTCTTGGGCTGCAACAGCCCGTTTGCTCTCGATGCGGGTCTCCAATCACCCGAGGAGATCGTAGGAAGAAACGACTTTGAGATGGGCTGGGCGGAACAGGCGGATCTCTACCGTTCAGATGACCGTTTGGTTTTGGAAACCGGCATCGCAAAACTCGGATATGAAGAACCCCAGACAACACCTGCCGGTGACAGAATCTGGCTTCGTACCAGTAAGGTTCCCCTGTCCGATGTGAAAGGTGAAATCAGGGGATTATTGGGTACATACGAAGACATAACGGTCTATAAACAAGCCGAGGAGGCGCTTCGCAAATATGAACTCATTGTATCCACCTCCCGGGACCTTATGGCCCTGATCAACAGGGATTACATCTATGAAACCGTGAATGAAAGCTATTTGACGGCACACCAACGGTCGAGGTTAGACGCAGTGGGCCGGCCAGTGTCTGATATCATGGGGGAGAGCGTTTTCAAGGACAAGATCAAGGGCAGGCTTGACCAGGCCCTTTCCGGACAAGCAGTCCACTTCCAGGAAACTTTTGATTTTGCGGGGCTGGGCCGGAGAATCATGGATATCAACTACTTCCCCATCCTGGATGAAAATGGGAAAGTGGAGGGAGTAGTCCTGAACGCCCGTGATATTACCGAAACCCGCAAGCTCGAAGAACAACTGATACAGTCGCAAAAGATAGAATCCATTGGGACCCTGGCTGGAGGCGTAGCCCATGAGATAAACAATCCCCTCAACGGAATCATGAACTACGCACAGTTGATCCTGGACTCGATGGAAACGGACAACCCGGCGAGCGGATTTGCTCAAGAGATTCTGCAAGAGACCCAGAGAATTGCCGGGATCGTGCGAAATCTGCTGACCTTTGCCCGGCGAGAGAAGCAATCCCACAGCCCGGCGCAGTTAACGGACGTCATTACGGCGGTGCTCTCCCTGATTCAGACGGTGATGCGTCACGATCAGATTGAACTGGAACTGGCCATTCCCGAGGATCTGCCTAAGATCAAGTGTCGCAGCCAACAGATCCAGCAGGTGTTGATGAACCTCATGACCAACGCCCGTGATGCACTGAACGAACGGTATCTCGGCTACAGTCCGGAGAAAAAACTTCGGATCGCGGCAGAGCTCATCACAATACAAGGCCGCCGGTTCATCCGGACCACCGTTGAAGACACCGGGCCGGGCATCCCCGAGGAGATCAGGGACCGGATCTTTGATCCTTTTTTCACCACCAAGCCCAAGGAAACAGGCACCGGCCTGGGGCTTTCCATCAGCTACGGCATCGTTAAGGACCATGGGGGGGAATTGAGCGTGGAAAGCAAACCGTATCACTATACCCGCTTTCACATGGATCTTCCCGTGGATAACGGATGGACGCTCGGCGAGAACTGAGGAGATGCAGATGGGAAATATTCTGGTTGTTGATGATGAGCGCTCCATTCGCACGACCGTAAAGGCATTCCTGGAGCTGGACGGCCACAGCGTGGAAACCGCAGAAGAAGCGGAATCGGCCATGGCTGTACTCCGGAGCAAGCCGATGGACGTGGTCTTAACCGATATCATTCTGCCCCGGATTTCCGGTGTAGATCTGCTCCGGCGAATTCGGGACACGACACCCGGTGTCCAGATCATCATGATGACCGGAGAACCCACGCTGGAGACGGCGGCGGAATCGTTGCGCCATGGCGCTGTCGATTATCTGCAAAAACCGGTCGGCAAGAACGACATCCTCAGGGCCGTCCGAACCGCGCTGCACGTCAAACACCTCAATGATGAAAAGCTACGCCTCGCGGAAGAAAACCGAAACTACATGAACCATCTCGAACAACTGGTCGAGACCCGCACCCATGCCCTGGCGGCAAGCGAAGCCACCCTGCGGCATCGAGCCGAGGAATTGTCCATACTCAACCGCCTGGCCCGGAAGGTGAATGAAAGCATGACCGTGGATGGTTCCATCCAGTGCGGGCTAAGTGAAATGGCAAAGGCCGTCGCAGCCGATCTCGCCGTCTTCTTCCTGCGTACCGGAGGGGACCTGGTGCTCAGAGGCACCTTCCCCGAGCAGTCGGAAATAGAGTGGCAGCCTCAGCGGGTCCACGCGGTGGGAACATGTCTGTGCGGACTGGCGGTAAGCGAAGACCGCGCCATTTATTCCTCCGATATTCGATCGGATTCCCGGTGTACCATGGAGGAATGTCGAAAGGCAGGGTTCAGGTCCTTTGCAGCCCTGCCGCTGCGGGCTGATTCGGAAACTATAGGGGTTCTGGGGATCGCATCCTTGCAGCAGAGGGATTTTATCGAACATGCGTCCTTTCTCGAAGCCCTTGCCAATGAGATGTGCATCGGGCTCAACAAATCCCTGTTGTACGAACGGGAGCAGCAGCATGCCGTGGAACTCAATGCGAGCCTTTCCCGAATCCAGGAGGGCGAGACCGAGCGCCTCAGGCTTTTGCAGCAGTTGCAACGGTCCCAAAGACTGGAGGCCATCGGGACTCTTGCCAGCGGCATTGCCCATGACTTCAATAATATCCTGGCCGTCGTGATCGGTTGTACCGAGCTTGCCCTGTTGCGTACTCCCAAAGAATCCAAGGCCTGGCAAAGCCTCGAAATGGTTCTGTCGGCAGGTCAGCGGGCAAAAGATCTGGTCAAGCAGATCCTGGCCTTCAGCCGGCAAAGCGAAGAGGAACGAAAACCGATCCAGATCACCCGCACGGTGAAAGAGGTCCTCAAGTTCATGAGGGCTTCCCTGCCGGCCACCATCGAAATCCGCGAAGACATAGACTCGGACAGTGGAGCGATCCTGGCCGACCCCGTGCAGATCCACCAGATCGTTATGAACCTGTGCACCAACGCGCATCATGCCATGAGTGAAAAAGGCGGAGTGCTCGAGGTCAAGTTGATGTCCGTGAATCTGGGGCCCGGAGAAGACGCCGTGCACCCTGATCTCAAGCCCGGACCCTATGTCAAGGTTACCGTGAAAGACACCGGTTGCGGGATGGACGAAGCGACCAAGGTAAAGATCTTTGATCCCTACTTCACCACCAAGGCGAAGGGGGTCGGCACGGGCCTTGGTCTCGCCGTGGTGCACGGCCTTGTGCAGAATCACGGCGGCGCAATTACGGTGGAAAGTGAGGCTGGAAAAGGTTCTGTGTTCAATCTCTATTTCCCCGCCATCCAGAAAGAGGCGGTCGAGGAAACACTGATCCAGGAGACAATGCCCCTAGGCCGTGAGCACATTCTGTTGGTCGACGATGAACCCGTCCTCCTGGACATGAGCCGGGAAATGTTGGAGTACCTAGGTTACAGCGTTGAAACCAGAACAAGCAGCGTGGAAGCCCTGGCGCTCTTCAGCGCCCAACCCAACCGGTTTGATCTCGTCATTACCGACATGACCATGCCTTTTATGACCGGAGACAAGCTGGCAAAGGAGCTCTTGCGAATTCGAGCGGACATTCCCATCGTCGTCTGCACTGGCTACAGTGAAAGGATTCAGGATGAGCAGGCCAAGGCCACGGGCATCAGGGCCTTCGTTATGAAACCCATTCTGATGGCGAAAATGGCCAAAGCCATTAGGGATGCGTTGGAGAAAAAGCTGGATACCTGACCGGCTGAGGTGATGGACCCCGTTTTCGGTTGCCGTCGCGGCGATGCGCGACCGGTATCCTTCCTGTTCAATTGCGCTTCAAATCTTGTTTCGAAATGAGTTGCAGCAGACCAGTAGGATGGGTGGAGCGTAGCACAACCCATCAAGTCTTTTCGAAACAAGTTACAGCAGTTGAGAAAAGGATTTTAAGAAGAGGATAACAATTCTCAAACTGGATCTATAAGCATTTTCACCCTGCCTTCATCAAGCACACTTCGTGCATAAACACTAATTATAGCGCATTTCAAGCACAAGGTTATTTTCGTTTGGCTTGTGTTAAATACAGGCGATCGAGTCTTCGGGCTGCTGTCAAAGTCTTTGTGCAACACCATGAAGTTGTAAAGGTTCAACTGCATGTATGTTCATACACATCTGCAGGGATTCACCTACACTTGGCATTTGCGGTAACAAAGGCGGGACACTCTCATGGAAATTGCTTCGGTTTGTGAAAAGCGTCATCTCCAGACACCTATACATCAGATTTTCCACATTTTTTTTGCTACAGAGCCGAATTTTCGGCCTCAGCACATCCTCGCCTGTGGATGGAATTCCCGGCCGGTCGGGTTTTAACCTGATCTTGTAACATTTGCGCGACAGGGGTTGCAACCTGGAGCATTGATGAATATAGAACTGTATATCAGCCGCAAGCGACGAAAAATCGACTCGTTCAAGATCATGATAGATCAAGTATTTTCAAGTGGTTCGAGTTCCAAAATGTGTTCCGAGGAGCGTATCGGGGAAATTCCCGTTGACGTTGCCGCAGATGTACGGGACCTCTCTCGGGAAGACTCTCCAAACTAAGCTGATCGAAAGTTCGATAGACTCGTTTCGATGTTGGGGCGGGTAGATTCTTTACCGCTTAATTTTTTCCCGCACAGGAGAGACCAATGAAAACCGACAAAAAAATTGCTTTTGCCCTTGGCGGGCTTGCAGGAAATAACGCTCACGGCGCCGGTTTTTTGCAGGCGGCCATTGACGCCGAAATCGAACCCAGGATGATCTCCTTTAGCTCGGGACAGATTCTATGGGTCTTTCGTTACCTGCATGCAAAGAAGCGGAATGAGCCCGAGCCCAGGCTGAGAAAGCTCCTTGCAGAAGACATCAAGAAAATAGCCCCGACCAAGAGCTACGACGTCGATACGGCTCTCCTGTTTTTGTTCGGAAAGTCTGACGTTTACCGGCCGGCATTCCCGGAGTTTTTTACAGATCTCATGAGTAACGGCGTGCGCTTTTTTGGCTCCATTCTCAATAAGTGGCCCAATGCGTTCGTTACCAAGGAACTCTTGGAATCGGTTCCCGGCCGGTCGCTGGTACCCCAATTTCCGGATAGCTTTTATGAAGACATCAGCAAAGCGTTCAAAGCTGAAAAAAGCATAGGTCTCATATTCAACAGTTTTGATCCTGTTACAGGAATTGAGCTGGTATATTACAACAAGGCTGCGGAAGACGCTCAAGCGGTCTCCGAATCCGGATACCGTTGTAGAACGGAATATCGTGAGATAACGCCAAGTGCGGTAAAGGACGCACTAAGGCTCTATGAGTACGGGTTCGGCAAGGACTATAGCGGTCATCTTGATGGCGCCTATTACAGGCAGATTATGCTGAGTGAACTGGCCTACCCTGCCGACAACATATTCGTCGCAAGACCAATAAACTACGAGTGGATCGGCAGCAGGCTTCCAACAGGCCTTCCGGGCCTCGAGGACTTAAAGACAAAAGTGGGCTTCAACGGATCGTATGCCGGAGAGCGTGACAAAATTTACCTCATAAACAAGCTTATTAAAGACGGAGCCTTGGGGGACCGGTACAAGAAAATCGAATTGATCGAGATCGAGATAAGGATCCAGCGCGGTTATTTTGATTATATCTATGAGAACCTCGATGTCTTCGACCTTGCTCGTGGATGCACTCAAGAAAAGTTCCTGGAGTGCATTGCTCATCCGGCCGTCGGAGCCGGGGCCGGGCAAACCTAAGCTATGTGAAGTGACCGGGACAGCGTCACTCTCCATACTGCCAACGTGCAGTTTCTTGAAATTTTGGCCGGCACATAAGGCTAAGCTACGGACAAAGGCGTTGATTCCGTTCGTGTGGTAACGAAAAAGTTTAGGGACGCAAGCCAGGGAAAATTCATCCGCAGATGACGCAGATTTTGGCAGATAATTTTCATCTCTGTTTCCATCTGCGCTTATCTGTCCCATCTGTGGATCGTTCTTTTCTAAATGACGCGGAACCGGGGCTTTCTTGCCGGTCTTCGGATTCATGTATATGTCATGTCCCTCGCCGTGCCGCCTCAAAAAGCATCTCGCTCGGATTAATTCGCGAATAAAGGATTGCCGTTTCAAACTTCCACTGCCAGTTCTTTAGTGTGAGCATCCGGGCGAGGTGTCGTATCTTCATCTGCCATCATCAGTTGATAGGCATCCCTTATATTTTCCTCCAACTCATCCATGGTCGCACCCTGGCTGAAAACACCACGGACCTCTCTGAGCCTGCCGACGTACCAGCTGTCATCGATCCAGTATTCCATGGTAAAATGCCTCGACATGGCTAAATCTCCCTGGAGCGCTCCCCTATTGGCTTTTCACAAACCAATCATTCGCCCGATCGGGTCGATCACCATTGCCAAGTTCCCTCTCCAACGCAGTCATAGTTCGTCTTTCTTCGGCATTCCGATAGCTTCGCCCCGCTAATCAGATTATGCACATCGAAACTCCGCTTAGCAATCGGAAAGGCGAAACGAAATCAGGTGATCGTGGCAAGGTGCAGAGGGTCGGGCCTTAGGCGACATCTCGGTATCTGGAAGCCAAGAGTCTATGCGAGGTCAAGAATCCAGCACCTCCCGAACTTTTTCCGCCAGGGCACTCACGGTAAAGGGTTTCGCCAGGAAATGGATTCCTTCATCCAAGATGCCGTGATGGGCAATGACATTGGCAGTATAGCCGGACATAAATATGCATTTTAGCGCAGGATTGCAGGCAACGAGTTTTTCATTAAGCTCTCTACCATTCATTCCAGGCATAACGACATCGGTGATGAGCAGGTCGATCCGGTCTTGATGACTTTGGGCCAGACTGAGGGCCGTGGTTGGGTCGTGGGCCGGCAACACAGTGTACCCATGCCACTCCAGGATAGTCTTGGCCAAAGCTAAAATGGATTCTTCATCCTCCACCAGAAGGACTGTTTCCGTTCCTTTCAGGTCCTGTTTCTCCGTTTGCAGGAACTGCACTTCCGAAACATCTTCATGGGTTCGCGGGAAGTAGATCTTGAAGATTGTTCCCATGCCCGGTTCACTGTAGACATTTATAAACCCGTCGTTTTGTTTGACGATACCATAAACAGTTGCCAGGCCCAGGCCTGTTCCCATGCCCACTTCCTTCGTGGTGAAGAACGGTTCAAAAAGATGTTCCAAGACCTCTTTGTCCATGCCCATGCCGTCGTCGCTCACTGCAAGCAGCACATATTCGCCCGGAACAAAACCTGTATGCTCCCGGCAATAGGCTTCGTCGAACGACACGCAATCTGTTTCAATGGTCACTTTCCCCACCCCGGAGATCGCGTCGCGGGCGTTGACGCACAGGTTTGCCAGAATCTGGTCGATTTGAGTGGGGTCAGTCTTGACCGGCCAGAGTTCCCGGCATGGCTCCCACAGCAGGTCGATGTCCTCGCCGATAAGCCGTCTGAGCATTTTCAACATCCCTCCGACTGTCGCGTTCAGATCGAGCACTTTCGGCGCGACGCTCTGCTTGCGGGCAAAGGCCAGCAACTGCCTGGTCAACTCGCCGGAACGCTCGGCGGCTTTCAGGACTTCCCGCATGTGGGCAAAGATCGTTTGAGCCGGGTCCACCTGTGCCATTGCCAACTCCGCGTTGCCGATGATCACCCCCAGCATGTTGTTAAAGTCATGGGCGATACCGCCGGCCAACCGGCCAACCGCCTCCATCTTCTGGGCCTGCCGGAACTGCTGTTCAAGCTTCCTGCGCTCCGTAATGTCCTCGGATATACCGAGCAGATATTGGGGCCTCCCGGTTTCATCCAGGAGAGGGATCTTCCTGGTATGGAGGGTCCGTTGGTCGTTGCGTCTGTCCGTGATCGTCTCCTCGAGAATGTTGACAAGCGCTTTCGTGGCGAGCGCCTCGCGGTCCTTTGTGGTAAAGAGCTCCGCTTCACTCCCGGGAAATAAATCGTAAACGCTTTTTCCGAGCACCTCTTCCTGAGAGTATCCGAGAAGCTGCTCGCCAGCCTTGTTGAATCGGACAAATTCCAGAGTTTCCGCATCCTTTACAAAGATCATGTTTGGGATGTTATCCACGAGGTTATTTAGGAATTCTTCGCTCCTTCGAAGATCGCGATAGGTTAGTAAGCTGGTCAGTGCATCGCTCAATCGCCGGCCGATTTCCTGGAAAAGCTTTTCATCCTCAGATGTCCAGACCCTCGCGTAAGAACATTGCTGAACCATGAATTGCCATGGTTTGCCTGTTTTTGGATAAAGAACCATATTCAAGCAACTTCTTATGCCGAACCGTTCAGATACGGTTTTCGGTACCGGATGCCCGGTATCGGGACCGAATGTCACCGGGTCGCGGGAACCCAGTAAAATGCGAAAAGTCTGCGCTATGTCTGCATCCATGGGCAACGGAAGCCCCAAACCATAGGACCCGGGATATTCCGGCTTGCTGCGCTCCATCGGCACCCTCCATGCCTCCGCCACGGGATCGCAAGGGTATAACAAAGATGCCCGGTCGCAATCGAAGATGGAAAGCACAAGGTCGAGAACGTCGCTCATCATTTGTTCCAGGTCATTCGTTGCGTGCATGGCCCGATTGACCCGGTCCATACTTTCGAAAAACCGCAGATGGGCTGTTCGATCTTCTTCTGCCCGCTTTCGTTCGGTAATATCCTGGACCGTCCCGATCAGACGTATACATCTGCCTTGTGCGTCAAACTCGAAATCGCCTCGGCCGTTAATCCATCTCATTTCGCCATCTGAAGGCCGGACAATTTGATATTCCTTCGCGAACAAATGTTGGCCATTGGCGATCTGGCCCGAGAAATACGCACTCACTTCTTCACGCTGCACAATAAGTTTCAGCCAGTTTTCGCCCGTTTTTGGATAATCTGCATCAATACCGAAAATTTCGTCCATCGCCGGCGTGCTTTGCCAGGACTGATCTTCAGGAACATCTCTCGGAATATCCAAGACGAACGATCCGATACGCCCTATTTTCTGGGAACGTCTGAGAAAGAATTCGGACCTTTGAAGGGTCTCCTCTGCCTGCTTGCGCTCGGTGATGTCTCGGACCAGCCCCAGCATCAGCCTCTGCCCCCGAAAGGCAACCTCACCCAGGTTGATCTCCACCGGTAGCGTGGTCCCGTCCTTTCGCCGGAGTTCGCTCGTAACAGTAAAGGCCTTTCCTGGAGCAAGCTGTTTCCAAAACGCAACCTCATGCCGGTCATGTTCAAATCTGACGTCCACATCCCTGATGAAAAGGCGCAGCAGTTCTTCGCGTGAATAACCCAACATGTCGCATGCCGCTTTGTTCACATCCAGGATCTTCCCTGCGTCATGCAGGAAGAACGCTTCTGCTGCCTGTTCCATCAACGCACGGAAAGGTTCCTTGCTCTCACTGAGCGCCACATCTGCACCCGTGATATTCATTGAGAAACCGATAATATAGGCGATCCTTCCTTCACCGTCCCGTAACGGCGCAAGCTGAGTCAGCCAGCAACCATCCTGATCCCGCCCAACAAATAGCCCTCTGAAAGTGATAACGTCGTTGACCTCCAGACACCGCAAACAGTTAGCCCGAAGCGCTGCGGCACTTTCTTTGGAAAGTCCGGAGATATTTTCGAACCGCCTGCCGACTGCATCCTCCTTTCGCAGACCGGTGGCTGCTTCTAGAGCAGGGTTTAGGCCGGTTATAAAGAAATCACCTGTCACATCAACATGTACAGCAAAAATGGGGACATCATTCTGTTCATAGATACTTTGATAGAAGTGCTCCATGTTCACAGCACACCTCCGATGACTCGCGTCTTCCCGTCGTTTCGCCCGGATAGGTCAGGGACGTCTCGGCGTCTTTGTCTCTAAGTTCCGTGCATGTCAGTTGCCCGTCACGATGCGCAATCATTTCAAAGGCAGGCCCTTGTGGGGCCACCCGCAGATCATGGACTTCCCTGGTAGGGCGCGCGGAGAGATCTTCAAAAGAGAATGATTCAAAATAGTATTATGCAACAAACGTGCGCCGTGGATGATGGTCAACACGTCTATTCGATCCGGCTTTATCCTGTAGATTCTACGGTAGTGCGGCGCTTCGATGATCTCACGGATATCTTCAGAGTCATATTCCGGAACTTTGCGGCTGGAGAAGGGATGAGCGGCGATTTACACGGAACGGCGAGTGATTTTGTCCATATCCTTTTGCATATCATAGCGGAATCGAGCGCATCTTCAATCAGCATTATTGTGTGCCGTCAAGCAGCTCCCGCATACTCCTCTTCGTGAGCATACTGTTGATTATAAGTATTTCCGGTAATATAGCAAATAGCCATCAAAGGCAAGTTTTTGGTTCATCCGGCAAACGAGTACTTCGCCACAAACCGGGGTCATGGCGACATCTCGCTATTTAGAAGTCAAGTTTCCAGAAGCAGGCGTTTTTCCTGTTCCGAAAAGTTCCGGTGGGCTAAGCGCTGCCCATCCTGAGACTTATCAGATTATGCACATGGAAACTCTGCTTAACAATTGCAAAAACGCAAAGAAATCAGGTCTTCGGGCACTTACCTGCTGTAAAGCTCTCAGGTTTTGTTGCGAGGGAACTGAAGCTCGACGGTCGTTCCTTTGTCTAAAGCGCTTTGTATTGAAATCGAGCCATGGTGGGCTTCCATAATGGCTTTGCAAAGACTCAGGCCCAGGCCAAACCCTCCGGATTCCCTGGAGCGCGACCGATCGACCCTGTAGAACGGTTCGAATACGAAAGGCAGGTCCTGCTCCGGTATTCCTATCCCTTCATCCCGGATTTCCACGGTGTTTGACTCAGGTCCGGTTCGAACGCGGATTGAAACCGGGCCGCTCGTCTCCCGAGCGTATTTGATCGCGTTTCCGACCACATTGCGAAAGACTGTTTTAGCCTTCTCGGAATCCAGAAACGCCTCGACCGATTCCGGCTTGTCCTCCAGGCGCACACCCGGCGGTTGATCTTCCAAAGGTCCGATCGCTTCCCGGATTAGTGCGACGAGGTCCACCATTTGACAATCAAGGGCCAGGTTGCCGCGTTGCATGCGGGCGTTGGCCAGGATCGTTGTCACCATCCGGTCCATTTCACCGATGTCTTCAGCCAGCGATTCCTTCAGCGGACCGTCCGGAGACATCTCCAGGGCTATCCGCATCCGGGTGAGAGGAGACCGCAGTTCATGGCTGACATCGAGCAACATCTGGTCCTTCGAGCCAATGAGGTGCTGCAACCGTTCGGCCATCCAATTAAAGGCCGAAGCAAGCTCTCCCAGTTCGTCAAGACTTTGAACAGGGACCCGGTGGTCCAGGCGGCCCGCCCCCACCTGGCGCACTCCTTGGGACAGTGTGCGCAACGGGGCCATAATTCGACGAATCCTGTTATAAGATACGATAAGCAGCAGGGTCACGGAAAAGAGGAAAACGGGGCCCACCCAGACGAGCCGCCGGTCTTTGTCCGGGTCTCCCAGTATTTCGAACATAAACCTGCGATCCGGGTCTACCTGGTAAATTAAATAGTTATGCCCATGAAACTGCCCGGCCCAAATCGACCCTTCCGCATTCCATTTAAGATTGGGCCGGACGGGAGGCCATTGGGCCTGACCCTGTGTGGACCAGCCGGCCTCGGGCGACGAATAATGGATGATCATCCCCGTTCGCCTTGCAACCTCAGATGCACGGTCATAATCCGGCGGAGACCCCAGGTCCTTCACCAGGTATTCAACGTACTGGGCAACTCTGCTGCGAAAAGCATCCGCGAGTATCGTCCGATGCTCGTACGCCGCCGCCCGGAACAAAAGAAGTATCCCCAAACCGGACACAACGATCACCAGGAGCAAGCGGGTATGTATCGAACGGAGTGCGCTGCCAAGCCGATCGAATATCATTCTTCAAAACCCTCCGCGACGAAGACATACCCGGTCCCCCAGACTGTTTTTATGAAAGAGGGGTTTTTAGGATCGTCCCGCAGTTTCTGCCGCAGCCGGCTAATGGTAATATCGACCGAACGGTTGAAAGCTTCGCTGTCGATTCCCCGCAGTTCCTGCAGTATCCGGTCCCGGTCGAGGACCCTGCCGGCATTTCGGGCAAGAAGGGAAAGGGCGGCAAACTCATTGGTCGTCAAAGAAAGCGGTTGTTCGTCAAAGAAGGCCGTTCGTTTGCCGGTATCGATGCTGAGCCTTCCGAAAGAGCGGACCTGAGGCAGGGGTATATCGGCAGACCGGCGAAGCACGGCCTGAATCCGCGCGACCAGTTCCCTTGGTTCGAACGGTTTGGCCAGGTAATCGTCAGCGCCGAGTTCAAGGCCGACGACACGGTCCGTAACTTCCCCCCGGGCGGTAAGCATGATTATCGGGACCCTGTTGTCCTCTCTGATGATCCTGCACAGCTCAAACCCGTTTATGCCGGGAAGCATTATGTCCAGGATAATAAGATCAGGGGCGTGGGTCTTGAGATGCCGAAGGCCCTCGTCGGGATTTGCAGCCGTGAGCACTTCAAATCCAAATGGGGACAGATAATCACTCAGGAGCTTGTTCAGCTTTTTATCATCATCGATGATCAGAATCCGTTGCTTTTGGCCCATGGCAGATCTTTTCCATGCAGTTTGAAATGGAGATTTCCATCTGAACCCTCCCTACCAATTCGTCAGGTTCTCAGTCTTCCAAGATAATGGACATGGCATAGAGGAATGAGCCCAGGCCGAACGACAGCAGAGGGCCGACGCTGCCGGCATTGAAATAACTCGACAGCACGCGGTTCCAAACCAGCCATGCAACAGCAGACCAGCATGATATCCGAAACAGGGTACTTAACACAGTCCTAACATGGCATCGGTAACTTACGCCGAGCCATTTTGGCAAGGAGATTTCCCGTTGAGAACTCAAAAGCCCGCGTTCCTTATTCATCCCAACTCCTTCAGGGCGATATGGACGCCTGCCGGAGCGAATCGCGTCCCTACAGCAGGTCGAGTCAGTTCTGAATCCTAAAAACCATCTATTGTGCCCGGTGGTCTCATCATCGGGTGAGGGGGAGACAGGCCTTCCCGGTCCTTCCACGCCGGCGTGAGTACGGTCCCGTACGCTGCGATTCTCAAAATGCATTGAACTCCCCGCACTTTCCGGCCTGATTTGTCACCATGGGCGGAACACGCCGGACGTGCGGCCTCCCCCGGCGAGGGCGACCAGCAGGATGCAAAAGGACAACCTGGCCGTCACTGAGCCTGAGGACTGGCTTGCCTCTGCTTTGCCGCCGTCAAAGCCTGTTGGCAACCTGGCGACAGCTTGTCAAAGTTCTGCTGCAAGCAGGCGACGATGCGGCCTCCGCCGCGCTGGACCCCGGTGCAAAACGTCTTGTAGTCAGCTTGGCACGCCTGCCGAACGGCTCCCCTGCCGGGATCGTCCGCGATGGCGCTGCCTGAGGCAAAGCCCAGCGTAATGATAAACACCGCAAACACAACCTTAAGGCATCTCTTAGTACTGTTCATTTTAGATCTTCCTTCAATGATGGTTGTTTCAGTTGCACCAAAGAGAAAAGAATCTCACCCGGTGATTTGCAGATGGTTCGATCAAAAGATTTACCTCCATCAGGCCGGCGGGCGGCGAAATTGCCGCCCGCGATTTTCAATTATGTTACATAATTTAAGTCGTCAAACCGTACTTGGGTTATCAAAAACTCAAGATCGTTTACTGATGGCTTGCGATCCATTTGTCCAGGCGCGCAAATCTTTTCTCTATCGCTGAATCGAGGTTTGCGCCTATTTTGTCATGTATGTTCTGGAGAGTGGTTTTCTGGTCCGCCGACAATATCGGAATTATCTGGGCGACAATCTGCGACCCCAACTGAGCAGCCTGAGCAGCAAAGGAAGCCACATTCTGCGAATCGGCGCTGATAACGCTCTGGTCACTGCCACTCAGGACGTCCTTTGCCAACTGCACCCTGGCGCTTGCCAGTCCGGTTGCAATGTTCCTGGCGTTTACCTCGTTTTGCTTGAGTATGTTGGCGACCGCAGTCTTCTGAGCGTCTGTCAGGTCAAGGCTTACCAGCAATCTAGCCAGATGATCGTGACTGAATCCGCCGGGACCGCCTGCGATGGCATTGCTTACGCCAAAGAGCGAAGCGATCAGAAACACAGCAAACAAAATCGTAAAGCCTCTCTTTGTACTGTTCATTTTGGATCTCCTTTTCAATGTTGGCCGTTCAAATACACCTAAAGGAAACAGTTTCCTTTAGGTTATAATCATACACGGCACTCGTGATAAGTCTAATTAAGTATGGTTAAACCATGTCAAGTTATGTTAAGTGCAAGCCTAATTATTGTGAGTATCAATACATATTAACTTAAGATACAAGCTACTTCTATTATTAAAACAGATTATAATGTGGTGCAAAAAGATACTAGTTATTCGCCATAGCCCTTTATTCTACGAATACCCACCTCTCCATTGACTAAGTTAGTCTTTTTATTCCAGTGCAGACTATTTTTATGTATAGATTGATCTGGACAAATGCACTCTTGTCATTCTTTGCTGCTGGATTTTTCTCCCGCAAGCTTCCATGAGCCGTCCTTTTGAAGGCATGCGACAATTTGCCCCTGCAGCGTTTCGCCTCCAATGATTATAGTTTGCCGGTATTTATGGCAGTCTTCAGGCGTGTCTCCGTTCTGATCCAGCAGGAACGCCCCCTGGATTCCCGATTTCACGTCACTCCACACGATGGGGGTCTCCGGACTCCCGCCGTGGACTGCCGAGATCGCTTCGCCCTGTCCTGCAGCGATCCTTTCGGCAGGCGACTTTTTCTTGAATAAGTTTTCGGAAGCGCCCAGAGCCAGTTGACCCGGACCCTTGAAACCACTTAGATCGACTTTACTGCCGGGTTTTTCTCCAGCAAGCTTCCATGAACCGTCCTTTTGGAGGCACGACACGATTTGCCCCTCAAGCGTTTCGCTTCCAATGCTTACAGTTTGCCGGTATTTATGGCAGCCTTCAGGCTCTTCTCCAGCCGGATCTTGCAGGAACCTGCCTTCGATCCCCGATTTCGCGTCATTCCACTCGATAGGGGTCCCCGAAATTCCGCCATGCACTGCTGAGATCGCTTTGTCCTGCTCCGCAGCGATCCTTTCGGCAGCCGACTTTTCCTTGAACACTCCGCCGGACGCGGTGCGAGCCGCCATCATGCCTGCGCCAATGCAACCGCTCAGTCCCATCGCTGCCATGGCGATAACCAATAACATTGCGTATTTCATGAATTGTCCTTTTCACAATTGTGATCGTAACGGCCGTTTTCCCGGCAAACCCCAACCGATTTAGCGGCTGCATTCGGAAACGGCCGCTAAAAGTACCTGTCCATATATATCGATCCTTTTCCTGGAACTTCTCTGCCGGGTAACAATGTGTAACAATTTGTATCGACCGGGGCATGCAGCCGGAAAAAGCGCAGGGGAAATCACGTCAATTGTGGATTGTCGCGGCAGAGGCTCGTCACTTACTCGCCTGCGCACGGGCGCCCGGCGGAACCTGGAGATTGCGGGGTGGCGTTATACTGAAAAGACATTCCTCCACCCGGCAGGGTCTGGAGATAATTAAGTTGCGGAACTTTCAGCGCATTAACGATCTGCGAGACGCAGCGAGATCATAAGGGCAAACGGGCACGCAAAGACAATTTGATTACGGTCACATTGGCCGCCGTCCCGGGTAAATCGACAGGTTAACCCGGCCGGCCGCATCAGGCCGGAAGAACGGGTTGAACAGAGTATCCGGCAAACCGACGCTGATATTCCTTGGGCCGCAGGCCTGTCAGCTTTACAAATACTTTTCTGAAAAAGGGTATATCTTCATACCCTACCAGGTAGGTGATTTCATTGAAGCTCCGGCTGCCGTCTTCCAAAAACCGTTTGGCCGATTCCACCCGCAATTGCTGCAGATAACCCAAAGGGGTGGCGCCGGTGGCCTGTTTAAACCGGCGTTCCAACGAACGGCGGCTCAGTTGGAACTTGGCTGCCAGTCCGTCATAATCAATTGTTTGCGTGTAATGCTGCTCTATCCACTTCTGGGCCTTAATGACAAGAGGATCGCCGTGGTCAACGGGAAAAAGATAACTACTGTAAGGGGTCTGCAGTTCCCGTCCCAAATCCAGGATCATGGCCTTGGCGGTCTCCACGGCGGTTTGCCGGCCGCAAAACTTTTCCACCAGGTAAAGGGATAAATCCAAACCGGCATTCACTCCTCCCGAGCAATAGAGACGGTCCATGTCGAGAAACATCTGGTCTTGCTTCAAATTCACCCGGGGATATTTCCGGCGGAACATCTCCGTAAACCCCCAGTGGAGGGTGGCCGATTTTCCATCCAGCAAACCGGTCTCCGCCAGTAAAAACACTCCCGTGCAAACGCTGGCCACGTGGGCGCCCCGGTCGTATTGCCGCCTGATCCATGGAACCAGCCCAGGACCAGTCTGCAGGATCTGTTCGATGCAAGTGGCCGTTGCAATAATTATCAAATCCGTTTCTTGAACAACCTCAATGCTGCAATGGGGCTGAATCAGGACCTTATTGAGGCACTGGATCGGTTGACCGTCCGCTGAGGCGATGGTGACGTCGAAAAACGGGTTTTGAGGGGATCTATTCACACTGTTCCAGAGCCTTCCCGCCTGGTTAAAGATATCCATGGGACCGAAAATAGTGGTGGCCATGGAATTATAAAGCCCAAGAATGGTGACTCTTTTTCTTGATTCAGCCTTCCGGATCATTTCTTGTGGCCTCAATAAAAAGTGGGCAATGCCGATATCGCCAATCTTAATGCCGTTTATGCCACTTTTGTTTCCGTAGTCCAAGCCTATAATCAAAACGAAAAGCGGTTCACCACAGAGACACAGAGAAACAACAACTTAGGTAAAAACCTTTACAGAGCTTCAAGTAACTACACGTTAGTAACACAGAGAAAAATAGTAAACCACGGATGGGCCTCGCTCTGTATTCTTTTACGTCAAGAATGTGTCTCCGTGGGGAAACGGCACCCGGCCATATTGTAAAATTGTCCCATTGTAATTGTTTTTCGTTCAAGAGACCGATGGCGCGATTGGAATTTACTTTCGCAAAAAGGAGGTTTTGAAAATGAGTGATGTAAAGTATGAAAAGCGTGACAGGGTCGGATACATAACCTTGAACAGGCCGGAAGCCTTGAATGCGCTGGACGATAAGATCAACGGCGAGCTTTGGGAAATATGGAAGGCATTTTCGATCGACGATTCGGTCGATGTGGCGATCCTGACGGGCGAGGGGAAGGCATTCTGCTCGGGCGCCGACCTCAAGACCTTGATCCCCAAATGGGAGAAGGCAAGCATGCTCGACCTTCGCAGAAACGTCGCCACCGGAATAGGAGGAGGCATTACGCGCGGACAGCACCGGATGACCAAGCCTGTCATTGCCGCCGTGAACGGTTATGCCATCGGGGCCGGATTCGAACTGGCGCTTGCCTGCGACATTCGCATAGCCTCGGAGAAGGCAAAATTCGGAGTATTCGAGGTGCGCTACCGTCTGCACCAGGGGGATGGAGGCATCGTCAGGCTGGTAGCCATCGCCGGGATGGCAACGGCCCTGGAACTGAGTCTTACGGCCCGGGAGGTTTCGGCCGGGGAAGCCCACCGGCTCGGTCTTGTCTCATGCGTAGTTGCCCACGACCAGCTCATGGAGACCGCGAATCGTTATGCATCCATGATCTTAAAGAACAACCAGAGGGCAATCCGGTCGGCCAAGGAAACGATCATGGACGTGGTAGGAAGAACAATGGACGATGCCCTGCGCCTGGAGACCCTGAATTCTTACTCTTGCCTGGGAGATTTCACCGAAGCGAGGGAGCGGCTGGCGAAATTCTATTCCAAGGAGAAATAAGATAGGGAAAGAGTTGATCGACGGTTATCGGCATTATTTCGGATTTTATCCGATTGCTTCTTCCCTTCAATCGCTTTCGAAACAGCATCTGAGAAATGAAATCCCCCTGGCAGGCAGAACCCGTCAGGGGGAAAAATTTTAATCATTTTTCAGCAGGTCAGGAGATCGGCAAGCCATCGTCGCCCCTGCCCTTTGAATGCAGCTCGACTTTTGCCGCTGCTAGGCTTTTTTCGATCTCCAGCTTCTGAACCCAAGCAGGCCTGCCAACGGCGGGAAAAAGAGCAACACAGCGGCCGGGATCGGTGTTGGCGACGCATCGACGTCAGTGAGGTGATATACGCTGTTATCGTTTTGGAAATCGAAGGCGATGACCGAAGTTGCAGCGGTCGCAACGCTCGTAAATGAAAACTCCGTGTAGTTAAAAGCGAGTCCGGTATTTTGCAGTACGGGGTTGGTGGTCTCAACGGCGCCGTTCCACAATGCCTGGAAATTTGAAGTATTAGTGGGATCGTCGTTAGCGAGCCAGAAGCTAACTGTGTAAGCCTGTCCAGCCGTTGTGGCTATGGACTGGAAGATCTGTGTATCGGTACCCAAACCGCCAGTAGCCAACAGGACCTCACTGCTGTTGACTGCGGGGCCGCCGGAAATTACGTTCTGCTGGGCCACTTGACCTACGAAGGCAAAGGTATTGTTTGCGTTTGACTGGGTCCAATAGAGCGGATCTCCATTACCATCTACTTGGCTAAAATCCCCGTTCAACACCAGGTTCGCGCCGGCTGTTCCTGCCTGCACGCCAACGAAAAGCACAGCAATTGCGGCAAATATAAGCAGCTTTTTAATCATTTTAGTCTCCTGTCAGTTCACTCAGAGGAATCCTCGTTCATGGTAAACGTTCATTGAACGGCTTGCCGCCGTCCCGGTTATGACTGGTATCCTGTCCCGATAACTGCGAAGTTACTGAAATCGCCGTCGTAGTTCACGATCGCCCAGGCGATGTTGTTTGTGGTGTCTACTCCGTAAGTACCAACCGGGTAAGCCTTGTTGAAGGGGCCGTAAATGAACCTGCTGTGACCGCCGTTATTGAAGTTGACCGCGTTAACCCAGTTGCCGTTCTGATCCTGGCTATTTATGGCGATCATGCGGCCATTGTTGATATCGGTGCGAGAAAGAGACACTGTGGGATCGTAGGACATGGTAATGCCATAAGTATCGGAGCCCAAATTCATGACGCCCACGAGGGACAAGACGTCGCTGATTGCATAGGCGTTGGTCACGTTCGCCCTGGGCGTATAGTAGGCATCCACGGTCTTGGTGAGATAACGTGCCTGGGAGTCCTGGGTTGCGTTGTTCTTGGTGATAACGGCAGTCGTATTGAGGAAATTGATCTGGGTCGACGCGTAGGGCGCATTTTCCAACACTAAAAATTGCGCTCCGTTCAGGCTGTAACCCCAGGTCTCCTGCTTCGAGAACGTTAAGGTGGGTGTGATGAGTGATCCCTCTGTCGTCCCGGGCAGTCCATTGCCCGGATAGTTGGCGTCTGAAGTAACTCCACTCGACGTGCCGAAGGGGGCGGTGGTATAATAATCAACGGTCAGAAGCGGGCCGTCTACGGTAAAGATGTAATAGCCGACAGTGTACAATTGCTGCGAAATCGGGGTTTCACGAACTTTCTGGCCATACCAGGCGGAGCTGGTTAAAGACGTTGGCGTGTAGAATTTGTTGCTGCAAGATGCACAGATAAGCTCCTGGACATTCGACAGGCCGTCAGGGCTCGCGATAATCGATCGCTGGTGCATGTGGTCGTGGCCGCCTATCATATATGCGGCGCCATTGTTCATGAGGCAGGAGTAGAAGGCGTTCTGCCAGGCTGGGTTGGCATTGGTGTAGCCGCTGAACATCGTATCCTGGTGGTCTTCGGCCATGAGCGGCGGGTGCGCGAAAACGAAAGCGTGGTCCGTGCCGCGAGTCTGGCTGTTGAGTTGCTGAGTGATCCATGCCTGCTGCTGGTTTATAGTGTAGCCGTAGGAGTAGCCATCGGCGTTGACGGTGCCGGTAGTGGCCGAGGCGCTTTGGGGGTTGCTGAGCGGCGTGGCCCACGAGTCGAGGATGACGAAGCGCGCGCTGCCGCCGGTGGCCGGGATGTAATCAAAGGAATAGCTGATGCCGGCCAGATCGGAGGGTACGGCGCCGTTGACGGTGGCGCTGCTGAAGTTCGTAGCGCCCCATGTGGTCCCGTTGCCCCGAGTCTGCGGGAAGTTAGTCTGGATCGCATTAATGGCGTATCCATTAAGCGGGCCATACTCGCCGCCGTAAGTCTCGTGGTTGCCGCGCATCGGGAAGAAGCCGATGTTGTTAGGATAAAGATTGGTCGCGGCGGCGGCAGCGCGCGCCGCCATGGCGCGGTCCGTGCCACAGTCGCTCAGGTCGCCTGCCTGGATCACAAACTTCACGCCTTGCTGTACGAACTGCGCATCGATCTGATTGATAATCGAAACAGCGACACTGTATGGGTTGTCCCCCGCCGGGTCTATGGAGTAATCGGTAAACGCCGAATTGGTGGGGTCCGTAGTGTGCTGGGTCCACTGGGTGTCTCCCATGACACCGAAACTCCATGCACCAGGTGCAGCAGCAAAAACATTGCCGATTCTAACAAGCGGCAGTCGAGTCAATCCGCCGAGGGCTACGCCCGCGATTCCAGCCGAACCGAATTTTAAGAAATCTCTTCTTTTCATTGTCCCTCTCCTCTTACAAGTTTCTTTTCTTTAAGATTCTCAAGCATTCAACGAAAAAGTGAGACCTTGCACCAAAGTCTCGATAGAATTGAATCCCCATGTTAAAGCCCCTCATAGAGACTGCCCCGTGCCGATCTTTGTGACTCGATCCTTTGACCACCTCCTCTCTTGTGTTTAGCCGGCTACTCTTCGACAGCGGAATTGAGCCCCTTAGAAAGCAAAAGCCCGAAACAAAAGCTCTTGCTAAGCTTCATTTCGGGCTTTCTGATACCCCAAGCGGGTCAGCAAAGTACCTAAAGAGAAAACCGGATCTCTGTTCCCGGAGGCAACCCGGCCGTCTCTTTAAGACCCGTGGGCTTTCCGTCCCCACCTTACGATGGGTTTGGCTTTTCTTGTTTCATATTATGGAATCGAAATCGCTATTCGAGGGCGAATCCGGTAGACCAAAAAAGCAGAAGAAATCCTTTTTCGCGTCTTTCAGGCCCCGCAAAAACAAGCAGTTCAGCCCCGGGTCCCTCTTCAAAAAAAGTAAGGCGAACACTACCGGTAGAGTATTTCAATCAAATGGCGGGAAAGTGACATTTCAATGAAGTCAATAAATCCTGCCAAACCCTTACGGGAGCCCATCTAAAGAAACAGCGGGAAGCCATTCCGAGTGCAGATCGATGAAGATATCTCGAACCGGCAAGGGAGAACGGGCAATGCCATAGAACCAGGAAATGCCCGTGGGTTAACGCCCGCACAAAATTCAATTTTAGATTGAACGTGGGCAGCGCGGAGATCAAAAGCACGCTCGCACCCGTAACTGAAAAGCCACTTTGCCGTCATACCCCCGCAAAACTCTTCCTGTAATCTGCCCGTCTCTGTAGATCTGCGGTACGCGCAGGATTGAGGGCTGGGACAGGGCAAGAGTTGCCCGATTATCCATGTTGGGTTTTGTAGTGTACCCTGTTCATACGTTTTGGCGATTTTTTGAGCGGTTTGTATTGCGATGCTGCATAACAAAGAGGGAGGCATAGTTTGCTGAGTCCCACCGAAATGCTCTTTTTGCTCCTTGGTGTTGTCATCCTGGTAGGCGGCAAAAAGCTGCCCTAACTCGGAAGCGGCCTTGGAAAAGGTATCAGTGAATTCAAGAAGGCCGTTGGCGGAGACAAACCGGAAGAAGAGCAGAAACAGGTCAATGAAGGCTAAGCCAAACCCGGAGATAGAAAACCTGGCGAGCGTGCCCGTTAAGCTCCACGCCTATCGAGGTGTGGACATCTCAGGGCCTTGATCTGCGTGCAGGATTCGGGTGAGCATATCAAGGAGTAATATATGTTTGGAATTGGTTTTGAACACATCCTTGTGATTTTGGTTGTCGTCCTTCTGGTGGTTGGACCCAACAAGCTGCCCGATGTTGCCAGAGCGCTTGGACGCGGTTATGCGGAGTTTAAAAAAACGATGGACGGCCTGAAGAATACAATGGACCAGGACGATACGGTCCGCGGACTGAGAGAGGAATTCCGCTCGGCCCAGCGGGCGGTGAATATGAAAAAGCATCTCGCTCAAAATCTCATCATGGATCAAGGGACAGCGATCAAGGCGACCGTCTACGATGAACCCAAGAAGGCTTTCGAAGCGCCCCTAGTTGACGAAAGCTCAGAACCCGTCGCGGAGCATGGAGACCTGAGCGTCCCGCCGAGCCGGGGATCGCTTCCGGGGCAGGGTGTGGAGGGAGTGATCTCTTCGCCCGAGATAAGTGAAATCAAGACCGAAGCCATTGCCGACCCGCCACAAAAAATATAAGTTTTAAACGCCCTGTCGGCCAGTTTTTCCCACTAACCCATTCACCCACTCACCCACGCTTCCCTGAGATCGGTTCGGGGAATCCGGTTTTCAGGGCGCCAAAGTGGCGGAACCATTTCCTGTGCGGCAGGTTCGGCGCGCATAATGCTTTTCTTGCAGAAGGAACCCGGCAGGGCTCGAAGTCGCCGCCGGAGCTGGCAACGTATTCCGGTTATAAATGGTTATATAACACGATCGGCTCAGTTGCTTGCCACAATTCGGACGAATTTTCACGCAATAATAGTACAATTTTGTTCATTTGCCTCCACTTTTGATACTATTTTGTGCCAATTAGTTTGCATATTTTGAACTCATCCTGGCAGCAAGAACCTTCCAAACCGCTCCCCAAGCCGACCAAGAGTTGTTGGCAAATAAATTGCTTCCTTGTTTAAACGTTAAGCACTACCCGAAGTCTCCATCTGGGCGACGGAAACTCTTCACGCGAAAACGCGATTAAATACGCAAGAAGGAAAGAACAGACGGTAATAGAGGAAACGGCCTGCCCCGGACTCGATTAGGAGTCTGTGGACTCCGGATACAAATGGCCGGATTGCCAATTACCCTGGTTTACTTAACCATCATCAACAAGCTCGCAATTCAAACAAGGAAAGAAGGAGTATGAGCATGGTAAAAATAGAGGCAATCATAAAGCCGTTCAGACTGGAAGAAGTTCGAAAAGCACTATTGGAGATCGGTGTCCAGGTGATGACCGTATTCGAGGTGAAGGGGTTCGGACGACACAAGGGGCACGTCGAGACGTATCGGGGCGCCTCATACACGGTTAATTTCGAACCCGATTTGATGCTCACGATGTCAGTCAACGATGAGCAGGGTAAAGAGGTGGTGAAAACGATCCAAAACACGGCCCTCACTGGAAAGATTGGTGACGGCAATCTCTTTGTCACGCGTATGGAGTATGCTCAGTAGGACAGAGCATTGTAGATCTCTTTAGAGAAACTTTAAGCTGTAAATTCAACCGGGAACAGATGAAAACACAACGAGGTCCAGCGCTCCCCTTTGCGTGTTTTCTCTGTTCCGGAGGCATCCTCGAATTCCAGACACACCCGGATCTTGCCAACGTCGTAAGTTTTCGATTTTTCAAGATATGATTTGAAATGCCGGTCCTGTAATTTCAATTACTTACCGTGTTGGACACTGGAACTATCCCAGTAATATCGATCAATTATCTTGACCGACCCAATCCCGATTATGTCCTGGTACAAAAGCTGTTTAAGTCCGATTAAGCCCCGATTGACAACGCCCTGTCGATTTTTATAAACTGGGCATTATGTTGTTTTGTCCGGTTATGAAAGACGGAGAACGTCCCTTAGTCGCGGAATTAAGCCTAACCAAAAACTAAAAACTGCTCTTCCATGCCGGGGATTTCGGCGGATCGTCTGATCGGGGAAAGCCTGCCGCCCCAACTGCAGGTCACTCACCTATTCACTATTCAGCACTCACCACTCACCATTCACTATTCAGAGACCTGCAATGCTGCTGCCGGCTTCCAAAAAGCCGCGGGAAAAGTTAAAGTGTTGTCGACATGGATAAAAACCGGGGTTAGAAACTTGCAATGGCGCATGGTTCCCGCTTGGCCGTCCCGGTGGGCCGCGAACTCCCGTTTTCCTCGTGCGCAACTGTTTTGAGGAGGGCGCATTGAAACCGGAAATATCCGACCTGCAGCGTCAGATTCAGAAAAACTGCGATATATCGGACGCCCGTTACGCCGGGGTGTACTCGCTCTGCGGCCTTCTGCTGAGGATGCGGGACCTGTACAAATGGGAGCACCGGATGGTTCCCTGGCAGGAGCCCGAAGCAGCCGATCTAATGGGATGGATGGAAGACAGGGAGCAATACTGGGAGGAAATCATAGAGGGAGAAATCGCGCCGGTTGTCCTGGGCGCAGACCGTTTCGATCCTTACGACATGACCGGACTGAACGTCCGCCTGCGCCCGCGGGGTCTGGTCTACGGGGCGGGCTACGGCATCGGCATGAAACCCACTTTTTTCCTGGCTGAATGCGCCGAATCGCGGTCGGTGGACGGGCTGAGAATCGACGTAGTAAACCGGGAGCTTGCCCGCGACATCTTCATGACCCCAGCAATGCGTCGGGGAGAGCAGATATTCGCCAGGCGGTCGTGCATGCTCTTTTTCCTGTGGGACCATATTTTTGAGGCACTCCCCTCTGCGCGGGAAGCCCTGGAGTTCGGTCTTGCCCGGTACGGGGTGGGTCTCGATGAGATCCGCCGCAACCCGGCGCGCCTCGGGGACCTGTTGGAGCGGATCGCGGAGCGGGAACTTGAAACCTGGGTCTACCACGAAATCGGGGAAGCGTTGGAGACCGGATTCGACAGCGGCCTCTGGCAGGAAATGGTCTCTGCCTATGCGAACACCCCGGTCGAAATCTTTGCCCGGGTGCTCAAAGACGTTCTTGCGGACACCCACTCGGAAGGGCTGCTCGGCCACGTCGTGCAAAACCGCATCGAATCCGCCCTCGGGTTCTACGTCGCTTTCCAGCGCGCCATCTCGCGGGCGGTTTTCCCGGAAATCCGGGAAGCCTTCTTCCGATTCCGGCAAACCGGCGACTGGAGCCTGATCGAGGCGGCCCGAGAATCCGGGCGGCGAAGCATGTACCGGCACGCGGCCGCCCTGACGCGGCTCCACCGGGAAGCGCAGGCCTCAGGGACCGACAGGGCGAGGGTTCGTATCATATCGGAAATCCTCGAACCCCTGGGCATCGCCAGCGGCGGCGGCAAGTAAGACCGGCTCTCTCTCACACCGATCAGCCTAAGACTTCGGGCAGCGCTACTCTAGACAATCATCCATCCCACGCCGTCATCATATATGACCAACTCCACCCCGGTCCGGCTGTGTGCGAGGGAGATGTTTACCCACTCCGGTGTAGCCTGGCGATGTTGAGAGTCTCCTGTGCTATCAAATCGTGTGCAATTACAACATTTTACTATATATTTCACATCTTTACTGCGAAACGAATACTGGTTACTTTATGGACATGGTTGAGCGTTATCTCGTGATAAACCGGCGTATATTCATGGTTGGAGTGAAACGAGTCTGAATTTTGAGAAGGTTTACCATATTTTCAAGAAGCTTGAGACCGGGAACGGTGCGGACTTCTTCACGCATGTTTCCGACGATGTCGACTGGACTGTGGAGGGAACTCATCCGCTTTGCGGGCATTACGGTAACAAGGCCGACTTTCTAAGCCACACCTTTGAAAAACTTGGAAAGGTTTTGCCCCAGGGTACACAACTCCGAGTCGAGCACCTGCTGGTGAGCGGTGACTGGGCGGTTGTTGAATTACGCTCGCTCGCAGTAGCTCTAAACGGTCTCAGATTTGACAACCGGTATTGCTGGGTATGCCGCTTTGCTGCGGACAAAATAGTCGAGGTCCGGGCATATCTCGATTCAGCCCTGGTTGCTCGCCTGTTTGAAGAAAATCCGATCTGAAATCAGATGGGCTAAATCCTTGGCATAACCCAACATCAACTCTCAATATGTAATTGCTCCTTTTCGTCATGTACACGATCGGTTCGTTCGATCCCTTGCGACATGACCTCTTCCTGGTCGAAAGCGAGCTTGCCGCCTTCCACCGCCGTAAAGCGGGTATTTGATTCCGTCGCCATGAGCGGACCTCCGTGAATACGCAACAATATGGCTCAGATCGACTTCACCTCGCCCCCGTCCATGCGGAGCGTGGAGCCCGTCATCCATTTCGCGCCGGGAGAAACGAGGAAGGCCATCAGCTCTGCGATTTCCTCCGGCTCGCCATACCGCGCGATGCCGGTTTCCTTCGGGAATTCGGTTGTCGCCTCCTCGACGGTCATGTCGTGCAGTGGCGCCCAATGCTGGAGATAGGAACGGCGACGGCCGGTCATCACCGGGCCCGGCAAGACGCTGTTGACCTGCACGCCATCAGAGATGCCGCGATCGGAGAACGCCTTCGCCAAGGCGACGATTGCCGCATTGATGGCGCCGACCGCCGCAAAAGGCGCTTTGGGAAAGAGGGCCGAGTTGCCCGAGATCAACACCACGGAGCCCTTGGCAGCCTTAAGCGCCGCCCACGCCGCAATCGTCAGCCGCCGCGCGCCGTGCAGCTTCAGCGCCAAGCCTTTCTCCCATTGCGCGTCCGTCATCTCGAAAAGATCGATCTGCGGTACGTCGCCGGCGATGTTGAGGAGCGCGTCGATGCGGCCGAATGAGGCCAGGGCCTGATCCACTACGGTCTGTGCGGCCGCGGGCTGGGACAAATCGATGGCGATCACCAGCGCTTCCGCACCGGCGGCTTTCACCGCCTCTGCCGTCTGTTCCAGATTGACGCGATTCCGCGCGACCAGGACCAGCGCTGAGAAATCGCGCGCAAGGCGGATGGCGGTTGCCCGGCCGATGCCTTGGCTGGCGCCCGTCACGATGGCAACTGCGTTCAACATTTGAAGTCTCCTTGATTGGCAGACAGTGTTCGGCTTGACCACGACAGGGGATCACGGTCACCGGACACGATCACGCTTCGATCAGGCTAGCACCCGCGCCGCCAAGATCGCGGAGCGACGGGTGCCAAGTTGCCAAATCGGGAAGGAAATCGCGTATCGCTGCCGCGATCTCTGCCGCATGCGTCTCCAACGCGAAATGACCGGCATCGAAGAAACGCACGACCGCGCCGGGGATGTCGCGCTTGAACGCCTCAGCGCCAGCCGGCAGGAAGAACGGATCGTTCTTGCCCCACACAGCCAGTAATGGCGGCTTGTGAGTCCGGAAATATTTCTGGAAGGCCGGATAGAGCGCGACATTGCTCTTGTAATCGCCGAACAGGTCGAGCTGCAGATCATCGGCACCGGGCCTCGCCAGATAGAAATTGTCGAGCGAATAGCCGTCCGGTGAAACCGCCGTCGCGTCGGGGACGCCATGCGTGTATTGCCAGATGGTCGTCTCGGGCTTGAGGAAAACGCGAAGCGCCTCACGGTTGGCCGGCGATGCCTCTTCCCAATAGGCCCGGATCGGATTCCAGCCGTCGCTCAGGCCTTCTTCATAGGCGTTGCCGTTCTGCGAGATGATCGCCGCGATCCGATCAGGATGCTTCATGGCCAGGCGGAAACCGGTCGGGGCGCCGTAATCGAAGACATAGACGGCATAGCGGTCGAAACCGACAATATCCGTGAAACGGTCGATCGTGTCCGCGATCCGGTCGAAAGTGCAGCCGCGCTCCGGCATGTCGGACTTTCCAAAGCCAGGCAAATCCGGCGCGATAATGTGGAAGCGGTCGGCAAGAAGCGGGATGAGGTCGCGGAACATATGGCTCGCGCTTGGGAAGCCATGCAACAGCAACAGCTTCGGTGCATCCGGCGAACCCGCCTCGCGATAGAAGATCTTGAAGCCGTCCAGGTCTGCGGTTCGATATTTGATGGTCGTCATGGGTTCATCTCCTTGGGTTTGTAACCGGATAATCGGTAGTGACGCGGTTATTTGCGGGAGAATAACCTGTCCAAACGATTAATCGGGTTATGAACAAAACTTCCACATCTGTGCCTCACAGGCTTGCAGGCTGCATCCGCCCTCAGCGGGCAGCCACCGCTTCGATCGCCTCGCGGATGATGTCCACGACGGCGGCGGGTGCGGTCACGATCGGTGTGTGATCGACGGGATGGGAACGTAGTTGCGCCTTCATCCGCTCCGACATGAATCGTTGAGTTTCGCGGACGATCATGCGATCCTGCTCCGCAACCAGAAACCAGGCCGGCCGATCCTTCCACAGCGGCCGCTCCACCGCGACTGTGATGCATGCGGTCGAGATCGGCCTCTGAACCGCCGCCAGCACTGCCTGTTCCTCGGCGGGCGCGTTGGGAGCGAAGGCCGCAGCAAAAGCGCCCTCGGGCAGATAGATCAGACCATGGCTGTCGGGAGCCAGTTTAGGCGCCTTCGGGTGCGGTTCGGCACGATAGAAGACATCTGCGACGGTTTCGCCTTCGTCCGGCGCAAGACCCGCCACATAGACAAGCGCCTTCACCTTCTCGTCGCGCGTTGCCGAGATGACGGCGCCGGCATAAGCATGGCCCGCAAGCACGACCGGCCCTGTCACGCGCTCCAGCGTGCGATTGAGCGCCCCCACGTCATCGGTAAACGACGTCAGCGGCAACTGCGTCGCAACCACCTTGATGCCATCGGCCGCCAGCGGCGTGATTACCTTCGCCCAACTCGATCCATCGGCCCAGGCGCCATGGACCAGCACAACGTTCACATCGCTCGAGGACATTGCCGATCTCCCGCCAGAAGGGTCATCCAAGTGACCCCATAAACATAAGGTGGTTACTCCTAGCCTGGATTTCCACGGAATTTGTTATAATTTTTATTGATATCTACCCGAAATTCCAATAAAAAACGGCAAGACATTGATTGGAGGGGGAGCCTTGAAGGTTTACGGGTGCCTGAGAGTCAGCGGCAAAAGGACATCTTTCCGGGTCGTCCTCACTATGGGGAATTAATGGACTGTGCGGTCAAACCGAGCGGCTTTGAGGGTTTCCGAATGGGATGCGGATGTGGGATGGAACCGACGGGGCACCCGGCGGGTTGGAAAACCCTGAGATGTTGGCGGCTGTTAACTTATAAGTTTTGACTTTTTAGTCAAATAAGTCAAAATTCAAGACTCGATAAGTTTTTGTTCGCAGTTAACTAAAAACCGGCAACTAAGAACTAAAAACTTAAGACTGAAAACTGCTCTTCCATGCCCGCACGCCCGCTTTTTTGGCTCACGGTTTTCTTTATGCTGGGGATTTCGGCGGATCGCCTGTTCGGGGAAAGCCTGCCGGTCCGAACGCACTATTTCGCTGTTGCCGCCTTCTTTCTCATCGCGGCTATGGCCGTGGCTTTGTGGTTTGGCAGCCGTAGTGGAGGACGGGAGGCGAAGACCGTTCCTCCATTCACCATTCACTATTCACTGCTCACCAATTTCGCCCTCCCTGCCCTGCTGTTCGTCATCTTTGGAATGTGGGCGTCAGAGACTGCGACCCCACGATTTCCTCAGGCCCTCGAACCATATTTCAACGGTCAGCCGGCAACATTTATGGCAGAGGTAACCGGTTCGCCTGAATACGTCAGGCAGCAGTCAGTACCGAAAATAGCGGGAGCAGTCCCGGTCTCGCCCAAAGACACCAGGCGGCGGGCAGGATCGAAATCAGACGAAGAAGCCTCAGCGTCACCCGAATACTCACCGGACAAAATCCAGATCCAGGTTCTCCTCCTGCGTGCAATAACCGGCGACGGGCAAACTCCTCTCGAGGGGGGAGTACTGCTTAGCTTTCCGAGAAAGGACCTCGCACATCCCGGAGCCTTTTTTCTCCCCGGTGACCGGGTGCTCTTCCGGAGCGCTCTCAAGCGCTTCCGCAGCTACAAAAATCCGGGCGGCTTCGATTACGAGCGCTATCAAGCCGGAAAAGGTCTCTGCGCCCATTGTTTTTTGAAGGACGAACGGCTCCTGATAAAGCTCGCGCCCGGACCGGCGAGCTTACCCGGTTCAATTATGAACGCGGTAAGAGGCCGAATCGATCTCTTCCGGCAAAAGACGCTCCTTTGGGCACAGAGATCACTGGACCCGGAACCGGCGGCTTTTTATGCGGCGATGATACTCGGGTACAAAATGCTGCTGGACAGGAACTGGCAGGACCATATCCACCAAACGGGCCTTAACCACCTGCTCTCGGTTTCGGGCCTGCACATCGGAATGGTCAGCATGTTTGTCTTCTGGCTCGTTCGCCTCGGGGTCCGGTTTTTGTGGCCGTCAGTCCTAAACAGAGTGAGCGACAAGCAGATAGCCGTTTGGCCCGCTCTTGCAAGCGCTGTCTTCTACGCGTTTCTGGCTGGGTTCGGGGCGCCCACGATCTGGAGGTCCATTCTGACCCTGGCGGTGTTTTTCGGGGCCAGCTTCTGGTACAGGGCGGCAGACTCATTGACGGTCCTGGCCCTTGCAGCCCTGGTCATTCTGATACCGGCCCCCAACAACCTCTGGCAGATTCCCTTCCAACTGACGTTTGCATGTGTTCTTGCAATCATTGTCATCTATCCCCGATTGCGCGGGATCAGGCTCTACAGGATATTTCCCGCCTTGGAGCCCGACAGGCTCGCTGGCAGGATCATATCCCCATTCGAAGACGCTTTCTGGGTTTCGATAGCAGTCAACATCCTGTTGCTTCCGCTGATAATTTTCTATTTCGATGGATTCGCCCTGACAGGGTTCATCGCTAATATTTTTCTGATACCCTATCTGGGGTTCGTGGTCCTGCCCCTGGGGCTTTTGAGCGTACTCCTGTTCGCGTTCAGCGCAACCCTGGCCGGGCCGGTAATCTATATCGTAAACTACCTTCTTTGGGTCTGTTTGCGGATGATAGAATGGTTTGCCGGTCTTTCCTGGAGTTATTTCTGGACCGGCAGCATTTCGCCCGTATGGCTCCTGGCGGCTTATGCGTCCATGGGCCTTTTGCTGGCCCCTTTTTCCCGAAAGATCAAGATCGCCGGTCTGAGCGGTATGGCTGTGCTTATCTGCGCCGGCCTGGCGGCAAGCAACTACGCGGGGTCGAACAATACAGGCACATTGAGGGTGGACGTTATCGACGTGGGACAGGGAACATCCACTCTTATCAGGTTGCCCACGGGCGAGACGATGCTTGACGACGGCGGAGGGATCCCCGATGATTCCTACGATACCGGCCGCGCGGTAGTAGCCCCGTATCTGTGGCACGAGGGAGCCCGCCGGCTGGACTACGTGGTTCTCTCGCACTATCATCCCGACCATGCGCTTGGGCTTCGCTTCATCCTTCGCAATTTCGACGTGGGGTCCTTCTGGACGAGCGAAATCTCCGGGCATGACCCTGCGGCCGAGACGACCCGCCGCTGCCTCGATGAAATCACCTTGAAGCGAAAGATAAGAATCCGGACCTTTCCCGAGCTGCTCGCCGATCTGCAAATCGGCCAGACCCGGATACGGCTGCTCCACCCAAGCCTTAGCGCCATAAAAGAGCTGAAGGGAAACCTGAACGAAACCTCGCTCGTGCTGGAGATATCTTTTGGTGAAACCAGGGTGATCATGCCGGGCGATGCCGGCCGGACCGCCGAAGACATGATTATTCCTACCCTGGGGGACCGGATGACGACACTGCTGATCGCAGGCCACCACGGCAGCCGTTACTCGAGCAGCGAAGAATTTCTGGACGCGCTCCACCCCGGGGCCATCGTTTGTAGCTGCGGCTATGACAACCAGTTCGGCTTTCCTGCGCCGGATACCGTCCGGCGGTGCGAGGCGCGAAATATACCGATATACAGGACCGATTTGCAGGGGGCGGTGCACGCCGTATCGGACGGGCACGAATGGGCAATTACCACAGAATCGGACAGGTACATCAATGCCCAAAAGAACCGGGAAGGCCCCCCCCGCTGACAGCCCAACGCGGCTGATAGACCATGCACAGCGGGGAGCCTTCCGCGCTCCGCGGGGTATATCGCTAAGTGATGCGCAATAGAATGATGTTCTTCTTAGCAGTGTTATATATAGTCTGTCTTACGAGGTAGAAAGTATCACAACTGAAAATCAAACAACGGATTCTGGGGCTTGGAACGCCTATTTCTGAACTTAAAGCCGGCGAGCGAACCTGCCGCACTGGAGATTTCTCCGGCATTTTAGTAGTGCGGAAAGTGAAATTCTAAGGTGGGATTCTAAAAGCAAATCATATCTTGAAAAATTGAAAAGTTACCACGTTGGCAAGCTGTACGAAACTTTCCCCGAACACCTGTTAAAGGTTCTACCGGTTATTCACCAACTAACCAGTAAATACGCTGTTTTATCGGCTTTTGCCGATTCTTGCTTTCATCCCCAAAATGACTATCAAATAAGTTAAGTGTTCGCAAATTAAAGGGAATCGACTCTTTGGGCAGAGAGTCCCGAAATCCAGCCTTGGCTGGCATTGCCCGGAATTAAAAGGAATCGTGCTGGATTTCGCATGGCACAGGATGGGGGTTATGCCTCAGGAAGAGAGCAAATCCAGGGATGGCATAGAGACCAAAGCCGCAGAGGAGTTGGGTTCAAAAGAGAAAGCGACCTTAGCCGCTGCGGCCTCGGACGCTGCGCAGACATCTAGTTCAACCGGCCCTGCGCAATCTAATGGACATCGCACAAAAGTACCCCGCTGGGCGTGGAAGGCAGGGATCGGTTTTGTGGTCCTGCTTGTTGCGTTGTATTTCGCTATACCGTACGCAATCCGTGCCTTAAACACCGTTTCCACCGATGACGCCTATGTGGAAGGCCACGTGACCTTTGTTGCGCCTCGTGTAGCCGGCCAGGTCGTGAAGGTTTTGGTCGACGACAATAACACGGTCCACAAAGGAGACCTGCTCGTAGAACTCGATAAAGAACCTTATCAGGTCAAGGTCGGACAGCAACAAGCCGCATTGGCTCAGGCTCAGGCCGATTTAGTAGCGGCCAAGGCCCGAGCGCGCGGGATTGTGGCGACGGCCAGGGCCAAACGATGGAACCTCCAGCGTGCCATGGATGAAGTTCACAACCAGGTTGCCCTGCTGGTGGCCAAGGTTGCCGAGCTGAAATCCAGGAATGCCGTTTTGGTCCGGGCTCAATCCGATTTTGACCGGGCCAAGTTCCTGCTCGCTGCCAAAGCCGCAAGCAAACAAGACTATGACAAACGGCAGGCGGAGCTCGCAGTAGCCGAGGCGCAGGTCAAGGAGGCGTTGGAAAATATCTATCAGATCAGGGACACTCTCGGAGTGCCCGAAATCCCCAAGAATGGCGGAGACCTTGCACAGGTGCCGTTTGACCTTGAGCAGACATCCCCACCGGTTCTTCAGGCACAAGCGGATTTGATCCAAAGTGCGGTCGAGCTTGGCGTTATCCGTTCCTTTGAACAGACGCCACAACAGATGCTGGACGAGTTTATGAAAAGTGCGCCCAATGGCAATCTCGACCTTCTCTTTTCGCAACTTGTAGACAAGGCTCCTTGGGTAAAACAGGCCGAGGCAAAGCTCGAAAAGGCACAACGCGACCTGGAGCTGGCCCGGCTTAACCTCAGTTACTGTGATGTTGTAGCGGAGATCGATGGAGTCATTACTCGCCGGAACGTCAACCCGGGCAACAATGTTGAGATCGGACAAGGCCTGATGGCCATTCGCTCGCTCCGGGAAATCTGGGTCGAGGCCAATTTTAAGGAAACCGAACTCTCGGACTTGCGTATCGGCCAGCATGCAGATTTATACGTGGACATGTATGGAGAAAAACGGGTGTTCAAAGGCCGAATATCCGGCTTTACAATGGGGACAGGTTCGACACTGGCGTTACTGCCGCCGCAAAACGCTACCGGCAACTTCGTCAAAGTGGTGCAGCGCTTGCCGGTGCGTATCGAAATCATGAACTATAACCCTCAAAAAGCCCCTTTGTTCGTCGGATTGTCGGTGGTCGTTTACGTCTTTTATAAAGAACCGGCGACCGGGCCTCTTGCCGGAAAGATCCTCCAGCCGTATATGGCCCTGGCGCCACAGTAATGCATATGGCAAACATGTAGAGGCGAAACCTTGAATGACACTACACTTTCATACCCTTCGAGTCGCCCGGCGGTGAATCCATGGCTGATCGCCACCGCTGTGGTGGTCCCGACTTTCATGGAAGTGTTGGATACGACTATCGCTGTGGTCGCTTTGCGCTACATCGCTGGAGGTCTTTCAGCGACGGTCGATGACGGCGAATGGGTCATCACGAGTTACCTCGCGGCTAATGCCATCGTTTTACCGATCACAGGCTGGCTGGCCTCTCATATCGGTCGTCGTAACTATTTTCTGCTGTCGATCACTGTCTTTACTCTTAGCTCCGCCCTGTGTGGGATGTCCACAAGCCTGAGTCAACTGATCCTATTCCGTGTACTCCAGGGTCTGGCCGGCGGCGGTCTGCAGCCCTGCAGCCAGGGAGTATTATTAGACGCTTTCCCACGGGAAAAACAGGGTGCGGCGATGACCTTGTTCGGTTTTGCAGCACTTATCGCACCTGTGCTCGGTCCTACTCTGGGTGGCTGGATAACAGACAATTACTCCTGGCGATGGACCTTCTTCATCAATGTCCCAGTCGGCGCGCTGGCGCTCGCGGCCTGCTATGCTCTGTTGGAAGACCCCGAGTACCTGCGGACCCAACTCACCGAATTGAAAAAACAGCCGTTACAGTTTGACTCAGTCGGCCTGGGTCTCCTTGTGACCACAATAGTTTGCTGGGAGGTGATGCTCAGTAAGGGACAGGAATGGGACTGGCTGGGCGACCCTTTTTGGCGGGTGCAAACGATGTTAATCCTTTTTTTGCTGGCCCTGGCAAGCCTGATCCTCTGGGAGTTGCGTCACTCGGGACCTGTTGTAAATTTCCGGCCATTGGGCGAGCGCAACTTCCTGGTTTCCTGCATTGTTATTTTCTCTGCTTACGCCGTACTCTACGGCGCCAGTACGACGCTGCCGGCCCTGTTGCAATCCCTTTTTGGCTATAACGCTCTCAATGCGGGACTGGTTATGTCGCCTGCGGGCGTATTTGCAGTCATCGTGATGCCTGTGGTTGGCTTCCTGCTCGGCAGGGGAAAGGATGCACGCTGGATAATAGTGGCAGGTCTCCTGGTCATGGGAGCAGGCAATTACTGGATGTCGCAAATGAACCTCAATGTGAGCCCGGGACTTGTGGTTTGGCCCAGAGTGGTGACGATCGTGGGCCTTTCAATGTGCTTTGCTCCGCTAAATGTTGCCGCCTACCTATATACGCCAACAGCGTTACGAGGGGCTGCGGTCGGCCTTCTGAGCCTGTTGCGCAATGAGGGGGGCAGTGTGGGCACGTCCCTCGCTCAGACGTTTCACGAGCGTCTTTTTCAATTTCATACGCTGCGTTTGGGAGAATACCTCGATCCCTTCAACCCTGCGGTACATTCTTTTCTACAACAGGTGCAAGCGTTCTTCCTCGGACAGACGGGTGACCCTGAATTGTCTAAACAGATTGCCTTCCAGAGTCTCGGTGCCCTTCGCCTGCAGCAAGCATCCTCGCTGGCGTATTTCGATTGCTTCTGGATATTCGCCGTTATTGCTCTCGCTCTGGTGCCCCTCGTTTTCTTCATGAAGCGCTCCGTAGCCGAAAAAGGAGTCCGCGTAGGAGCGGAATGAAATCAGCATTTGGCTTGGGTTGGGTTCTTACAGGTCAATTGGGAGTGTCAAAAATTTTGGAGGTAATGAAACAATAAGGAATGGCTGATGAGAGCGGTTGGACTTGTCCTATCCAGGAAACTACTTTTATATACGCTATCGACAAGTTTCAGATCCGTAGCTGGATTTGGATGTCTAAGCTACCTTCTTCCACTATCGTTTCACGAGTCGATACGTTGCCAAATGAGTCCTGCCAGCTTGGCAAAGCGCTTCCAAGTTTAATTTGCTATTCGAAAAGAGGGACGATGACGAGATGGAACACGAGGAATTTTGGCAAAAAGTTGAATCCGTCTTAAAACATTATGAGCTGTCGTATGCTCCGGTTCGATGGTTCGGAGGGTGGGGTGGATTGACCCGTGGGCGAGAAGGGTACTTTGTTTTTTTTCGGTTTATTTTTCTAATAGCACTATATCTAACTGGCTTTTATCTGCCGTCATATTTTTGGCCGAAAATCCCGATGACAATCGCGGCTGGTTATTCGATAGCCGATATGTTTCTGATACCCACTTCCCTCGCCTTTGGCGGCATTCATGACATGAGGCCGCTACGGGCTTTGGTTTTTGTTTTGGTCACCTATATCTCGATATCGATAGCCTTTGGGGTGTTATATGTCACGCTGTGCCGCTCTTCCTTTAATCCTCCTCCTGAGATAATCAATCCTATTTATTCCAGTTTCAGTATCATGACTACGCTAGGGACGGAAGACATGAGTCTGGCGAGACAGGATGTGTTAGTTAGATTTATGATAATTTCCGAAGTCATGATCGGAATCTATTTTTGGGCTGTAGTGGTGGGAATAATTATCTCGTGGACAGCAAGAGAATCCAAGTGCTAGATAAATAGGTTCAGAATAATTTAAGACCACACCTTTTTATTCTACAATCAGGTAGCCAGCAGATCTGAAATGATCCATATGTGTTGAGCTCGCGACCCTTAGAGCGGCAGCTTGGGCACAATGACACTCATTCGGGTATTTCTTTTGCTTCTATATACTTGATAATTCATTGAAATTAGCCCAAGTATTGCACTAATTGTAATTGTAATTGAGATATCTTTTGGCGTAACCAGGGTGATCATATCGGGCGGTACCGGCCGGACCGATGAAGACCTGATTATTCCTGCCATGGGGGACCGGATGACGACACTGCTGATCGCAGGCCACCATGGCAGCCGTTACTCGGGCAGCGAAGAATTTCTGGACGCGCTCCACTCTGGGGCCATAGTTTGTAGCTGCGGCTATGACAACCAGTTCGGATTCCCTTCTCCCGCCGTGTTGGAACGTTGTGGAAAACGAAATATCCCCATATACTGAACCGATACAAATGGCGCGGTGCACGCCGTATCGGACGGGCTCAAATGGACGATTACCACAGAATCGGACAGGTACATCAATGCCCAAAAGAACCGGGAAGGCCCCCCCGCTGACAGCCCAACGCGGCTGATAGACCATGCACAGCGGGGAGCCTTCCGCGCTCCGTGGGGTATATCGCTAAGTGATGCGCAATAGAATGCTCGCGAAGGGCCCGAACATGGGGTACCTTGAGGCCGGGACTGTCTTATTTCACCGTTACAGCCTGACTTGCCCTGGACCTTAGACCATTTTTATCTTTTACTGTCGAACTGAAGATCGACGGGTTGTCATACTGCCCCGCTTGTTTTGCAATAAAGCTTGGGGTTGCTGACAGCGGATTGGATAGGGTTACCGGCACACCACTCGTCTGGTGCCACTGCAAGGAGGCGATCTCGGCCCCAGAATCTGCGGAACCTGACCCACTAAGCTCGACGGTGCTGCCCGCATTTGCCGTTTTTGCGGGACCCGCAACAGCCTTCGGCCCCGCGTCATCACAGGTGACGTTGACAAAACAGGTGTCAGTGGATTTCAATCCGCTAGTATTGCTCACCGTCAGCTTAAAACTCATGGAGGCATACCCTGATTCAACCTGAGGCGCTGCAAAAGTGGGCTGAGGCGAGTTTACATCGGAAAGCGTTACCGCCGGCCCGTCGATCTGCTGCCATGCATAGGAAGAGATAGCATTATCCGGATCTGTGGATTGGGACCCGTTCAATGTGACAATCGTTAACTCACTTGCTGTTTGATCGGCACCCGCTTGAGCTGAGGGCGCTTCGCTACCCGATGTCACGTTGACGATACATGTCTCGGTGGCCTTTAATCCGTTCCGATCCGTAACGGTCAGATGAAAAGTCAGCGCATCGCCCGACCGCACCTGAGGAGCTGTAAAAGTCGTCTGGGCGGCAGAAGGATTCGAGAGCGACACCAGATTCCCATCTACCTGGGTCCAAAGATATGATGCTATCCCTGCCCCGCCTTGATCGGTGGAATTTGAGCCGTTCAGCATCACCGCAGTCCCGGGGGCGACAGTTTGATCAGGTCCGGCGTCGGCAACGGGGCCGTCGACCAGCATGGAGGATACCGGGGAGCCTGTAGTCGGAGTGATCGCAGAGGCTTGGCTTCCCCGGGAGCTCGCCGCGAAGGAAGCCGATTGGGAGACGGATTCGGTTGAGCCCCCCGTTGTGCTGTGCTTCGATTCCGCAATGAAAGTGGCCGAGATGGTGTGGTTGGCCGTTACGTCTGTGAATGTATAGCTTGAAACAGGGCCTATCGAGGTGTTATCGACCTTGACATCAGCTATCTCGTGATGGACGGCCGGAGTAATAATGAACATCTTGTTTCTTCCTTCGGCGAGACTAACCATTCCTGACGGTCTAATCGACCCTCCCCTCCGGGCGGTTGAGCATATATGGAGTCTATGATGGCGCCCAAAAGTGGCCGCGATGGTATGGTTTGCTGTTACGTTTGTGAATGTATAGCTTGAAACCGCGCCAACCGAGACTCCATCTACCAGCACACTTGCCGTTGTGTAGCCGGCAGAAGGAGTAACGGTAAAGGTTTGGCTTGTACCCTGGCTATGGAAAGAAGTGCCGCTCGGGGATATCTTTCCGCCTGATCCGGCGGACGCAGTTAAGGAATCAATGACCAACTCCGGCGAGAAGCCACTCTGGACATTGCTGCTGTTGTAAGCCGTGAGGGCAATATAGTAGGTCCGGGCCGACAAATTTTTCAGCGTGGCGCTTGTGGTGTTGCCGGCCTTCAAGGTGCTGGTGTAGTTACCGCTCGATAGACCGTAATGCACATCGTAGCCCGCCACCTGAGCGGTGTCCGGATTCCATGCGATTGTGGCCGTGGCAGCGGCACAGGCCTGCTGAGCAAAAAGCATTGAGACAAAAGTCAAGACGGCAATTACAGTTAAATTTAGACAAAATGATCGAGACGAACCCGTTTTGGTAAAAGTTAAATATCGAATCATTTTTACATCCTTAAAGTGGCCAGAGCCAGTTCTGGAAAGCTTTGGAGAGCCTGCCTGGCAGCGGGCCCACATAGCAAACCGGTCCGCCCCCCAATCTTGCGGCCGCACATAATCACGACCGGTTTTCGGGCTAGTTGCCCAGTGCTCCTTGTCTTTCAGATGTCTTCTGGTTGTTTGGATGTGTTTCCCGCACTCGGGTTTTTGCAAAATTGGTACCACTGATAGCCCTATAAGTTCAAGCGCATGGATTGCCTCTCTGAAGAGGCCTCACAGAATGGCTCCTAGCCTCAAAATGCTAATTTCAAATTGCAGTGTTTATGAAATTCGTTTGCGGAATTTCCGCCGCGGTCTGTTTTTATACGTAGGTTTTTGACTACAGGAGTGTAGGGGTAAAACTCCACTCCAAATTTTCACACCCGCGTTTTAAACCATTTACATTACTTTGCACAGACCCGCTTTGTGTTTTTTTCTCAGGTGCGAAAATCGAAGTGTAGTAAGGGACATACACTGTTGTCAGTGAAAGCTTCCAATAGAGTCCGATCCTTACCGCATAGATCGAGGCCACAGACTATTCCGAAGGTTGGCACGTTAGCTGCTTCTCATTTATTCTTGACCCAGAGACTGGGGTGTGCCCGCTAAACCGAGACTGGCCGCAATATCTGAGTTTAATAAAATCACTCAGGTAGATACGCCGGTCAGTATCTCTCACGCCCGAGCTGTATGCCAAAATAGTCCGAAGTGCCTCCTTACGCATCAGCGTACTGCCGCCCCTCCCTCGTAAATTGTGAACCGGGATTGTGGTTCACAAAGAAAGGATAAAAAGCCATAGCTAGAATCCTGATAGTCGATGATGATGAGGGCTTTCTGCGCGTGATGAGTCAATATCTGGAATCAGTAGGCCTCGAACATGATGGCCGTTAGTGCAGAACAGGCTCGCAATCGTCTCAAAACTTCCCGATATGATGTGGTCGTTTCGGATTTCAGCATGCGGGAAGAATCCGGCCTCGATCTTTTCCGCTACGTCTCATCCATGTATCCTGAAACTCCCTTTGTCCTGATAACCGGATGTGATGATCTGCGGATCAAGCGGGAATCCATGGGATGGGAGTTCAAGCATACATTGAAAAACCATTTTTAATGAGCTGCTACAGACCATAATCAATCTAGTGCGGCGCAACGATCAAGAGGAGGTTCCAGCCGTGTAGCCAGCCAGGCTAGCCATTGTCACCACTTGACCCTCGGGTTCCAACTTGAAAAGTGCTAATCAAAATCGAATCGGATTTCCTAACATCCCTCTCTTATCCTTGAAAAAACGAGGTTCTGAAGAACGCATGTTTTGCAAATCATATCTGGATTTGGGTGTCCTGTTTCGGAAGTCGTGTGTATCGGACGGGGCAGGAATCCTGCGATAGGGTAAAGCTTGCGGTCCGGTAAGTTAATGGCGCTACTTTTGTCTGGTAACTGTATGAAATTATCGGATAAGATAGTTGGCGATTAAGTTAAAACGGGCATTCATCCAGGGCCTGTTATATGACCGTCTTCAACCAGTTGGGCTTCCCGGCGCCTGAGGTGATCGAGCGCTGCACTGCGAGGAATATCCCCATGTACAGGACCGATATCAATGGCGCCGTTCACGCCGTATCTGACGGGCGGCAATGGATGTGAATGGTGAGCAGTGAATAGTGAGTAGTGAGCAGAAAAAGCAAAAGAGAATAATTCCTCTCGGTTCTATCGCCACGCGAGGAGCGGTGAAGAGTGAGGGGCCAATTCCTCAATCATTTAATCTCCCAATTTGGCAGGGACAGTTCAGTTATGAGGACTTTTTTATTCGGAGATATCCACGGTAATGTCGATGCGCTGGATGTTTGCCTGAGGCGCCTGGATGAGGAAAAAACAGATGAAGTTTATTGCCTTGGGGACCTTGCCGGCTGGCTTCCATTCGGAGACAAGACTTTTGAGCGGTTGCGCGAGATCGGTTTTCCTACAGTTGCCGGAAATCACGACCTGCTTATAGCCGGCGCAATTACAGACTTTGCCGACAAGGTCAACCGAATGCAGGCGACCGCCTACAACGCCGGACTGCTGTTCGCGCACGAAGGCGCAATCGAATATATCCTCGACCTTCCGCTATCGATAGAGAAGGAAGAGTTCATTATCGTGCACCATTCCCCTTTCGATCTTCCCGCAAAGGGTTCTCCGCCGAGCATCGAATGCTTCGGTTACCTGGACTCAGAGGCTCTGCGCAACGCGGTTCCTTCCTGGCGCAAGTATCCCAGGCGGCTTATCTTCAGCGGCCATGACCATATTCCTGCCATCTATGAACTGCCGGAAGGCGAGGAGGTAATAGTGCATCGGCCGGGCCGGGGAAAAGATTTGACTCTGTATCTAAATGAGAATTCCCGTTACTGGGTCAAGGCGGGGAGCGTTGGAGGCCCCTACAGGGATAAAACTCCGGTCGCCAATACGGTTCTCTACGACTCGCAGGAGCAGTCGATAACTATGTCGAGAATTCCTTACGATACGAAGCCTTTGTCCGAAGCGCTCTCATCTCATCGGTTCTTCCGCAATCTGCAGAGCATAAAGAAGTATATCGAGGTGCTGAGACAGACCTGATAAAAAGCAACGCGCCATGCGAGCAGCACTTAAAGGGCGGATGACTGTCCGTCCAATGCTTTGTCAGGGCCATCGGGAGATAATATGAAGAGTTTACTTCCAATACTTTTTGCCGCCATCGCAGCAATAGGCAATGCCATCTTTGCCCTCGGACAAAAGAAGTCTGCCGGTGTGAAAAATGGGTTGTTACTCGTTGGTGTTTCCGCCCTGGTTGCAGCTCTCCTGGCGTTTTTCTCCGCGCCACTGGTTGGCGCGTTCGATTTAGGCAACACTCTAAAGGAAAATTGGAAAGCCGTCCTTTTAAGCGGGCTTGGGCTTTTCCTTACATATCTTGGCTTCAACCTTCTGTATACAAGGTATGGCGCTTCTCACTACATACTCTATGCAGTGCTGTCCATCATCACAACAACAATAATAGTCGGTATTTTTTGGTTGAAGGAGCCGGTCAACGTTTATCACAAGCTCGCCATTGCCATGGCCATGGCAGCGGTTGTCCTTTTCTCGATCGGCCAGTCGAAGACATAACAAGGGCATCCTGGCCAATACGGCTGAGCCGTGCCGCTGAGGCTCAAACGCCGGCGCTCATGAACAACATCTGATAATTACATGGGGGCGAAGAATGAATACGCAGGACCGTTACAGGAGAGGATTGGAAAAGCTTAAAGAAGTTGATGGAGAAGCAGGTGAAAGAGTTATTGAGAGTCTGAAAGATATCGCGCCGGACTTTGCCCGATTGATGATCGAATTTCCATTCGGGGACATATATTCGCGCCCCGACCTCGATCTTAAGTCTCGTGAAATCGCCGTTGTCGCGGCATTGACTGCACTTGGCCATGCCCTTCCCCAATTGAAGGTCCATATCCACGGAGCGCTAAACGTCGGCTGCACCCGGCAAGAGGTTGTTGAAGTTATCATGCAAATGGCTGTCTATGCAGGCTTTCCTTCAGCCCTTAACGGGCTGTTTGCCGCAAAAGAGGTTTTCAAAGAGCGAGACGATTCGGGGAAAAGTTAATCCGAGGCGCAAAAATGCAACGCTTCGCGAGGCGTGAGGCAGCCTCAGGAACGGAGGCGGCTCACAGCCGCTATTTCGCGCACGGCCTGGCTGACCGATTTGAAGGTGTGGTCAAACCAGGTGCGCAGGTACCGGTCATCGGCTACAAGGCTGGGCGGGTCTCCGGGCCTGATCGGCTTTTCTTCGGCATTGACCTTCAGCCCAAGCTCCTTTTCGACTATTCCGAGCAGTTCGCGTACCGAAACTCCCGCTCCGGTGCCGACATTGGAAACGAGCCGCTCACGGGTGGAGAGTTCGTCGATCGCCCTGATATGCGCCTGCCCGAGGTCCATCACGTGGACATAATCGCGAACGGCCGTTCCATCGGGAGTCGTATGATTTGTCCCAAAGAGGGAAAAAGAACCGCCTGACATCGCCGCTTTTATGAGGTTGGGCAAGACGTGGGTTTCGGGTTCGTGTCTTTCGAAAATCTCCCCTTCGGGATCGTTTCCTATCACGTTAAAGTAGCGCAGCATGGCATATCTAAGTCCGAAGACGGGGGCAACCGTCGATATTACCTGCTCACACATCAGCTTGGAGAGGCCATAGGGGTTGGTCGGCTCCTGAGGGTGATCTTCCCGGATCGTAGCTGTTTTTGCGTCTCCGTAGGTAGCGCACGAGCTTGAGAATACCAGTATTTTTGTGCCGGCCCTCTTCATTGCCTTGAGAAGCGATATCGTGCCGTTTACGTTGTTGTCAAGATAGAGCTCGGGCAGCCGGGTGGATTCCTCAACATAAGCCTTCGCCGCGAAATGAATGACCGCTTCGATATTGAATCCGCTCAAAGCGCGGAAGAGCGCCTCTTCGTCACGAATGTCCCCGAAGGCGAACGGCCCGAACTTCACCCATTCGGCCCAGCCGTTAGACAGATTATCAAACGCCACCGGGACATGCCCCGCCTTCTTCAAAAGCTTCGATGCATGTGAGCCGATGTAACCTGCTGCACCCGTAACCAGAATATTCATAAGATCCCCCAATTGCGAGACCACGGGCAAGGCCCTGCTCGCGGAGCGATTTCCATTCCTTGCCGGCTGCGCGGCACTCTCTGCCTCTTGGCGAGGCATGTATACATTATTTCCACTGATTTAGCATGGAATTAAATCGACTTTGAACTCGAAGGCTGCACAGGACAATCCGGATATAGCTGAGGGGATAGGAAGGCCGGAAATGCACCATTTGAGTTTTTGCCGATATCGGAATAAAATGGTTAATGTATTGCTCTAAGTCCATCTTACGATGATTATGGAGAACGATTGGCTGAAACAGAACTAAAATACGTAAAGGTGCATACTCTTTCCAATCGCTTCGAAGCCGACGTCATTACCGAGGCATTGAGGCAAGAAGGGATACCGGTGCTCCTGAGGTCTTTCGAGGAGACGGCCTATACGGCGCTCTTCACTCCCCAGAAAGGATGGGGGCGAATCATGGTCCCGAAGGAGATGGCCGATCTGGCGCGCGAGATCATATCCAACCTGACACAAGAAAACGAATCCGACAGTCCGCCGTCAGCCGGCGACTGGCAGATCGACCCCCGGTTTTGGGACGCGCTAAGGCAGGCCGACCCGAAGGAGATCGTATCAAGAGCCGTTGTGGAATACCAGCCGGAAGAAAACCTCTACATTGTTCCGTTCCTGAACACGGTGGTTATGTGTCATCCCGAAACTGAGGAAATCGAGGTGCCGGGGAGCCTGGCCGATTATTCAGAGGATTTTCAACTGAACGGGGTGATCGTTCATTATCTTCTGGCCGCCCGGAATAAACCTCTTGCAAATAAATGGGTAAGCGAAAAAGACCTCCCGGGCGGCAGCCTGTTTTTTACCGCCTCGCACACACTTCCGCTTGAATCTCTGAGCGATGCCTTCGACGAGCGCCCGCAACTTCTGGACGCTGCGGCGCGAAGCATGGGCGGGGAAAAAGTCAATCTTGGAGGCCTGGCCTACCGGTTCAGGGTTTTGCCCCGAATTCCGATTCTGATTATTTTCTGGATTCGAGACGAAGAATTCGGACCCTCTTTTCACGTTTTGTTTGACGAGACGATTACGGAGCATCTCAACTCCCTGGACCTTGTATGGGGCCTTGCAAACGTCTTTGCCCGCGTTCTGCTGGGTTGCGCTGCTTCCGTTAGCGAAAGTATTCAAGAAGGATGAAATCTTTGAGGGTTATCTCCCTTGCCCCGACTCAGACAGAAATCGTGGCTGCGCTCGGCGCTGTCGAGGATTTGTCCGGAGTCACCGAGGACTGCAATTTCCCGGATTCCGTGCGCGGCATTCCCCGCTTTGGGTCGTGGTACTCGCCGGACATCGGGGCTATAATCAAGGCCGAGCCAGACTTGGTCCTCACGTTTGGATCGCACCAGGAAGAAATCCGGGAAGCCCTGGAGGATCGCGGAGTGAGAGTATATCATAGCGAACCTCCCACAATTGCGGCCGCGCTCGACACCTTCGGCGCCATTGCATCGCTTGTCGGCAGGACGGATAATTGCACCCGGTTGGTAAATTCCCTCGAAGAACGGCTTGGCCTTATTCGAAAAAATCTTGAAGCAACCGCCGGGCGCCGGCGGCCATACGTTTTTCGCATCATGAACTGGGACCCGCTGATTACGCCCGGCCCCGGGGCATTCCAGAAGGACGTGATTGAGTTTGCCGGAGGCGCCAACACGCGGGCAGACGACAAGGCGGCATACTTCGTTTGCGATCCGGAGGAGATCCGCGCCAGGGACCCGGACATTATTTTTTTCTGTGAGCCCAAAATCAAAAGTTACCTCAAAAACGATGCGAAGTGGGCAAAGGTCAGCGCGGTGAGAAACGGCCGTATCTACGTATATGATTGCGGTCTCACATGCCGCTCCGGACCCAGGATAGTGAACATGGCCGAGGAATTGCACAGGGTGGTGCTCGATTTCCATCTGGCCGCCAGGGTTTGAACCGAGAAACGCAGAGCGCCGCAGAGAAAAAACAGAAATCAATGAACTGACAAAAGAAGTCAGCGTGTTTAAAACAGAATTGTCCCGGGCTTAGAGGAATGACAAAAGCCGAGTTTTCCGGGCGGTTTTTCTCTGCGGCTCCGCTACGGAAAAGACCTTTGACAGGAGTTACAGGATTAACAGGAAAACAAAAGACCAAAGGCAGGACGGGGGCTAATTTGTCGGCGTTGATCGGGTTGTTAATGCAGTTGTGAAAAGTTACGGATTTTCATGGTTTCAGAGTGTCCCGGAGGGGCATGCTGGACTGCGGTGAATTGTATTTTATCATTTTGGAGTGAACAAATACCATGAACATGGACCGCGCCATATTCGATCTCAACGTTAGTGTCGAAGCGACCTCGCTCTACATACTCCTTTGTGCGCTCATGGACGGCGGGCAGCCCCCTACCCTGGAAAATGCTCTCCTTAAATGGACCGGGACCGAGGAATCCCTTTTAACGGCGGCGCAGGAGCTTATCAAAAGGTGTGTCATCGCCGCCGCCGTTCCGATCCCAAAACAGATGCACCTGCATCCCAGCACACGTGACAGGTGGTGCTAGTTGTCTTTCCTGATCTCCTGTAACAAAAAGGGCTCTTCGTCCGGTAAAGGTTGAGCTCGTTTGGACTTCTTTTCCCACTTTGAGCTCGATCATTTTACTGCAGTAGACACTTTCATGCCTATTCTATTCCATCTGACGCCGTCCGGTCCTGAGGACCAGTAAATCTGCCGTGCTTTGCCGAGCAGATCACGCAACGGAATGAAACCGAAATTGGAGCTGCCGCTTGCTTTGGGGTTCTCACCGGTTACGTAGGCCATACCATGGGGAACGGTTTGCGCGCCGTCAGTCGTTTCGGGCGCACGTTGACCGGGAAGGGCGGCGATCTTGCGCAGAAGCACCACGCTACGGTTATCAGGGTTAACCAAGACTACCACGTCATTGACATTGGGCGCGTGACTTTGATACGCGGTCTTGTCCACCAGGACGAAGTCCCCGCGCAGGACGGCAGGCTGCATGCTCGAACCGGCTATCTTGAAAGCTTCAATGGTCGAGGTCCGGATATACCGGATGGTTACCCCGTTGATACCTGCCATGCAGACCAGCCAGACAGCCAGATAGAAGTACCAGCGATTATATTTCTTCGGTTCCGTGTTGGAGATCTTTTTTCGGCCGGCCTCGGCAATTGTCCACAGGTAAAAGGCGATGACGAGAACCAGAACAAGACCCGCGCCGACGATCAACAGGTCGTCGGGGAGGCGGATGGCAAACCGCATACCTATGAGGGCAAGCATCTGGTAAATGGCGAAAAAGCACACTCCTTTAAGGAGTTCGCCGTTGCGCACCTGCCCCAGGCCCGGCATCAACATGCCGAGGACAATGGCCGGCCATCGTGTCTGTGTGGTTGCAAATCCAGTACGTGTCATTGGCATCCTCACTTTCTATAATTCATGCCCTGGCGTCGCCGAAGACGTTGCCGTCCTTGGCTGCGGCTCCCAGCCGCCTCAGGGCCTTCGAAGGCAGCGCCCACGCAGGCCGTGGCTCCCTGTCGCCCGGTCAGCCGCAAAGCGAAGGGGCAAAGAACGAAGCCAGTATCCGGAGCAGGTTCCCAATTGTCACCAGGGCGGCGCCAAGGGCCACCGAGCAGCGCAGAGGCGTGGATAGCCCGGCAAGCGACCAGGGGGCAGGAACTTCGCGGCCCAGGTCCTCTGCACGGACCGCGGCCATCACGCGAGCAACGAAATGAGGCGACGGCTCAAAGTCTTTCATGAATCTCTCCTTCACGCAATTTTACCAAAAGAGCCTTTATCCGTTCCTTCGCACGGAACAGCCTGGATTTGACGGTCCCGGCCGGCAGGCCCTGCGCGATTGCGATCTCTTCCAGCGAGTGCCCCTCCAGACTCTTTAGCAAAGTGGTTTTGAAGGGCTCGGGCAGCAGTTTCAAAGAGTTCCGCAACATATCAAAGCGTTCCCTCACCAGGAGGGCCTCCTCAGCCGAGCGGTCATTCGAGGAGAGTTCTGCAATGGCATCCAGGTCAACAAAGCAACGCTCCCCCGAAGCGCGAAGCTGGGAGGCGCAGCGATTGCGGGCCGCGATAAAGAGCCAGGCCGAGAAAGGGACACCCCGTTCGACATCGAACTCCGGTAATTTTCTGAAAATATTTAGGAACACGTCCTGCCCCAGATCTTCGACCAGAGCTTCGTCGCCAACCAGCCGGTAAATGAAGTTGAGAAGGTTCCGGTGGTACCGGTCAACCAGAAGTGCAAAGGCCTCCGTATCGCCCTTCTGAACTCGTCTTACGATCTGGCTGTCGTCCACCTTCAGTTGCCCTCCGTTGTTGGTTACTCATAGATACGCAGATGGAGGGAAAAAGTTCCGGATTTTTTCGTCATTGAGGAAAATACAGGGAATGGTGTTGGTGAGCTATGATAAAAGCTCCCCGGGTCAGACCAAACTGGACGATGGGAAAAGCGGGGCGGCCTCAAGACAAGATTTCTCCTTAAGAAGAGGAGTATCTTGCGCTATATTTGCATAGCAAATATAGGAGGAAAAATGATGCTTGCTATTCGACTTCCCGCAAAAATTGAGAAGCGGCTCGAGGATCTGGCGATGGCCACCGGGCGTACAAAGACTTTTTATGTACGAGAGGCTATTCTAAAGTATCTTGACGATCTGGAAGATATTTACCTTGCCGAGAAGCGCCTGGAAGACATTCGAGCAGGCCGTAGCCAGACCGTTCCGCTCGTAGAGGTGATGAAGCGCTATGGCATGGAAGGTTGAGCTGGACCCCGCCGCAGAGCGGGATTTAGACCGGCTCGACTCACAGGTTGCCCGTTGTCGGGCAGTTGGCGGCAGAGGTATGTCTCATAACCGGCGATTATCTCGCAATTCGCTCTGATTCGGCCTGCGTGGCCGACTGCGCCTTGAAGTATTCGGCGGCAAGCTCGACATAATGAGGCCAGCCGTGTGCAATCATCGCCCGTTCGTTGTCCCCGGTCTTTCTTTTTATTTTGGCTGGCGCGCCCATCACGACCGATCCGGGCGGGACCTCGAAGCCGGGCGGCAGCAGGGAACCGGCGGCAATAAACGAGCCTTCCCCGACCTTGCTGCCATCGAGTAGAATCGATCCGATTCCAATGAGGCATTCGTCTTCGATCGTGCAGCCGTGAAGAACAGTATTGTGCCCGATTAAGACGCGGTCTCCGATGTTTATCGGGAACAGGAGCCCCGTTGGATGAAGAACGCTGTTGTCCTGAATGTTTGTAGACGACCCTATCTTTATGTAGTGAACGTCACCTCGGACCACTGTATTAAACCAGATGCTGCTGTGCTCCCCTATTTCGACATCTCCTATAATGCAGGCCCCCGGGGCTATGAAAACATCTTCTGCAATCCGGGGCAGAATGCCTCGATAAGCGATTATATTCATGTGATTACTCCGCTTTGCGCTTTCCCTGTTGAAGTTGTTTAAGGTCCAGTATCCCAGCTATCGCAGAGGCAGTATACTTAACGAATTCCCGAAATTGTTCGGTGTTGAGCTTCTCCTTTGCCGGATTTGGAACTGAATCCGGCAGGTTGAGCTGGAGGGGGGCGTTTCGCAGCTCGGGCTTTGGCACCACCTCGAATTCGGGCTCGAAGGCGTCGGAGAAATATTTGTCCTGAAAGACAGCAAACTTGAGCGGGTGGGCCGTAGCGTCCAGAACCGCCATGCGGTTTTTGTCCACCTTATTTTCAGCCACGGCCCTTCTGAGGCCCGCAAGGCATTCCCCGCCCTGTGTGCAGGCGATATGGCCGTTGCGGTTGGCAAACAGCATTGAATCCATGATCTCCTGTTCGGATATCTGAACGATCCGGACCGATCCTTCACCGGCGATTTTCCGGTACTGCTTTACCAGCTTTATCACGCGCGGCATGGAAACGGGATTTCCGATCATGGCGGCCTGGGCAACGCTTGGCCGCACGGTCACGGGGCGAAACCGCCTGCTGGCCTCAACCGTTTCAAGATAATACAGGTAAACCGGGTTTGCGTGCTCCGATTGAACCCCGATTACAGCGGGCAGGGAGTCGATGATGCCCAGGTCGTACATCTTGAGAAAGCCGGCCAATACCGCCGTTATGTTCCCGGCGTTTCCAATGGGCACTACAACCGCAAGCCCGCCCACTTCGTAATCGAACGTCTGGGCGATCTCATAGCTGTAGGATTCCTGTCCCAGGATTCGCCATGCGTTCTTGGAATTCATAAGCGCGACGGAGAAGTTTTCGGCCAGGTTTTCGACAACTTTCATGCAGTCGTCGAAGACGCCTGGAATTTCTATGACTCTAGCGCCGTTGCCGAGTGGCTGGCCGAGCTGCTGAGGCGTCACCTTCCCCTGCGGCAAAAGGACAGCCGATTTAACATTTCCGGACAGATACGATGCATAAAGGGCCGCAGACGCCGAGGTATCCCCGGTGGAAGCGCAGATTGCGAGCACGTCGCGAACGCCGCGTTTGTTTATGAGATAATTGAGATAGCTGAAGGCACTGGCCATCCCGCGGTCCTTGAAGGAAGCGCTCGGGTTTTGGCCGTCGTTTTTGAAGCAGAACCTGATTCCGGCCCAGTCGCTCATAGCTTGACCGGCTGCTACGACAGGCGTATGCCCTTCACCCAGGAAAACAATATCTTCCAGGGGGATTATCGATCCGATCAGTTCATGGTATCGGTATATTCCGCTGAGCGCCGGAAGGTTCAACATTTTCCTGTAATCAAATATGCTTCGCCATTTCGAGCCCGGGAACTCTTTGAGACGCTCCCATTCCATATCCTCTATGAGCAGCACCGAATCGCAAACCGGGCAGGTGTAGAGAAGTTCCTCAATGCCGTACTTACTCCCGCACCCGAGACAGCCGTAGAGGTATTCGCCGCGAATTTCCGGAATAACACCCGAACGCACTTCCGAAGGGAACTGATCTATTATCATGCGAACTCCACTTGAATCAAAATTGTTCCAACCTCATTATTTACAGCCGCTTAGAAATGAATATCCGGAGCAGCGGCTCGCGATGCAAGTATCAAATATTCCAGGCAAATAATCAAGCAGTTGTGTTACTCAAGGCCCCCGGAGAATAGGACGGCGAAACTTTTTGCGCCCTAGTGTTGCAAAAAAGACACACGAGAGACCTTATTGTATCATTTTAGCCACACCTAAAATTTGTATTAAGACCTTGCTATTTTATGCCGATCACTGTTAGATTACCTCCCAGCCTCAATTTCCGTGGAGACAGTAACCGGGGAAATGTCTGGCACGGAAAATGCTGATGGAGCGGCGGGGAGGATTACTAGGGGCGTGAGTTATTTAAAACAGCATACGATTGGGCAGTCCGTATGGTGCAGTGGGGTGGGACTGCATAGCGGACTGAAGGTGGCGCTGGTGTTGAAACCAGCTCCGGCTGGCCATGGTATTCGATTCCTTCGCACAGACATACCGGGCAGTCCTTCTATTCCTGCTAACTACAACAACGTAGTCAGCTCATTCCAGGCTACCACGATCGGCTCCGCGGGGATATCCGTTTCGACCGTTGAACACCTCATGGCAGCCTTATATGGATGCCGGGTCGATAATGTACTGGTAGAGCTTAAGGGTCCCGAGGCTCCGATTTTCGACGGAAGCGCCGAGCCCTATGTGAAGCTGATCCGGAAAGCCCTTCTGGTTGAACAGGACGAGCCCCGGAATTACCTGGCGATCAGCAAGCCGTTAACCGTGGCAAGAGGCGATTCTTTCATCAAGGCAACCCCGTCGGACAAGTTCCAGGTTTGCTACGAGATCGATTATCCGCACCCCCGTGTGGGAAAACAGCAATACTCCTTTGCGCTGAAAAATGGCAATTTCGTCAGCGAAATAGCCAAAGCCCGAACATTCGGTTTTCTTAAAGATGTCCTCAAGCTCCAGGAAATGGGCTTAATCCAGGGCGGCTCTCTATCCAACGCCGTTGTATTCGACGACAGTGAAATGCTTAACGTGGAAGGCTTTCGGTTCTCCGATGAATGCGTTCGCCACAAAATTCTTGATTTCATCGGCGATCTGGCGCTGACCGGCCTGCCCATGCTGGGAATGTTCAATATCCGGAAAGCCGGGCATGCGCTCCATAGCCGTTTTTTGAATGAACTGATGGGTGGAAAAGGCTACGCCATTCCAACGTCGGTTCTGGTTCCACCTACGTATTTTCCGCCGGAGCTTTCCGCCCTCGCTCGATAACCCATACTTTTTCTGATGTCATTTCCGATGGGCGCCTCCAAATCGCGAGGCGCCCTTTTAAGCCATTTCGCGTCTAAAGGCACTCTGTGGTGCTCAAGGCGCTTCTGCCTTCCATTCCAGCGCATCCATGACCCCATGGCAGCGGCAACTGGTTGCGACCAGATACCGGCCGGGCTTCGAACCTATGGCGGCAAGCAGCTCTCTGAGGCTCCGTCCCGGATAGCCGCCAACTCCCGGCGCAAGCTGCCAGCTTCTGAGCACTGCGACATCAAACCCTGAGGCAACCACACCGCCGAGAACCTCATACAGATTTCCGGGCCTTCCTTTTCCGGTATGAGTGCAAATCTCCTCGGGCTCGCTGCAGTAGTCGGGACAAACAAATGTGGCAAAGCTTGCGTAAAGGGTTCCGGACGCGACGCGAATAGGGTTGGGGACCATCAGGCCGATCTCTTCCGGGACTGGGAGCCGGCAAACTTCCGCAACACGATTGAGCTCATTCAGCGCCCATTCGAATCCCAGGTGCACCGGCACCGCCGGGATAAGCCACAGGTCATCAGGAGAAATACCGCTGATGCTCAGGATAGAGTCCTCCACCCGACCTTCAATTCCCAGGTCCCGGGTAATTGCATCGACTCTAGCCGCATCCCGGTCGGTTACCGACAGGCCCGCATCGGGAAAACGGCGCTTGAGCCTTTCGGCCGCCAACCTCCCAAAACGGCCGGCGCCGAGAACTCTTATCCGACGGGGTGGAAAAATATCCTGCAAGAATTTTGAAGCTAAATTGTCTGAAGCCATCTTTCGTTTGTGCCACCTGTGACATATGATAGGATTATAAGCGACTTTAGCCGCTTTCGCAAATAAAGGCCAGACGGAGGCCGGCGTCCCCGGGTATCAGCGGCAGGAAGAGAAAGCCATAAAACTTAATTCCGCTGTCAGGCTTCCGTTTAACGGCCCGTTCTAAAACGGGTGCATTATGAGCAATATATTTGAATCATTCGAAAAAATCGCGGAAAAAAAAATCCGCGAGGCAATGGATAACGGCGAATTTGACGATCTGCCCGGCAAAGGAAAGCCCCTCCAATTGGAGGACGACAGGCACATTGCGCAAGACATTCGCCTGGCCCACAAGATTTTGAAGAACGCTAACTGCCTTCCCCCCGAACTCGAGCTCAGAAAAGAAATCCTGACGATGGAGGAACTGCTCGACGGAGTAAGGGACACCAAGGAGAAATACAGGCAGATCAAAAAGTTGAACTACCTGATTATGAAACTCAACATGTCTCGCCGCGGTTCGATGGATCTGGAGAAACACCAGCTATATTACGACAGACTTGTCGACAAGATGGGGAAAAAGGACAAGGCGGACTGAACGGCAAGCTTGCGCGAAGACAGGCGCTCCGAACATTTTTCTTCATGTAACCCATCCAGGGTTATTATTTTCGGGGCGCCGATTACCCAAGGCTGAGTTATATAGCCCCCGTTGAGGCATCACAACATTTCCCCGGCAAAAACCTAACCGGACGCCGCTGCTGAACGCCCCTATTTCGTGTGGCCCGGCAATTCTATGGAAGTACACGATTTGCCGGGTCCGCACGAACGAGTCGTCGCACAGGGACCGGCGCTATCCGACGATCCCGATTCACCCATGGCAAAATTCGTGCGGCTCATAATGCGCTGAAGGTCTTCCCCTCCGCATGCGCTACATTTCATCTCGATCGGTTTGTTCCCCGTCAAGATGAATTCCTCGATACCGCCGCAACCCGCACACCGAAATTCATAAATAGGCAATTTTAGCTCCTGCAAGGGGCTGGGTTTATCCCCATAAGCGCTCAAATAAGGATTAATTATGTACCATATTTTAGCGTATTAAAGTGTGACTTTCTACTTCGGGCATTTTCCATTAAATTGTACCTTATTCTAGGCCAGTTCTGAAATGCCTTCAAAATTGAAAGCTTTGGAATAACGGCATGTTGTACTACCATAAACCAAAACTCGAACTCCCGCCAGGGACTCCTTACTCTTTCATTGAAAGAGCCTTCTTTGCTTTTAGGCGGGGCTGGAGATTGGATATCCCCACGGGGAAAAAAATTCTGCCTCCTGGTGCAATCGCTCAACCAACAGAGCGACAAACAATTTCCCTTGTAGCCAGGCAATTGAACTTTCCGGGCTTTGTTTTGGCAGATTGCCAACGCCAATGATGCCTTTGAGCCTTTTAAATACAAGTTCAATTTGCCAGCGGCCCCGGTATAGATTCAATATGTCCCCGGCTTTCAAAGAGAAGCGATTCGCTGTGGTAAACAGGCTCACATACTCGGCATGTTCCAACGTTTCCGGGCGCAATTCCCTTTGTTGTCTTGAGGCCTTGGTTCGCAGCGTCTTTTTTGCAAGCTCAATGGCCTCTTTGCTTTTGCGTATGGCGCAAAGACGCCCCTTTACCAGCTGGTTGTCCACAGGAGAGCGGAACCAAACATTCCAATCCCCATATTTGCCAGCCTCAAGGGTTCGGAGATACCTCAGAGGCTCAACGGGTTTTCCTTTGTACGAAAAGAGGGGAAGGTTCGAGGAATGAAAACGAACGAGCACATCGCCGCCATTGCGAAGAACGTGGCAAATGCCAGCGCGTTTGCAATATCCTCGATCTGCGACCAAAAGGTCTCCTTGTTCAACATAATACCTCTGAAAATCTTCCCCTACCTCAGAGCCGGTGATCGTGAACGTATCGCACCGAAGGTCTGGCAATTGCAGGCTATAATGAACCCGCCAATCACTTCCTGTGCTTCCGGGTTCAGTTATCGCAGTGCCGTCAACGATGCGGACCCGGAATTTTGGGCTGAGAGGGGCCGTGAGTTCAGGGCCTTTAAGGTCTTTAATGATCCTCTGGGACATCCACCTGAACCAACTCTCGGATGCTCTCAGCCGATGCAACAACGCGACATCGTTGATGTCGCACAGTTCAACTTCGTGGCTGTAGGCAGCCGTTGTACGCAACGACTTGCCGTCAGCCAAATGGATGAGCAAAAGGCGAAGCAGGGTTTCAGCTGAAACAATTTTTCGCTTGCGGGCCATGGCACCAAGTTCGACAGCCTTTTCTGCCCAGCCTGCTGGCAAAAAGCTCAATAGAATCTCCCAGTCGTCCGGTGTTTGTAGTGGATTCATGGAAAATGAATTTATAATGAAATCCCTTAAAATACAACGTTATTATTTGAGCGCTTATGGGGTTTATCCCCGCCCATCCGAATCGGAAATTCTATAGCGACGCAAATTGTAATCAAAACTCGGGTCGTGTGTCAATCGGCAGGTTTATCCGGCCTGTTCAGGCTGATGCAGCGCCTGATTTCAGAAAACCCCCAGAAGATTCAGCGCAAGGATCAGCAGGCCCACGGCCGCTATCCTCTTTACCATCAGCGGGCTTATTCTCTTTGCGATCTGAGGGCCTATATAGCCGCCCAGAATCGCCCCCGGAAACATCAAAAGGAAGAGCATGAGGTCGAAATTTCCAAACTGATAGTGCCGGACCGTTCCCATGAGAGTGTTGAAGAAGATCGCAAGGAGCGAGCTGCCGACGACTACGAACATCGGGAGCCCCAGTCCCACGGTCATGAGCGGAACCATAAACGGCCCGCCGCCGAAGCCGAACATCGAGGAAACTACCGCGATCATAAAGCCGCCGATACATCCGAAAATCAAGTTCACTTTAAATTTCTGCCCCCAGAATTTAACTTCCATATCAATCTCCTTACAAAAGTCCCACTTTCGGAATTATACGGACTTAAGAGCTGTGGCGGCCTCTTCGGCCTTCTTGCGGTATTCCTTCAAAATCGCCTGTTCCCTGCTGTTTTTAGCCAGGTACCCCGGAGTGGTCTGCCACAGCATCAGGCCGGACAAAACGATCAATATCCACCCAAAAACGAACTTGTACTGTTCGACCGTCACCAGTTCCGTGAGCTTGGGACCGATAAAGCCGCCCAGGAACATTGCAAGTCCGATCGAAATACCCAGCTTCCAATTTATGAATTTGATTCTGGAATAGTTGACTATGCCGCTGCCCTGGGAGAAGAGTATCGTCGGCATGACGGTACCGGCAACGACGGTGTGTGGAAGAGGCCACAGGGAAACCAGGAGAGGGTTCAGGATGAACCCTCCGCCTGCTCCCATAAGCACTCCGAATATCGAAACAGCAAGGGAGAGAAGGACGGGATAGAAAAGATTGATGCTTGTTCCCGCGTTTGTCAGGTAAACGTAAGGGAAAGCAATCCTGTTTTCGAATGATACAGCCCGGCTTGAGGTATTGCTGTCAACAACCGCCCGGACATTGTATTTCCCCTTTGGCGCGCCTTCGGGCAGAACTATTTTGGCACTGAAGTGACCTTCCGGATTTATTTGGACAGCGGGGACGAAAAGGACGCCGGGTGACCTGAACCTGGCTTTTACGAGCTGCTTTGCCCGCTTGGAACTCTCTTTAGCATCCATTGCCGGAAGCAACTCACCACGGGACCCGACCACGCTGCCGAGCAGGCTTGCCTTGTACCTGCGGATCGCAATTCCCGCCGCTGCCGTGAAAGCGTTTTCCGCTCCCAAGTCTTCGAGCGCCTGCGAGTAGCTCCAGTCTCTTCCATGGGTCTTTAGCCCTGCAAGGACGCTCTGCTTGTCCGATGGAATCAGTATTTTGTAGCAGGCCGGCATCTGTTCGGTCATATAAAGGATATACGGCCTTTTTCCCGTCACTTCCTCCGGCTCCGAATCGAACCGGGACGCGCGCACTTTTTCGTCAGTCCATACCTCGATGTACACAGGCTTACCCGCAGGCGCGCTCCCGCTCAGATCGATCGTTCCATGGTTATTCAAAGAGGTCTTGTCCAGCCTGATCTGCACAGCCGGCAAGGCCTCAGGCGTTTTTGGCCCGGGAGCGGCTTGCGCGGAATCGCTTTGCGACAACACAACCGGGGTCCCTTCAGATCGAACGGCACACAAGCTGTCCTGAAAGAGCATAAACAAGGCAACGCCCAGTGCGACCCCGAACAAAATCCATACTTTCTTCTTCATAACTTCTCCCGAGCCTCCAACTGGTTTATACTTCGGGTCCAAGAGCCAAAAAAGGCAGCACGGACCTGCATTGCGATAGCGGTTTTGAACGCGCGCTTCGGAGGTTTTGAAGCACGGACCATGTGGCGGTGCTCTACTCTTCAGGGCCATTATAGCTAAGCCGGGTCCGCGAAGTAATATATCTCATCGAATTTTACTGCAAGAATTTTTGGGCCGGGTTTGTTCAGCGAGAGGGAGCGGTTCCGGCCGGTAGAGGCGCGCATCCCCGGGACGAGGCGCCACGCTGCGCGACGGAACGGTTTACGGATCGCCGGCAAAAAGGGACCGGGAAGCGTCATTTTCTGCGAACAGGAAGCCATGACGGAGATAAAATGCCGCCCATTACTTTAAATATTTCAAGGATAAGACTTTAAGGAGAATTCACATGGGACTAAGAGAAGCTATGGCCGCCATCGCCGCGAAGAGCAAAGACGAGTTGACTTATTCAGACGTAGTGGACGCCTATATTTATTATTTCAGGCTGGATTTTGATCCTGTGGGCATCAAATTCTGCACCGATGAGGCCGAAATCTCTCGGTATAAAGTCAATGCCAAAGCCAAGGCCAAACTCACTTACTGTCAACGCCTGGCCATGGCCAGGGGTGGGCATAAGGCCATGTTTATGCAGGCTCGCGAGCTGTTGTGTGAAAACGCCGAACCCGTATTCGGCTTCCGTGAGTTAGACCGCGAAAAAGACACCGAAAGACACATGAAATATCTGAGGGACGAAAAGCTCGCATGGGAAGCGCCCCTGGGTAAAGCCAAGCTTTCTCCGGGAAGTTGTTACGGCATTTATACCGCGCCCCTGGCCATGTTCGACGAATCGGCGGTAGATCCGGATGTCGTCTTTTTTATGCTACTGCCCTATCAGGCTTACCATGTCCTAAACGACTATATGGGCGCGACCGGCCGCAGCAACCTTACCTTTAATCACACTCCCAATTCCGCCGTATGCTCCGGTTCGGTCTGGGCATTTAACCACAATACGGCCAACATGACCACCACGTGCGGCGGCAGTAAGACTTCCGGCAAGAGCGATATGTCCATGATGAATCTTTTTGTTCCTGGAAAGCAGATCAAAGACAGCGCCGTGCAATTGCTCAAACGCGTCACAGAGATGGGCGGTCCTTCCGTTCTCGGTAAAGGCGGCGAACCATGGCCGGGAATGGACGTTTGCAAGGGTTGTCCGCTGTTCAAATACGTGGCAGTGTAAAACCAGCCCGAATCATCAGGAACCTATGCAATAAAGGCGGCTGCCCCGAAACGGCGCGGCTGCCTTCATTATCTACCCCAAGGTACGGTGAGTTTGGACCAGAAACATGGGTGACAGGGAAACGAGCATGACCGGTGGATTAAACCGAAGTTCCCCGCTTAAAACAAAAACAACATCTTGACTTTACTAGACTTTAGTAGATTTGTCAGTTTCCGTTTACTGGGTACAAATCTAAGAGATCAAAGGCTCTTTTTTGAAGTGGAGTCGGTTCAGTCATTTGGTAAAATGCAGGATTATTCGAGTCTGAACCTATTCGGCATTTGTTTCGGCAGAGGGTCCCCAGTTCGGACAAGAGCGTTTGGAAGCTGTGTGTCGGAAAGCCGTCAGCAGTCATTTTGAGGGTCTTCTTCCTTTTTGACGATGCTGATGGCTGCGCTGGTTTGACAGCATCGCGCGTCTTTCGAAGTCCTTCGAGTTCTTCATCCTCGAATAGAAGCGGAGCCAAGGCCTTTCGCATGTACCATTCGACATAATACGCCAGCATACAAAGAAATATATGTGCCTTCACATGATTTTCCGTGCGGTGGTGGATTGGCCGCACTAATAAGTCTACCCCTTTCAGACACCGGAAGGCGCGTTCCACTTGGGCAAGGCTCTTGTAGCCGCGCACCGCGTCTTCCGCCGAAACTTTCTCGGCGGGCTCGCTCGTTCGGATTACATACAGGCCATCCATTTGGCTTTCACGGAGGATTGCCTCATCTTTGCGCGCATAAGAGAAAACCCCGTCGTCAATCGTCAAACTGAAGTGCTTACCCATCTTGAAGCGATTCAATACTTTGCCCACCTTCTTTGCGATCTCGACCTTGGTAAGAGGCGTTTTGGTCCGTCGCGCCACTTCGTGAACTATTTTAGCGAGGTCTTTTTCAGTTGCAGCCAAAAGCTCAGTTCTTTTGCGACTCCGCTCCTCGGCCAGGGCTGGATTATAGCAGGCCACCAAACGCTCCCCGGGAAAATCAGGTGAGTGGATCTCCGCGAGATTTTTCTCATCAAAGATTGACATCTGTATATGTTTATTCTGGGTCAGCTTCCGTATAGCCTGAGATCGCAGGGCCGATATCCAGCCAATCTCCGGATACTCTTTCAGCTTTTCGATTTGCGGCTGAGTGAGCATTCCCCGATCCCCCACAATAACGAGATGCTTGAGGCCGAAGCGCTTTCTGAATTTCTCAACTTGCGGCGGCACGGTGGTCGGGTCCCCCGTGTTACCAGGATAAACGTCTATTGCAATCGGACGCCCTTTCTCATCTGCAAGCATCCCGTAGACAATAATCGGCATGCCTTTTTTGCCGTCCCTGTTGTGACCGAACTTTGCAAGTGGACATGTGTGACCCTCGTAATAGCTGCTGGTTACATCGTAGAGCACCGTGGCCCCTTCGGTTAAGTGCCGCCCAGCCAAGTTCTTTTCGATGCGTGGTTGTCTGGCCAACAACCAGTCCAGGGCTGCGTAAAGGTCATCTTCATCGGCTTGAGCCACTCCAAGCTCCTCGGCCAGAGTGGTGGTGTGCCACAGCCTGGTGGTTGCCAGCTTTGAGCAGGGATCAAGTAAGCGCTCAGCGATCATTGCGATCACCAGGTCCGCCTCCGGGCATCTGCGGGAAGAAATCATCGTGTCCAACCCCAACTTTCGGATCGCCGTAACAACTGCTTCGACATGACCATGGGGAATTGAGCGTTCAATCACGATGGCGCTCTCGGCCGCAATCAAATTGTCGTCTTTAAGAAGCCGGCGCAAGGCCTCTATTTTTTCGTCGGGCCAGCTGGAGAGGTTGGCAAGAGTGCGCTTGCGAATTTGCTTGCCTTCACGCCAAGCTTCGCGTAGCAAAATAGCCGGTCTCGAGTTGCGATTTGGGATTGTCTCTACATACATGGCAACAATATTAACATACTGTCGCCATACAGCAAAGAAAAAAATGGAATTTACATGGGTACATATTGCAGGTTATTTTGGAATAATATTCCAAAATAAATCAGTAACTTAATCCCATTTTGCAGTCGGATTTTCCGGGGAACTTCGGATTAAATATCCGACTTGCCGTCGAAGCAGACATGGAGCATTGGAAACGCTGGGTCGCCGACCCTGAGGTATTATGCTGGTTCCCAGTCACTTCCGAAGATGAGATCGACAGAGCGGCGCGGTACGTGTTCAGTTTCGTACCTCGGCAAGTGGTGCTTACCGCCGAATGCGACGGCCAACCCAGTGGCATCGCGGGCCTTGTTTTGCCGGAATACCTCAAGATCATGCATCAAGCGACGCTTTCGATTATCGTCGCCGAGCCCCACCGCAATTCGGGCATCGGGACTTTGTTATTAGAGGCACTGCTGGCGAGGGCAAAAGCCTGTCACGGGTTACGTCTCATATTGATCGAGGTGTTCGAAGGAAATCCGGCTCGTTCACTCTATCAGAGGATGGGATTCGTCGATTTTGGTTTTCAGCCCTGCTACAGCAACATAGGGGATAAATTCCTGGGGCGCCATTTGATGTGCAAAGCTATTTAACAGGATACTTTGAAAAGGCATTCTTGACGCCGCCACTGAAGTTGAGAGCTTTCGAGAAAATGTCTACTGACTTGTTCCTGCGCCCCGTGACCCTGCCCCATGCCTCATCTACCCCTGCCCTGGCCTGAGCAGAACTCCTCTTTCGTTATATAACCATGCCCGTTGACGTCCATTGCCTTGAACCTCTCTTCGCCTTTTCCCCTGCGATGCGGAGCCGCCATGAATTCCTCCAGGGTGAGTTTCCCATCGTGGTTAGTATCCAATGAATCAAAGCGCTCCTCACACCCCATCCTTTGACCGCCATGGCCACCCTGCCACTGGGCAAACGTCATACCTTCAATGAAAAACACCGCAAGTAGTCCAGCCAGTAAAACCAGCATGAAACGTTTCATTTTTTCTCCATGCTTCAACAGTTTCGGTGGAAAAGACTTTTGACAGGATTTACGGGATTAACAGGAACACAACAGGCCAAAGGCAAAACAGGAGCTAAGCCTCGGCGTTGATTGTGTTGTTAATCCTGTCTGTCTTCGAAAAGACTCGGTGGGCTGCGCGCCGCTTAGCCCGCGCTTAGCCCACCCTACCGGTCTCAGCTTTTCCTCAGCGTTCTCTGCGGTGAATTGCTACTCTCAGTTAGCCTGCAGAAAAGTCGCTAGGCTCGCGTCGTCTTCGACGTTCAATACTTTCACGTTTCGGTCGATCCTTCGCATCAGCCCGCGCAACACCTTTTTAGGACCTACCTCGACGAAATGACTGAATCCGGCCTCGATCATTCGCTCCATGGACTGCTTCCACAAAACAGAGCTGCAGATTTGGCCGCTGAGTTTTTCCGCGATTTGCGAACCGCTTTTGAGAATTTCCCCATCGATATTGTTTACGACCGGGATTTGAGGGTCTTTAAAAACACATTCCACCAGCACCGGCCCGAACCTCTCGCGAGCATATTCCATACACCTGCTGTGCCAAGGCCCGCTGACATTGAGCTTCATACACTTTTTCGCGCCAGCCTTCTCGCACATCATAGCCGCACTGTTTACCTCAACCTCGGGCCCCGTGATGATGACCTGCTCCACGCAGTTTATGTTCGCTATCTCCGCTCCAGCCAACGTGCAAATCTCGCGGATCTTTTCCTCCTCCAGGTCCATTATCGCCGCCATCCCTCCGGGTTCGATAATGGCCGCCTCCTGCATGAACTTCCCTCTCTGCTGGACCAGCTTGAGCGTAGCTTCCAGAGTTATCGCTCCCGCCGCATAGAGTGCGCTGTACTCTCCAAGGCTGTGCCCGGCCGCTGCGGCCGGGTAGATTTCATGCAGCCTGAGAATGGCCAGACAAGCCAGGTTCATAACAGTTACCGCCGGCTGAACGTTCTCAGTAAGGACCAGCACCTCCTCGGGGCCTTCGAAGCACAGCTTCTTGACATCCATTTTCAGGATATCGTTTGCGTTTTGGAACAGTTCGCGGACTTCGCTGTAGTTGTCGTAGAACTCACGCCCCATCCCAACGTATTGCGATCCCTGCCCGGGAAAAAGGAACACCCAGTTCTTCATTCAGAATCCTTTCGATTTATACTGGAAGGATCAGACAAATAAGATGGGGAAGTCTCCCCTGAACGCTTCTATTAATCTCTTAAGTGGAAGTCAAGAACTGAATTTGTAGCGGGACAGGCCCTGCGAATGGAACTCTCCGTAGAGCCTGAGGATTCTTTTGTTGATAAAATTCCAGACACTCAGCCGCAGCAGCATTCAGCTACACATTCGGCCTGAGAATCGCTGCCGAACTCGCTGATTCCCCCCACCTCGACTTCGAAGGAAAGTTCTCTGCCAGCCAGAGGATGATTGAAATCGGCCACAATTGTCTCGTCATCGACAAACTTTACCACTGCCGGCAGTTTCTGCCCTTCCCGGGTCTGAAATAAAATAACCTGACCTCGAACGGGTTCAAATTCGAGTTGCAGGCTCGACCTGTCCAACCGGCGCTCAAGTCTTTCGTCCCGTTCGCCATATGCCTGTTCGGGCTCAAGGACAAAGGACTTCCTTTCATTCAGGCCCATACCGATCAATGCATTCTCGAAACCCTTTACGATAGTACCCTGTCCTACCTGGATTTCGAGCGGCTTGCACTTATCAGACTTATCGAAAACGACTCCATTTTCGAGAGTGCCCCTAAAGCACAGTTTAACAAAGGCGCCTTGATCAACTTTTTTCATTATCAGCTCCCGTTTTGCAGTCCCTTTCCGTCCGATTCAGGCCGGAACAAGAAAGAATGTACGATAAGCTCGACCCGCACGCGACCCGGAGGTTCCGGAAGCGAGGAAAGGCTTGCTCAGATATGGAATGTTTCGTCCTCGTTACCCCGATTAAAGAGAATGTTCCTGTATTCGACCTTTGTTTTTTCCCTGTCGTCGGGAACAATCGGGAGCGGCGCCGATCCCTGGTCTCCGGGCGTGACTATCCCGGGGTGATATGGGATTGCTTGCGAGTCTTTATCCATGTCTGTCTGAAGGGCAAGAAACATTCCGGCGGCAAGTACCGGAACCACGGCCAGGACAAACAATCTGGAACCTTTGAGCAAGTTCATTCGAATTCTCCTGAGGTCTATCAATATAAACGTCTCGCAGTGATAGCACGCAGATGACAATCAAGAGCGCCTGACACCTACTCTTCATTTAAGACCTGGAAGAAACAAATTCAATTTGAGGGGACGGACAATAATTGAAAAGATATCCCGGCGGAATCTGAAATATCCCTCTCTCGGGCAAGAGAGGGATGGTTTGAAAATTCAAGGCAATCGCAGGATCCTTACCGCGAGGATTGTCTTCGTATTGGCTCCTACTTTCACTCTGTCATCCATTCTCATTCCAACTGCCAGGCATATTTTTTCACTGTCGCAAAGAAGCGGCACCCTTTGCCGCTCATCCTTCGGGACCATGCAATCGGTGAAGAAATCCTGGAGCTTTTTGGACCCGCTCATGCCCAGAGGCCGGAACCGGTCTCCGGGCTTCCAGAACCGTAATTCCAGCGGCCATTTCAGCTTGTCAGCGTCCATGTGGACGCACTCTGTCGTAAAACCAGGTTCACAACAGGTTATACTATCATCGCGCAAGCCGACCTCGAAGTGGAATTCACCGAAACGGTAAATCCCCGGTCCGGGGATGGGGAGCACATCATCGGGCGGATGTTCTTGCGCTGCGCGCTCCCTTAGCCTTACGAGGAGCTTTCCACCATGCCGCACAGCTTCCACACCGCCCGGAAGCAGGACCGATTTTCCGGTTTTGCCTGAAAAAACAAGCTCAATCAGAGGTTCCAGGTGAACCAGGCCGACCCCTGCAAGATTGCCCCGGACCTTCTCGATAGCGAAGCGCAACATCCGGCGCGCAAGAGCCGGGTGAAGTTGCTTCAGCCGCCCCAAATCGAGTGCGCACCAGCCTTCAGACAACTCAATGCAAATATCTTCCCAGCGGTCTCGAATTTCCGATGCCCACCAGGACTCCTCTTCACGCGCGAGATCAGCGCACCGTGCGATGGTTTCCGCTATTTGAGGGTGAAAGGCCTCCCTCAAGAGAGGAAAAATCTTCAGGCGAAGAAAATTTCTCTGGCAAAATGGGTCAAAATTCGTAGAATCATGCCTGAACTCGATTCCCCGGTCCAGCAGATATTCCAGAATCGAGTCGCGGGTGGCAAAAAGGAGCGGGCGGATAATACCGTCCGCAGTCGCCGGGGGCATAGCCTGTATACCAGCAGGACCGGTCCCCCTTATAATTCGCAGAATAACTTCTTCGGCCTGATCGTTCGCGGTATGTCCCAGGGCGATTTTCCGGGCGTTGAGCTCGGCAGCGGTCTCCATGAAAAAAGAATGCCGACAGTCCCTGGCGGCCATTTCGACCGATATCTTCCGGCTTCGGGCCAAAGCGCGCGCATCCGACGTCCCGCAGCGAAACTCCAGCCCGGCGGAACACGCAAGAGCACGGACGAACTCTTTGTCCGCATCGGATTCATCCCCACGAAGCCGGTGGTCGAAATGAACGACGGTTATTCGCTCTATTCCAAGAGTATCTCTCAGGTTGGCCAATATCGACAGGAGCGCGACTGAATCCGGACCGCCTGAGACCGCTGCCAGAACGTGGTCCCGGTCCGATATGAGACTGTTTTTTCTTATATATCCGGCTGCCAGTTCCGGAAGGGATTTGAGATTTCTGCTCATGTCTCAAGATCAGCAGGGCGGGAGGCCGACCCACTGCAAGGGTCCTCTGTGGATTCGCTCTCCCCGGGTAGCTCGGGCAGGAGCCCGTTGACCTGCTTGAATTTCCTGCCGTTCACGAGCAGCTTTCCCGAGCTGTTCAGGACCGTATTGTCCTCGAGAATGACAAGCCCCAGCCGTTCGGCCACCTGGGTTTTGTACTGGTATTCCATCGCCTTTTTGCGCAATCTGTAGTTGAGAATAATCAGGATAAGGGCGAAAATGGAGGCAAGCAGCAAGATTACGCCCAGCGCAATCAGCACGATTTTTACCGATCTTTCGCCTATGCTGCCGATGATCGTTCCAATGGCGTCCAGTTTATAGAAAAACGCCACTGCAACGCCAAGCAGCAACAAGAGCGCCAGAAAGGGGAGCTTCTGGACCCAGGCGACCATAAGGCTCAACTGTTGGATTTTGCCGGTTTTTTCAGCGTTTTCACCCGCTTCGAATTCCCGCTCGACCGGTTCGACTTGCTCCGGTTCCGCGAAATACCTGTTGAAACCGGCGACGATGGTGCCCAACAGGAAAGTGATGGCGACGGGAGCCAGGAAAGCGATAAGAAAGTATAGCCGCCATGGAAAAACGGGCTCAGCCTGCCCGCTATCACCTATCTGATATAGCCAGCAGGTCAGGAGAATGCCTAGTTCGACCCAACCGAGAAAATAGAGATACTTCCGGAAGATGTTTTTGCGCTCCATATCGTCGTATAGAGCAGCTATTCCCCGCAGGCCTTTAGGCGTTTTTTCGCTTGCAGCGTTCATTCTATGCCCGGTTGTCGCTCAGAAGTTATTGATATCCATTTCGAAACAGGATAACAAATGGCGGAAACCCGGTCAACCGCGTTCTGGGTTCGGCGGATGGGAGCCACAGCCGGGATTGGCACGAGCGGCACTTCAGTCTTTTGAGGTGAAGCTACGTATAGAAGAATTCGCTTTTCAGTAATAGATTGCCTATAAGTCCATACTTACGAGGAGAAAGATGAACGCGAAACCGATGTTTGAGACAAATTTTCCTGGGCTGGATCTCATTTCACGAGGGAAGGTAAGAGACATCTACGATCTTGGCGATTCCCTGCTCATCGTGGCTACAGACCGGATTTCAGCTTTTGATGTGGTTATGCCCGACCCGGTTCCGGATAAAGGCAAAATTCTGACTCAACTTTCCCAGTTCTGGCTGCAGCACCTTGGCGACATCATTGACAATCACCTGATAAGCACCGATCCCGCCGTGTTCCCGAAAATCTGCCTGCCCTACTCTTCTCAACTCGCGGGCCGGACGATGTGGGTGAAAAAGGCCACAGTGCTGCCGGTGGAGTGCATCGTCAGGGGTTATCTGGCGGGGTCGGGCTGGGAGGACTATCAAAGGAGCGGCCAGGTGTGCGGAATAGCACTCCCACACGGGCTCATCGAAGCCCAAAAGCTGCCCGAACCGCTTTTTACTCCTTCGACCAAGGCGCAACAAGGCGAGCATGACGAAAATATTTCCCTCGAGCAGATGGCCGCAGCCGTCGGCCCGCAACTATGCAGGGAAGTAAGCGAGGCAGCGCTTGCGCTTTATCTGAAGGCCTCCGAATATGCCCTGGAACGTGGAATAATTCTTGCCGATACGAAATTCGAGTTCGGAGTCACAAATGGAAAGCTGATGCTCGTCGATGAAGTCCTCACTCCGGACTCGAGCCGCTTCTGGCCCGCCGACCGCTACCGCCCCGGCAACAGTCCCGAGAGCTTTGACAAGCAATTTCTGCGCGACTATCTGAAATCGAGCGGGTGGAAAAAGACAGACCCTGCGCCCAGACTGCCTCAGGACGTCGTGCTCAATACGCGCGCCCGATACATGGAGGCACTCAAACGGCTTTCGGGAAGGGATATCTGATTGGATATGGATTTGCGTTTTGTCAGTCTGGCTGAGATCAACCTGCGCGACGACAGCTTCGAGATTCGAAAATTCGCGGAGCCCGCCCGCCTGAGAGAATCGCTTGTGCGCTTTGGAATTCTCGACCCTCCCTGGCTTCGCAAAACGGGCGGCCGACACATCGTGGTTGACGGCTTCAAAAGGCTTGGCTGGGCTGAAGAAAATGGGGCGCAGGGAACAGTTTGCCGCATTTTCCCCGAAGATTTCGACGCCGGCGGGCTTTGGAGCCTACGAATCGAAAAGAGGCTTTTCGAACAGGAAATCAACATTGCCGAAAAAGCGCAAATAATATCCACTCTGCTGTCAGTGTTCAAACCGGACCAAATCCCACGGTTGTTTCTTTCCGCGCTGAACGTGGCGAACCGCCCGGAACTCCTGCACAAGTGGGCGTCTCTTTGGGCTAAAGGACCCGAAACTCTTGAAATACTAGCCTCGGGCGCCGTAGCGGAAAGGCCCGCGATCGAGGTGGCAGACTGGGACGCAAGGAGCAGGACCGCCGTTCTGGGTGTCCTTAAGACACTGAGGTGCAGCGCGAGCATCCAAGTCGAAATTGTCGAGCATATAGACGAAATAGCTATTCGCGATGAAAAGGTGCGCGCCGAAGTCATCGAAACCCCCGTGGCACGGGAAATCCTGGAGTCAAAGGAGCTCAACCACCGCCAGAAAACGCTGGCGCTAAGAGAACTTCTCGCTGAACTGCGCTACCCGCGGCTTAGCTCGAGACAGGAGCGCTTCCGGCGCGAGATCCAATCCTTTGAGCTTCCGCCACGGGTAAGGATCATTCCTCCCCCGGCTTTCGAAGGCAACAACTGGAGAATCGAACTGAGCTTTACGGGACCCGAAGAGCTTCGAAAAGGTCTTGATTCAGCCGGCGCCCTCTTAGAGTCAGACCGCCTGGAAACCCTTTTCAGGCCACGGCTGGGCCGGGACAAAGATGAGCAAAATCGATGAAAATCCGCGCTCCCGAAAGAGTGATCGTCGAATCCGCAGTTGCAGAGGGCGCCCTCGTGGCCGCACTTGTAAAAAACCTGCCAGGCGCTTCTTTTGAAATCGTGGACAAAATCCCGGACGCAGGTAGTCGCGATCCCGGAATTGTTGAAGTGGTCGCGTTTCGCGGGAAGTTTTTGAAATCCTGTCCCGGAACACGCCACTATCATTGCTGCGGATACCGAATTCTGCATTTCGGCATCCAGTGCTCGCTCGACTGCTCCTATTGCATCCTTCAGGCCTACCTGAACCAGCCCAATCTCCGGCTGTTCGGCAACCTCGATGATATGTTCCGGGAACTCTCGGAGGACCTTGCGCATGATCGGCGGCGCCTGTACAGGATCGGGACGGGAGAATTTACTGATTCCCTTCTGCTGGACCCTTTTACAGAGCTGTCTCGATTGCTTGTCCCTTATTTCGCCAAAACTCCCAACGCGATCCTGGAACTGAAAACAAAAACCAATTTTGTTGAAAACCTGCGCGCCCTGGATCATGGAGGCCACACTATCATAGCCTGGTCGCTCAATTCCGGGGAAATCCGAAAAAATGAGGAACCTTTTGCAGCCACCATCGCCGAGCGGATCGAGGCCGCCCGTTTCTGCTGCGATCAGGGTTATTTTCTTGCGTTCCATTTCGACCCGATAATCGACTATCCTCAGTGGAAAACGGGCTATGCGCGGACCCTGGATCGACTCTTCGCCGAAATCGACCCGGCCCGAATCGTCTGGATCAGCCTTGGGGCTTTCAGGTTTATGCCCGAATTGAAGGAAATTGTCCGCAGGCGCCATCCGTCGAGCCGGATAGCCTACGGTGAGTTCATCCGGGGTCTGGACGGCAAGATGCGCTACTTTCGGGATATAAGGGCCGAATTTTATTCTTTCATGGTCGATAAAATCCGGCAGGCCGATCCCGGCCTGTGCACCTACCTGTGCATGGAAGATGAGGGCATCTGGAAAGAATCCTTCGGCTTTTCTCCCGAGGAACGCGGCGGGCTGAACCAAATGCTCGACCGTGCAGTGGAAAAAACGATGGACATCGGGCCCTTTGAACACGGCTAAATCCGCCCGCGCGAGCTATTTATCTGCATGCGTAGTTCGCTGATTCTGCAAGTGTGGCGGCAACCTAATTCGTTGCTCAAACCAATCTGTTTCTGATAGAAGAGAGTAGTGGATACTATGGATGCTCTCTTTGTCCCCTGGTGAGCGATTGCAGGTATTACAAGATTCGGTTCAATCCATCATGAGGTTGCGCGGTGCCAAGCGCGTCACTTGATTTACCGGCCCTTCTTCGGACGCTTGCAGACCATCAGGTGCAATTTATGTAGTTGGCGGCGTTTATGCGGTTCTCCATCCTTGAAGATAAGGGAATGAAATGTCATACGGATTAAGGCGATACGAGACAATCCACAGGCTCTGGTGGTTTGTCTTTTTCATTCTGTGCCTGTTTGTCGCCAGGTATTCACAAGGCTACGCTTATCCCTCCCGGCATGGTCCGGAGCTCAAGGACCTTAGGAAGATCGATTTCTGGACCGGTCTTCAAGGGATCGGCATGACTTCGCCGGGCCCCGAGGACTCCAAAGCCAAACAGGGGCGGCAGAACCCGGCCGCCAAGCCGCAGCCGGGCAAATCGGACGGTGCCGGCAGAAAGACGCAACCCGACGAACCTTCAACCGGGCAAGACGATTTCAGGGACAATATCGAACTGGTCAGCGGAATGCTCCTTTTTTTAATCCAGGCGGGGATAATCTTTTTGGAGCTGCGCCTGCTCTGGCTCGCTATTCAGTATGCCGCAAGATACCTGCTCCAGTTAATTATGTCCGACAGCACTGACCCCGAACCGCTCAGCCTTGAAGCAGCCAGGACTAGACCGGGGTCGCTTTTCCCCGGACAGGTCCTTTTCGACAAGATCAGGCGAAGTCCCATGAGTTTCGTCCTGCACCCGTTTATTCGGCTTCGGCTGATCCTTTCGGGCTTTCAGAGAAATGTCTCATCAGAAGATTTGTTCGAAAAAGAGCGCCGGGTGGTCGAGGCTGACTGGCAAATTTTAAACGGTTCATGGGGACCGTTCCGTTGCCTCTTGTGGATCGTACCAATACTGGGACTCGCCCAGACCGCCCTGCTCCTTGTTGGCCAGTTCAACGCCGCATCTCCCATTCTTACCCTTATTCCTCAAAAGGAAACCATCGAGGCTGCCAAGCCATTGCTCGGCCTTTCTCCTCAAAAGGAAATCCTCGACAGCGTCAAGCCCACTTTGAACCTCCTACTTCCTTTGATCCAGGCGGCCGGCGTGGCCATCTTTTTCCAGTTGGCCTCGACCTTGCTGAAGTATTTCGAGGAGCTCTATCTTTCCAATCTGGATGCGTTCATCTACGACCGGCTGCTCTCGAGGCTCCCGTTGCGAAGCAACGATACCGTTCTCATTTTGGAAACCCTCCAGAGGCAGTTTAGAGACCTTCAGGCCGCAGTCAAGAAGCTGGAGGAGAAGATTTTTTCGCAAAGTGGAGTTGAGAAGCAGACATGAAGCGCGCGGGGGGATCAAACATCCAGGTGGGGCCGCTGCTTAAAAACTTCCTTGGTCAGCATCCTGCTTTTACGGCAAATCCGATCGGAGACTGGAAAGACCTGGTCGGAGAACAGGTGGCGCGCTACACGGTCCCGAAGTCGCTCAAGAACAAGGTCCTGGTAATCATAGCCCACGATTCGGTCTGGAAGCATCATCTCGAGCAGTTGAAGGAAGTCCTGGCAGAGAAGATAAACGGCAGGCGCTCCGAGCGCATTGTGGAACAAATAGTCGTCAGGGTCGCCGAAATGCCGGAATCGGCGCCGGTATTGAACCCGGCACACAAGAAACTGGACAAAATCAAAGGCGGGCGGCACGCCGTGCGCAGAAAATCCAAAGCCCCCCCCAGGAAACTTACCCCGGAAGAACAGTCTCTGATAAAAAGCCTGCCCGACCCCGATCTGCGGGAAATCGCGGCAAAGCTGCTAAAACGCATTCCGGCCGATGACGCCGAATCGGAGTAGTTAACGGAAATCGAAGCTAAGACATCGTTTATTTTGCTCCCGCCCTGATAAGCAGTTCCTTTACTTCATTTTTCCGGGAGGCAAGCCGCAACGCGGTCTTGCCTTTGTTCGTTTTGGCATTGACGTCGGCCCCCTTGTCGAGCAGCGCCTGCACCACTTCGCGGCGGCCCCATGAGGATGCGGTCATCAACGCGGTTGTGCCTTCCTTGTCCTTTGCGTTGACGTCGGCCCCCTTGTCGAGCAGCGCCTGCACGACCTCGTAGTGGCTTTTCGATGCGACCGCCATCAACGCGGTCGTGCCGTTATTCGCCCTGGCATTGACGTCGGCCCCTTTATCCAGCAGTGCCTGCACGACCTCCTTGTGGCCTTCCCGAGAGGCAAATACCAACGCGGTTACGCCGACGTTGTTTTGCACATTGACATCGGCGCCTTTATCGAGCAACAACTCCACGACCTTTTTGTGACCCGTGAGGGCGGCAATTATCAGCGCGGGTACGCCGCCATTGTTCTTTGCATTGACGTCGGCCCCTTTATCCAGCAGCACCTGCACGATTTCTTTGTGGCCTTCCTGAGAGGCGGCGATCAACGCGGTTGTGCCGTTATTCGCCTTTTCATTGACGTCGGCTCCTTTATCCAGCAGCGCCTGCACGACCTCTTCATGGCCCTTCCGAGAGGCAGCGATTAGTGCGGTTGTGCCATCGTCCCTCTCCTTGGCATTGATGCCGGCCTCCTTGCGCCTTTTAAAAGATAACCCCAAAAAACCGGCAATAAACATCAGAATGATCAGAAGGGGATTCTCTTTACAAAAATGTACAAATGGAGGTGACACACGAATTCTCCACAACAGGAATAGAGATATGATTATCCAGACTACGAAACCGCGAGGAATAAATCTCCATCTGCCAGGCGCCAAACGGGATGCCTCCGATACTGAGCCTTTCTTTTCGACTTCCATCTAACGCATTCTCCTAGACTTTGTGGGAATATCCCGCTCAACGGCCAAAATACACCAGAACTTACTTATCCGGCTATTTCTTAGATAACGAGGCATGATCGTGCGGGAAGGGAAAAAGTGGACAACAGAGCGTATATTGCTCGCCACCTTCCAATATTCTAAAACTGCTGCTCTGGACAAGGGCATCAAAATCCCGGAGTGCCGAGCCTCGGCCTTACTTGCGAAGCATCGCGGCAAGATTTGGGTGTTTTTGGGTTTCAGCAACCATAGCCGGGGTGTTCTTCCACTTATCTTTAACTTTTACGTCCGCGCCTTTTTCAATAAGAAGTTTAGCCAGGTCGGTCTGTCCATTGTAGGCAACGCAGTGCAGCGGGGTTTGTTTGTTCCAGTCCTTGGCGTTAACATCTGCGGAGTTCTCAATAAGAAGTTTAGTTATGTTTGTTCTTCCATAGCGGGCAGCCCCATGCAGCGGGGTTTGCTTGTTCGAGTCTTTGGCGTTAACATCTGCGGAGTTCTCGATAAGAAGTTTAGCTATTTTTGTTCTTCCATAGCGGGCAGCCGCATGCAGCGGGGTGCTCTGGTGGCTGTCCCCGGCGTTAACGTCCGCACCTTTCTCTATGAGAAGCTTGGCTACATCGGTATTTCCCAGGGAGGTAGCCACGTGCAGCGGGGTTTGCCCCGCATTATCCCTGGCGTTAACGTTCGCGCCCTTCTCTATAAGAAGGTCGGCTATATCGGTAGTTCCCCGGGAGGTAGCCGCGTGCAGCGGGGTTTGCCCTGCATTATCCCTGGCGTTAACGTCCGCGCCCTTCTCTATAAGAAGCTTGGCTATATCGGCAGTTCCATAGTTGGCATCCTTGTGCAGTGGGGTTTGCCCGACATCGTCCCTGGCGTTAACGTCCGCCCCCTTCTCTAGAAGAAGCTCAGCCACGCCGGAATATCCTCCAAGGACTGCCGCATGTAAGGGGCGGCACTGGGACTTATTTCCGGCGTTAACGTTCGCACCCTTCTCAATAAGAAGCTCAGCTATTTCGGCAGTACGAGCCAGATACAGCGGGGTATCCTGGAACTCGTTCCTGGCGTCAACGTCCACGCCGTGTTCCAACAGTTGCTGGACTCTTACGATATCTCCGTTTTCCGCCGCATCGTGCAGCTCTCCGGCATGCACCTGTATTGCGGACGTCATCGTCAATAACAACGCTGACGCTATAAGACATATTATTTTCATGACTCACTCCGTTCCGACGATACTATCAGTCTCCTTCCGGCTTGCCGCGAAAACTAACAACCATGCAGCACCTTATCAGATTATACGTTATACGTCCAGTATGGCACTGCGAGCCCCTCCGGTGAATCTGTCCCGGTAGTTCTTCGTATCCGATGGCAGCGCCGCCGTGGAAGACGGTGCAACCGTAGGGAGATGAAGGAGTGTGTAGACTTAATGATTGATAATGTATTTTTGGAACTTCGCTAGGACAGCTTCACCGTGAATAGCGCAAGAGATTGGCGGCATATCTACCTGAAACCAAATGAGATTGACTTTCTAAAACTGGACAATTTGCATTGTCCGGTTATGAACCATCGATCATTTTCAATGCGGTTCCGTAAACGCGAGGGGCGGCTTTCCTTTTGCCCGTCACGTATAATTTCGGTAGTTAGAAATCTGAAATCTCCTCGTCCTCAAAAGGAATCACCTGCGCCGATCTCGTCTCGCCCATCTTGAATTGGTTCAAGGCCTTTCCATTACCTTTCGTGGAACGGCCGTTTCCCTGGCTCTGATATCCTGCAAAAGTTCTCGTTGGATTCCCGGCAGTTTTGTTTTCCAATGTTTTATTGTCTCTCGATGCAGCGTTTCTCGCAGCACCATCACCTTTTGATCCATGGACCAGCGCTCTTAGCGCGCTCACAAATTCATTCATTTGACAGGCTTGTGCATTCATCTCCTCGGATGCCGAGGCGGCTTCTTCGGCATTGGCGGCATTTCGCTGAACCGCCTTGTCCATCTCGCTCACAGCCTTGTTTATCGGCTCTATACCCTGGGCCTGTTCGTGAGACGCCGCAGAGATTTCACCCACGAGTTCGCCAGATTTTCCAACGCTGAGCGCCACCTCTCGAAATTCAACGTCCGTTTTTTCCACCAGATCCGAACCCTCTTTAACTTTCCTGACGGTGCCTTCGATGAGGTCAGCGGTATTTTTTGCCGCTTCAGCAGCCCTCATCGCAAGATTTCTTACCTCATCGGCAACCACGGCGAAACCAGCTCCCGCTTCCCCGGCACGCGCCGCTTCTACTGCCGCGTTTAAAGCTAGCAGATTCGTCTGAAATGCAATCTCATCGATTGTTTTGATGATCTTGGAGGTCTCCTCGCTTGCCCGCGATATTTCACCTATCGAGACAGTGAGCTTATCCATGGTTTCACTGGCTCGTGAGACGGTTTGCGTGGTGCCGGTCATTAATTGATTTGCCTGGTTTGCGTTAACGGCGTTCTGCCCTGTCATTGAAGCCATTTCCTCGAGCGACGAGGACGTTTCCTCTATGGATGCCGCCTGTTCCGAAGCCCCTTCCGCGAGTTCCTGGCTGACCGATGAAACCTGGCCGGATGCTGCGGCCACTTGGCCGGCGCCATCGCCAAGACCGGCGATCACCTCTTTCAATGGGCGGGTTATACTGCGAATTGCAAAAAAACAGATTACCGCACCGAATGCGATGGACAGGGGTACCAGCACCATCATTATGAATATTGTTTGGCCGGCCAGATCCCGCATGCCATTTTCGGTTCCAGCCATTCTCACGGCACTCTCTTCAGAGAACTCCCGGGCGGCATTTTCCATTCCGTGAATGGCGTCCTTATATTGACCGATCGCTTCGTTGCCCTGTTGCGGGGTCTCTATCTTCCCCTCCTGAACCAGGCTGAACACTTTGTTAAATCCGGTCGCATAGGCTGCGAACTGAGTCTTCATGGTCTTCAGGTTGTTTCTGTCTTTTTCCAGGGTGGCAACTTTTTCTATATCGTCAAGTCCGGCCAAAAGATGTTTTCTCTCTCTTTTCCAGTCATCCAGGTACTTCATTACTGTTTCTCGGGATTTGATGTTGAGAAAGATATCCTTCTCACCCCGCCTGAGCCCCAACACATTGGCCCTGGCTCTGGCGGCATCCATGGCCAGCACCGCGTCGGCTTGCAGTATTTTTACCTCTTCGGCGATCCTGTGGGCCATCAAATATCCCGCCCCACCGATTCCGGCCAATAGAACGAGTATAACGCCGAAACCCATAACCAGGCGCCTTCCGATCGTCAAGCTTGTAGCCTTCATCGATTTCTCCGTTTGGAGTTATGCGATCAAACGTATGGAACCGCGTTAAAATACGCTTCCTGCCCCCGGCTGACGGCTTCCCTTGCAGGACTCCGATCAGGCTGCTTTTAGTATGAGTATACCGGCATTACTGAGTACCGGGTCGATATCGAGCAGAATATTCACTCCCCCCCAACCCATTTGGCCCATCCTGAGCAGATTGCGGGGCATTTCTCCAGCCGCCTAAACCTCAGCTTTCTATGATCTACGGGATTTAGATGATAGATCGTCCGATTTGTGGAGAAACATTATTGTTTTTTGATATTCAGTGCCGGTGGGAATGGTTTATACCAAGCGGCTCCCTGCCAAAGAGTGATTTCAACAGGATCGTATGCGGTAGTTCGTCATCCTTTGTATTCTGGGGCGCTGGTCATGTACTTTGGCGCGCTCTTGCGCTCTGATCGTGGTGGGCACTCCTCGTATTCATCCCGATGACCTTCATCGGCGTATAGCGGTTTCTTGACGAGAGGATATTTTTTTCCAAAAAGTCTATCCGGCTATAAGGAGTATTGTCAGAAGGTTCAATATCGTCCGATACCGTTTATCCGGTAGAAGTTCGAAGCTCCAAGCAACAGGATAAGATCCTGTATTACCTGAGATTTGTCTATTTTTGAAGCCATACTTCGTAGCCAATCAACGTTTCGTCAATCTTGCAACCCTCGAACCGGGAATCTGCTGCCATAGCTTCGAAATCCGCCTTCTGTAAGGCTCGGGGAATCAGCAGGCATCTGAAAATCAGTTTGGTCAGCAGCGAGTCAAACCAGCCACGGCCACTGGCATCGATGAATTGATCAATAGCCTTGACCGATGCATCCCTCTTTAAATCGATGATGAGCGCATGGCCTCCCGGTTTCAACACCCGGTATATTTCGTCTATGGCATCGCTCTGCCTGGCGAAATTCTTAAAAGCAGCCCGGCAGACGATGAGGTCGAAGGTCTCTTGAGAAAATGGCATCGAGGCAGCGTTCCCCTGGCAGAAATCCACCTTGGCCCCCGCCTTCCGCGCGTTTTTGGTTGCTATCTGGACCAAAGAACGGCTCAGGTCCAAACCAGTAACCGACTTCCCAAGCCTGGCCAGTTCGATGGATAGATACCCGGGGCCAGGAGCAACCTCCAAGACTTTTTCTCCTGTTTTGATCTGCAGGGCCAGCCTCAGCGCCACGTCATGGAATTCCTTCAAGTCCTTCCTCGTGGTCGCCGCATACCATCTTGCCGCCATCCCCTCCATAGGGAAATCTTTCTTATGTCTCATACGGGGACATTATTCCTTCCTTTTGTCGTCCATTTCAGCGCGTTTCCGGTGGAAATCCCTCCAAAATTTTCCTGACTTCCACTGCTCATCTTTAATTTTTCGGACTAATTGCTCGACGAATCTTTGTTCCGCCACGGTCAGCGCCAGCTCGTATTCGGATTCGACCAGGAATAGGGGGCTAATTCCCTGCCGTATTGCCGATGCGTGTCCAGCCTCTAAGGCATCCACTCTGTGCCGAAGTTTAGCCATGCGAGCTTCAAGCAATGCCGCGACTTCGTCAGGCGGTAAGGCCGGCATTAATGACAGGCCAGACTCGAACTGTGGGTATTCTTTGATTGGTATCGAGAGAATACTGCGCATCCAGGCCTGCATTTCCTCGCACCCAGTCGGAGTCAGATCGTAGACGGTGCGCTCCGGGCGCCGTCCCTCACGTTGTTTTTTGAGTGAAACGATAAAACCCTCTTTTCTAAGAAGCTCTATCACGGTGTAAAGCGAACCGTAGCGCAACTTGATGCTTTCATCTTTGTGGCGTTCTTTCAATGTGGTTGCCATTTCATAAGGGTGCATCGGGCGTTCGAAAAGAAGAACGAGCACTGCTAAAGCCAACGGATTAGAAAACCTTCTTTCTTTTGTCATTAAATTTTGCCCACCTCAATTATAGACTCAAGCGTATATTCGTTTACGGATATAGCATGGCGCCTTTGCCCATGTCAAGCGGCCCTGAAAGCCGGTGATCCTGAAATGTGGACGGCCGGCCCGCGCCGCCGTTACCGTCCCGTGCAGGACTTCAACCGAAACGCCCAACCCCCTGTTGAGTAATAAAGTCCCAGCAACGCATTTTTTTGGAATTCCGCACATTCTGACAAGGCTAATTAGACAAGCAGACATTAACTTATTGGAAGAACGATTGCTTGAGGATACAAGGCAGGGTTGTCTATCAAGTCCGGTGGGCAGTTGAGGGGGTCTGACACCTAGTTGCCTTCATTTATACCATCTCGAATGCAACATACTATGAATTGTAAAAATGATATCTTGCCGAGCCCGGAAATTTTTCCATGCGAAGGCACGTTCTTTACTGTCGAAGAAGGCGAAGAAAAAAAAATCGGACGGAGATCAGGCAAATCGCCCGGGAGGCAGTGGAGTCCGGATGCAGACCGCAGGATTACCAATGTACGAATTGAGGAATTCAGGGATTAAACCCGAATTCCTCAATTCTTAAATTCTTTGCACTGGATTGACAACAAGCATTCAGTCTTTGCGTTTTTCGATGCGGGGAGGTCAGTAATCCTTAGCTCGCCTCTGAAAGATTGAGCATCTCTTCTATTCTCATTTTGATACTGTCAACTCTTTTTTCCTGGAACAGGCAATTCAACCCACCCTGTTGGTTATCGCAGAAATGATAATGACCGGTTATCAAATTCCTTCGGATAGTACCAACAACTGATGAACCGTCCTTAACCAGGATTTTCGAAAACGGCGATTCAGGATCGCGTTCATAAATCATTTCAATGTCCTTTCGACGACAATAAATAGAGCAAATCGATGTATCCAAGCCGAAGAAGACAGAGATCACTCTTCTGATGATGCACTATAGGTAGAATTTTGAAATATACAAGGGTTAATTTCGGGGGTATGAATGAGGTAAAAATAGTACCCATAATATGGAAAATGACTAATATTTTCAGATAAATGGTGCAATAGACCGTTGCGTTCCCCACGAAAAATACCAAGAACGCGGAGTTTGAGTATACGCCGCGCGAAGCGACTATATATTCTCAACCATGAAGGAGGGGATTTGGCACGAAGATGGGGCGCAGAGGGGTGGATGACCACGGATAAAATGAGTCACATGGGTGCTTCTACTCAGCTTCGAGCGCTGTCGGTTCAAACGTTGCGGCTATGCGCAAAAGCTCCAGGTTCTTCGCGGAGCATAAAATTATTTTGACCGACTATGGCAGAATGATTACCTGATAATAAATGACGGATGGACACAAGCGAAGATTCTACGGAACCTATACTGCAAGGCAGCTTTATCGATAGCCTTTGCCATCGTACCGGGTGTGAGCTTTGAAGGATGGTTGAAAGCGGTTTCACAAGCCAATAGGTACGTCCAGGACCTGCCGCCCGAGATCAATGGTGATTTTTATATCTGACTTTGTCAAAGGAGAGTGCGCGATGACCGTTGAATACAAACCGGCGTCACCCGAGATCGGCGTCGTGAGCCTGGCGAGTCCCTATACCGTCGACGACACGACGGAGCGAGTCGTGCGCGTGATCGAGCGAGCCGGCATGACGATCTTCGCGCGCATCGATCAGCAGGGCGCGGCACAGGCTGTGGGGTTGACGATGCGACCCATGATGCTCGTGCTGTTCGGCAACCCGAAGGGAGGCACGCCGTTGATGCAAGCGTATCCGACGTTGGCAATCGACCTCCCGCTCAAGGCACTGGTGTGGGAAGACGCTAATGGACGGGTGTGGGTTAGTACGAACAGCCCGGAGTATATGCAGCGGCGCCACGGTCTTGCAGAGACTCCCTTTGCCGGGGTGCCCGGGCTCCTGGCGCAGGCGCTGGACTTAAGCAAGACGGGGGCGTGAGAAGCAAGTTGCGCACGCTCAGCGGATAGGGATTGAGGAATTGAGGGATTAGTCCCTCAATTCCTCGATTAACTATCCCTTAATTTTTGTCTATCAGCTTTGCGTTGGCACTCGCCACCGTTCGCGTTGATTACTTCTTCGTAGTTGGCTTGCTCGTGTTTTTGCTTACCGCCGGTGCAGGCACACTATGAGGCTGTGTATATTTTTTCGGTACGGGGGGCTTAAACTCTGAAGTACTATGCCCGGCCATACTCGGCTTTGCCCCGGAACTACCCTGCACTGGCTGGGCAATGTTCTTTCCGCGGCCGTCCATTGCAGCTCCGGCAGGGTTTCCCTGCACGTTTCGCATGTCCTGGCCGGCCTTGCTGTTGTTTATCTTGGTGTTACCGGTTTGAGCCGATGCAGTAGCATAAAACCCAAAAACCCAGAGCATAAGCGCCAAAGAAATTGTCATTAACCTGAACCATCTCATCTTTCCAGCCCTCCCGGGATTTGAAAGTTGTCAAACAGTCCGGACTGCATTCTTACATGTTACAGACATTAGTCGAGCAAAAATGTTCCCGTCTTTTGAAAAGAAGGAAACAATTGTGGAAGCCATTCCCGTTCGTTCGCCCTCATGCCCGGCGATCAGAGCCTGTCAAGCCGGAGGACTCGATCCGGGTCCGTGGCAGCCCCTTTGACAAGAGAAGGTGCTCTCCGGCAATGGACCGACCTTCTTCACACAGTGAACGTTAATACCATCGGTAGTTTACCCAGGATGCTTAAGATATTTCTTGTTTTGGCAGAACTAAGCCACTGACATTGCAGTTGAGGGATTGAGGGATTGAAACGAAACTCCTAAGTCCCTCAATCCCTAAATTCTTCACGACGTGACAGGTCTTCTCCGGTACAGGAACAGAAGGCTCAAAAGGGCTATGACAAGGGCTCCCAGAGGCCAGGTCACCGGATGAAGTTTCATGGCGCCCTGGACGACGCCGATAAGACCGAAGGCAAAAAAGATGAGGGCGGCCCCTATTTTGATCAATCGCTCGGGAAGCCGTGATCCGAGAACTTTTCCCACCAGGATGGCGATCCCGTCAGAAGCGACCATGCCCAGCGTCGATCCTATCCAAACCGGGAGAAATGAACAGGTGCTGCCCAGACAGACGGTGGCGAGCATCGTCTTGTCGCCAATTTCGGCACAGAAAAACATGAAGAACACGATGAAAAAGGGAGACCTCAGTTTGCCGAGACTGCAATTGCCGTCATCGAGTGAATCGCCGCGCAATGTCCATAGACCGAAGCCGATGAAGGCGAGTCCCGAGATAAACCGAATCCAGTCGGCGGGCAGCAATCCACCGGCCAGATGGCCCAAAGCAGTCGAAACAACGTGAATCACCAGAGTTGCGGCGAAAATTCCAGCCAGAACGACGCGTGCGCAGTAGCGTGTCGCAAGCATAAGGGTGACTAACTGCGTCTTGTCCCCCATCTCGGCGATGAAGATCATGAAAAAAGCGAGCCAAAAATCGTGAATCAGGGCACATCCTCCATTCCAGGGAAACAAGAGTAAACGGCCAAAAAAAAGACCAATACACCCTCAAAACAGGATGTAAAGGTCTCGCTAAGCCTTATTCGCCTGTAGAGCCAGACCGGTCAGGTCAGCGTGTTGACTCTACACTTTGTAGCTACTCCCCCTTACAAGTGTAAAACTAACATAAACAATGCGTGAAGTGAAAAATTAAATGATACCGAGATCATGTCGGGCTTCATCATGAAATTATGGGCTGAATAGGAAAGTGCGAGCCCGCAATATCATAATACAATACCTGAGCCCGAAGACCGGAATATAACAACGAGAACGGGCTTCTCACCCAGTCTTTTTCGAAGGAGGTATTTCGATATCGTACCTGGGATAGATTGGGGAATCGGCATTCCTCGGGCGAAAGTAGAGAAGGCGGCTGGAGTTGGTGCAGATGGCCATTGTATGGAAGATATGCGCGACCCCGCTTAGAAGCGGCGAGAATATGCCGGTCATAGCGAGCATGGCGCTGATCAGATCGGTCGCGACTGCAAACCAATGGTTCTGGGTTGTGATCCGAAGAGTCTGACGGCTTAAATTGCGGATAAATAAAATACGGCCCAGTTCACCGTCGATCAGTGCGATATCGGCGGCTTCGATGGCCGCTTGCGCACCGCCAGCTCCAATGGCAATACCGATATGGGCGTGGGCCAGCGCCGGAGCATCATTTATTCCGTCTCCTACAACGGCCACCTTTTGACCTCGGGCGACCAGATCGGCTACATATGCCGCCTTATCTCCAGGCAGCATATCGCCACGAAATCGAGTAAGGTTTAAATCTGCTGCCGCCTGCTCAACCACTGATTGGGCGTCACCGCTTATGAGATGCAGAGAGGTGATTCCCTCTCGCCGCAGTTGTGCCACAAACAAGGCTACATTCGGTTTTATGTCGTACTTGAATCCAATCACTCCAAGGGCCTGACCGTTTTGGGCCACGTAAACAATGGAGCAACCCTCTCCGGCAAGCCTTTTGGCGAGGCTCTCCAAATTGACGATGCTAACGCCCTCATTCTGCATCAGGGCTGAATTTCCAACAACGAAATAACCTTGGCCGATTTTCGCTTTAACTCCACGCCCCAAAATCGTTTCACTTATGTCCACGTTTCCAACAGGCCAATCTTTTCGCGGTACCGACTGAACCAGGGATCTGGCTATTGGATGGGTGTTATGCTGTTGGGATGCAGCGGCAATGCCAAGTATGCGACCAGGTGTAATATCGGCATTGAGGGGGATCACCTCCTTTACCACCGGAAGATTATCGGTGAGAGTGCCGGTTTTATCGAAGCAGATGCAATCGATAGATGCGAAGCTCTCAAGATATGGACCACCCTTGATTAAGACCCGATTTCTTGCAGCATTGGCCAAAGCTGCCGTGACAGCAGTCGAGGCCGCAAGCACGGTGGCACACGGGCTCGCCAGTGCCAATTCGACGGCGAGGGTTTTGACAATATTGCCAGTAATCAGGAAGGTTCCCGCACCGGCGCCGATACCGAGCAACGCCAGACGGGAGGCGAGTTTATCTGCTTGCTTTTCGATCTGGGTACGTCTGGCGAGCGATTCTTCGACCATGCGCCCCACTTGGGCCAGATAAGTCGCGTCACCAACCTGCTGCGCCTTGATCTGCAATTGCCTCTGCTGCAAAGTTGTTCCTGCAAAGACCCTGTCACCTTGGGACCTCAGTTCCGGTTCAGCACGCCCGGTAATATGGGCTTCGTCCACTTGCGCTTGACCTTGGACTACCTCACCATCAACTGGAATAAGTTCTGTAGCATGTACGGAGAGAATGTCTCCGACCCGGATGCGGGTAATAGGGGTTTCAACTTCGATGCCGTTCTTGATGAGAAACGCGCTAGGGGAGGACTGAAGGAAAAGCTTACGAATGGAACGACGCGACCTATCCTGGATGTAGTCTTCCAGCAATTGGCCGAGTTCCTGTATCCAGATCACCTCCAGGGCTGCGACGACTTCACCGGTGGCAAGAGCCAGAACGGTCGCTGCGGATAAAAACGTATTCGCAGTTAAAATCTTTTGCTGGCGCAGGTCGGAGAAAGCCCGATAAAAAAGATTGCTGCCACCAATTAGAGTACCCGTCACAAGCCAGGAAGATGGTAAGGGCGCCTTGCGCACAAATTGTCTCCACAAATAGAAAAGTGTGAAGACGGAAAGTGCAAGCACGCTTAAAATCCCACGCCGCAACAACCCGGCTATATCGGATTTTCCTTGAGTCAAGTCCTTATCATCGATGGACGGCGGCGCAGAGAAAACACCGGTGTCCAATTTGGCTACCATCATCTGCAATCGATTGAGGAGTTGCGGTGCATCAACAGCATGGGCATCATAATGAATAATGACACTTCCGGTAAGCGGTCGAACGCTGGTTGACTTTACGTGCGGTTCGCTCGCAAGATGTTTTTCCAGAACCGGGACCATAGCAAGGCGGCCTCGTAGCCAGGGTATTTTGACCCTCATCCGCCCTTCTGTTTGGTGGCTTATTTGCAACTGATAATGGAAATCTGAATCCATATATCCGCCCTGTTTGCGTTGAAGTGTCTTTCTACGTTGCGCTGGTCGCCATGCTATAGATAAGATACATATTAAGCGCCAAAATCAAAGCTCCCGCCAACCCGGCGAAAAAGGTCGTGGTCGGCCTGTTCACGAGGTCTCCCATGATTTCTTTTTTTCTTGTAAAAAAAACCAGAGGGATAACTGCAAAGGGAAGCCCGAAACTCAGCACTACCTGGCTGATAATGAGGGTACTCGTAGGGTCCAAACCCATTAGTATGACAATAATTGAAGGAATTACCGTCACGATCCGCCTGATCGAAACCGGTATGTGGAAGTGCATGAAGCCCTGCATGACTACCTGTCCTGACATTGTCCCAACGGCCGATGAGGAAATGCCAGACGCAAGCAACGAAATGGCAAAAACTGTGCTGGAAGCGCCGCCGAGCAAAGGGGTGAGCGTCCTATGAGCCTCTTCGATAGTGCCAATTCCATACAAGCCGTTGTTAAAGAAGGTTGCCGCCGCCATGATCAGCATTGCCGCGTTCACAGCCCCCGCTATGGTCATTGCCAGAATGACATCGGCGAACTCAAACCTGAAAAGTCTTAGCTTCTTTTCACCTCGTGCTGGAATCCGATTCTGGGTCAGAGCTGAATGAAGGAATATTACGTGGGGCATTACGGTCGCACCCAGAATCCCCACAGACAGGACAACTGCTTCATGTTCGCCAAAGCTGGGGATGAGGAGGCCCCGAGCTATCGGCCCCAAGTCGGGCTTTACGAGAACTAACTCGATCAAATAGCTTCCGGCCACTACGCCAATCATTGCGGCTATAGCAATTTCCAGTGGCCTGAAGCCATAGCGCTGAAGACCCAAGACAGCAAAGTTAATTAAGACCGCCAGAAGGCCGGCCCAGATCAGCGGGATATTGAAAAGCAGGAAAAGCCCAACGGAAGTCCCGAGAAACTCAGCGAGGTCCGTTGCCATGGCAACAACCTCCATAATTACCCACATGCCCCAGACAATCGGTTTTGGAAAGTATTCCCGGCAGAGCTCAGCCAGGTTTCTTCCTGTGGCGATGCCGAGCTTAGCCGAAAGCAACTGAACAAGCATGGCAATACAGTTGCTGGCCAGGATAACCCAAAGCAGCCGGTAACCGAACTTAGCTCCGCTCTGGATGTTTGTTGCATAATTTCCGGGGTCCACATAGGCCACGGCGGCGATAAAGGCAGGACCGAGAAAAGGAAGGAGTCTTGTGTACCGACGCCCTAACCACTCTCTACTAAGAGCAATTTCAGCAGCCGCAATGGTCCGTGAATCAAGGCTACCAGCCTCAATTCCAAAAAGCGTTTTCATGCGATCTTTCTTCCGACCTCACTCCTCTGCGGGATTTAGAAGGCACTCTCTTTATCCTCAGATGAATTCAAGCCCTAAAGGCGCTTTTCTCCGATGCGGATGAAGAACCGGCTTAACCAAATGTAATGTAGCCATGGCGAAACACAAGGTCGGGGAAATGTGTATTTGGCAGGCGGCAGCCATCTTCGAGGCTCGCTCAACCCCAGCTTGCTTATACCCGTCACGGTCAGCCAAGCCAGGAAGACTGTCTGCACGAACTGCACTCCGCCCTCACTAGGAGATCGGGCGTGGACTGGGCGCATTGCCCGAGGCCCTTGCGTGTAGCGGGGACCCGAAACAAAGTGAGGGTCCGCCATGACGGAAATCCTGTTCCCGCAGCCCAGCCTGGGTCGCAGATAAGAGGAATACCCCGAATGAACGTCGGGCATCATCGGCGGGTAGATCTAGAGAATGAACAGCCCGGGACCCCGCAGACTGAATGCTTGCTCAACGTGTGACGCAGGTGAGCGCCGAGGGCATGTCAGTAAACTTTCGGAGCGCTTAGGATGCTGACTTTATCGATATCTCTCGTTCGGCGATCATATCTTCAAGTTTTTCTTTTTCGGCAACGAGTTCTTTCACACTCATCGCAGCATAATCCTTAGTTGAAACAGATGGAAGCTGAATGCCCTGACGCCGTAAAAACTCATCGACCTCGGGTTGATTCTTTTTGTACAGATAAAAACCCAATCCCGCGACACCAACACCAACAACAAATCCCGTAATGTGCTGTGATGTAATCATAGTGGTAGGCCCCTCCATTTTAACTTAAATAAACTTCAATGTTATTCCTTCTCGAAATGACTCTATCCCATCCAACACTTCGCCATGCAGCTCCGAAACATGCTGAATTTGTTGTATTAAATTCCTCCCTGTCATCATGCTGTCACCGGTAAACGCATATTTCAGGATGGATGGGATCGCGCCGAAAATGATCATTTTGTTGTCCGCATTCTTAATTGTGGAGACCTCGACTTCATACCTCATTTCATCATGCTGCCCCGATTTTTTAACCGGTCGCAATTCAACACCCTTGGAGGGAATGTTAATAAGATGCCGGCCAAACGTGCTGACCCATGTAAAAATCGCCGCTGGAAGAAAATTCTTTCTGAGAATCGAGATCAACAAGTAGACGACGGACAACACTTCCGGATCAAAATTGCCATACCTTTTGACCTCCGACCAACCATGTTCGAGCACGGCCGCTGCGGTACTGCAGCCCGCCATCCATTCGGTCCAGCTCACTTTTGTGCCTGGACCGCGCATCAATCTTAAGAGCAAAGCAATTACCAGGGAAACGCCGGAGTAAAATACGGAATCTGACATTTCTTGTTTTGCCGGTTGCGAAAAGATGTGTACGCAATGACTCTCCTGGTCGAGCGACATATAAAGCGCGACACGAATCAGTATTTCTTCACGCTTCACACTCTCGGGGTCGAAGCTTATGAGCACAGACCCTGTCTCCGGAGTGTAGGTCATCGATTCAAAGCCTTCGTGATCCTTTACAGATGCAATCATCCGTTGGTGATCTTTTGGCGCTACCGACAAATGCAGGCGGATGCGCCCGGGAAGTTCATGAATAACGGTGACAACAGGTATTTCTCCCATTATTTTCCCTTTTCGAGATCAAAAAACAGCAGTCGTCCGGAATTCAACACGACCGCTACGGTGGTCGCATTGTGCAGAACCGCTCCCCAAAACACCGGAAGCACACCCAACGAACTTAGTAGCAGTCCCACGGTATTGACGCTGATCGAAATTGCAAAGTTCTGCCGTACGATGTTCATCGCATTTTTCGCCAAGCGAATGGTTGCGGGTATCATCAACGGATCGTCGTTAGTGATAGTAATGTCGGAGGCCTCGATGGCCACATCCGTGCGGGTACCGCCCATGGCGATGCCGACATCTGCATAGGCCAGAGCGGGCGCATCATTCACACCATCGCCAACCATTACCACCGTGACGCCCTTTGATTGCAGTCTCAGCACGGTTTCGGCTTTGTCGTCGGGCAGCACTTCCGCCATATAACGATCCATAGCCATGCGGCTGGCCACGATTTCCGCATGCTGCTCCACATCGCCGGTGAGCAGGATTATGTCATCTATTCCGCTATATCGCAGGCGATTCAACGCCTTCTTCATATTTTCGCGCAACATATCCTGAATGCCAAGAATACCGACCAGGATCTTATCTCGAGCAACATACACGACATTTTCCCCGCGACGCACAAGTCGCGTCATACTTTCATGCGCGCTTTGGGCGTCAATCCCGTTCTCTTCCATGAACTTGAGATTACCCACCCGAATCCTTTGCCCACCCACTTTGGTTTCCACTCCCCGGGCAACATGCACCTTTGTGTCAGCATGCCTGGGAACGCGCCAGCCGGAGCGCTTCGCCTTATCCAAGATGGCAACGGCCATCGGGTGAGTGGACGATTCTTCGGAGGCAGCGGCAAGTTCAATTATTTTCCGATCAGTCATTCGGCCATCGAGCGGCACAATGCTAATGACCTGTGCTTTGCCTTCAGTCAATGTGCCGGTTTTGTCCAAAATCAGCGTGTCGGCCTTATCCAGCATTTCAATAAAATTACCGCCCTTTATGAGAATGCCGTTTCTGGCGCTATTGCCGATCGCTGCAGACAAGGCTGTTGCCGTTGACAGTCGGACGCCGCAGGAGTAGTCGATGATCAGCATATTCAAGGCTCGGGTAACACTCTTGGTCACCGCCAACACAATCCCGGCAAGCGCAAAATTAAGGGGGATGAAATTCGCTGAAAAACGGTCCGCTGTGGCTTGAATATCGGCTTTGCGGTAGGTAGCCTCTTCCACCATATGAATGATTCGGGCCACGGCCGTTTCGTCGCCGACTTTCTCGGCGCGAATCACCAGGCGTCCGTTTTTGACGACGGTCCCGGCAAAAACCTTGTCGTCTTTTGTCTTTGTGACGGGGAGAAACTCACCGGTCATAGAAGCCTGATCGACGGCTGCCTCGCCGGATTCCACCACCCCGTCGACACTGATTTTTTCGCCGGTGTGCACCATAATGCGGTCACCCTGCCGGAGATATTCGAGCGCTACTTTTTCCTCGAGGCCATCAACATTTATCCGCCAGACAAATTCTTCACCGATCGACAGGATATCACTGATTGCCTTGCGGGTCCGTTCCATGGTGTAGGCTGTGAGCAACTCCGCGATATCGGCAAGCCAGATAATGGTTAAAGCAGACATATCACGACCAGCCAAAAGACTTGCCATGATGGCTGCGGAACTTAGCGTATCGGCATTGGGACGATGACTCGTTTGCAAAGACTTTAACCCGCTTTTGAAAATAGGTATTGCCAGCGACAGACTCGTCAGGGCAGGCATTGTAACGAACCGTCTCAGGAAAATGCCTGATTGGGGTTTACTCCCGGATAGGAAGGAAATTATCAGTGAAAGGGTTGTCACGGTCACACGGGTGAGCATTTCGGAAATCGGCTCTTCTTGAAGCCTTCGTTCGTTAACCGTGGTCTGCAGTTTTTCTTTTCTCTGGGCCTTATAGGCAATCATTGAGAAAGAACCTATGACGCTTTCCGTCGTCTCAAGGATGGATTCTCTTGTGGCGGTTTGTTCGTCAAAACAGACCAGTACGTTTTCGGTAATCGTGCTGACTAGCGCCGACTTGATCTCTTCGCTGCTTTCCAGCCGTTCCTGAATTTCCGTCTTTTGCTCATCGAAATACCGAAGCGCCGGGCAGCGGATGCGCATCCGTCCAGGTAGACTGTGTACGACCTCACATCCCAATAAGGGTAATTCTCTAATGCCAAATAGCTTCAACGATCGCTTCCTTGTTCTCAAGATCGAGGCAACCTAAATCTGCGTTCTCCAAAAAGCAGACAACATGGGATGCCGCTTTTTTCTTTTCAGATTCCGGGAGCTTTGCGAGCCGTTTTTCCAGGCTTAACAGGAAGACATATAGATCATTCAGCCAACCCATTACGCCCACTTCCTCGGTTTGGTTGACATGGTAGTGGATGAGGACGTTTCCGCTGATAAAATTCAAATCGACCGTCTTGACGCCATCGGGTAACCGGACCTTATCCATGAGTCGATTGGCCATACCGTTGAACTGAGAAGGAATGCGCCTGATGGCGGGCACGCTCACGCGCAGCCGTCCCGGAACGCGATGAATGACCTTCGGACCTAGCAGGTAGTCCCCTATTCTTTGCTTCAGATCAATCATACTGCTTTTTACCTCTCACGAAACAGTGAATGATACGCCCACCACAACATGGTCAATCCGGCTGGGAACGCCAGGGCGCGCTGCGCCATAATCTTGCGGATTCCCACCAGTCCCACTACAATAGGTACAGCCGTCCATAAATCAATAATGCCGCCAGTGCGCTCCAACACCGACCTATTGAGCGAATCTCCCATCAGCCGGATTTCTTTGAGAACTACCGATTGTGGAATTCTTTCCAGTTCCTTCTCCAGTCCCAGCAGCCTAATGAGAACGGTGTACAACAGTTCCGGCTGAATTTCTTTATCTTCAAACTGGACCAGCACGCTCCCGGTGATTGTACTGATCTGAACCCTTGAAACGCCTTTGACCTTAGACATTTGTTCCATCAGGAATTGTTCAGCTTTCGCATCGTTTATCAGGACGTCCGTCTCAAAACGGACGCGTCCCGGCAGGATATGTCGGGTTCGAATCGGATGACGTAAACTAAGCAACGGGGAGCGACCCGGTTCTTTTTTTCTACCGAACAAATTTGCCAGTACGAATCCTGTAATGAGGTGCATTCGTTTCTCCTAACGGTAAAAATCAGGATGCTCCATATCAGCGTCGAACCGAAACGAACTCCGCTTTCCGGTTCGGTCGCCCGGTTGCCATGGCCTATATACCCGCTGACCTGTCAGACTCGACCCATTCGAGGTCGGGATAGCCCAGATAATAGATAATAGTTATTTGAGCTTGGAAGTAAATGGCCAACTAGGCAGGTTGAATAGATTGCCCGACAGAAAGGGTGGGAGTGCCCGACCTGTCGAACATTTCTCAACGTCGTTCGAAAACCGGACCCTGGGTTAGTCACCCTGGCCCATGAAGGACCGTAGCTCAAAATATTTTTGCGAAACTGGAATGTGACTAGACTTCCGTTTTTCTTGTGCGGCCGGGAGCGCTCTATGAACCGTAAAAGACCTTCTGGAGCGTCTTCGCGGCAACGCCTGTCAGGTCAAGATACATCGTGAGCCCTCCCATGAAAAAGGGCCAACCCGCTCCCGTGATCATGGCGAGATCGATTTCCTTTGGCCCCGCCACGATCTTTTCCTTCAAAATGAGGTCCGTTTCCCGAGCCAGGTTGCTCAGGGCAATCTCACGAATTTCCTCCGCGTGGAAGGTCCTGTTTTGCTCTTTTACCCAGAGCCGTTCTACCGCTCTATCGACAATCCTGCCCCAGGCGCCTTGCGCATGTATCGCCGGCTGCCCGGCTTCGATGAGCCTCTTGAAATTCTTACTCAACGGAAACCGCTCGGCCCCGAAAGCACGATATAATGTCTCGTTTACGTGGAAGGCAACCGGCAGCCCGACCATGTCAAGCAATTCGAACGGCGCCATCGGCAATCCCAATTCGAGCAAGGCGTCATCCACCTGTTGGAAGCCGGCGCCCTGGTCGACCATGGCGATGCAGTCGCAAAGGTTGCGCAAAAGAATGCGATTGACCAAAAAACCCGGAGAATCCTTCACCAAAAGACCTGTCTTCGACAGCTTTTTCGCCAGATCGAAGGCCGTAGCCAGGGCGAGGTCGCCCGTTTTCCCGGCCTTTATGATTTCAACCAGGGGCATGACCGCAACAGGATTGAAAAAGTGAAATCCAACGAAGCGCTCCGGATTTTTCAGGTCCGAGGCCATTTCGGAAACGCTCAGCGACGAGGTGTTGGTGGCAAGAATGGCGCCCGCCGAAATTACGGACTCCGCTTCAGCAAAGACCTTTTTCTTGACCGCCATCTCTTCGAAGACTGCCTCGATCAGGAAATCGCAGTCGGCCAGATCTCCCATTTCCAGCGTTCCGTGAACCAGTCCGCCCAGATAACTCGCGCGGGCAGGCGTAATCCTGCCTTTCTGCGCGCTTTGTTCAAATTGCCCTCGAACGTAAGCGACTCCCTTGTCCACGAACTCCTGCCGCACGTCCTTCATAACGACCGGCAAGCCGAGACGGCGGATAAAAAGATGTGCGAGCTGTGAAGCCATAAGGCCGGCGCCGATCACGCCCACCCTGTCGATTTGCCGGGGCTTCGCCTCAGGAACACCGCTTGGCTTTTTTGCGTGCCGATTCACGAGGTCGAAAGAGTAGATCGAAGCCTTGCATTGCCGGGTTTTGATGAGATCTCCGAGCGCCCTGTTTTCTTCTTCGAAACCGCGTTCGACGTCCCAGGAACAGGCGCCATGGATCAGCTCCAAAGCACGGTACGGCGCTGGAGCGGCCCCGTGCACCTTCGCGTCCACAAAAGCCCGCGCCTTGCTCATCAGTTCACCGACCTGTCCGGTCGAAACAGGCGCCCTTTCCACCTCCGTCTCGCCCGCCACGATGCTCAGAAGAAAGCTCAGGGATTCGTCAAGGAACTCAGCGCCTTCGAACAGGCGGTCAGCAAGCCCCAGCTCGAAAGCCTGGGGACCGCTCAACATCCGGTTCTGGCTCAATGCGTTGAATATTATGAGCTGGAGGGCCTTCTCAGGCCCGAGCAGCTTTGAGGCTAACGTGCAGCCTCCCCAACCGGGCACGAGCCCCAGAAAGCACTCAGGGAATCCTAGGGCGGCCACGCTGCGTGCAACCGTGCGGTACTTGCAGTAGAGCGAAATCTCCAGGCCTCCACCGACCGCCACCCCATTGATGGCGGCAAGAGTCGGAAACTCCAGATCCATGATCCGCTTCATTGCCGTGTGACCCGCCTTGCCGATGGCGTATCCCTGATCGAAGGTAGTGATCAAGGGCACAGCGCCAAGATCGGCGCCGGCCGCAAAAATGTAGGGTTTTCCGACCAGCATGAGGCCCTTTACCTCAGCTTCGGCCGCTACACGATCAAGCGCCTCATTAAGGGAAGTCATCGAGGCTTCGCTGAACGTATTGGATTTTTTGTGGTCATGACCGTTGTCCATCGTCAGGATGGCGATCTTCCCCACCGGGGAATCGTAGAATCGAGTATAAAAAATGGTAATCGGTTCGGCCATGGCAGTCCCTCTATCCGGAAATGGGTGATGGGTGATGAGCAGCCGGTGGCCTTAGGCGCCGGACCCATTTGTTTGCATATTTTCCCAGATGGCCGTCGCCCCCTGTCCGAGGCCGACACAAAGGCTCGTGATCCCATAGCGGACGTCCGGACGTTCGGAGAATGTGCTCAGAAGGTGCATGACCAGCCGGGGTCCGGAGCCTGCAAGAGGATGGCCGCAAGCTATCGCTCCTCCCATTGGATTAAGCCGTTCGTCGTCGGGAAACTTCAACCCGAATTCCTTCATAAACACGATACACTGGACAGCGAAAGCCTCGTTGAGCTCTATGGCCCCAATGTCATCCATGGTGAGTCCGGCTCTTGCCAGGGCCTTCCTCGTAGAGGGAATCGGCCCGTAGCCCATGATTTCAGGCTTCACACCCGCATAGGCGAAACCCTTGAGGCGCATGCGGGGAACCACCCCGATTTCGGCGGCCTTATCGGCACTCATGAGAAGAACTCCCGCGGCGCCGTCATTTAGACCCGAAGCGTTGCCCGGCGTCACTTTTCCCTGTACCCGAAAAGGCGCCTTCAGGTCCCTGAGCCCTTCCATGGTCGTGTCCGGGCGCGGCTGCTGGTCCCGGTCGGCGACTGTCCAGCCTTCCCTGGTATAGACGGTCATTGGAACTATCATCTTCTGAATCTTGCCTTGCGCATTAGCCTTGGCGGTTTTCTTCTGAGAAAGGAGGGCGTACTCGTCCGCCATCTCCCTGGTGATATCGGGGTACATGTCGTGCAGGTTTTCCGCGGTCTTCCCCATCACCAGAGCGTCTTCCGATACGAGCCGTTCGGTCAGGAACCGGGGATTGGGGTCAGCGGTCGCCCCTATGGGATGGTGTCCCATGTGTTCGACGCCCCCCGCAATCACAACGTCGCACGCTCCGAGGGCAATTTCGGAAGCAGCGGTCGTAATGGCGGTCAGTCCCCCTGCACACATCCTGTCCACCGAGAACCCGGCGCAGCTTTCCGGCAAACCGGAAAGGATCGCGCTCGTGCGTCCAAGGGTCAATCCCTGGTCACCTTCCTGTGTCGTTGCGCCCCAGACATTTTCCTCGACCATCTCGGGCCTGACCTTTGGATTACGGCGAAGCAGCTCCCGAATCACCTTCACCACCATGTCGTCTGCCCGGGTGAGCCAGAAGTAGCCTTTCTCTCCGGCGCGTCCGAAGGCGGTCCTGACTCCATCGACCACCACAACGTCTCTGGCTTTCATCAGCCATTTCTCCTTTTCTATCGCATTAACGCCACCGCTACCTGCACAGGGAGTGAAGACCCGGGAAATACGGTTTAAAATGTCCGCTATGTGCGGCCCGTATCTTTAGCCCGGCGCGAATCCCTCTTCCGGGATCTCGAGCGGAGATTTGTCATTGTTCATTATTCCCCGCGCCTTTCCTGGCGCCAGGGTGAGGACCTGGTTTGCAAAAAAGCGGGCCGAGGCGATTTTCCCGAAGTAGAAGGCGGCACTGTGATTTTCGCTGAGGAGCTTCTTCATGGAAGCTTCATCCTTTGCCCCGTGGTCCTGGTAAATTTCCTGCAGCCGACGCTCGGCCAGGTACGCCTGCCAAAGGAACAAAAATCCCATAATCACCTCACCAAAAAGATCCAGGTAAGGTTTGGCATAGAGAATCGGCACGTTAAACTCTTCGGTGATGCTCTTCAGTCCGAAAAACTTCGTGAGCTGAATCAGGCTTTCCTGTGCTTCGTCGTAAATCCGGACAAGATCGCGCAGGCGGAAATTCTCCCTGACTTTGGACAGGATTTCGCCGGCAGCCTTCAATGCGTTTTTGAGCAACTGTCCCTGCTTGACGGTCAGTTTTCGTCCCACGAGGTCCAACGCCTGGATTCCGTTTGTCCCCTCGTAGAGCGATGCGATCTTGCAGTCGCGCATGAACTGTTCGACAGGGTAGTCACGGCTATATCCGTAACCGCCGTAGACCTGTATGGCCGTCTCGCATACCCTGAATCCCAAATCGCTTCCGAGCGATTTGCAAATGGGAATCATCAGGTCCACATACCCCTGAAAAAGCTCCTTCTCCTCATCCCCTTCGCCGGCACGCACCCGGTCGTTGCAGTAGGCGGTAAGGTATAGGAGCGCCCGGAGCCCCTCAGTGCTGCTCTTCATGAACATCAGCATGCGTCTTACATCCGGGTGTTCGATAATACGCACTCGAGGCGCATCGGGGTCCTTCATTTTTTCGACCGGGGCGCCCTGGACACGTTCCCTGGCGTACTGCAACGCGTGCAGGTAGGCGCTGCTGGCGTGAGCCAGCCCCTGCATTCCGGTATAGAGCCGGGCTTCGTTCATCATCTCGAACATGATTTGCATGCCTTTGTTCTCTTCGCCCATCAGGTAACCCGTGCATCCTCCGTTCTCACCGAAGTTGAGCACGCAGGTGGGCGATCCGTGAATGCCCATTTTCTGTTCGATCCCGGCGCAGGCCACGTCGTTATCGACCGGTTCTTCGTTCTCGTTTAAGCGCAGCCTGGGCACGAGGAAAATGGAAATCCCCCTGATGCCTTTGGGTGCACCGTCGACCCGGGCGAGCACCATATGAATGATATTTTCGGTGAGATCGTGCATCCCGGAGGAGATGAATATCTTCTGGCCACTGATTTTGAAAGTTCCGTCCGGCTGCCGTTCGGCCCTGGTCCTGAGGCTTCCGATATCGCTCCCTGCGCAGGGTTCCGTAAGGCACATGGTCCCGGTCAAGTCCCCTGAGAAAAGGTTGCGCATGTAAAGCCCCTGAAGCTCCGGGGTACCGAACTTTTGGAGAAGATGCGCAGCCCCGTGGGTCAGCCCGGCGTACATGAGGAGCGACCAGTTGGCCGCACCAAGCATTTCGATGCAGGCGTGGGCCAATACAACCGGCAAGCCCTGCCCGCCCACCTCGGGCGAGTCGGACATTGCCAGCCACCCCCCTTCCCTGTAGAGCCGGTAAGGTTCGTGAAATGAATCCGGGACCTTGACCTGCCCGTTCTCGAAACGGCAGCCCTGTGCGTCCCCTTTTTTGTTCGAAGGATAGAACGCCCGCTCGGCCAGTTTTGCAGCTTCCTCCAGGATCATATCGAACGTTTCCTGTGAAAAATCGGCGTAAACGGGTGACGTGCAAAGTTCCTGCACTCGCAACTGTTCATAGAGGACAAATTTCATGTCCCTTTCATCAACGAGCAGTTTCATCCATGTCTCCTCAATGCGGGCAGCCCCGACGCGACGATTTGCTCAGTTCCTTCCCCAACCATGCCGTCAAGCGCTGGAGCGCTCACACCTCGGCCGATGCCGTTGGTAAACAGGTCCGTCAACGGACCCGTAAGGGAGACCAGGTTATATTCCATGCCCGACATCACCCACGTTGAAACCACCTCGTCAAGGGTCCCGAAAATAAGATGGGTGACCAGCCTTGCCGGAAGCTCACTTCGAAACGACCCGTCACGCCTGCCGTGCTCGACGATTTCCCCGATCAAATTCAAATACCGCTGAAGTTCGCCTTTTACGTTTTCACGCATGAAACGACCGCTCTGACGCAACTCGACCTGAAAGCAGGCAGCAAGGTCCGGCTGCATCTGGAACCCTGCCAGGTGCATGCGTACGAGGCATTCGAGGCGCGACCTGCCATCTTCTTTTTCCATGACGGCTGCGTGAAACCTCGCATTGATATCTTGCATCTTCACCTCGAAAATCGAAATGAGAAGGTCTTCCTTATTCTTGAAATACAGGTATACCGTTCCGGGCGCGACTCCCGCTTCACTGGCTATTTGGGAGACCTTGGCATTAAAGAAGCCCTCATGGGCAAATACCTTGACGGCTGAGTCGAGGATCCGGAGGCGTTTGTCGTCGGTTTTGAAGCGCATGGCAAATCCCCTGAAAGTGGTTCCAAAAGTTACAGCGGGCCGATCGAATTTGAATGGAAGGAGCGATGGATCTTTGAGCGGCAGACGAGAAAAAGAGGGATGCCAAGAGCGGAGGACGGGAACTGGAGAAGCATCGGTATGTCACCCCAATTCTATAATGAATGAACCATCATTCATTATAGAATCTAAGATATGACACTTCTTGTCCAATAGTCAAGAAAATTTTAGGAAGATTAGATTGGCCTTTTGAAAGATTTAAAGCACGGATGTGGAGCGCAGCGGAGTGGATGACCACGGATAAAGTGATTCATATTCGAGCAGAAAGATCTGCGCTGAAAACGTGTGGCGAGCTGATGAGGATAAGAGCCCAATCCGTACTACCATCCCGCATTTTCTTGGTTTTTGAACGAAATTTTGTGTATAAGTTCTCGTTTTCTCAACATTCTCTAAAGATCGACCCTGGCATCTCGAATCAGGCCACCGGGTTTTTGGAATTATCGAACGCCCAAGCGGTGATTTGCTTTTCGTCTTTTGCGTGAACGGTTACGAAGGAAGGAATTGCACCATGCATTTTGTCGTTATAGGCGCAGGTGGGATTGGCGGCTATTATGGCGCGCGGCTACAAGCCCATGGCCAGTTGGTTACCTTTATTGCCAGAGGCACTCACCTACAGGCGCTGCAAACCGGAGGGCTGTGCGTCAACCATCCCGAATGGCGGTTCGACGCCCCGGTAAGAGCTTGCTCGCTGGAGCAATTTTTCCAAAGCTCCTTAACGCCCGAAGTGGACCTGATTATTCTCTGTGTCAAAGCGACTGACACCGAGAGCATCGCCAGACGACTTGCTGACGGACTCGGGGAGTCGTCAACACCGGTGCTATCGTTACAAAACGGAGTGGACAACGAAGCCGTGCTGACCATGCACCTGGGCGCGGAACGGGTTCTGGGAGGGCTGGCCGTACGGGTCGGCTCGCACCTGACAGCGCCGGGCGTGATCGACGCAGTTGGGCCGGCCCAAGTGGTGCTGGGCCAGTGGCCGACGGCTGCGGCTGCCTCTAACTCGGAAGAACTGCTCAAACGGCTGGATGCTGTTTTCAACCAGGCCGGCATTCCCACCCGAGTGACCGGCAACATTCAACTTGAACTCTGGCGCAAGCTGGTCATCAACAACGGCATGAATCCTTTATCCGCCCTCACACGCCTGGATACCGGCACGCTCATGCGCGACCCTGGCCTGTCTCAGATTGTCTACGGACTGATGGCCGAAGCGACGGCCGCCGCATCTGCCGATGGGGTGCCGCTGACCGAAAACGACTGCAACGAAATGTTTGAGTTGATGCGCCACTTTGACCCGATAAAAACCTCGATGCTCGTAGATTTTGAGCACCACCGCCCACTGGAGTTGGAACAAATCTGCGGGGCAGTGCTGTCCCGGTCGCGGCAGTTGAAACGCGAGGCGCCCTATACGTTTACAATCTACCAACTGCTGCGGTTGGCCGCCTCCCAAGTGTCATAGCGGCATGCTCTGGCTTATTTTGACATCTTGCGCAGCGTTGGCCGTATCGACCAGAGATGCTTTAATAAAAAAATGGCTCTCTGATTTGAACTCCTATGAAATGGTGCTGTGTCCCCTCCTCCTGGGTTTACCGCTTTTCATGGCGGGATGGCTCCTGATCGAAATCCCGCACCTGGACACTGTTTTCTGGGTGAGTTGCGCCGCCGCTCTGCCGCTGGAGGCGCTCGCCCTTATACTTTACATGGAAGCTATCAGGGTTTCACCACTGTCACTGACGATCCCGTTCCTCGCATTTACACCGGTCTTCATACTGGCCACCGGCACCATCCTTCTGCGGGAAACACCGAACATCGAAGGGATTGGCGGGACGTTAATTACCTTTGCCGGAGGCTACGTCCTGAACCTCAACCCGTCCCACAGGAGCCTTTTTTATCCATTTACGGCAATCGCACGAGAAAGAGGTTCCTGGTTGATGCTGGTTGTCGCATTCATTTACAGTATCACTTCAGTCCTGGGGAAAACTGCGGTTTTGCATTCTTCCCCGATCTTTTTCGGTCTAACTTATGTCCCCGCTCTTACGATTCTTCTCCTGATTTTATTCTCGGCCCTGCAGAAAGTCTCGTGGACCAATCTGCGTACCCGCTCTCTACAGGGACTTGTTATCGGTTCGTTATATCTTGTTGAGTCGATTGCACACTGCATGGCGCTCCCGCTTGTCAAAGTCGCTTATATGATATCCATAAAGCGTATGGGCATCCTTGTCAGTGTCGTTTATGGAGGGGTTCTATTCAGGGAGAAGCATATTCTTTATAGACTAATGGGAGCATGCCTGATGGTGATCGGAGCCGTTGTGATCTCGATTTGGGGCAGGTAATGAATAATCCGTTACAGGCTCACCACAGAGGCGCAGAGAACACTGAGAAAAGCTCTTTTAGACCGGCGCCCGCTCACTCTTGGCTGTAACCATCTTTGAAGGAGCCAATCTTGGATCATTGGTGAGAAATGCCTAATAGGCGGAAATGATCGTTTTACTTTAACGAAAGCTCATCACCACTTTCTTGAGAGTGGATTGGATAACGTTCACCTGACCAATGTGGAAATTGGAGTGTGTGGTGATTGCGGCGTACTTGATGCCGGACGAACATATGAAACATGATTAAGCCGCCCCCACCCTCTTCCCCAATACAATTTTGGGGCATGAGGCAGTATCAAATCTGCAGCCGATACCTGACTTGAGGGCCGGATCTTTCCCGCCAACGACAGCCAAATCCGGATCAAAGCAAAAAACCGGAAAACCAGCTCGGATATTTCGGGATTTCGACAGGGTTAAGTTAGATTATATCTTTTTGACCATGGCTGCCTGCGGGCCTTTTGCTCCTTGCTCAACAACGAATTCGACGCGATCGCCTTCCTGTAAACTTTTGAAGCCTTCACCCAGGATTGCGCTATGATGAACAAAGTAGTCCTTCCCACCATCTTCACCTGTAATAAACCCATAACCCTTTTGATCGTTGAACCATTTAACCGTACCTTGCGCCATCTTCCTCTAATCCCTTCTGTGGATGTTTGTGTTTAGGACCTTGTGAAAACGCATTAATTACGGGAGCGTACGCTTTGCAGCACATGCCCGCTATTCTTTGAGATTTTCCACGTTTTCGCCAAACGGCTTCGAACCGCTTTCGTCCTTGTCCGACAATATCAGCTCGGCCGCAATTCCCGCCGCGCCCGTGATCACTTCGCGACAAAACAGCGCATGCTCCCGGCAGAGCCATGTTGCCTGCCACTTGGCCGTCACATCCCTGCAAAGGGTGTGACCGTTTTGCGCCTTGAACCGATTCGGGATCTGATTAAACAGTCTGTAGAGGCCGGGTTTGCCGTAGAGTTGCTCCTTTGATTTCATCATGGCCTCTTTGCCTTCACCCTCGGGAAGCGAGCTCCTTCCGTGGACTGCGCTCACCGCCATGACCGCCCCAACGAGCGCTCCGCACGTGTCGCCGTAAAGCCCGATTCCACCGCCGAAGCCCGTTGCAAGTTTTTTTACCTCGGGAGGCAGCCCGGTGTCGATCTCGGACAAAACCGCTTCGGTAACACACTCGGCGCAATTGTACCCCAGAGAGAAATTCTTCCTGGCCCGTTGCTTTATCTCTTCGATTTTCTCTTGCCCGGTCATTGTTGAAATCCTTTCGATATAAGGCAATCCCAAGCTACAGTGCAGTACGAGCAACAATTTAGCGTCCGCTGCCAAAACGTACCCGTACTCATCAAGGCATCAACTCGGCTACCGGCGGATTTCGAGGGCATTTCGGAATTGGATTTTGCCGGAAAGAGTTCCGGGGACACGGAGCCCACGGATCGTTTCACAAGAAACCGCGTGATTATATATTCAATTTATTCAGAAGTAAATGCTGCTGCACACCGCCTTTCATGTCCAGTTTCCGGGTTCTACCCGGGTTGCCACTTCAATCGTCTTCTTCCTCTACATATTTCCTTCTTTTTAACCTCAAACGAATGGCGGCCATGATAGTCAGGACCGCAGCGGTAAAGAATATAACTTCATATAGATGCTGACTTCCCCAAATCAGCCACTCACTTCTCCTTCTCATGTCATCGATCCATTCATCCTGCACATCTTGAAACGGTTTGGACAGCGCTTTCGAGATTGCCTGGTCAATGTCGTCGCCTTCTTTCAAATAATTCAAAATATCACGAAGGCTCTCAGAACCATATCGAGTCGTAATATATCCAACAAAGTTATGGCTCTCCTTATAGGCCAGGATGAGTGAATCCTTGTCCTCGGGAAAGGTGACAGTAAGCTGCCTTAAAGGAATAAGGCGATAAGCCATATCGATTCGGCTAATTGTCACCCCGCCTCCTATCAGCATTTCTCCGACAGTCCCACTGATCCATTGGCAGATCCCTTCGTCCAGCCATTTCGGAAGAATTTCTTCTCTAATGTGATAATGCAGGAGAAGGTGACACAACTCGTGTTTGAAAGTGTCATTCAATATGCCTGGTTTTGAGGTAACGGGTGAAATGTGCACAACAATCAAGTGTTCCGACGGGACTGCAAAAGCCGAGAAAAAGGGACTGCCGCTGAGCCTTTCGAAGAACTCCCGGTCCTTAATCAGCGACACAGTTGGCCTTAACAGGAGCCGCAGGCCGAGAATATTTTCAATATCGGCTTTTGCCTTTGGGTAAAATTGCCCCAGATATTTTGCTTGAGCCTCCAGATGAGCTTCACCCTTTATGACCAAATCCTCATTTTGAAAAAGGATTCGTTCTTCGAAACCATAGGTCACGTCAATAAAGAGGAAACACGCCACAAAAGGCAAAAGCAGTAAAAAGCCTTTCACGAAATCTGCCGACCTCTGTTCCAAGAGTAGACATGCCAGCTATTCCGCCCGACCCTCAAGGGGTCTTATCGCCTATTTGGCTTTCATTGCTGTCTCTCCTGTCCCGTTGGGACACCCAAAACGATGAAAAGACTCGTTGGCTAAGGGCCGCGCAGCCTAACGAGTCTTTCAGAGATAGTTATTCATGTCCCTTGGGGACACCCTGGAACCATGAAAAGACCCGTGGGATAGGTAGAGCGAAGCGCAACCCATCAAGTCTTTTCGGAACAAATGACTAACCAATCCTTTTGGGGCTGAACCGCTGCCTGACTTTCCCGACTCTCTGAGCTCCCGGACCACTCGATTCAGAAGGTGTTTTAGCCACAACCTTTGGCTGCCTTCTCGCCTCAACCACCTTCTTCAGGTTCTCAGGCAATCCCCTTTTCTTGGCAGCCTTGCTTCTCGCTTTGGTCAATGACTTTGCAGCCAGGGGAGTCCGCATTGTGAAACCGTATTTTTTCCTGTACTCTTTCTGGTCCATACCATGGGAGATCAAGTGTTTCGACGTAAGATGTCTCGTCTCTTTTCCGCACTCGAGACAGATTACTTTGTCATCCTGGATGGAGTCTTGCGGCGTAAGCACAGGTTTCTGTTCTGTTGGTGCTTCTCCAGCTACTTCGGCAGTCGGAGCTAACTCAATTCCAGCCGTTTGTGCCTTTTGAAGTTCATAGAGTGTACCGAAGACCTGCCGAAGAGATGATGTAATCTCGGCGGCTTTCATAGGAGTTAAAGCTACTTGCGTCTGGACGATCTCAGAAGCGATCTCGATGAGTTTTTTTGCCATTCGTAGGTTCCTTAGTTGAGTTTTATGCCAACGGAAAAATATGTTATGAAAGTGGAAGCTGATCAACCCGCCCCGACTATTATAGATCGGTCCTGAAAGGATGCAATGTGAATCAGAGGCTTTTGAGAAGTGTGCAGATAAAAATACCGATAGTCGAGATGATGGCCAATTGTCAACCCAAAGCATGCAATCCGTTGAAATCCTATTCAAATTACCGCCCTTTGCCCGATTCTTACATGGCAGAGTATTCAGTGCTGGGGCTTTTTGTGGATAAGCTCGGCGAGGCCATCCAGACACTGAGCGGGAACGGATTCGATGTTACCGGAGAGGAGTTTGGCGCCGAACTCTATATAGGCAGTTCTGCGCTGATCCCTGAAATAATCGAAATGCTTTTAAGAGCCGGGATCTACTGTTCGACAGGTGACGTGATCGATACAGTATACCAGGGCTGATGAAGGCGATTCCAGCCTGGATGGCTGCAAACTGCATTGACTGAATTTGAGCAGAAGCTTAGTTGAATGGAGGAAAAAAGGGATGAGCAGGAAAGAGCGAATTCTACTGGAGGTCTTCTCCGACTATATCTGACCGTGGTGTTACTTCATTACCGGGCGTATTGAAAAACTCAAACAAGCATACGATATCGAGGTAAAGTGGATTGCCTTTCCCCTGCATCCGGAGACGCCGGAAGACGGTTTGACCCTGGATGAACTTTTCGCGGGAAGGGGTATTGAGATTTCGGCCATGTTAGATCGCCTGAAATCGGTGGCAGCCGGCTGCGGCCTGCCCTTCGGTTTGAGAACCATGACGTATAATAGCCGGCGGGCCCAGGAAGCCGGGAAATGGGCCGAATCCCTGAACAAGGGAGAAGAGTTCCACATGGCGGTGTTCAAGGCCTACTTCGCTCACGGACTCAACATCGCCAAAGTTCCGGTTTTGACGCAGTTGGCCGAATCGGTCGGCCTCAATGGAGTAGAGGAAGTTCTGTCCAAAGGGACTTTCAAAGAGGCGGTGGATAGTGACTGGAGATACTCCCGCGACTGTGGCATCACGGCCGTTCCGGCATTTGTTGCCGAAGGGCGCATGGTAGTCGGCGCCCAGCCCTACAATGTGCTGGAGGACCTCATAAAAGGCAGTGCGGCAGTGGTTCCGGGAGCATAGTTTGGTCCGGTAGACGGGGCGGGGGCCGGTGAATTTCATTACTGACAGGTGCTGACAGGACCAACGTGAATCAACGCGGCCAGACCGCGCTCTTTGCCTGTCCGCCCGGCCCCGTTCGGTACCCTGTATTGGTGTATATTGCTGACACTGTAATGAAGAAGTTGCGAATGAATCTCAGAGAAAAAGTAACCGGTTCTCAAGTGGATTATTCCGCGCCGCTTTCCTTGGTATTATAAGAATTGTTTTCGCTGGAAAATGTTGAAGGAGCAACCCATGAAACTCAAGGTCGTCGTTCACGAAGCGGAAGAAGGTGGATTTTGGGCTGAAGTGACGTCCATACCGGGTTGTGCCACTCAGGCGAAACATTTGAAGAACTGTTCAAGAATATTTACGAGGCTGTTGAGGGTTGCCTGTTTGTGGATATAAAGCCCTTCGATCCGCTGGATCGGAGTGGCAGTTAATTGCCACTCTTCAACACATTCATCTTCAGCCCTTTTTGTGCTAAATGATGCCATTTCGGGAAAAAGCAGAAATTTCTATCGCAAGAAATAATGTTGACAATTTGTCAACGCATGCCGATAATACTTTGGAAGCGATGTAATGAGGATCATCTCGAAGTCCAGATTGACGGCTTTTTGGGTGGCATGCAGTCAGGCCGAAGGGCCTCTGAGAGAATGGTATTCAGTGACCGCAAAAGCACAATGGAGAAATTTTGTTGATCTCAAACAAATTTACCCTTCGGCAGATCAAGTTAGGGTGCGCGGCGGCAACACGGTTACAGTTTTCAACATTGGAGGAAATAAATGGCGGCTTACTGCTGCCATTCATTACAATACCAGGACTGTTTACGTTTTATCGGTAATGACCCATGAAGAATACGATGAAGATAAATGGAAAGAGAAGTTCTAGAACAAGAGGGAGAGTGATTATGGTATCAACTCCCAAAAAAGGAACACTCAAAACTCACCATCGTATGGTTCGCACTAACGAAGAGGTTGGAGTTAGTTCTGAGTGTCTTTGTCTGACTTGGCCGTTAAGGAATGAAGAGAATTATTTACGGGCCATCGAAGTGGTTGATAGGCTGGCGATCAAGGGAGAAGAACAACTTACACAACTTGAACGTGATCGGTTGGAAGTGTTTAGTACTTTAATTGAAAAGTATGAGGATGAACATCATAATATCAAACCGCTTGACTTATCTCCAATAGATTTTCTCAAATTGCTGATGAGAGAAAGTGGAATGAGCGCATCTGATTTGGGAAAATTACTTGGTGACAGAGCATTGGGCTATAGAGTGCTTAAAGGGGAAAGAGATTTAAGTAAAGCGCATATCAAAATATTGAGCGACCATTTCAAGGTGGATGCCGGCTCTTTCATTTAATCGAGAATTTTAGTCAGCCAATCTCGCAATATCTTCAATACTCCAAACATGATCCGTAACTCCAGCCTCCATCGGGAGATTCTCCAGCGTAATCACGATTGCGAGTAATGTCTGGTCAATACAGCAACGCAAGCGTCCAGTGAACCCCATCTTCCCACGGCGTTCAGTCCATGGCATGATCATGACCGATAACCCGGTCCTTTGATAAAAGCATTGTTCGGCGATAGGGCATCGAAGTGACGCCTCGAGTAGTAATGAGTAAATGGCTATGATTATACCGCAGGGCCGGATCACGGATATCCCTTTGAGTGCGAATCGGCCAACTTGAACAGGCGACCGGCTGGACCTCACCCGCAGGGCCGACATCGGGCGCAGCACGCGCGTGTTTTGAGCTGATTTCGGACCCGGGCGCTCAATAACCTATCGGCCTGGGCCAGCGACTGGCCCCGGCCCCTATGAAGGTTTTTCTATCGACGTATCGGAATCGATGGAAAGTGAACCATAGAGAAGCAATCAAATAAAAAGCGAACCCGGACAGAAGATTGACCCAATAACCAAAATACATCCCGGCCAGGGTAGCCAGCGTTAAGAAAAGCAAAACATAAGCTACTGCAGGATGCCATGGAGCAGTATACCCGCGCTCTATGTACCCCAGGGGATACATTTTCCGGAATTTAAGCATCATGCACGCGGTGAAAAGATAAACAAGAAGGGCTGACAGAATGGAAAAGGTGATGACCTGATCCAGCAGTCCCGTAAACCCGAAAGCGAGTGAAATGGGTAAAAGGAAGATAATGGCTCGATACGGTGTTTTGTATTTCGGATGGGTTGCAGCAAAGGCTTCTGGGATGAGAGTGTCCCGCGCCATGGCAAACCACGCACGGCTTGCGTCATTAATGCATCCGTTGGCGCTGGCCAGGCAGGAAAGGATCGTACCGACAAAAAGAGCGACGATGATCACAAGTTTTCCGGTATCTCGAGCGGCGTCATAGAGGGGGTAAACCGATTGGCCCAGTTTGATTGCCGGCACCAGGCCCGAGCAAACATACCAGGTAATGGTGGCTCCCACCAGAAGCGTCACGAGCCCAACCAGAGCACCTATCGGCAACGAGCGACTCGTACTTCGACATTCTTCGGCCGCCAGAGCCGTCCCTTCGATTCCCAGGTAGAACCATACACCAAACTGCAATGCAGCCACGATTCCGATCCAGCCATAAGGCAGGCCGTTAGTGAATTGCTTGATTCGCAACAGACTCTCCGATGGAGAGTAGAATTTAGTTCCAAACAAGAGTACCAGTATGGTGATAAAGGCCAGGGCGGTTATAAAAAAGTTCAGCGTCAATGTAGCATAAACCCCTCTGTAGTTCAGATAAGTCAAGAGCAGTAGCGTGAGTATAATAAAAGGAGTTGCTTGAATGTCCGGATGAAGCGACTTGAGAATTTGCCCGACTACCAACGCATCTGCCGCTTCCAGCATCACATATTCGAAAACCAGCATAAGTCCGACATTGAAGGAGGCCAGGGGGCCCAAAAGGTATTTGGCCATTGCATACTGTCCCCCGGCTTCGGGTATAACCGACCCAATCTCTGTACTGATCATTACGAGGCAAACATAAAGTATTCCAACAATCCAGCAACCAATAAGTGAGCCTAATGACCCGCCTTTAGCGATGCTGAAGTTCCAGCCCATGAATTCTCCCACGAGAACGATTCCGACCCCTAAAGCCCAAATATGCATGGGACCTAATACCCTGAGGAGCTTGGATGTTTTGGCTGCCTCACATACCTGACTGGATTGCTTTTCTTTTTCCAAGAATACTTCCTTCGGGTAGAGTTAAGTGTTTGGTCCGGATCGTTTGTTGCGAGATATTTCTCCTTTTTCAACTTTTATGAAATCCACCGCAATTAGGATTGCAAATATAATACAAGCTGTCCATCCCGCCATATTGATAATATCGTATAAACTCATAGTTTTTAAGCCCAATTACTCAGATCTAGTTTTAACCTGTTAATCATTATTATATATGGCTTCGATAGTTAATTTAAGCTCTTTATTGCTATTCTTGATTACGAATACAATATAAACAACCATCACCATCATGATCAGGCCAAAATATCCTATGTTAAAGTCATATTGAAATCCAGGTGCGGATTCGCCAACGATCACACCACCTTGAATCAGCATTGTTGCCAATAAGGTTATGAAGCACAGCAGCATTATGAAAAAAACATCAAAGACTCCGATGAATTTGCTGAACCGTATTTTGGCCATTTAACGCTACTCCTTATTTCCAAGCTTCAAGTTCTGTTCCAAATAATATATGTCCTCCGAATAAACTTTTTGCCTATTCTGGCGGAGATGGCTTAGCAGCGCTAGCAATGAAACGGTTGCTGCAGTACCTGCTATTATTCCTGATCCAACAGCCGTGAATAAAATGATTTTCCCACTCTCCAAACTTCTTATTGCCGACATTGTGCCCAATAAAGCCAGCCACAAGAACACGATGGATAAAATGACAAGAACGCAATCGCGGCGGTACGCCTTTATGATTTTCTTCTCCATTAAAGCCCCCTTTTCGATGCTGCTTCGGTCATGGAGTGTTGCCGCTCAAGTCCAAAACCGAAAGAGAACCGGCACAGACCAACCGATCTGAGCGGCAGCCTGTGCGCCAAGTTCCGGGCCGTGCTCGTTTTCCAACTCCGGCCCAACCATGAATCACAGCCTCGTCGGGAGAATGGACCGCAACCGGAAAGCTGTTTGAAAGTCCCGATCTTCGACTCTTTGGGCGCGCGCGACCTGTGTGCCATGGACTGCCCGGGAAGGCTACCGTCCGTTACATAGCGCCGTGATGGCTGTTTAGGTTTCGTTAGTGAATTCTCCTGAGGAAGAAGGGAAAATCAGATGAAAAAATCCTGCTCCTTTTCCTCGATCTCTTTTATTCGGCTCTGAAAAACGAAAATTATCCGCAAGATGGGTTTCGATCTTGCAGGCTTCCTGCTATTGTCCATGGAAGTCTGAGCCCCAGCCCTCCGGGAATATCAAGAGGTGTGCCAGGAGGGGCAACATAGCTCTAAAGCGGCGTATCCTTTAAACGTCCGGGTACATGGCGGCGGGGAGGTTTGATTCACAAACGGGGAGAAAAATTCCCCAGGCTCGGACAAAAGACGATCCGGAACGGAGAATCCAATTGAAAACGTTAAGAAAAATCATATTGGGGAAACAAATCCCCAATATGCGAAACTTCTTCCACGGCTGGAAAGGAGAGAGGGGTCAAACCAACACTTTTCATGCCCCAAGCTCCCTCTCAAGCATTCCAACAGATTTGCTCTGTTTCATCTCCTCTGCAACCAGTCAGTCTGCCCCGCCATCGTCAAGAGTGAAGGTGTGACCCCTCTCTTTCGGGAAAGAGAGGGAAATCATATTGGTTTCGCAAGTGTATGCATTTCGACTTCAAAAAGTTCGTTTTGAGGCGTATTGAGGAAATACATAAGAAGGCGGGTAAGACCGTAAACTCCTACCCGCCTCAATTTTTCTGAGCGCTCTTCCCCGGAATCAGTATCCTCTTAGTGTCCCTAGCCCAAATCAATCCATGCTGGAAGCAAAAGGCAGCGGGTTCAACTCCGGCGTTCAATAAAAAGGGGCTCCAGATTATTCTGGAAGCCCCCAAAAAACAAAACCGCAAGCATGAGCCACAAGCATGTGAAATTCAACTGCCCGGAAAGTTGGAGCGGGAGGCGGGATTCGAACCCGTGACCCTCAGCTTGGAAGGCTGATGCTCTAGCCAACTGAGCTACTCCCGCTCAAGGGGAGTATTTAGCACAAAAAGTTCCAAGTTTTAAGTTTAAAATTTTAAACCGGCTCTTCCCGGATCTGGTCCCGATTCAGCCAACAACCGGCCTGCTTTCCGGCCTTTCGACCACCACCTGGTCCACTCCGTCCGTTTCGCTAAGGAGCACGTTCACCTGCTCATCGGCGCTCGTATCCAGGGCAATCCCCACGAACTGGCCGCAGATGGGCAACTCCCTGTGGTCCCTGTCCACAAGGACCGCGACCTGTACCCTTTTGGGGCGGCCGAAATCGATCAGGGCGTCGAGGGCGGCCCGGATCGTTCTTCCTGTGGAGAGCACGTCGTCGACGAGAACTATTTCAAGGCCGTCGATGCGAAAGGCAAGGTTTGTTCCCTGCAATACGGGCTGAGTGCGCCGACGTGTCCAGTCGTCCCTGTAGAGAGTTATATCCAGGGTCCCCACACGGACCTGGACCGCGAGTTTGCGGGATATAACTGCCGCAATCCTGTTGGCCAGAAAGACGCCCCTCGAATGAATGCCCACCAGCGCGAGCCTGCCGGGGTCTTTGGTCGAGGCGATTATCTCTTCGGAGATGCGCTCAAGGGCGGCCTGGATGCCTGCGCCTTCCATTACAACGCGTCCGTAGTCCTGTCCCATCTTTACGCCTGCCTTGCATCGGAGGCCAAAATATAAAGGGCGCCTTCCGGCACCCCCGGCATTACCTGTTCACCACAGAGGCACAGAGGACACAGAGGAAACCAAAATCAAACAAGATCCGAGGCAGATTTAGATAGGACTTACAGGTCTGGAAAATACTTCCGGCTCTCGTGCCGTTTTGCCCTAATTGAATGATGCGAGCGCCAAACAGGGGGCTCAGAACTTGGAACCAGCCATTTCCGTTGATAACGTGGAACTCCCCTGCGTTCCCTGCAAATCCTGTTTACAAAGCTTTTCGCCGGGTCCCCGAATCGGTTCCGGGGCGGGATCTCTGTGTCTCCGCATTTGCCTCTACTTGGTAGCAAGTTTCTCGAGATATGTCAATGTCTGAGCGTTCATAGCGCGCGCAGCACCATCCAGTTGAAAGGATTGAGGGATTTATACCAATTTGCCTTCAAGATGTGCCCATGGCGATGGGTTTCGCTCCGCTTCACCCATCCTACACCTTTGTACCGGCTGCGCTAATTCGTTGGATAGGTAGAGTAGAGCGAAACCCATCACATTCTTCTTGAACGCAACTTCGTATTAGGAATTCAAAAATTAAGGGATTGAAGAATTTAGGAATTCAAGCAGGCAATACGGGATTATTCATTTCGGCGGCGAAACAGTCCTGATCGCGTTTCGCGTGGATTCTTTCGCCTCATACATGGCCGCATCCGCAAGCTTCAGAAGTTCGCTTTCGTCTTTTGCATCTTCAGGATAGGTGGCCACTCCGAAGGAGGCGGTTATCTTGAGGTCCAAACGCTCGTCTGAAAGAAAGTCCCGGGAATTAAGTCTTTCACGCAGGCGCTCCGCGAATTCGAGCGCCTCGTTTTTGCCGGATCTCGGCATAAGTATCACAAACTCGTCCCCCCCGTACCGGACCGGAATATCACCGGGCCTCGTAAGATCTTTGATAAGCAGCCCGACCTCTCTTAGCATCTTGCTTGCGCGCAGATGGCCGTGTGTATCGACGATGTCTTTGAAGTGATCCAGATCGAAGAATATAATTGAAACCTCGTGCTGCTGACTCTTTGCGGAAGCGAGTTCCCTTTCGAGGGCTTCGTAGAGGCAACGTATGTTGAACAGACAGGTATGGTCATCGGTGAGAGCCAGCCGGTGCGCCTTTCTGTATAAGTGAGAATTGTTTATGGCGATCGCGGCGTACTCGGCAATGGTCTGCAGGGCTTTCATATCCAGGTCGGTGAACGCATCATGTTCGATTCTGTTTACCAGTTCGATAGCCCCCAGTGTTTTACCTCTGTTCCTTAGCGGGACACAGATCACCGACTTCGTATAGAAATTACATATCTGGTCAAACCTGCGGCAAAATCTCGGGTCTTCACGCACGTCTTTTACAAGAACGCTTTCACCGGTTTGGGCCGCCCATCCGGCGATTCCCTCCCCGAGCTTCAGGCGCTGGCCCTTGATCAGCTCAGCCCCCTCTCCAACCACGATCTCGAAGTAAAGTTCCGCATTGTTCTGGTCCATCAGGAGCAGGGACCAGTTGCGCGGCCTGAGGAGCGTCCCCACCTGCCTCATTATGGTTTCCAGGATCTCCGAATGGTTCAAAGAGGAAGTCAGGGTGCTGGCAAGCTCGGCATAGATTTCATGTTCGCGCCTCAATCGGCTGATATCGTCCTGCATCTCCTGCTTGTCTTGCATCTGTCATCCTCCGAAGTATTCGGAATGCCAGAATTTTAGTAAACCTGAACAGGGAGAGTGCAATCCGAGCCCGTCTTGCCCATAAGGCGTCTCGGCCTGCCCGTTAGTCGACACGTTTGAGTGTCTCCTTTCCTTTGCCGCTCCCCCAGGTACCATTGAGCATTCCGTTGGTCCCGATTCCGTACACAACAACTCCGTTCTCTGCTCCAGGACCTTGCCTGTTTACAGTCAAAATCTTTCCCGATAGAGTGCCGGTACCTGTAAAGGTCCGCTCAGCAGTCTTCCACCTAACGGAGTACTTACCGTCGTTTTGGGTAATCCACGCCGTGCCGTTGTACTTAATGCCGTTGGGGTTTATTCCTTCAACAATGTAGTTTCCTTCCAGTCCCGCATCGGTGCTTTTCAGCGGGGGCTTGCCGGAAGACAAAGGCCCTTGCGGGGCTTTTTGCTGCTCGAGCAGCCCGGATTGAAACGGGGCACCGCCGGCGCCAGGAGAAGTTGAAGGAGGAGTTGTTGCGATTACTCTAGTCATATAAGATCTGGCGCTGGCGTTATCGGGATTTGCCTCCAGGGACAGTTTGAAAAAGAGTTCGGCCTTATCGAAGTCGCCCTTCTTCGAATAACAACTTCCGATACTTGCAAGCACTACATCTCTATTGCGGGGCGTTAGTCTGAGACAGTCATCGAAAGACTTGATCGCCATATCCAAATCAGCCTGTTCCATATAGGCATTGCCGAGTTCAAAATGAACCTCTGCCGCATGGCTGTCCAGGCTCAATGCCTGCTTATACCGCTGTATGGCCGCATGGGAATCGTTTCTGGACGCGAGAAGGCGGGCCAGGGAGAGTATGCATTTATAATGGTTCGGATTAAGAGTCAGAGCCTCCTCCAGGAGTTTTTGAGCCCTCTCCGGATTGCTTGTAAATAGTTTTTCAGCCTCTAGAACCAAGGCTTCGGCAGATGGCCGGCGCAGATTTGTGTTGGAACCCGGCTGGGGAGCTTGCGGCTGTCCCGCGCCGGACGGCGTGTTCCCAGGTATAGTTGCAGTGGGCTGGACTTGCTGTACTACTCCAGCCTGCTGCGGGGCAGCCGTCTTCGGAGCTTGCGCCGATATATGGTTTAAATACCACAAAGCAGATCCGCCTGCACACGCTGCCAACAACAGCAGCAGGACTATTGCCGCTATGTTCGGCTTTGTCTTTTTGATTTCCCGGAAGTCTTCCCTGGACTCCTTACCGAGATTATCCGCTTCCCCTTGCGGCCCGGCGGCGACAATCTGTTGCTCGGAGGGGAAACCATGGGCCGCAGAGACATACCCGGCCGCAAGAGCGCCCGATTCCGGCTGATCGGCCAGCATGGTTCTATCGAGCAAGGATTGAGACGCTATTGCCGCCGTGGAATCCGTCAGGGCGTCAGACGCCAACGCCTTCACGTCCCTTAGCATTTCTGCCGGTTTCTGATAGCGCTGGGAAGGATCTTTGGCCAGAGCCCTGGAGATTACCCGGGCAACCGCTTGTGGAATGTTTACATTGACGACATTCGGGGGGATCGGATCTATTTGCACGATCTTATAGACGAGGGTCGCCGTGTTTTCTGCGTCAAAGGGTTTCTCGGCGGTAACCAGTTCGTAAAAGACAGCGCCCAGAGAAAAAATATCGGAGCGAATATCCACCGTCCTGCCGGAAATCTGTTCGGGGGACATATAAAATGGAGTCCCGAGAACCATCCCCGTGACCGTCAATGAAAGCGAGGAAAGTTTGGCTATGCCAAAATCCATGACTTTCACCCTGTTGTCTTCCGTGATCATTATGTTGGACGGTTTGATGTCCCTGTGCACGATCCCTGCCTTGTCGGCAGTCTCAACAGCCAGCAGGATTTGTTCGAGAACGGGGATTGCCTCCTCGACAGGAACAGCTCCACGTTCCTTGAGAATCTGGCTCAGGGTTTTCCCTTTTATATATTCCATGCAGATATACTGGAATTCGTCGGTCACCCCATAAGAGTGGATGGTTACTATATTGGGGTGTACAAGATTCCCGGCAATCTGAGCTTCGTGTATAAGCCTTTTTTGAGCTTCTTTTCGCTGAAGGGCTTCCGTATCCGTTGCGTTTGGGGCGTCTTTGGGAATAAGCTTTAAGGCGACAACTCTGGCGAGCGTGGAATCATAGGCCTTAAACACCATGCCCATTGCCCCTTCAGCGATGAAGGACTCCACCGTGAACTGGTCGATATGTTTTCCAATAATCCTGTCCGGCCTGACCATGAAATTCTCTCGTCAAGATAATCAAACAAGTCGGGAATCTCCCGGAGCGGAGCACATTCGAGCGCCCACCGGGACCGGCAAGGCACATAAAACCGGGCACCATCTTCAAAGACTAGCATAACGGTCCATCACGGGCAACTCCTTACGCCCTTTGAGCGCGATTTTATTAAGGCTTCCGATAGATCAGACCATCTTTTCAATTCAACTATCCGGCGATAGATATCAATGAAACTTTGCGGAATTAAACCGCCCCGCTACTCGCGGCTATAGTCTGCTGCGTCCCCCATGGCTATCATGCGAACCAATAGCAAACTCTTGCGGTTTGCACAGAAAAATAGGATATAAGATTTGAGTGCCCTGATTACATTCCAGACCAGTTGACCTGACAGGAAAATTATTCAAAAAATCAGGGGAACTGCCATATCTACATAAAACTCATGCCGGCCCGAAACTCATTTTCATGGAGTCATATGGCGAAGCTGATCGTTAGAGATAGCAACGGGATTCGAGAAGTCAAACTGGAGGAGACAAATTCAGTTGGGCGATCTCCATTAAATCAGGTACAGATCTCCGATCCGCTCGTCTCGAAACAGCATTGCCTGATTTTTGCCGACAAGAACGGCAATTATAGTATCAAAGACTTGGGAAGCCGAAACGGGACCTTTGTCAACAAAAAGCGCATCGGCGACGAAGCAACTCTCCGCAATGGAGACGAGATCTCCCTGGGCGCCACATCCTGCATGTTTCAGCTCGATATGGTGGGCAGCCTCGTGACCTCGGATGACGAGCGATGTCAGATCATGGTGTTCGATCAGATTTACCTCAACGCTCTAAAGCGGCGTAGCTTTCTCCCGGAAAAGGAAATCACGGATGAAAAAGCTCTTCGTATTGATTACGAAAAGCTGCGAATTGCTCATGAACTTCAGCGTGACATAGGGCTTGAGCTCGACCTGACCCGGATTTTCAATCGAATCCTTTCCCGCACTTTTGAGGTTTTGGAATGTGACCAGGCCGTCATTCTGACGGCTGATCCAAGCGGGGACATGACTGTCAAGGCATTCAAGACACGAACACAGAAAGACAAAGTGGTCGTTTCCTCGACTGTAGTCAGGCGAGTTCAAGAGGACAAAGTGGGAATAATAAGCACGGACGCCCTTGCCGATAAGCGTTTTCAGGAGGCTGTCTCAATCGTCAGCCGGAATGTGCGCTCATCGATGGCCGTTCCCATACTGCACGAGCAAGAGCTGCTCGGAATCATGATTATCGAATCTTCCGCCGCAATCATGGCATATACAAAGAAGGATCTGCTCCTTTTCAACAATATCGCTCTACAGACGGCAAACCTGATCAAGATGGCCGAGATGGCTAAAAAGATAGAGACGGACGCCGCCACACGCGAAAGATTTCAGCGGCTGCTCTCCCCCAACCTCGCCGAAATGGTCGTTTCCGGCAAGCTCAAGGTGGAAAAAGGCGGAGAGGAACGCATCGCCACGACTCTTTTCGCCGATATACGCGGCTTCACCTCAATGTGCGAAAAGATGGAAGCGTCCGATGTCCTCATCTTGCTAAACGAGTTGTTCGAGATGATGGTGGAGATCGTTTTCTCTTACGAAGGCACGGTAGACAAGTTTGTGGGAGATATGATCATGGTTGTCTGGGGAGCGCCGGTGGCTCATTCCGACGATCCCCGCCGCGCTGTCCAGGCGGCGCTGGACATGCAGGCTGCACTGGACCGATACAACACCGCCCGCAAGAACCCGATCCGCATTGGAATTGGTATAAACACCGATCAACTCGTCGCGGGATATATCGGATCGACCCGCACCATGAGCTATTCGGTTATCGGGGATGCGGTAAATGTCGCATCCAGGCTTTGTTCCGCTGCAGGTCCGGGGCAGATACTCATATCCGAAAACACTTATCGGGAAATACGCAAGCACTTCGATACAATCGAGATAGACCCGGTGAAGGCCAAAGGGAAATCAGCGCCAATCAAGGTTTTCAGCGTGCTCAGTTCGAAGGAGGAGCCCCATACGGTTATAGACTAATTTTCTTACCCTCACCTCAAATTTAGTCCTTTATGTCGCGAATGGGAGTCTAATAATTTCTATGTGTCCAAAACTTAAAATCATAACAGGTATATTAGGTATTGGGTACACCCAGTTTCTACCCATAACTTTAGCCATTGCTATTTTCATAATCCTATAATATGAGTTTTCCTGGTTAGATCATTTCCATACACCGGGACCTCAGTAATTTGCGAAATTAACAATTTCTGTCATTCCGCCGGGAGCCGGAATACAAAAGACAATGCCATTAACCCGTACCAAGTGACGAATAGGATTCCATGTTGATGATCCTGCTCCAGGGTGTGGCGGGCCTATCACTAAACACGCCGGAGGCAGGCATCACATAGAATGGTCCACAACAGGGAGACGAACATCCGAACATCTATGTTCGCCCGATCCAACATTTTGAGCTTACGGCGCTGGACCATCCAAGAATCAGCTATTGTGAATTATTTACCAAACAATGATGGAGGACACAATGTCATATGAACTTTTCATAGAATTTATTATAAATTCAACAAGGCAATTCTTCATCATAGGTATCTTATTTTGCTGCGTCGCTCTAAGCTCATGTGCTGGTACTCCAAAGTACACGACAGTCACTCCTGAATTGCGTACACAATTCATGCAGGATCTTAAAGAAGGCAACCTGACTCTAACTTCTAATACCCTTGAATGTGCCTTTAGTTTTAGTGACAGTCGTAGCAAAATACTTTCTCTAATGAAGACTACACAATATGCTGAGCTGGCAGAATTGGTTATGAAAATTGGGTATGGAGAAGATATAGCATACTGTTCCTTGGGCTACGCGGCGGCGGGTCTAGGATATTATGAAGCTGCTTTAAAGTACTTTAATTATAGTTTGACCTTATACAACGATCCAGTAGCGACCCATCATTGCCGCAACGAATTAACCGGGAACCTGCTTTGCGGGGGCATTGACCTTGGCGAGTATCTCCCCGGAATGATCGCAGAGGCTCAGGCTAATGTTGAGAATCAAAAAAAGCCGTTTGGCTACCTGACCAAATGGGAAGGCAAAGACCCCGTGCGGAATGGACTTTTGTCCGATCCAAAGTTCATGGATAGTTTGGAAGCAAGCCTTGGCAAGCAGCGCGCCAAACAACTCCTTATCGGTTGGGGAAGAGGCGAACCCGTAGCCAGCGAAGTTGCACGTGTCGATGACAATATGGTTTTCGGCGCATGTAAGCCTAACGACCAGTGTTATCATCAAGCCATAATTTTTATCAGCATGATTGACGGCGCCGTTCAAGCATGCTGGCAGGACGCCGCCTCGTCAAAATCCCTGTCGGATTTCTGGTTGAGCCCTGGTGGCAAGTCGCGCAAACTTCCCGCAGGCTACTGCGAAATGCACGACGATACCGACCTGTCGAAGATGTTTCGCGACAACACCTCAGACAAAAGGAAACTCTAGCCTGTCCGGCTTCTTGATGAAGGACATAGCTGCGAGCCGTCTGACAGACCTCAGTAGAACCGAACTTTTAATGGAGTGAACGATGAAGAGGCACATGAAATTGGCGGCAGCACTCAGCGCCATAATGCTCAGCGCGCTGGTAATGATCTCACAGGGTGCTTTTGCAGACACAGGCCCGCAAAATGTCGGCCTGATCGGCAAAGTATCGGCAACGGAAGGCCAGCTCCTGCGCTATGTCCCCCAGGTGCAGGACTGGGTTCCTACGGTGAAGGATACACCTTTCGGTCTCGACGATACATTGTCGTCCGGCAGCAGCAGTCGCGCTGAAATAATAAATCCCAACAACACATGGCTTCGGATCGGCGGCGACACGGTGATTCATCTGATAAAGCTGAACGATGATTTCACCGAAGTCGATGTCAGCACAGGCGTGGGAAGACTATACAACAGAAGCTCATCGCTGATGATGAAAGTAACCACTCCCTTTGGCTTCGTCATTGTTCATCCCGAATCGACCCTCGATGTATATGTCGGGTCCGAAACAATTGAACTTTTTACGCTGCAAGGAAAAGCGGAGTATGTTTCTACGGCCGGAGATTCCAACAAATACGAGATTTCGCTCGGATCGCCCATAATATCGAACGGCGCCCAGGTGGCAGCAAGTTCCGACGCAATCGACCCGCAGTGGGACGGTTGGAATATGGAGAGAAACAATCTGATCCTGAGCAGAGTGGAAGTCAGGGGAGCATCGGCCACCATGTTGCCCCGGTCACTTCAGAACGAAGCGTCCCTCCTTGAAGAGAACGGCGTCTGGGAGGAAGTCTACTCGGAATCGTGTAAATGTAAGGAAAAACTGTGGCGCCCGACAAAGGTCAGCCCCGGATGGCGACCCTTCACATCGGGAAGATGGGTCGAGATATATGGGGAGAACTGTTGGGTGCCGGACGAACCGTTTGGGTACGTTACACATCACTACGGCAACTGGGAATTCATCGGCGGCAAGTGGTACTGGGCGCCTCCGGGAAAACAACCAAAACCCGTAGCCGTGGCGGCAGAGGAACCGCAACCCGTAGTTGTGCCAACAGAGGAACCGCCTCCGGCGGAACAGCCGCAACCCGCAGTTGTGGTAACAGAAGAACCGCCTCCTCCCGTGGTTACCGAGCCGGCATGGTATCCGGGGCGAGTCGGTTGGTTTTACTCTGGAACCGAGATCGGATGGGTTCCGCTGGCGCCTCAGGAGCAGTTTTACTCCGTCAATAACTGGGGCCCCCAGGCTGTCGTGGCCGACGATGGTGGAAACCAGGGTGACGATTTGCCCAGCTATGACTATTACGACCAGGGTGGAGTAGCTGTAGAGAGGAATAATCTCTATCGTGTGGACAATTACACCAGAACACGAATGACCAGTGTTCATGATATAGATCCGAGCGCTCGTACTTTCAAACGTATGCCGACGGCTTCGACGCGGGAAGCCGGGGCAGCGGACAAGTCCCGTTTCGGTGCCGGCCAGATCGCCTCGGGCCAGTCAAAACCATCGCAGTCCGTTACCTCCAGAATCCAACAAACTAAAGCAAATATGTCTGAAAATAGTGGTTCTGTAAAAACAACCATGTCCGGAATGCAGACAGCAAAACCCGCCGGGTCTGGCGCCGCTGCAATGAAACGGCCGGAAGCCATCGCCAGATCGGCAAATCGAACTCAACCCGGGACAACCAACGCCCCTTCTTCGAACGTCTCATCACAACCGGCCTCCGGAAAAGCTGACAATAAGGCTGCGGTTTCCAGACGTGCAAATAGGTCATCAGCATCCCACGCCGACGAAAGGAATGTCCAATCCTCCAGATCTCAAAGACAAGAGCGCTCGGATATGCCGGGTCAATCCCGATCCGACAGACAAATACGTACGGATTCCCCAGCGCGATCCGGGCCGCGAACGCAGGCGAGAACCGATGCACCCAGGCAACCCCGGACAGAAAGAACGACGCGTTCCGATATGCCAGGGAAAGTAGGGGGACAAAAACAGAGCCGAACCGGAGCAGCTAACGCGAACATGAGAAACGCGAGCCGAGCTAATGTACAACGAAGCGCCATGCCAAAGGTCAATGCGCCCAGAGCTGCTGTGTCGAGTGGAAAGAAGAAGTAAAGTGGCACCGGCTGTATGGCGCACGGGATAGTCATGCAGGAAGTCGTCGTTGCTTTAAAGGCGCAGCAGTGTGTGGGTCAGGCTGGTTGCGCCTGGCCCTTACTTCAGGCACGATGGTAAACGGCGGTACGAAAACGCTGAGCCTGGGTCTTCGTGAAGAGTATACAGAGTACTATTCATTATAAATATTCACAATTGACAGTTGGCATCGTGCGCTCCTTATTGCATGCGGCTTTCAGGATCTGGATTTTAGTAAGCTTGTGGACACAATTATGAAAAGGCTGTTATCACTCCAACGTTATATCAATTTGTGAATAATTTATTATGCGGGAGGGAAGGAAAAATGTCAGCGCGACTTTCTAAGAAATTAGGGGCCTACTTCCGAATATCACTTCTCATCAGTGGCATCCTACTTTGCTCTATTATTCAATGGTCATGTACCACGCAGTACCAAGTAGCCACCCCTGAATTTCAGGCCAAAGTCGAGAACGATCAAAGACCATTCGGCTATCTGGCTAAATGGGAAGGCAAAAGCCCCGTGCGGAATGGACTTTTGTCCGATCCAAAGTTCGTGGATAGTTTAGAGACAACCCTTGGCAAGCAGCGCGCGCAACAACTCCTTACAGGTTGGGGGAAGGGCGATCCCGTAACTAATAAAATTGAACGTATCGATAACAATATTGTTTTCGCTGCATGTAAACCGAACGATCAGTGTTATCATCAAGTCATAATATTCATCAGCATGATTGACGGCGTCGTCGAGGCCTGTTGGCAGGACGCAACCCCCTCAAATTCCCTCTCGGATTTCTGGTTGAGCCCTGGAGCCAAGCCGCGCGAACTTTCCGCAGGCTACTGTGAAATGCAGGAAAACACCGACCTGTCGGGGATGTTTGCTCAAAACACCCCCGACAAAACCAAGCTGAAAGTGGCTTCTGGCCCAGGCACTCCTTCTGCTCAACCAGCCATCAAGCCGGCACCCGCCGCGCAACAACCGAGTCCACAATCCTATGGAAACTTTAATGCCAGGGTCAAAAAAGGGGTGACCACTCAATCCGAATTGGTCGAGCTTTTCGGAGGCCCCAACATATCAACACTTGACGCGGATGGCACGGAAACTTGGGTTTACGAAAAAACATCCAGTCACTCTGAGACAGTTACTGAACGCAATAGCAATACCGGTGGGAGCCTCGGAGTACAACGGCTGGACGTGTTCTTTGGAAATGTTCTGGTCGGATCAGTAATTGGCCAGACACAAGGAGAGGATCAGCCAGCAGAACGAACAACCGTTTCTCGCTCCATTAAGACCCTCACAGTTATCATCAAATTCAACAAAGATAAAACCGTGAGAGAGTACTCCTCTCGCGCCGCTTACTTTTAACGAAAGGAAACAACATGAAGGTACCACAAGTTGCTATTTCATTTCTTATTCTGTGCATTTTGGTCAGTGGGTGTATGCCATTGGAATCACCTGGACCAACGACTAGCAACGAAAAACAGTTCCGTGATGTTAATGTGGCTATGGAATTATATAGACAACCAGACGTCACAGAGTGGCGCGTACAGAGAGACAAAATTGCTGAAGCCCTTGGTGACAGAGTCTTTGACAAGCCTTTTGCTAGAGTTTTTGATTCTTTGACGATAGCTCTCGGCGGCATGGGCGCGCGTGTTGCAACCATGGAACGTCAATCCGGATTTATTAGCGTCACTGGTGCAAGGTCACTTCTACCTCAAGACCAGATTCAACAACTTGTTCACCAATGTTATGTAGACTACTGCCTAGCCAATAACTTCGATTACGCTCATGCTGAAAACATTGACAAGCAAGTTTCACCTGCCAATGGATATGATGCATCTATGACAATCTCTCTAGTTAAACAAACTCCAAAGCAGACAAAGGTCAAGGTCCGTTTTGCCGGAGTATATTACCCCCCAATGCTCGAGGAACTCTATAAAGCCATATGGCCATCTCTGGACAAGCAGATATTCATGGATCAGGGCACTGATTAGGCCCGATATAGGTTTTAAGTGAGCAATGAGCTTGATTTTAGTTCTCGTATTATTGTCGTGCCTCTAATTCTTGATCGAAAGGATAAACATGAAAAAGCCAAATACCGCTATTTCTGCCCTTATTTTGTGTGTATTAGCCAGTGGTTGCACGTTGGATCAAACAGGTACAACACAGCCACAGTGGCAACGACAACAAGCAGTGACTCAACAGTTACTCAGGCAACCCGACATACCGGAGTGGCACGCGCAACGAGAGAAAGTGGCTGAAGCCCTCGGTGACAGAGTTTTTGATAAGGATTTTGACAGAGTCTTTGGTTCCTTGACGGTGGCCCTTTCCAGCACGGGTGCACGTGTTGCAACCATGGAAAAGCAGTCTGGCTTCATTAGCGTCACTAGCGCTAGATCACTTCTGCCTCCAGACCAGATTCAGCAACTCGCGCACCAAGGTGCAGTGGAATATTGCCAATACTATAAGTTGGCTTACGATGGGATTGCTGACACCATATGGCTTCAAAATGCTTCCCCTAACGGTTCCCAGGCTTCAATGACGATCTCTCTCGTGAAACAAAGTGCCAGGCAGACAAAGGTCAAACTTCGTTTTGCCGGAGCAAATTACCCCCCGATGCTTGAGGAACTTTACAAAGTCGTCTGGCCATCCTTGGACAAGCAGATATTTATGGATCAGGGTACTGATTAGTACTGAACGCCGATCTCGAGTGAACACTAAGCTTGATCATAATTCTCACAGCCCAAGTTCAACAAAAATAAAACCGTGAAAGAGTGTTCTCTCGTGCTGCTTATTTTTAATAAAAGGAATGAACGTGAAAAGACCAAATGTCATTATTAGAATAATCGTGCCGCTGCTTATCCTGTCTGTCTTAGTCATCGGCTGTGCTGTGGGGCCAACGGATACAAAAGGGCTACTAGATACTTCTGATCAGCTGCAGAGTTTGAGTTTCCAGATTGCGAAGCAACCCGACCTGCCGGATTGGCAAGTGCAAAGAGAGAAGATTACTCAGGCGCTAGGTGACAAGGTTTTTGATAAGGAGTTTGGCAGGGTCTTTGATTCCTTGATAGTTTCTCTTGGAACAATGGGAGTGCAAGTTGGAGGCACGGACCGTCAATCCGGCGTCATCACGGCCTACGGGGGCAGTGCACTTCTGCCTAAAGACCGGGCACGGGAGCTTCAGTATAACAGTTTGGTTGAGTACTGTCGATACTCAAATGTGAATCCCGACCTTCTTCGACCGCAAGAAAGAGGGAACTCGGCGGAGAATGACATTACACGTCCAGAGTATCACGCAAAAAAAGCAGAGTGGTACGCAAGACAAGCCTTAGAAGGCTATGCAGCCGGAAACTACACCAATGCGACAATGACGATCGCTCTAGTCAAGCAAAGCGCAAAGCAGACAAAAGTCAAACTCCGGTTTTCCCATGTGTACTACCCGCCGATTGTCGAGGAACTATACAAAGTCGTCTGGCCCTCTCTGGACAAGCAGATATTCATGGATCAGGGTACGGATTAGTTCGAAATGCCAGTTTTCAAGTGAACAAGAAGCCTGATTGGAATTCTGATACCCCAAGTTCAATGAAGATAGCCGTGAAGGAGTATTTCCCTCGTGCTGCTTACTTTTAATGAAAGGAATGGACGTGAAGAGAGCAAATGTCATCATTAGAATAATCGTTCCTATGCTTATTCTGTGCGCCTTAGTCAGCGGCTGTGCCGTAGAGCAAACGATACCAGCGGGGCCGACGGAGCAATATCTTACATTAGATCAGGTGAAATTGGATAACGAGATTTGCCAAAAACCCGACCTGCCGGATTGGCAAGTTCAAAGGCAGAAAATTTCTGAAGCAGTAGGTGACAAGGTTTTTGACAAGGAGTTTGGCAGAGTCTTTGATTCTTTAACCACGGCTCTTGCAACCATGGGAGTACGCGTTACAGCCATGGAACGCCAATCCGGCTTCATCAGTGTCCAGGGCGCCCTCTCTGTTCTTCCCCCAGACATGGTTCATGCACTCCGGTACAACGGACGGGTGGAGTGGTGTCGATACTCCAATGTGGATCCCAACCTGCTTCCCATGAAGGAAAAGGCCTTTTACGGGGAGAGCGTGGAGAATTCAAGTTCCTCCATGACGATCTCTCTCGTGAAACAAAGCGCCAAACAAACGAAGGTCAAACTCCGTTTCGCTGGGGTTTACTACCCACCGATTGTTGAAGAGCTATACAAAGTCGTCTGGCCCTCCCTGGACAAGCAGATATTCATAGATAAGGGTACGGATTAGTGCGGAGTGCCGGAACAGCATCGATCAGGCCGCCGACTTCGGCGGCTTTACTCATGAGCCGCCGAAGTTCCAGAAATCAAGATTGCGTTTTGTAGTTAAACTCGGCAACCTATTTGCCAAAGCGCTTATTTGCTTTCCTGTTACGAGAATCGAATTTTATTAACGGCCGCAGGACAAAAGAAAGGAATAGTATGCTGCATAAGACAATTTATGGAGTATCCATTATTTTTCTACTTATCGTACTTACGGCCTGTAGTGAACGAGTGCCATCAGAAATCCAATCAGCATGTAAGGAAGCTGCATTAATAAATACGTTTGAACGTAAACAAGAAGAGAATAACCATCTGCTTCCGTCGACAGGATTACAACCCACAGGACTTATAAGTGGATTAATGGTCTTGGGAATGGAATTATCCATTGCTGACCAAAACGCCAAAGCATTAGATGCATCGTTCTTAAAAAGCGCGGGACAAACCATCGAGGAAATAAAACATTTCGATTTCTCCCGAGCAAAACGTACCGACGGTAAGCCTTTTTCTGATTGGAAGCGGAATGAAGGTCCCATAGAGATCGTGGTGCCTCACCGGGAAAGTGATAACGCCCTTACCGTGAAGTGCGAACTGACAAAAGATAATAAAGGAGAATATCTCTTCTCATATAGAGTACGCCCGGAACTCTTTTCGGGAAGAACGGTTGAAGAGACTCTTAAATTGCTAAGCTCCGCCGATGCCGTTGCGCAAGAGAACAAGAGGCTGGAGGCCGCGGCCGCAGAAAAGGTGGCTTTGCAGAAAAAGCAAGAGGAGGAGGCTGCTGCTGCGCGGAAGCTGCAGGAAGAAAAGCAAGCGGCACAAAGGCAAGCCCAGGCAGAAGCCAGGGCTCTCGACGAAAAGGAATGGGCCAAAGCTCAACAGACAGGGACTGACGAAGGTTATCATGCATACTTGAACCAACCCAACCATGATGTTCACAGTGGAGAGGCAAAGAATAAGTTGGCTGCATCCGCCTTCGAGCGTGCACAAAAGGTAGGCACACCCGAAGCATACAAACAGTTTCTGTCTGAATTTCCTTCATCAAAGCCGGCTGCAGATGCAAGAAATACCCTTGAGCAACTGTTGTGGGTGGATGCAAATGTGGTTAAGACATTAGCTTCATATCGCGAATTTGTATCCTTATTCCCGAACGGAAAATTCAGCGATCAGGCCAAGATACAGATAGATGAAATGAGTTGGAATGAGGCTAAAGAGAACGGAAGTGAAAGTGCAATTCAGAAATATCTTTCCTCATTTCCGTCTGGCAGGCATGTCAGAGATGGAGAAGTTTCATTAGATGCAATTGCTTGGGATAATGCTAATAAAGAGAACGTCTCATCTGCTTATGTTTCCTACGCACGCAGATTTCCGAGAGGAAAACACATTCAGGACAGTAGGCAAGCTGCGATTCTGTCAATTTTGCAGGAGCAACATTCAAAATTACAATCAATTGATATAGTTGGAAATACTCCATGGTCAGGCATAACAGTGGTCAACATTACGCCAGAAGTTATAGCTGGACTAGTCCAGTTGGGCTATACAAGGCCCATCACCGGTGGGGTTGTAATATCCGGTGTGATTCCAGGTTATGAAAATAAGCTATTTATAAATATATATCCAGGAGATATAATAGTAGAATCAGACCGTACTCCAGCCACCGATATTGCGACTTTTTTGCAGTCAATAAGAAAGCGTGATGGGTTATGGACAACATCGACAAATATGAACACATGGCAATATACGTGTATTTCTACTAAAGAACTGAATTTAACAGGAGGCAATGTTTATGCTCCTAATTCCTTTGATCGCTTACCTTTTAAACAAATCAGTTCGTCCGTTACTAAGTCATCGTCAGTTCAGACCGCCAGTTTACCGGCACCTTCTACGGCGTCTTCATCTTATGATAGTAGTGCAACGTCACAGCAAGTAACAGAGGCCAATAACATCAACACTGCGTCTTTGGGTAATTCTCACGATACGAGAACAGAGTCCGTGAAATCCCTTATATTGAGCTATCTTAGAGCAAATGAGAATAAGGAAATGGATAGAGTATTATCGTTCTATGGCGATACCGTCGATTATTATTCAAATGGAATGGTTTCAAAGAGTTACATAAGAAAGGACAAGGAGAAATACTTCACTTTTTGCCAGAAGCTATCTTATTCACTAGCTGACGATCTGCATATTACCAGGTCCGACGATTCGGAGAAAATCACTTTACAATTTAGCTATGCGTTCTTTATTCAATCCGCCAAGAAAAATATAAGAGGAACAGCCAGTAACATATGGGTTATCAAAAATCCTAATACCAGTCCGCAGATTATTTCAGAGAAACAGACTGTAATTGACCGCAAAGAATCTAACTCGTAGTTGGGTCTTTATGAATTTGGAGTTGCCGTCTTCAGGACGTCAGATATGGGAAGGCAATCTCTTTTCGAGGGGCCGAGAGCTTTTTTGATAACTTCCGGAATCCGCGATCTCAAATTGAGCGAGGTTGCCTGGCACACTTTCGGAATTAGTTTTTTGCTGAGATGTTGTAAGCCGGTCCCCCACAACACAGGATCAAGGCGTTGGCGGCGAATTTGCCCGATGGGAGCATTTCCATTTCCATGCCGGATTTGATCTCCGTATGGAACTGCTCGCTTCTACCACGCCCCGCGGAGAGCCCGATCGCATCTTTTTCGAAAAGAATGCCCTGCATGACGGAAAGATACCAGATAAGGATTTTTCGTTTCAATGGGTAAAAAGGGTGCTCCCCTCTCACTTTTTTCCGATCCTGTCCTGAAATTGTTAAAACCGGTTCAGTTGATACGCGGCTTGCATTTTTTGTTCGTATATGGGAAGGTTTTACGGCCTTGAAAGCGTCCCGGGTTTGCGGGGTGTTAGATGAACCCAGCGTCGAAGAAATCAAGGTTATCAATTCTGATAGTCATTGGACATGCTTCCCGGGATAAATTCTTTCCTGGGTTTGGAGTTAGAGTGTCCTGTAGAAACGCTCTTATCATCTTCGCTTTTTTGTTTGGTTTGACGGTGCTCATTGCGGCACCCGGCCTGCAGGCAGACATCGTGGGCGATGATTCGGGGCCTGCTGAAGTCAGCGCTGCCGGCACGTCTGAGAATAAAACGGACTTCCCGGATGCTCTGTCCTCCACGCCCTCGTCCGTTCCTCCCGGCTCCCCCGCCCTGCATCCGCCGGCAAAAGGGCGCGGAAAATCCGAATCAGCCGCTCTGAGCTGCAGAATCGAACGAAAGGAATTCTTTTCCGATGCATGCGCCGCCCAAATGGCCTATTATGCATTCGTTCCCAAGGAATCCAAGGGAGCAGCGCGCTACCCCGTGCTCTATCTCCTTCACGGGGCTTTTGACGGCTACACGGCCTGGAAGGACCACGCCGAAAACATTATTTGCGAACTTGTATCCAAATACCGGATAATCATCGTAACTCCCGAGGGCTTTAGTTTCGGATGGTATGCGGACAGCCGGCTTGTTAAGAATAATCAGATCGAGACTTATTTTTTGAAGGAACTCATTCCGGATGTCGAAAGGAATTTTCCCACAAACGGCCTACGCAGCATCGCGGGCCTGTCCATGGGCGGCCACGGGGCATTTGCACTTTGTCTCCGACATCCGGGAGTTTTCTCCTCAGTCAGTTCCATGAGCGGAATCCTTGATATCACCCGCCATAAAAACCAGTGGCGGCTGGCGGAAGTATTCGGCCCTTACAAAGAAGAGAACATAGCAGACTGGGAGCAGCATTCGGTGCTCAAACTCATAGAACAGAGCGCAGACCGTATCGGTTCTTTACCGATGCTGATAACCGTCTCTAATGGCGATCAATATTCCATAGACGACAACAGGCTTGTCCACAGACAGCTCGATAGAATGAACGTGAAACACCTCTATCGTGAATCTCCCGGGGGGCACGACTGGGTGTATTGGACTTCACAGTTGCCGATGCATGTAGGCTTTCATGCGTGGTGGCTAAAAAGTATAAGGTCAGACTAGTAACTTAAAATTTGCAGAGATCGATGTCTTTAATAAGCTTTGAGTTTGCGCTGTTTCTGCTTACGGTTCTCTGGCTGAACTGGGCCCTTCGCGGCAGAAGAACCGCCTACAGGGTCTTTCTGCTGACCGCTAACGCGCTCTTCTATGCCTCTCAGAGCACCGGCCTTCTTCTGTTGCCCCTTGGCGTCGGAATATCGAATTATCTCTTCGCGCTCCTTGTCTCGCGGGCAAAAGGAAATGCTCTCAGGAAAGTCTGGCTCAGCGCCGATATAATCCTCAATCTGAGTTTTATCGCTTTTTTCAAGTATTTCGAGTTTCTATACCAATCACTGGATTCGATCACGGCTCCTCTGGGTCTGAATCTGCATCTGCCCTTCATCGAACTCTATTTTCCAATCGGGATTTCATTTTTTACCTTGCAGGGCATCTCATACTGCATCGACGTCTACCGGGACCCAAAGCGCCTGATACGAAACCCAGTCGACGTACTGCTGTTCGTATCGTTTTTTCCCACGATCCTCTCGGGACCGATTATGCGCGCGGGTCAGTTTGTCCCCCAACTCGATAAGCCCGACTGGGACAGCCGTTCGTTCCATGACGCTTTTGCCCGTATACTGAACGGGTTATTCAAGAAACTGGTGATTTCAAGCTACCTCTCCGAACACATCGTGAGGGACGTATTCCAGGTACCCGCCGCATACTCTTCGACAACCGTACTCTTGGGCGTATACGCTTACTCGATTCAGATCTACTGCGACTTTTCCGGATACTCGGATATGGCTATCGGCATTGCGCAACTGCTGGGGTTCCGTCTGCCGGAAAATTTCCGCATGCCTTACGGAGTCTGCAATGTCCAGGAGTTTTGGCACCACTGGCATATATCGTTTTCCACATGGCTCCGCGACTACCTTTACATACCCTTGGGCGGCAGCAAAAAGGGACGATTGCGCAAGTACGCGAACCTGATGGCGACAATGGTCATAGGAGGCCTGTGGCACGGCCCCCACAGCCGTTTTCTGCTCTGGGGGGCGCTGCACGGAATTGCCCTGGCACTCACTCATGCGGTAAGAGACACTCGTCAAACCTGGTTTGGCGCCAGAACGGATACAAAAAGCGGCGCAGGCCCGCCGGTGTCCCTCTGGGCGCCCGCATTCAAAGCTGGGGCATGGTTTTTGACCTTCAACCTGGTTTCGTTCCTGTGGGTCTTTTTCCAGGCAGAAGACACCGCCAGGGCTATGGAAGTTTTTCAGGCAATCTTTGCTTTCAACACGAAAGGCATGAGCTTTGAACCCTGGGTTTTGCCGGCGGTAGCTGCCGGCCTTCTGATACAGTTCGTCGGGCCTTATGCGCAGGATTTATTTTGCAAAATCCAGCGGCGAATGCCCATTCCGCTTCAAGCCGCGCTCGTCGCCCTGCTGTGCGTGCTCATAATGAAGCTTGGCCCGTCGGGCGTACCGCCTTTCATTTACTTTCAATTTTAAGGTCATCATCGGCGTAAAAGGTCATCATCGGCGTAAGGGGAGATTAATGATAAAAAAGACCAAAGAGATTACTCCACTCAAGGCTGTGCTGATATACTCCATAGCCTTGATACTGGTAGTTTTCTCCGAACTGCCCCGAGTGCTTTCATGGGTGGAGGAAACTCGCTGCAAGCTCGTTGCAGGTCAGATGTTCGACAGCCTTGGCGCAAATCAGCTAAAATTCGTCTCCGAGACTTCAGATCCTGCCGTAGATACAGCTCAAGTCCGAGACGACCCGTCTCGTCAAGCCGATACAGAAGGCATGGAAGCGGCTCAACCGGTTGTTGACGGCTGTCCCCCTGCACAGGATGCCGATCAGCCGGTTGCGCCGCCCGATTCGAGCGGCGCAGGCAATGAGGATAGCCCTGTCGCCCAGAGCGAGCGGCAACCCGATGGGCAGGCGACACCGGCGCCTGGAACTTCATCGCCAAAGTTGAAACCTCATAAAGTGCTGCTTGTGGGAGATTCAATGATCGCCGAAGGGTTTGGACCTGCACTGCAGCGCCGGCTCAGCAAAAACACGTCGCTCCAGGTAATTCGCAAGGGGCAGTATTCCACCGGGTTTGTCCATCAAGAAGATTTCAACTGGGCTTCCGCTTTGAAGGAGTTAATCCAGAAGAATGAACCTGACCTGATAGTTATCCACATGGGCACCAATGATCCGATCGACATACTGGACGATTCGGGCAAGCGCTTATATTTCGGCAACGACAAATGGACCGAAATTTACGCATCGCGGGTGAAGGAGTTTTTGAAATTCGCTTCCGAAAAGAAGATTCCGTCGTTCTGGGTGGGATTGCCTATAATGTGTTCCCAGAAATACTGCACCAAGATCATTCTCATTAACTCCATAGTTAAACAGGAATGCGCAAATGTTTCCGGATGCGTCTACGTGGACTCATGGCCCGCGCTGGCAGACTCCAAAGGCAACTACTCGACTTTCATTAAAAAGCCTGGCGGGAAGCAGACCCGCATACGCGCCAAGGACAATGTCCACCTTACCGAAGCAGGCGGAGAAATTCTCTCCGAATATTTTCTGCGAGCAGCCTCCGGATATGTCGACCTTGGGGCCGATGACGAAGACGCCGCGCCGCGCTGACGAAGACCGGTCTCCACGCTCCGAATGCTCCGGACGAATGCGAATGGGGCGCGAATGGGGTAGGACCAAGGTAGCATCCAGCTATTTAAAGATCAATTTTCCAGGAATAGACATTTTTCGTGCTTAGAAGGCCGCTTTTGGCCTCGAAATCTTTGCTGCAGGAAACTTGGGTTCGCGGAAGACCGGATCACTCAACTGTTCAGGAAGCCCTTCGTCCCTTCGCATTAATCCCCGGTTCGCCCTTTATGATCACGATCGGAATTTGTTATCCCGCTGCTTTTTGCCGCTTCTCGTCGCCCTTTCGCAAGGCTGAGTTTTTTCGCAGTATCCTGTGGTGAAGAGCGAAGGGTCGTCGCTCAGTGGTTCCCACAGGCGTTACATAGAGGCAACCCGGTCTCACAAATCCAGGCCGGTAATGGCCGGCCGGATGCCTCTTTGACATTCCGGGGTCATTTAATGTAGAATTAGAGGAAACTTACCGGCAGTGGTATAGAAATATGCGCAGGACTACATGCCGCCTGCTCTCGTTGGCTGCGGCCGTTTTCATCATCTTAACTCCATGGCCGGGTGACTGGCCTTACCGGTTTTCCAGGACCATCCTAAGGCCCCTTCCGCTACGCCCCCCGTCAAGGGACGGGAACCTGCCCTATGAGGCTTACCTCAAAGCCGTCCAATTCCTGAGGGCCAATCGGTCCCAATTCAGCAACACACGCTTCATAACCATCATAGACTATACCAAGCCCTCGACCAGCAGGCGCCTGTTTCTCATCGACACGGAATCCGGCCAGGTACAAAGATTTCTGGTAGCTCACGGGAAAAACTCGGGCTGGCTCTATGCGACCAGGTTTTCCAACCAGCCGGAATCGTATCAAACCCCGGCCGGTTTTTTTTGCACCGCAGGCAAATACTTCGGCAGCCACGGACCGTTCCTGGAACTCCACGGGCTCCAAAAGGGGATAAACGATAATGCGTGCAGCCGGGGAATCGTAATGCATGGAGCCCGGTATGCCGGCCCCGGAGCCATAGCCGCCAACCGATGGAGACTCGGGCGCAGCCTCGGATGCCCTGCCCTTCCGATGGAAGTTGCCGAATATGTGATCGATAAGATCAAGGGCGGGAGCCTGCTCTATATCTATACTCGGTGAGTAGGTCAGTAGGTGAACGGGTGAACGGGTGAACGGGTGAACGGGTGAACGGGTGAACGGGTGAACGGGTGAACGGGAAGAAACTATGGAGCAGAATACAGGTCAATCACAAATTACCTATTCACAGTCCTTATCCCCTTCACCCTTCCCTCTTCACTCCACTGTCACGCTCTTTGCCAAGTTCCTTGGCTGATCCACGTCGGTTCCGCGAAGCACCGCCACCTGATAGGCCAGCAATTGCAGCGGCAGGCTGAAGAGCACTGGTGAGAGCCAATCCGATGAAGGCGGAATGACGAACTGATTTTCGGCAGGGCCGACTATATCGCTCGTCTGGGTTTCGATCAGAGCGAGGATGATGCCGTCTCTGGCCTTAACTTCCTGTATATTCGAAATCATTTTCTCAAAAAGGGGCCCATGCTTAAGTAAGACCATGACCGGCATTTCGGAGTCGATAAGTGCTATGGGGCCGTGTTTCATCTCGCCTGCCGCATAACCTTCGGCATGGATATAGGAGATTTCCTTGAGCTTGAGCGCGCCTTCCAGGGCTATTGGATAGAGCGGGCCGCGGGCCAGGTAGAGGAAGTCTTTGTAGTCTTTGAATTTTCTCGCCCAGGTGCTTATCCTGTTCGTATCCGAGAGGATCTTTTCCATTTTGCCCGGAAGTTCGATCAGGTCCTGAACATATTGCTTGATGGAACCTGCGGGCAGTCTGCCGGTTTGATCTGCCCAGTAGATGGCAAAAAGATAGAGGGCGATAAGCTGGGTCGTAAATGCCTTGGTTGAAGCCACCCCTATCTCGGGTCCCGCATGGGTATAGATAACCCCATGGGCCATCCGCGCTATGCTGCTCCCGACCACGTTGACGATTGCCCGGCAGTGCGCGCCCTTGTCGAGTCCTTCCTTCAGGGCCGCCCGGGTATCGGCCGTTTCCCCGGACTGGCTTATCACCACCAGAAGAACTTTATCATTGAGAATGGGGTCCCTGGATCGGAATTCAGATGCCAAGTCCACCTCGACCGTTACCCTGCAAAGGTCTTCGATCATGTACCTGGCCACAAGCGCCGCATGATAGGAAGTACCGCAGGCTACGAGGCAGACTCTGTCGATTTTTTCAAGCAGCGCTTTATCCACATTTAATTCCGGGAAGCTGACCTGTTTGGTCTCAAGATCGACAACGCTGCGAAAGGTATCTATGACGGCCCTGGGCTGTTCATAGATTTCTTTGAGCATGAAGTGCTTATAGCCCGCCTTCTCGGCCATTATCGGGTCCCAGTCCACACGGTGAGGCTCAGGGGTGCGGGCAGTGCCGTCGAGGAGCGACTCTATGCGGTAATTGGTCCTCGAGACGAAGACAACCTCCTCGTCATTGAGGTACACCACCTGGCGAGTGTAGGGCAGTATGGCCGGAACATCGGATGCGAGGAAAAAGGCGCTTTCGGTAAACCCCAGAATCAGCGGGCTTTCCTTCCTGGCGGCCACCAGGCGGTCTGGTTCCAGTTCGTTTACAATCACGACCGCGTAAGAGCCTTTTAGCTTTTTGAGGGTGTTTCTCACTGCCTGCTCATAGTCATTTACTTTTTCCCACTCGCTGCAAAGGAGCGCGACTATGACCTCGGTGTCCGTCTGGGACGCAAAGCGGTGGCCGTCCTGTTGGAGTTGTTCTTTGAGAACTGCGTAATTCTCGATTATCCCGTTATGAACGAGAGCAAAAGGGCCGCAGCGGTGAGGATGCGCGTTTTGTTCGGAGGGTCTGCCATGGGTTGCCCACCGCGTATGCGCCACACCTACCGTACCGCTCACCGGGAAATCCAGAAGCTTGCTCTCCAGACCGTTGAGCTTGCCTTCGCACCGCACGATCTGAAGATGGGAATCAGGTCCCACCATAGCGATCCCCGCGCTGTCGTAGCCTCTATATTCCAGTCGCCTGAGCCCGTTTATAAGGATTTCACGCCCTTCATCGGAACCGATATATCCCACTATGCCACACATAATGTCAATTCCTGCCCGTTTGTGTTTAGTTCGAACAAAAGCATTCACCGCGCCCGGCGCGATGAATGCAAACGAAACAATTATGTTACAGAACAACGTCCGAAATTTCAAGAAATCAAACGTTAGCGGGTGATGTCCAGCCTGTGCTCCATGTTATTCATATTGCTGACCGACTGCAAGGTAAAATCTGAACTATAAGCCGGCGATTTCGGATAAAGTCCCGGTTCACCACAGGGGCCTTCCGGCGAAACGCCTCACGGAGCGTAGAGAAAGGAATAGATTATAGACACAGCGCAGTCTCGGGCCGCAACCAAAAGATTAGGCACTATCACTTCCGCCTAAAGACGGTAAGCGGTAAAATGATTGAACAGATTATCGCAAAGGGCGTTCGACAATTCCAAAAATCCTGTGGCCTATTTCGAGGGGGCTACGGTCGATCTTTAGCGATCGCCGACAAAAACAGCGGCCTGACCCGATATGCTTGAAACTCTTCGTGATGAACGGTGACAAATCTCCTCACCTGGCGGAGCTAGGCCGGAATCAGGAACGAGCCCCGTCGCAAAGGGCGATTTTCCTGATAAGCTCCTGGACCCTGGCGCGCAGCTTGAGCGCTTTTTGGTAGTGGATAGAGGCGCTGGTCCGTTTTTGAGGCACACTCAGCAGCTTAAGGTACTGGGAAGTGTGAGCGTTTGCCCTTTCTTCCAGATCGATCAGCTTTGCAATCAGTTGTTCCTGGCGCATTTCCAGCAACCTTTCCTGCGGAGCAACCGGGAAACGGTAAGAAGAACCCGGGTCCAGGGCAACGGGTTAGTGTCCATCCGGAGGTTTCCGGATGGACACTGGTTACGGTCCGGGACCAAATCAGGCCCCTGGACTCTGGACCCCACCTTTTACCGATTCCTGCTCTTGGCTCTGCATCATTTTAAATGGCTTGCTATATATGGATCGGCCTATTTTTGAAAAACTTGATTTTTTTGTGGCAGCGCGGTGAACGGAAATCTTTCCTCAGGCGTGGAACGCGTTTTTCGACGTAGAAGAATGAGATTCCACTGCAGGCGTTCGACAATTCCAAAAATCCAGTGGCCTGCTTCGAGGGGCTGAGGTCGATCTTTAGAGAGCACAGAGGCACAAATATTAAGATCTTGACAGGATTTGCAGGATTAAATCGCTGCCCCGCAAGGTTTTTCTCCTCGGTGAATCGCTTTTGGTCTTTTGTTCAAATCAGAAGATGGAGCGAAAAAAACACAGGGCGGATTTTGCGGGAACGCGTTTCCGGAATGTGCTAGGATTGCAGCGAGCAGGGAGCAAAAACTTCCCGCTTCCCGTTTCCCTCTTGTTTAAGAGCGCAAATACCGAGCAGTGAGCAGTTTTACCCTTCCAGGCGACTCTCTTCTCCGGCTCACCTCGTAGAGAGCAGAGTCTTTTTCTGTTCACTGCTCGTCGCGAAGCGATAGAACCAAAAGGAATGATTTTTCACTGCAACGAAGGAAGAGCCTTAAGATGCCTTTTGTTCATTTGCATGTTCACACCCAGTACAGCCTGCTTGACGGCGCGATCCGGCTCAAGGACCTTTTTGAAACCGCCCGTGCCTTTGGAATGCCTGCTGCAACCATCACCGATCACGGCAACATGTTTGGCGCACTTGAGTTCTACGAACTTGCCAAAAAATACGAGATAAAGCCAATAATCGGGTGCGAGGCCTATGTCGCGGCCAAAAGCCGCCATGACCGCGCATGGAAGCCAACCGATGGGGAAGCCAACGGCACAGAGGATCGAAGTTTTCACCTCACGCTTCTGGCCAGCAACTTGACCGGTTATCAGAATCTGATGAAACTGGTCTCACTGGGCTACACCGAAGGGTTCTATTACAAGCCCCGCATGGACAGGGAAATCCTGCGGATGCACAGCCAGGGGCTCATAGCACTCTCGGGCTGTCTCAAGGGGGAAATCGCCTCCCTTTTGATAAGAAATCAACCCGACAACGCAATGCGAACTGCGCTGGAGTACGCGCAGATATTTGAGCCGGGCAATTTTTACCTGGAAATCCAGTCAAACGGTATCCCGGAACAGACTGTGGCAAACGAGGGCCTGATTCGCCTCTCCCAGGAGCTATCGCTTCCCCTGGTGGCCACAAACGACTGCCATTACCTGCGCAAGAGCGATGCCAGGGCCCATGAGGTCCTTCTGTGCATACAGACGGGTAAAACCATTCTGGACGAAAAAAGGTTCAAATTTCATACCGATCAGCTCTACTTCAAGCCCCCGGAAGAGATGGCAAAAGAGTTCGCCCATGTTCCCGAGGCGCTCCGAAATACGCTCGAAATCGCAGAGAAGTGCAATCTGAAGATGGATCTGGGCAGCTATCACTTCCCCGTATTTCCTGTCGAGGAAGGCGAGAGCCTTGACGAGCGCTTCGAGCACGTGGTGAGGGAGGGCTTCGAAGAGCGCATGGGGGCTATACGGCGAAAGCGCCCCGGCTTTGGCGAAGAGCAGCTCCGGGAGTATGGCGCAAGGCTTGACTACGAACTCGAGGTCATAAAGCAGATGGGATTTGCCGCCTACTTTCTCATAGTGGCGGATTTCATAAATTATGCGAAAAAAAACGGTATCCCGGTCGGCCCGGGCCGGGGATCCGCTGCCGGAAGCCTTATAGCCTATGTTATGCGCATAACCGAGCTGGACCCGATCGAGCACGGGCTTATCTTCGAGCGGTTCCTGAATCTCGAGCGCATCAGTATGCCGGACATCGACGTGGATTTTTGCGTCAACGGCCGCGACAAAGTCCTGGAATATGTTGCAAATAAGTACGGAAAGGACCGGGTCTCACAGATCGCAACCTTCGGGACGATGGCGGCGCGCGCGGTTATCCGCGATGTCGGCCGCGCGATGGCCATGGCTTACAACGACGTGGACCGCATCGCCAAGCTGATTCCCGCCACCCTTGGAATCGACCTTAACAAAGCTATGAAGATCGAACCCCGCCTGTTGGAAATGCAAAAGGAAAACCCGCAGGTAAAGGAGTTGTTCGAAGTCGCCCTTGCCCTTGAAGGGCTGACGCGCCACGCTTCCACGCACGCCGCCGGGGTGGTGGTATCAGACAAGCCCATTGTCGAATACATGCCGCTCTACGTTGGTCAGGAAGGTGAAATCGTTAGCCAGTATTCGATGAAATATGTCGAAAAGACGGGACTCATAAAGTTCGACTTCCTGGGGCTGAGAAACCTCACGGTAATAAACGACGCGGTCGAGCTCATAGCGCAAAATCATGGCACGAAAGTCAACATCGAAGACCTCCCGATGGATGACCCGGACACCTACGCCCTGCTCAGCCGTGCAGATACCACCGGGGTCTTTCAGCTCGAGAGTTCGGGAATGCGGGACATCCTGGTCAGACTGCGTCCGGAAAATTTCGCCGACATAGTGGCCCTGGTGGCGCTCTACCGTCCGGGTCCGCTGGAGAGCGGCATGGTGGAGAACTACATCCAGGGCAAGCATGGAAAGAAGGTCGTCTACGATCTCGAGATTTTAAAGCCGATCCTGGAGCCGACCTACGGGGTTATCCTCTACCAGGAACAGGTGATGAAGGTTGCCAGCACCCTGGCAAACTACTCCCTTGGGGAAGCCGATATTCTGCGGAGGGCGATGGGCAAAAAGATCGGCTCGCTGATGAACGCTCAGAGGGACAGGTTTTTGAAGGGCGCCAAGGAAAACGGGATCGAATCGGCAAAAGCAAATCACATCTTCGATCTCATGGCAAAATTCGCCGAGTACGGGTTCAACAAGTCTCACAGCGCAGCTTACGCCCTGATCGCATACCAGACCGCATGGCTGAAGTCTCATTATCCGGTCGAATTCATGGCGGCCCTTATGAACAGCTTCCTCAGCAGCTCCGATCAGATCGTACGGTTGATAAACCAGGTCGCCCAGATGGATATCCGAATTCTTCCCCCCGACGTAAACGAGAGCGGCAGGGCCTTCCAGGTCGTGGGGTGCGAGATACGCTTCGGGCTCGGGGCGGTGAAAAACGTCGGCGAGGGCGCCGTAGAGGTAATTTTGCAGGGCCGCCGGGAGGATGGACCGTTTAGATCGATACATGACTTCTGCGAGCGGATGGATTCGCAGAAAGTGAACCGTCGCGTGATCGAGCAGCTCATTCGATGCGGGGCTTTCGACTCCTTGCACTCTAACCGCGCCCAGCTCATGGCGGGCCTCGACGAGGTGCTGGACCGGGCCGCAGCCGCTCAGAGAGATCGCCAGGCCGGGCAGATGAACCTGTTTGAAATGTTGCGTGCGCAAAAAAAGATCAAGGTCCCCCCTCTTCCCGACATTGCGGACTGGGACAGCCGAATGCGGCTACAGTTCGAAAAAGAGTCCCTGGGATTTTACATCTCCGGCCATCCTCTCGATTTTTACTCGGAACAGATCCGATCGGTTTGCAGCGACGATACCCAGTCGGTAAAAGAGAAGCGGGAGGGCTCAGAGGTGGTGCTGTGCGGCCTGTTCTCGATTATAAAGGAAATCACGACAAAGCGCGGAGACCGAATGGCTTTCCTTAACCTCGAAGACAAATCGGGCACGATCGAGGTGGTCGCCTTCGCCGAGCCTTTCACCCAGGCCCGAGGGCTGATCGACGGCGATGAACCTCTTACGCTCTGGGCCAAGGTGCAGCATGACGAAAAATCGACAAAGCTGCTCGCCAACCGCATCCTCAGTATGCAGGAGGCCGCACTGCAGGCGGTGGACTCGGTGCACATAAGGCTCGATGCGGCTAAAATGGACCGAGACGCTTTCGGCCGCCTGAGGCACCTGCTGATTTCCCACCCAGGTGAATGCCCGGCGGTCCTTCACCTGGACGTTCAGGACAAGGGGGAAGCCGTACTCGACTTGAGCAAGCTTCCGGTCAACCCATCCCGCTCGTTTTTCGAGGAGATGAGGGTCTATTTCGGTCCGTCCTGCGCAGAGCCGGTGTATAAGAGATAAAGCGCCAACTTCACCACAGAGGCGTTCGATAATTCCAAAAACCCGGTGGCCTGCTTCGAGGGGCAAGGGGCGATCTTTAGAGGACGCAGAGAACATTTAGGGATTGGGGATTAGGAGTAGGCTCTCGCTAAAGCCCTATCGTCAGAAGAAAAATGCGCCTTTATTACGTACGGTGTTGTAAATTCTACAGTTAAGAGAAACCTTCCGTGACCACCAACCTCACATTGATGCGTTCACCACAAAATGGGGGTATGACCTTGAACAAAAAAGAAGCCATTGAAAAGGCAACTGCTGACGCACCCGCTGCGGGTCCGGGCCGGCGGCTCGCTACTGTGAAACCTTGTACGAGTCCAATTCGTCCGTATACCGTTCGTTGCGAGTGCCGCCGGCACTGTAATACTCCTCAACGGATTTTACGAATCGATTGATTTCAGGCACATACCAAAATGCCTTATATAAGCGCCCTGTCGTTGATTGAGGAGTAACCTTCTTTGACTGCGTTACTATCGTTGCGCCGTCCTGATTTGCTTGCGTGCTGCTATCAACCTTAATCGATGGTGCAAGCTCGGCTTTCCAAGGGTTTACGGGCAAGCCCGAACACCCAAGACTAACAAAACGCCGCGGATGCCGGCAGAATATAGTTGTGCAGATATTGTCCGTGCCATAATGTGGACGGTTTGTTATATTCTATCCAATTATAGCAACCGCCCTCGTATTACGGGCGGCCGACATCATGAAAATTGAAATTGTTCATGAATATATGAGCTTATGCGATAAAAGGCATATCGTTATGGATAGTAATAAACAGTATCTTGACGCTGACCCTATCAGTTCGAAAGCCAAAATAAAGCTTACTGAACGTGAGGGATATCTTGAACGATTAGTTGAAGAACGAACGAAAGAATTGATAAAGGAACGGGATAAACTTTATAAAATACAGATTGATCGCGACAAACTTATAAAATCGCTGTTTGAAGCATCGACAAATATAGAAGCCCTGCACGGGTTGGCCGGCCACAGCAGAGATGCTGTCCTTTTCGTAAGACCTGGCGATGGACGTATCCTTGATGCCAACGTCGCCGCCACGAAGTTCTACGGTTACGAGCACGAGGAATTGGTTACGATGACGATCTACGACCTGCGCACGCCCGAGGTGCGAAAGCTGACCGCCGAACAGATGGCCAGAGCCGACACTCGCGGTATCCTTTTTGAAACCGTTCACCGGCGCAAAGACGGCAGCGCCCTCCCCGTGGAGGTCAACTCGCGTGGCGCAACCATCTTCGGCACTCGCGGCCTGGTCAGCGTGATTCGAGACATCACCGAAAGGAGACAAGCGGAGGAAGAACGGGAGAAACTTATCTCGGAGCTTCAAGACGCACTGGCCAAAGTAAAATTACTGAGCGGATTTCTGCCTATCTGCGCCAGTTGCAAAAAGATCCGGAATGACAAAGGTTATTGGGAACAAATAGAGGCATATATCCGTGATCATTCTGAGGCGCAGTTCAGCCACAGCGTCTGCCCTGATTGTGCTAAGAAGATGTATCCGGAGCTGTTTGGCAAGATATATCCGGAGTCTTCTGACAAATGAGGGCAAACTCCCTATCGCTGTGTGTTTCATAGAGGACAATTATGCAGCACATACTCGTTTATGCTGATTCGCTATCCTGGGGGATAATCCCCACCACACGGAAGCGGCTCGAATTTGAGCAACGCTGGCCAGGCGTAATGGAAATCGGGCTCAACAGCGCCGGGAAATCCGTGCGCGTTATCGAGGACTGTCTGAATGGACGACGGACTGTCTGGGACGACCCATTCAACCCAGGCCGTAATGGCTTGAGCGGTTTGGAACAGCGCATCGAAATTCACTCTCCTCTTTCTCTCGTCGTGCTGATGCTTGGCACCAATGACTTTCAGTCCATGCATCAATTCAACGCATGGCATTCATCGCAAGGTATCGCTGCGCTCGTCACCGCCATTCGCCGGGCACCGATGGAACCAGGAATGCCGGTTCCTCCGATTCTGATTGTAGCGCCCCCACCTATTGATGTCCCAAAAGGCCCAATTGCGCCAAAGTTTGAAGGAAGTGAGCGTAAGTGTGCCGGCCTGGCCGCTACGTATCGAGATACAGCGGCAACCCTCGGATGCCATTTCTTAGATGCCGGCAGCGTCACCCCATCCAGTCGGGTTGATGGCATCCACCTGGATGCGGACCAGCATCTCATGCTGGGTAAAGCGATGGTCAGCGTCGTTGCCCGCTTGATACCACCATCGTGCTAACTGTAACGAACCGCAAACGGCGAATCGGCAGGAGGGAAGAATCCTATAGCATATAGTTTAGCGAGTCTGGCCTCAAAAATAGCAAACGAACGGTTTGAATTTATCCCCTGCGACCCTCTATCGCTATATCCGTCAGTGGCAAGGCCCCCCTGTCATAACAGAAAATGTTTGTCCGATCGGCCGGAGGCGACGGACGGCCCCCGGCCGATCGGATGCGTAATTCGACGTTAGGCGCACCGTGCCGTCGATTCAAGACCGTGGTTGGTCGTCAGGGCGCCGGTCAGCACGTCGCTGGGTCGGCCAGTCTGTCCAGTTTGGCCCACCTATTCGGCAGCGACTTCAAGAAGACTGCAATATCGTAATCAGAGTCCGGACGGCACATCCCGAAGACATCAACGCGCGGATAACGCCCTGTGAAGCGTTCTGTGTGAGATCTTGAGGGATTAGCTGAATTATTGGGGTGATCCCCAAGTTTCAGCAGCTTACTGAAATGGGCGGCCTGTTGTGCGGATAGTATACGCCGGGGGTCCATTTGCGCGCATAGAGCCACAGCGGCCGCCTTCAAAGGCTGAAAACCGTTTCTCGCATCTGGAGCTTTAGGCAACCCTTTGTCTTATCCAGCCTTGAACGCTGAAAACAGACCATGGGCACAGACTCACACCCCCCCGTAGAACCTGCCGAACGCACGGGCGGCCAGGACAGAAAAGACCAGGATGCCCGCCCCGAGGACAAGGATGTGCCGGGTCTTGCGCAGTTCGAAGTTCCCGACCCGGCACACAAGCAGATAGCCGACAGCAAGGTTGAGGAGGCCCCACAGGACATTGACCGTCGAGGACGACAACCCTACCCCGGGCGGGGTGGCGAAGGGACTCTGGAAGGCATGGCCCGAGATCCCATTGCCGAGATGGGGCAGCGCGTTCACGAGAAAGGCGCCTCCGAAGAAGTACGCCAGGTAGTGGTGCCAGCGCGTGATTGTTTCCATTTTAGAGTTCCATTCTCAGTTCAGGCCACAATGTGGCGATAACCAACGTCGTCTTTGCGCACAGTCGGGATTGGGTGTCGTCAGCCTATCTGGACAGCAAGCATGGAGACTGAGCCGCCATCAACTCCTTCTACCGGAAAACTTATCCGCTCATTTTTTTTCCGAAGACCAAGAACATAAAGCAGCGGCAAGTAATGCTCGGGCGTCGGGACTGAGAGCATCGCGTCCACGCCAAGCCGATCATAAGCAACAACCTGAGCATCATCGCCCTTGAGCAGTAAATCCCGCACCTGTTGTTCGAACCGCACAGCCCAGTCAAAAGCCTGAACCCCCTCAACGCCCCAGGCGTACGAGTGCAGATTGTGAACGAGATTGCCGCTGCCGATGACTAGTACGCCCTCTTCCCGCAGTACCGCGAGCCGTTTTCCCATTTCATAATGGAATACGGGAGGCTGCATTTCATCGATGCCGAGTTGCACGACGGGGACATCAGCGTTGGGAAAGACGTGGGTCAGCACCGACCACGTGCCGTGATCAAGCCCCCGGGTTTCGTCGAGTCTCACCGAAATCGGAGAAAGAAGATTTTTGACGCGCCGGGCAAGTTCGGGGCTGCCGGGCGCGGGATAGTTCACCTCATACAGTTCTTTCGGGAAGCCTCCGAAATCGTGGATGGTGCGCGGGGCGGAATTGGCCGTCACAGCACAGGCCGGAATGTACCAGTGGGCAGACACGGCAAGCACGGCCCGCGGACGGGGAATGGATTTGCCGATGTAAGCCCAGCCTCCGGTGTAGGCATTTTTCGACAAGGCATTCATCGGATTGCCGTGTCCGAAGAAGATGGCCGGCATAAGATCAGTCATTGAAGACTCCTACGTCGTCAGTTTGAATCCATCTCTGTTTTATCTCCTCAATAATCCGCCTGCCTGCCTGAAGAAGACTGACAGAAGAGGTTGCCCCAGGCGGTCCCGTTTGTCAAGAGTGCAGGCGCGGCCCTGACAACTTCCTGAAACGCTCGTTCATCGAGGATTACATTTCTACCTACATTATCGTGATCTTTCGAGTGGAAATACGATTCAACGTTTGAGGCCCGGCATGTTATTAAGTGCTTGATATAAAAGCTCTTTTATTATAAGCGATGTGCAGTCCGTTTTTTCTTGACATCTGTCACAAAATGTGTCTACGCTAAATCATAATGGTCGAGGTATGCCTATGAAGGTGAGAGCTTCGTTTCCAGACGGCTTTCGCACCGACCAGACTCCCAGCAGGCAAACCGTCCAAATCAGGCTCCAGCGCGTATCTTTTTCAAAAATCCGTTTTCTCCCCGTTCTTATCAGGTTTCCGCTTCCCATCTCCGGTGCGCCATTGTCCAATCTTGGTGCGCAAGCCGCCTGGTTTAGAATTTTTATTTACCTGGTACAGGCTTGAAAGAGGCGAACAAGGCCACTTCGCTGAGGAACGTTCTTGAACTACAGGGTGTCGGCCAAGACTGCAGCCTCGCGGTGATTGATTGCTCCAGGCCTTTGGAAAGCACTCACTGGCGCCTGAAAGGAGGTACTCCGTTGAAAGCAGCGCTAATTTTCACTGGAAGCGGGCCTATCCTTGTCCTGACCACCTTCGAGTCGCTTCAGGCACCTGACTTTATTCAAAGACTCGGTGCCAGGGGTATCTCGAAATTCATAGCCCATGAGGTGCCGCTCGAACTTGTGCGGGGACGTTACGGTACACGTTTTTCGGTGATTATGGGTGATCTGTCTCAGAAAGATGACTTGCGTGTCATGGACATCGACGGTCATCACGTCTTCAAGAGCTTTTCTTTTGAAGAATTGGGACCGCCGGTTTACTCCTCATCTTTGCAGACGGGCGCCAATGAAGTGCCGTTGGAAGTTAAATCTGAGGGTGAACCGCTTTGGGCGAAAATTGACGGCTATGGGAACGTGGTTGAGTCATCTTATCTCCCCATGCTGGGGTCCCGTATAGTCCCTTCAATTCCCATAGAAGAAGGCGTTGCGTCGAAGCAAGTCCGTTTTAGAATCGATAGGCAAGGAATCATCTTTGATGCATCACCTGAGAATCTCAATGGCCGCACACTCGCCCTTCATGGCAGATCGTCTCCAGCTCTGGGCAGAACCGATACTGTTATACCCGCTTGTAAATGGAGATCTGACGATGAAGGGGGCTGGACCTGCATCTAGATATTTTCTTACTCCAGGCGAGTGAGAAAGCCGCGCTACGGTCAAAGTTGCCGGCCTGGCCGTCGGCATCGCTTCGCGTGCTCGCAACAGTAGACCGAAAGCTTTAGCCTGGGGCGATGGCCTGAGGCTGCGGAAGTCTCGACGTTTTTCCCAATTCGTTCAATTATTGGAGCATAGCCTCAGAACAAAGGTTGTGCAGGCGGAGAGCCAATCGGGGACAACAACCAGCAACCTGAAAGGAGGACGCCATGAAAGCGGCAATGGTCTTTACCGGCAGTGGCCCAATATTGATTCTCACATCCTTCGATTCGCTCGAACATCCCACCCTCGCAGAGAAGCTCGGGGCCAGGGGCATCACCAAATACATTGCTTACGAGGTATCGCCGGATAAGGTAAAGAGATTGTACGGGACGCGTTTTTCGATAATCCTCAGCGACCTGTCCCAAACTGATGACTTACGTGTAATGGACATCGATGGTCACCATGTTTTCAACAACTTTTCTTTTGAGGAGCTTGCGCCACCGATTTATTGTCCATCCAAGCTGAAAACCGCGAGGGTGGCGTAGCCGGCTGAAGAACGGCTGAAGCCCGACTATGAAGCAAACCGGAGCCATTCGACAGCTATTGGATTGCGAATGATGGGATCAGCCCGGCCCATTAACGCCGGGCTGAATAACATAGAGGTTTTTCAATTTAGGGAACTTGCGGCTTTTTGTAGTGCTCGAGCTGCGAGACTCAAATACATGGGGTTACATTTTCAGCCATAACGATGAGATCGGGATTGTGGTGTTTCGCAGGTGATATGATTTCGCCATCTTAAGCTGCCGATTCTTAAACGAGGGCGGGAGAGATTTGGACTTCACATCAGAAAATCGGCTCTGCACAGGCGTTTTTTCTACGCATTCGTTTCGGCCGGGGAAGCTGCGGAAAGACCGTCGGATTTAATCGGTTGTTTCTCAAAGAAGGCCCTGTAGTCCTGGTCAAAGCCAAGGATGTGATCCTGGTACCAGTCCTCGAGATAGATTGTGATCCCACCGAGTGTCAACAAGCCTTCTTCGTCAAGTTCCTGAGCCATGGTAAAAGTTTCCTGCACGAACTTTTCGTGCGCTCCTTTTTGCTCCAAATATTTCGGATAGGAATTCTTTTCGAGATAACGTTCCTCGGTAGTGAAGTGTTCCTGGGCATACCGTATCATTGCGTTGAGAACGGCGAAACACGATGCTTTTGACAAGCCCGTACCGGCCGCATCACCTATTTTATTTATTAACTCCAGGAGTTTTCGGTGCTGAGAGTCGAGGTATTCAATGCCAACACTGTAGCTATCTCTCCACTCAATTCTCGGCTTATGTTTCGATGTGCCACTAAGTGGCATAGGACCTCCCGTTATGACCAGATTGTCTTGCCGTGAACCATTCTCTGACTTACCGAAACTCGGCTGTCTCCATATTTGTCGTACCACAAGCGGATGATCAACTGGCTTCCACCAAAGAACTCAGATACTCGCCGACGGTTTGCCGGATATTGAGCCCAACTTACGAGATCCCCTTGCCATTGAGAAAAGCGCCGTATAGCTTGTCGGTTCCCATGATGTGCTTGTCCAGCCAGGTCTCGAGAAAATTCATGACTTCAAAAGTGATGGTGGCTTTACCATCCTGATAATCTCTATAGATACCGGCTACCTTCTGGGTCATGCTAAAATGTTTTGTTTTATGCGCCTCGTATTCAGGATACCCATTGTCCTTCAGCAACCGTTCCTCAGCGGCGAAATGAGTCCGCGTGTACTGGATGAGTTCTTTCAGGATATTATCCAGGGCCTCTTTTCCTTTTCCCTGGCTCATTGCAGTATGGAGCTGGCTGACCAATCCAATTAATTTTTTGTGCTGGTCATCTATCTCCCGCACGTTCAAACTATATTTTTCGCTCCACTCAAAAACGGACATTCGGTCCTCCTATAAAGATTAAAATCGGAATATTGCAGGCACTGCGCCGCCAATTTCTCCCTATTGCAGTCAATACTTACGCAATGACCATGCAACATTGAATTAAAAATCGGTGAAACGTGGGATTTACTGAAGCGTTATTCGGTGAAAATACCGCAACTTTCACGATATTGTGCCAGGCAACAGGTATTCCAGGTACGGACACAGAATAGGGTCTGGAATTATCGCGGATCTTTAACGGTGCTTCAAGACGAGACTCGTCAAGTCATCAAAGCCACGCCGTGCCCACCATCGCATATTCACAAAATTCCATGCTCTTCTGATCTCCGGCACGGAAGTAATTCTCCATATTTATTCCTCTCTTTTTGAAGACAGGCCATATTTCCAAACGTCATCATTGCGTTAAAAACCTGGACGGAGGGCGCAATAAAGCGATGGCCCCCACATGACTCTATCCCGCCGCCGACTCAGCTCAGCTAAAGTTAAAACTCCAGGCCTTTAAACTTGATAAAATGGAGTGAGCATTTCGACCAAGGCGATGAGACCGGAATTGCGGCGTTTTCCAGGCAGTTTGATTTCCACATCTTGAGCCGCGGATTTTTAACAAGGAGGAGAGATGAACTCGATCTTCCGGTCATCTATTCCAAATGGTCCAACACTTGCCTGACTCTTGCCGCAAGATCATCGCTGCGGAAAGGTTTCTGAATGAAATTCAGTCCTTCGTCCAGAATGCCTCGATGGGCAATCACATCGGCAGTATAGCCTGACATATAAAGGCATTTGAGGTTCGGTCGGATGGCGCCAAGCTGTTCTGCCAGTTCTCGACCATTCATCTCCGGCATCACAACATCAGAGATCAGCAGGTGAAGATCTCCCGGATGCTCCTCGACAAGACGTATGGCCTCTATCGGAGTGTGCGCTGCAAGGACCGTATAGCCAAGCTCTTCGAGAATCATCTTTCTGAGCTTCAGGATCGCTTCGTCGTCCTCGACCACCAGGATGGTTTCCGTGCCGGTCGGGGGCTTGCCGGCCACCTTCTCAGGGGAGTCCTGTGCGGTTTCAGCCGCGAACCGAGGCAGGAATATTTTAAAAGTGGTTCCATTCCCCGGTTCACTGGCAACATAAATAAAACCGTCATTTTGTTTAACGATACCGTAAACGGTGGACAATCCCAGCCCGGTCCCTTTGCCCAGTTCCTTGGTGGTAAAAAAAGGCTCGAAGATAATCTCGCAGACTTCCTTACTCATACCCGCGCCGGTATCGCTCATGGTCAGCAGGATGTATTCTCCGGGAATGAAGTCGGAGTCCGCCCTATAGGAATCATCTATCACAAAGTTCTCTGTCCTTATGGTGATAGCGCCTACTCCGGAAATGGCATCGCGGGCATTGACCACAAGATTGGCCAGAATCTGGTCTACCTGGGAGGGATCGATTTTGACATTCCAGAGATCGAGTTCCGGTATCCAGAACAGGTCGATATCCTCGCCGATGAGCCGCCGGAGCATCTTTAGCATGCCGGAGATCGTGTCGTTCAAATCCAGTATCTTCGGGATGGCGGTCTGTTTGCGGGCAAAAGCAAGCAGTTGCCGGGTCAGGTCGGCAGAACGCAGGGCAGCTTTGAGGATTTCCTTGAGATTGTGCTGGAGTTTGTCTGTGGGAACATCCTGTTCCAGGGCCATCTCCGCCCTGCCGATGATCACGCCCAGCATGTTGTTGAAATCATGCGCCACACCACCTGCCAGCCGCCCTACCGACTCCATCTTCTGAGCCTGGAACAGTTGTTCCTCAAGTTTTCTTCTTTCCCTCTCTCCTTGCTTGCGCTCGGTGATATCATGCGTGAGGCCCAGGATATACTGCTGCCCAGCCAGTTCGATCACCTCCGCGGAGACGAGCACATCCATGATCTCGCCGGATTTCCTGCGGAACCGGGTTTCAAAGTCCTGTATCCCGCCTTGCTCTTGCAGTATCTCTACCATCTTCGTCCGGTCTTCAGGACTGGCCCACATTTCCCGCTCCAACGGGTTTTGGCCGATAACCTCCTCACGCGTGAAGCCAAATAAGCCGAGGAATGCGTCATTGACGTCGGCAAACTGGCCGTCGCTCAAGCGGGTAATACTGGTGCCGACGGGGCTGGCGCGAAAGAATCTGGAGAAACGTTCCTCACTCTCGCGTAATGCGCCTTCGGCCTGCTTCTTCTCGGTGATATCACGCACAGCGGTTACTCGGACAACGCGACCCCGATATGCGAAGTGCTTGGCTTGCGTTTCAACAACAATTGCGGAGCTATCCTTTCGGAGCAGACGGCTCTCGTAAGGGCCTTCGAATCCGGCCTCCATATTCTGCCTGACCGATTCTCGGTCTTCCGGCGCGATAATGTCTGCTACGGGCTTGCCGATGATTTCAGACAGATCATAGCGGAGCATTTGCGCCAGTTGGGAATTGGCGTCGATGACAACGCCGCCGTCAGTAAAGACAATTCCCTCAAATGAAGCGTTTGCTAAAGCTTCGAAACGCTCCTCGTTTTCCTTCAACGCCTCCTCTGCAAGCTTGCGGTCCGTTATGTCCTCAAAAATTCCTAGCACCCCGGACACATGACCCTCCGCATCGCAGTAAGGCACTTTGGTCGTGTGTACCCATCGCTCCACACCCTCAATCAGATACCGCTCTTCAATGTCCTTTAACCGCTTGGTTTCCAAAACGGTTTGGTCATCGGCCCTGTACTTTTCAGCCAGCTTCGGAGGATAAAAGGCAGAATCGTCTTTGCCGACGATTTGCTCGGGTTCAATTCCCAGGTCGTGAGCATAGTGTGCATTACAGGACAGATAGACCGATTGGCGGTCTTTTAAGAAAATCCGCTGCGGGATGGACTCGACCAAACTACGGTTAAGCAGTTCACTCCCCCGCAATAATAGTTCAGCTTCTTTTCGGTGTTCGATCTCTTGTTGAGTGCTGGCTAAAGCCTCGGATAGGCTGGTGAGGATAAGATATATAGGCGTTATAGTAAGAAAAAGATATATTGAAAAGTGAAACCAGCGGGATAGAGGCGGAACAGGAAAGAGATGTGGAAAGGGGTAGCCGTTGATTTCCAGCAAGGCAAACCCTAACACAACCATGGAGTTTATGACAGCAAGCGCAACGGCCCACCGCACGCTTAACAGGATGCCCGCCGTCACCGTTATGGCTATATACAGGCCAAGGGTATGACTACTTGTACCAGTTACCAGATACAATGATATGGCAGCCCACATCCATAGCATAAAGATATACAGTAGACTGGCCAGCGCCAGATTACCTAGCTTAGCGCACACTATTATTATGATTAATAATACTAGTGCTGTCAACAGAATTATCGTTACTATTAATTTTTGGACAAAGATAAACGGAACAGCTATTATCAGAGACAATACGATGGCACTTATGAGTGTTATCACCAGTGTATATAATATTCTAGTCAAACGGGTTTTGGCTTCATCGTTTGGAAAAACAGGAACAGTAAAAAAATGTTTGATAGCGTTAAACATAGACTATTTTCTCAATCAGAGAGTTAAAAATTATTTTAAGCTTGGATCATACAACCTCTGTGTTTTGATGCCTTATTGAGGACGGATCGAAGAATGTGCGGATAGCTTACAGAAGTCAGCAGCCCGCCTTGAGCATTGTGGAAGAATCGTCCGGTGAAACCGTCTATCAACCAAACACCTTATAACCTTTTTGGACTCCTGATGTTTTGGCACTGGGTTGTTGGCCACGCTTGGCCCATGCATAGGTTAGAGTGCCGCATTGGGGAAAATAGGCTTCATTGCCCAAAGGGGTGAATGTATCATTTTGCCTGACCGGCTTGATGGTTTCAGGCTAGGTCTTCTTCACCCACTCTTTCCGTTTCTTTCGGAGTCTTTGAGAGCCGAGACAAATCGAGCCTTTTGATACGAGAACCCCGTTTTCTCAGAATTTGAGCAAAGTAATTTATTGAATAGAATACCCCAAACGTCTATAGCAATCCACAGTTTTTTGGACAGTCCAAGGGGTCCATTTTGGTGTTGCGATCCCAACAGCTTTTGTCACGGTCTTGGAAAGCCACACTCTGAGAGGGATCTCGTTTGATCGTTTCGACTCGCGCATGGGATTCTGAACCGGGCGAGAGATCTATTGCAATTAACCCCAGACAGTAACATCGGCTGAAGCCCAGATTTAAAGCCTGGCCAATGGGTAAGATTTTTCATTATTTTGTGACAATGCCGTTGCTCTGAAAATCGCCTGCCCCTTGCTCCGATCTTCACCCCCCTCCATAATAGATCTTGGAAGAGACCGTCTGCTCAGACTCATGACGATTCCGCCCCGCCGGCACATCCTTGACTTTTTCAGAACTCCGGTTAATAGCGCGCACGATCAGCAAATACCGAGTACTGATTACTGGTCTGAAGGGAAACTTCTTTCAATTTACTTGCTGATTGCCGATCAATGATTTTTGTGCCGACAGATTCGGTGACCTCAGCAGCTCCGTCGGGCCGAGGCCACCTGCAAATGATTATTTGAGATTAGATCAGAAATCTCTCAAATCTTCCTCATGAAAAGGGATTAGCTGACCTGGCGTGACACCAGTGCTTGACGAAGCGGTTTTTAAGCTTCCATTACCATTGGCTGTCTTTGATGCCGGTTTTGTGAAAACCAGACCTTTGGTTCGCATCGACCGGTTCTGCTGCCCGTCGCTGACTATTTGCCTTCCATTTTTCTTTATGTGAGCTTTGTGGCTTGTATCAGTTTCGGCTGCCGCTCCACCGACAAGTTTCACCAAGTCTTCAACAAATCCTTTCATCTGCGCAGCCTGGGCATTCATCTCTTCAGAGGCGGAAGCCGATTCTTCAGCATTGCCTGCATTTTGCTGGACAACCTTATCCATTTCGCCGACCGCCTTGCTTATCTGTTCAATGCCCTGGGATTGTTCACTGGATGCCGCCGCTATCTCGGCAACCAGCTCGCTCATTTTTTCGGAGCTGACAGCCACATGGGAAAACTCGGCACTCGTTCTTGAAACTATCTCTGAGCCCCCTTTGATTTTCTTGACGGTGCCCTCGATTAGATCCGCTGTATTCTTTGCTGCATCGGCTGCTCGCATGGCCAAATTCCTGACCTCGTCCGCAACGACTGCGAATCCGGCCCCGGCCTCACCCGCCCGGGCGGCTTCAACAGCCGCATTAAGCGCGAGAAGGTTAGTCTGGAATGCTATCTCATCTATGGTTTTGATTATTTTGGACGTTTCCTCGCTTGCTCTGGAAATTTCGTCCATAGAGGTAGTGAGCTTGGACATGGAATCATTCGCCTTGGAGACAACCGAGCTGGTTTCGGTCATCAAATGGTTGGCCTGGTTGGCGTGTTCGGCATTTTGTCTTGTCATCGAGGACATTTCTTCAAGGGACGAGGAAGTCTCCTCAATGGCTGCGGCCTGCTCAGATGCTCCTTCAGCAAGCTGTTGACTGGCACCTGATACTTGGCCCGATGCTGCGGAAACCTGGTCGGAAGCCTCGTACAATCCTTCGACAACCCTATTGATGGGCCGGGTTATGGACAATGCAAGATAGAGTCCGAGCAATATAGCCAAGATTGTTCCACAAAGGGCGGCTATCCAGGTGAACCATACAGCACTGCGAGCAATGGACATGTTATTGTCCGAGGTCGCTTTTGCCTGGTTTATTTTGAGTTCGAAAAGGTTCCTGATTGCTTCATCAGCCTGTTTGGCGACATTAGCTCCGTCGCCTAATAGAAGAGCGAAGGCCTCTTCTTTTTTCCCTTCAGCGGCAAGGCTGATAATTTTGTCCCTCACTGGAAAATACTGAGCGAAAGCAGATTTGAGAGACTCGTACTCCTTGCGAACTTCTGCAGTTTTGACTGATTTTTCGAATCTTGTCATCGCATCTTGTATTGTATTATCGGCATCTTTCATTCTGGTAATGGCGCCGCTTACATCCTTGTCAAGAACGAATTTGCCCAGGAAGACATCCTTGATGTATCCTCGCATTTTTTGAAATTGCGTTCCTACATCCCCCATGTACTCCAGAGGTTTTGTGTTTGTGTCGTACATTTCAAAATCCGCCTCGTTGATCGTCTTTATTTTAGAAGTGCCGATATAGCCTATAAGCAATGCGAGCAACGATACCCCAAGGAATCCTACTATGATCTTTACACTCAGTTTTATACTTTTCACTGCGTGTCCCCTCCTTCAATGAGATGGAATAAGAATAATATCAGCTTTCAGAAATGCGCCATGATCTATCAAGCTACCTGGTCCAGTACTACCAGTTCATAGGTATTAAGCACTCTGTCTATATCGAGTAGAATTCTTACATTTCCCGCCATTTTGGCCATTCCAAGGATGTATTCCGTGCTCAACGTCATTCCAAAGCTGGGAGTATCTTCGATATCGGTACTCTTGATATTGATCACCTCCGATACCGAATCCACAACTATCCCGATGTGGAGACTTCCCGAATTCGAATCGATTTCGACAACCACGATGCAGGTTCGATCCGTATAGTCGATTGAGTTCATACCGAACCGCAACCGGATATCGATAACGGGGATAACCTTCCCACGCAGATTGATTACTCCCTTCACATACTCCGGAGTCTGCGGAATAGGAGTTATCTGTATCATTCCGATAATTTCCTTCACCTTGAGGATACTGATCCCATACTCCTCGTTCCCCAGAGAGAAACTCAGGTACTTCCCTTCTCTTGAGTTACTCCTGTTATGCTCTATGAGAATAGTCTTGTCTTTCTCTTCCATAACCCATAATCCTCCTTTTGCCTGTCACTGTGACGGGCAAATGATTAATTAACTGCAAAATCTTCCTGAGGTTAAGAAAGGCCAGCCATTTCGTTACACATTTATGCCATCCAGCTTGCGATGAATAAGTCGGTAGAAATCATGAACGACCTGATAATGGAAAATTAGGTAGATACTAGCTAGGAGAACTACATATTACGTGAGACTCATGAGGTGGGAACGGAGATTCGCCTTTTCATTTCTCAGCCCCAGTTTTGCTCGCAAATTGTTACGGTGGGTGAGGATCGTCTGCTCCGCGACCCCGAGGATCTCGGCGATTTCTTTGCTTGACTTTCCTTCCCTGATGAGTTTGGCGACTTTGATCTCCATCGGCGTGAGATTGGTAAATCTTGACGACAAAATCTTTAAAAAAGGTGAGATGATTTCACCGAGTTGGGATTCAACAATCCCGAGATATGCTTTTTGATTCTCATCCAGACGAGTCTTTTTGAGCTTTTCCAAAAAGGGTAGGATTGATTCTTTGACGTTGGTGAGGAGGCTTTCTTCCAGATCCTTCTTATCATCTTCTCTTCGCCTGAGAAGGACCTTCAACGCCGTATTGATCTCTTCAAGCTGATGAGCCTTTTCTGTCAGGTCGGCCTCTCTTTTGAGCAACGAGGACTCCATCTGCCTCAGCTCGGTTATGTCCCGAATGGCCTGAACCGCGCCAATCAACTCCCCATTCATATCAAAAAGGGGCGATGCCGTTCCCCATAGGTATGCGCCTTTTCCTCCGTAAATATTGGGGGTAAAAACCTCAGCACTCAGCAGCTTGTCGTGCAGTTCGATGAAATCGTAAAGGTTACTATGTCCATCAATACCCTTGGTAACGAGGTCGATCAGCATAGACCGCGGCTCACCGTAAAACGGAACGGCATAAGTATAATCGCCCATCCCGATCATTTTCTCCTTCGGCATTCCGGTCATTTCTTCGATTGCCCGGTTCCAGGCGATCACCTTCCCTTCCCGGTCGATCACGAATGTTGCGTCAGGAAGAAATTCGATGATTTCCTTGAATTGTTCGTGGGCAGCCTGTAAGGCATTTTCGCATCTTTTGCGTTCGGTGATATTTTCGAAAACAGTTACGAAGTAGCCACGCTTCGGTGAGGTGACAGAAACGCAAAAGTAGCGATCCAGAGGAGGGAAATAAGTTTCAAAAGAATCCGGCTGGCCCGAACATGCCACCAGCGCGTACCGTTCCAAATAGGGTGCATGTTCAATTCTATAAACTTTACTGGCAAGCTGTCCAAGAACTTGTTCCGATTTCAAGTCTGTATGTTTTTCAAATGCAGGATTGGTAGACATGATACGGTAGTCGACCGCCACGCCTCGCTCGTCGTAAATAACCTCATGAAGGGCGACGCCTTCCGTCATTGTGTCAAATAAGGTGCGGAATTTAGTTTCGCTTTCTCCCAGTTCTTCTGCAGCGTGACGTTGCTCAGTGATGTCCTGGCAGTATCCCAAGGAAAGTTGATCGGAGGTCATCACTACACACAACGAGACCCAGATTAGTTTCCCGTCACATTTCTTCATCCGGCGCTCGATTCTCAGGTGCCCAACTCTTAGAAGGGTCGCGAAACTACTGAGAACCTCATCACGATCATCTTCCGGATGAAGGTCCATGATGTGCATTTTGCTCAGTATAACGGCGTCATAGCCGAGAAGCTCCGCGGCGGCAGGATTGAAATCAACCAACTGACCTTGTCCATCGGCTACAAAAATGGCTAACGGCGCCGACTCGATGTAAGAGCGGAACTTAGCCTCGCTCACCCGCAGGGCTATTTCGGCCTGTTTGCGCTCTGTAATATTCATACCAATGCTCAAAATTCCCGCGACACGGTTTTCGCGGTCACATTGAACTTTGTTGGTCCAGGCAACCCAGACCCTCTCCCCGTTGCGGCGCATGTTTTCGTTAACATTGTGCTCAAACGCCAAGGGGTCCGCGCAGATTTGGTCCATCAAAGGGCGCAGGTCCCGACCCGTGCTCTCGGATTCGGGGACGATCGTGCCCACTACGTGCCGGCCTAGAATCTCTGCTTCCGAGTAACCAAAGAACCGCTGGCCGAACTCGTTCAGGAAAGTGATTCGGCCGTCGCTAGTCCAATGCAGAATGATGCTATTGGCGTGTTGGACCAGTTCGCGGTATTTTTCCTCGCTTTCCCGCAGCGCCGCCTCCGCCCGCTTCTTCTCGGTGATATCACGCACAGCGGTTACCCGGACAAAGCGACCCCGATATGCGAAGTGCTTGGCTTGCGCTTCGACAACAAGTTTGGAGCCATCCTTGCGGAGTAACCGCTTCTCGTAGCGGCCTTCGTATTCGGCCTCCATATAATGATTTACTAATTCCCGGTCTTCCGGCGCGAGCATGTCCACTACGGGCTTGCCGATGATTTCAGACAAATCATATCCGAGCATTTGCGCCAACTGGGGATTGGCGTCGATGACAATGCCGCCGTCACTAAGTCCAATTCCCTCAAATGAGGCCTGTGCTAAAGCTTTAAAACGTTCCTCGCTCTCATGCAGAGCATGCTCTGCCCGCCTGCACTCGGTGACGTCCTTCTCCGATTCAGAAAGCCGCTGACGCAGCGCACGCAATTCCGTGATGAGTTGCTTTTTCGATTTGGCTTCATCCTGCATGTCCGACTCCTCCGAAAATCGGATCAATCCCCGTGAAAAGGCCAACGGAGAACCCTTATGGCGGCCTTGGACCGGCAGATCTATAAGAACACCCATTGCGTTTTTGGCTTCTCACCTTATCACACATAACCCGGTGAGGCGAGCAAGTTGATAATTGTAGCGATGAACCGCAATAGCGTGGCACTGGACGTAATAAAGGGTGATCCATCATCGCCTCTCCCCTGATAACGGTTGAAAGGCGAACATTTCAGGATGTCGTGCATGACCGCCCTCATGACCTTTCTAACCTTCATTGCAGGTCATGTTGCCTCTGAAGTTGCGAGACTCGAATAATGGCGCCTGGATTTCAGCCAAAACAATGAAAGCGGGATTGTGTGTTTTGTAGGCGATATGATTTAGACATCTTGAGCTGCGGATTCTTTAATAAGGGGCAGAGCGGAGTTGAGTCATGCCTTTTCCAACCGAACACCGCCGATAAACTGTGAGTAATCACGCTGAACCAGCTCTCACACTGCCGATAAGTGAGCTGCGTGGTCGCTCGTAAGCTTCGTCGGCTTGGTTTGGCCATTCTACAAGCCACACCTGTAGTAATTTCTCTCTGATCTCACTCGCTGTTTTGACAAAATCTGCAAGAGAAATCCCGGGAGAGGATTATTTCTTCCAGAAATTCATTGCGGCAAAGTGTTTCAGCAGTCTATCCCTTTGCACCTGCCCTGCCCAGTCCTCTGTGTTGAGTATTACAATATATGACCTTTGTTCCAAGAATTTTCTATTCGTATCCATTTTGAATCCGATTTGAAATATTCCTGTCTCATACATTCTTCTTATTCAACTAATTAAATTCCTTGACTTTAAATTAACTTGCCGTAAGATTTCGCGTCACCAAAACCGATACCGGATGAAAGTTATCTAAGCTCCAGGGCATCCTCATCGCCCCGCTTCCGGCTGCAAGGCTGAAACGAATGCTTATGCCGCAAAGGGGAAAAATGAACTGCACAAGAGCGCAAAAGATTCTCGGTGTAATAGCGTTCGTCCTGGTGACGCTCCATGGCTGCGTATTTGCCGCCAACGCCGCCACATTAAATGTCCCCCAGGACTATCCCACTATCCAGGCTGGGATTTTTGCAGCACAGGAAGGCGATATCGTGCAGGTTGACCCGGGGACCTACGTGGAATGTATTGATTTTGACAGTAAAGGGATAACGGTTGTAAGCAGCGCAGGTCCTGAGGTGACCATAATTGACGGCGGCGGACGAGAAACAGCTATAGTCACAATCCGTGCTTGTGAGCAAAAGCAATGCGGTTTGCAGGGTTTTACCCTGCGAAACGGCTCCGACCAGTTTGTGCCTGTGACTGCAATCGATATCCTGGCCTCCTCGCCGATAATAACGGGAAACATCGTTGACGGAAATTCCGGACCGACTTATGGAGCCATCTCCGTCTATGAATCGTCATCTGAAATTGCAAAAAACGTTTTTCACAACTTTAGTTGCAATGACGATTTTTTCACCGGTGTTGTTTCCTCCACAGATGGCTCGTCCCCTATAATCATGGACAATCTGTTTCTGAACAACCCTTGCCGGGCAATATACTTAGCCGCAATATCAGGCGCCAGTCCCATGATTGCGAACAACACCGTCGTCGGGAACAGATCCGGGATCGGCTTGGGTTACGCTGTCGACTCAGCCTCAGCCCTTTACCTGTACAAGAATAACATCATCGTGGAGAATAACATCGGATTCGAACTCCTTGAAACCAAGTGGTGGCCTGATACTTTTTTCTGGCAAAACAACCTCGTCTACGGTAATTCCACCAATTATTCGGGAGTTCCGGACCAGACCGGAATCAACGGGAATATCTCGGCAGCTCCTCTTTTCCTCGATCCTGCAAATAACGATTTTCACTTCTGTATTGGATCGCCTGCCATCGATGCGGGAAGCACAACCGGCCTAGTGCTCCCTGCCACAGACTTCGACGGGAACCCAAGAGTTATCGATGGCAACGTGGACATTGGGGCCTATGAATTCGACCCGAACGCTCCGCCACGAGTCTCTTTCGAGGCGGACAAGGTTTCCGGGGTCGCCCCGCTTTCAGTCCAATTTACAAGCTTCACCACCACAAACGTCACACAGTACCTGTGGGATTTCGGCGACGGAACATCCAGCACCGAAGCCAATCCCTTGCATTCTTTTGCCCTGGGTATCTATACCGTCAGTCTGAATGTCTTTGCACCCACCGGAACGGGTATCGAGACCAGAAGTGACCTAATCGAGTCTTATACATACTACACAATAACGGCTTCGGCGGGAGCCGGGGGAGTGATCACGCCCCCCGGGCGCGACTACAACCAGGGGGGGGAACTCGTTAACCTACACCGTCACCCCCAACCCGGGCTACCAAATGACAGACCTGATCGTTGACGGAGCAGTTGTAGGAGGTACATCCACCTCACCGTTGACCTATACCTTTAGCAGCATTGAATCGGGCCATACCATAACGGCCGATTTCGCCCATTGTTATTTCGACTACTTTGGAATGCAGGTGGGAAACCATCTGGAAAGCCTGGTTACATATACCAACGGGAGCACCGGCACGGAAACAGACGATATTACGCTCGACACGAACAGTTCTTCCCTTTTGGATACGGAAGTCCTTAACGGCGATCGGATCCTGAGCTGGTTGCAGGTCACCCCGGACTCTCTTGGCACGGGAAAACAGGAGTCTAATGGGGTCACGGTTACTTATGCTCCGGCCCTGCCGATGGTCAAACTTCCGCTTGCTGCAAAGATGCGCTGGACGCAAACTTCCACCGCTTCAGAATTGGGGGTTTCGATTCATGCAAAACTCACGGCAAAGGTCTCTCCCCAGGTGCTTGTCAGCGTCCCGGCGGGCTATTTCATGGCATGGCCTATAACTTACAACCTCACGGGTTCAGCAAGGGGCAGGACCTTGTCGACAGAGTTCACGACCTGGTTTGCGCCCTATATCGGCACAGTAATAACCAAAGATTCGACATCAACCACCAGTTTAACCGCGTTTACAGTGGGAGGGGGGGCGGTCAGCTTCCCTCCACCCGTCGTCACAGGGACCTATCCGGCTTCGGCAACAGCAGGAAGTTCGGTAACGATAAACGGCTTCCAGTTCGGCTCATCTCAGGGCAGCAGTGTTGTCAGAATCGGCAACGTCAACTGCGATCAAATCCTGTACTGGACCGATACACAAATCCAGTGCATTGTCCCGGACACGGCCTCTTCGGGTTCTGTAATCGTTGTTACGGATACCTGGACCAGCAATGATTCCGTAATATTGAAAATTCCTCCCCAGATAACAAGCGTCGCTCCTTCTTCGGGGACACGGAAATCAACAGTGCAGATAGCGGGGACACACTTCGGAGCGGTAAGGGGGAAGGTAAAGTTTGCCTCGGTCCGGGCGGCCGTTACTCAATGGAGCGATACTTCGATCTCCTGCATCGTTCCGGCAAGCGCTCACCCGGGCACGTGCCCGGTCACCGTGATCAATTCCCAGGGACAGAGCGTCCTTCAGGGAGCTTTCACGGTCGTCAAGTGATAAGGCTCAAAGTATTTGTTGCTGGATCTCTGCGAAGTCCAACCAGTCGCCGGCATGCCACCCGATGATCGGTTTCGTCGCTGGGGAAGCCAGCAACCGCTTTGCGCATCGTTACTTCAATCGAGTCATCAGAGCGTCTATTCGCATCGTTACGCGACCTGAGCGGTCACGGCGGACGAGGTCCCACTCGATGCGATCCGCACTGACGAACCGATCGTGAATAACGACCGTTCCGTCAAGTTCGTCGGCGGTCCACGTCAGTACACGCCGAGTCTTGTCCAGCGTACCGACCCGTTGAAACCGGTTCCCTTCGGACTCGAAGAGCCAATGACGATAGCACTTGGAGACCTCATCCCACGTATTGATCTGGAGGTCTTCATCGGGCGGGCGACCCGAAACAGCGTCCGTGATCGCTCGATACTCGACGTACTGGCCTCCAAGCGTAACCAGGCCAACTCCCGTGCCGTTTGCTGTGATGGTACGCGGAGCTATCTTTGCCGGCGCGATGACGACATGGGTTCGCCATCGCCCCTCGAATCGTTGGAGGACTTCATCAGCGCCTGACGGTGTACCAGCACGGACGAATGCGAAAGTTGAAAGGTGGAGAGCCAGGATTATTACCAGCAATCGTTTCAACATAAGTTAGTTATTAGTTATTAGTCACTAGTGTATTGTCCCACATTTAACTAGGATAACTGTTAGTCTTATGTTATATGGGTCACCAAAGGAGGTGGCCCATGCCCAAGAGTGCTCCGAGTATCGAATTGACAGAACAAGAGCGGACCGAGCTTGAGGCTATGGCCCGCAAACCTTCCACCGCTCAAGGGATGGCTATGAGAGCCAATATCATTCTCCTGGCGGCAGAAGGAAAGCAAAACAAGGAAATTCAAAAAACGCTTGGGGTGAATAAAAACGTTGTAAGTCTTTGGCGAAACCGCTTTCGATTCAGACGCACCAACGGTTTGCATGACATGCCCGGTCGAGGCAGAAAAAGAACTTACGGGCACGACGAACGACTCAAGGTGATTGCTAAGGGATGCGAAAAACCGCCGGATGCACAGATCTGGACAATTCGTGATTTGGCTGCTGCTCTTGCGGAAACCGGCATTAGCAAAAGTACAGTGGGCCGTATCTTGAAGGATATAGACCTTAATCCACATAAGGTGGAGTCGTGGCTGAACAGCAAAGATCCCGATTTCGAACCCAAAGCGGCGGAGATTTGCGGTCTCTATCTCGCCCCACCTGAAAATGCATTGGTCGTAAGCGTTGATGAAAAGACCGGAATTCAGGCTCTCGGCCGTAAATTCCCGGATAAACCAGAAAGACCTGGCAGTTCCCGAAAACGGGAGTTTGAATATAAACGCCACGGAACTGTCAGCCTCTTCGCGGCGTTTGTGGTCCATAGCGGCAGGGTCATTGGAGAGGTAAAGGAGCGCCATACTCGGGTTGAATTCCTCGATTTTCTTGAGGAGTTGAATCGCAACTGCCCGAAAGACAAAATGATTCACGTAATTGTGGACAACCTGGCCGTACACAAAACTCAAGAGGTGAAAGACTGGCTTGCCCGAAATCGTAGGTTTGAATTTCATTTCACTCCAACCCACGCAAGCTGGTTAAACCAGGTAGAGATGTGGTTCAGCATTCTGGCCCGACGCTTTCTCAAAGATGGCATATTTAATTCCAAGGAAGAACTGGTCAATGGGCTCCTTAAATACATCAATGACTACAATGAAAAAGCAAAGCCATTTCGCTGGACTTATGCGGCAGATCCGTTATGTATATAATCCTAGTTTATAGTGGGACGTTGCACTAGTTGTTAGTGCTCAAAACCTAAAACTCAAAACTTGTTATATCAGTACTCAAAACTCACAACTGAACAGGACTTCAGGCACCGCCGAAGGCAGTGCCCACCCCGGCTGCAGTCCCACTGCTAGACCAGCCCTCCCACCTCGGCTTCCACTGCCTTGAGCAGGGCTCCGCTCTTCATGAGCTTTACAATCGAATCTATATCGCAGGAGAGGATGCGGTCTTTGTCCAGGTGCGGCACCGCATCGCGGATGACTCTGTAGGCGGCCAGGGTCCCCGCCCCCGGTTTGAGGTTAGTGAAAAGGTCCTGAGCCTGGGCGCCGCACAACAGTTCGATTGCGATGACGATTTGAGCATTTTTTACCGTCTCCCTGCATTTGCGGGCGGCCGAGGCGCTCATGGACACATGGTCTTCCTTGTTTGCCGAGGTTGGAATGGAATCTACGCTCGCGGGGTGAGCGAAGATCTTATTTTCCGATACAAGAGATGCTGCCGTGTACTGGGCTATCATAAAGCCTGAATTGAGGCCCCCTTCAGTTACCAGGAAGGCAGGAAGGCCACTCAATTGAGGATTTACCAGCCGCTCTATGCGCCTCTCTGATATATTGGCAAGGCTCGCTATGGCTATGGCAAGAAAGTCGAGCGCCTGCCCGACGGGCTGTCCGTGAAAGTTGCCACCTGGAAGAAGTTCTTCGGTATCGGCGAAAATAAGAGGATTATTGGTCGAAGAATTCATCTCTGTTTCAAGTACCCTTACCGCATAGGCAACCCCGTCTTTGGATGCTCCGTGAACCTGGGGAGAACACCGCAGGGTGTATGCGTCCTGAATCCGCCCGCAGTCTTTGTGCGACGATATGATCTCACTGTTTTGCGTAATGCGGCGCATGTTGTTGGCAGCCGCAGCCTGGCCGGGATGCGGGCGTACATGGTGGATTCGAGGATCGAATTCGACCCTCGAGCCCAGGAGCACTTCAATGCTCATCGACGCGGCAATATCGCCCAGCTTGCAAAGCTCTCGGGCATCGTATGCCGCAAGCCCGCCGATCGCGGTCGACATCTGGGTGCCGTTGACCAGGGCAAGCCCCTCTGCGGCTTCGAGTTCGAGCGGTTCCATGCCGCACTTCTCCAGGGCCTGCGCCCCCGTGATCCTTGCGCCCTGATAGAAGGCTTCGCCCAAACCAATCAGGACGAGGGACATGTGCGCCAGGGGCGCCAAATCCCCCTTGCGCCAACGGAGCCTTTTTCAGGCACGACCGGCACGACCCCCCGGTTGAGCAGTTCGATCAGCCTGTGGACCGTTATCAGCCGTATCCCGGAATGCCCCCTTGCCAGGTCCTTGATCCGAAGCGCCATCATCGCTCGCACGGCATCTGCATTCAAACTGTCGCCCACTCCGGCTGAATGGCTGAGAAGGATATTGCGCTGCAAAGACCTAACGTCGTGAGGAGCAATGGCCACCTCGCTCAGCGCGCCGAACCCGGTCGTTACTCCGTAGATGACTCTGCCCTCGCGAAGCCATTTGTCGACAAGGTTCCGGCATTTTGTAATCCGCTCTTCAGACTCCTTTGCCAGGCGAACCCGGGCGCCCTGTGCGGCAATCGCCGACAGGTCTTCGAGTCTCATCCCGTCTACGCCCAGCACAATTTGTTTCATCCCCTGCAGCCCTCTCAAAGTCTTGAGTTTTAGACCTTTATTCTGCGCATCTGTTTTTCGGGCGTGGAATCGTTCGAACAACGAGCCACAAAAACAGAGCGGTCGTCACCAGTTTGACGGCGGCAAAGGCCAGCAGGAATTGGTAGGGCATAGACAGCGAATCGCTCCCTGCTATGAAACCCATCGAAAAACTTATCGAATACATGATTTCGAGCTCGGCGTACAAAGCGAGCACGAACGCCAGCCATATCCATTTGTTGTCCCTCGTTATAGACTTTACGCCGTCTGCAATCGACCAATAGCCTAACAGCAGCAACACGGCCCCGATCCATTGGTCGATTACAGGGAGATGGTCGATGATCAGGTGAGGATGGTTCGGCAGTTCGATGAAGTGGGGAACTATCAGCAGCAGCAGAAAAATCAGGGCCCACCTGTCAAAACGCCGGATTTCCATGTACTCGTCTTTTGTCCTCAGGATATCGGCCTGGCGCCGAAGCGGGCCGCCCGCGATCACCAGAAGCAGACCCTGAAAGTGCGACAGAAGCTCATTTTGCGATACTCCGGGCAAATGCCCGTAATAGGGCAGCAGCACGGCCCAGGCCATGGCGAATGTTGCGAGTGAAGAAAAATGCCTTGGCGAACACTTGGCATACGCAATGGCGCAGTGAACTGACGCATAGGTGCAAACAAGGGGAGCAAACCAGGCGATGTCTTTTATAACCAGTAACCAGTCGAACGAATTCGTATTTTCCATGGTCCGTGCGCCGAGGCGGTAGTGGTTTGTTATTGCCGTCAGAATATAAGACCAGGAAAGGAGGAAGCAAGAAGCAAAAGTGAAGCAGGGAGCAGGGAGAAAAACGAAGGACTCCATTCCCGCTTCCAGCTTCTCGTTCCTCACTACGTTTTTAATTCCTGCTTCGCGCTTCTTGCTTCCTCCTTCGGACTTTAATCGCATGTCCAATACCACCCCGGTGGAAACAGGTTATCTCCGTCATACCAGGTATAGCAGTCCAGTTGAGGGTCCACGTCAATATAGCCGCCGTCGCAGTAAGGATAACCATTAGGTAATATGGTGAAATAATAGTTATTTACCACCAAAATATTTGTATTTTGCACAACTCCAAAACCGGGATGGGGATGTCTTTGAACATGCTCTAAATAGATCGGCCCGCCGATCTTGCCCGGATGATTCCTGATGAATTGGCTCCCGGGACCCTTTTGCACCAGCGGGCGCGGCACTGGGGCCTGCTCCGGACCCGGACCGAAACCGGGGGGAGGAGCGCCGTGCCGGGGAGGGGTGGTTTGTGGAGGCACAGTTGTTGTCGGTGAATTTTGTTGCTGCTGTGCGGCGGCTACCGCGGCAAGGCAAAGGATACCAATGAAGCAGAAGCAGAGTATCGCAATTAAAGCAGCGTTCGAGCGCTCCACCTGATCCTCCCCTAAATCCCTATTAAGGAATAAGCGAATTATAAACGAATTGAAGGATTGAGGGAGTGAATTCCTAAATCCCTGAATTGTCTTTGAACCCGGCACAGGGGCGAGACGCGGGAAGTGGTCCCGCCCCTCATCACTTCGATGTGCTTATGAGATGAAAACGGTCATCCTCACTCGCCTTTGAATACCGGCGCGCGCTTGTCCACAAACGACTGAACACCTTCTTCATAATCGTGGCTGTCGTATACCTGTCTTCTTAAGCCCTGGATGCGTTCGAAGACGTCGGGGGCCAAGGGGTGTGCCCCCGCAAGAAGGTTGAATTGTTCTTTGATAACGGAAATGGCAAGCGCAGAGCGCCCTGTCATCCGTTTTGCCAGATTCGTCGTAAACTCCAGGAGTTTATCGGACGGAACGAGATGGTTGAGTATGCCGACACGTTCCGCTCTTTCCGCCATAACAGGATCTGCCGAAAAAAACATTTCTTTTGCGATATTGAGCCCGACCCTGTTGATAAAATGCAGAATGCCGGAGGCATTGTAGGGCAGGGCAAGCTTCGCCGGAGTGATCGCAAATGACGACGATTCATCCCCGATGATGATATCGCAGGTCATGGCGAGATCGCAGGCGCCTCCCCACACGCTTCCATGGACCATCGCAATGACCGGCCCGGGATATTTCTGGACCGCTCGAAGCAGCTTCTCCAGGGAGTCATTATAGCCGAGCGGGTCTCGCCGCACATGAGGCAATTCCTTGATGTCGTGTCCGGCAGACCAGACAGAACATCCGTCCTGAGCCCTCAGAATCACTACCGCGATCTTCCGTTCTTTAAAATCATGGAGCGCCTGAACGACATCGTCGACCAACTCCTGGCACAATGCGTTCTTCTTGGCGGGATTGTTGAAACAAATGAATCCGATATTTTCGCTTACTTCTACGTCGATAAGTGACATGATCGAACCTCCGTAAACCAAAAGAATTGAGGAATTAAGGCGAAAACCGTATCACGCAGAGACGCAGAAAAAACAACAACTTAGATGAAAATCTTTACAAAATTTCAAAAAACTCCATGTTAGTTACATCAGAGAGTTACTCTGCGATTATCCTTTTAGGAAAGACCTCAACACCTGACTGTTACTTCCTGCCTCTGAATCTTTTGTCGTCGAAGAACTTTCTCTATGCTCTCCGTGCCTCGGTGGTGAACTATTGTGCTTTTCAGAATTCGTTCCATTCCTTTAATCGGATCAGCGTCGTATTTCGGCGAGATAATTTTAATTGCCAAATTCCGGTACTGCCGTCATCTGATAAAAGAAGCCTAAAACACGAAGCAGGAAGCAAGAAGCTCGAAGCGGGAATTCCCGCTTTTTGGTCTCGAATCAGTAAAAGGGCACGCCATACATGCATAAGGGGCCGACCTTGCAGGATGGTCGCATTTGAATCCGAGCCATTTGGGTGGAGCGATTCGATCGCGCTTTATTTCAGGGCGCGGGCTTCCAGCTTCTACCCGAACTCTTTCAGCGGAAGCCCTGCGTCGACTGTCAGCCAAATCAGAGACGGCCTCGGTAATGTCGGGGCCTACGTTGGGAAATTCAATGGTTTTGGATTTTATCCTTCAGGTTCTTTGGCGATTCCGGGGGATTTCTGTAAAGGTTGACTACCATATTCAGTTCCTCCACCAGGCCCTTGCGGTGTTTGATTATCCAATCCCTCCCCTTGGATTTTAGCAAGCTCTGCAGCCACCGATCATGATCCCATAATTTTCCGGTCCGAGCGAGGCCTCCTTCAGATCGAGCAAGTCCAAGGCGTCTTGCAGTGTCAGCGGGGTCTCGTGAGAAATCTTCTGGGAACTCGAAGGAGACGATGTCTCTCCTGCCGTATTTTTCATAATCCCATCCTTTTGGAGCTTTGTTATCATCCCAGGGTATTCTCTTTTTTTCCACAAAACCAAAGCTATCATAGTATCTACTGAGAAAACCTTCAACACAATCCAGCGTCTTGCCACCTTTTGCTATCGCTAATGCTAAGGCTTCTTCTCCCGCGCCTTTTCTTCCAGAATTATTAAAGACACCCACCATATCTTTATCGGGAGTTAGAGCAAAGCACCATCGTCGGTAAGATGAATCGGCCAATCTTTCATGTCCTCAGCGGTGTATAGCGTAAGAAAAGGCCTTTTCTCGCTCTTGTCCCTCTCTGCAATGAAATCCTCCGGGCAACGAGTTTGAATTTAGAGGCCAACTGGTCAAGAGACGACGGCGAAGTCGCTGGAGTTCTCAGCCACTCTTCCTCAGCCATCTCATTTGCAAGTGGCGAGATGCCCTGTAACTTGATCGCCCTGGCGAGCGGCTCGTCGCTGTATCCCTTTCCCTTCGCCCAATCGAGTATCGTTCCTGCTGCCGCCTCGTCCGCCGTTATGCCGTGTGCTCCTCCTATCGCGGCGAACGCGCCCATGAGTGCGGCGTTTCGGGCATAGTCCATAAGCCGAGCCTGCGGGTTCGTCTCATACTCCTGGCCTGCGCCCAAAGCTGCGCCGCCTATCGCCTTGGTGAGTCTGCCGTATGGTCCGAGCATTCAGATGATCGCGCCGGCACCTGCGCCCAATTCGATGCCTTTAGCAATCGCACCGGGTTCCAAGGCGCTCTGGGCGCCAAAAGTAATTGCATCTCTGGCTATCGGGAAAAGCCAGTTGTAAACATATGGAACTCTAGTGGCAATTCCTGCTGTGAGGGGAGAGAGCAGGCCGCCCGTCAAGTATGAAAGCGCCATAGTCTCGGCCAGAGGCGCACCGGATTCGCCCACGCCACGCGCAAGGGCGTCCGCGAAATCTTTCGGCGGGGCGAGCTTGTCAACTTGGAGCGCCTTGTTCATCGCATTGAAAGTTGATTTGAATATCTCTTCCCGGTTCGGAGGTTTCAGCGGAGTTACACCAAGTCCTTGTTCTTCGGGACTTCCCGGAGCTGTGAAATATGAGATACGAGATTTGAAACCTCATGGTTAAAGCCGATTCGCAGTCCTGCTTCGAGGTTTTCTGTGATGCCGCTTGCATAGGTCCGGCCCGGACGCAAGGCTTGCTCGCGGAGAGGACCCGCCATCGGTTGCGCCTGGATATTCCAGACGTCTTGCTGAATCCGCGGTGCGTTTTCCCGCAAGAGGTTCGGAGCGACTGGAGGCTCCTTAAACGGCCCAGGGGTGTATCCCGATTGTCCGCCGAAGTCCGGGATCATTTGGTCTACAGGCAATTGTGCCGTCTGCGGCTGGTCCGGAAGAGACGACAAGTCGTACTGCTTCGGCTGGTCGGGAAGAGCGCTTAAGCCATAGCTCACTTTGCCACCGCCTTCTGGTCCTGGTCATAGAGGGCTTTGAGGTTGGCTGGCGTGACGGGATAGTTTTCCGCTTTCAAGACGGCTTCGTACCTCGCAGATGCCTCCAGAGGGATCGCCTGCTCTTGATTTCCCGGTATTCGTGGCGTCCTTCGCATCCCTTATAACTTGCTCTGCTGGGATATGGGTCCTCGGAGGGAATAAAATATCCTGGGCGATTCCGCGCACGTCCATGTCAGTCGGGATCTTTCCCCTGGTTATTCTGCCGCGATGTGTCGATTGCGTTTCCGAACGTGCCGACGAAGTCATTATACTGTTTCTGACCGGCTGGAAACGCGAAATCGGCATCCCATCCTGAAATACGGAGAATCCGGGGTGACCCGGGCCTGTTTTAATAACGGTTTCATGGTCGCAATAGCCGAAGTCAGCTCAATGTGTTTCTCGGCCTCAGTAGCGTCCTTGTCCTGAATCTTTTGCTGAGTCTTCACCAGATCATAATATTGAGTCGCCGGCATTCCCCCGTAATAGGGATTGAGATCCATCTGTGCGAAGCCTTCTCTGTCAGAGCTGGACATGCCGGTGAGCTGTTTGTAGAGCTGCTGGGTCTGTTCGGTCGGCGGCGGGTCCCACGCACGCAAAGCGTTTGTCGTGATCGCCTTATCCACCTGGTCATAGACTGACCTGTCATTTTTAAAAAGGGCTTGATACGCATCGACTCGGGCCGGGTCGGACATGAAATCCTTCCATGACATAACGGGATTGGGGCCGGTGAGCGAATTATCCAGAATCCGCCTGTTGGCTTGATCGGTCATCTGCTGGGCATGGATTTGCTGGGCCGCCTGCTGTGCGTAATTTTTCTGATACCGCTCCGACGCAGTTGGATCTCCGGGATTATCGATCTTCGCCTGGTTGCAAGTTGATTCATGTGCTGCTCGTAGTTCTGAGCAGTATTCTGAGCGCTGGGATTGCCTTCAGGAGTATCCATCTGCGCGTGTTTATCGACATAGTTGCGGATGATGTTGAGTGCCTGTGAGGCGGTCGCGTCGGCAGGAATGCCGTTCAGAGTCAGCTTATTGGCGCTGCCGCCAAGGACACCCGCTGCGCTTGCGTTCGGATCGGCGTGGAGTAATGCCGTTGCCCCTTCAATCCCCTGCTGGTGGGCAAGGTAGACCTCCCACGGCTGCGGCTGGCGGCCAAGGTCTTTGGCAAGGGCCTGCCGATTCTCTTCTGCAAGAGCCACACCGAGTTGAATCTGGCGATTGGCGTCAAAGCGGTCCTGGTCAGAACCGCCCTGGGTCTGCCAAGTGCTATCGATATGCTGGAAGATACCCGTGGCTGATGAACTGGGATTCTTCATGGCCGGGTTCGTAACGCCACCTTCTGCGCTCCAGATTGTAAGGGCCGTGCTCGGATCAACTCCCTGACGTTGCGCTTCCCCTGTTATGGCCTGCGCTAAGTGGCCGCCCGTGACGCTGCCGTACGCGTTCTGAGCTTGGTAAAGGTCTTGGATGGGCTTGAAAAACTTTCTCGATCTCCCCCTGCGCGCCGCCCGAAATCCTGCCGGCAGATACCTGATCCTGATAGGTCTTCATTGCACCGGAGTAATCTCCGGACAGCGCCTGGCGCTTTATAACCGCAGTCCAGAGCTTGTCGTTATTCTCTCCGACCTGGTAGCGGAAAACGTCTCCTGACCAGCCGTGCTTACTGCCATAATCGGCCGTCTGTGTGTCCATACGATCGCGCACGTTTTGAAGGCGCTGCGGATTATTCCAGTTCGCCTCGGCCTCGTTTGTGAGATCGGCCATAAGCGCCGTATGGGTATTCCGTTCACAGGCCTTGGTTTGAGCAGCGCCGTATCGGGCCATCCCGTCCAGATTCATCTGAACTCTGCGCGTGCTCGCCTCGTCGAATGCTTTTTGCTGCATCATATTGGGGAGGCTGCTGCGGACCTGTTGGCGCAGATCATCCATTTGCTGCTGGAATTCGGGGAAACGGGCTTCGGCCTCTTCACCCTCCAGGGACATGTATTTTTGATAGATGACTCGGGCTGCCGGCGAAAACTGGTTCGCATAGACGTCATTTACATTCGTTTCGTTAATAGGCTGCTGCCTTTGAACTGCGTGCTGCGCAAGCATATCCCCGGTCTGGCTGAGCGTCTGTCAGACCTGAGCGCCGAAGTTTTCAGGCGCGGCCCTGTCGATGGTATTCAAGACGCTCTGACCTTGGGGTTGGACGTTGGGGACGAAGGAAACATCAGTACCGGGTACGATGGGCATCAGTTACCTCCTATCCAGTCGCTAGAACCTGAAATGCTCGTAGACGGATTGCTGTTCCCCAATACCCCGAACTGCTGATACTGCAGCCACTTGCTTGACACGCTCGACGCGCCTCCAAGGATCGAGCTCATCGCGCCCAACTCGCCTTGAGATGTATCAAGTTGCGCCTGAGAACCGTACATCGCCACCGCGTACTGGAGATTTCGCGCCTGGAGGTCTGAATTATATTGGATGGTCAACGCGTCCAGCTCCCCGGTTTCGGCGAGGCTTGATTTGACGCTCAGCGCCGAACCTTCATTGGGATTCACCCCGGAGGCCGCAAGCCCAGCCCCGAGCTTAGCGAGGTTTTCGCCCGTCTGGATGCGCTTACTCTCTTCCTGCTGCTGGCCCTGCTGCAGGGTGATCGAGGCGTTCTGGTTCGCCATGATCCGGTTATTCCTGGCGACCTGGGCGTTATAGTTCGCGCTCTGCATCTGCCCATATGCCGACACGCCAGCGCCCAAAATGCTTGCACCAATGCCTGCTATAGCTAAGGCTGGACCCATCTATTTCTCCATATGGAATCTTAAAAAGGGTTCCCCCCATACGCCGACAGGAATCGGCTCGGGATCAAACTGAAAGCCCAACCACTTCAACCACCGAATGGCCGTTTCGTGCCGAGCGTCAACGACATTCATCAGGATCGGAAAAAGCTCCAACATCTTGGGGACGTACCGCTTATTGAGCGTAATGAATGTCTTGGCATGCCTTTTGATCTCGTCG
>CAVUGX010000023.1:0-88843 GCA_963741035.1 uncultured delta proteobacterium
AGTTCGCTATCAAAAACTAAACTAAAGTCCAATGAAACCCCACCAGGCCTTGGACTATCTGCTTTGACTTTTCCACTAAAACAAGGGCCCTTTCAAGCATATCCTCAAGAGTTTCCATCGAAAGCCAAAAGCCATTCCGCAGATATTTCTCCCTGATATGTTCCCATAAATGCTCTGTCGGGTTCACCTCCGGCGAATAAGGCGGAAGGTAAATAATCCGGATGTTTGCAAACTTTTTAAGATTGGATGTCCGATGCCATGCAGCCTGATCCATCACGAGGATCAAACGGTGCTGGCTATACTGCTCGGATAATCCCTCCATGAAAATTTCCATCGACTCACTGTCCGCGTATGGCAAGATCAAAGAGAACGATTCACCATCATGTGGGCATACCGCACTGAAGACATGGGTGTATTGCCTTATGATCTGAGCCTGAACGACAGGTCTAACACCTTTAGGCGCCCAGCAACTGAAGAGGTCTGAAATCCTTCCAAACCGTGCTTCGTCCTGAAAGAACACTTTCAGTGGCCGGACGTCTTCCGGCGGGAAACTCTGGCTGGCGGTTGCCACCAGCTCCGGAAATTTTTTTTAAATTCCTCTTGTTTCTCCACGTCAGCATTAGGATGTCGCGGCCTAGGCACGACCTTTCGCCAATCATGGCGGTGCAAAAGATCGTAGAGATAATCCTTCGACACTTCATGGCCCAGCCTTTTTTCCACCATCTCCCGAAGCCAAAAGGCGCCTACTATTTCGCCTCTTTCGGCTTCAGCCCGGATGCCTTCAAGCAGACCCGCCTCTTCCTCGACCGACATTATGCCGAATCGCCTTCCTCCTCGTCCCTGAAGGGAACAAGATCCAGGACCCTGGTGATTATACTGGAATACCCACTGATGAATTGTGCCCTTGGCTACGCCGACGTACTCAGCAACCTGTTCAACCCGCAATCCCTTGACCAACAAATAAATAGCCTGCCAGCGCTGGAACTGCTCCCTTGTCTCCGAGCCTTGCATCTCCTTTCGAATCTGTTCCTGCTCAAGATGGTTCTTAATAGTCGTCTTTCTCATCTTCGGTCCCCCTCCTTGATGAGTTATTCAGGGAGGGAGTATACAATTATAGTTTAATGTATGACAGCGAATTCGTATTAGAATGCCAATTTTGCGAAATCATTGCTGTAAGAAGCCCGGCGTTCGGGGAGACCTGATTGGTTATCTGTTCCGGAAAATCACCTGCCCCTTTGCCCTCATCACAAAAAAAACCCGGACTGTCCTTCAAGGGGACGGTGTCCGGGTGTTAAGTTCAGAATTAATTGCCTCTACTGAACTGAAAAATAAGAACTGCCCCGCGATTCTGTCAAGCGCCGCCGAAGTAATGTTCTACAGCCTCGGCGCACCGGAAGCAGCGGCCGGGCTATTTCATCGTCATCTTTTGGCCGTCCATCGTCATCACGCCGGCAAGCTGCATCATCACTGCTCGTCCTTCACCGGAAGGCTGATAATTAGCTTTTTAGCCGGGTAATTCACAGGCATGCTCGAATGCTTTTGAATTGATCGTGTTCAGGTGCAACTCTGTATACATTCTTGGAGCAAGAGCGAACGCCCTGGAGAGGCAGGACTTTTCACATGCCATCACACTATGTATTCTCTTTTGTGGGGACAGAGTGGGGACAAAATAGGCTCACAAGCAAAATGGGTTACGACCGACTGCCGTAACCCATTGAATTTACAACGCGCCCAGGGTGATTCGAACACCCGACCTACGGATTCGTAGTCCGGCACTCTATCCAGCTGAGCTATGGGCGCAAACCAAGCTAGATTAATAACAAAAAAGCGCTGCGAAAGCAAGGGGTAAGACGGAAAGCGTTCGCCAAAACCATATCACGCGGAGGCGCGGAGACGCAGAGAGTCAACAGTGAGCAGTGAACAGAAAAGGCGAAAGAAGAAAGCGAAAGAGAATAATTCTTTTTGGTTCTATCGCTGCGCGGGGTTTTTCTCTGTGTTCTCTGTGTCTCTGTGTTGAACGGTTACAAAGGTTCAGAGCCTTCCGGACCGCAGTATGGAGACGATCAGCCAGATTCCTAGAAGGGTTGCCACCGCGTAGCCGCTTACTCCCAGGATTGCCGTAAGCGACACGGTCTGTGCGCCGAAAAGGTTGAAAGTGAATTCCATGATTTTCTGGCCGGAATTCAGGATCATTGCGCCGGCTATGATCGACGCGGCAATTATTATGCCGACCGTCAGGCGGTTTGCGCCTTTTTCGACCTGAGACCGGGCTTCATCGAGGCCGGTGTGGCGCACTTCGACCCGCTGCCTGCCCGCCGCGGTCTCCCTCAGGATGTCGTTCAGATATTTGGGGATGCTCCTCGTGTAGCCGCTTAGCTTTCGGCCCTCCCTGTCGAGGTTTCTCATCATGCTCTGGGTGTTCAAGCCGCGCTGGAGCAATTTTTTAGCATAAGGTTTGGTCACCTCGAGGATGCTTGCGTCGCTGCCGAGTATCTTTCCCAGCGCCTCGGTCTGAATAAATGTTTTCAGAAGCAGCAAGAGATTTCTCGGCAGCCTGACGTGGTATTTCAAAACGAGGTCCATCAACTGGTCGTAGACGTCCTTTACCGAGATGTGCTGAAGGGAGCGGCCGTAGAAGGATTCGCTCATATCCTTGAGGTCTGTCCGGAACGCTTTGAGGTCCATGCTCTCGTCTATCAGCCCTGCCTCCGCCAGGGCGTCCATAACCATGTCGTAGTCGTGTTCGGCGTATCCCAGGAAGAGGTGGGCGATCTGGCGCATCATCTCTTCGTCCAGATACCCGGTTATACCGAAATCGACGAGGCTCACCCGCCCGTCGTACATGACCAGCGTGTTTCCAGGGTGCGGGTCGGCATGGAAGAAGCCGTAGAGCATCAGTTGGCGGGAAAAGGAGCGCAGCCCGATCAGCGCCACTTCTTTCGGGTCGATTCCGGCCGCGCGGATCTCTTCGACCTGGTCCATCTTCATGCCGTCGATGTGCTCCATCACGAGCACGGACCTGGTCGTATAGTCCCAATGGACCTTCGGGATGTAAATCTCGTCGACTTCCTCGAAATTACCTGCAAATTTTTCTATGCTTCCGGCCTCGATCATCATGTCGAGTTCACGGGTGATATTGCGTTCGAATTCCCGGACAAGATTCGTTGCGCCTATGACCCGGCCGATTTCCAGTGCTTTTTCCGCCTTTGCGGCCAAAAAATACATCAGGCGAATGTCTTCTTTTATCTGCCGGTCGATTCCGGGCCGGATAATCTTGACCGCGACCTTCTCACCCGAATGCAGCTTCGCGATGTGTACCTGGCCCACCGAAGCCGCCGCGATGGATTTTTCTTCGAATTCGGCAAAGATCACGTACAAAGGGCGCTTGAGTTCGCCTTCGATAACCGCCTTGACCTCCCCGAAAGGGACGGGAGGCACCATGTCCTGGAGCTTTTTGAATTGGGCTATGTATTCGGGAGGGAAAATGTCGGCCCGGGTGCTCATGATCTGCCCCAGCTTCACGAAACTGGGCCCCAGTTCCTCAAGCACCAGCCGAATGCGGCGCGCAGAAGGGAGCCCGCCGCTCAGAAGCATCTCGCCCTCCGAGACCTCCGGGCGTGTTTTCCTGCCGCTGAGAAGCCTTTCAAGAAGGTCCCCCGCTCCGTGTTTGATGAGGACCCTGGAGATCTGGCCAAACCTTCTGAGCCCTTTAAGCCCGTGGATTCCTCGGGAGATTTTCATCTAATTTCCTTATCGGAAGGCTTACTCGCAAGATCCGGGCAGGGTGATCCCCGCCCGTTCCAGGTTTGCGGTCTTGCAATATAGCTCATTGTAAGGTTTCGATAAAGAAGGAGTTGCCGGGCGGGGATTCTTCGACGACAAAAGAACCCCGCGCCTACGGCATTGCCGCACGGTTCTTCCGTAGGAAGGGCTTTAAGGGCTGTTGCCCAAATACAGTTTCTGACAATGAGCACCATACCCGATGGTTTTTGGGCGGCCGGGAGATTTCCATGACGACAGAGATTTCCATGGCCGTCACCCCTGCAGGGTTTTTGGCGTGGGCGATTGCGGCGATTTTCTTGATATTTCCTCGAAGAAGCCGTTTGAGCCGAGGTCCAGCTTCTCTGGAGAAATTGCTCGTTAATCCGGCCATTCAATGAAAACACTGGATTCCGCCCAAAAGCCCTGCCGGAATGACGAAATGTGGGATTTTCGCGGAGCGGGATGTTTTTATGCAACCCTTTCAGGGTATCACAAATAATTTGTGGTCCTATTCTCCCCAGGGTGGCGCGTTGCTGACCCTGGGCTGTCCTATGCAGCCCTTTCAGGGCAGGAAACTCATCGGGATTGCGGCTGAAATGCCCTGCCGAAATTTTTCAGGTCCGTGCCAATCCGAGAAAATGGCGGGTTGGATGCCTGTACCCATCCGCGCCTGGTTGCACGCTCCAGTCGCTATTCACCCCATGCTTCCCGGCTTCGTGAGATCTTCTTCTTTACCCCGGTCCAGGTGTCGGTAAGCAGAAACGAATTTTCCCATCGTTCGAGGAAAAGAGAATACATTTCATAGGGAATCGAAAAAGTCATCTCGTCGGTCTTCATGAACTTCCTGTCCGATGGGTCCCAGCCACCTATAACGGCCCGCATCCTGCCCTGTTTCAGGTAGTGCAGGGGCCATGTGACTATATAGCTGCAGCCGGCGCCAAATGGCGAGGCAACCGCTTCGAAGTCCTCGGTAACGAATGTGGCAAGCGTGCACAGACCCGCCATGACCTCGCCCCTGGCAAAGAAGGTGACAACTTCCGGGGTTTCGTTTTCCTTGAACTGGCTGACCGGTTTGAACACGCAGAACCTCGAGGGCGCGGGCCGGGGGTCCAGCGTTTCAAAAAATCGCCGTGTCACCTCGGGCGAGGGAAGGTATCGTTCGCCTTGGGACCGGCCCGGGATGCCGGTTGAGACATAATGCGCAATGGATTCGAGCTGTGGCTTGTGGAAGCCCAGGTAAAACGAACCACCCACGCATCCGAAGCGGCCGGCTTCGAAATAGGCGGCGGTATTTTTCTTTCGGGCAAGCCATATGTTTCCCATTACGCAAGACCAGTTCTGAAAGAGCGCAGAAAAGTCTACTTCGCCCCGCTGTTCCATTTCGTAGGAGAAGACGGCGCCCTCTTTGGGCACGAATCCGCTCTCGGGTTCCGTGTCCGTATAGAACATGCCGAAAGGTTCCTCGGCGTATCCGATGGTTTCCAGGAATGCGGTCAAATTACTCATGAGGACTCCAAGAGTTTTTAGTTTTTAGTTGGTGAGGAAAAGGGCAAAACAGAACGGATGGATGCGCCGGCGTGGAAGACGGCGCATCTACCGGACGGATTCAGACGGTTCTACTCGAGGCTCCGCAAGGTTTTTCTAGTCTTTTCTAACTCGCCAGTGTCCGGGGACCCATGCTCCATTGCGATCGTAATGGCCGCGAACCCATACCCTGGCATGATATGGCGCGGGGCCGGGGCCGGGTGCGTAATATGCGGGCGCCGGAGGTGGACCATAATAGGCGGGGCCTGGGCCTGGACCATAGTAGTAAGGGTAAGGTCCGTAAGGTCCACAGTAGGGACAGAATGGAGCAGTCACGATAGCTGCTGCTGTCCCGACGACGGCTCCCGCCACGGCCAACGGAAAAAGAAGTGGATTGCAGTAGGGGCAATCGTCGGCCTTTGCGCCCGTGGTGGGAACAATCATAAAAAGAGCAAGCCCAACGGCCGCTAACACTGTGATCTTCCTTGCATTCATTTCTGTCCTCCTGATGGGTCGTCTTCAAAGCCGTTTTTTAATTTCCTTTTCATGGTTTGACGCAACGGCCTTTGAATTTGTCTACTTTGGGGGCCGGAAACATTGTAACAGGGCCAGCAATCAACAAGATAAGTAAATTGTGGGTCCCGCGTCCGCGAATAGTTTGAATTATTCACGCGAAGCCGCAAAACAGTGAACAGTGAGCGGAAAAAGCAAAAGAAAATAATTTCTTCCGGCATTACCGTGTTATACCAAGTTGCGTTCAAGTCTGGTGCTTCGGGCGGGGATAAACCCCGCCCCTACGGCATTATCGCACGGTTCTTCTGCAGGGGCGGGGTTTATCCCCGCCCAGTCTTGAACGCAACTCCGTGTTAGAGGGTTGCAGATTTTATCATTTCCCAGTTTCCGTTGCTTGAATCGGGGAGCAGAATTTTTTGGCCAATTCGACGGCTTCACCGGCGTCTTTCCCATAACCGTCGGCGCCGATCTTTTCGGCGAATTCGCGGTCGACCGGCGCTCCTCCGACCATGACTTTTACACTGCCGCGCAGTCCTTTGGCTTCAAGCGCTCCGATCACCTTTCCCAGTTGAGGCATCGTCGCGGTAAGCAGTGTTGAAAGAGCCAGAATGTCAGGCTTCAGTTTCTGCACTTTAGAAATAATTTTTCCGGCGCTCAGGTCGGCCCCCAGGTCCACCACATCGAAGCCGCCCCCCTCCAACATCGTCGCGACGAGATTCCTGCCTATATCGTGGAGGTCGCCTTCGACGGTTGCGATAACGACAGCGCCTCTGGATCGAGGGCCAGTACCGGTGAGCAACGGCCTTATGAGCTCCAGCCCCTTCTTCATGGTCAGGGCCGAGCGGAGCATTTCCGGAACGAATATCTCGTCGGCCGCAAACCTTTTGCCGACAATTTCCATCGCGCCTATCAGCGCTTCATCGATAACGGCGTTGGGATCATCGTTATTATCGACGGCCCTTTGGACCAGGGTCTCGATCTCGGCGTACCGCCCATCCACAACAGCCTGCCTGATAGCTGCGAAACGATCGCTCATCGCTTTTTCCTTCAAGCTCGCGGGACATCAAAAAGATTCAGTCCCTCCAGAATCGATAGGCGATCAGGGCGGCAAGCATCTGAATACAGATGATGATCGCTACGCAACCGGACCATCCGGTCTGCTTCCAGAAAAAGCCGGGAAGAATCGAGCCGCCGAATCCGCCAAAGTAGTAAAACGCAACGTAGAGACCGGCAGCGGAAGAACCCGCAATTCCTGCCGCCTTACCGACATTGCTCGATGCCGCCGCCTGGCAGATAAACACGCCAGTTGCCCCGATGGCCAGCCCGGCGATGATAACGGGAACATAGCGAACCAGGGTCAGCAACATGCCGGATGCGATGATGCCTGTAGCTACCATCAGGGCGCTCCGGTAACCGACGCGATCCAGGAGGCGCCCTGCCACCGGTGTAATCGCGGCGCCAATGAGGTAGACGGCAAAGATCGCTGCCAGGGCGGCCGGCCCCAGGTAAAAAGGCTTGTCCGCAAGGTAAAAATTCACGTACGTAAAGGCTGCGACCATACTGAACAATACGCTCGATCCGACGGCATATGTCGCCAGAAGCTGGGGATTGCGGAGGTGGCTCATCAGAGACTTGAGCAATGCGGCAGCGCTGTTCTGGGGGACGAATTTTCTAGCCTTCGGCATAATCCGCCATGTCGCAACGGCCCCTGCCAACGTGAGCGCGCCAAGAACGACAAAGGCGGTCCGCCAGCCCCAGTGATGCGCAACGATGCCCGTAACGAAACGTCCCGAAAACCCGCCAACGACAGTGCCGGTCACATAGATCGCCATGGTGGAGCCCACGGAGTGGCGCGGAGATTCTTCACTTATGTATGCCATGGCTACGGCGATGATTCCGGGAACGAAGAGACCCTGAAGAAACCGCCATATGATAAGTTGATACAAATTGGCTGCCGTTGCAGTCAAGGCCGTGGGCACAGCCAGCCCCAGTATGGCCGCAACGATTACCTTTTTGCGCCCCACGGCGTCAGCCATCAGCCCTACGAGGGGAGCGACAAGCATCACCGCCAGCACCGGAGCGCTCACGGTCAGGCTTACCATCAGTTCCGACGCGTTGAAAAGCCGGCGAAAGTCAGGCAGCAGCGGCTGGGTGGCGTAGAGGTTAATAAAGGTTGCGAATCCGGCGATAAACAGGGCGCAAAGGGCCGCGGTTCGAGAAGTCTCCACAGGCCTGCTCAGGGTTAATGACGATTCGCACCGTTGCAACTCCATCTGTCCTTCCTTGCGGCTCATCTCAGTTGACCGATTCAAACGGGTAATGCAGTCAGAATCCAAATTAATTGTACATTTTATTCGTTGTAAGCAGGTTAATCAATCAGGGTATTGCAAGTAATCTATGGTCCTGTTCTCCCCAGGGTGGCGCGTTGCTGACCCTGGGCTACCCTATGCAGCCCTTTCAGGGCAAGAAACTCAATGGATTCCGGCTCAAACTCAATGGATTCCGGTAAAAGCCCTGCCGGAATGACGAAATGAGAGATTTTTCCGGACCGCGATGGAGAAGCTTCGCAAGCGCGTGAAAAAATGTGAATTTACAGTATTCTCCGGATGTTGCCCCGGAAATGAATATCGGCGGAAGATGTTGGAGCAATTCTTCGCTTTGCAGATTCTTCTTTTTGAAGGATAATGTCTTTCAATCGTAACGTGCCTGAAGCATAACTGTGACAGCCAAAAACCCCTCCCCCAGGGTTACTTTTCCATTTCACAGCGGGGAGGTTTTGCCAATGGCCAGAATCAAACTTCCAAATACCTCGGAAGACGCCGCTCCGTCTACATCCCGCGCCAACGGACTCCCCAATATGGATGCTCTCGAAGCTGGGCTGCGCCAGTTGACGCAAGTTATCGATTTTCTTCCCGACGCAACTTTCGTCATAGACAAAGCCGGAAAGGTGATCGCCTGGAACAAAGCTATTGAAAAAATGACCGGAATTCGGAAACAGGATATTCTCGGAAAAGGGGATTACGCCTACGCTACCCCATTTTATGGGAAACCCAGGCCGATACTGATCGATTTAGCTTTAAACCCGGAAGCCGCCGGTACCGACAGCTCCTTGGAGCGTGTAGATCCCGGCCGGTGTGCTCCGGTCCCACCACCTGTCGAGGGTAGCTGCGAATATTATTTCATCACCCGGGACAGCGACGTGATCTTTGGTGAAGCCTATGTTCCCAATGCCTGTGGGGGAGCAGGGGCTTACATGTGGGGCGCTGCTTCGGCGCTGCATGACCGCGACCAAAATCTGATTGGCGCCATCGAATCAATTCGGGACATATCGAGCGGCAGGATGCTGGAGCAATCCCTGTATCAGAGGGAAAAGGAACTCGAAGAAAAGGCCGGGCAGCTAGAGGAGATCAATACCGCGCTGAGGGTCCTGCTCAAAAACAGGGAAGCCGACTTGAGGAAGCTTGAAAACGACATTCAGTCAAATTTAAAGCAATTGGTCCTGCCGTATCTGGATAGAATGAAAAAGAGCGGACTGGACCAAAATCAAAAGACTTATCTGGAACTCATCGAGTCATCTTTGGAAAAGATCTTGTCCCCTTTTGTTACAAATATGCATTCGGATTTCCATGCGCTTAGCCCCACGGAAATTCAGATTGCTCATCTCATCAAAGAAGGCAAGAGAAGCAAGGAAATAGCATCCTTGCTGAATATGGCCTACAAGACGGTCGAGACTCATCGCTATAATCTTCGTATCAAGCTCGGTATCAAAAACCGGAAAGTAAACCTTCAGTCATATCTGCTTTCAATCAGATGAAGACCCTTAGTAGACGTAAGTGGTCAATAAGGGTTTTTTCAGTGTCAACCATCTCGGAAAACCTGTCGATATCATTGTAGATTACGTTGAATTCAAAAGAAGGAGTATGATTTGACAGAACTTTCAAGTTTGGAAGGATAAGAGGATGAAAAGAGTTGGCATGGGAGTTGGAACTAAAATATTCGTTGGCTTCATAGCTCTGATACTCATCGGAGCGGCCGTGGGCGCGGCTGGGTTCCTGAGCCTGGGCAGAGTAAACACTGCCGGAAATGTCAATGTGTCCTCGCAGGAAGTTCGAGGCAAAATCCTGGAAGCAAGAATCCTGGAGAAAGAATATGTGATAAAGAAAGATGAGGGAACCTACAACAAACTCATCGGGTGTCTTGGCGAACTGGCCACTCTGACTTCTGCGTTGGAATCCAGGATGGGGCGCAGCGACTCGGTGGCGGAAATAGCAGATGCTCAACAGGCCTATAAGCAGGCAGTGGATGAAATAAAGAAACTGGAAGAAGACGATGCAAAAGCTGTGAAAGACCTCCAGAATGCGGGTGAACAGATTGCCGCTATGGCCGAAGACGAAGCCGGTAAAGCTACTTTGGCCACTAAAAAGGAAATTACCGATATCAATGAGAAAATTCTCAAGGATTATTCGCTTAAAGAAATCAAGAACGTTGTTGCCGTCGGCTACGACGTTCTCAAGTTCCATTACGATCAGGGCATGTCACAAGAGACGGCGCTGGACGCAGTGCGCAATATTCATTTCGATGGGACCAATTATTACTTCGTTGTTAAGGAGGACCTGACCCTTGTAGCTCATGGAAGTGACCGATCTCTCGAGGGGAAAGACTTCTCAAAGATCCAGGATAAGAAAACCGGCAAGACGTTCATGAAGGAGGTAGTGGACGGAGCGGTCAAAAACGGGGAATCATATACCGATTACTTCTGGAACAAGCCAGGTATGGGAGATGCCGTCTTCCCGAAAGTCACCTGCGCAAAATACTTTAAGCCATGGGGTGTGATCATTTGCGCCGGCGTATATGTCGATGACGTGGAGAAACAAGTCGCGAAAACAGTGGAAAGCGTCGACGCGGGTCTGAATAAATTACAGCAGGCAGACCGTATAAAGGTCCTGATGCTGCAGGCCAGGCTGAATGCAACCTATTTCTTTGCCTTTGGACGAAATGCGGAGAAGGTGCCCGAAAACCTTTCTCAGATGAAAGGCCTCGCCGCATCGAGCGATGCGTTGAAAAGCAAGGCCGATGTTTATCTGGCAACTTTTAACCGTTGTTTGCACAACAGCGAAGCCCTACAAAAAAATATCAAGCGGATCGAGGAACTGGCAGAGAAAACTTTAAAAACTGCCAATGAAATAGGACGCCAAGCAATAATCGCGTTCACCGACAATGCATCCAGCGGAAAAAAATTCATCATTGGATTCATACTGGTCGGCGCTCTTATCGGCCTTGTTTTCGCCACTTTACTGACAAGGGGAATCTCTGGCCCCATCAGGCGAGTTGTCGACGGGCTGACCGAATCCTCCGACCAGGTTTCAGCCGCATCCAGCCAGGTTTCGGGCGCCAGCCAGGAACTGGCGGAAGGAGCATCGGTGCAGGCGGCCTCCATCGAGGAGACGTCCTCGTCTCTTGAAGAGATGGCCGCGATGACCAGACAAAACGCCGATAACGCCGGTCAGGCCAAGAGTCTGATGGCTCAAACCAGCCAGGTGGTCTCACGGGCTAATGACTCAATGGGTCAGCTTACCTCCTCGATGACACAGATCTCGAGAGCAAGTGAGGAGGTCTCGAAAATAATAAAAACGATCGACGAAATCGCCTTTCAGACAAATCTGCTGGCGCTCAACGCCGCAGTGGAGGCTGCAAGGGCCGGGGAAGCCGGCGCCGGATTCGCCGTAGTCGCAGACGAGGTAAGGAATCTTTCCATGAGAGCGGCAGATGCAGCGAAGAATACCGCCGACCTGATCGAGGGTACTGTTAAGAAGATCAAAGATGGGTCCGAGATAGTTGAAAAAACCAGCGCTGAGTTCTCAAATGTAGCCTCCAGCGCGGTAAAGATGAGCGAACTGGTCAGTGAGATTGCGGCTGCATCCGGTGAGCAATCCCAGGGAATCGAACAACTCAACCGGGCCGTGAGCGATATGGACGAGGTTGTCCAGCGGAATGCATCCAATGCCGAAGAGGCCGCCGCCGCATCAGAAGAGATGAACGGGCAGGCCGCACGGATGAACGGGTTTGTTCGCGACCTTGTTGTCATCGTCGGCGGATCGGCCAACAAGGCGCAGATTTCGGCTGCGGCACTGCAGGAAACAGAGGCAAATAACGATGCCTATGGCCCGCTCGACCTTTTTGCAGTTCGCGGGCAGAAAAAGAGTCGCCGTCTTCATAATATTCAGGCAGGCAACGGAAAGGATTCTGCCCATAGCATTGAAATAGAAACACAATAAGAACGGTTGGATTTTCCTCTGGGCCGGAGTTATCTTCGAGTATGCAGAGATAGACATCCACTACAGTGCTCAGAGGAAAATCAATGGCCGAGTTATTTCAATTCACAGCCGTTTTGAGCGCGCTCTTTTTCACGGCCATAGCGATTTACATCAACCTTGGCGAGCATCCGGCGCGAATGGAGTGCGGCCGCGAGGTGGCTGCAACGGTTTTCGGTCCCAGTTACAAGCGGGCTTCAAAAATGCAGGTAGGACTTGTTGCGGTGGCGACTATATCCGGTATTGTCCTTTGGCTGATGGGCGCCGGCTTTATGTGGCTTATCGGGACGTTATTTATTTTTGCGGCTGTGCCGTTTACCCTGATTGTGATAATGCCGATCAATAAAGAGCTGCTCGATCCGGGGCTGGACAAGAAGGCCGGGAGGACTCAAGAACTTCTGCAAAAGTGGGGACGACTTCATGCAGTTAGGAGTCTATTAGGTCTGGTATCGTCGTTAATATTCCTGTCTTTGGTGATCCTGCGCTGATAACGGGTTCAACAGGCGCCGGCCAATGTACACGGTTGCGCGGAAATAAGACTTTATTCAATCTCATCTGTTAATGACCACAGGAAACAATCACGAGATCACGACAAGGGCGGCCCCTGCATTCCTCACCCGACAGAAGGCCCGGAAAATTTCAAGGATACAGAGCGATACTTGATGGGAAAGGCTGGGGCCATTAAGGTATTCGTGAAAACAGCGGACTGACGATCTCGAAGCGCCAATGGAGGCGTGATCCCTATCCGGGTTTTTCGACCGGGGCGTGAGGAAAATCTCGATGGAGCGACCCACCCTTGTGGAAATACAACTAGCCGAAGATTCCCGTCGCGAGAAGAACTGGAAGAGATGGGGGCCATATCTGTCGGAGCGACAATGGGGGACCGTAAGGGAAGACTACTCCGAGGAAGGAGATGCCTGGGACTATTTCCCTCACGACCATGCAAGGAGCCGTGCGTACCGTTGGGGAGAAGACGGCCTGTTTGGAATAACCGATCGTGAAGGGCGTCTTTGCTTTGCTGTCGCCCTTTGGAACGGCCGCGATCCCATCCTCAAGGAACGGCTCTTCGGCGTGACCAATGAAGAGGGCAACCACGGCGAGGACGTAAAAGAATACTATTTTTATCTCGATTCAACTCCAGTTCACACCTATTTCAAGGCCCTCTACAAGTATCCTCAGGAGGAATTTCCTTACGCCCGGCTCGTTTCCGAAAATCGCAAACGGGGCCTGAACGAGCCGGAATTCGAACTGATGGATACCGGTATTTTTGAAGAAAATCGTTATTTTGACGTTTTCGCTGAATATTGTAAGCAATCCCCCGATGATATTCTGATCCGATTCACGGTGGCCAATCGCGGTCCGGAATCTTCCGTACTCCACATCCTGCCAACCCTGTGGTTTCGCAATACCTGGTCATGGGGGCGCACAGGGGAGGCCTACTGGCCGAGGCCGAGAATCGATGAAGAGGGAGCGGACATCCTGCTGAGCGAACATGCGTCGCTGGGTAAGTTCAGTCTGGCTTGCGCACCCGGACCCGACGGAAAACTTCCCCGGTTCCTCTTCACAGAAAACGAAACGAACATGACAAGGCTCTACGGTGTTCCCAATTCCGGTCCCTATGTCAAGGACGCGTTTCATGAGTTCGTGGTCTCCGGGCGTGTGGATGCGGTCAATCCCGCAAAGACCGGGACCAAGGCCGCAGCCTATTACATTCTGGATCTGCCGGCAGGCTCGGAGCAGGTCATAAATCTGCGGCTGTTCGAAAAGGGCCGGTCCCTCGAGAACATATTCGGCGAGGAATACGAGCAAACTTTCCGGAAGCGGATCGAGGAAGCCGACGAATTCTACGATACGATTGATCCAAAGAGCCTCATGGAGGAAGAACGAAAAATCCTGAGGCAGGCCTATTCCGGTCTTTTATGGTCCAAGCAGTTCTACCACTACAGTGTAAAGGACTGGCTCGACGGCGATCCTACCATGCCGCCCCCGCCCGAGAGCAGAAAATTCGGCCGGAACAGCGACTGGACTCATCTCTACAACCGAGACGTTCTCTCGATGCCCGACAAATGGGAGTATCCATGGTACGCCACATGGGACACCGCATTTCAGATGCTCCCGTTTGCCGAACTGGATCGCTACTTTGCACAAGACCAGCTCGTCCTGCTTCTGCGCGAGTGGTACATGCATCCTAACGGGCAGTCGCCGGCCTACGAGTGGGACTTCAGCAGTGTAACCCCTCCCGTATTCGCCTGGGCCGCCTGGCGGGTTTACAAGATCACAGCGCCCCGCGGCGAGCGGGACCGGTATTTTCTAGCCAGAGTTTTCAACAAACTCCTGCTAAATTTCACCTGGTGGGTGAACCGCAAGGACCTGGACGGGAAAAACCTTTTTACGGGCGGCTTCCTGGGGCTCGACAACATAGGCATCTTCGACCGCTCCCGTCCGCCGATCGGCAACGGACATCTGGAACAGGCCGACGCGACCGCGTGGATGGCCTTCTACTGCGCTACCATGCTCTCGATGGCGCTTGAGCTCGCGCAATGGGACCCGGCTTACGAGGATATGGCATCGAAGTTCTTCGAACACTTCATCACTATTGCGGATTCGATAAACAATTTCAGAGGAACCGGACTTTGGGATGACCAGGACGGGTTTTACTATGACCATCTTCATCATGAAGGCGAATTTGTCCCCCTTAGAATCCGATCCCTGGTCGGGCTCATCCCGCTGATCGCCGTTGAAGTAATCGAAGATCGAGTGGTTCGGAGACTGCCGGGCTTTATGAAGCGCATGAACTGGTTCCTGGAAAACCGAAAGGACCTCGCCGGGATATCGACATGCATGGCAAGACAGGAAAAGGAGCTGGGGCATCGCTATCGGCTGATTTCCATCCCTTCGCGCGAGAGACTTGTTCGATCCATTCGGAGGTTGTTGGACGAAAATGAGTTTCTCTCAACTTATGGAATCCGGTCCCTATCCAAGGTACACGAGAAAAGCCCTTTCGAGTTCAAGTTGCGAGACACTTTGCTGGAAGTAGGATACGTTCCCGGAGAATCCAACTCGGACCTTTTCGGCGGAAATTCAAACTGGCGCGGCCCGATCTGGTTTCCTGTCAATTACCTGCTAATAGAAGCGCTGGAGCGCTATCACCATTTTTTTGGCGACAGTCTGCAAGTTGAGTTCCCTACCGGTTCCGGTGAATGGATGAATCTGGATGAGGTGGCAAAGGAACTCACCAGGCGGCTTGTCAGCATTTTTTTGCCCGCCCCGGATGGCCGCCGCCCCTGGCATGGAGAGCTGCGGAAGTTTGCCGAAGATGCCTATTGGCGTGATCTCATACTCTTTTATGAGTATTTTGACGGCGACACCGGGCGTGGCCTGGGCGCGAGCCATCAGACCGGCTGGACGGCCCTGATTACAAGGAGCATAAAAGATTTGGCGAGAAAACGACGGGCAAACTAGTGTAGAACCGGTTAGACAATCCCGGAAAGAGTTGGCGCAACTCGCTTGCAGAAGGGAGATATCAGGCGCCGCTCCGGGATCGATGCAGGGCGGCGCCTTCTCCGGCTGGGCTCCCGCCGCCCTTAGACCAAGTTGCGTTCAAGTCTGGTGCTTCGGGCGGGGATAAACCCCGCCCCTACGGCATTATTGCACGGTTCTTCTGCAGGGGCGGGGTTTATCCCCGCCCAGTCTTGAACGCAACTCCGTATTAGACCTCAGATTCTAAGCGTAACCTACACACCTTAACATTTCTTTGCAAAGGATTTGCCATTCTGACGGGATTTTCTGCTAAAATCAAAGAGGTTAATCGGGGATTTGCGATGAGTCACATTCTGGTAATTGACGATGATACCGAGCTGTGTGAATTGTTAGCCGAATATCTCAAGCCCGAGGGATTCGAGATCACTGCGGTTCACGACGGCGAGCAGGGATTGCAACTGGCCGTTTCCGGAGTGGGACAATACGATCTGATCGTTCTGGACATAATGCTTCCCGGGATGAATGGTTTTGAGGTCTTGCAGCGACTGCGTTCACAAGCCGATACACCGGTCCTCATGTTGACGGCTCGTGATGAAGAGGTAGACCGCATCGTCGGGCTTGAAATGGGAGCCGACGACTACCTGCCCAAGCCATTCAATCCCCGCGAGCTTATTGCGCGCGCGCGCGCCATTTTGCGCAGGACAAAAGACCGGCCGGACAAGAGCGCCACTCCTCCCCCCAAGATTACAGTCGGCGATATCGAGCTGGACACCGGGACCCGTGTAGTGCACCGCAACGGCGAGCAGGTCGAGTTGACCTCCGTTGAGTTCGGTCTCCTGGAGATGCTGCTTAGGGCGGCGGGTCACGTGGTAACGCGCGAACAACTAGCCGAGGGCGTCCTCGGCCGCACGCTCACGGCTTACGATCGCAGTGTGGACGTACATCTAAGCAGCCTTCGAAAGAAACTCGGACATAAAGTGGGCGAGATTGAACGGATCAAGACTGTGCGCGGCTCCGGATATATCTATGTGAATCCGACTCAGCCCGACAAGGACACGATTTAGCAGTGACCTGGCCGAGGTCGCCGGGAAATTTCGATGCGAACTCTTTATATAAAAATCTTCCTCTGGTTCTGGGTGGCAATGGCACTGGTTAGCTTTGCCTCTTTCGTGTCGGCTGTGGCCACGGAGGTACATCCCTTTTTCGCCGCGCCCTGGCTGAGATTTCTCGTACGTCCGCCCACCGAGGGCCACCTGGAGATGCAATCCGGCTCGTTTACCGGTCATTGGATCAGTGCCGTGGGAAATTCGATCAGACTCTCGGGCCAGACCGCGATTGAAATCTATGAACGTGACGGTGAAAAGGCCCTTTTCGATTACCTCCATGAACTCGAAGCAGCAGTTCGCATCCAGTTTTTTCTGTTCGACGAGCGCAAGGAGCAGATAACCAGGTGGCCTGTTTCTGAGGTAGTCATGGAATTATCCTCGCATCCACTTCGCGAGGGGTTGGATTACAAGCGATCCGGGGAATCGATCTTTACGGCGCAACGGCTCACCGGGCCAAGCGGTAAAGAATATACGCTGATCGCCAGACTTCCCGCCCGCTATTTCCTCACGCGCGATTACAGTTTTCCGACAATAAACCTGGTCGTCATCCTGATTACTGCCGGAGGGGTATGTTACTGGCTTGCACGGTATATTTCCAAGCCGATCAGCAAGCTCGGCGCGGCGGCAAGGCAACTGGCCGACGGAGACCTCAAAGTTCGTGTCAGCGCCGTTTTAGGCAGACGGCATGATGAAATCAGCGAGCTTGGGAAAGATTTCGACCTGATGGCCGAACGTATCGGATCTTTAATCAACTCGCAGAAACGTCTCCTTCGAGATATTTCTCACGAATTTCGTTCGCCGCTCACACGGTTGACCCTTGCTCTGGAGATTGCGCGGCGCTCGGGCGGTCAGGTTGCGACCAGCGCGCTGGACCGAATCGAACTGGAAGCCGAGAGGCTTAATATACTTATAGGCAAATTGCTCATGCTGGCCCGTTTTGAAAGCGGTGCAGAGGAAATGGATAGAGCGCCTGTCAGCATGGCCGAGTTAATAGACGAAATAGTAACTGATGCCGACTTCGAAGGTCGGGAACGCAATTGCACCGTTCGAGCCGTATCGAATGGAAACTGTACTGTATTAGCATCAAGGGAGCTTCTGAGGAGCGCGATCGAGAATGTAGTGCGAAATGCAGTCCGCCACACAGCGGAAAGCACGGAAGTAGTGGTCACACTGAGATGCAGCAGCCTCGACAACGCTCAGCGTGCACAGATAGAAGTGCGCGACAAAGGACCCGGGGTTCCGGAAGCTGCACTGACCAACCTTTTCTACCCGTTCTACCGGGTGGGGGATGATCGCGACCGAAAGCAAGGGGGGACAGGTTTGGGGCTGGCTATCACTGAGCGTACAGCCAGACTGCATGGCGGCGAAGTGCGAGCAGCAAACGCCCCCGGGGGAGGACTTATCGTTACGATCGATCTTCCAGCAAGGGATGCCGTGTGATTGCCGCAAAATCCCCGGGCTTCTGAAGCTCTTCCACCGTAAGCCCGCCTGAGAGTCTTAAGCAGGGTCAGCCTCTTATACCAATTTGCGTTCAAGATGATACGTGGCAGATAACCTGTAGCATAGGGCCTTGTGCCCGTCTCTTGAACGCCCACCAGGGGCTATGCTACGTTTCTCTACCAGCTTTCTGGTTCAATCTTGAACGCAAGTTTGTATTAAACCATATGGTGTTTGCCGGAGCAACTTCGTTAGGGTCTCTGGCTCTACGGAAGAGGGCTGGCCCCGGTTTTTCGGGGCCGGCCCTCAATTTAGGGGGTAGGTTTCATCTCCGGGTAACGATTCATTCGGAAGATCTGCAGCGGTATTCGCAAACGCCCGTTTACGGGCTAAAGCCGGAGCAATGTGAGAAACTGAAAGGGGGCAAGGGTTCTCACAATGATCCCACAGATACTAATTGTTGTGCATGGGGCCATCATCCTCGTGCAGAGTTTTCCATGCCTCACGTAATTTTTCAGCCTTGGCGTGTTGTTCCGGAGTCAGGACTGCATAGATCTTGGATTTCATGCGCTGTTTCGCCACGATCATATCAGCCAGCGTATCGGCCTGCGCCTTGGCAATGGAGCGCACTTTAGCTTCATCAAACGGGCCGCTCTTTATCAGAGCGTCGAGTTGCTCGCGTCCAGCCTTCAGTTGTTGGAACATCGGTTTCATTTTTGGACGTTCTTCGGACACGATTGTCTTGATCTGATCCTTTTGAGCATCGGTCAGGTTCAGTTTTCGTGCAAACATCTTCCAGAGACCGAAGTGCCCATGGTGACGACCGAAATGCCGGTGATGACCCTTCCATTTCCCGCAATGTTCTTTAGCCGCTTCATTTTTTGGAGCAGCCTTGTCAGCATCAGCAACGGCCGGAGCGGCCGACCCCTGTGCCCCGGAGGCGATAGAATTGAAGAAGAGCCACGATCCGGTCATCCATACTACCGCAACCAAAGTTACGGCAAAGATTGTAAATAGTTTTTTCATGCAGGTTCTCCTCATGGTTAGACGATCCGTTATGTTTCGCTGTATAAATAAGAAAAATTTGCATGAAGGTCCAGTTAATATAGGTTAATGCAGGTAAAGTTTCGTAAAGAGAAGATCCGAGAGAGCCTAAAAGCAAATTCCTCTCATGGGGGCAATACCCCCGTCTCTTTATTAGATGTTTTCAATTTGAATTAGCGGTGTTTGCCCGATGAGCAGGCTTATCATGGTAGTTGAGCAGTTTTTTGCGGTTTAGAAGAAAAACCTGAGATCCCCTGAAATATTCTGTTGACAAATCAACTCACGTATCCTAAACTTCCAACTCCCTGAAAAAGCCAAACCCGGCGCGAGCCGGGGACGGAAAGCCAACGGGTCTCGTGAGAGGCGGCCGGGTTGCCTGGAGAGTGGTATTGGGCCGTTAGTTTTTTACGTATGACCTGTTTTTGGTTCAGGGTGTAAGATGTCGGAGCCTATTCGATTCGCAAGAATTGCCCAGGCGTACTCAACCAATGCCAGCGTCTATTCCAGACCGCGAAGCCCCTCTGTCAGCCAGTCGGGGGATACGGTTCAGATCTCCGAAGAAGCGCAGGAAAAATCAAAAACATTTACGATGAAAATAAAAGAAGATCCTTCTTCTTCAGATCAACCGTCCGCGCAAAGTCAAACCGGAACTAACCTCGATATACTCAATCTGTCCGCAAACGCGACAAAAGACCAGATCCGTAAAGCCTACAAGGGCGCGATCAAGCAGTATCATCCCGATAACTTTGCCAATTTCTGCTCCGAATTTCAAAAGCTTGCGGAAGAAAAGTGTAAACAGATCAACCTCGCATATCAGAAATTAACTACCGCATAGAGCCGGAGCGCTCGTCTCAATAATCACTCCCGATACAGGCCAACGGCCACTCTCCCCCGTTTTCAAACGGTCAGCAGTTTTTTTCTAAAGTTTAGCTATAGTCTTGCCGACTCCAATAGAGCATGGGCTCGTTTTAGATTGAGCCCATCTGGAAAGTTTGCGCGCCGGTACCGCCAGAATGGGTTATCAGCCGCAGCCGCGCCACCGTCCGCCGCCGAAGGCAGCGGGATTGAGTTTTGCCGGCGGTCCCCCAGCCCGCCACCATCGAGGAGAACACGATGTCTACAATTTCAATGACGACAGGGACTTCGACGAGTAACCTGAGCCTTACCGGTCTTGGGACCAACATTGATTGGCAGAGCATGCTGACCGAGTTGACCACTGTCAGCGAAGAGGCTCTGACGCCTTACAACAGTCAAATATCTGTCTGCAACAGCCAAATAAGCGCCTGGCAATCTTTCGGGGGGCTGCTGAGCTCACTCCAAACGGCGTCGGATGCCCTTACAAGCGCCGGTACAGGCCTAGACGTCTACAGCGCCAATGTGTCATCTTCTTCAAGCGTGAGCGCTTCGTCGCTGCTCTCCGCCTCTGCATCTTCTACGGCCAGCAACGGCAACTACCAGGTAGTGATCAGCAAAACGGCTCAAGCGGAGAAACTCGGCTCGGGATCGTTTACGTCACAGTCTAGTGCGCTCAATATCTCAGGGACCATCCTGGTAAACGGTCATGGTGTTCAGATCTCGTCCACCGACAGCCTGCAGGATATAGAGAACAATGTTAACAGCTTGAACACGGGCACTACGCCTTCAGGGGTAACGGCCAACATCGTCCAGGACTCCTCGAACACCTATCGGCTGGAGCTCACAAGCGGTACTACCGGTGCTTCCGGAATCAGCCTTCTAAACGGTTCGGCTTCGGATACGCTCGGAAGCCTTGGATTCAACGGGACCGGGACGAGTATTAAAAACCAGGTAACCGGAGGGGCCCAAAGCGACAGCTTTTCGAGTTCTTTGACCGGGGTTGCGGCCCTGCTCGGAATATCAAGCAATTCCGGTAGCGTGACCATAAACGGAAAAAGCGTCACCATTGACACGAGCGACACCCTTCAGACGATACAAAGCGACATGGTGGCAGCGGGCATCCCCGCTTCCATCGTTTCTTCAACCAGCGGCTCTCAAACCACCTATAAACTTCAGATCGCGGGCATGACCAGCTATACGGACGATAACAATGTGCTGCAAAGTCTTGGCCTGGTGCAGGGTAACCGGGACGCCACGACCGGGGTTACGGGAAGTGTCGCCAATACTTCGGATGGTTCGACTCCCATCACGGCTGCTACGGACATCACGAGCATTTATGGATACAACCAGTACACATCCGGAGATACGATCGCCATTTCCGGAACGGCTCACGACGGGACTGCCGTGGCCTCGACCAATTTCGCAATCACACCGACCTCGACGGTCGGTGACCTCCTCAATCAGATTCAGAGCCTCTTTGGCAACGTCACCGCGTCACTTACTTCAACCGGTCAAATCCAGGTAATCGACAATGCAACCGGGACGAGCGATCTCTCCGTCAATCTCCAGGCTTCCCTTCAGAATTCTAACGCAGGCGAACTGAATTTTGGGTCTTTTGGAACGGCCGGGACGGTTCACCAGTATGTACTCGAGCAGGGTCAAGACGCCTCTTATACGGTCGACGGCGCCAGTTTGACAAGCTCGACCAATACCGTTACAAACGCAATACCGGGGGTCACGCTCAATCTGCTGGGAGCGGACAAGAATACAACCTTGACAGTCAATGTCGCTCCTGATACGCAGACAATCCAAAACAACGTCAACACCATGCTCAATGCCTATAACGCCGTAATCTCATACGTTAATGCCCAGATGACCTACACTACCACTACAACTTCAACAGGTACGACAGGTACAACAGGCGGCCCGCTTTTCGGCGATAACACGCTGAAATCTATAAAATCGGAACTTCAGTCGACTATAATGAGCCAGGTCGGCACCGGGAGTATGGACTATCTCGCCGATATCGGAATAACAGCAAGCAGTACCGGTTCGCTCAGTTTGAATACGACCACGTTCGATGATGCAATCTCAAGCAACTTCTCAGGCGTGGTTAATCTTCTTTCGAATTCAGCGACTTGCAGCGATAGCCAGTTTCAATACGTCTACAGCAACAGCAGTACGCAATCCGGCACATATAACATCAATATCAGTCAGCTTTCCGGAACAGGTCAAAACATCGCAGGCACAATCGATGGTTATACCGCCAGCGGTTCGAATAATGTCCTGGCCCTTAATAACACCGCGAGCAACGCCAACGGCCTTGAAATCAGCTATACCGGGACTACCGTGCCGGCCAGTGCGACTGTAACGGTAAACCGAGGAATCGCGAGTCTTATCGACGGCCTTGCGAATGAATTTACTAATTCCACAACCGGGACGGTTACCGCCCAGGAAACCGGGCTGCAAAATCAGATCACGTCGATAAACGGCACAATATCCCAAATGCAGAATAGTATAAACCAGCAGATGGCAACGCTCCAACAGGAGTTTATAACGATGGACACCACGGTGGCAAGTCTGGACTCGATGCAGAGTTACCTGACTACCCAGTTAGCCTCATTGGATGGTTAATGATTTACGGAAGAACCGGAAAAAATAGATAAACCTGACGCTGTGACTGCGAGAGACTTTTCTCCGGGCACAATAATATATAAAATCAGAGAATATCGGTTTAGAATGGTCATGTTGAGGGAGACGACAGTATGTGTTGAAGTGCGCAAACCTGCTCGCCGCGTATCGATATAGCATACTGGTTTGATAGAATATGTGATAATTGAACAGGCGCCCCCCGCTTTCGAGCAGCCTTGCCGGTGGAATCCGGCTTCAATTGCTTCGGGACAGCCTGTTGCATTGTTTCGGGTTAACGATTCAGCGCTGGGAGCGTTTGAGTATATCCTGCATAAAAGCTCTGAAGAAAACAGCCATGGCAAACACAATAAAGGCAATGCCCAATCATCCGCAGGCTCAAAAAATAATCGACCTGATGGCCGAGAGCAATTCTCTTCGCCAGGAGAAGCGTCATGAAGAAGCTCTGAGGCGCCTCGAAGAAGCAATCGGCATCGATCCAAATTTTTACCCGGTGTTCGTGGAAAAGGGGATCGTTCTGTTCGAATTGGCCCGATATGAAGAATCGATCGAATGCTTTGATCTTTTCTTGAAGTATATTAGTAACCCGCAAGTACGCGAGTTGCGCGATAACTGCCTGAGGCATGCCCTGGCAAACTATGACCAAATTCTTGCAGAGAGCCGGTCAAACGCAGGAGCGCTTCTAAAACGAGGCGACATTCTACAGCGGCTGCACCGTTATGACCATGCCGTTACTAATTATAACCTGGCTTTGGAAATATACGCAGGCAATGTTGTAGAGGCTTTAAACAGGCGCGGGAATGCGTTGTTAGACCTCAATAGACCCGAAGACGCCCTTCAGAGTTATAATCGCGCCCTGGAACTGGCGCCCGGCACTGAGTCCTATGCGGCTTTATTATTTAACCGGGCCAATGTCCTGCGACAGCTTGCCCGCATGGATGAAGCCCTGGAAAGCTATGGTCAGGCATTGACATACAAACCCGACTTAGCTGAAGCAAAGATGGAACAAAGTCATTGCCGGTTGGCCATGGGGGATTTTAGAAGGGGTTTCCGGGAGTATGAATCGAGGTGGGAAAACGCTCAACTAAAACCCATCAAATTAAGGTCATCGGAGCCCTTATGGCTTGGGCAAGAGAGCCTGGCCGGCAAAACTATTCTGCTCTGGGCTGAGCAAGGATTCGGGGACACTATCCAGTTTTTACGCTATGTGCCGTTAGTAGCACAAACTGCAGGACTGACGATTCTTCGTGTGCCGCTCCCGTTGCGGGCATTAGCTGAGACACTCGATTGCCCCGTATCGATTATCACCTTCGCGGACCCATTGCCTCCCCACGATTTCAATTGTCCATTGATGAGCCTGCCCCTGGCATTTGGCACTACGCTGGAATCGATCCCCTCGGATGTTCCCTATTTAAGTGCAAAAGCCGATCTGGTTGAAACCTGGCGAAATGAGCTTGGACCGCGCACGAGGCTGAGGATCGGTCTTGTCTGGGCAGGCCGCAGGCGTGAACCCGTGAACCGCACGCGCGACATGGGATTGGAAGTATTCGATCCGATGACTCGCCTAGACGTAGAAATTATAAGTCTGCAAAAGGAAATTCCCGACCAGGACAGGCGGGTGCTGGAGTCTATGCCGGGGATTTACTGTCCGGGCGAAAAACTATCGGATTTCGCAGATACGGCTGCCCTGATTGAAAACCTTGATATGGTGATCTGCGTCGATTCGGCGGTTGCTCACCTCGCGGGAGCACAGGGAAAGCCTGTCTGGATTATGCTGAGACATTCCGGAGAGTGGCGCTGGCTTCTGGAGCGCAGTGACTCCCCCTGGTATCCCACCGCGCGCCTTTTCCGGCAAAAAAAACCCGGCGACTGGGCTGGAGTGGTTAATGATATAACTCAACAGTTGCAAGCTTTGACAGTTCATAGCAAAGGGGCAGGGGGACATGATCCAGCCCCGCGTTTCCAGCCTCCAATCATTTCCACCCCGCCGGTTGCGCCCGGGCAATGAAAGAGACATTGCCAGGCGGGGCCGACCTCAAAAACCTCAAATAAAATCCCAATTCCTTCCAGTGCCCGAGGTGTGTTCCGAATCGAAGAAAAGATTGGGAGGCCATCAGCTCTTCAGCCCCCGGATTACTGTAGATCTAAATCAAAGCATTCATTTCCTCCCGATTGTCGTTGTATGCATACGCTAGTGCAGTCAAAAGCCTACAGGCCGAGTGGTGTGAAACACCAAACTCTGCAACGGGAATTTCTTACACTTCTGTAATTGGTAATCCACAGATTGAGCCCTGTAAAGCATTGTAGAGCCTCGTAGAGCGAATTGTGCCCCAATGCCGCCAAGCTTTTCAGCGATTCCCAGAGGCAGGGATTATCGAGGGCTATTATGCTCAAAGTAAGGGCTGGAGCCAATTCCCTATAATTGGTACTCTTCTTGCTCTAGCACAGCGCGGAACAATCATTCCAACAACCAGGAAATACGAGAAAGACAGGGAAAAGCCAAAAAGTGCCCCCAAATTGGCCGTGGTGAAGTGCGGCCTTAAGTCGAGGGGGGGGCAACTTGCCCTGAAGGCCCGCTGAGCGCTAATTAACAACGGTTTTCTAAAATACAAAAGGTGGTAATAATGTTAAACAACTCGACCTCAAGAATCAGTTCACTGCAAATACCCTATCGCTTGGGTTTGAGTTTCATTCTCGCCCTGGTTGCAATGCTATTTGCTCAGCAGGCCTACGCCGCTGTCCAGGCCACAGTTGCATGGAATGCGGAGACCGCTCAGGTAGCGGGCTACGATGTGTATTACGGTACATCGAGCGGAAACTACACCACCACCTTGAACGCCGGCAACACCACAAGCGCCACGCTGCCAAATCTGTCGGCCCAGACCTACTATATTGCCCTCACGGCTTACGACAGCAACAATGTCCAGAGCAGCTACTCGCCGGAGTTGGTCGTTAATTCCTTAACTGCGTCCGCCGGATCAGGCGGAGCGATATCCCCGAGCGGCACTTTTTTTCAGAGCCATGGTGCAAGCCAAACCTTTACCATTTCTCCTTCTGCCGGCTACACAACAGCAAATGTGCTGGTAGATGGAACCTCGGTTGGCGCGGTCTCCAGCTACACGTTTTCCAATATCGCCGCTAACCATACCATCTCGGCAACATTTACAGCCGGCGCGACCAGCTATACTATTACAGCTTCGGCGGGAACAAACGGCACGATTTCGCCATCGGGCGCGGTGACGGTAAACTCCGGGTCGAGCCAGACCTTTTCATTCACCCCTGCAACAGGATATAAGGTTTCAAGCATGCTGGTCGACGGGAATGCGGCAACAACCGCATCGAGCTATACTTTTTCCGGTGTGACAGCCAACCACACTATCAGCGTCTCCTTTGCGCCGATTGCGCCGATTACTTACACTATAACGCCATCGGCGGGAGCAAACGGCACGATTTCGCCATCGGGCACGGTGACAGTAAACTCCGGGGCAAGCCAGACCTTCACATTTACCCCCGCGACAGGCTCTAAGGTTTCAAGCGTAGTGGTCGACGGGACGGCGGTAACGACTGCATCGAGCTACAGTTTCTCTAATGTGACGGCTAATCACACCATCAGCGTCACCTTTACATCGACTACCTTCACCTTAACCGCCTCGGCCGGGTCAAACGGCACGATTTCGCCATCGGGCACGGTGACAGTAAACTCCGGGGCAAGCCAGACCTTCACGATCACTCCGGCCACCGGCCACCAAGTGGCCAGTGTTCTGATAGATGGAGCCACGGCTGGCGCACTCACAAGCTACACGTTTTCCGGTGTCACAGCCAACCACACCATTTCGGCGACATTTACTTCAGCCGCTACTTTCACAATTACACCTACCGCCGGGGCAAACGGGACGATTTCCCCCGCTGCTCCCGTCAAGGTAAACTCCGGAGCAAGCCAAACCTTTACGGTCGCTCCGGCCACAGGCTTCAAGGTATCCAGTCTGCTGGTAGATGGAGTCTCGGTTGGCGCACTCACCAGCTATGCGTTTTCCAATGTCACCGCCAACCATGCCATCTCCGCGAGCTTTGCGGCCGCAAGCCAACCGCCCGTTGCTGACGCCGGCCCTGACCAAACCGTTGCGAAAGGCGCTAAAGTGACGCTCAGCGGTTCAAATTCCACCGATGCCGGCGGATCGGGGATAGCGTCTTATCTGTGGACCCAGATCGGTGGGACGAAGGTAAGACTCTTGAAGCCTTCTGCCGCCGTAACGACTTTTACAGCACCCTCGCGGACTGGAGCACTGACCTTTCAACTGAGCGTAAAAGATGCGAGCGGCCTTCAGTCAACCGACACCTGCATCGTCAATGTGGCCACGGCCAAGCAGGCGGCAACAGTTGCCACAGCCAATGCCGGTCCTGACCAGACAGTCAACGAAGGGGAAACGATCACATTGAGCGGGTCTAATTCTACAACTCCAAATAGTGGCGCTCTTTCGTATCTCTGGCAGCAGGTTGACGGACCCGTGGTAACTCTTTCCAACCCGAACTCGCCTCAGCCAGCTTTTGCAGTGCCCCAGGTTGGGTCAGGGGCGGTATCCATGAAGTTTGAGCTGACTGTAACCAATAAGTATGGATTGAAATCCACGGACACCTGTTTTGTGAATGTCACCCTGGCCGATGGGGCGCCGCAGGCTGCTGCGGGACCAACTGAAACGGCGATGGCGGGCAGCGTCGTAACCCTTGACGGAGTAAATTCAGCGACTCCGGGGTGCGGCATCGCCTCGTACAAGTGGCACCAGACCCACGGGACACCGGTAACTCTGTCCGCTCCTGCATCAGTAACCCCCGCCTTTACTGCGACAACACCAAGCGCAGGGCATTACGGCAATCAACTGACCTTCATGTTGACCGTGAAAGGCACAGATGGCATGAGGACAAGGACAACTCAAGCCATAGAGGTAGAAAAATAGCACCTCGCAACGATCTGTGCCAAAGCTATCATTACGAAAAGAGCGGGGGGGGGCGTCACATCCCATAAGCGTTAACTTCTAGATAATTGCAAATAGATTTCGAATCGAGAGCTTGCAACTCTCGATTTTTTTATGTAGTATAGTCTAGTTATATAACTAGATAGGAGGAGCCTCATGGGTTACCCAACAAAGGTCCAGTTGATAAAACGAAAGCAGAGCGAGCAGTGGTACGTAAACTTTCCTGCCGCTGTGGCACAGGCCATGGAGTTCGAACGTGGTGAGACCGTTGAGTGGATAATTGAGGATAAGGCAAACCTGGTGTTACGAAGGCTGAAGGTGCCTCTCTGTGCTGTGAAAAGAAAACTGCCGGAATAGTGGCTGCATTCGCGCATCCGAATCCAACGCTTCAATTTGAGCAATCCTATCACCCCATCTAAGTTAGCGCTTATGAGAAGGTTTCCCCCGCACTCCTCCCTGGATTTCGGCGCTCACGGCGGTAGGCCGGAGGCCTCCGCCGCAGCGCCACACTGAGCTGCTCGGCGACGAGGGGGGCGCAGCTTCCCCACACTTGGCAGAGCCTGGAGATATTTATTTGCAGAACTTTGCGCGGACAAGCCCCAAATAAAATTCGAATCTCCTCCAAGCCCGAGCCGTGTTCCGAATCGAAGAAATGATGAAGAGGCCACCGGCTTTTTAGCCCCCCGGATTTCCATAGATGTAAGTCAAATGTGAGTCAAAGCATTTACTTACTCTCGATTGTGTTCCCGTGCCTACGCCGCTGTATGGAAAAGCCTACAGGCAAGGTGGTATTGGAGCACGAACTGGTAAATTGAAATCTAGTACACTTCTGTAATTGGGAATTCATCTCTTGAGCTCTCGAAGCCGCGTGGGGCCACATGAAGCCCATTACGCTAATCTCCCCGGAGGTTCCCAGAGGCAGAAATCATCGAGGGGTATTACGATCAAAGCCAGCGCCAGAGCCAATTTGCGGTAATTGGTACTCTTCTTGCTGTATCCCATCGCGGAACAGTCGTTCCAACAAGCAAGAAACACGGGAAAGACCGGGAACAGAGCAACAGGCCCCCAAATAGGCCGTGGTGAAGTACGGCCTAATGCCGGGGTAGGAACCGGCTTGCCCTGAAGGCCCGCTGAGAGCGGATTAACAAAGGTTTTCTAAAATTTAAAAGGTGGTAAATCATGTTAAAGAACCTGACCTCAAGAATCAATTCGCTTCGAACATCCCATCGCTTGGGTTTGAGTTTGATTCTCGCCCTGGTTGCAATGCTATTTGCTCAGCAGGCCTACGCGGCTGCCCAGGCCACAGTTGCATGGAATCCGGACTCCGCTCAGGTAGCAGGTTACGATGTGTATTACGGTACATCGAGTGGAAACTACACTACCACCTTGAATGCCGGCAACGTCACGAGCGCCACGCTGCAAAATCTGTCGGCCCAGACCTACTATATTGCCCTCACGGCTTACAACAGCAGCAATGAACAGAGCGGCTACTCGCCGGAGTTGGTCGTTGATTCCTTAACTGCCTCCGCCGGATCAGGCGGAACGATATCCCCGAGCGGCACTATTTTCCAGAGCCAGGGTGGAAGCCAAACTTTCACCGTTACTCCTTCTACCGGCTACACAATAGCAAATGTGCTGGTAGACGGAACTTCGGTCGGCGCGGTCTCCAGCTATACGCTTTCCAATATCGCCGCTAACCATACCATCTCGGCGACATTTGCAGCCACCCCGACCATCTATACCATTACAGCTTCGGCAGGAGCAAACGGCACGATTTCGCCGTCGGGCGCGGCTAGTGTGAACTCCGGGGGAAGCCAGACCTTTAATTTTACCCCGGCGACGGGCTACCAGGTTGCAATCGTCGTGGTAGACGGGACGGCAGTAACAACCGCATCGAGCTATACTTTTTCCAATGTGACAGCCAGCCACACCATCAGCGTCACCTTTGCGCCGCTTACCTTCACCTTAACAGCCTCGTCCGGGTCAAACGGTACGATCTCGCCATCGGGCGCGGTGACGGTAAACTACGGTGGAAGCCAGACCTTTAATTTTACCCCGGCGACAGGGTACAAGGTTTCAAGCGTTCTGGTCGACGGGACGGCGGTAACAACGGCATCGAGCTACAGTTTTTCCAATGTGACAGCCAGCCACACCATCAGCGTCGCCTTTGCACCGCTTACCTTCACCTTAACCGCCTCGGCCGGGTCAAACGGCGCGATTTCGCCATCGGGCGCTGTGACGGTAAACTACGGTGGAAGCCAGACCTTCACATTTACCCCGGCGACAGGCTACCAGGTTTCAAGCGTAGTGGTCGACGGGACGGCGGTAACGACTGCATCGAGCTACAGTTTCTCCAATGTGACGGCTAACCACACCATCAGCGTCACCTTTGCACCGCTTACCTTCACCTTAACAGCCTCGTCCGGGTCAAACGGTACGATCTCGCCATCGGGTGCGGTGACGGTAAACTACGGTGGAAGCCAGACCTTTAATTTTACCCCGGCGACAGGGTACAAGGTTTCAAGCGTAGTGGTCGACGGGACGGCGGTAACGACTGCATCGAGCTACAGTTTCTCCAATGTGACGGCTAACCACACCATCAGCGTCACCTTTGCGCCGCTTACCTTCACCTTAACCGCCTCGGCCGGGTCAAACGGCGCGATTTCACCATCGGGCGCGGTTAGTGTAAACTACGGTGGGAGCCAGACCTTTACATTTACTCCGGCGACAGGCTACCAGGTTTCAAGCGTCCTGGTCGACGGGACGGCGGTAACGACTGCATCGAGCTACAGTTTTTCCAATGTGACAGCCAGCCACACCATCAGCGTCGCCTTTGCACCGCTTACCTTCACCTTAACCGCCTCGGCCGGGTCAAACGGCGCGATTTCGCCATCGGGCGCGGTGACGGTAAACTCCGGTGGAAGCCAGACCTTCACATTTACCCCGGCGACAGGCTACCAGGTTTCAAGCGTAATGGTCGACGGGACGGCGGTAACGACTGCATCGAGCTACAGTTTCTCCAATGTGACGGCTAACCACACCATCAGCGTCACCTTTGCACCGACTACCTTCACCTTAACCGCCTCGGCCGGGTCAAACGGCGCGATTTCACCATCGGGCGCGGTTAGTGTAAACTCCGGTGGGAGCCAGACCTTCACATTTACTCCCGCGACAGGCTACCAGGTTTCAAGCGTAGTGGTCGACGGGACGGCGGTAACGACTGCATCGAGCTACAGTTTCTCCAATGTGACCGCTAACCACACCATCAGCGTCACCTTTACACCGACTACCTTCACCTTAACCGCCTCGGCCGGGTCAAACGGCGCGATTTCACCATCGGGCGCGGTTAGTGTAAACTCCGGTGGAAACCAGACCTTCACATTTACCCCCGCGACAGGCTACCAGGTTTCAAGCGTAGTGGTCGACGGGACGGCGGTAACGACTGCATCGAGCTACAGTTTTTCCAATGTGACGGCTAATCACACCATCAGCGTCACCTTTACACCGACTACCTTCACCTTAACAGCCTCGTCCGGGTCAAACGGTACGATCTCGCCATCGGGCGCGGTTAGCGTAAACTCCGGTGGAAACCAGACCTTCACATTTACCCCCGCGACAGGCTACAAGGTTTCAAGCGTAGTGGTCGACGGGACGGCGGTAACGACTGCATCGAGCTATAGTTTTTCCAATGTGACGGCTAACCACACCATCAGCGTCACCTTTACATCGACTACCTTCACCTTAACCGCCTCGGCCGGGTCAAACGGTACGATTTCGCCATCGGGCGCTGTGACGGTAAACTCCGGGGCGAGCCAGGCCTTCACCATCACTCCGGCCACCGGCTACCAGGTAGCCAGCGTGCTGGTGGATGGAACCTCGGTTGGCGCGCTCACAAGCTACACGTTTTCCGGTGTCACAGCCAACCACACCATCTCGGCAACATTTACTTCAGGTACTTTCACAATTACGCCTGCCGCCGGGACAAACGGAGCGATTTCCCCTGCCGCTCCCGTCAAGGTAAACTCCGGGGCAAGCCAGACCTTTGCGATCACTCCGGCCACAGGCTTCCAGGTAGCCAGTGTGCTGGTGGACGGTGCTTCGGTTGGCGCTCTCACAAGCTATGCGTTTTCCGATGTCACCGCCAACCATACCATTTCCGCGAGCTTTGCGGCCACAAACCAACCACCCGTTGCTAACGCCGGTCCTGATCAAACCGTTGGAAGAGGGGTTAAAGTGACCCTCAACGGCTCAAACTCTACCGACGTGGGCGGACCAGGGATAGCGTCTTATCTGTGGACCCAGACCGGTGGGACGAAGGTAAGACTCTCGAATCCTTCTGCCGCTGCAACGACTTTTACGGCTCCAACGAGAACCGGAGCCCTAACCTTTCAACTCACTGTAAAAGATGAGAACGGCCTTCAGTCAACCGACACCTGTATCGTCAATGTGGCCACAGCCAGGCAGGCGGCCACAGTGGCGACAGCCAATGCCGGTTCTGATCAGACAGTCAACGAAGGGACCATGGTCACACTGGATGCGTCGAATTCTGTAGACAACGCAGGGACGTCCACAGACGACTCGGAGACTGTGATCACACTGGACGGATCCAATTCCACATCTCCGAATAATGGCGCTCTCACATATCTCTGGGAGCAGATTGACGGGCCCGCGGTAACTCTTTCCGACCCGGACTCGCCTCAGTTGGCTTTTGCAGCGCCCCAGGTTGAGTCAGGAGCAGTATCGATGAGATTCAGGCTGACTGTAACCAATATGTATGGATTGAAATCTACGGACACCTGTTTTGTGAATGTCACCCTGGCTGACGGGGCGCCGCAGGCTGTTGGCGGACCAACTCAAACGGCAGTGGCGGGCAGCGTCGTAACCCTTGACGGATCAAATTCAGCGGCTCCGGGGTGCGGCATCTCCTCCTACCGTTGGTGCCAGACCGAGGGAAGTCCGGTAACTCTATCCGATCCTACATCATTAAACCCCGCCTTTACCGCAGCAAAAGTAGGCGCGGGACATTATGGAAATCAACTGACATTCATGTTGATCGTGGAAGGCGCGGATGGCATGAGAACAAGGACAACTCAGGCTATAAACATGGGAGGAGCCACCGCGAAAAAGGCATCAGCAAGACTTGAATTCTAAAAAGCAGGGGGAGGCGGATCATCCCCCGCTCTCCCCGGCCTGCCCCGGACACTCCGGGGCAGGTCATGGGCCTTTACAAGCGATATGCTCTTCCAATACGCACACGGCGGCGCCTGAATTCGATAATCAGGCGCCGCCGCGCCATATACCGGCAAGCATTAGCCGGCTTATTCCAGCAATCATAAACCAAATCAATTGGGGCTAAGCGATTTAGAGAATTTAATCTTCCCTTCAGGATCATTAGATGGCACATAACGACGGGTCCGCAGCCGATCGTCATGGTCGATGCACCCTTTCAGCTCATCATCTCTTGCCAAATTGGGATTTTCAAGAATATTCATAGAGCACAGATGCCTGTTTCCCGCCTTGTCTTTAGCCCAAATAAGCGTATCCGGTTTCATGTTATTGCCTCCCATTCATGTCAAAGTTAACTTGTAGTTATTTTAATCATCCGCGGGCCGGACTGAAAGCTTGCGCGGCAATGAAAACGGGTCCGATCACACTTCGGTGTCGCTCTCGTTTCCATCCGGAAACTTCCGGACACCACTCCAAGTGATGGTTTTTACAGCCCGCAGCTCATCACACCACAAACTGGAGTTCAATTTCTTTATTCTCTTAAATTCGAAACCGGAGAAAATAAACGCTTCCGGGGAGCTATGGGTAAGCTATAGGAATAAAGCTCAAAACTGAGCTGGCGGGCGGGTTGGTCCTCGAGTTCGCGAGTAAATGTCAACGTTCCTGTTGCGGGGCCGGGACGGCCCCGACTTGCAGCCATCTCCTGATGGACACTAGCCTATATGAGCAATCGGTCGTATTCTAATATCGATGGTGACACACTTCGGCACCTCCAGAAGGGAAGCATTTTGCCAAAAAGCTCCATCCCACGGAAAACAACACCCAAATCCAGGCAGGAAACATCGGGTAAATGGATCGTTTTGGGGATCGTGGCAATAGGCGTCTTCATGGCAACCCTGGACGCCAGTATAGTGAACATCTCCCTGCCAAGAATCAGCCTGTACTTTCAGGCGCACCTGGGCGGCATGGTGCAATGGGTCATTATTGCCTACCTTGTCGTTGTTGCCAGCAGTCTGCTCACCCTGGGCAGGCTGTCGGATATGATAGGACGCAAGGCGCTCTGGGTAACGGGTCTTGCCCTTTTCACGGCTGGCTCGGCTTTGTGCGGGGCTGCGCCGTCACTGCTGTTTTTGGTCATCGCTCGCGCCTTTCAGGGGATAGGAGGCGCGATGATCATGTCGGTCAGCCCGGCAATGGTAACGCATGCTTTTCCCGCGGGGCAACGCGGGAGAGCCCTGGGCATAATCGGCGCCACGGTGGCCATAGGGACAAGCGCCGGTCCCACCATCGGCGGCATCATAACCCAGGCGCTCTCATGGCGCTGGATCTTTTATGTCAATGTGCCCGTCGGCATAATCGGCATTGCAGCAACCATTCGACATCTTTCAGAACCGATCCGTCTGCGCGGCGCTAAAAAGAAATTTGACCCGATCGGCGCAGCGCTTCTTTCCATAGGTATGACTCTTTTAATGCTGGCAATGAGCTTCGGCCGGGAGGCCGGCTGGCTATCGCCTGCGATCATAGGGCTCTTCGCCGCCGCTGCGGTTCTGATAGTCGCGTTCGTACTCTTTGAAAGACGCATGGAGCATCCGATTGTCGACTTGTCGATCTTTCGCAACCGTCTTCTCTCAGCGGCTCTTGTCAGCAGCTTTCTAAGTTTCCTGTCGCTTTTTGCCGTCATGTTTCTCATGCCTTTCTATCTGGAAGACCTGCTCTTATTGAGGCCGGATCATGCCGGCCTGGTGCTCACCGCTGTGCCGCTAACCATTTCGTTGGTGGCTCCTCTGAGCGGCTGGCTCTCCGACCGTTTCGGGTCACGGGTGCTCAGCTCGCTCGGACTGGCCGTTGCCTCGACAGGACTTTTTTTTCTCAGCAGGCTCACACAACAGGAGTCGTTTTTAGACATAATCTGGCCGTTGATCTTGGCCGGGCTCGGGCAGGCACTGTTCCAATCGCCGAACAACAATGCGATCATGAGTTCCGTGCCGGAAAATCGCATCGGCATTGCTTCCGGCTTTCTCGCCACGGTGCGTGTTCTGGGGCAGGGATTCAGCGTGGCTTTAGCCGGTGCAATCTTCACCTCGCTGGGCGGTGCACGGGCCGGAGAACTGCTGGCTCAGAATGCGGCGCAATCCAGCGCTTCTCTCCAAAATTCTTTCGTTTACGCGTTTCACGCAGCTCTGCTGACCTGCACGGTCATCTCCAGCATCGGCGTGTTCACTTCCCTCGCCCGGGGCCGGTCACGAACGACTGTGAATTGAAAAAAGCCTGAGCCCCACCCTGCATCGATCCATAGCTGCGGTTGAATTCCTATGTAGTATTTGCTTCAATCTCGAAGGGCGGCCTCTTTTTAGAGACGCGCTGGATGCCTATTTTTTAATGTGATCTCTCTCATAAGCCCGCATTAACCACAGGCTGAGCCAACTCTGGGCGGGCCTCAACCAAATGGAGGCAGCAGACATGAACTCTTTCATGCTTCGAATTCTTGCGGCGACAGTGCTCACCATCGCCCTTGCCGCCACACCTGCGGCGGGGCGGAAGAAATACGACCCCGGCGCCACGGACACCGAGATCAAAATCGGCAACATCACTCCTTACACGGGTTTGTTCTCTGAATACGGGGTGGAAGGTCGCGCCGAGGCGGCATATTTTAAGATGATCAACGACCTCGGCGGAATAAACGGCCGCAAGATCAACTTCGTAAGCGTCGACGACGGCTCTTCGGTCCACAAATCTGTCGAACTTGCGCGCAAGCTGGTCGAAAAGGATAAGGTCCTGCTGATTTTCAGCTCCTTCGGTACCGAGAGCAACATAGCGATCCGCACGTACATGAACGATAAGAAAGTGCCGCAGCTTTTCCTTCAGGCCAGTTCGGCGGCATTCGACGATCCGGCGCATTTCCCCTGGACGATGGGGTTTTTCGCACCATACCGGACTGAGGGATTGGCCTACGCGAAGTATATCCTGCAAAGCAAAGCCGGCGCGAAAATAGCGGTGCTTTATGCGAATAGCGATGCAGGCAAAGAGTATCTTGCCGGCGTACACGAAGGCCTGGGGAAGAAGGCGTCAATAATGATCGTAAAAGAGGTTTCCTACGAGAATACCGATGCACCACTCGATTCGCAGATTATGGCGCTCAAGAGTTCGGGCGCTGATGTCTTCATCAACCTGGCGTTTGGGAAGTTTGCGACGCAGGCGATTCGGAGGGCCTACGACATCGGTTGGCATCCGCTAGAGTTCATTCCCAACGCTTCTCTATCTATTGCTGCTTTCCTTGAGCCCGCGGGTCTGGAGAAGGCCGCCGGCATCATAACGAACGCTCGCTCCAAGAGCTGGTTGCATGCGCAAGCGCGAGGCGATCCCGCAGTGAGTGAGTTTCTCGACTGGATGAGCAAATACAATCCGCAGGCAAGTCTTCGAGATCAACTAAACGTGGCCGGCTACGAACGGGCGCAGACGCTGGTTGAGGTTCTGAAGAAATGCGGTGACGATCTGACCCGTGAGAACGTGATGAAGCAAGCTGCGAGCCTCGATCTGGAGCTCGGGATGCTCCGTCCCGGAATCAAAATCACGACGAGCCCGACCGATTATCAACCAATCAAGCAGTTGTATTTGATGAAGTTCAACGGCAGAAACTGGGCTCCGCTCGGACAGGTAATCGGCGGCTGATGGGTGTATGCGAGGGCCCGAGCAGTGAGCAGTGAATAGTGAATAGTGAGCAGTGAGCAGTGAGCAGTGAGCAGAAATAATTCTTTTTTGGTTCTATCGCTTCGCGAGGAGCGGGGAGGGGGTAAACGCAGTTTGAAGAGCGACGGGTGAAATTTTCACCCTTCTAACCTAACCCTACACATTTGGAGCGAAGCGACCTCCGCGAGAGGTAAAAAAGAAGAGCCAGGAGGGGGTCCTGACTCTCGGTAGGAGAACACAGAATGGGGACTAATGGGGTTTTGAGGCGAGACGATCGGGTCATAATCTAGTAGTATGTTTAAATTTATTAAATCAGGTATAAACAGTAATTCGAGAAGGAAAGGGCTGTATTTGAGATTAGCGATTTTCAGGAGGGCAAGAGCGGAAGTGTTCTGGTTCGACGGCAGCACTACCGGAATGCAAGACAAATCTCGGATCGGAAATGAGCTCTCGATTCCGTCAACCGGCGAAGAAACCTGTACGTTGGATACAGTTATGCGAAATTGCCCTCCAACTGTAAACCGGGTGGGTATCCTTCGACCGATGAGCAACAAATGTGAGGAATAGACATGTGGCATGCAAATGCACGGGATCTCGCCCTGTATGTTTCAGACCATTGGGGCGATACGCGTTTCTCCGAATTGGGCGGCGTAAACGATTGCAGTCCCGGGGATCCTCTCCCCGATCAGAACACTCTCGATCATCTCATCTCATGTTGTTACCAGGCAAGCCTTATGAAGGAAGAAGGCAGACCGGTGCGGTTCCGTCTCATTTTGAGAGAGCCGGGCTGTTTCGACAGTAATGACGGTCCGCCTACAGGTCTGCATCGGGTTCTGTTTGGCGAGCCGCAACCTTTTGATGAGTACAAACTACAGAGGCTGTCGCCTGCGACCGATTTCTATCGAACTCTGATAGGAGTAAGACACGTCGCGCACGAGGACCTGCAGATCTGGGGCATTGTCCACTCAGGGTCTCGATGGGTCCAAAATGTATACGGCGGAAGGATGATCGCACCCGCTCTGCCGCTCTCGCTGGTTGTTTACGTGACCGATCCCGGTCGAATAACCGTATGCAAAGGCCCTTTGACGATTGCGACGTTGAATCGCGGCCAGGTCATTTCCCCCGCGCACGAAGTCTTTGATTCAGCCTGGCTTCCCGCCAGTTTTGCCTCAATTCGCGCCAGGCTGTGGAAGTTACACCTGGCGGCAAAGGAAGCAGCCAAAGAGCCCTGGGCGAATCTCGACCCAAGTATTGCGAACACGATTGCCCAACAAGTAGCCAGGCGAGTTATCAGTTACGTCAGAAATTCCGGACACGGAGGCACAATCCTCGTGATCCCTCCGGGTATGGCTGAGCAAGTGATCGAGGAAAACTCATACTTGAGCATTGAATACAGGGTGAGTGATGAGGCCACGCGAAAAAGATTCCAGACGTTGCTGTTGAGCCTTATGAACACACTTGCCGAGGAGTATGGCCGAAAGGCAAACAAAGGCAAGCCCATTGGATGGGATGAGTATGTGGCCAGCAACGAAGAATCCCTTGCTCTGTTGGATGAGGCTGTTTTCGATCTCGCGCATCTTTTTGCAGATTTGACCTCGGTGGATGGTGCGGTAGTATTCACGGAGGGGTTCGAGTTGTTGGGGTTCGGGGCCATGATATCCGTGGGTCTGAAGGGTGCTAAGACAGTGTCTCGCGCATTGGATATAGAGGGGATTCATAGAGAACCGGTATCCTCCGGAAGCTTTGGCGCACGGCACCGGTCTGTCTTCCGTTTTTGTAATGCCGTCCATGAGGCAATGGCTATCGTAATCTCTCAAGATCGCCTGGTGCGCCTCGTCAAATGGAAAGAAGGCATGGTTACCTATTGGACTCATGTTACAACAAGCATCATGGATTTCTAATGAGACGCTGCCTCGATCCGTTAAAAGATGGTACTTCCTCCGGCAATGATCCTGAAATCCCCGCTTCAGCGGCGGCTGATAAGTGACCGGTTAATCACATAATTGTCAACTTACGGCTTGCTCTATCCTTGCGTCCGGACAGCCGGTGGGGTATCATTCTTCGCTCTCCCTTTTGCCCATTGAATTTATCACATTAAGCAGGTTCTGATGCTCATTGCAAAGGAACAATCAATGACTCTGACCAAAGCCCAAATTGTGGAAGCACTCTTCGCCAAAAACGTTTTTACAAAGAGTCAGTCGGCCCAGATCATCGACACCCTTTTCGAGCTGATCAAACAGTCCCTGCAAAATGGTGAAGACGTTCTCATCAGCGGATTCGGGAAACTCTCAGTGAAAGAAAAGCATCAACGTAACGGCAGAAACCCCCAGACGGGTAAGGCGATGGCTCTGCCACCCAGGAAGGTGGTAACATTTAAATGCTCAAGCGTTTTGCGGGCCGCAATGAATGGGGACGGTGACTGAAAGCGGCGATTGCGGCATGGGAGGGAGGCTTCCGCGGGCACGAGCCATCTTGCTTTGCCATTCCCTCCCATGTGGCCGAACGGACGAACCGGTTGGTCAAAAGGTGAAGACATGCCCAATTGCCGTGAGATGAGCGGTGATGATTTTCGAATAGTCGCTGAAGCTTTCGGCAAGGCTGCCGCCCTAGCTCAGGAGGCCGGATTCGATGGAATCCAGATACATGCCGGCCACGGTTTTTTGCTGAGTGAGTTTCTTTCGCCGTTTTACAACAGAAGAAACGATCAATATGGCGGAAGCGTCTCAAGTCGAGCAAGACCCCTCCAGGAAGTTGCCTGTAATATCAGGAATAAAGTCGGAGACGGGTTTCCCGTGATTGGTAAAGATGAACTCGGAAGACTTCGTCACGGGGGGACTTACCGTGGATGAGATGCTGGAAGTTGCCTCAATTCTGGAGAGCGCCGGTGTCGATGCCATTGAGCTAAGCGGCGGGACCAGATATTCGGGCGACTATATACCGGTCAGGCCGGGTAGGCTCGATACCCAGAGCATGGAAGGCTATTATCTGGAAGCGGCCGGGAAATTCAAGGAAAGGGTCACGGTTCCCCTAATGCTCGTTGGCGGGATTCGCTCCTATTCAGTAGCGGAACAAATCATAAGGGAAGGGACCGCAGACTACATTTCTCTGTCGCGTCCTTTAGTTGGGGAGCCCGATCTGGTCAACCGCTGGAGGTCTGGAGACACCGGTATGGCAAGGTGCCTCTCAGATAATCTTTGTTTTGAACCGGCACGAGCGGGCGAGGGGCCGTACTGCGTTGTGGAGAAGCGTCTTGAGCGGGCATAAGGCCCGCCCGCTCTCCGAACACCGGATAAAAACCGTTCGGGATAATAGTCTCCGGTCTGCCGGCGCGTCACCCGATGATAACGTCCGAATGTTGCGCGATGGGTTCTCACATAGGAGATTCCAATGTATCAGCAACTGAGCGGGAGTTCTGGAAGACTCCTTGGTTTCAAGATTGGCGACGGGGTCACAGGTGAAGACGTTCGGCAAATCGGGGCAATCATGGCTGCGGAGATCGCTGCATCCGGGAAAATACAGCTTCTCGTCGAGATCGAAGGCTTCCGTCATATGGAGCCTGAAGCGTTGCTCGAAAAACTCAAATTCGCCAGGGATCATGCCAAAGACATAGAACGTATAGCGGTCTTAAGCGATAGAGTCTGGATCAAGTCTTGGGTGAAGGTGAGCGGGTTGCTGACACATGCCGAGGTGGAACATTTTGACCGCTCCGAGATCGAAGCAGCGTGGAAATGGCTTGGGCGCTGATGGTTGCGGAAAAATCCGGTCTTGCCCGTGTTGCCTGTAGGTGTGAGGAACGAGGATGATTGATAGCCGTATTACTGCCTCAAGTTCCCAAAGCCGAAACCTACAATGGCGTTCAGCACGACTCCCAAAATCGTCGAATAAAAGAAAAACGAGATCACACTATGCATGAGAACCATGCGCCGCTGGATCGTCGAGGTGATGTTGACATCGCTTATGGCGTAGGTCAGACCCACGGTGAATGAGATGTACATGAAGTCCAGGTAGTTGGGTTGTTCATTGCCGGGGAACACAAAACCCTGGCGCATTCCGGCAGGGAAAGGGCGGCCCCGGGCATCCGTGTCGTCATAATAGAGCCGGGCGTAATGCTGTCCGACGGCAGTGTGCAGGAGACACCAGGACATGATCACGGCCCAGACGCTCAAGCCCACCAGAAGACGGGCTTGGCCTGGATCTTTATGACCCTCCGAAAGGATGACACCCACGCTGATATTTCCCAACAGGGCCACAATGATCAGTACAATCAGCAGGAAGACCCGGTTGGGTTCATCACGGGATACCCGCTGCCTGGTCATGGCGCCGTCGGCATGGAATATAACGATTCCCAGCAGGACCAGGTAAATGGTCAAGGCCATGATCCAGCCGGCGAGGAAGGCAACCCTTTCCCCCAAACCGAGCCATTTCCAGCCGATAATACCTGCTACCGCTCCCAGAAGGACAGACAGGGCCGCTCGCCGCAGATCATGAAGTTCCCAAGCAAATTGACTGATCCGTTCCTTCATTTTACCCAATGACCACCTCCTGCTTGCCTGAATGGCTATGGAGTCTTTTGGGCTGCTTTGTAGGCGCTGAACACCGCAACGGCAGTGGCATAAAAGGCGTCCTTGCCGATCAGGCCGGTTATTCCCGATCGTTCCAGTTGGGCATAAACCTCATCCGAGACCTCGAAAAATATCAGCCTTATGCCCTGCTCCCGGAGGAGGGTATAGAGGGAGCGCAAAGTTGCGGCCGCGGTGTAGTCGATGTCGTCTACGGCGCCGGCGCCGATGCAGAACCAGACCAGGGGCGGCTTAGCCTCTTTGATCAGCCCGCTTACCTCCTCGAACATCTGCTCGGCATTGGCATAATACATGCTGTGATTGAACCGGTAAGCCAGCAGCCCCGGGAGCAATTGGCTCCGGGTTGCCACCGGCTCGGTCTTCCAGCCTTCAGGTTGGGCCTCCACGATTACCGCGTTTTTCGGCCGGTAGCCGTGCCGGGTGTGGCTCACCAGTGACAGGAACATGGCCAGCAGGATACCCTGCTCCACCCCCACGAGGACTACGGTGGCAGCAGTTATGAGGGCCACCCCGAACTCTGCCGGCCGCTCGCGAAAAATCTGCCGCATTCCCGACACGTCAATCAAATCCAAGCCGATCAAGAAAACCACGGCAGAAAGCACCGCGCCGGGCATGAACTCCAACGGCCTGGTCAGGAAGAGGAGCACCAGGAGGACAATAACGCTGGTAGTGATTTGCGCCAACTGGCTGTGCCCCCCTGCACCGTCCACCATCTGCGTCTTGGTGGGGCTGCCGTTGACCACAAAGGTACCGGTAAGCCCGGCGCCCAAGTTGGCGATGCTGAGGCCCACCAAGTCAACGTTCTCGCTGAAGCGTTCGTCGTGACGGGCGGCATAGGCTCGCGACGTCGCGGCGCTCTGGGCCAAGATTACGACAAATATGGAGAAAGCTGTTGGCAGGAGCTTCATGAGGAGGCTGACGCTCAGGTCCACGTGGGGCAAGCCCACTGCCGGGATGCCGCCGGGAACCGGGCCGAGGATGGTGACCCCGTGGGCTTCCAGATTGATCGCCCAACTTACGGCAATGGCGCCGATGACTGCCATAAGGGGGCCGGGGAGTTTCCTGGATATTTTCCGGGAGCCGATAATGATTATTAAAGCGGCCACTGTCGTTATCAGGGTGGATAAGTTCGACTGTTGCAGATGCTGGACATCGTGAATCAATCTACCCAGGGCGCCGTGTCCGCCTCTGGGCAATCCCAGCATGCCCCCTATTTCACCGCCGGCCACCTGGACGCCCACTCCCGTCAGAAAGCCAATGAGCACGGTGCGGGACAGGAAGTCCGCCAGAAACCCCAGGCGGATCAGGCGGGCGATGATAAGCATCACCGAGGCCATGCAAGCCAACAGACCGCACAGGGCCAGGTATTCGGCCGAGCCCGAGACGGCCAGGCCGGCAAGACCACTCGCCAAAATGGCCGCGGTGGCTGAGTCAGCTCCCACCACCAGATGCCGGGACGAGCCGAAGACGGCAAACAGGGCCATGGGGATAAGGATGGTGTATAGGCCGGTTATCACCGGGGTGCCGGAAATCCTGGTGTAGCCCATGACTTCTGGGATGGCCAGGGCAGCCAGAGTCAAACCCGCCAGGATATCGGCGGGCACCATGGACCGATCGATGGGCAAGATCCCCTGGAGCATGGGAAACCGGACGCCTTGGGCCTCGGTATCGGACGCGCCTGTCATTGTCATCGTCATCGTCCCGGCTCTTATCCCGTTGCACCACCCCCAAACAGGCAACCAGGCTGCTCCTGCGCCGCCGGCCGGCACTTCGGCCCGGCCAGTACGGCGGCGCCGCAGGTCACGCGTGTGGGGTCATGCAGCGATCACAGAAGTGCCCAGTCTTTCACGCGAAGCCGCGTTTTTTTGACGAACTGCTGCTTTGAAGCTTGGACGCTCAGGCGATTCACCGGGGACAGACATATTTCGCCTGGCATCTGCAACGCAGTCTCAACATGGCAGCGCACCCCTGTTCAGCGCCTTTCGCCGGGTCGGCCGCCACCAGGTGAGGTTGAAATTTCTTTTCGCGTTCTTCAGGGTAAGAACCTTTGTGGAGGCGGTCAATGGCGTAAGGATTTTAGACAACTGCAGACAAAATAGCGTTGGATGCCTTTCGGCCAAGGATTTTCCCGATAGGATTCGGCCGGTTGACAAACTCGTGAAAACCCTTATCTAGGAAGCGTGTTGACTTCGAACTTTTGTTGGGAGAACAAGCGAAGGCAATGACCGTGAAACCACGCCCCTACTGCTTCCGTACTGGAAGTTTTGGAAATCCTCGAAGTACAACTGCCCAATCTCGGAACCAAATGGAGAATAAGTCATGTCGAAGGTCAGGGAAATCGGAGAATCATTTGACAAAGAGCCGGATCGTTGGGAAGCCGGCTCTGAAGAGTTCGAGGTGCAATTGCGGCACAACACTGAGCGGGCACTGGCCAGGCTTCAAGTTCGCAGGAAAACATTGAACGAAGCCTTGGAGAAGTTCAAATCCGAAGTGGCTAAGGCCAAAGGGATCGATGACGAGAGAAAAGAGGAGCTGGAGGAACATTTTGACGATGTGGGAGTCCAGTTGGCTTTGGTCAAGGCCGAGGCCGGAGACGCCTTCAAGATCCAAAGGAAGATGATCAAATATTCAATTGCCGCTTTGGAGGCCACAGTTGGTAGACATCTGGACGCTGCCGGCCACGCCGCCGATAAGGCGCTTCAAGAGGCAGCAGACAAATTCATGGCAGCGACCATTGAATACGAGGCAGAGGCGGATGCGCTGGAAGCCCGGGTTTTCATGAACAAGACCGTGCCCAAGGTCCAGGCCGGGACCAAAAAGAGCGATTTCCCGGCGCACAATCAACGAATTCAAAACTCAGCTCTATGGAAAAAGGAATATGCCCAGGGACAAGGCGACCACCTTTAAAAACGAACTGCCGGCCGGCATCTCCCGGATCAGGGCGGCGTTCAAGACGCTGTCCTGCTGAGAAGCAGTCGATTGGCGTCGTTTTGATGCCGCTATGGTCCGGAAGCTTTCTATCCTCTTTTCCCACCTCATTGGCTCTTCACCATCCGCAGCGTCAGTTGTTCGGCCTGCGAAAAGGCTCGCGAGCGAACGAACAGCGTGCAGAGCAGGGCAGTTGTCCCGGCCGTAGCGAACAGCATAGCGACGACGACAAACTGGTAGATGGCGGCCGCTATCGGGTCACTGCCCGCGAGCACCATACCGGCCATCACTCCCGGAATCCACACAATCCCCAGAGATCGCAAATTGTTGACGCTGGGGATAAGGCTGGCCTGCACCGCCGCGCGCACATAAGGCGCCACAACGACGGTCGGGGCGGCGCCCAGTGCCAGTCCTGCTTCAATTTGCCCTGTGTGCGTCTCAACCTCCGCCCGGAAACGGTCCAGCGCCAGGGCCGTCGTGTTCATTGCGTTGGCGATGAGCATACTGCCCACCGGGATCAAGGTAGCAGGTGCTCTATCAATGACACCGAGACCGACCATGATGCCGATGACCAGCCCCGCGCCAAGCAGAATCGAGCGCGTCGTCACCTGTAGGATGCCGGGAATCTGTCTGGTCCGCTGCGCGGCTATGACCGCCCCAACCAGCATCATGCCCAGGAGCAAAAATGCACTGAGCCATTGGGCGCCACCCAAAACGAGCCTCAGCAACAAGCCGACGATGATGATCTGGCTGATGCCGCGCACCAATGCAACTACCGATTCTTTCTGTAGACGAATACCCGCCCTGCCCGCCAGGCACGCGACCATCAGTGCAACGATGGCCGCGCTGACAGCTTGCGCCGCGCGCAACGCCATAGGATCAGGGAAGAGCTGATTCAACATGGAGCACCTCCTGGACTGTGCCATCCAAAATAAGCCGGCCTGCGTCAATCAAGATTGCGCGGTTGGTAATGCGCTCTGCTTGCGCCGTATCGTGTGTGACCATCAGTGCAGTCAGATGCTGGTCGCGGAGGACGCGCGTCAGCAGAGCCTCAATCTCGCGTTCAGCCCGGTCATCGAGCGCCGAAGTCGGTTCGTCCAGCAGCAACACCTCAGGTTTGTTCGCCAGCGTCCGAGCCAGCGAGACGCGCTGGGCTTCGCCGCCGGAAAGATGCAACACATCCCGCCGGGCAAACCCCTCCAACCCCACCTCTTCCAGAAGGCTGTCAATCCGCGAGGCTTGCAAGTCTTCGCTATGTTGGCGCGGCCCAAAGCAGAGGTTCTCCGCCACGGTGCCCGGAAACAGGTAGGCCGACTGCATCACCATGCCCACCCGGCGTCGCAGTTCGCGCGGGGCAAGCCGGTGATAGTCCTCGCCTGCAAGATACACGGTACCGCCGGTCGGTTCGTCCAGTCGATTAATCAGACGAAGGAAAGACGATTTGCCCGCCCCGCTCGGCCCGACCACCGCCAGTATCTCACCCCGCTGCACCTTTACGTTGATATCGTCTACCAGTACCTTCCCCGTGATCGCTCGAGTGAGATTCCTGGTTTCGAGAACCGTATCCCCGCCTGAACGCGCTGCAGAACAGGCGGGCGCTCCATGACTGTTTGTGACCTCTTTGCGGCCATTGCCTGTCATACACGGCTCCAAGTTTACGTTACTTGATTGCGAAAAAGGATGCCCACTGCAATCGGCATGTAAATCCTGTCTGTTTCTTCTTCATCACGCTTCTCAAACCAGATATAGCACAGCAATCACAACGCCGGCCGAGACAACGATCCAGCGCAGCACGATCGGTTTAATCCAGCCTGCGAAGCGTCCACCCAATACCCCACCGATCAGCGAGCCCACAGCCATCACGAGGGCTACCGACCAAATGACCTTCCCTGAGAACAGGAAAAAAACAGCGGCCGCTGTATTGACGCTAAAGGAGATAAGCTGTTTGAGCGCATTTAACCGCGTGAGGGAGTCGTCGATTACGAGTCCAAGCACCGCCAGGATGATCACGCTCAAACCGGCGCCGAAATACCCCCCGTAAACGGCGGCCAGAGCTACCGGTAGAAAGATCAGCGCTTCTTTAGCTCTTGCCGAACGTGAGTGCCCGCCGCGGCGTACGATCCAGGCGCGCAGAGGCTCCTGTACGGCGAGCAGGCCGGCGGCGAGCAATATCAGATAGGGCACCATCGAACTAAAGAGTTGTTCACTCGTGTTCAAAAGCAAAACTCCACCGGCTATTCCGCCCAGCACACCGGCCGGCGCGAGGATCCAAAGGCGTTTTTTGTTCCCGTGCAGATCGTTTAACTGTGCGAAGGTCCCACCCAGGTAACCGGGGCAGAGGGCCACAGTGTTTGTCACGTTCGCCGCCACAGCCGGAATACCCAGCGCGACCAGCAATGGAAATGTTATAAGAGTTCCACCACCGGCAAGCGCATTCACCGCCCCTCCCGCCACAGCCCCCAGTCCCACGAGACCATACTCCAATCCAGTCATTGCCTTTTTTTTCCTTTCAGATGTCCTCAAAAATTGCTGCTGCTCACGCTTGAAATCATAGAACAGCCCTCAACGCACAACTTTCTCGCCGGTGTCAGACTTGCTTCCCTCGACTCTACCCAGGACAATCTTCTCTACCGACCGGAGGTGTTCCTTCATCGCTTCAAAGGCCATGTCAGGGTCCCTGTTTTCAAGCGCATCGATAATCTTCAAGTGCCCGACCACCGAGGCTTTCTTCCGGGTCTCATTCCAGAGCGATTCAGACCTGCTTTCGCCGAGAATTTCGTTCATCATATCCATTACCTGCTTTATGATCCTGTTTTTTGAAGCTGCGGCCAACCCGAGATGAAACGCTCCGTCGAGTTCCGAATCTTCCTTCCCTGCCAAGATCCTTCTTTCCTGGTCGCAGACGATGATCTTCAGGCGGTCGAGTTCTTCCCGGGTAATATTGCCTGCGGCAAGAGATGCAATCTGGGGCTCCATGAGCATTCTGAATTCAAGAATTTCCCGGATCAGATCTCCTTTCGCCTGAAAGACTACGGCGAAGGAATCGATCAATGCAGTCTCATCGGGGGTGCGCACATAGGTCCCGTCGCCACGATGGCCCTCGAGGATATGTCTTTCGGAGAGGGTTTGAATCGCCTGCCTGATGCAGTTTCGAGAAACACCAAACGACAGGGCGAGAGATCGTTCGGAAGGTATCCTCAGCCCTTCCTTGAGTTCACCGCGCCGAATCATTTCCAGTATTCTTTCGACAACCTCGTTATAGAGGTACTTTGCCCGGCCGGAAGAAATTTTGCCAGCCATACATGCCTCCACACCCGAACCCTTTCAACCCAAAAAGGGGGCCATTTTGTAACCTAGAAACCAAAATTGGTATAACCAATACTCGCATTCTGGCCAAATGTCAAGATATTGGATGTACCATTCTTATGAATGAGCCTCTAACTATGTCGTTAAGTCCATGGAATGTTTGCCTGTATATATTTTTGGTAGAACCAATTTTTTTGTCCTACCCCGAGACCTGCCGAAAAATGCAGGCCCGGAAATGCCGGCTATTTCAAGAGAAAGGCGACCCGTTCAAAGGTAGTTCTGCAAGGTTGGATTGAGCCCCGAGGCTCAAAATCAGGCTTCGGGATTGGATGTGGTTCAAGTAATTTATCTGATTTGGCTTCAGAGACAAGGGCGCAAGGCGTTTCGTCCAGATGCGGCAGTTTTAACCGGTTACTCCCGGGACACACGCTCACCGCTTCCGGCACATTTGCGAGTGAAATTTTGGACGCAAAACTGCGCTTTTGGCGCCCATCGTTGGACATTTGGCGCATTATTCCGGTCAGGAAGGCTGCAAGTCTCTACGAAACTGCCGGGATGAGAGGAAAAAGCGAGGGGGCGGGAGTAAAAGGGTGATCGTGAAAAAGTTGAACCCCAAGTGACCTTTTCAGTTGCCGGTCTTCACCATGTTTGATTCATCCCAGCCTGTTTTCTCAACTTCCCATTGAAGATTTAACTCTTTTTTTTTCCGTTGAGTCTTTCGGCCGGGCATTTTAACCGGGCTACCTACTTAGACCTCTTGGGGCTCGTTCGTAAAATATGCACGGAAGAGATGGCTGTCAATGTATAATCTTCTCATTTTATCCCGATGAGCCCCTGCTTTTTGATGTTACGAAAAGTTCTGGTGGGCTGCGCAGCCGCTTAGCTCACCCTACGGGTCAAAGGGTCTTTTCATGGCTTCAGGGTATCCTGGAGGGACGTGAAAAGCTCTTTGGAAAGGAGTTGCCGGCGCCTTTTTTCAAAGCGGGCCGGCGCCCTAATTGAGCGTTTTTAACGCTTCCAGTACATCCAGGTAGAGCCTGACTTCAGAGGGAGAGACAACCGGATGGCGGACTATCAACTGTAAGCTCCCGTCACTTCTGATGACTCCAATGTAGCGCCCGCCTTTTGGCAGAATGCTGTAACCCCCTGCCTCGACCTCGGGGGAGTCTGCCCCCACTTTGGCCAGCGTACCGACGTCTTGTCCCTCCGAATTATAGATTGTCCATTTACCGGGCTCTGAGGGCTTGAGGGTGAGCTCATCGGCAAGGCAACTAGAGGTCAGGCCCATCAAAAGCAGTGCAACAAACATGAGAGCAAGCGCTTTTTTCATTAAAGCCTCCACAAAAGCTTAGGTCGGTCTGCGACCCCAAGCAATCGAAGGTAAGTAGAAAACTGGAGCCGGCGATGAAATTTGAATACGCGACCTGCAGATTACCAGTCACAACCCCCGAACTTCGCGAACTCCTCATCAGTATGTAAGTTGGGCAAATGACTCAATTTGAATTTTCCACATTCCGGCGGATTTCGGAAAAGTCAGTTCCAAGGCGCCAGGAACCTATTGAGGGGGCCTTGGCCTTTGCTGCTGCTGTTCTGTTCCCATCCTCTCCTGGATATCGGCCCTTACCTCATCTTTTGTTATGAATCCATCCCCGTTTTTGTCGAGTCGCTTGAATTGTTTTTCCTGAAAATTCATCCATTCCTTTTTGCTGATCTTTCCATCGTGATCGATATCCATATCCTGGAACATCCTATCTATCATTTGCTCCATTCGGGGGTCCCTGTCCGGCGGCGGCCCTCCTCGACCCTGGGATGGCTGCTGTGTCTGCGCGAAAAGTAATCCGCCGTAAAGCAAAAGTATGATACCAACCACGATAAGAATTGCTTTCCATCGACCCATCTGACTTTCCCTCCATCAGGCAGGCTAAATCAGTCGCCTAATTCAGCCCGATTTGCCATAACCGTGAAAAATCGATCGCTACTGCCAAATCGTCAAGCTATCAGAAGCTACCGCGGGGAGTTCACCGGCCGTCAACCGGCCGGGCGGCACGGAGTATTGCTCAGCCCTCACGGTTCATTGCCACTTTCAACATGCTCGAGCAATCGGTGGCCCTTGATCAATTGTAATAATGCGGACCGAAGCTGTCATAACGATATCCATGCCTCTTAACAGCCGGCGCGACATCGTTTCTCATCCTACCTTACAAGCCGCCCATGTTCAAGTTCCAGAGCAACCAATGACGCTCACCAATGCTCAAATCGTCGAAGAACTTTTCGCCAGGAACATTTTCACGAAGAGGAAGAATCCGGGAGACAGGAGGGCCCATTAGACTGTCACCCGGTAACGTAGTTGCTTTCGAGTGTTCCAGTGTATTGCGCGCTGCAATGAACGGGCAGGACGACTGATGAATGTGGAAGTTCCAGCTCAACCGCCCCTGTTGGGACCGGACAGCGCGCCAACGGTCCCGGTGGCCAACCCCCCAAATGGTGAGAGCCGAGAAGGAAGGCGCCACAATTGGCCCTACTCACGGCTCTCAAAGAGGAGGCAAAACCTCCGGTTATATTGTCGGAAAGGGGACCGAAGTTCTGAAGTAAAATTAGCGACAGTGCCCCGGAATCCATCTGCCATGGCGGTTGGTATGACCTGGAACCCAGTGCCGATGTTTCCAGTGAGGCCCAATCCATTTCCCGTATTTGTTGTGGTGGCCTTCAACCCAGACCTTTCCGCAGGGAGGGTGGGCGCTTACATTGATCGGCGCTAAAGGTCGTCAGGAGAGCAAGACACAAACTCACCAGCAGCAATTTCATCTTCATTACCTCCTTTTTGTTTCCTGGCTAATGTGGTCAGAGCCTTTTCCTCGCACTCCGCTCTATATTGGCAAAGCTGCGAATCTGAATGATAGGAACGAAGAAGTAAAACATTTCGTCTACACATTGCCTGGTTAATATTTTTTCGGTTGCCCTCATTTTTCCTTTGATCTTCGGATGTGCCGCGGTCCGGCTGCTCAGCCGGCGCGAAGACCGGACAATGAGGAGGCTCCAGCCTCGCACAGCGGTGTTATAATTTAAATATAAAGCTTTCGATCTGAACGTTCACAGTCGTATACTTACCCGGCGGTATCGACCGATACCAAGTTGCGCCCAAGACCGAGCGGGGATAAATCTCGCCCCTGCGGACCAAGAGGAGGAACTTAAGTCAGCGCTTATGGGATAAACACCGTCCAGTATTGGCGCAAGGACCGTCGAAATGGGCCTGAGTCATGACGGCTCCGGAGTTATAGCCGGGAGCGTGTGTTCCTGAACCCGGGGGATGCGCTCATCCATGCCGAATGTGCCGGGACCGGCTGCGGCGAAACAATTTTAGGCTGAGCAAATGGAAAGGAGAGAAGAGGATAATGAAACACATCAGTTATACAGACGTGGAAGGCCAGAAGGTGGAGGAGGGCGGGGCGCATGGCGTCATGATTCGCACTCTCATCGGAGAGCCGGACGGAGCGCCCAATTTCTCCATGCGCGTAATAAGCTTTGAAACGGAGGGGGCCACTCCCAGTCACAGTCACCCCTGGGAGCACGAAGTATTCATCCTGAAGGGAAAAGGACACGTGGAGGTGGACGGCAAAACGGTTCCACTCAAGCCGGGGGATGTGGTGTACGTACCGCCCAATTCGGAGCATCGTTTTCAGAGCGATGAACCCATGGAAATGTTGTGAATGATTCCGAAAAAATAACGGTATCTGGATGATGCCGTTCGGCTCAGGCTTGCAGATCCATGCGGGAGTTCAGCTTAGACAGGCCTACATGGACCCCGGATCTGCGCAGGTAGATTTTGTAATTGATTCCGGGGCAATGAAAATCTCTCTTCAGGCCGTCACGATGCCCTGCAAAGCGGCCCGGACTCTTTCTTGCCCCGTCATGATCCGTTCTGCCGGCCACAACCCCGGGCGTGAACGTTTTTCACGTTTTTTACCATGTCTGTCAAAGCTCTTAAATTTTCCAACGGGGTGGCCATGCTGAGGCCGCATGCCGGGGCGATGATATCGACTTTGTGTTCCATGGCGTGTCCGACCGCCCTGCACACACGTTCCGGAGAGCCCTGGTGAAGGAGCTGCGTGTTGATGTTTCCCATGATGGGGGCGGCTGCAATATTCTCCCGGGCCTTTTTCATGCTCACCATCGCATCAAAGCTGAAAGCGGCTGCCCTTATCGTGGTCAGCTCTTCAAAGAGGAGTGAAGTATCGCCGCATATGTGGAGAATTACCCCCGTCCCTGTTTTTCGTATTTCATCCACCAGGCGGGTAAGGCACGGGGCGGCAAATTCCCTAAAATAATTTCGCCCCAGGATCTCTCCCGTCGCCGAAGGGTCGGCTATGCACACTGCATCGGCCCCGGCTTCAATCTGTTCGCGCGCAAATCCTGCCAGGCAGTCTGTCACAAATTCCAGGAACTCGTGCAATCCCTTCGCATCTTTGCGCAGGAGCCTGAAAAAAAGGAAGGGGTCCAGGATGGATGTCGCCAGGCTTACCGGACCGGTGATGTTGCCAATTACGGGTACACCGCCATCCAGTCGGGCGAGTGATGAGATGGCATCGAGAACCACCGGGAGGCGCCCGTCTTTTTGAGGATCGGGTACTGAAAGCGCAGCGGCTTCCGCCAGGCTGCGAGCTCCGTATTCCAGTACGCGCGGTTCTACCGATGAGTTTCCGATAGCCACACGACTCCCAAGGGTTTCGGCTTCGACTGTCATACAAAACGGCACCCCAAAGTTTTCGAAGCCCGTGGACTTTCTGACTTCAAGGGCGGTTGCCGCCATAGCTGCCGAATCGGTGTGAAAACACTCTCCCATTTGCCGCAGAATTTCAGTCGTGGCCGCGCTCATCATCCCTCCGGGGCAGATGACCGGGGCACGATCGACAGTTTCGCCATCGAGTACGGCAATCAGGCGTTCTTTTTCAGTCCTTTGCATCACATAATTCCCGCAAAAATAATGTTGGAAAGAGCATGACCCTTCTATCGCATGCAACCGGCGGTCATGCCCTTTCCCCTGGTCAGGGGGGATCTCTTACGCCTTCGAACCCTTTTTTCTCAGACCGATGCTTTTTGCATTGCTTCCAATTTGTCCACCTTGACCGGATAGCCAACTTCTCTCACCGTATCGAGCATCGCGTGGATGTTGTCGAAGGGCGTCCCTGTAGGCAGGCTGCATCCCGACGCCACTATGTAGCCCTTGGGGCTGTCGTGGGCTTTCATGATGCAATCCAGGGTGGCCCGCCTGACATCCTGGACCGTCCCCTGAAGCATGATCTGCGAAGGACTCACATTGCCCATCAGTCTCGTCCTGTGGCCGACTTTCCGCTTTGCCGCCGACAGATCCTCGACGTTGTCGATGCTTATGCAGTCCGAACCCGCATCCACCATCAGGTCCCATATGTTGCTCGTGAGCCCGCATATGTGGAGAGTGGCCGCCTTACCCCTCGAATGGATATAATCGATGAGCCTCAGCAAATAAGGAAAAGAGAACTGGGCAAACTGTTTGGGGCTTATCACGGTGGAAGTGGACACAGGTTCGGTCAAGCTGGGTGTCCCACCCTGGTCGATGATGGCCTTTGCACAGTTCAGGCTGGTCTCCAGGGATACCTCGCACAGCTTGTGGACGGCGGAGGGATTCCTCAGGACGAGTCTCACCAGGGCGTCGGTTCCGATCAGAAACGCGGCGTTGGTGAAAGGACCGACGACTGCGCCGGCCACGGGAACCTCTGCGCCTATTTCATCGAGCGCTATCTTCAAGGCTTCCAGGTGATGAGGCAAATTGCCGTCTTTGTACGGGTCCGCTGGTTGCAGGCTGTCGATTTTCGAGATGTCGTCAATTGCGGGCGCCTCCAGGTGGGCGGTTTCGTCTTCCGGATAATAGACCTTTGCGCCCATCGCTTCGGCCTGAACATAAAGATCGGTGAAGATTCTTACCATGTCGTAGCGAAAGAGCCGGTAGGCATCTATCTGAGCCCTTGCGATGGCTTTTCCGTTGCCCCGGAATTCCGAGATCTTGCAGCCGGTAACGCGAGCGGCCCCATTGCCGACAATGGGTACGCACGGCAGGCGGTCCACCGGTTCGCCTCGGCCATATGCAGTCAGTCTTTCGATGGGTTTCATCACATCTTGAAGCATTGTTTCAGACCTCCCGTCAGCGATTTCGCGACCTTTACGGCGCCCGATGCAGTCGCCGCATAGCCGTCTGCTCCGATCTTGTCCGCAAATGCCTGTGAGATCGGCTCACCGCCGACTATGACCTTGAACTGTTCTCGAACATTTTCCTGCTCGAGCAGCCTTATCACCCCTACAATTTCAACCATGGTGTGGGACATCAAGGTTGAAAGAGCAATTATATCGGCCCCAATGGCCCTTGCTTTATCCACAAAGACCCGGGGCGGAACGTCGCGTCCCAGATCGAGAACTTCAAACCCCGATGTTTCGAGCATGATTTTCACGAGGTTTTTCCCGATATCGTGCGTATCGCCCTGAACAACGCCGAGGACTATTTTTGCGGCTTCTCCGGCGTCATCTTTGGAAAGATGCCGCCGCAGTATCTCGATACCGGCAATCATGGCGTCCGAACACAGGACCACTTCCGGAATGAAGTACTCCTGCTGCTCGTATTTTTCCCCGACTACCTCCATCCCTTTTACCAGTCCCTCGTTTATGGCGTCGGCGGCGCTGATTCCGGAGCCGATGGCTTCCTGTGCCGCACTGCGTGCCGCTTCCTCGTCCATGGTGATTACGGCCGTCGAAAGACTTTCCAAAATTTCATCTCGGTTACGCAACTTTTTCCCTCCAAATCGCCAAAAGTTGAATTTTTATACCTGCCAGGACCGGGCTTTCGCCTGCGGGCATCTCCGCGCGCCTTCGCATCACGACACAGATCAATCAAGTGATTGGCCTTTCGCGGAAAAACGAATACAGGATTATCCCGGCGATCAATCCGATAAATGGAACCCAAAAAGCCGCCTGGTATGCTGCAATCGAATAGACGCCCGCCTTGACGACAGGATATCTGCCGATGATTATGCCCATAACCTGCTGGTAAAATGCGCCGCCCACGAAGATGAAAATATTCAGTGAACCGACGGCAGTCCCGGCGAACCTGGGCTCACAGGTCTCCTTGGCGCAGGCAAAACAGGATACGAATGCGCCTCCCGAGAGTCCGTACCAGAAAAAGAGTACATAGAGAAGGTTGACGGACAACCCGCCTGTGAAGAAGACCAGGGGGATATAGGAGATGGCGTGCAGGACACAACCCCACAGGAGCACTTTCTTGCGCGATTTCAGTATTTTGTCCGAAACATACCCGGACAGGGGGCAGCCGAAGGCCATCCCCAGAGGGAACATCATTATGATGTTGCCCGCTGCCTGTTTTGACAAGCCGTAAACGTTCTGCAAATACGGACCAGCCCACAGCGACCCGACTCCCATGAACGTGCCGTAGTAAGAGAAGAGCAACATGCCGAGTAAATAGAACTGCGGATTGCCAAAAACCGCTTTCAGCGCCGCCCCCAACTCCACCTTCGGCGCGGCCGGCGCGGGACTTAGACCCATGAGATCCCGCGGTGTGGGGAAACCAAGCTCGGTCGGTTTGTTGCGGATGACCAGGTAGGAGAAAACGGCCGCCAGAACAGTGAAAACTGCAACCACATGAAACGAATTGCGCCAGCCGATCTCACTCATCAGGGCTACGAGCGGCGCGGCTGAAATCAAGGCGCCGATATTGCCGACCGCCAGCAGAATTCCGCTGTAGGTCGCGAGTTCGTCGGGCTTGTACCAGTCGGCTAGAATTCTCACGGCGGGCACGTAAATGAAGCCAACCCCAAAACCGACCAAGAATCGGCCCACGGCCATGGCATTTACACCCGGAGCAATTCCCAAAATGAATCCCCCTATGGCCGCAACAAGAATGAAGACCGACATCGTCTTGCGGGAACCCCAGGTATCGGCCAGGACGCCGGCCGGCAGCATTGCTGCCGCGTATGCCCAAAAATACATCGAACCCATGAACCCGAGCGTGGCCGGAAGAATTCCCAACTCTTTGATAATTTCGGGTCCAACTACAGCCGGGGCGGCCCGATGGAAATAAGACACCAGATAGGCGGCCGAAATCCCAATGAATATCAATATCCTGTAGTTTTGCATTTTGCGGACAAGATCGCTTTTCTTCACACCTTCAACGGTCAGCGCGCGCGTCATGATTCGAGGTCCTCTTCAGTTTGAATAGCCAAAGCCGCCTTATCCGGATTCAGTTACATAGGTGTTTGCTTCCGGGTGTGTGCGGAACTATTTCCAGAAATGCTTCTATTCTGGTCCTCAACTGTTCCGTATCCGATTCGGAATAATCGGTTTCGATGTGGAGCACGGGAATGGAATGATTCTTTTCGACGTATTCCCGGACGATGTAAGATTCGACATTGTAAGTATGGCAGCACTGCCAGGTAAGATCGACCACGCCATCAACCTTGAAATCATTGATGAGGCGGCCCAGGAGCTCAAGCCGTCCATTGTTCGGCGTCATGCAGGAGCATGGGGTTTTGAGGTAGCGATCTGCAAGGGCCAGGAGAGGATCGTTTTCGTTTTCCTCCACCAGCAAATCGATGCTTTTATAACCGGTACAGTTTTCCTGGCAGACAACGGCGGCGCCGCAGTTCTCTATCAGCCGAATGACCTTCTCAGATCCTTTCCCTGCAGGGCACCCCGTGAGCAGTATCCTCGGCTTTTGCAGTACGGAACCGGATATTTTCGACTTGACAGCCTTCAACTCAGCCGTAAGCCGGTCAACGGCGTCGATGTAATATTGGAGGTCCGGGGCAAAGCCCTTGCTTTCCTGCACGATCATCATGTCCATTCCGGAGAGCAGGACGGGATCATCCGCGCTCGTGTATACAAGCTTTTTGAGCGAGCGCCTCATGGCGTTGTGCAGCCGGACCTGGTTTCGCAGCTCATCTTCTTTGATGCCGATTCCCGTGCTGTTTTCCAGAAATGCGCCGAACCTTCGCATTTCACCGGACCAGAACTGCAACTCTTCCGCACCGTATGAGCAGGGTTGCTTGATGAGATGGAGAGGTTTTATCCTGCCCAGCAGCTCGTACATCTTTACCTTGCCGTCACAGGTTGTCTCGCCGACCAGGAAATCGGACAGAGAGAAATAGGGGCAGGTATCCGTTACCGCATATCCGTAGCTGGACTTGATCAAAGGGCATAGATTCGCGGGAAGGACACGCTCGGCATCGGCGATGGGCTTCTGCTTCTTGCCGCACAGGCCCACGGGAATTCCCCCGGCTGCACGCACCAGTTCGGTGGGAGCAAAAACGCAGTAAATACCGAAGATTTTTTTCCCGGTGTCCTTTTGCGCCTCGAACTCCAAAAGGCAGCGTTCGCTCCACTCATCGAATACCTGCATACTTTGAGGTCTGGGTATACCGGACATTTCTTATCCTTTTTCACCGGTAGAAGTTGATGTCTGCCACGTGAACCGGCGTTTAGCCCTATGGAAAGGAAGCGGCCGATTCAAGATTACGAATCACCGGCCTTTTTAATAATCCTGGTCTACGACCAGGGAGAATCTGGGATCGACGATCTTCGAGACATCGAGCGTTTTCTCGATAAGGCCATACTCCCGCATGATCTCGTTCGTTTTTGACAGTCCGAACTGGTAGACGGTCACTGGAAGGTCAAACCGGGGAAGCCGGATCTGCACGCTCAGGTCCTCCAGCCTGATTTTTCGTGACGTTGCAAGTATCTTGACCGCTTCATCCGGGTGCTCGGTTATGTACAAGCGCCCGAGGAGAAGCCCGTCAACGAATCTTTTTACGGCCCCGTAGTGATCCGCGACGAATTGTTTCTTAAACCACCAGCCGCAGGAATTGTATATGTACTTGCTTGCCGTGCAGCTATGCACCTTCCTGATTTTGCCTCCGCACTGGGCTTCCATATAGGAGGTGCCTTCGGCCGCGTCTATTTGTCCGGAAAGAAGGGCCGAAACCATGACGTCTTCAGTCTTCATGTCGATCACGTCCGCCTTTATCTTTAGCCGGTCGAGATCATACTTGAGCGCCAGCCAGGGGCCCGAAGGTTTGGGGTAATTCCCGATCTTGCGACCTTCGCAGTCTTTGAGGGATTGAATGGGTGAGTCCTTTAGAACGTAGATATCGAAAGTCTGGTCGCCAACGCCCGCAACCTGAACGAGATCGATCCCTTTTTCAACGGCTACGAGGGCCGAAGAGGAAGCTATGAAGCATCCATCGATCTCGCCTCGCTGGAGCGTCGAGATGATGGCTGCGGAACCTCCTTCAATGGTAACGGGGACGAAATCGAGCCCGAGGGTTTTGAAGTAACCGTTCTCGACGGCAATCATGCCATCGAGGAGGAAATCATAGGGAGTATAGACCACCCGCATCTTCTCCACGGGTTCATTACTTTCCGCGGCCGGAGCACTCATCGGCGACATGGCGAGGGCGGCGATCATCAGTACGGAAAAACAGATTTTCTTCATTCAGGTTCCTCCTCAACGCACAAGACTTTTAACAGCTAGAAAGAAACAGTTTTGCCTTTTCGCCAGGGCATGAGGATCTTCTCCGATGCCCGAACGAACCAATCGATGAAAAATCCGATGATTCCCAAAACAAAGAGGGCCGTGAGCATGGTCGGCATATTCAGGCTCCCCCGGGATGTCTCGAGCAGGTACCCCAGACCGTCATTGCCTGAAACAATCTCCACGAAAACGAGCACCACCAGGGCAGTGGAACTCGCGAGCCGTATTCCGGCGTACATGGCGGGCATCGCCGCCGGAAGAATGACCGTGGACAGGATCTGCCTGTTATTGGCTCCCATGGACCTTGCGGACTTTATCAGGTGATACTCGACATTTTTCACTCCCTCGATAGTGGGTATCACGGTATAGAAGAATGAAGCCAGGCCGATCAGCAGCACCTTCGGCATGTCGCCGAAACCGAACCAGACTATGAGGAAAGGCGCCAGGGCGGTCTTGGGGATCGAGCGCATGAAGTTGATCGGAATGTCGAGCAGGTTCTCCAAAAGCGGAAACCATCCTATAACCATGCCCCCGGTAATCCCCAGCGCACATCCCGCGATGAGCCCAACGGCGTATCTTTTGAGGCTTGCCAGGGTATGAAACAAAAGCTCGCCGCTCTTCGTCATGGCGAGGAAATCATGGACTACGGAATCAATCCCCGGAAGGATGAGCGGATGGATGTGCCCGTAAGCCGTTGCCAATTTCCATGCGATAAGGATGGCAACGGGGACGATGATTCGTGTCAGAATTCTTGGCATTGGGCTTTTCCCATCGGCGCAGCCTGAGCGGCCCCCCTGGCTATGCAGAGATGTCGCTGATTCTCCGAAATCGATTGTCTGAGATGATGTTCCATCTCCCTGAACCTTGCTCCCAGCCGGATGCTGAAGTCTCTTGGCCTCGGCAGATCCACCCGCATGATCTCCCGCACCGTTCCGGGGGCGCTGGACATAACCACAACCCTGTCGGCGAGGAAGATGGCCTCACTCACATCGTGGGTCACGAAAACCACGGTGATGCTCATGTTACCCCACAGGGTCAGAAGCTCCTGCTGGCAGGTCTCTTTCGTTTGGGCATCCAGCGCGGCAAAGGGCTCGTCGAGAAGGAGCATATCGGGATCGTTGGCCAGTGCCCGGGCAAGAGCTACGCGCTGTTGCATCCCGCCGGAGAGTTCATGGGGATAGTATTTTTCAAATCCGTTCAATCGAACCATATCGATGTACTTTCGTCCGACCTCATGGCGCCGGCGTTTGTCAATCCCTCGGATCTTCAGGCCGTACTCGACGTTTTTTTGAACGGTCAGCCACGGAAAGAGCCCGTAATGCTGGAAGACGATAGCTCGGTTCGATGTGCTCTTCTCGATCGCAGTGCCGTCGATGGACATCTCACCGCCCGTTCTATCCTGCAGGCCCGCGATGATCTCGAGGAGCGTTGATTTGCCACACCCGCTCGGCCCGACAATGGAGACAAACTCGCCGGAAGAGACGCTCAGATCAATGTCTTTGAGAGCAGGCAGGGCACCGTTTTGGCTACCTGTGAAGACTTTTTGCAGATCCTTGATTTCGAGTTCCATCACGTCCTTCATAGCCCAAGAAAGGAAAGAGGCGCCCGGGGGAACTGTTTCCTCCGTCAATAGTACCCGCGCTCGCACAGGGCATGCCCGAGGGCCTCGACGTTCTCCAGCGGGGTATCCGGAGGAAATTCACAGGCGGGCATGAGAACGAATCCTCCGGGATGCTTCCTGCCCGCTTCCAGGCAGCGCCTGACCTCGATTGAAACCTGCCCGGGAGTTCCCGTGCAGAGTATTGCGCTGCTGATATTGCCCGCGAGAATGTGGTCTTTGCCAATGACCTCGCTGGTGCGCTCCAGGTCCATCTCGTTACCTATGGAAAAAATGACCCGGCGCGGAAGGGGGATATCCTTCCAGTGCGGGAGATTCCGCGTGTGGTCGCCGCAGAGGTGAACCACGATGTTTTTCACGCCTTCGGAGGTGCAATAATCAAAGATTTCTCTGATATAGGGCTTGGCGAAGGATTCAAACATCCGGACTGAAATGAGCTGGTTGGATTCCATGGGAACGCCGGAATAGAGACTGCAATTTTCCCCGCCGTATTTCCTGATGGTCATCTCGGCGGTACGGAGGACAAAGTTCGTGACCTTGCGCTGGAGTCTATGCACGGCCTCGGGGTATTTGATCAACCACCGAAGGAAGTTCTCCCTGCCGACAATTCCCGCGGAAAGGGTCGTCGGTGTCCCGCTCATCAGGGACGCCGCAAACCCATTCTTGCGGCTGATCGCGTTAAACTGGTCCAACAGGGGCATCATACCTGCCGTCACAGGGTCCGGATCGGGAAGTGAATCGACCTCCCGGGGTTTGCTGATTACCGGCTCGGACCATGGCCCGGGATAGCGGCCTCCGTCGGGCCAGACGATCTTTCCCCCGAACTCCCACGCGCCTCTGTCCGCCCATGCGTACGCAGGTTTACCGTTTATCCACGGGTAAGCCTCCAGAAGGTTCATCCCTACAGCGAAAGCCTTGTCGGGATTGCGGAAAAGCTCGCCCAGATCTATTCCACCGGTCCTCGCAGCAAACCCTATAGCAAAGGCCATGAAGGGGACCCTGTCGATGCCCTGACCGGCAAGCAATGCCGTGAGACGCGCCCTTGGCGTCATGGTGTCCCTAGCCTTAAAATCGATCATCACGATCTCCTTTCACGACTCACCGGCTCACCGCGACAGGATCACCCACATCCCAGGTCCAATCGTAAAAACCTCCATCATAGTTTTTCGTAGCATATCCCATAAGATATGCCTCGAAGAAACCAACGCTCGAACGCCAGCCCGTACCGCAGTAGAATACGGGCTCCGAATCAGGGGTAATCCCTCGCTTTCGCCAGTTTTCCCTGACTTCTGTGTAGCTTCGAAAAGTATTGTCCGGATTTGTCATCGAGAAATAGCCGCCTGTCCATATGGCTTTCGGAATATGTCCTTTTCTGTGAAAAAAGGGGTATGAATTGGTCTCCCCCTGGTATTCCTCAAGCTTGCGGCAATCGACGATAACGCTATGCCCGCTACGGCCCGCAGAAATCCGCCGGACATAGTCGGTTGTTGCAAGATATTCACGATGGACCGGAAATTTCGATCCAAAATCCGACGTTGGAACCGGCTTGGCCGGAATCGAGGCAATCGGATATCCCGCTTCAACCCATGCGGGAAACCCGCCATTCATTATCCGCACATCCTCAACCCCCGCGTACATCAAAGCCCATGCAACCCGGGCGGCTATCATGGGGATGATTTTTCCATTTCCGTAGACAATTACAGTCTTATCGCCGGTAATACCCAACTTCGCGAGGGCATCCCTGAGCCGATCTGCATTCATTACATGCGCATCACTGGATTGTGTGTAGTTGGGAAAGTATCTGGAAGTGTCAGCGCCATGTTCAACATAGCCCGGGTCGATGGCTATGGCCCCAGGGATGTATTCACCTGCCTGCGCCGCACCGGGTTGAGTGACCGAAAAACCGGTATAGCGGGCTTCGAGAATCACGTATCCTTTGCCTGGATAGGACGGGGGATTTTTGCCATCGATCAGGTCCTTAACCCAACCGGGATAGACGAGTTTTTCATAGCGTGGGAGCCTGCGCAGCGGCCGATTTGCATCGGCTGTCCAATCAACCATGCCGCCGTCATAATTGGAGCACCCGGGATAGCCCATAAGGCGAAGGATAAAGTAGGTAAAGCCGCTGCGTGTTCCGGTGGCGCAGTAGGCGCAGACTTCCTTTTCACCGGATATTCCACGCGATTCCAGCAAGCTCTTAAGGTCTTCATATCCGAGAATGCTTTTATCCGGCCCATAGAACCAGGTATATTTGATATTCACGGCGCCCGGAATATGGCCGCCCCGCTTCTCGCCATCGGTCTTCCAGCCGTTGTAAGATTCGTCGTTACGAGCGTCGATGATAATGAAATCTTTGCTTCCCAACCTGTTCGAGATTTGATCCCTGGTCTTCCGAATGGCCTCTTGAGGCGCAGCAACGAATGTGGACGCCTTTAACCTCCCGGCTTCCGACGCCACCGGTCTGTGTTCGAGCACCCATTTGCCCCATCCGCCGTTCAGAATATGCACATCCTTGCAGCCGAGGTACTCCATAACCCAAAAAACGCCTCCGGCGCCTCCATCTGAGAGCGTTCCATCGTCGTAAATCACATACTTCATGTCCTGCCGGAGTCCCAGAGCACTCAGTCGAGTCTCCAAATCCTTTACACATCTAATGCCTCTCCGGCCGACACAATCGCTGTACTTAAGATTTACGGCCCCGCGTATGTGTGACTGCTCATAACCCTTGCTACGCGCATCAAGGATGGCCAGATTTTCTGATTCAAGATTTTTGGCGAGCAATTCGGTGGTGACAAGCAGGTTTGTGTTCGGATAACTCGCTACTTGCTGCGGGTTAGAAGATGCCACGGCAGTGTTTTCACCGTTCTTTGCGTAAGCCTTGGACCATGCGATTGTCAATACAGATAATCCGGCCAATAAACAGCTCAAGCATTCTTTCATTTCTTTGCACTCCGGCGCCAGATCCTTAAGGGCTAAGTCAAAAATGCGAATTCTAATACTAAGTTGCGTTCAAGTCTGGTGCTTCGGGCGGGGATAAACCCCGCCCCTACGGCATTATCGCAAGGTTCTTCTGCAGGGGCGGGGCTATCCCCGCCCAGTCTTGAACGCAACTCCGTATAAAACGTCCGTGCTGAAAAGCACCCTGGCGCTGTCGCCATGCCGTTCCGATCTGAGCGGCGAAAAAAGAAGGCCGGCCGGTAGGGCAGCGGACCCGCACAGGGCCGCAACAGAGCGCAACTCCTCGCTGGGATAAAGATTTATTGTCATTACCCGCGGAGAAATAGCCGTCGAAATAACGAGGCAACGCAGATGATCGGACCGCCATGCGATCGGCCTCTCACTGTGGAAACACACCGCTCAATAGAATCCCTGGCGGTGAAGAGAGCACGAATCAAGCCGGCAGAACGAAAAAAAATGACTCAATCTTTCGGCCTTACTCTGTGCCTACCGAACTCGGGTAGGATCAAAAACGCTGCTTCAGCCAAAACCGAAAAACTGATACATAGCCGGACTCCTTGGGGAAATTACCTAAATTCAGGGAAGGAATAACCGGATGTTTCCTATTTGTCAAATAGGAAATATAAATGCAAGGCGCCGGATCGGTGTTGTGGAAGGGTAGACCGGCATTGCGCGTAAACGAAGATCTGCGCATTTCGATGTCTGTAAATGGAGCCGGCGATGGGATTTGAACCCGGTACCTGCTGATTACGAATCCGTTTCAAATACCTTTCCTTAAAACCTTAAGGTATTTGCGACTGTCAGTTCTTGAGCACGGTTCCAGGTAGTATAGTGGGGGTGTGATGAGCTGACCGAACCGTCATGACAGACTACATCCTGTTCAGTACATACGAGGTTCAGTTTGGAAAAAAGCGATTCATGGCACCTTGTGATCTTCAGGAACTTTATCTTTTTGGGAAAATCAGAGCTAAAGTGTCAAGAGGTTCTTTTAGGTTGCTTGTCCGCTTTCTTTTTGTCCTTCTGATGTTGCTTTTCGGTGTTCTGTTTCTGTCCTTTTTCCTTATCTTTCTTGCTCTTATCTCCCATAGTGTTCCTCTCTTCCCGTCAATCCCCGTCTTCTTGCGTTGAGGGTTGACGGCATCGCTGCGTCGCGGGTCCAAGCTTCGGCCGGTTTCATAAATGCTCGTATCAATCCGACAATTGCGGCAACGGGATGCCGGCCATGCGCTTGACGCAGTATCTCACCCGGCTCAGCCGTCCACATCATTGAATATTGGCCCATTGCTAACGATAAGCACTCACACCGATATCGGGGTTGTTGAGGCTCTTTTCAGGATCGAAAAAAACCTTGTTGATTTGAAGCCACGCGCCGGCTCTGCTTTTGCTCGAATAATCTCCTCAATGCATTCGTCCAGTGTAAGTTCCTGAAAAATCATACACCACTGACCATTGTGCCGCATGTATGTCATATTGAATTTGTCATCTCCGGGATATTCGAACCTGGCCAACCTCACTTCAAAAAACCCGGAAATCGCATTGGGATCATGGGGTCGCCATGTTGAACAAAGATAGAAGTTCGGCATTTTCAGAAACTATTCGGGAAGTGAGATTTTTCCACCTGCTTGATAGAACTGACCAAATGACAGCTCCGGCTGAATGCACTATCATAGACGTTGATTTTCTACTCGTTTGGGTTCGGCTCTAACAGTTATGGCCGTATCTCATGGTCACTTGAAGGAAAGATACCCATCCATGCCGATTCTATTCATCTCACGCGGCACCATGTCCGGCGTCTACCAGTTGGTGGACTGCCTCCACGAGAGCACAGGGTTCAGGTGTGCTTCGCACGAAAGCCTGACCAAAATCGTGAACCGGTACGGCGAACTCGCAACCCGTGTGGTGGAACAGCTTGCAGACGCTATCTCGGGGTACGATCAATTCAGCAAGCTGCGATGGCCATACCTCGTATTGATGCGCCACGCTCTGCTGGAGGAAGTTCTCGAAGACAACATGATCTATAATGGCTATTCGGGCCATTTCTTGTTGCCGACTCTTCAGCATTTCATCCGGGTTCGCATCGATGCCCCTTTGGATCTTCGGATAAAGGTGACCATGGAACGTCTAAAATGTGATGAGAAAGCCGCGCGAGATTACATCACCAAAGCCGATGACGAACGGGTACGGTGGGCCCGGTTTATGTTCGCCCGGGACCTTCGAGACCCGAAATACTATGATGTGCACCTGAACCTGGGACACATGAGCCTCAAGGCCATGTGCGGCATTTGCGAGCGGGCGATGGCAGAAGAAGAGTTTAAGACCATCCATGAGACCAGTGCCCAGGTGGAGCAACTTTTTCTTGCAGCGAGCGTCGAGGCGGCATTGGTTACGGACCCGCGAACCCACACGTTCGAGATCGCCGCGAAAGTGGAAGAGGGAGTTCTCGGCGTGTCGGGTCCCTATCTTAAAGGCGCTGAAGTGAAGACGGTTATGGAGATCGCTGCAAGAGTGCCCGGGGTTGAAAAAGTCCGATACACTCCCGGCTACGCACCAACGTTCGATTTCCAACGGTAAAAACCCTGGCGAAGGAGTTCACAATGGATGAAAGCAGAATTCATGATGAGCTGGCAGCCGCGTTGGATCGCATTCAGTCACTGCTGAGCCGGTCGCTGGAAGTTCAGGAGCAAAGCACAGAGACTGAGAGAGCCATTCACGCCCTGGAAAAACAGCGTACTGAGACCACTTCCGGCTTGCTCGAATATGCCGATACGGAGAGTGCCCTGGCGCAACAGCGAACAGGCATGGCAGAGGAGAGAACGGCACTCGTTCGGGAGCAGACAAGCCTTTCCAGCAAGTCGACCGAACTGGCCACTATTCGCACGGATTTTGGGCGAGAGAGAACCCTCATGGCGGGCCAACGCACCGATCTGGCCGTATTGCGCACCGACTTCTCCCGTGCCAGAACCAACCTCGCCGAGCAGCGCACCCGCATGGCGGGCACTCGAACCATCTTCTCCAAAGTGCGCACCGAATTGGCCCGCGGACGAACTTACCTGGCTCTTATTCGAACCGGCCTGGCTTTACTGGCTCTGAGTGTGGCTTTTTTTCGCCTTTTTAGCCTTTCATTGTGGTCCGTCTTCGATGTCTCGCTGGGTCTGGGCAGCCTGGCCATGACCTTTGCCGGTCTTTCCGGCTATTGGCGGTCGTCGCGCCTGATCAAGATGCTGGAAACCGGGACGGTCGAAGCGAAAGAACTGACCGTATAATCTTTCGCGAATCACCCAGGGCAATGACCTCTTCAGGGCACATCTCCCGGCAGCAAAAAGGACGCAACCGCGCCTGGTTTGCACGGGAACGGCGATACGTTTACGCCATTTTTATGGACTTAAAGCATTCCACCTGGCCCCTGATTGCCCGTTCGGTCGGCAACCGTTCAATGGAGGAAGCCCCGAAAAAGCCTTGAATTCCCGGCATCCTGGCCAGTGCCGTGCCAACGGTGTCGGGTTCGTCAAACGGTCCGCCGTGGCAAATCACCAGGATATCCTTGCGCACTTTGCGGCGGGCATCGGCAATGGCCATTACATTGGCGATGGCTTCGTCGAGGGTTAAGGCCACAGCGGCGCCGATGCTGCCGGCTGTCGTCAGTCCCGCGTGCGACGGCGAGGCGACCGTCAGCTTCAAGCCCACGAAATCGAACGGCGGGAGTCCCATAATCTGCTATACTGTAATATCGCGCCCCGGCAACATCACGGCCTCAGGCAAGCAAAGCCCCATAACCCTGAGAGGGCTGACCAACGGAGTAACCTATACTTTTACAGTAACGGCCGGCAATTCCGTTGGGACCAGGCTCGGCTCGGAATCGTGCAACAGCGTGACCCCAAAGGCTCAATAAGAACCGGGGGCTTGCCGGGGGGAATCGTTTCCAGCCTGGTGGATGGAAGCTCGATCGGGGGTCCTCAAATGAACCGGCTCGGACCAGGTTGCAGATTCCTTATTGTGCCTATCCAATTAGTCAACTAATTTTAACAGCGAGATCATAACAGCGGAGTTTGCGGGCGACATGTTCGGCTTCAAAAAGCGGCGGCGGGAAAAACTTCGCAACCAGCCTTTCCCGCCCGCCTGGCTCGAAATAATCGAAAAGAATGTGCCCATCTACCACCGGTTATCCGGGGTGGACAAAAAAGAGATCCAGGGGCATATCCTTGTTTTCCTCGCCGAAAAGAATTTTGAAGGTTGCGGAGGGCTGGAGGTGACCGAGGAGATCAAAGTCACCATAGCCGCCCAGGCCTGTATTCTCCTGCTGCACCGGGAAACCGGTTACTATCCCGGGCTCTACTCGATTCTTGTCTATCCCAGCGCGTTCATTGCGAAGGGATACCAGGAAATTGCTCCCGGTTACTTTGGCGAAACAAAGCAGGTGCATCTCGGGGAATCCTGGAGTCGCGGCGCGCTGATTTTGTCCTGGGATGATGTTCAAGCCAATGCCGGTGATGTTCATGACGGGCATAATGTGGTCCTGCACGAATTCGCTCATCAACTCGACACCGAAGACGGCCGTGCGAACGGGGCTCCGCCTCTGCCCCACCGGTCGATGTATGTCGCCTGGGCACGGATACTGGGAAAAGACTACGCAGAGTTGCGGCGGGACGCGGAAGAGGGCCGCTCCACAGTGCTGGATCAATACGGCGCTACCAACCCGGCGGAATTTTTCGCCGTTGCTACAGAGTGTTTCTTCGAAATGCCGGTCCAGTTGAAAACGAAACACCCGGAACTCTATGAGGAACTGAAGCTCTATTTTCAACAGGATCCGGCGCAAGACATGCAGCAAGGCGTTCGAGAATGAGTGTTTCTCCCGCTCTCCTCATCCCTGCAAAATCGGCCCGTGGGCAGTAACCGCTCACAAGAGATTAGAAACTGTTTCCAGAAGCTCGTCCTATGGATCATCGACTTGAGGGCCATCGGGAAGAGCAATCACGAGGCCGGCATCATTGAGATGAGATTTACAGCGGGAGAAGATTTCATGCATTGCCTGGGATCGGAGGGGAGATGATCTCGGTCTTTGTTCCATGCTGAGCAGCAAGGGATTCGATCTTAGTGATTATGGCACGTTGCGCATTCCTTACCCTTGATATTAGTCCAATAATGGTTATCTTTCCGCAGTGATAATCCGAATCGGCCCCCTAAACCGGTCTGAGGGTGGTCCGTTCGGGATGCAATCAAATTGAGGTCTTGGAGGTTGAGATGGTGAACAAATTTGAAAAAGGCGAATTCACGGTGGCTTGTTCTTCGTTCCTCGCCGGCGACGATATGGGCCAAAATCCTTTGGATGAACAGGCCAAGAGAAGTTTCGAGCAGTACTCGCAAACTTTCGGAAAATACCTCTCGGCCAAGGAAGAGGAGAAGAATTTTTCGGAAGAAGAAGAGCTGAGGAGAGAACGTGCCAGGAAGGCGAACAGGATTTACAAGCAGGTCTGCAAAGACCTTAGTCTAAAAGCCTTCTTTTTCAATAATTTCGGTGACTGGAGCGAATACGTCGACGGCAGGATGGACGATGCGGAATTTTACGGTCACGCAATAACACGGGCTCAACAGATGATGGCGGACCAGAACTGAGGAGGGCATCATCCCGGATGGCAAAAAAACCGGCATAGTCCCGATTACCTCCCGGCGTATGAGCCGCATTTGATAGAATGCAAATGCGGCTCATACCTTTTACGGGGCATTGCTTCCCGCAGCCATGAAGAAGATACGGGAAATCGTTTCCAGAAGTTCCTTCGTTGACTTCACAATCCAATCACACGAACATTCTATCATCGCATTTACCACGGCGCTTTCACTCTCGCCCGCGCGGCGGAAATCGGTCCTGACACCGATAATTTTCTGTTCGGGTGATTTCCTCGCATAAAAATATCCGATCTCCCAGGAGGTGCCGTCATCCACTTGAGAGCCATCCAGGAGGGCAAGCATGAGGTCGGCATCATCGAGATGGGATTTATCGCGGGAGAAAATCTCTACTCTTGCATGTTCGCCAAGGCTCTCGATCTCTTCCCGGGTAATCAAGTCGTAAGGGAAGATGATCTCGGTCTTCATTCCGTGCTGAGCTGCAAGGGATTCGATCTTACCAATCGTGGCCCGTATCCAGTCTCTCGCAGCTTCCGAGAAAAGTGGCCCTGCGAAGTAGATTTTCACCTTTTCTTCCTCAAACCATACCGTGAGTTACTTTTGCCCGTTGCTGCCTGTGCCGGACCATGATCTTACCGGTCATCGTTGCGGGATTATCCCTTGCGTATTGACAGAGGGTTCATGGAAGCCGTTTGTCCTAGATTAATCACCCTTGCGTACCTTCCGTTTCAACAGGTAGTAGAATAGAAGCATGCAGCCGATCGCAACGGCTGCAATCAGAATCCATCTATGGATTGACATCGAAATTTTCAGCCATTCTTTTCCAAGGAAAAAACCTGTCAAAATGAAAGTTGAAGACCATAACAAGCCGCCGGTGAAAGCATATGCGGCAAATACGCGATACCTCAGCCGCGATGTTCCCGCCACAAAAGCACCCAGATGCCTTATGCCGGGAATGAAATACCCGACGGAAAGCCCCCATTTGCCTTCATGTTCAAGCCATTCATGCACCCGGACGATTTTGTCCTGCGTAACATGGAACCAGCTCCCGTACTTTTCGACAAGAAACGAGCCACAGGTGCGGCCGATGCCATAAGAGACGGAAACGCCGCAGATGCTGCCCAGGAATGCCGAAGCGATAGTGGGCGCCAGAGCTAATTGTCCCTTGAAAACGAGATATCCTGAAAACGTCATCAGAGCTTCATCGGGAATTGGCAACCCGATGATTCCGAACATCAACAGGAAAAAGATGCCCGGGTACCCATAGTGGGAAATCCATGGAAGAAGGGTTCCCTCCATTTAGCGTCCGCCCTCTCTTTAGTGAAAATCTTGTCCGGCTTACTCCAATCTACGATTGCCGCCGGTCCTTCATTGCAACTGCCGGATCGTCTCCGGGTATCAGCGCGTGAAGGCGGATAAAGCTTTTAGAATCCATGGCGCTGTGAACAGGATGAACAAAAGGCGGAAAAAATGAAAGCAGGTCACGATCAAGGGGTTGGCGCTGCCTTCCATCGACATGGGGACTAAAGCAGTCATTGCTCCCGGGCTTGTGGCAATATACGCCGTCGCAGAGTCGAGCAGATTAAGGCGGGCGAGCAGGACCGCAATCAGACCGCCGGCGCATATCAGCATCACTGACGACAAAACGACGGGCAGGGCGATCAGCTTGAGAGTTTTGAGCATGGCCGGATGAAATGTAGACGCCACCATAACCCCCACGAGCACCTGGGTGACGAAGTTCAGGCCGCCCGGCATCTCCCAATCGGACTGCATAAACAGTTTGCAAATAATGACGCTGAGCATGGCGCCGATAAGTATACCCCCGGGGATTTTCAGTTTAGCGCCGATCAGTCCGCCAACGGCGCCGATGCAGAAGTATAGCCCAAATCCCGAGTATGCATTCATTTTTGACACTCTTTCTGTTTCTGCGGATCTTTGCGCAGAAGCGTATTCACTTTCCGCTATCAAGCCTGCCCTACGACAGCCAACTCCGCACAGCAGCATTTTTTCGAATCCCCAACGTGCACGCAATATGCGCGTAAAAAGCAAAAAGGCCAGCCTGTATTTGGCTAACCTCTTGATGTTGCTGGAGCCGGCGATGGGATTTGAACCCGCGACCTGCTGATTACGAATCAGCTGCTCTGCCACTGAGCTACGCCGGCTCACCACTGAAAGTGCTTCTATCACAAGGGCTTGTGAAAAGCAACTGCGCGAGGTCCGGGGTTGCCAAGACAGATCCATACCCCGGCAGGGAACTGTTCTTGACGATGTTCATATACGAGCCGGAAGGGGGTGGAGTCCAGCCGGTGAGGTGGATATTTGTATTTGGACATCCCGGTCATGCATTTGTGAGGGTGACGCAGCAATGACGATATGAGCTTTTGCGGATAAGAGCTCATACTGACCAGGTGAAAGATTTTTCCGAGCGGACTGCATTGCCATCCACGGGAACACGGAGGAAGGCGATTTTGATTGAGAATAATTAATTATCACCATATATGGTTATTCCAATGGTGTCGTACCTTACAAGGAGGTGGAAAAATGTCTGATTCAGCTTCAGCAATCGATTCCAGCGCCAAACCTTCGTCCGGGGAATCCTGCACCTTCATCTGCAGCCGTGACACGCTGGACGGGGCTTACCCCTCCCTCATGCTGGCGATAAACTCCAGGAGGCTCGGAATGGATGCCAGCGTTTTCTATACTTTCATGGGAATCAATGTGATCCGCAAGGGGGGCGCAGTCAGGTGCAAGTTCGTTCCCGGCGGGACAATGGGGGCGATCCCAGGCATGTCCGCCTTTGCGAGCTGGATGATGCGGAAAAAAATTTCCGCGGCAGGTATTCCGGCACTCGATGAAATGGTGGAGATCGCTCAACTGGAGGGGGTCAGGTTCATCGCCTGCAAAATGACCATCGATATGATGGGTCTGCGCCGGGAAGATTTTATCGAAGGGGTCGAAATCCAGACCGCCGAAGACTATTTGAAACACGCGCGCAACTGCAATATCAACATGTTTACATAACCTGCCGACCGCGCAAGCTTGTCTCAAGACCTGAGGGCGGGGGGGATCATTTCCGGGACGATTCCCCCGCCTACCGCCTTTTTCCGTTTTTGGATGCGCGCTCCTGTTCCACCTGATCGTGGACCGGACAGTTGGCAATCGTATCCTTCTTTTCCTCCATTTCCTGCATCGTTCTGAATATCCAGGAACTCGAGTCGGAAAAGCAGTAGATCGCCATCTCGCATTCTTTACATCGTTCCATTCTTAATGTCCTTTGGCCCCCGGGGGCCTTTCCTGACTGAGCTCTACTCGACAGAGTTACCGTTTGCAGTCGTCTTTGCGGATATCCGCCGAATATACTGGTCCCACTCGATCGGGAGCAGATATTTCTTGCTGTTGTTGCACTGCCGGCACGCCGGGACAGTGTTGCCGCGAGTGGATTTGCCCCCGCGTATGAGCGCAACTACATGGTCCATCGTCAGCTCGGCGGGGGGTACCTTCTCATGGCAATAATAACAGATCCCCCTGGCGAGTTGGCGCTTCCACCACTGCGTCCTGCGAAGCTCCCTGGCCTTTTCTTTTTGCTTTCGGAGCTGCTCAGGCGATATGGATACTATGAACGATGGTTCTTGTCCAGTCTCCATTGGTCTTCAATCTGCTCCCCCGGGCGCAACGAATCCGCAACCCAGCGCCAGCCCCGGACTCGATGCGGAGATCTCCGCGGCCGCCCCTGAGGTTGGCGCCTGAAGTCCCCCTTTCAAAAAGGGGGACTTCAGGCTGTTTGTCGAACGTCTATTCTTTTGCCGCTGCCGCTTTGATGGCGACATAGAAGGTATTGGGGCCGCGTTTTACGAGCAGAAGCAGGGGTTCGCCTTTTTTCATCTTTTCCGTAGTCTGCTTCCAGTCGCGAACGTTTTGAATCTTCTGCCGATTTACTTCCTTGATTATATCGCCTGCGCGAAGCTTGGCTTCGGCGGCCGGGGTCCCCTGTTCAAGGTCGGATATCACAACCCCACCTTCTTTTTCATCGACGCCGAATTTTTGGGCCAGTTCAGGGGTAAGGTTTTGCACCGTTATACCCCACGCGCTCTCCGTTTTCGGACCAACGGCTTTTTTCCCGGGTGTTTCTTCCGGCATGGTTCCAATGGTCAACTTGATGGTAACCGGCTTGCTGTCCCGAATAATCTCGATTGTCACCGCGGTCTCAGGCGCCAACGCTGCAACGGAGCGTGAAAGCATATTGGCGTTTTCGATCTGTTTTCCGTTGAGCGATTCTACGATGTCCCCTCTTTTCAGACCGCCCTTCTCAGCAGGGCTGTCGGGAATCACGTCGGATATCACTACGCCCTTGGTCTCCTTGGCGCCTAAAGACTCGGCAAGTTCGGGCGTGAGGTCCTGAATCATGATCCCTAACCAGCCCCGAATGACCTTCCCGGTCTTTAGCTGCGCGAGAATGTCCTTTGCCATATTGATCGGCGTGGCAAATCCGATCCCCTGGCCCTTCTCGACGATAGCCGTATTGATGCCGACCACTTCGCCGTTCATGTTGAACAGCGGCCCGCCGCTGTTGCCGGGGTTAATGGCCGCGTCGGTCTGTAGAAAATCGTCATACTGGCCGGCCCCTATCACACGGCCCTTTGCGCTGATTATGCCCGAAGTAACGGTATTGCCCAATCCGAAGGGGTTCCCCACGGCTATGACCCAGTCACCGACACGGATAGCCTCGGAGTCTCCGAGTTTTGCCGGCTTGGGCAGTTTCCCTTTAACTTTTATCTGGAGCAGGGCGATGTCCGTCTTGGGGTCCCGCCCGACCACCTTGGCGTCGTATTCATTTCCGTCGGTGGTTTTGATCTTGATCTCGTCGGCTTTTTCGACGACATGGTTGTTTGTGAGGATAAGCCCATCCTCATCGATTATGAAGCCCGAGCCCAAGGCGTGTGTTTTCATCGGCCCCTGGGATTGGTCTCCGAAGAAACGCTTGAAATCCTCACCGAAATAATCCCGGAAAGGTGAATTCGGCCCCAGAAACGGCGCCATAGGGTTTTCCTTGAGCGTCTGGGTGGTCGAAATGTTTACCACCGAGTTCTTGACCGCTTCGACGAGGTCGGCGAAGGACACGGGGCCCTGTGCCGGATGAGCGTTCGGACCGTAAAAGAGAGAAACGGACCAGAATAAGAGCGCAATAGAGACAATTTTGGTGATTCCTGAAAAACTTCCACAACGAATTCGCATTAAGGCTCCTTTCTGAGCGCAGCCGGTGACTCATCCGGAGGCACCGAGATGGACACTGGCTAAACATTGGAAACTACTATAATAATGTAACTGGCAGATACTTTGTCAATAAAAAAGCTGCATAACCGACCGAGAAGATTGGTTTCGGAGTTTCCAGGAACAAGTCGAAAGTGTTAAGATAATCATCGACACGAAATCCGATGTCGTTGAAGTTCAATCCCTATCCAAAATAGGCAAATTAAGAAGAACCGTTCATGAAAGCAACAACAATTAATCTGATCGAAGCTTGTGACACGGCTTTCGGAATAATTACCCAGGCCCAAGAAATGGATAAGCTGTACCGTAAAGCAATCCAGTGTCTCGGGGAAGGGAATTTGCGAAGCGGCGTCATGAGTCTTGCAGCCGAAGCGATCGACGACGAGAAGCTTAGCCAGGAGGTCTTCCTAAGCGATGAGAACATGGTAAGCTTCCTGTGCGGGGTATGGATTCAGTTCCTGCTGGTCGAAGTGGCCGGGCTTAAGAAAGACAAGCTGAAAGATCTAGCCAAGAAAGCTTTCGGGGGGCCCTTGAAAAGCGAGCTTTTGAATTGACCTGCCACGTTCAAAATTCCTTCACTTCCTTTAATCCATGACACCGGCATTGGCGCTTTTCGCGGGAGCGGCCGGCAAACAGATCTTCGGTATAGTAATAATCCGGCGACCGTGAGCCGTTTATCCGGGCTGTAGAGTTCTCGGTCCGCCTTCACGCCCGAAATCTTCCACTATGGCTTTATTTTCCGGCAGCCGGCTGAAAAATTCCCTTGTTTCAGAGAAATTGTGAAACACGACACTGAGGGTGACAAATTCCTGGTTATGCTTATCCCGGCTGCTGTCTATCCGCTGTATCCGTATTGGTTCCGACAGGCCTGCGAGCGCGAAGAGGAGGTCTCTTATGCCGCGTTCGAAAATCTGAATCTCGAACACCAGGGGGTGGCGCCATGCCGCACCGCGGTCCCAATGGACCTGCAGCAGTTGCTGGGCCAGAATGGAGTGCCTTTCGTGAAGGTCCTGGCAGTCCCGGTGGTGGAAAGCTACGCCCCTTTCACTAAGGGTTGCTACGACGTGGTCCTGTCCCGGCAAAGGATTGCAGCAGCGCGCAAATTTGAAAATAGCCTTGTCGAGGTCCGATATCGAAAGGGTGTTCTGCCCGTGGCCTTCGACCTCGCCCTGCTTTATGGGCTCATCGGGCCTGTGGCCCTCGAGGTAATAGAGAACCAGTTCCGGGGAAACAAGGTCCTGGCCGATATGAACGTAGAGTTCCTGCAGGTCCTTGAGGTTCAGTATCTCCAGGATCAGTTTGACGCTTTCTCCCTCCAGGACGGAGGAGGGCAGCTTATGCCGAAAGACTTCCTGGAGCAAAATATCCCTGCCGGCCTGCTGGGCAAATTTCAGCCGTTTTTGATGAAGGCGCCTGTTAATGTGCGTCCTGGCCTTTGGGGTTTTACAGAGCGCCTCCAGATCGGTGTCTACATCCATCGGTTCGAAGGAGGTAAAGATTTCGACTGTGTCTCCATCCTTCAACCGGCCGGTCATCGGCGTCCACGATCCATTGACCAGTGCGCCCTCGCATGTGTCACCCAACTCGGAATGGATGCGATAAGCAAAATCGAGGACGATGCTTGCCTTGGGAAGATAATAGATGTCTCCGGCCGGACTGTAAGTATAGATTTCCTCGGCTTCGGCGAGCCGGATCAGGTCCCTTCGATGTGTGGCGTCCCCCCCGTATTCGCCTATATTGCGCAACAGCTCGCTTATCTCCTGCCAGTGTTCGTCGGTGAACCCCTTTTGCGACTGCCATGCCTGGATGATTCCGCCGTTTGCCTGCCATTCCATATCACGAGTTCGTATTTTGACCAGGTAATTGTTTCCGCTGAGATAAACCCGCGTGTGCAGGCTCCGATACCCGTTTGCCTTGGGATTGGCGATAAAATCCCGCAGGCTCCTCGGGATTGTCGAAAGATTGTTGTTCACAAGCCCCAGCACCTTGTAGCAGGCGGTGATGTCATCGGTATGCAGGATAATAGCGAAGTCAACGTAATTTTCCGGATAGGCCGGATCGAGCGTACGTTTGAGCGGGTCGTAATAGCTTCCCAGGCCTTTGGGGCGGGTGCGGATATCGGCTGAAAGCCCGGAATCGGCAAGAATTGCCGAAAGAGAGGACTCGAGGCTTGCGACAGCCGGTGCGTTTCGCAACTCGCGCACAGCATTGAGGATCTTTTTACTTTTTTTTGGATAAAGGAAAGTGAGCGCCAGGTGGTAGAGTTCCCTTTTCAAGGGATATATATTGAGTCGCGCGGCGATAGGGGCGTACACCTCGATTGTTTCCTGGGCGATGCGCTGCCGCTTGGTCAATGGAAGATAGTGAAGCGTTCGCAGATTATGGAGGCGGTCCGCCAACTTTATGATGAGGACCCCGAGCCTTCGGCTCGCGCTGATGAATATTTTGCTGTGAGTGAGGTCTTTGAGCGCGGCCCGGTCCAGATGATACCTGGCCAGTTTTGTGACCCCATCGACCAGTTCGGCGACCCGGGATCCGAAGCGGGCATCGATATCATCCAGGGATATCCAGGGAACGTCTTCGACAACATCGTGCAGGAGCGCGGCGGCCAGCAGTTGGGGATCAGTGGAGTGCATCTCTCTGACGAGGATTTCTGCTACGGCGCAGGGATGGCTGATGTACGGCGCACCGGATTTTCTCTTCTGGCCCGAGTGCAACTCGGAGGCAAAATCGAGGGCTTCGAAAAAAATAGCGTTATCGGGGTTTGCGGGATCGAGGCTTTTTGACATACGAACCCGGAACTCGGCAATATTGAAAAAGTGCATGTCTGCCGCAGTTACCGTTAAACCCGATTTTTCCTCAATTTCTGTATCAGCCATCTTATCAGCTTTTAATTTTATCCTCTTCGTACCGCCACCAGGGCTGTGCTCCCTCGATACCCCTCCGAGGCCCCAATGATGAACCTGCGCCCTGTCATCACTATTACCGGTAATTCTACCAGATTGACAGGGGAAATTCACCCTGGACGGACGGACGTGGACCTGCGGAGCCTGAAGTGAGGAGCACTACGGCTTGTCGTTCCCCCCCTCGCAGCCGCTGTTCTTTGCCCGTCGCTCTTTTTGAGAGCCTTGAAAAGTGATTTCTGAGATATAATATAGCGTACTGTCAACTTGTTTTTTGGTTGATCCGGAGTTTTCCGCAGCAGTGATCTTATCGAGGCTGCAAAATCGGTTTGCCGAGGCAAGAGTATTCGAGCCGGAGATGGTGGCCGTTGGCATGGATTGCGAAGCGGCAGTCCCTGATTTAGATCGATGTTTCGCTAATCCGGTCAACGGGGCAGTGGCTCGGCATGCTGACATCGACCGACTGGCTGCTTAACATGTTAGAGGAGCAAGACTGGGAGGCTTATTATGGAATCTAGCGAGTTTGTCGAGATCGGAGAAGTGTTCATTAAGACTGACAGGATTCAGGGAAATATGGTCATCCTGAAGCGGTCGGAGGAAGACAGTCAATATTTTCTCATGTTCGTTGGCGATGCGGAAATTACCGCGATAGCGAAGGAAAAGGGCCTGGTCGAACCAAAGCGGCCTCTCACGCACGATATTTACCTGACAATTTTGAGGCGCACCGGGGCGGTATTCGAAAAGATCGAGATCTCGGAGATGCGCGAGAACACTTTCTATGCAAAGATTTACGCGCGCATAAACTCTGAGCCGGCTACCTTCGATGCCCGTCCGAGCGATGCCGTGGCGCTGGCGCTCCACGAAAAGTGTCCCATTCTGGTCAATAAAAAACTGCTCCGCCGCGAATTGACTCCCGAAGAAGTGCAGGAATTCGAGATGATCGTCAAGACCGTAAAGTTCTGAATTTCCAGGCTGAATAAGCCCAGTCCAAACTATCGTTTGACTTGCCGGGCCGTTTTGGATAGACGTGAGAGCACCCGCTTGAGCACTGTCCGGAACGCTGCCGGCGAAACAATAAAGCCGGCGCGCAACCGGCTTTATTGTTTTGGAGCGAAGGCCGGGATATACGAGCGGAGGCAGCGTGATTTCATAAACAGTATTTATTGATGGATGGCTAAACCTTTCGCCAACCCGGATAAGGACATCTATGGGAATTTCTTCTTCTTCAGCCACTTTCACCCGTTTTTTCGTACCCGACCCCAACACCGACGATTTCTGGAGCTTAACCGATGAAAAGCTTCGGGAAGGAGCTTTTGCCGAACCTGACGACTCTCAGATCGAAGCTGCGGGTTTTGCATCCTGGGAGGATTTTTTCGATTCGAATTTCGCCTACGGGTCTTACCGGAAAGGCGAATACGTGGCGTTCAACTTCCGGTTGGACCAGAGAAAAGTGCCGGGCATGGTGCTAAAGCAGTACGTGCGTCAGTCGGTAAAAAAATTTCGCGACGAGCACAACGGCAAATGGCCGAGCCGGGCCGAAAAGCAGCAGATCCAGGAAAGTATGCAGGAGTTCCTGCTAAGCCGGGCTCTGCCTCAGCCAAGCGCATCCGAGGTGGTTTGGAACCCTGCGCGCACCTGGATGATTCTCGGGACTGCGAGCAGCAAGATGCTCGATGCGTTCCTGGAGTACTTCGAACGGCGGTTCCAGGTATACCCTGTTGCGCTCTATCATGCTCAGTGGGCCTTTAACGCGCTTCCACTGACCCCGGGTCAAAAGGACATCCTTGGCTCTCTCATTTCGGTCAAGTCCCCGACTGCCATGAGCGATGGGCGGTTTATAGGTTCCGAGTTCCTGACATGGCTGTGGTTTTACATCGAGCGGCTTGGCGGCTCGGTTCAGGCGGGGGGGACAAGACAGCCAACATCCACCTGGGGGAGCGCATGGTCCTGGTGCTCCCGGGCGATGGGAAAGAGCGCGTGATATGCACCACGCAGGCAAATTTTCTCCACGAAGCCCGGACCGCACTGCGCCAGGGCAAGGTGGTCGATGAGACCCAGCTCTTATTTATTATCGGCGAAAACGAGTACCTCCTGACCTTGGACAGCTCGCTGTGGGCCGTAAAAGGGCTCAAAACCCCCAAGCAGCTCCCCGATTACGGTCAGGAAGACCCCGATGGCCGATTCCTTGAAAAGATGTATTTTATTGAGGAAGTATTCTCAGCCCTGGATGCGCTCTTCATGCGCTTTCTTGCGGAAAGGCTGACTCCGGGGTGGGAAACCGACACTCTTCCGCAAATTCAAAAGTGGATTGATGAAGGCCCGGGCGAGCCTGAAACCGGCAAGACTCCCGCGGCTCCATTTTAGCGGCTGATGAACGAAATCGGCTTAAACACATTCACGTACGTGATCCGCGAACACTGGTTGAGCGCTTTTCTCATCATCGTATCGCTCACCACCATTTGCGTGGTCTTAGCGCTTCGCTGGTATGTGAGGCGGCGGTTGCAGCAGATGCTGGAAAACCGGTTCGCCGAAGAACACGAACTCGATCTTTTGCCTCCACCCGGGGCACGGGAACAGCAGGCCCTGGAGCTTATCGCACGCATGCGCGAAGAGGTTTGGGACCTGCCCGAAGGTGAACTTCTGCTCGGTTTTGACGCCCTCAACAGGCGCGCCCTCAACATAGTGCGCTCGATCGGCGCAATCTATAATCCCGAATGCACTCAGCCCGAGTACGAAGCCTCCCTCTCGGATACCCTGGAAATGGTGAAGCGCGTGAGCACCCGGCTTGCAAGACTGGCTTCCACCATCCCGTTAAAGTATATCGGGGGCCGCAAACTGAGCGACTTTCAGCGCTACTACAAGGTTTATCTCAAGATTAACGACAACGCGATTCTTAAGCTCTTCAAGAACAACCCGCATATTTATAAGGCCGCCAGGCTGGCCCTGAGCGTCAAAAACATTGCCAATCCACTTTACTGGGCGGGCCGGGAACTTACGCGCGAGGGCTATTTTTTTATTCTGAGATGGTTTTACCTGACCTTCACCAGTGAGATCGGGAAAGAAGCCGTACGATTGTACAGTGGAAAGCGTTTTCAGTCCGAAGAGGACCGCGATGCGGCACTGGTCTGCTATCGCCTGTTTCATACGATGCGAAAATGGAGCGGGCCGAGCCCTGGCGAATGGGCAGCATTCGTGCGCTTTGTAGCAAGTCATTCCGCGCTGGATTCCGACAGTAAGCTTCATATCCTTGCAAGATGCTCTGAGGATCGGCTTCCCAAGGACGTTGAAGAGCAGGCGATAGCTTCAAAATCCGGAATAAAATGGTATAAGGAAGGTCTAAAGAAACTGCTCGACGCCGATGCCGGCTCATCTAAGGCCAAATTGAAGTTGATCGAAAAGGAAACCGGGGACCAAAAGGCCGGGTAACCGCCAGCGCCGGTTAAGCGCTTAAACCGGCCTGACCGGATCGGGTCCCGATCAAATCCGTCTTTTCATAAAGGCGGGATAGTGGGAGAAAACAAATGAAACTGCCCCATTTGCGACAATTCGGAACAGTATGCCTATGCCTGGCCGCTGTTGTGGTGTGTACTCTTTTTGGATGCGGCTCCCAGGCCGCAAGCGAACCGGACAATTTCCGGGGCGTCAAATGGGGAGTAGAAGTCTCAACGGTTCCCCGCCTCAACCAAATTGCCGGTGAGGGCGACCTGGTTTTTTACGAAAAGAGCGACGATCAGCTTCAAATTGAGGAAGTCAGGCTCGAGCAGGTGATATACGGCTTCCACAAGGGCCGCTTCTATATCGGGATGGTCTATTTCCCGGCCGCCGGTTTTGAAAGGATGCAAGAAATAATGACCCGCAAGCTGGGCCAGCCTGCCAAACCTGACAATACTCCTTCGAAACTGCTTTGGGACAGTGCCAATGTCTCAGTCCTCCTTTCCCTGGTCGATGGCTCCGGCCGGCTGGTCTACATGTACAAGCCGATTCAACTCGAGGTCGAATTAAAGAAATAATGGCCCGGTTTCCCGGATATTGACATGGAACCGAAACAACATTTTACCGGCGACATTTCCCTGCTTCAGTCAATTCTGGACTCCCTTGTCGTCGGGGTCATCTCGATCGACCTCGATGGGACGATCACCGTGTTCAATGAAGCTGCCTCCCGGCTCATGAATGTTTCGAAAGAACAGGCCCTGGGAAGTCATCTACTTACCGTAATCCCTAATGCCGGCCTGGTAAACGTGCTCCGGACGGGCGAGCCTGAGATGGGCCGGCCTCAGTTGATCGGCCAGCGAACCGTGCTCACGAACCGTTCCCCGATCATTTACAGGGGGGTAATGATAGGCGCGGTTTCCATGTTCCAGGACATCACGGAAATGGAGAAGATATCGCGGGAACTCGATTCCACCAAGACCATCGTGCGGACCCTGGAGGAAATCCTGTCGGGCGCCGGAGAATGGATGGTGGTGGTTGACGCGAACGGAATAATCACAATGATGAGCGAGGATTACGCAAAGTTTAACTGCACTGACGTTCCCCATGCCGTGGGAAAGCATGTGACGGAAGTCATCGAGAATACCCGGATGCACATTGTGGCCCATACCGGAGTGGCCGAGATGGGAGAAAAGCAGACGATCAAGGGCCGCGGGCTGATAGTCAACAGGCTCCCGCTGATGGAAGCCGGGCGGGCAGTCGGCGCCTACGGTCGTGTTGTCTTCAAGGATGTGGAGCAACTCTATGAACTCGCCTCCAAACTCAAAGTTCTCGAAACCAAGGTAAAGTATTATGAAAAAGAGCTGACCCAGCTCCGTGGAGCACGCTACACCCTGGCAAGTATTATGGGTTCAGGACAGGCGATAAGCGCAGCCAAACTCGAAGCCCTCAGGGCGAGCCGGACCGATTCAACGGTGCTTGTCTTTGGCGAAACGGGTACGGGTAAAGAACTTTTCGCCCACGCCATCCACGCAGCGAGCCAGCGCCGGAGCGGGCCTTTCATCAAACTGAATTGCGCGGCCGTACCCTCCGAACTTCTGGAGTCGGAGCTTTTCGGCTACGAGGAAGGCGCATTCACGGGCGCTAAAAGGGGCGGCAAACCCGGAAAATTTGAAATGGCCCAGGGGGGCACACTCTTTCTGGATGAGATCGGCGATATGCCTTCGGCTATGCAGGTAAAGCTTTTGCGGGTCTTGCAGGAACGCGAAGTCGAACGGGTGGGCGGGACCCTCACGCGTTCAGTTGACATCCGGATTATTGCGGCGACCGGGAAATCACCGGAAGAGCTGGTAAACGAGGGAAGCCTCAGGGCGGACCTCTACTACAGGATCAACGTGATCCCCATTCGCATACCGTCTCTCAGGGAGAGGCGGGAAGACATCGTAGCGATTGCCGATAATTTCCTGGCAAGGCTCGCCAACGACACGGGGGAGATGAAAAGAACGATTTCGCCCGAACTTCAGGAAGTCCTTAAGTCGTATGTCTGGCGGGGCAATGTGCGCGAACTGCAAAACGTGCTCGAAAGGGCCGCCGCCATGACCAGGGAAGAGTCGCTTTTGCCCGAACACGTTCCTGAATACCTTTTGCATTCCCTTCCGAAGCTGCGCGCCGGCGCAGCCCCTCCGAGCACTCTTGCCCACGCCAGGGCTGAAGCGGAGCGCAAGACCATTGTGGCGGCTCTTGCGGCAGCCGGAGGAAACAAGACAAGGGCAGCCTCTATTTTGCAGATACACCGTGTCAAGCTCTATGAGAAGATGAAGCGGCACGGGATCCAATATGTATCTAACAGGGTACATATACCAAATTAGCTACGCTTTGCTAGCGGCAAGCCACTGGCCATCCTATTCAGCTCATTAATCGTTTAGCCATCTCACCTTGTAGCCTTATAGTTACATTCTCTTCGGGCGGGCAAAGCATCTGTCTCACAAATTGGCTCCAGAGGCTACTAGTCGAAACGTGGTATTAAAATTGCTGTTCCTAGGCGAGACCGTCTGATTCGAGTTGCCCATCAACTCCTTTCGCAAAGCAGACGCGCAGGTCTCATCACTGATTGCCGTTGATTTAAAAACTAGAATATAGCCGGTTCAACACCATCGGTTCCATGATTTTGCCCATAACCTCCCTTCATTCCGGAAAGGAGAGCGATGCTCGATATCAGGGGTTCCGTGGCGGTCATTACGGGGGGAGCTCAAGGAATCGGGCGGGCGCTCGGCGAATACTGGGTGGCCAACGGGGGTAAGGTAGTTCTGGCAGATGTATCGGAGGATTGTCTCGAAGAGGCGAAAAAGTCCCTGGAAAGTTTAGGGGGTGAGGCAATTACGGTCACCTGCAATGTTGTAAACGAAGCCGATTGCATCGGGCTTGCAGAAAAAGCGATCGAGGTCTTTGGTAAAATTAACCTGGTTGTGCCCTGTGCAGGTATTGCCAGAGACGGTTTGGTGCTCAATACGGACCTGAACACCGGGAAAGTGATCGGGAAGATGTCACTCGATCAGTTCCAAAGTGTTCTGGACACGAATCTTACGGGTGTTTTCCTGACGGTGCGGGAATGCGCAGGGCAAATGATCAACCATGACTGCCGCGGTCTGATTTGCCTCATATCTTCCACCAGTTCGCTCGGGGCGGCCGAACAGCTCAATTATTCATCATCCAAGGCCGCATTGTCGGTGGCGCCCAGGGTGCTTACCGCCGAGTTCTTCAGACGCGGACTGGCCGGCAAGATCCGCTGCGTTGCCGTTGCACCGGGATATGTCGATACCCCTGTGGTGAGCGGCATGAACGAAAACCTGATCAAGAAAGCTCTGGACCAGGTTCCGATTGGACGCCTGATCGATCCTTATGAGATCGCGTCCCTGGTTGGAGAGCTTTACCGCAATGAGGCGCTGGCCGGGGATGTGTACTATATCCACGGCGGTTTGCGGCTTGGGTCGAAGGGTTAGCGGCCCACGCAGCCTGGAATAACCTGATAAGAGCCGGCGGCTTGGGGGGAGGAGGTTATGCCGAGGGCTCCTCGCAACAATTTGAAATACAATCAGCGCAATACTTTCCATTTTAGACTCAAAGCCGAACTAAAGATTCGCAGTTGTACGCACCGCAGATCGATATTGACGGCCTCGAGGACTTACCCTCCACTTTAAAAGGAGCGCCTGTATGGATGTATTAGGGATTGTACTTAGCCTGTTTCTTTTGATGTTCATGGCCTACATGGGGTTTTCGGTCATACTGTTCGCCCCTGTCTTCGCTCTCATGGCGGCGTCTCTGCAGGGGATGCCGATCATGCCTTCCTACACGGAACTCTTTATGGCCAAAGCCGTGGTCTACGTGAAACTCTTTTTCCCGGTGTTCCTGCTTGGCGCGGTGTTTGGGAAAGTGATGGAAGACACGCTTCTGGCAAAGGGAATTTCGCATGCGATTATGCAAAGACTTGGACAAAAGCATGCCATCCTTGCCGTGGTTTTATCTACCGCCATATTGACCTACGGAGGCGTGAGCCTGTTCGTCGTGGTTTTTGCGGTCTACCCTTTTGCGGCGGCGCTGTTCAAAGAAGCCGGAATCCCCAAGCGGTTGATTCCAGGCTGTATCGTCCTTGGCGGCTTCACCTTCACCATGGACGCTTTTCCGGGAACGCCGCAGATCCAGAATATCATTCCAACCAGCTTCTATGGCACTAACGCCTACGCCGCCCCCGTATTGGGTTTACTTGGCGGGTCACTGATTTTTATCATTGGAATGGTCTGGTTGGAATACCGGCGGAGAAAAGCGGCGGCAAAGGGGGAGGGTTACGGCGACCACACCCTGAATGAACCGGCGGTTGCCGAGGATGCGGTACTGCCCAAATGGTACATTGGAGTGTTGCCGCTGCTGACGGTCCTCGTTCTGAACTTTATACTCTCGCGGCTGGTGACATGGAATCCCGACTCGCTCGCACCCATTGCCGCCCTGAAGCCCCCTCTCCTGGCTCCCGCCGTGAAAAACGTGATCGGCAACTGGTCGCTGATCATAGCCCTGGTGGCCGGCATCGTCATGACCCTGCTGCTGGGCTACAAGAACCTCTCCAAGAAGAGCGGCGGATTGCAGAAGGCTTTAAACGTGGGCGCCATAGGGTCTCTTCTCGCCATCATGAACACCGCTTCGGAAGTAGGTTACGGCAATGTCATTGCGGCTTTGCCCGGTTTCAAAGCGATCTCTGCTTTTCTTCTCGGGATCAAACTCGGAGTTACGCCGCTTTGGTCGGAAGCTGTGTCCGTAACCACTCTGGCTGGCATAACGGGTTCGGCTTCGGGCGGCATGTCGATCGCGCTCGATCTAATGTCCAAGAATTGGCTGGCATGGGCAAACTCGGTTGGACTTTCCCCGGACGTTCTCCATCGGATAGCTTCGATGGCCTCGGGCGGCTGCGACACTTTTCCGCATAACGGTGCGGTGATCACCCTGCTTGCGGTATGCGGGCTCACCCACAAGCAATCCTATCCGGATATCGGGATGATGACCCTGATCAAAACGTCAATGGCGTTTGTGATGATCCTGTTCTACACACTCACGGGGATTTATTAGAAAGGAATTTACTCATGGCAGAAATGGTCTCCAAAACGGGATCGACCCATCCGATGCTCACGCCGGTCCAGGCGATGCGCATGAAGAAGGGCAAGATCATTTCGGCGGAAGAAGCCGTCACTCTTATAAGAGACGGTGATACCATAGCGACGGAAGGTTTCGTCGGAACGGGTTTCCCTGAAGAGATCGTCATCCAGCTCAAGGAACACTTTTTGAGGACGGGAAGTCCCAGGAACCTGACCCTCATTTACGCCGCCGGGCAGGGGGACGGCAAAACGAAAGGCCTGAATCATGTGGGCATCGAAGGGCTCATAGGAAGAGTCATCGGAGGACACATCGGGCTGGCGCCCGAACTTCAGAAGCTGGTCAGGTCGAACACGATCCTCGCGTACAACTTTCCTCAGGGTGTAGTCTCCCATCTTTTCCGCGATATCGCAGGGCACAAGCCCGGCCACCTTACCTACGTCGGTCTTGGAACTTTTATCGATCCAAGGATTGATGGCGGAAAACTCAATGAACTAACGAAAAGAGAGGGAGAAGACCTCATTGAATTGGTTCATATCGGCGGAAAGGAATGCCTCTTCTACAAAACCCTGCCCATCGACGTTGCGATTTTGAGAGGGACGACGGCGGATGCGGATGGGAATATCACCATGGAGAAAGAGGCCCTCACCCTTGAAGCACTTTCCATGGCAATGGCCGCCAGGAACTCCGGTGGTATTGTCATGGTGCAGGTTGAGCGAATCGCCGATAGTGGGACGCTCAATGGACGCCAGGTCAAGATCCCGGGGATACTCGTGGACTGCGTGGTGGTAGCCAAGACCGAAAACCACTGGCAAACTTTTGTCGAATTTTATAATCCGGCTTTCAGTTGTGAGATCCGAATGCCTATGCAGTCAATTCCGCCTATGGAGATGGGCCCCAGAAAGGTCATTGCCAGGCGGGCGGCTTTCGAGCTGATGCCCAACAGTGTGGTCAACCTGGGGATCGGCATGCCGGACGGAGTTGCCCAGGTTGCCAATGAAGAGAAGATCCTCGAATACCTCACCATGACTACCGAGCCCGGCGTTATCGGCGGGCTTCCCAACATGGGAGTCAACTTCGGCACCGGGACCAACCTGGTTGCCCTGGTCGACCAGCCTTACCAGTTCGATTTCTACGACGGAGGCGGTCTGGACATGGCGTTCCTTGGGGCTGCGGAAGTGGACAGGGAGGGGAACGTCAATGTCAGTAAGTTCGGACCGAGGTTCGTTGGACCGGGCGGATTCATTAACATCAGTCAAAACTCCAAAAATATTGTTTTTCTCGGCACTTTCACCGCGGGGGGGCTGAAAGTTGCGCTGGAAGACGGCAAGGTGAAGATCGAGCAGGAGGGAAAAGAGCGGAAGTTCATCGACCAGGTCGAACAGAAAACCTTCAGTGGCCGATATGCCGCAATGAACAAGCAACCTGTACTCTACGTTACGGAGCGCTGTGTCTTCAAACTTCGGGAAGAGGGCCTGGAACTGATTGAGATAGCTCCAGGGATTGACGTGGAGAGGGACGTCCTGGCTCTTATGAATTTCAAACCGATCACCAAAAAAGAACCCCGACTGATGGACCCGAGGATTTTTCGGCCGGAGCCGATGGGGCTGAAGGACGATCTGCTGAGCCTGCCGCTCGAGGAACGCCTGACCTATAATGCCGAGGAGAACCTCTTCTTTGTCAACTTTGAAAATCTTTATGTCAAGTCTTCAGAAGATATCAGTAGAATCAAAGCAATTATCGAGAGCATACTGGTTCCTTTGGGTAAGAAAGTCTATACGATCGTTAACTATGACAATTTCAACATTGCTCCGGAACTGGTCGATGAATATTCGGATCTAGTGAAATATGTCATGCGTTTCTACAAAAGCACTACGCGTTATACGACAAGCACCTTCCTGAGGATGAAGCTCGGCGATGAACTGACAAAGCGGGATGTGGCGCCGCACATTTATGAGACCAAAGAACGCGCGCTGCGCGCCCTCGTGCAAAAAGAAAAATAACCTTGTCCTGCCTTAGGCGTGCCTGATCGATCAGGCACGCCGGTTCTTTTTCCATGACGGTGACAGCTCCAGAATAGGACGCCATGCCCCATAACGGGGTCGTCATCACCATTCTCGCGGTCTCCGGGCTCACCCACGCCAACGCATACAAACACATTTTCTGAGGGCGCGTTGTTGCGACTACCATAGCCTTGTTCTTCGCAATCCCGCTGGGAATCCGGATCTATGGTTAAAGTTTTTGAAGAAGATCTAAATTGAACTTAATGTAAGTTTGCTGTACGCGGAATAACAATCGGCGCATAGACCACCATGGTTGGAAAGGAAAATTCATGAAAAAACCATTTGAACATGCAGCAGTGGTGGGTACAGGAGTTCTGGGGACGCAGATCGCCATGCTGGCGGCACATGCCGGCTACAAGGTCAGCGCCTTCGACATCAGGGAAGGCGCCTTTGATGAAACCTACGCTAAACTGTATGCCGACTTAGAGGCAAAGGGCATCAACCCGTTCATTGCCTTTGATAAGTGGGAGGAATGCAAAAAGAATATCCGGTTTGCGGCAAAGCTTGGTGATGCGCTCAAAGACGCTGACCTGGTTGTAGAGTCGGTAACCGAAGATGTGGAAATAAAGCGAGAGGTCTTCAAAAAGATGGGAGAAAAGGCGCCGGCCAAAGCGTTCTTTGCCACAAACAGCTCATCCCTTCCCGTATCGAGAATGGAAGAGAGCAGCGGCAGGCCGGAGCGGTGCATCAACATCCACTTCTATTTTCCGCTCCAGGGATTGAATATGGCCGATCTCATGGCAGGGACAAAGACGCTTCCCGAAGCCATGCAGAAGGGTGAGGAATGGATCCGTTCTCTGGGTGTTGTGCCGTTGAGGGTGAAGAAGGAGACCCCGGGCTTCTGTTTCAACAGCGTCTGGCGGGCCATAAAGAAACGAACCCTCTACATGTGGGCAAATGACTTCGTCGACTTTCGGGATATCGACCGGGCATGGCGCATCTTCTCCGGCATGAAGGCCGGCCCCTTTGCCCTGATGGATACGGTTGGTCTGGATACCGTCTTCAACATCGAGATGTCCTATTACGCTGATTCGAAGGACCCAAGCGACAAGCCGCCTGATGCACTGGCGGAGATGATCAAAAAAGGCGAGCTGGGTGTTAAGAGCGGAAAAGGATTTTATACATATCCCAATCCGGAGTTTCTCCAGCCCGACTTTTTGGATCCGAAGAAACAAGGAGGAACAGAATGAAAGAAAAAGCGATCATAACGGCGGCTATCACTGGGAGCATCCACACCCCGACGATGTCGGATTATCTGCCCATCACGCCTGCGCAGATTGCCGATGAGGCGGTGAGGGCTTGTGAGGCAGGCGCCGCGGTGTGCCATATCCATGCCCGCAATCCTGAAACGGGAGCGCCTGTCCCGGACGTGAATCTCATGAAGGAAATCATCACGAGCATCAAGGGCCGCTGCAACATGGTCATCTGCATTACGACGGGCGGGGGGTTTGGAATGACGACGGAGCAGCGCGCCGCGCCGGTGACCCTTTACAAGCCCGAACTTGCATCATTCAACGCCGGCTCCATAAACTTCGCCCTCTTTCCGGTGGTCCCGAGATACAAGGAGTGGAAGTTTGAATGGGAGAAACAGTACCTCGGCATGACGGAGGATTTCATCTTCGCCAATACCTTCAAGTCCATGAAGGAATACTGTGCGATATTCAATGAAACCGGGACGAAGCCCGAGTTTGAAATCTACGACTCCGGGATGGTTAACAATGTAGCCTTCCTGATCCAGGCGGGGTATGTCAAAAAGCCCGTTTACATCCAGTTCGTCATGGGGGTCCTGGGCGGAATCACGCCGAGTTCCGAGAACCTTCTTTTTCTCGTGGAATATGCGAGGAAGATGATCGGGGATTTCGAGTTTTCCGTCTGCGTCGCGGGACGGGCCCAGTTCCCAA
>CAVUGX010000024.1:0-92075 GCA_963741035.1 uncultured delta proteobacterium
ATCAGTGACAATTATAATTCCCGCCTGGCGACAACCAAAATTCCTGTCTGACGACAATTAGAATTCCCGGTTTTGGATTGAATTGTTATTGCGCCAACCGAGCAATTTTTTTTCTGGAAGGAGAGCTCGGGATGGTGACGGACAGGCAGGTGAGAATGCTTATGAAGCTTATAAACGAGGAAGAAACGTTAGCCGCGGCGGCGGCCAAGGCTGGAATGGACGAAAAGACGGCAAGAAAATGGCGGGATAGCGGCATGCTTCCGACCCAAGCCAAGGTGGAACACACATGGCGGACCAGGCCGGATCCCTTTGAGGATGTCTGGGAAGAGATTCAGGCGAAACTTAAGGTTAATGCCGGCTTCGAGGCGAAGACTCTTTTCGAGGATCTGCAACGGCGCTATCCGGGGCGATTTTCGGATGGACAGATTCGATCTTTGCAGCGCCGGATCAAAGCATGGCGCGCGCTGGAGGGTCCTTCAAAAGAGGTATTTTTCCCCCAGGTTCATAATCCCGGGGAGTTGTGTGAGTCTGACTTTACGCGGATGGGAAAACTGGAGATTACAATCCATGGACAGTTTTTCGATCATTTGCTTTATCATTTTGTGCTTCCGTACTCGAACTGGGAAACAGGCATAATCTGCTTTTCGGAAAGCTTTGAGAGCTTGAGCGAAGGACTTCAGAGCGCGCTTTGGCAACTTGGAGGCGTTCCCAAAGCTCACCGGACGGACCGGCTGAGCACGGCCGTTCATAAGGCAGACTCACCGGAAGAGTTCACGCAGCGCTACCGCGCTCTTTTGAAACATTATGATATTTGTGCCGAGGCAACCCATGCCAATAGCCCTCATGAAAACGGGGATGCCGAGCAACGCCATCACCGCCTCAAAAGGGCGCTGGAACAGGCGTTGCTTCTTCGGGGCAACAGGGATTTTGCGAGCCGGGAAGAATACGCCGCGTTCCTGAAGAAGCTCTTTAGCCAACTAAATGCCGGAAGGCGGGAAAGATTTAAAGATGAACTGGAAGTATTGAAGCCGTTGCCGGCAAGGAGGCTTGAGGCATGCAAAAGGCTGAGGGTCAAGGTTGGGCCTTCAAGCACTGTGCGGGTCCTCCATAATGTATATTCGGTGGACAGCCGCCTTATCGGAGAAACCGTCGAGGTGCGGCTTTATATGGAACATCTGGAAATCTGGTATGCTCAACGCCTGGTCGACAAGCTTCCCAGAACCAGGGGGGCGGAAAAGCATCGCATCGAGTACCGGCATATAATCGATTGGCTCTTAAGAAAGCCGGGAGCTTTTGAGAACTACCGCTACAGGGAAGATCTGTTCCCAAGCCACCGGTTCCGGATGGCATACGATCTCCTTAGGAAAAATGCCAAGGCATATCTTGCCCTGCTGAATCTGGCTGCAAAACAGGGCGAGGCCAAGGTCGATGACGCAATGAGAGTGCTGCTGGAAAAAGGAGAGGTCCCCGACGCCCAGAGCGTGGAAAAATTGCTCGGAAGTTCAGAGAAAGTTTCGGCGCCAACCGAGGTGGAGATCGCCGAAGTCGACCTCGTGAGCTACGACTGTCTTCTTTCACAGGAGGCAGCCTGTGGAAACTAACGACAAAATCGTCAGACACTTAAAAGATCTCCATCTTCCGACGGTTCGGGCTTGCTTTGAGTCTGAGGCCGATCTGGCCAGGCGCAATGGATTGAGCTTCGAGCAGTATCTGCTGGAAGTGTTTGAGCGCGAAATGGAGGCCAGGCGCCAGAGCCGTATCGAGCGATATCTTCGCGAATCCGGACTACCATTGGAAAAAACAATGGCAAGTTTTGATCGCTCCCGGCTGCCTCAAAAAGTCGAAGCCCACATTAACCTGCTTGTCGAAGGAACCTTTCTTGACCGGTCGGAAAATGTACTTGCCTTTGGCAATCCCGGGAGTGGGAAAACGCATCTTCTGTGTGCAATCGCCAATGAGCTGATTCACCGGGGGCGCAGGGTTCTGTTTACCTCCTGCAACGTCCTGGTCGAGGGCTTACTTGCGGCGAAAAAAGACCTTAAGCTCACCTCCGCCCTCAAACGGCTGTCCCGGTATGATGCCGTCGTCATCGATGACATCGGCTATGTGCAGCAGAGCCGCGAGGAAATGGAGGTGCTTTTTACCTTCATGGCCAACCGTTACGAGAAGGCTTCCTTAATGGTCACGAGCAATCTTCCCTTTTCCAAATGGGAGAAAATCTTTAAAGACCCCATGACAACGGCTGCCGCCATAGATCGAGTGGTCCACCATAGTATTATCCTGGAGCTTAACATTGCCAGCTTCAGGCTGGAGCACTCGAAGAAAAAGGATCTGGGTTAACGCTTCTTCCAGAGATATCACACACCAGCAAAAGGTGTATCTTGGGCGAATCGATTGGACATGGGGGCTCTGCCCCCAAACCCCCGGAGTTTAGCGCATTCAGGAACTCAAGAGGGGCAGGAGAAAGAAAGGCAGAGCGAAATGCCCTGCCCCTCCGTCGTTCCCCCACCTCGGCGCTCAGGGTGCTCTCCAGCAGTGCCTTACCCTCCGGGTGGGTAAGCTGATGATATCATACTGAAATCAAAAACAAAGATGGCCCTTGCAAGGGGGAAGGGATGGCCTAATTGTCGCTGGCCGGGAAAAATAGTTGACGCCGACCGGGAATTTTAATTGTCGTTGTCCGGGTTAAATAATTGTCGTTGAACACGAGCGGGCATTTGCCATGTTCTTGGTCACGGTGGAGACGTGCTGGTACGCTTTCATTCCTCGAATCTCCCCCTTCTTACGTACAAAGGAACTGAGCTTGAACCGCTGAAGTTTCTCCGAACCCTTGAGGCCGGAAAATATGGAGATTGGAACGTATGGTTTCGCTCTCCTATTAGCGGCGAACTGCTCAAAGGGCGCCTGTGCGCCATACGCAAAAGCAAAGAGGCTATCGAGCTTGCAAAGAAGAAGCTCCGAATCAAGGCCTCGCGACAGCAAAGAGAGTTGCGGCCCGAGACGTTGGAACATGCAGAGTATGTGAGCCTGTTTACCACAGCAAATCGCTTCAGCTTGAAGGCCGAGGATGTCTTGAAATTGTATCGCGGGCGGTGGCAAATTGAACTTGTCTTCAAAAGACTCAAGGGCATCATCGGAGTCGGCAATTTGCCAAAGCACAATCCGGAAAGCTGTCTTGCTTGGCTTCAAGGCAAATTCTTTGTCGCCTTGTTAGTTGAGCGATTGCACCAGGAAGCGGAATCTATTTCCCCCTGGGGATATCCAATCTTCAGCCCCGCCCGAGGACAAGGAAGCCTCCACTAATGAGAGGGTAAGGAGCCCGTGGCGGGAATTCGAGTTTTGGTTCATGATGATACAACATATTGTAGTTCCAAAGCTTTCTATCCTGGCGGCATTCCAGAACTGGCCTAGAATCTGGCGTAACTTAATGGAAAACGCCCGGAGCAGAAAGATACAATTAAATATCATAAAGTACGGATCATAAAATATCTTATTTGAGCGCTTATGGGGATAAACCCCGCCCCTACGGCATCATCGCGCGGTTCTTCCGTAAGGGAGGGGGAGCGTAGCGCTGTATGCCCTCCCTTAGCCTCTATTTGAACGCAATTCCGTATGAGAGGAGCAGGAGAGACATGAAGGGACTCAGTTACTCCTGCTCCTCAATTCTAAAGAATCAGCCATCCTTAACGCGGGCCGGGATCGCGAACCGTTTCACGACCGCTCGCAATGACAGGGAATCGTGACCTGTCCTGTCAGATGAGATTCTTGTATTTTGGCTTGTATACCTGGTTGCGAACGAACGCTTCCACGTCGGACGGAGGATCGACCCGCGCCAGCCCGCTGTCAAATACAAGCTTTGCGACCCGTACCGCGGTCTTGATCTCGGTTTCGAGAATGTTCGCCGGCAAAGGGTATAAGAGCCCCTGCTTCAGCAGCGCATCGGGCACCTGATCTGCGACTGCCGCTGCGGCCTCGATGAACATCTCGTCGGTAACGGGTTTGGCCTGCGTAGCATAGATGGCCAGGCCGATTGCCGGGAAAATGAAGAAGTTGTTAGCCTGCCCCGGCAGAAAGGTACGGCCGTCGAGATGGACCGGCGGAAACTGAACCCCGGCGGCATAGATCGCCCTTCCCTTCGACCAGGTGTACGCCTGCTCGGGTGTGCACTCGGCGTGCTCGGTCGGGTTCGACAATGCCATGATAACGGGACGGTTGTTGATCAGAGCCATTGCCTCGACAACGCGTTTGGTAAAAGCCCCGCCGATTGTGCTGACTCCGATGATCGTCGTCGGCTTGATGCTTTGAATCGCGGCGACGAAGTCTTTTGTCGGCGCGTGCTGATGCGCGTAAGGCAACTGGAAGTCCACGAGATCCGAACGGGTCGATTCGAGCAGACCGTTGACGTCGAACATGTGTACCCGCGACCGGGCGTCCTCGGTCTTCATGCCCTTGCCAACAAGAGCGGAACAGAGCAGGTTGGCCAGACCGATAGCGGCCGAACCGGCGCCCAGGAACAGATACTTTTCGTCCTTCAGTTGCGTGCCCTTGAGCCTGGCTGCGTTGATCATGCCGGCAAGGGTTATGCCGGCCGTACCCTGCACATCGTCGTTGTAGACACTGTACTTGTTGCGGTAGCGCTCGAGCAGATGGACTGCATCTACGCCGGTCCAGTCCTCGAAGTGAATGCAGCACTTCGGAAACACCGTCTGCACCGCCTCGACAAACTCGTCGACGAAGGAATAGAGATCTTCGGTGGAGGGACGAGTCCGGCGCAGCCCCAGGTACAGCGGATCGTTCAAGTACTGCTCGTTATTGGTCCCTGCGTCCAGATACATGGGCAGTAGTCCTTCGGGGGGCACTCCCGCCGCAGCGGTGTAGAGTTGAAGCTTGCCGATAGGAATTCCCATGCCGTTGGCGCCGAGGTCCCCCAGGCCAAGAATGCGTCCGCCATCCGTTACGCAGATGAATCTCACATCTTTGACGGGCCAGTTGCGGAGCACTTCCTTCACATGTCCCCGGCGCGTGATAGGCAAATACATGCCCCTTGGACCGCGGAAGATGTGCCCGAACTTGAGACAGGCTTCCCCGATCGTCGGGTCGTAGACGATGGGAAGAAATCGCGCCGGGTCGGACATGATCGTGCGGTAGAAAAGGGTTTCGTCGTGGTCGAGCAAATTTACGAGGTAGATGTAGCGTTCGAGATCGGTGTTTTTGTGGCCGAGTTGCTGCATAACCCGGCGGAGCTGAAGGTCCTCCGACTCCGTCACATCCGGAACCAGCCCAATCAGCCCCAGCGCCTGACGCTCAGCCTCGGTGAAGCCGGTGGACTTATTAAGCGCCGGATCGTGCAGGAGATCGATCCCGTGTTTACTCATGCCGATACAGGAATCCGGTATTGATTTATCGTGTGCTGCTCCAGTCTTGGACATGCTTTTCTCCTTTCTGATCTTAATTCGTATCTAATCTTAATTCGTTGCAACGTAGGGCTTGACCATCTTGGCCGGATCGACGACGCGGTCGAACTCGTCTCCCGTCACGAAGCCCAGCTCAAGCGCGGCAGCCTTTAGCGTGAGGTCGTTATCCATCGCGTAGTGCGCGATCTTTGAGGCCTTGTCGTAGCCGATAACAGGCGCAAGAGCCGTCACCAGCATCAGCGAACGCTCGACGTATTCGTTGATCTTCTTCAAATTGGGTTTCGTTCCCTCGATAAGGAATTTACGGAAATTCGTACAGCCATCGGTCATGATCGTAATGGAATGGGTGATGTTGAAGATCATCAACGGCTTGTACACATTCATCTCGAGATAACCGCCTGCGCCGCCGAACCCCACAGCCACGTCGTTGGCCATCACCTGCACGGCGATCATTGTCAGGGCTTCGGCCTGGGTCGGGTTCACCTTGCCCGGCATGATCGAGGAGCCCGGCTCGTTCTCCGGAATCACCAGTTCGGCGAAACCGGCCCGCGGCCCGCAGGACATCAGCCGGATGTCGTTGCCGATCTTGTAGAGTGATACGGCCAGCGTGCGTAGTGTGCCGGAAAGCTGTACCAGAGCGTCGTGGGCGCCCTGCACCGTGAACTTGTTCGCTGCGCTGACAAACGGCAAGCCTGTGAGCCCGGCAATCCCGGCCGCTGCGGCCTCGGCGAAACCGGGCGCCGAGTTAATGCCGGTGCCCACCGCCGTGCCGCCCAGCGCCAGACGGTAAACCCCGTTCAGCGCGGCATCAATACGCTCGATATCGTCGGCAAGCATCCCTGCATAGCCGGACCATTCCTGGCCGAGCGTCAGCGGCGTCGCATCCTGCATATGAGTCCGGCCGATCTTGATAATATTTTTCCACTCCCCGGCCTTCTCCGCTATCGCATCGTGCAGAGCCTGCACTGCCGGGATCAGCCGCTGCTTCACGTTGACCGCCGCTGCAATGCACATGGCGGAGGGAAACGAGTCGTTGGACGACTGCGCCATATTCACATGATCGTTGGGGTGAACCGGCGTCTTGCTTCCAAGCGGCGTGCCCGCGAGCTGGCAGCAGCGATTGGAAATCACTTCGTTTACGTTCATGTTGAACTGGGTGCCGCTGCCGGTCATCCACACGTGCAGCGGAAACATGTCATGATGCCGGCCCGCAAGGATCTCGTCACAGACTTCAACGATCAGCTTGTGTGGCTGCTCGGCGAGCCGCTTGCCGTCGCGGTTGGCGAAGGCGGCGGCTTTCTTCAGGATCGCGTAGGCGGTGATCATTTCGCGGGGAATCAAATCCGCGCCGATACTGAAATGTTCAAGCGAGCGCTGCGTTTGTGCGCCCCAAAGCCTGTCGGCGGGAACATAAACTTCGCCGAGGCTGTCAGTTTCTTTTCGAGTGCCTGCCATTATGGTTTCCTCCAAATGTGCTCACAGATGCTGGAAGCTGCGCTTTGACGAAGTCCGCGAGAAGCAATGTGCGGGTCGCTGGTTGCAGAAGCGTAGACATTTTGCGTTGCAATCCTTCTACCGAATACGCCGGGGGAATCCGAAGGTCCTTTTGAGTCGAAAAGACTGTAGCTCATACAAAAACCCTAACTACTGGAAAATACATGAGCAAGTGGCCTCGTCAGACGCAACTGACGAATTCCGGAGGACCGCAGGCGTGATTGTCCGAGCTATCCGAATGACCACCTGCCCGGACAGGAGCACATGATTGATTTGATCGGGACGAATTATTACGGTTTAATAATGTAACTCCTGTTCGAATCCTTACGACGCTATCCCGCGGACTCTGACGGCTGGGGAGATAGTGATTGACTGGCGTAGCGACAACGTTCCGCTATGCCCGGAAGGAAAGTAGATCATGCCTGATATCGAAAAGTACGAGGTGCTGGTCATTGGAAGCGGCGAATCAGGGAAAAACCTGGCATGGACCATGGCCGGCGCGGGTCATAGAACTGCGGTGGTCGAGCGAAAGCTAATCGGCGGGTCATGCCCGAATATCGCCTGTTTGCCCAGCAAAAACATTATACATAGCGCCAAGGTTGCTTCCCTGGCCCGGCGTGGGCCTGAATTCGGTCTCGAATTCCGATCTCTCGAAATAAACATGGCGGACGTTCAGCGTCGCAAGCGGAAAATGGTCGAGAACATGCTCAAGATCCATCTCAACAGATACAGGGCCACTGGAGCAGAACTGATTATGGGTACAGCCCGGTTCGTCGCTTTTAGAACGGTTGAAGTCTCCCCTGCTGATGGAGGTACGCGTGTGATCGCCGGTGACCGCGTGTTTCTCAATTTGGGCTCGCGCGCGGCCTCGCCTGATGTTCCCGGACTTGCGGCGTCCCAACCCATGGCGCACGTCGAAGCACTCGATCTCGATCGCCTGCCGGGCCATCTTATCGTACTGGGGGGCGGCTATGTGGGGCTGGAGTTGGCACAAGCCATGCGTCGTTTCGGCTCGCGGGTCACGGTAATCGAAAAGGGCAAGCAACTCGCCACCCGGGAAGATCCGGACGTCGGGAGCGCGCTCCTTGAATTATTCCGGAGCGAGGGAATCGATGTACTGCTCGGAACGGAAATTCAGCGGGTCGAAGGACGCTCCGGCGATCGAATCCGAGTTCATCTCAAAGACAACAAAGGCGAGCGAACCCTCCAGGGTTCAGATCTCATGGTTGCCGCCGGCCGAATGCCGAACACCCGGGGAATCGGACTCGAACAAGCAGGGATTGAACTGGATAGCCGAGGGTATGTAAAGGTCAACGAGCGACTCGAGACGACTGCTCCGAATGTCTGGGCAATGGGCGATTGCGCTGGGAGCCCGCAGTTTACCCATGTCGCCTTTGACGATTTTCGCATCGTTCGGGATAACTTGAATGGCGGCGCCCGCACCACCCGAAATCGGCTCGTGCCGTTTTGCATGTTCACTGACCCGGAGCTCGCCCGAGTGGGGTTGAACGAATCCGAAGCCGATGCTCGGGGACTCAAGTATCGGCTCGTTAAGATACCCATGTCCGTGGTATTGCGCACCAGCACGCTGTCCGAACCTCGCGGCTTTCTGAAGATGCTGATCGACGCGCGAAGCGACCGTATTCTCGGTTTTACGGCTTTCGGGGTTGAAGCAAGCGAGCTGATGGCGGCAGTTCAGACTGCAATGATGGGAGATCTGTCTTACGCACTGCTGAGGGATGCCATGTTCACGCATCCCACCATAGCAGAAGGATTGACGGTACTTTTGGCAAACGTCCCTGCGCAGGAAGCTCGACAGGCAGCTTGATCGTGCCGATTCTCATTGCGGCCGTATCCCTGGGCCGGCTGGCTGTTGACTCCTGGTGGCAGGCGCTTATAGTCGTGACGGTAGCGGTACTCGCCATCACACGCAGGGTCAGCTATGGGCTGCTCGTTTTAGGGTGTATGGCGGTTGGAGCTCTAATGGGCCTGTGACACTATGGAGAGTGTATAAATGCGAATCGGGATCGATCTGGGAGGGACGAAAACGGAGATTATCGCACTCGACGAGGAAGGGGCCGAAATCTATCGAAAACGGGTCGATACCCACCCCGGCAGCTACGAAGCCGTCATTGCCACGATTGCCGAATTAGTCACGGAAGCGGAATCGGCGCTTGATCAGATCGGGACTGTCGGCGTCGGCATCCCTGGTACGATCTCGACTCGAACGGGATGCGTAAAAGGCGCTAACACGAAGGTGCTCAACGGCCAACCCGTGGACCGGGATTTGGGCCGCATCCTTAACCGCCAGGTGCGGTGCATGAACGACGCGAACTGCCTGGCGTTTTCCGAAGCCATCGATGGCGCGGGCGCGGGCTACCGTGTCGTATTCGCAGTAATTCTCGGAACCGGTTGTGGGGCTGGTATTGCTATTGACGGAATGCCATGGGCGGGAGTCAACCTGGTAGCCGGTGAGTGGGGGCACAACCCGCTCCCATGGATGAAGGAGGAGGAATACCCGGGCCCTCCGTGCTCGTGTGGTAAGTCGTCCTGCATCGAGAGATGGATCTCCGGAACAGGTTTTGAGGACGACTACGCCCGGACGACAATTGAATCGACAGGCTCCAATCCCGTCAAGCTGAAAGGGGCGCAGATTGTCGCCCTGGCCCGTAACGGGGATGGCGCGGCCAGGGCCGTATTGAAGCGATATGCAAATCGTCTGGCTCGATCCCTCGCCCATGCAATTAACATCCTTGACCCGGACGTAGTCGTTCTCGGAGGGGGTATGAGCAACGTGGACGAACTCTACGAGTTGGTGCCCCCGCAGTTATCATCCTACGTATTCGGTGGTGAGGCGCAAACGCCGATTATTCGCAACAGGCATGGGGATTCCAGCGGAGTGCGCGGCGCCGCCTGGCTCTGGCCGAAGTCGTGAGCGCAAAGCATGAAGAATGTGGCAAGAGACCTGGCGTAGTGGTATATTGCCCCGGAATCGACTAAAAGAGGATGCGGTGAGTTGGCCCCACTTCGGGAAGAAGTCGCATGCGAGAACTTAGCAGTAAGGTTACTCAATTTTTTGAATTCTTCAGCGCCCAAAGTCTGGGGCAAATGGCGAATTTTCTAAAAGAAGATGCCCGCCTTCTTTTTCCAAAGACTCAGCCGCTAATCGGCAAGGAAAGAATCCTCAAATTCTTTCAAATTCTTTTCCGCCAATATCCTGAACTCACCTTTACGGTCGAGCACACCATTGCCGAACAGGATAAGGTCGCAGCCCACTGGAGAAACAGGGGGATCAACAGGAAAAATGAGCCCTATGAGAACGAGGGAGTGACCCTGTTTTTCTTCGAAGATGGACTGGTCTCCCTGATGAGCGACTTTTTTAAAGATACCGGAAAGTTCTGATCGCCCCCGGCAGCCGGCCTTCAGCCAATCATCGGAGTCCCTGGTTCCCTGCCCTGTCCGGGAATACATCATAGACATAGTCATGGGCCGCCAGGGCTTTTTCGCCAAGCTTGCCTGCCCCCACCCGTTCCACGATTTCTTCCCGGGACAAATCGAAGATCGCCTCCAGAATCTGTTTGCGCTCCTGTTCACCGGCTTCCGCCACGACAAACAGCACACGGGCGCTGTGCTGGATGTAGCGCGGCGAAACCAGTTGCCGTTTCAAAAGTTCCATAATAATCGGCGCCTTACCGCGGTCGAAGCGGCCCGCATCGCCGAGGCGGTCTAATTCGGCGAAGAATACCGTTGTCCATTCGTTGTGATAATCCCATACCTTGTCGAACAACTCGCGGGTAAAGCGGGTCCCGGCCTTGATCGGGAGATCGTTGACCACCGGCTCGACGCCGTCTTCCGTGAGCGCCGGCCGCTTGAGCCAGCCGTCCCTGGTGACGGCAGCCTGTTGCCGGACAAGTGTCCACAGCCACGAAACATCGATTCGGTACGTTGCGAGATCGTTCATGAACCGCAGCTTAAGCTCATAATCGTCGATCGCCGCCGCGAAGTTGCCGTTCAGAATTTGAAAACCGTAGTTGGCAGCCATATAGAACGCGTGCTGGATGCGCTCAATGGTCACATCACCCTTCGGCACGGCATAGATGGATTCCCATAGTTCCCTGGTGAAAAGTTTTTCCGGTGAATCCAGCGCGTCCCGAGTGATGACCCAGGGCGTAATCCTGCCCTGCGCATTCAATAAGCCGCAGGATTGCAGCAACTGCCGCTCTGCGTCGCTAAGACCGCTCGCCACCGTCGGGATTGGCTTGCCTCTCACGTCTACGGTTTCCCGAGGCGCATCGAGGATTGACTGAAGCTGTGCAATGGGCGCTCGCAGCGGTGTATTGCCGGCGGCAACGTAAGCCTCTTCGGGGCTTGCGACCCAGCTTTGCCGGTAAGTATCGTAGAGCCTGCCTTTCACCCGGTTGGCAAGGACGTCGTCCAGCGTGGGGTTCTGCCCTGCAGGCAGCGACTGGCCGGGCACGAAGATCAGACCCAGAATGCGCTCCCGCAGCTTATCCATGGCTATCCCGCGCAGAGCCACCGGGTTGGACCGCGAACGTCCATAGACGTCGCCCGGCGGGTAAATCATCACCGCGGCCATTCCGCCGATAGGCGCCGCCGTGCTTAGTTCATTATTTTTCATGCCGGCCATCAACATGATAAGGGCGTTGTAACGTTGGTAGGCAATCATGTTCGGCGAGGCCATGCCGATGGATTGCGGATCGGGAAACACCCCCTCCGGATCGTCCTTCCACATCTCGATCAGGCTGCCAAGGTAATCCCAGCGGCCGACGTTGGTTCCCAGCAGGCGCCGCCGCAACACCCAGGCAATCGCTGCAAGGGATCGCCCGGCATTTCCTTCTTCATACAGCATCTTGATCTTGAAAGTGCCCGGGGCGACACCGATGGTTGCCTCAATCTGCGCCAGCAGCTTCTCTACTATTGCCGCTTCCTGCGGAGTTTGAAGCTTCGGGATGTAGTAGTAGACGCCCGTACCCGCGTTTTTGAGCGAATCGTAATTATTCAATGCCCAGAGGACCGCAACGGCAATGATGCCGGGCGCAGGTTTGCCATCTACCCTGACGTGGTCGTAGCGCACGTGAATGCTTGGGGGCCGGACAAACAGGATCGGCCAGTTCTCCGGCGGCCTGTCGATCTTGTAGGCGCGCTTTTTTCCTTTCTTGGTCACCTCATAAACACGGCCGGCCCAGCGGCCTTCGATGATGTCCCTGGCATTTTTCAACGCGGCGAACACACCGACCGGCTGATCGGCAGGGGCGCCGTCCGGCTGAAAATGCGGCGGCGAGGCGTCCTCGCAGTCCGGCATATTCATGGGAGCCGGACTGTTAAGGGCATTGAATGCCATGTCCAGCGGATGCCACGGCCCGGTGAGTTCCAACCCCGGATTCATGAGAGGATGAGCGTTCTTAGGAATAGGCGCCTCGTCATTAAGACGCCAACGCCACTCGCTCTCTCGACCTGAAAAGTTATCGATCAAGCCCTGCACGATCTGACGAAAGGTCCAGGACCGGCCCGTAACGGGATCTGGAAACGCGTCGTCCCACTTTGGCCAGGCATATTTTTTGCCGACCGGTTCGGGGGAGTTCAACAGCGCGCGCCGCGCGGTCAGGGCGGCAGCGATCTCGGGCTCAAAGTCGCGGGTGAGCGCGGCGATCGTCTGTTCCACATTGACTTCTCGCCCGTTCACCCTCTTGGTTCCGAAAAGTTCCGGGAATTTCCGCAGAATGTCTTCACGAATCATGACCTGTCATCCTTCAATCGATCATTTACGATGCTGTAACGATTCTCTCCAACACAACCTGCAATACTATAAGGATTGGTCAAAATTTGGAAAGCCGAGGACGGAAAATGAAATGAAAGGCAAGAATACCTCCCGAGCGGCCAAGATAGCTTTAAAAAGAACGAAGGCGCGGCTGTTCTTTTGCGCAATGAACCTTTCCACTCTTTATTGACACCCCCTAATTCGCCAAGTATCATTTTTAAATCAGATTCAGGAATGGACGAGGAAACAGAGGCAGATGAAGATGGGCCCCTTATCCCCGAGCAGGTAATAGAGGGGAATACAGATTCGGGGTTTGGAAATCTACGGAAGGAGGAGGAAGATGGTCGGCGAAAAGGTGATTCTGCGGGTAAGGATGGGGTCCGGCGATGCCCATTATGCGGGTGAGCTGGTCAACGGCTCGAAGATTTTGGATTTCTTCGGCGATGTTGCCACTGAGCTGTGCATCCGCCTGGATGGGGATGAAAGCCTGTTTCGCTCCTACGATTCTGTGGATTTTCTGGCCCCTGTCCATGCGGGAGATTATATCGAGTATCATGGCTGGATCGAGTCAGTAGGAACGACTTCCCGCAAAATGAAGTTTGAGGCTTATAAGGTGATCGAACTGGCCCGCGATCCCATGCTGGCCGCATCGGCCGCCAATGTCTTAAAGGGGCCGTTGCTGGTGGGCCGGGCCAGCGGAACATTGATTGTGCAGAAGCATTGCCAGCGCGGGCCGCAGGACCCCGGGTTCGCTGCGGGCAGGTAGAGTGCAGCAGCGCCGGGAGCGGGTCCCCGATTGACGCCCGGCTTCGATTCACCGGAAACTGAAATCCTCGAATATAATTTCACTCTCGAGTTCGGAGGCCGCAAGATGGAAAAGAAAGACAAGTCCGAAGGTTTGACTCGACGCGCTTTTATCAAAACCATTGGATTGGCGGGGATAGCTTCAGCCGGGCTGAATGTTGACAATGTCGCCGTCGGTTCGGAACCATCCGGGGCCGGGAAAGGTCCCCTGCCCAGGCGCCGGCTTGGAAAAACAGGCGTAGAAGTGCCGGTTCTGTCCCTCGGCGGGATGTTCGACACGATCAATAATCAGTCGGTCCTCAGACAGGCCCTCGACTGGGGCGTAAATTTCTGGGACACGGCTGAATTGTATGGAAATGGTTCGAGCGAGGAGGGGTACGGGCGTTTTCTCACAAAAAATCCCGATGCCAGGAAGCAACTGTTTATCGCCACAAAGCTGCACCATTACGAGCCCGAAGCCTTGACGGCAGGTCTGGACAAGGGCCTCAAAAGGCTCTGCACTGATTATGTGGATTTGTTTTACGTGCACTGCATAGATAATTTTAGCACGATAGCCGCTCCCAAAAAATACAGGGAATGGGCCTCCGAAGCGAAAAAAGCCGGCAAAATCAAACTCTTCGGGTTCAGTGCCCACACAAATATGGATGAGTGCATGCTGAGCGCAGCCAAAACGGATTGGATCGATGTGATAATGTTCAGTTACAATTTTCGGATAATGCACACGCCGAAGATGGAGGAAGCCGTTGCGGCATGCGCGGATAAGGGAATCGGGCTCGTGGCCATTAAAACGCAGGGAGGCGGACAGGTAAAGACGGACAGCGAAGCCGAATTGCAACTTGCGGGACGATTTCTCGAACGCGGTTTCACAGATAAGCAGGCCAAGCTCAAGGCTGTACTGGAAAATCCGAACATTTCGAGCGTCTGCTCCCAGATGCCCAACATTACGATCCTTTCGGCCAACGTAGCGGCGGCGAGAGACCAGACGAGCCTTACGCGAAGCGACTTCGATCTGCTGGAAAGATTCGCGGCTGAAACTCGAGAAAGCTACTGCGCCGGGTGCGGCCGCATCTGCTATGAGGCTGTAGGAGGAGCCGTACCTGTAAGCGACGTAATGAGATGCCTGATGTATTATCGCGACTATGGCGAACGCGACCTCGCGCGTGAGGTTTTCGCCGGTTTACCGCAGCAGGCCAGGACGGTCCTTACGCAAATCGATTATTCAAGGGCGGAAGAGGCTTGCCCTCAGAAACTTGCAATATCGAAGCTCATGCGGGATGCTTCGAGGACGTTGGTCTAACAGGCCGGTGAGTGAAACAATGGGTCATGAAAAGGGAAAAAACGGTTGATGCAAACCGTAATGAAATCCTTGCTGGAAATGACCGCGAGCATCTCGCTGAGCAATAGAGCCCAGGGAGATCCTGTGCCATGCTATGCGCGGGCTGGGAGAGCACAGGGAAAAATTCATAAATTCCCTTTTCGTGGCCTGATGTTTTTAGAGCCCGGACCAGACGTGAAGGCAAAACGGGCTTGATTTCAAGAATGGGTGGCAAATCCGCGCCTCGCGAGCCCCAAGCCCCGGCTTAAAGGTATCATTTTAGGGTCATGCCATCGAGAACATGCTTTTTATTGCCTGTTCGTGAATCGAGCTCGAACTCTCGCTTCTTTCTCCTATCGACAAAAAAAGCTTAAGAATACTTAAACGGAATGCCCAATTTTATCATCCTGTTTCTAAGGGTACTGGGATTAATTCCAAGGAGCTGGGCTGCTCCATTGGGGCCGCTTATTCTTCCGTGGGAAATTTCCAGTGCCTCGCGGATGTGCAGCGAATCGATCTGATCGAGCCTAAGTAATTTTCTGCCGTTACGGTGCTCTACTGCTGCTTTTTCTTCCTTCGCCGGTATTTCGAGGTGTTGGAATTGCAATCGTCCACTGCTTCCCTTACCTCGATTATGGATGAGTTCCCGTTCAATCAGGTTCTCCAGTTCTCGCACATTACCGGGCCAGTGATAAGTTTTGAGGCGCTCGACCTCTTCGATTGGAACTGAAGGTGGTGGATAAGTCTTGAGTTCTTTTGATTTCTTTACAACAAAGTGATGGACCATCGCCGGAATGTCTTCTTTGCGGTCCCTTAAAGGAGGGATCAGGATTGGGAATACATTGATCCGAAACCACAAATCCTCTCTGAATGCACCTGTTCTAACCAGTTCTTCCAAATCCCGGTGGGTTGCGGCAATGATGCGGACGTCCACCGCGATGGTCTTTGTGCCCCCCACTCGCTCAATCTTCTTATGCTGAAGAACTCGTAACAATCTGACCTGGGCCTGTGGAGGCAATTCGCCGATTTCATCAAGAAAAATGGTCCCCCCGTCAGCTCTCTCGAAATGCCCTCTTTTTTGAGCGATGGCCCCGGTAAAAGCGCCTCTCTCATGCCCGAAGAGCTCGCTATCCAGTAAATTCTCGGGGATAGCGCCACAGTTCACCGTCACCAATGGACCGTCATTCCTCAATGATGTGGCATGAATCGCGTTAGCAATAACTTCTTTGCCAACACCGGTCTCCCCAAGCAGAATTACCGGACTGTCGAGCGGTGCTACCTGCTGGACCATCTCCATTATCTTCTTGAGGCCAAACTCTGCGCCAATAATTTCGTCGCCCGAAAAGCGCCGCTGCAGTTCCCGGTTGAGTTCCCGGTTTTCGGCATTCAGTATGTCTTTGAGCTTCACGACTTCTTCATAGCGAATGGCATTGGACATTGCGATGGAGAGAGGCTCCCTTAATAGCGATATCAGATCGACATGCGCTTGAGTGAACCTTCCCTCTCCTTCTGCCAGTACGGAAAGTGTTCCCAGGAGCTTGCCTTCGACAGCCAGCTCCATGATGAGAGCAGAATTGTTCGAGAAGTCAATATAAGGATGCAGGACCTTCACTAATGCGCTATGTGCTCCCTTTTCCACGATCCTGATATCGTCATGTTTTGTGAAAGATTTGATTTCTAGAATGGCTTCCCTGGTCAGTTGAATGGGAGGCAAAGATTTCTTTTTCGCGGTGCGATCGACTATCCTGAGGCTGGCAAGAGTCCCGGTACTTGGTTCAAACACTCCGAGACATACCTTTGAGGCGGGCATAAATAGACAAATATACTGCAGGAAGTTGAATAAGGCCTTTTCGACATCAAGACTGCTGCAGATTCGCAGAGTCGCCTGCCGGAAAAACTCATTCCTGTCTGGCTCCATTTTGGCGTTCTCCCCATTGACTTGATGCGTGCAAAATTTGCCATTTATGGTGAATATGCCATATTTGGCAAAAAAATCTACTTTTTTTGGTGATCCTCAAATACACATATCCATCATATGGCTGAAATTGCATGAGAAAACAATATGGCATGAATATAGCTCTATTCCAGAACAGAGGTCGAGACAAAGACCCGATGCCAATTATACGATAGGAGAAAAACAATGAGAACAGTGATGAGTATTTTGGTTGTGTTGATGATGGCGTTCGCCCTGGTTCCAAGCAGCGAAGCCGGATGGTTTCCCAAGGCTGCAGACAACTGCCCGGTCTTCGGGTGCAACCCCGTCCACTCCCCAACATGGTTCCCGTATCGTTGTGGTGTTGAGGGGCTCGCGTACACCGACTATATCGATGCCCGCCCAGCTCATTGCATCGAGCGAGACCGAAATTTATCCGGACGAGTCACGGAGCCGACGGGTAGTCCTGGGGCAAACTGACAACTCAAGCATCGCTTCGTAACACAATGTAGCGGCGGGAATTTTCTTGGCGTAGAAAACCCCCGCCCCTGCTTCAGAGGTGGAATAAAACTGCCGGGGTGGATAGTGGTAAAAGACGATTTTTTCACCTGGCAAAGGAGAACGCCATGAAAGAGTGCGGTTGCTGCGGGCGACCTACGCCTGAAAACATGTTGTTCCTTGTCTCCTGCCCTGATTGCTGGGCAGGCATACGCAATACGGACGTGATAGCTGGACTGTTTTGGGGTACCGCAAGGGTGGTGGAATATGCAGCTTGATCCTTGTTGGAAGGCAGGCACCTGGTCAATAGCCTGCCTTTCATAGAAGGATTACCGTACCGACTTTAGAAAAGGAGAACCAAATGAATACCACACTCAAATACTTGTCGGTTTTGGGAATTGTAATGGCTCTCGTGCTCATATTTGGAGTAACAGCCAGCAGAACTGTCCACGTCGGTGACTTCGGATACGGTCTGGAGGCTAACAGCGTGCGTGGAACGGGACATCCGGATAAGGAGATTACCTCAAAACCGATACCCAACTGTCCATCTGAGCCGGGCGTTTTTGGGTGCGGCAGGGTTGTCTGCACCATACCAAGCTGGCTTGAGAATACCCCCTGCCCCTTAAATGTGGTGAACAGTGAGTAGTGGATAGACTTGATAGAGTGACAGGGGAATCCAGATGAACGTTCTCAACAGTAACGGGGCGGTGTTGTAAACTGGCCAATGTAAGAAAGGTAAAAAAACCACGCGGGCTTAACAGGGTAAGAGTGAGATTCTATGTATGAATCGATTAAAAACAAGAGTCTTAAAAGGCATGTCATTTCACTGGCTAGACCGGCCACTAAGTTTGGATCGATTAGGAAGTTGGTGCCAACCGTAGCTGCAATATTATTCATTATCAGTATATCAATTATTGTACTTTCATGTCTTAATTTAATAATAGACAATAGAATTAGTAATACTACATTTATAAAAGAAGTAGCTGATGCAATATTGTTGCCATTCTTTGGTTTTTACGACAATGAGAAGTATATACGTGATAACACAAACGATAAATATATAGAGTCTATGCAAACACACAAAGACGACAGAAGTGTACCTTCAGATATAAGCCGATTAAAGATTGGAAAAGTGAAATAAAAGAAGTACATTAAATAATAGCAACTAATCAGGCATTGAATTTATGATAACATAGGAGGAACAACAATGATTAGAAAACTAACACATGTTTTAGTGCTGTTTTTTGGACTATTAGCATGCTCTCTTGAAGGAGAGTTCAAATGCGTCACTCCTGACACTATTCCCTTCCTCTTCGGGGGCGGTGTCGTGCAGCCTTTGGTATCTACTCCTCAGAATGATTATATCGAGCCACCGACGGCAAGGGAGCAACTAATAACTGACGAGCATCTCCATGGAACCAGGGACGCCCCTGCAGGGGGTGTTGGCGTGATGCAGAAATGGGACTTTTAGCCCGGAAAATTCAATATGGCATGAATATGGCTCTCTCTGCCGATAGAGGCTGTGTCCATCGAGCCATCTTGAAATTACAAGTGTTGAGGCAGTCGAGCCGAAGCAAAAAGTAAGGATAGTTGTACTCTGTAAAGTAAACCGAACCGGAGGTAATTCCATGGCAAGGGAAACTATGACAATAAACGCATCCTGGCGGCATCAGAGCCAGGGGTGGTAAAAGCCCTATACTGGTAAAAGGGCTGACCAATGGAAGAACCTACACTTTTACAGTAACGGCAGAACTGCTTTTGATATGTCGTTCTGGAGAAAGGCAGGGTTCACAATCAAGAGGGAGGTTGCAGCAATTCCAGCAGCACTCATTCTGATAATCGTTGGGCCAATAGTAATAGGCATTTTCGCGATGATAACTCTTCGTCGTTAGGTACATTGCCATAGAGGGTATTCAGATTGTATTGTATATGATGTATGTATGTTAACTTGGGAGCGGCAGTGATGATCAATTTCCCGGACTGGACATCAAAGGTGAGCACCCATTTTTTGGACATTCTGTTTCCTTTGCTTGTAGCGATGATCGCAGGAGGGCTTATAGGACTTGAACGGCGCTATAACGGACATGCTGCCGGCTTCCGTACGCTCACTCTCGTATGTATGGCTTCAAGCCTTCTTATGCTCTTAACCATCTACCAAAAAGAGTGGTTCTCGCAGGCCATGATTGAAACTGTGCGCATTGATCCAACACGCATGGCGCAGGGAATAATGACGGGTATCGGTTTCCTCGGCGCGGGCGTTATCATGAAAGAGGGGTTATCGGTTCGAGGTCTGACCACTGCTGCATCGATTTGGATTACAGCAGCCATTGGCATTATGGCGGGTGTGGGGTTCTACAGTGCTGTTATTATGGTATTAGTTTTGACCCTCGGTACTCTATCTATTTTCCAATGGATCGAGTCAAAACTTGTTCATACACTCATCTACGCCCGTTGTTCACTCCGCTTTAACTGTGACGTACCGATGCCCGAAAAGGACTTAAGAGACTTGGTGACTCACCACGGATTTGAAATCGTCAACTTAAGCTACAGATTAATGCAAGAAGAAGGCAGGTGCTTTCAGTACGACATGACGATCCGCACCCGGGAGCAGCAGCACTTTGAGCTACTCTCTCAAGAATTGTTAAAACATGAGTCGATTCTTGGATTTCGAATTTCCCTGACCGATGACTGAAAAATAGATGGATATCAGCTTTAGTCGGGAACCCGACAATACATTTCTCGTCCGGCTTGGCGGCAACTGGAACATTGCTGACGGGCTGTCTTCGACAGAACAACTTCAAGAACAGATCGGCTCGACGCCGTCCCCTGAGCGAGTTGCCTTCGATACGCGGGAACTCGAAGGGTGGGACAGCAGTCTACTGACGTTTCTAATTAAGCTGACCAATTTTTGCAGCGAGAAATCCATCCGCGTCTCCAACCAAGGGCTTCCCGAAGGGGTGGCGCGACTTATCGATCTCGCTTCCGCTGTCCCGGAAAAAAAGGACGCGCGCAAAAAGAGCAGTCGTGCGTCCTTTCTGTCCAGAGTGGGAGAGGCGACTCTGGAGGCTGTTAAATCGGCGGAGCAAATGCTGGCTTTCATCGGTGAGGCTTTTCTCGGTCTGATCAGACTCCTGCGAAACAAAGCCCGATTCCGGGGTTCCGACCTGACCTGGCTGATCCAGGAATGCGGCGCCCAGGCACTGCCGATAGTATCCCTTGTAAGTTTTTTGGTGGGACTGATCCTTGCTTTTGTGGGGGCCATGGAGTTGAAACTCTTCGGAGCGCAGATCTATGTGGCAAACCTCGTCGGTATAGGCATGGCGCGCGAGATGGGCGCCATGATGACGGCAATTGTCATGGCCGGGCGCACTGGAGCGGCTTTTGCGGCACAGCTTGGAACAATGGAGGTAAATGAGGAAATTGATGCACTAAAAACCCTGGGCATTTCACCCATTGAGTTTCTCGTTTTACCTCGGATGCTCGCGCTGGTCCTCATGCTGCCCCTGCTGTGCCTTTATGCCGACCTCATGGGAATCTTGGGCGGCGGGATAATCGGCGTCGGAATGCTCAATCTTTCGCCGGCTCAGTACTTCCATGAAACCTTATCGGCTCTTAGCCTGACTCAGTTTGCAACCGGTCTTGTCAAGGCGGGGGTCTTTGGCGTACTGGTCGCCCTCTCGGGATGCCTTCGCGGCATGCAATGCGGGCGTAGTGCTTCCGCTGTTGGTGAGGCGGCAACCTCGGCGGTTGTGACCGCAATTGTTTCCATCATCGTCTCGGATGCCGTGCTGACTGTAATCTATGACAGAATTGGCGTGTAGGTCCTTTATGGAAAATCATGTGAATCAGATAACTCCGCGCATCGAAGTGCGCGACCTTACCATGGCCTACGGAGACTTTGTGATCCAACGCGATCTCAGTTTCACTGTACAGAGCGGTGATATCTTCATCATCATGGGTGGGAGCGGATGCGGCAAGAGCACACTTCTCAGGGGCTTCGTCGGTCTAAAAGAACCTGCTAAGGGGCAGGTCTTCTACGATAGCGTGAGTTTCTGGGATTCGGGGCCCGCCGGCAAAGAGGCCATCATGAGGCGCTTCGGGGTCCTCTACCAGGCCGGGGCGCTGTGGAGCTCCATGACCCTGGCTGAAAACGTGGCCCTCCCTTTGGACGAATATACTGATTTGAGCCCGTCACAGATAAATGAGTTGGTTTCGCTCAAACTCTCCCTCGTCGGCCTGGCGGGATTTGAAGAATTCTACCCTTCCGAGATCAGCGGCGGGATGCGCAAACGTGCCGGCCTCGCTCGTGCGATGGCCCTCGATCCGGATATCCTCTTTTTCGACGAACCCTCGGCAGGACTGGATCCGATAAGCGCACGCCACCTCGACGAACTTATTTTGGAACTCCGTGACAGCCTAGGGGCTACATTCGTGGTCGTCACGCACGAACTGGCCAGCATCTTTGCCATCGGTAACAACTCGGTTTTTCTGGACGGGGAAACCAGGACTATGATCGCAGCCGGAGACCCCAACAAACTCCTGGCGGAAAGCAAAGACCCCAGAATTCGGGCCTTCCTGACCAGGGGTGAAAAATGAAAAGCACAATGATTCAGGGCGGCGGCGGCCTGGCGGTGCATCGCGGCAGGCAACGATCCTGAACCTCCAGAAACGGGTCGGAGAACAATGAGCAAACAGGCGAACACAAAGCTAATCGGTGGGTTTGTTGTAGGGGCGATAGTGCTGGCCGTGGCCGGTATACTGCTTTTCGGGTCCGGCAAGCTCTTCAGCCATCGGAAAGAATTCGTTCTCTTTTTTGAAGATTCCGTGAAAGGGCTCAACGTTGGGGCGGCGGTGGATTTCAAAGGAGTCAAGATCGGGTCGGTAAAGGACATCAAGGTCGTTCTGGCAAAAGACTGTTCTTGCCTGCTGATTCCAGTTTTTATAGAGATCGACCTGGATCGGGTCACTTTCGAGAGAGAGAGCAAGCTAATACAACTTATTGAAATAGGTGAGTATGCTCAACTGCTGATCGACAATGGACTGAAAGCGCAACTTTCGATGCAGAGCCTTATCACCGGCCAACTTGGCATTCACCTTGATTTCTTCCCTGATAGACCTCTAAGGCTTGTCGGTGCAGAACCCTCATATAAAGAAATCCCTACGACTGAGTCGGGCCTTTCGGCGTTTTCCAAGGCACTTGAGAATCTACCACTCGCAGAAATTGCCGGCAAGGTTGAAAAAACTCTGGACGCAATCGAAAAGCTGGCTACTTCGCAGGACCTTAAACAGAGTTTGGTCTCTTTTCATCAGACATTCGATGAAGCTCATGTGTTTCTGCTACATTTGGATAGCGAGGTAAAGCCATTGGCGACAAGTACGGAACTCACCCTGAGCGAGGCAAGAAAACTATTCAGAAATGGCGCACAATTAGCCCGCAACCTCGACTTGAGTATTCCACCGCTTATAGCCAGTTTGGAAGATACCTCCAAGGCAACCGGCGTAACCATGAAAGGGGCAAATAAGGCTGTGGAAGGGTTTGCCGGAGAGAACTCTCCCGTGCGCATTGAACTGATAAAGGCCCTGAGCGAGTTTTCCGCTGCGGCTCGTTCGTTCCGCATTTTCAGTGAATACCTGGAAAACCACCCCGAAGCTCTCATCAAAGGGAAAGGCAAGTAATACAAGTAATAGATGTAAGAGGCGACCGATTGCTCCTGGCAAATAAGAAAGGAAAACGTATGGCCAATAAACTTTTAAATTCCGGGATTGCGGCAATCTTCCTGCTTTCTTTACCCTTGTTTTGCGGGTGTGCCTCGAAGCCGCCCAATTACTACGTCCTGCATTCGCTTCAAAGCGAGGCGCCGGGTGTAAAGACAGCAAGAGCAGAGACCGACCTGACCATAGGGGTGGGTCCCATCAAAATTCCCGAATATCTCGACCGGCCGCAAATGGCCACCAGGTCAACCCAAAACAGCCTCCAATTTGCCGAGTTCGACAAATGGGCTGAACCTCTGGAAAAGAACCTGACCCGTGTCCTGGCCGAAAACCTTTCCATATTGCTCTCAACAGATCGGGTCGTCGTTTTCCCATGGGCAGGGTCCATGCGCGTTCTGTATCAGGTAACCGTGGACGTTGCGCAAATGGAATATAGGCCTGCTGGCAAAGCCGTGCTCGTCGCCGGCTGGAGCGTTTTCGGCAATAATGGCGAAAAATTGCTCGCGATCAAGCGGTCAAGATTCATCGTACCCGTTGGGTCCACCGGGTTTGAAGCAGTAGCCTCTGCGCAGAGCCGAGCGGTCGGGGACATGAGCCGTGAAATTGCTGCCTGCATTGAGTCTCTGCCTCGGGAGCAGGAAATCCCATAATTTTCAAAGAAGCTACTTGGCTGCAACTGGTCACCTCACCTATTTACTTCTTCTCATTGGGCCGGTTAATTCTTCAAGCGTTCATGCATTCCTTTGGCGCTGCCCCTCTTGTGGCGGGCACTTGGTTGGCAATAGGAAGGCCCTTTCATTGGAGTTGCATTATGGACTTTTCCTATGTGTTTTTATCCTCCGGAAAAATTTGGTTTGAAATAACATCATTACCGCATAATTCAAAATAAGGCATTTTCGGCATCAAGACTGCTGCAGATTCGTAGCGTGGCCTGCCCGAAAAACTCATTCCTGTCTGACTCCATTTCGACGTTCTCCCTATTGACTTGATGGGTACAAAATTTGCCATTTATGGTGAATATGCCATATTTGGCAAAAAAATCCACTTTTTTTGGTGATCCTCAACTACGCATACCCATCATATGGCTGAAATTGCACGAGAAAACAATATGGCATGAATATGGCTTTCTCTGCCGATGGAGGCTGTGTCAATCGGTTCACTCTTCGGGGTAGCCCCCGGTTGTCCGCCGATCACCCCGCCCCGAAAAACACCGAACCGGTGCACGCAGCCTCGCCAATCTTCTTTGGCCGGTAAATCGGAACCTGGCGGGCTCGGCCCTTTGCTTTGGATAGACTTGAGATCGAGCAACCTGGAGATACATTGCTCACAATCTGAAGGGAACAAAGGCATGACATGGCTTGAGACGATAAATATTCGAACTGCGCGCGTTACTGAAGCGGCAAAGGTCATCGAGCTTTGCAGGCAACACTTCCAATCAATTGCAGTCGAAGAACTGTTGAAACTGAGCGTGTATTGCAGTGCTAAGTATTCGACCGATATCAGTATACATCTTGAATGGGCGTCCAACCCCGGGTCGGAGAGCTTTTCGGGCAGAGCGATCTGTAAGGCGCTCGGAGACTTTGGACTAATAAGCCATACGGTGTGGGCAAAGCAGGAAGAAGCGATCACCGAGGAGCCTGGGGAATGAGATCGAGTACGACGGGCTTAAACATCAAAAAGCCATGATGATGACTTCTGCAATCGTGCCCCGCGCCCCGCAACCGCCCCAATAGAGGCTGGGGATCAGGATTGGCTTCCGCCACGCAAGGAGAATGACATGAGCCATCTTGAAATTACAAGTGTTGAGGCAGCCAAGCCGAAGCAAAAAGTAACAATAGTTGAACTCTGTAAAGTAAACCGAACCGGAGGTAATTCCATGGCACGGAAAACAATGACAATCACCATTTTGGCTATCTTCCTCATGGTTTCCGTATCCTGGGCGATGGGCGGCGGAGGCGGGGCAGGAGTTTCGGCCAGCCCAGGCCTTCTCACGCCGGACCCGCCAACCAGCGTAACAGCAACCGCAGGCAACGGCGAGGCAACCATCAGCTTCAAACCCCCAAAATCAGACGGCGGGAGCCCCATAACCAACTATACTGTGACATCCCGCCCCGGGAGGATGAAGACCTCGGGCAAGCAAAGCCCCATAACCGTTAAAGGGCTGACCAATGGAAGAACCTATACTTTTACAGTAACAGCCAACAATTCCGTCGGGAACGGGTTCCCTTCGGAAACATGCAACAGCGTGACCCCGAAGGCTGAATGAGAAACGGACATAAGTAAACATTATTCAGCAATATTGAATGTCTATGGAAATATCTTGGGCCTTACAAAGAGGGGATAACAAGATGGAGGAGCGACAGAAAGTAGTAACTGATTTTGATATATCGTTCTGGAGAAAGGCAGGGTTCACAATCAAGAAGGAAGTAGCGGCAATTCCAGCAGCACTCATTCTGGTAATCGCTGGGCCAATAGTAATGGGCATTCTCGCAATGATGATTCTTCATCCTTAAATCCCCAAAGAGAGAAAATCCTTAGAAAATTGTATGGGAGGCCGGATGAGGAGTTGGGCAAGCGGGGCAGCAATGACCTTGAGGCATTATTCCGAAAGTCCCTGTCTGCATCCAAAAGGATAAAGACATTCTGTTTAGCTTGCCGGAAGGAGGTCCTCTATGACCCCTCAACTTCTAACAAGAACTACTGGGTTCCACAAGGCGATTGAAGAAAAACCGTTTAACGGCAAATGTGCATCCAAATGTCTGCACAGCGGGAGTCCTGGTAAAGATTTCCTATCAACTGACATTTGTAAATGGAGTGAAAAACGGTCCTTAAAGAAGAAGCAGCTTCAACATGTTGAAAGAAAACCTGCCAATCGAGTCTTTCTCTCGTCTGGACAGAAATGTCGGAGCCGGTCTATCCAAAGCCGGAGCTTTGCTTGAGCAGCGCTTCGGCTGCTTGATGCGAAGCAAGGGAACCGATCTCCTGCTCCATACGTGGACTCTGACCATAGGGCTGTGGGTAATGATGGACATACCGGATGAGATGAAAAAGGTCCTCAAAGACCCTGCCATGGCAACTTTTCGCAACGGATTCCATACGGAAGTGAAGACAGCAGTCGCGCAATTATGGCGAGGGGCCATGATTTGCCGGTGAGCGTCGCTTATCAAAAGTCGTAAAGAAAGTCGGACTGGAAAGGACTGGGTGCAATGCGATTTTTATCTGCCGTACGTTTCGTTTTAATCTTTTTTGTGTTGGCCTCCTGTTCCCAGGGCAAAGGTAAGGAACAGCCCGCCCCTAATGCGGTACCAATCAAGACGGGAAAGGTGCGGCACGTGCAAGCGCGCGAATTCGTATCGGTGAGCGGTACGGTCGTATCGCCTGACGCTCCGGTTCCGGTTGCTTTTCTGGTCGCGGGGAAAGTGATCGAAGTGGCGCCCCGGGAGGGCGATTACGTTAAAAAGGGACAACTGCTGGCGGTTATCGACCCAATTGACTATAAACTGTCGCTTCAGGCCGCATCCGCACAGGCTGGACAGGCAAAAGTCTCCCTTAATCGAAGTCAAGACGAATACGCCAGGATGAAATTCATGTATGAGTCCAGGAGCCTCGCGGAAAACGATTTTGAAAAATACAAGGCGGCCTGGTTGAGCGCCAGACAGCAGGTAGACCAGGCAATCGCAAATCAAAAGCTTGCCCAAAAGCGCCTGAGCGATGCATCGCTTTATGCCCCTGCCGACGGTTTTATTTCAAGGCGGTCCATCGAGCCGGGCCAGACTGCAAGCCCCGGGCTCCCTGTTTTCGAAATCGTGAAGCTCGATCCGGTGGAGATCAACGTAGGCGTGCCGGAAACCGACATTCATCTCGTCAGGCTCGGGCAGACTGCGTCTGTCACAATCCCCGCTTTGCCGACGGAATCGTTCGAGGGGAAAGTGCGGGTTATCAACGTCTCGGCAGACCCCAATACCCGAACATACATGACGCGGATCGTAGTGCCGAATCCCGCCCATATCCTCCGGGTCGGAATGGTTGCCGAGGCCAGGATCATGGGAGACAAGGCGGTCGACCTGATGACGCTGCCGGCCGAGACCGTCATGAGCGACCCGCAGGGGGCAACCATTGTTTTTGTGTACTACCCCGAGCAGGGGCGCGCCTATGCGAAGCGGGTCGAAACGGGAGTCGTTTACGGCCGGGAGATTGCGATCAAAAGCGGCCTTTCAGGCGATGAGGCCGTGGTCTTTGCCGGCCAGGAAAAGCTCCGGGACGGAACCGTCGTCTCATTAGTTGGGGAAAACGCCCCTGGAGGGCCACAAAACCCGCCTGATAAAAAAGAGGTGCTGTGATGGACCCGGTAAAGTTTTCTCTTCGCTACCCGACAGTTACCTTGATCCTTACCGCCATGGCGGTAGCGGTCGGACTTTATTCCTTCCTGTACATGCCGCGCACCGAAGACCCGACAGTCACCATTCGCACCGGCCTGGTAATCGCACTCTATCCGGGCGCAACCTCCGAGCAGGTCGAAAAGCAGGTAACAAAAACCCTGGAAAAACACATTTTCAAATTTCCGGAAGTCCGCAAGGACAAAACCTATTCAACCAGCCGCCCGGGTCTGCTCATCATTAACGTGGAACTTGAAAACAACGTAAAAAACTCGGACGTCATCTGGTCCAAAATCCGCCACGAGATGAACGAGGCCCGCCTAGCCGAGCTGCCCGAGGGTGTCCGAGGCCCTATCGTAAACTCGGACTTCGGCGACACCGTGGCAATGCTTCTCGCGATACACGGAAAGCGGTATGGCTACCGCGAGTTGCGAGACTACGTGGACACAATACAGGATGAACTGCGCACGATTCGCGAGGTGGGCAAGCTGGCCATGTATGGCGAGCAAGGCGAGCAAATCTGGGTAACCGGCGACCTGCAGCGCATGTCGCAGTATTTCGCGGACCCGCTTAACGTGTTCCAGGCCCTCAGGCAGCGGAATATTATCGAGAGCTCCGGCCATTTTGAGGCGGACCGGACGAAAATTCCCGTGCGCACCACCGGCCTGTTCAATACGGAAGAACAGATCAGGAATGTTCTGGTGGACGTCTCCCGCACGGGCCAACCTGTCTATATCCGCGACTTTGCCGAGGTGGAAAGGCGCTACCAGGACCCGACGTTCATGGTGCGCTACGACGGCGAGCCGAGCCTGCTGTTGTCCGTTGAAATGCAGAAGGGAAAAAATATCGTCGAACTCGGCGACAGTGTTCGGGATATCTTTAACCGCCTCAACGCTCTGCTGCCGCCGGATGTCCGGATCGATCTCATCGCCAACCAGCCTGAGGTCGTCAAGGAAAGCATCACGCACCTGAGCCATGAATTCATGGTGGCCATAGCATCTGTTATTTTCGTCACGATAATACTGCTGCCCATCCGGGTAGCGGTGATCGCGGCGCTCGCCATTCCAATAAGTATATTAATGACCCTCGGGGCAATGAACGCCATGGGCATCGCGCTGCATCAGGTCTCCATCGCGGCGCTCATCGTGGTCCTCGGGATCGTCGTGGACAATGCCATTGTCATTGTCGACAATTACGTCGATCTGCTCGACCGCAAGGTCCCGATAGAGGAGGCGGCCTGGCGCTGTGTCTCCGAAGTGATCGTTCCGGTCATTGCCGCAACCGCGGCCATCATCTTTTCTTTCCTGCCCCTGCTGATCCTTACGGGATCGGCCGGCGAGTTTATCCAAGCTCTTCCGATAACCGTCGCCATTGCCCTGGTTGTGTCGACCATTGTGGCCGTCATGCCGACACCGATTTTTTGCCGGTTCTTGGTCAAAAAAGGGCTCCACGATCACGAAAAAGACCCAGTCACCCCGGCTAAAGAGAAGTTCAACTTCTTAAACCTTCTCCAGGCCGGCTACAGGGTGGTTATTGCCGTTTTCATGCGCTATAAGGTCCCGGCCATGGTTTTTGGGGCAGGCGCCATCGTGATCGGGGTAGTACTCTTCAGAATAGTGCCTCAGCAGTTTTTTCCTTCGGCAGAGCGCAACCAGTTCGTGGTCGACGTATGGATGGCCCAGGGCACGAGAATCGAGGAGACGGACGCGGTGATGCGCCGGATAGAAGCGTACATGAAGGGGAGAAAGGAAATCGAGCATTTTGCAGCCTTTATCGGCCAGAGTGCACCGAGGTTTTACTACAATGTCAACCCCCAGCAGCCGGATGCCGCCTACGGGCAGTACATCGTAAACACCCATTCAGCGAAGCAAACCCCGGCATTGGTGAACGATCTCCGGAAATCCTTTACCTTGGTGGCCCCCGAAGCGATGGTCATCGTGAAGGAAATGCAGCAGGGGATGTCCTTGGAAGCCCCTGTCGAGGTGCGGATCGTGGGTGAGGATATCCGGGAATTAGAGCGCATCGGCTCGCAGGTGGAGGGGCTGCTCGTTCAAGTCCCTTTTTCGGATTTCGTCCACCGTGACTACTTCAACGAATCCTGCATGGTGGACTTAAAGGTCAATGAGGAACTGGCAAACAGACTCGGAATAACCAATTCTTCAGTATCGAAGATGGTGGACGGGGCATTCGACGGGCTTCCGGCGAGCACGTTCTGGGAAGGCGACAGGTCGGTCACCATCCTGCTCCGTCTCGCACAGGCGTCCCGCTCCTCTTTCAGGAACCTGGGCGATACCTATTTAACCTCTCATGTGACCGGGGCCAGGGTGCCGCTTCGCGCTATCTCCACGCTGGAGCCGGAATGGCAGACCAGCAGGCTCGTGCGCCGCAACGGCGTGAGGACCCTGACTGTTCGAGCATTCGTGGACAGCGGCCATTATGCATCGGAGCTCCTCGATGCGGTACGGCCGGCCATTGAAAAGCTGCCGCTCCCGCCGGGGTACAGGATTGAATACGGAGGGGATAAGCAAAACACCGACGAGACAATGCCCGAGATGCTGACTGCGCTCAGCATAAGCCTTGTCGCCATCTTCCTCACCTTGCTTATCCAGTTCAAAAGCGTATCGGAGACCCTGGTCGTCATGTCCTCGATTCCTCTCGCGCTGCCCGGCGCCGTCCTGGGACTGATAATTACACACAACCCGTTCGGGTTTACCGCTTTCATGGGACTAATCGCCCTGTGCGGGATCGTGGTGCGAAACGCAATAATTCTCATCGACTACACTAACGAGAGGATGCGGGAGGGACACTCGCTTGAGCACGCTGCAATGGAGGCGGGCGAGCGCCGCCTGCGCCCGATCTTTCTGACCACAATGGCCGCAGCCGCCGGAGTACTGCCGATGATCCTTTCCAAGTCAAGCTTGTGGAGTCCCCTGGCGAGCGTTCTCGCCGTTGGGCTGATCTGGTCCATGTTCATCACCCTGCTCGTGGTCCCGGTGCTGTTCGTAATAGTCAAGTCGCGCGTGGCCAAGCCTACTTCGGCTGCCGTGGCGACAATGCTCATCGCGGGGTTGATTTTGGTTGCGAATCCGGCTTGTGCGGAAACAAAGCGCCTCACCTTGCCCGAAGCTGTCGATCTCGCCGTCAAAGGGAACTCCGCGCTCAAGATTGCCCGCTTCAAAGTGGACGAGAAGGGAAGAAAGGTTGATTCCACCTCTGCGGACTACTATCCGCACCTCTCCAACTATTCCTGGTACATGGGCACTTCCGAGTCACAACTCGTAACCGTCCCGTTGCCTGGCATCGGTACAGTTCCTGTCGGCGGGAACCTTACAAACGGTTCTTCTTCGTTTTTTCTCAACGGCACGGTTCTCAGCCAACCCGTGACGCAGCTCTTAAAAATCCACGAAGCCACCGGAATTGCGCGATCCGACCAGAAGGTGGCGGAGGCGGACGTAAAAAAGGGGGAAAATGATGTCATTTATGTCGTGCACCAACTCTACTACGGCCTTCTTGCTGCCGGAAAACAAAAAGAGGCGGCGGAGGCCGGGCTAAAGGCGGCCGAGGAAAGCCGGCGCGAGGCAGAAAACGCGGTCCGTTCCAGGAACCTTCTCGAAGTTGGCCTCAACGAGGCCCGCACGGCCGTCCTGCAAAACAAACAATCTCTTATAGCGGCGAAGATCCAGATTTCAGACCTCAATGCGGAACTGAACAAGCTTTTGGGGCTGCCCCTCGATACGCAACTGGAGCTGTCCGATCCCGGTCCTTCCGAGGGGCCTGTTGAAAGTCGTGATTACTACCTGCAGGCGGCGCTTTCAGGAAACCCGGAGATTGAATCCGCGAAAGCCACGGTGGTAAAGGCCCAGGGCGGAGTGAGAGCGGCCCGGGACGAATACATCCCCGATGTAACTCTTTTTGCCGCCAATACGTACCAGGAAGGCGCGTCATTTCTCAAAAACAATGTCGGCACATTTGGGGTCATGATGTCCTGGGATATCTGGGATTGGGGCAAACGCAACGCCGTCATTGGCGAACGCTCTGCACAGCTTTCGCAGGCCCGGGAAAACGTCCACCGGATAAATGACGAAGTAACGGTCGGACTGGACAATGCGTACAGGAAGCTTGAGAATACAAAAAGCATGTTGGATGTTGCCAGGGAGGCGCTCGCATTACAGCGGGAAAGGCTGCGCCTGGTTTCGGATCAGATCAAAACCTCTACTGCCGGCTACGCAAAATATAACGAGGCGGTCGCGGCCGTCAAAAAGGCTGAATCAGACGAACTCCGGGCGCGCTTGGGATATGAGCTTGCCGTAGCGGAACTCGATCGCATTGCGGGAACATACGGGCGTAGAGAATAAGGAGCGGATCGACGTTTAATCCACGGGAAGCCCTCAGTTCATATCCAGATCCGAAGCGGGTAATTCAGTCACAACCTTTGTTGAATCATAGAGGAGGCTAGAATGGCTTCTGAATTCCAAATTAGGGCTTACCCAAAAGATCTTGCCTCTTTCGTCCGAGATAGCTGGTCGACGCGGAACGCCCGGGGGTGTGCTTCATTACCAGATCTCACAGTGTTGGAACACTTAATCTCGGTCTGTTATCAGGCCAGTCTACTTCAAGAAGAGGGACGGCCCGTCAGGTTTAGGGTCATCTTTCTGGCCCCTGACTGTTTTCCACCCGATCTGGGGCCGCCAATCGGCTTTCACAGGCTTCTGTTCAGAGACAATCTGCCGTTTACCGAGCGTGAACTGCGAAAGCTCTCGCCATCAGTGGATTTCTACGGCTCCCTGATAGGACTGTGGCACAGCGGAAATAGCGGATTATCGATCTGGGGAATTGTGCATTCCGGACCACGATGGGCCCAAAGCCTCCATGGAGGCGGGCAGACGTTCGAACCACTTCCCAATGCTCTCGTAATAAACGTTACAAATCCGGGTCGCATAACCGTGAATAATGGATCCACCGAAATCGCCACGCTCAATTCCGGGAAAATTATCAGCCCTTCGATGGCGGTTTTTGATTCTTTGTGGATCCGATCGGAATTCAGCTCCATAGTCGATGAGGAACTTGCGTTCCACAGGGAAGCTCGAAAAAGAGCGAAAAAACCTTGGCCGGCGATTGGTCCTGATTTCTTTGGGACAATAAAGAAACAGGTCTTCATGAGAATATTAGGCAGAATTCGCTCCTATAGGCATGGAGGCACCCTGATTTTCATTCCGGAGGAGATCAAAGAAGAGTTCTTGTCCGCGGATTATGTAAAGCTTAAGTACAGATTCATCGACGGAGAACCACGCAGACGATTTCGCACCCTTACTGTAGAAATAGCAAATGAACTGGCGGAATTTTACGGGTCTCTCGAAAATCCCGAAACAGAGGTAGGCTGGCCAGAGTACCTCACAAATAAAAATCAGACTCTTTCCCGGCTGGATGAATCAGTATTCGAGTGGGCTCATTTGGTAGCGGACATGACGCAGGTGGATGGCGCCGTTTTGATAACACGGAGACTGGAACTGGTTGGGTTTGGAGCCCAAATCTCCGGCAAACTGGAGCGTGTCCGTGAGGTAGCAAAAGCTTTGGACCCTGAAGGAGTCGAGATTTGGAAGGAACAGACCGACGGTGTTGGTACACGCCATAATTCGGCTTACAGTTTGTGCAACGCATTACACAACGTGGCGGCGATAGTAGTTTCACAGGACGGAACAGCTCAACTTGTCAAATGGAACGAGAATATGGTCACAGTGTGGGAACAGTTGTTGCCCAGCCTGATAGAGGCATAGCCGAAATTAGACAAGAAAGCACCCATGGAAGCAAAAGCTGGCACCCTGGTTCGATAGCCCCTAATACTATTTTGCGTGCAAGTTCATACTAACGATCCAAGGAAACTCTGTCATGCTTGCGACTAATGCGGGGTCCTTTTCGAGGGCTTCCAAGGACTTCATCAACTGATCCTCCACAGCCTCGATGCTATTAAAGGCCTTGTTTCTGAAACCGTCCTCGCGGATGTGATCCCAAATATGCTCCACCGGGTTGAGTTCTGGACTGTATGGTGGAAGAAAGATCAGCGCCATGTTCGCGGGCACACCGAGCGCCTTGGCTTTATGCCATCCGGCTCCGTCCATGACCATGAGGATGAACTCATCCGGATGTCGTTGCTTACTTCCCGTAAAAAGATGGACATTGCCTGCTCGCTAACCTGTGGCAGAATCAACGAATCCATTGTTCCGTCATGAGGCGATACGGCAGCATATGCATAGGTATACTCGCGCACGATCTGGCTTGGAACACAGGGGCGAACTCCGCGTGGCGCCCAGCAACGTTGAGGGGTGCTGATTCTTCCAAAGCGGCCCTCGTCCTGAAGCATCAACCGCAAACGTACTCTCAGTGGAGCAAGTGCTTTGGCGCATTTAGCCACTGTTTTCGGGAGTTTTTTTAAAGCCCTCCTGGGCCTCTGCGCTGCTGTTAGGATGGCGGGGTCTGGGAATGATCGTTCGCCAATCATGCCGGTCCAACATCCGGTATATAGTGGTTTGGGCTACTTTGCGCCCCACTTTGGCCTCAAATGCCTGCTGAATCTTACTTACAACCAAAATACCGCCATGAGCAGCCTGGTCCAAGAATTCCGAGAGGAATTGACGTTCTTGCGCAATGGTCATGTAGCCGGAACGGCGACCGCCCCAGTTGCGGTTTTGCGTTTGCTTAGCGGTGCTGAATTTCTTCCGCAGTTGGACTACTGTTACACGAGAGCGGCCGATTATTTTCCCAGTGATGCGGTCAGGAATGTCGAGAAGGCCAGGGATCAAAACAGCTTGGGCAGCTCTGAGGTCATCGCAAGTTTTAGCTTTCTCCGCAGCTTCCATAGCCAATTGAAGCACCTCACCAGATACTTTCGTTTTCTTTGGCATTGGCAACCCCCTCCTGAGTGGTGGGTTGCATATTACTATAGTTCAATCTTGCACGCAAGTTGGTATAAGTCAGTCAGAATCTTGGGGATAAGAAACGGTCGAGGCGCAGATCCTGGCGAATTATGCTGTAATAACACGATGTGGTTCTCACTGCCAGACCGTCTTTACCGCTACCTTATGCGAACTTAAGTAAACCGGACCTCGCTGACCCTGGGTAATCGTCGCCTTTTCAGCCATCCACAGTGGCGAGGCGGTATCGAAGTCCCCCAGCAGGACGACGTCCTTGCCACTTTGCCAGCTATTACAATAGTAGCCTGCCACCTTGCCCTTGACTTCAAAGCTTGCGCCTGTCGCCGGTCTGCACAATGTCCCGTCCACCAGCTCGACCAGCCATCCGCCATCGTAGCCCGACTGGACAGGGGTTTCGGACCTCGGCAAGGGCTCCGTCAGCCTTAACCTGAATCCGGGGTAACCCTTAGGTGGATTCGGGTTGCATATTACAAAGTTCCTGTCCGTGGAGCTAAAACAGGGATCGACAATTTCATTTCCGATCATGCAGCGCCATGCATCCGGCCTCGGGGCAGCAATGGAGCCGGTCCAGCACTTTCCCTCCCGCACGTCCCGAACATGGGCAGTGGGGACAAACTTGATAATTTTCGTTGCCTGCTGCTCTGCAAAAACCGTCAGTGAGGCAAAGACCAAAAATAAGATCGCAGCAAAGGTCCATCCGCATTTTACCTTAGCCATAAATCTAATCTCTCCTTTCACCAAGAATTCACCACAGAGGCGTTCGATAATCCCAAAAGCCCGGTGACCCGCTTCGAAGGGCTAGGGTCGATCTTTAGAGGACACAGAGAAAAACCAAAATTCGACGAACGGGTCTCAGGACTCAGAAATAGCCATTGCTATTAATCCGTCTTGCAAAAAGATTTCTCCGCGTTCTCTGCGCCTCTGCGGTGAACTATTATTTTTTGGGTAATGGCCCGGGATCGCCCTGCGAGATGAATGCACCCCAGAACAGCGGTTCCGGGGATACGGCCTTGACCTCCAACTGCGCTTCGCGTAAGGCCTCTGCCCTTGGCTTTCCTTCCAGTATGCGCTTATAAAAGCCTTCCATCAGCATCTGGGTTTCTTCATCCGGAATTTTCCATAAACTCATCAGGAGCGTTTTTGCGCCGGCCAGGAGAAATGCTCTGCGCAATCCGAAAACCCCCTCGCCGACCTTTATGTCCCCAAGCCCGGTCTGGCAGGCCGATAACACTACCAGGTCGGTGAAAAGCAAGTCCAGACCTGTTGCATCTTCCGCCGTAAGAATTCCGTCTTCAACCTCGGGGGACAACGCCTTTCCCTGAAGCCAGGTGTTTGCGCCCGCCAATACGAGCCCAGAGCGCAGCAGCGGGTTTTCCATACCCCGTGACAGCGGATTGGCCTTTTCGGCCGCCACGCTATTTCCCAAATCGGTCTGGGACTCTTTCCCCCCCGGTGGATGCCGCTGGTCCGGCAGAAAAAAGCCGTGAGTCGCTATATGCAGGATAGCGGGCGAACGCGCATCTTCAACGTTGCGCTTGGTGGCTGAACCTCCTTCCAGAGCTTTGATACCGAGCATCGAGGCAATATGGTCACCCTCTGCGCGTGTTCCCGGCAGACGATCGAAGTGTGAAGCATAGTGGACCATATCCCGGGATTGCCTTTCAAGAGTTGCCCCTGTGTCCGTTTGACCACTCTTAGCACCGGCCCCGAGATCGTAGTCCGGGTCCGCAATCACCATGGGTGCTGAAGCTCCAGGGGTAAAACCCGTGCCAAAGCGCAGGATATCGCGTCCGGCGCCGACATAGCTGATGTGGTAGTCGTCGATGATGTAGCGTTCTTTGTCCGCGGGCAGCACACTGAAGGGCAGACGGTATATGTCGCCGTCAGGGGCCAGGATAAGCCTCTTGCGGTCGCCCAGGACTTTTTTCAAAGGATCGAAAAGCGCCTCGCGAAGTTTGGGCCCAACATCCATAACAGCGCCTTGCACGCCTCTCTCCGCCTGGCCGCCCGGTTTTTCGGCGCTTCCGGTGATCTCGCCCCTGAAATGGGCGATCATCTCGTCGATGAGGTCTGCCTCGCCGAGGTCGATCATCTGAATGTTATCCGGTTGACCCGGAAGCAAGACAAAAGCCAGATAGCGAGCCGGCTTCCAAACCGGCTGTCCCTTGGCGGGTATGGCTTTGAAGTCGAACGGATTGAACCGGACGAACTCGACGAGGACCGTGCCCTCGGGAAGCGCTCCGGCAACTTTGGCCCGATTGGCCTCGTTGAGTTTTCTTTCCAGGTCGATCTCCGGGATACGGCCGGCCAGGAAGACTTCAAGACCCTCCTTTTCGGCTTTCCACTTCTCCAGCAACTGCCGATGGGCTTCGGGACCTTCCGGACCCGGACCCGACAAAATTCTTTGGGCTATCTGAGCATTGAGGGTCCTCAGCCTGCGAAGGGCGGGCGCCAGATCGGGATACCGCCCGCCAAGGATGGAGTCCCGCTGAGCCGCCAATGCTTCAGCCACGATTGCCTTGCGTTTGAGCACCATGTCCAGCCCGTCCGCCACTGCGGCGGGTGAGTTTGACAGATATTGTGAAATCAGAGACAGAAAACTGTCCATGTCTCCGCGAAGGACCGCGATGTATCCCATGCGCTGGGTTTCGGAGGCAAAGGTGAAGACTTGCCGGATCAAATGGTCATAGATACTTTCAGCCTGCTTCATCAGCTCCAGGGCCTCGCTTTCACGGGAAGTCGCGGCACGGAGCGCTGCCAGGTTGTTCAGAGTGGTAGCGACATCGGGGTTGTCCTGCCCCAGAACCGCAACGTATATTTCCAGGGCCTCCCTGTAAAGCGGTTCGGCTTCTTCGTACCTGCCCATCTTTACATAGAGCAGAGCCAGGTTCTGCAGGGTAAGGGCGACATCGGGGTTTCTGTTTCCCAGGGCCGACTTCCTTATATCGAGCGACTGCCGATATAGAGACTCGGCTTCAGGGTATCTGCCCATCTTCACATAAAGCACAGCGAGGTTCTGCAGGCTCAGGGCCACGTCCGGGTGCTTTTCGCCAAGGCTCGACCTCTGGATTTCGAGCACCTTCACATACAGTTGCTCAGCCTCGTCGAACTTGCCCATCCAGTAATAGAGATCCGCCATGTTGTGTAGACTGGCAGCGAACTCCGGGTGTTTTTCTCCCACGGCGGCCCGCCAGATCTCATTTGACTGACGGTAAAACGAGTCGGCCTTGCCGTAGTCTCCTATGGTCTTGTATAAGCCGCCAAGATTGTTCAGCGCAGCGGCGGCATCCGTGCTATCTTTTCCCGATTTTGAAGTGATAGTCTGCAGGGCCTGCTTGTAAAGCTGCTCGGCTCTGGCGTAGTTGCCCATGGCTTCATAGACGGAGCCCAGGTTATTCAGGGTTCGGGCATATACGGGGTGCTGTTCGCCGACGGCCTTCCGAGCGGCGCCCAGTGACTTTTGATAGGTGGATTCAGCCTCCGGGTACCTTCCGAGGATGTAGTAGTACCCCGCGAGGTTGTTTAGGACAATCGCATAGTCAGGCTGGTCTTCCCCCGAGATCTTCAGCAGAATGTCCGCCGCCTTTTTGTAAAGCGGCTCCACTTCTACATAGTTGCCCATCCGCTTGTAAAGGGAAGCAAGGTTGTTGAGGGCCTTGACAAAGAACGCATTGTCCTCACCTGCGCCGGCGCGAATGATTTCCATGGCGCGAAGGTAGAGCGGCTCGGCTTCGGCATATCTGCCCGTTTCCAGGTAGAGGTTTGCAAGGTTGTTGAGGCCTAAGGCGAAATCCGGATCGTTTTCTCCGTGGACTTTTTTCGATATCTCCAGGGACTGCTTGAAAAGAGGCTCAGCCTGGCCGTATTCACCTCGGACTTCGTAGATTGATGCCAGATTATTGATACAACTGGCAAACTCCGGATGTTCCTCGCCCAGCTCACGCCTCGCAAGCTTGCAGGTCTCCGTGCAACGGGCGAGCGCTTCTTCAAAATTGCCCTGCCTGTATAGGCTGATAACTTCCTTGTTCAACCGGACAATCTCGTCGCTCGGCGACGCAGAGTTCGAACCCTCCCGGTTTGCCGGGTCTCCTTTATCCGCAAAAACACAGAGAGATTTTGACAGGATTAACAGGATTAACAGGATTGAAAAATAGCTTATAGTTCCCGTTCCGTTTTTGGTCTGACGCAGTCTCAAGGAGATTTTGAAAGGATTAACAGAATTAAAAAATAGTTTACGCCAGAGAGCGCAGATAGATCTTGACACGCTTAACAGCATAATCAACGCTCCGCGAGGTTTGCCTTTGCCATGTTATTTCCTGTTAATCCTGTCAAAGGTCTCTTTTAAATCCTGTCAAAGGTCTTCGGCTACGTAAGTTTTTGCAGCTCCCATAGGTCCCTGTAAACGCCGGGTTGGGCAAGCAGTTCTTCGTGTGTTCCGGCCTGGGCGATGATCCCTTTATCAAGAACGACGATGTGATCGGCGCCCTTGATCGTGTACAACTGGTGCGTAATGATGATTCGCGTGCGCTCGGAGAATTCTCTCAGCATCACCTCGTGAATCAGCCCCGCTGTCTTGACATCGATGTTGGCCGTATATTCATCGCAAATGATGATTTCCGGGTCCTGCACGATCAAACGCGCCAGTGCCAGGCGCTGTTTCTCGCCCGCGGAAAGGTTTCTGCCCATATGCCCCGCCACGAAATCCAGGCCGCCTTCACGTGACTGAACGAATTCACGGAGTTGCGCCAGAGCGATGGCCCTGTCAAGCAAGTTGTCGTCAACTCCGTCGGCTGAAGCCATAAGCAGGTTATCGCGAAGCGAACAGTTGAAGATAAACGGGTCCTGGGGGATAAGCCCCATCATTTTCTTCAGCAGCTTCTCATCGACGGATTGCAGAAGCCGGCCGTTGATCGTGATTTTCCCGTTCGTCGGGTCGAGCAAACGCAGCAGCAGGTTGAATATCGTTGTCTTCCCTGATCCGCTTTGACCTACAATGGCCGTAATCTTCCCGCCGGGTATGGAGAACCCGAGACCATCAAACAGCGGACGGCCGTTAAAGCCCATCGAGACGTCCTCAAACCGGATCAATCTAACGGGTGATAAGGACGCGGGCAGGACCTCAGCGCCCGCAGGAGCAATTTGCGCAATCTGCGCGGGAAATCTCCCCGGTTCGGGCGTCAGCATCATCCGGAGGCTCTGGAAACTCGGGGCGGTCAGCGCGGCCTGTTGAAGGAACTGGTACATAATGGCATAGATCTGCAGAAAATGCTGGAGAAAGAGCACGTACGAGATCGTGGCTCCGATAAGAGTGGAAACCTTCACCGGCTGGCCTTCAGCGTACGCCGTTAACAGTTTGGGGATTACCACGATGATCGGGACTGCGCTGAACAGGCTCATCAGCGAGGTTGTCGTTATGCCCCCGACCTGACCCCACCAGGCGATGCTGACGGCGCTTCCCTGCGATCTTTTGAGAAATTCGTCGAACCGGCCGGCGAAGCGGTCGAAGCGCCCTCCGGCGACGATATCCCTGAACCCGCCTATGGTTTCGATCAACTGATCCGACATCTCGGTGAAGGCCCATCGCAGGAACCCGGAAAGCTGGTTTACTTTCCTGCTGCAGATGGTGAAAATCGGAAAGAGCACAAAACCGGCCACAAACAATGCCAGGGTCATAACCCAGTTGATGTTGATCAAAACGGCAAAGGCGACACCGGCGAATATGGCCTGAGGCAGGGTCCTGTTAAAGAGCTCACTGAACAATTGATCCACCGCGTAAACGTCCCGGTGAATTCCCTGCACATAATCCCCAGCTCCCCTTCTGTTCACCGATTGTATATTGAGGTGTTCGAGACTATTGTAAACATCAAGCCTGATGTTTCTTAACATAAACTCTCGAACATAACTTCCATAATAATTGGATATGAGCGTAACAATGCCTGAAATTACTATGAGCAAACCCGCTAAAATAACGTAAGCATATATAGAATTCGGTGGAGCGGTAAACAAGTCGATAAAAGACCATATCACTGATTCTCTTGGTCCGAAATAATCGCTCAATATCCTTCCAAAATCCATAATAGGTATTAAACTGGAAGCCGATATCAGGTTGATTATAACAACCATTATCACTAGCCATAAAACAGGCTTCAAATACTTAAGGAAGAACAGAGCGTTCGAAACCCTCTGCCCAATGGATATTTGCTGCATTCCGTACATACCTTGCGGATTTTGCATCTCCATACAGTAATCCTTCTTGAATTGGCAGGAGCGCGATCTGTGAGGAACGGAACAAAAGGCGGATTGATACTGAGTTGCGTTCAAGACCGGGCGGGGATTCTTCGACGACAAAAGAACCCCGCCCCTGCGGCATTGCCGCGCGGATCAATCGTAGGGAGGGGAGCGCAGCGCTGTATGCCCTCCCTTGAACGCAACTCCTTATTCGACCGGATGTCCGCCTTTTATCCCGAACAGAAGGTGAAATTTTTCAACGGTCGCCAAAAGACGACCAGTAGAGCATTTCCTAAATTACTCGATTACTGAGACAGTCCCACTCTAGTACCAGTTATACCAGTTTGCCCAGTTTGCCCAGTTTATCCAGTACCATTGAGGTTCGACGTTCTCCTCTTCGCCTCCCGCCTGCGCCCCTTGAGGCGGCTTCTGCTGCTGGCCGCCGCCGGCCCCGCCGGCCCCTCCGCCCCCACCTTGCGTTATGAACTGGACAAGGATCTGCGGCCCTCCACCCGTACCCTGGCCCTGTGCCTGGCCCTTGCCTCCCTGCTGGGGTCCGGGATTCTGCGGCGGTCGCTGGCCGGCTGCTTCCATCAAGCCCTTAACTTGATCGGCTGGAACTTTGTACTGTTCGAGTTCACTGTCAGGGATGTCATAAAACGTTCCTTCAAGACTTCTCACAACGGCCATGATCTTCTCCTTTTTAAAATGTTCCGCTCCTGTTCAAAAACGCCTGCCTCTCTCCGTGACTGACAAGCTACCCATGATGCGCCATACGCCCACCTACTATGCCATTAATGTGATATGCTTTTTCAGGATGCTCACATAAATGTGTCCATATCATTCGAGTGTATTGGCACATGTTTTCCCTGTAATCGCCAGACTTGTTGCACGCAGTCGTGCAGCCATGACTGCAAATCTGTTTGGCGGCGCAATCGAAGCAGCGTATAATCCATCTTCCCTTGTCGTGGAATCGATTGAGCACACTCTTATATTGGTCGTCATCCATATCGCGATCGATGTGGCCGAGGAGGTAATCAGACGTATCGGCGCTTCCACAGGTTGTAATGCTTCCATCCATATCGACCGCAACCATGTGCCGGCCGGCATGGCATTCTATATTCGGACAGGCAAGTGTGTCGGCATTCTTCCGGCCTTGCGCAAACCAGGCAACCTTGCGCAACATATCGTCATTTGTAACCGAGATATCTGTTTCATACATGTGGTCCAGAATCTGTACTCCGCTTTCATACATTTCCTGCGGGCTCAAAAGATGATTGTTGACGCCGCGTCCCTGCGCTTCGACAAAATTTGACAGAAAAGAGCGAATTCCCTGCTCGCGGTACCAATCCATAATCTGTTTCATCTTGTCATAGTTGCCCTTGCTGACAACCGCCATGATGCCGCACCGGATCTTGTGCTTCCTGAAGAGCTGGTAAGTCTTGAGAACGGTTGCTCCGCGCCCGCGCATAATATTATGTATTTTTGGAGGGCCGTCGCAGCTCATCGAGAAATCGATCCCCAGCTTATGGAGTTTGAGGAGCCGCTCCTCGGGCAGAAGGGTGCCGTTGGTTGCTATGGGAAACCTGATCTCCTTGGAATGGCCGGCGGCAAGGTCCCGCGCATAGGAAACCACCTCTTCAATCCATTCGTCCGGCAAGAGCAAAGGTTCCCCACCGTGCAGATTAAACCACAGGGAAGAAAAGCTGGAGTTCTCGATCAGAAGGCGTGCAGCTCTTTTGGCGGTTTCCATCGACATCTTCATGGATTTGCCGGATAACGAATCGACCTTGCAATATTTGCATTTAAGGTTGCAGCCATGTGTTACTTTGGCCGTCACATACACAATGGGTTCAAAGAAAGATTCAATACGCATGGAAACCACCTCGCAGAGCGTAGAGACTATTGGAGCTGCACACCCGGGGAAAGTTTAGTGAAATTACCGCTTGAGACAAAGACGCATCGGCGCAACCCGCTGTGGTCCGATCTGCTGAGGATTGATACCGGGCGGCGGTTTCACACCGGAGGCCTCCATCTTATCGACGAGGTCTTCGGGAGCGATTTCGTATTGCTCAAGATTTCCATCGGGAACATCGTAAAGCGTACCATCCGGGCCCTTTAAAAGGGTCATGGCCTCTCCTTCATCAGAAAAATGTTTCTCGAGTGTTGATCCTTCTCGCTTTTCGACGGTCCAAAAACCGGTCGTCTTCCGTGAAGAATCCCCGGCTTTAACCCATATTGGCCAGAGCGCCGATAAGTTGTCTGCACAAAGGGAGCATTTCGGGGGACTTGCGCCCCATCGTGACTACGTTTTTCATTATGTCCAGCAGGTCTGCGTCGATCGTGAGGCCCGCCATCCCAGCGAGTTCCCTGGGTACCTTCGCGGCGTTTCCTTCGATGATCTGCTTGAGGTTGTATTCGCGCATGCGCTGCCGGATTATATGAGCGGCCAATTCTGCAAAGCCTGTGTAATCCTCGATATTCTGGGGGGTGAAGTGTTCTTCGTGTATCTTGTTAACGGCCGACACCGTACCGATAGCTTCGTCGTTGACGAGAAGAGGAGCGATCAGGACGTTTCTGTAGGTTACACCCGTAGCCTGATCAATCGACCTGTTCATGGGAGTTGATGCAATCACCTGGCGCATTCGGAACGCAATGCCGTGCTGTGAGTTGGTAAGCGGCACCTCCATGCCGACGATTTTATCGGCTGCAACCCCCGTTGCGGCGCGAAAGACGAGAACGTCTTTCTTATCATCGTAGAGGGTCAGCCCCGCGCCTTCGGCCCTGACTACCTGCTGGGCGCAGGTCAACAGGGTATTGAGCAGTTCGTCCTGTTCCATGCCGGGGCTCAGGGCAAGATAGCCAGCAACTATCTTTAGCTGATCGTCAGGCTCCGGGAATCCGGCCAAACCTGCATAGGATTCCGACGGCGGAGCTTCCGAAGCCAGGAGCTTCAACTCTTCGACTTCATTAGACAATACTTGAATAGCCCTGCTCACCCTTTCAATTCCTTGAAAGATGTCCATAAAGCCTCCTATGGATTACGGCCGTTGGACCTGGCCACCATCAACAGCGTTTTTAACTGAAAGGGTGTGAGTCCGGGCATCATTGACAGAAGCCTCGCCACCACGCCTGCAACATGCGGGCACGCAATGCTCGTACAGGTTGTCGAGATGTAGGTGTTTCCGGGAAAAGGCGCCTCGACGTAGACCCCTTTGGCTTCCATCTCAACCGGTTTACCCAGAAAGTAATTAAACGACCTGAAATCCTCAAAATGCTGGAAATCAACTGCTATGACGGATGAATAATCGCCCGGAAACCCGCGTTTCTGCTTATTGTCCGTAGCCGCAACCAGGATCGTTCCATTATAGTAGGCTTTTTCCACCCAGTAGAGCATATCCACAATGGTGTTTCTTGACATGTTGAGGGAGACCAGGCTTAGATTCAGGACATGGACACCCTGGGCCATTGCGCATTGGATCCCGCAAATGACTTTGGCGGGCGAATTTTGTCCTCGCTCGTCCAGGGTCTTGATATTGTAGATTTCCGCTTCGGGGGCGATCCTGTGAATCACGCCTGCGCACATGGTGCCGTGACCGAGAACGTCCGTTCCGGACGCCTCCTGCGCAGTAAAATTACCCTGGGACTCCCGTACCTCGAAAGATCGATGCACGGAGCCTGAAATGGCGGGATGGGTGAAATCGACTCCGCTGTCGAGCACGCCAACCTTGACGCCCTTCCCTGTACCCTGTTCTATCAATTCCAGGATCTTGTCCCGGTCAATGAGATCTTCAAATGTCACCAGGGTGTCTCCGACTAAGTATTCTCAAGGTTCGAGCAGGTCCGTCCGCAAACAATTCATTTATACAAATCATTAGTCTCCGGCTTACCTTTCCGTCAATCCCGAAATTAACGGATCGGATTATTCCGAGAAGATGATAACTATTATCGCAGGCGCGGTTACAGAAAAGTTACAGATCCGGACGTTCCCCTCTTTTCCGGAGAGGCTGCAAGGGCCTCGCCACCCCGAAACTAATACCGCAGGTAGATTTCCGCCAGACCTCTACAGGGAGAAAATGAACGATCCCTACTTGGCGGCAGGTGTTTTTGTTTCGAATATTTCCGCAACGCTAACAATAAATTGAGAGCCCGGCGCGCGTCCTTTCAGAGCTTCGTAGTAAGGCCTGGCTTTTTCGATGTCCTTCTGGCTCAAAGCATAGAAAATAATGAGGTTAACAAGCGCTGCGTTTGATCCGGTCTCAGCGAGTTCGTCCTCAATCGACCCCCCTCTTTCTATTATGCCCCCTATTCTCTGTGCTTTGCCCATCGAGAATCCGCCAGGGTTGAAGCATACCGCCAGGCGGTGAATCGGCGGAATCTTATCGCGTTCGGGGCTGCTCATTATATCATGCTCGCTAAAGGTACACTCCCGATTTCCCTTGAGTTCCCACACCTCGCATGTTCCGGTGGAGACGAGTTCAATCCATGCCCCTTCCTTGATTTTCATCGTATCCCCCGGAGAGATGTCCGATCCGACAGCCGCAGCAATCTGTTCATTGCCTCGACCCAGAGATACATCGCCCGACAGGTCGCTTACCTTCCACGTGTTGACCGCGAAGGAAAAAGAGGACCATACAAGCACGATCCCCAAACCAGCCAGGATGCCCTTTAATCTGCTTCGTCTCATATTCTTCAACCTCCCTGAGGATAGTCCCGCCTCTACCCGGTCTTTCGACGTCAAAAGACTCCGGATGAGACACCGGCATTTTCAACCCAAAATTTTCAGGAATTCACATAAGTGAGTTTGCAATTGCTTCTCAGGAACCGTCCTTATTTGACCCGGTCACTTTAAGCGATACAACCTCGTAGAGATTAACTAACTCTTCTCGCCCCTTTACCTGGGTACTTTCGACAAATCGCGCCTCGATTCGATCTTTTACCCGTTCATAGGTCGCCTCGCTGATCAGAAAAGGAACTTTATGAACTTTGGTCATTCCTTCGATGCGGGACGCCAGGTTAGGCGTATCCCCGGTGATTGAGTAGTCCATTTTTTGATAACATCCGATATTGCCTACGATAGCCTCACCCGTATGAACACCGATCCCGATCCGGAGTTCGGGAATACCGGGGAATATTTCGGACTGATTCAGCCGCCGCAGACGATCGAGCATCTCCAACCCGCACTGTACAGCGCTCCAGGCCCCATCGTCAGGCAATGGATTCGGGGCGCCAAAGATCGCCAGAATAGCGTCGCCAACAAATCTGTTCATATAGCCGTTCACCTTCACAACCGCCTCGGTCATCTCTGCCAGATACACGTTGAGTCCCGAGACGACCAGTTGAGGATCCAACTTCTCCGAGAGAGTGGAGAAGTTCCTGATGTCCGTAAACATAACGCTTACCGTGACCCGCTGGCCTTCAAACAAGGCGGAATTGGGATCGTCAAGTATTTGCTGCAGGACATGGGGATTGACGTAGCTCTTGAAAAGCCTTTGAACGAAGCGGAACTGCTTATATTGAACGCCGTAACGGTAAGTCCCGGTAATTGCGCCTGGAATAAACAATCCGAAAGCCAATGGAGCGACCCGTATCACCCAGAAAAACGAAAAAAGACCGTAGGTTCCAAGGGATGTAAGCAGCGTCAGCGCTCCCAGGATAACTCCAGCCTTCATCGGAGAGAGCATCAGAAACAATGTTGCCGACACGAGGGCCAGCCCTGCAGCTATGTTCCAGGTAATCCAGGATGGTACGTCTTTTAGCAGTTGGCCTGCAAGCAGCGTCTTTGCCCCCAGCGCGTGGATGTATATGCCGTGGATTCGATCTGAGGCATGGTTGCCGGCGGAGGCGAAACTTAACCTGACCGGGATGGTATGCTCATCCTCAGCGCTGAACGTGTACCCCAGAAAGACTATTTTACCGGCGAACGCTTCTCTGAGTCTTGCCCGATTGATTTCATTGTTATCCTCAGCCAGCGAATAGATATCCCAGAAGGCATACCTGGTAACCGGAGCGAGCCTGTAGTCGATCTTCAGGTGAGAAGAGTTTGCGGAAGACAGGTCTTGTTTGATGAGGCCGGCCAGTTCATAGGAGATCGAATGTACCGCGGTGTCCCGGCCTTCCATGTCTTTGCCATGGATCGAGAGAGCCACCGACCGCCTCTTTTCGTCCGGGTACTCGTCAAAATTAAGGAAGGCAATGCGGTCCACAGAGAGTAGAAAATAATCGTGCGGAAGCTCCGACTTTTTTTCCGGGCCTGCCGGGTAAAAGCCAAGAACCACCGGTTTTCCGAGCATCCTTCCCTTTTTCAGAACTCCTTTGAGCTTACGATCTGCCTCACTATCGCACGTTTTGTAGACGGAACTGGAGAGAACTATGTCCAGGCCGACTCCAGCGGCGCCGGCATCCAGCAGGGCATCGATCACTTTTGCAAGGTAGTCGCGCCGGAATACCCGCGGCATGTCCGCGACCTCTTCCCGCAGCCGCCGGTTGGCAATGGTATCATCGTCATCGATCCCCACTACCGCAACATCATCCCGGCCGGCCGGCGCCCTGGGCGCCGCAGCCATCAGGAGATCATAGCCCCAAAGGTCCACCTGGCGTCCCACAGGTAGATTTGACGCCGAAAGCGCCGCCCCCACGCTTACTAGAAGTACAACCCAACCATGCCACCTGATCGGAACTCTTCCAGCCATGGCTCCCCGTATCTCCGCGTCTGCTTGTTCCCCTGTTTGCAAAAGGAAAATAAGTCCACTGCCGGCGCTTGGTCAACTAATCTTTTTCCGCAATTGAGCCCTTAGCCGTTTGGTCCCGGCGGGACCGGAGCCGACCGCGCACTGTTCGCCCATTATTAACGGACGACAGCGACCAATGTTTACTGCTGCGCCGATTTATAAAGTCGGTGTGAATTACGTGGAAAAATAGAACTATTCTTATGCTGCGCCGGTGCGGAGAGCGTCACAACAATCGGAAGTCTCTATGAACTGTTGGGAATTCAAGAAATGTGGCAGGGAAAAAGGCGGCGCCAAAGCAGCCGACTTAGGAATCTGCCCGGCTTATCCGGACCATGGAATTCGCCGACGCTATGAAGCGCTGATATGAGAGATTCGAATTAACAAGCTGTCCACCACACTCTGTTTGTTCCTCCACTTCCCACTCCCGGCACAATAGTTTGCGTCTATTTGGATGCCTCGCTTCATCGCGCGTACGGCCCGCTCCTGCAGACGCCCCGGGTCAGTGGCGCGCTTCCGCGGTGGAAGCCCGGCCTGCTGCGTCTGCGCTCTACCGGCTAAAGGCCCTGTCCAGGGCCACCTGGAGCCTTTCGAGATCATAGGGTTTTATCAGGGCATCGCAAAAGCCATGCTCCGTATAATCGGACATTATCGGATCGTTGGGATGTCCGCTCGATATGATAGCCCTGACATTCGGATTAAGGTACTGAAGCTTCCGGATGGCTTCCCTGCCGTTCATCCCGACCTTCACCGTAAGGTCGAGAATGACAGCATCATAGTCCCGGCCGGCTTCGAGCGCCTCGGAGTAAAGTTCGACGGCTCTTTCACCATCCAGCGCAGTGTTCACTTCGTAGCCCAGGTGCTCGAGCATCGTTTGAATCAGGTCCCCGAGCATCCCTTCGTCTTCCATCACCAGTATCCGCTTTCTGGGGGTGAGGACAAAGACCTGAGTTCCCGGAAGCGCCTCGCCTTTTTCCGTCGATGCCGGAATGAGTATGGAGACGGTTGTACCTTTACCGGGAATCGACTCCACCTCGATGTTGCCATTGTGCTTCTTTATGACCGAATGCGCGATGGCCAGTCCGAATCCCATTCCTTTCTGGTTGCCGCGATATTTGGTCGAAAAGTAGGGATCGAATACCTTCGGCATGTTCTCTTCCGGAATTCCGATCCCTTCGTCCGAGATAACGACCTTCACGTAACGCCCCGCACCAGGGGCAATCCCTTCGACGCCGCTTTCGGCTATTTCGACATTTTCGGCGCGTATCGAAACCGTGCCGCCTCGCGGCATCGATTCCCGAGCATTTTCCAGCAGGCCGGTAAAGACCTGACGCATTTGACTCTCATCGACCTCAACCAGCCACAGGTCCAATGGAATGTCAATTTCACTGCCTGAGATCGAGCCGCTCAGCACCAGCCCGACGACACTGGAAACCAGATGGCTCATCGAAACCAGGCGTTTGACCGGACCACCGCCCGAAGAAAATGTTATGAATTTCTGAGTGAGGTCTTTGGCGCGAAGGCAGGCTTTTTCGGCTTCAATAAGATGCTTTTGGGCCTCGTGGTCATCCTCGATCTTAAGTTGCGCCATGTTGATATTGCCCATGATGACAAAGAGCAGGTTATTGAAATCATGAGCTATCCCGCCCGCCAGAACCCCTGTCGCCTCGAGCTTCTTGGCGTTGAGCAGTTCCGCCTCGACCTTCTTTCGATCCGCCTTTTTCATTTTGTCCTGTCCAGAGCGAACATCGAGCCTCACTTGGCTGCCTCCTTTCAAACGGCCATCGGGCAAAAACCCAGTCGCCTTCCCCGATGTCCGATATATATCCGGAAACTCCCTGATGATATAATATACATAGCGGAGTAAATAATTGCAAAACAACCGGTTTCCGCCGGGATGACGGGCAGTGGGGATTTTCGCAAGTATTATTGACGCCGCGCCGCATATAGTTTTCGAATTTGGTTATCTACTCCGGCTGAATCCCCACGGATACCTTGGAGGACACAAGAGGTTTGACGTTGACGTTCTTTGGAATAAAGGCAAAAACCAGGAATCCGCCCAGGAAAAGTACAAAGGCAATGATATAGAGTGAGGCGGAAGGATCGCTGGAGAAAAGCTTTGCCCAGACAGGAACGTTGGGGCCCACGTAGCCGCCCAGATTTCCAACCGAATTTACAATTCCAATTCCGGCTGCGGCAGCCGTTCCGGTCAAAAATGCAGAGGGAATGGGCCAGAACAGGGGCATCGATCCCAGGACGCCGAGTGTACCTATCGACAGGAAGATTACAGATAAAACAGGATTGTAGGAAAACACGCCGCTCAGTATCAGGCCGATGCCTCCTGCGGCAACATTAAAAACATAGTGCATTCGCCTCTCTCCGGTTCTGTCTGAACTCCGGCTCAGCAGGATCATTCCTACAGTCGCAACGCCATACGGAATAGCTGTTATGAGTCCGACTCCCAGGTATGATTTGATCCCGAACCCTTTGATGATTGTAGGCAACCAGAAGGCGATGCCATACAGCCCTATCATCAAGGTGAAGTAAATCGCGCTCAAAACCCAAACTTTCCCGCTTTTGAAAGCATCGCTCAGCCTTACTTCGTGCTTGTTTTTGTCTTCTTCTTCGATATTTTTGATAAGCAGAGCTTTTTCGTCTTCAGCCAGCCATTTGGCATCTTTGATGCTGCTATCAAGATAATAAATTACCCATATACCTACAATTATCGAAGGTATTCCTTCCATGAGGAACAGCCATTGCCACCCGGCCCAACCCAATGCTCCCGAAAAGGTGTCCATAATCCAGCCTGAAATAGGGTTTCCTATTACACCGGAAACCGCGATGGCGGAAACGAACAGCGCGGTTCTGGAAGAACGAAGCCTGGAGGGATACCATAATGTCAGATAGAAAATGATGCCCGGAAAGAAGCCGGCCTCGGCAAGGCCAAGCAGAAAGCGCATCCCGTAAAATGCCCACTCACTCTTTACAAACATCATAAGCGCAGAAACGATGCCCCAGGTTACCATAATCCTGGCAATCCACATGCGGGCTCCGAACTTCTTCAGCAAAACATTACTTGGAACTTCGAAAAAGAAATATCCGATAAAGAAGATGCCGGCGCCTGTTGCAAATGCCGCCTCGCTCAGTGACAAGTCCTTGAGCATCTGTAGTTTCGCGAATCCAAGGTTTACTCGATCAAGATAGGCCAGGATGTAACATAGGAATAGAAACGGTATTAAACGCCAATCCACTTTTCGATAGGTTCTATCCTCAAAGTTTTTACTGATTTCCATAATTGAATCCTTCCTTCAAGTTGAAAAAATTGCAACTAAATTGGAATGGAAACAGTCAAGACCGACTTGAGGCCACCGTTGTACAGTATGTAAAGAAAATAGGTTCGATCGAGTAGAGAAAACCGCACGTAGACTGAAGGACAGGGTTCTTATCATGTGGTTTGGGCCACTTTTTGCGGAAGGAAAGTTTATCTGCCGATTTTAGGCAGCTCAAACAATTGTCAAGTTTAAGGTATTACATATTCTCCTTTTATTTTCTCGATCGTGGACTCGATCAATTCCCTGATCTCATCGAGCCGATCGGGGGTTTCGGCTTCATAGCGCAGGACGAGAACGGGCTGCGTATTGGACGCCCGCACAAGACCCCAGCCGTCCGGGAAAGTTATCCGCGCGCCATCGATATCGATTATCTTCAGGTTTTTCTCTTTGAATTCCTGTTTGGCCTTTTCAACAACCTCGAACTTGATCTCGTCCGGACACTCGATCCGTATTTCGGGCGTCGTAAATGTCCGGGGCACCCCATCCAGCAGTTCGGGTATCCTTTTTCTTGTTCTTGCGAGAACTTCCAGCAGCCTGCAAGATGAGTATATGCCATCGTCAAAGCCAAAATAACGGTCTTTGAAAAAAATATGGCCGCTCATCTCGCCGGCAAGCTGGGCGCCGGCTTCCTTCATCTTGGCCTTTATCAGCGAATGTCCGGCTTTCCACATAATGGCAACACCCCCATGCCGCTCGATATCGTCATAGAGGGTCTTCGAGCACTTGACCTCGGAGATGAAAACAGAGCCGGGCCGCCTTGATAAAATCTCCCTTGCAAATATTATCATGAGCTTGTCGCCGAAGACGATCTCGCCGAGGTGATCGATCACCCCCAGCCTGTCGCTGTCTCCGTCGTAAGCGACCCCGACATCGAGCCGTTCGCGGAGCACCAGATCGCGCAGGTCCGCCATGTTTTCCATGACGGTCGGATCTGGCTCGTGATTAGGAAAAGTGCCGTCCATATCGCAGTAGATCGGATATATTTCGCACCCCAGCTTCTTAAGAATGGCCGTGGCAACAGGGCCGCCCGTTGCGTTGCCGCCGTCGATGCCGACCCTCAGGCTGCTTTCGAGCCGGATATTTTCCGTAACGAAATCAACGTATGGAGTGATGATGTCGAAGTGATCGAGGCTTCCTTCAGCGGGGGTAAAGTCTCCCGATTCCACAATGCCGGCGAGCTTCTCGATTTCATCGCCAGCAATGGTGTCGAATCCGTTGCAGACTTTGAAACCGTTATACTCAGGTGGATTGTGGCTGGCGGTGATCATCATTCCGCCTTCACGGTCGAGGTGCCTGATAGCGAAGTAGAAGACCGGCGTCGGGCAGACCCCTATATCCACCACGTCCATGCCGGCCTGAAGCATCCCGCCAACGAGCAGGTCGCGGTACCGGTCCGAACTAAGACGGCAGTCCCTGCCTACCACGACCCGCCTTTTTCCCTCCCGGGCCATGTATGTTCCGAATGCCCTGCCCAGCGCCGAAACATCCGGGTCGGTAATTTCGGTCCCCACAATTCCGCGTATGTCGTATTCTCTAAAGACCTTCGAAAGCATGATTCTCTCTCTATTAAGCCGAAATGAACTGCAAAGCCGGGATGGACGATGGTTACCACAAAACGCCCGGGGTAGAAAATAAAAAACGAAGGCCTGGATACTTAATCCGGCGCAACCCTCAGGCAGCCAATTCGAAAAGTTGGCTAAATTCAAGCAGTTACAAAGGCATAAGGTCTCTTTTCCATCTGGTTGAAGTTCGTCAAAGTACAGGGGAATTTTGTTCAAATTCGGTCTGTATGGAGAATGTTTGGAGAAAGGTCATGGATCGGTGATACACCCAATTCTCATTCTATTCGCTTGAGCTGATCGGGTGTGTTAACGAAATGAATAGCCGGTTTTCATCCGGATTCAAACGGCGGCAGGCCATTGGCTTGGCCCGGCGCCGCAGGTTTCAGATAATCTCGGGAGATACGGAACTTTCCCGCCTGCCCGAGTGCAGACTTCCGGTCACTACTTCACTTTTATACTCATGGTCTTGGAACTGCTTCCCCCTGGACCATACACAGTAAGCACTGCCTTGTGGGTCCCGGGGCTGTTATAGGTGTGAGTCGGGTTCACGTCCGTGCTCGTCGTGCCGTCTCCGAAGTTCCACAGCCGGCTCGTAACGATACCGGTAGATTGATTTATAAAATTCACCACCAGGGGAGCACCTCCCGACCTGGGTACAGCGGAAAAACGTGCCTTGGGGGCAGTGTAGGCCGTGATATAGCCAGGTTGAGTACAGGTGGTTGTTCCACTGGCTCCTGTCAAGGTAAGCGTCACCGTGTAGGTGCCGGCCTTACTATAGGCATGGGTCGGATTCCAGATTTTACTCGTCTTGCGGTCTCCAAAGTTCCAGAGCCATTTTGTGAAGCTTCCGACAGACCTGTTGCTAAAATGTACTTTCAAGGGTGCTTTGCCGCTTGTAGGACTTGCAGTAAAGAAAGGTGTATATGTACCGATTGTGGAAGCGGTTTGCCCGCTCGTGATGGTTACCGTCTGGCTGGAAGGCGCAGTCCAACCCTGCAGGCCGCTAAAGGCGACCGTGTGCGATCCCGCGCTCAGGTTCGGTAGAACCGCGCCGCTGCCATACCGGGTGCCCCCGTCCACGTTCCACATCGCACCGTCGCTCACCGCGCCGGCCGGGCTTATCGTGACCGTCAGGGAGCCGCTCTGTTGCACGTAGGTGCCGCCAAGAGAGGTGGTTTGCCCGTTCGGGATGCTTGCCGACTGAGCGGATGGGGTGGTCCAGCCGGTGATAGTATTGAAAGCCACCGTGTGCGATCCCGCGCTCAGGTTCGCTACAACCGCACCGCTAACATACCAAGTGCTTCCCCCGTCCAAGTTCCACTTCGCGCCGGCGCTTACGGCAGCAGCCGGACTTATCGTGACTCTCAGGGCGCCGCTCTGTGGAAGGGGGTTGATCAGGTCGCTGATCAGGTTGGTCCCATTCATCGGGCTGCCCCACCCGGTCACCAGGTCGTAACCTGTTTCCGCTGAGTACGTGCCGTTACTGCCGATGGTGATGTCGTGAAAGTCGGCGCCATAGCTCGACCCCAACCCAATCGTATAGATGGCCGGGTTGATGAAGCCGACCGTACTCCCCTTATTCGCCACGGCTTGCTGATTCACCAGGGCCATGTAGCCGGCCCATCGGGGCGCCGCGAAACTCGTTCCGCCCCAGTTGGAATCGCAGTGTATTACCCCTGTGCCTTCGCCGCCGCCATTGCCGCTGTAGCAGATGTAATTGTCGGTGTTCGCTTCTGCGGCAACGTCCGGGATGTTGCGGTAGCTCGTCGATCCTCCGTTGGCAACGGTGATAACCCCCGTCGTCTGCTGCCAGGGGGGGATCGGAATCAGGTCCGGAGAAATCCCGCCCCCACTGTCGGAGGTTGCGGTTTCCAATACCCAGGCTCCTCCCGGACCGGTGGTGGTCAAGACCGTGCCGCCCACCGACGTGACATACTCATCTTCCGCCGGATAAACATAAGGGCCGTTCGAACCGGGGGGCGTTGGGCTATACGCGCCGTTGTCACCTGACGCCACGAACAGGCTCTGACCCTGTAGCGCGAACTCTGTGAAAATTGGGTCGTCGCTGCTCGTGTCAGCCGGCTCCCATCCCCACGAACAACTCAACGACATGGCAATATTGTCCGTAGCCATTTTGTTGAAGATGTCGGCGTCGTTGGGATGCGCGGCTACGTACACGAGGACCTGGCTCAAGCCCGGCGCCATCGAGATCGCCTCTTCGATGTCCAACGCCACTTCGGCTGCGCCGTCGCCGCAGTCATCCACCGTGCAGCTCACGCCGGACCCGTCCGTTGACACGCCATTGATGGGGACGGTGAGCGTTGGTCCCACGCTGTTGAAATAAGTTTGAACGTCATTTTCGTTGTAACTTGAAAATTCAAACAGCCCGACCGACTGGCCGCTGCCGGTAAGGGCTGTTCCACCGTAGTAGGCCGCCCGCATGTCGCTGCCGATAAAAGACCCGCCGGGTCCCGTGCCCGTGCCCGTGCCCGCGCCCGTGGCCACACGGTTTGCTTCCGGAGCTCTCCTGAGGCCGGACGGACGCGGGATCGAAAAGTTGTCGAGTCCCGTGATATGCCATAACGCAACCGGCAGATCCGCCGTTGGCTCCCGGTCCGGAGCGTAGAACGTGCGATTTTCCGTCGGGTGCCGATACACGCCCATGTTTACGTGGAACGCCGCCTCGATATGGGCCACCGGCCCCGCGACATCCACGATCATTCGATTTGGAGCGGTGCCCGTCACGATCAAGCCGTTCGATTGCGCGAAACTGATCACCGCGCCGTAATCATCCTGCGACGGTCCGAACCGCTCGGTGAACTCTTTCACGCTGAGGAACTTGTGGTAAGAAGGGCTTTGCGGATCATAAAGCTGCTGCAACACTTGGTCGAGCTGCGACTCGTTACGCAGAGGCAAAGCGATGCTCAGCTTCAAGGACTGCGTTGCGGGAAGCCGGCCCACCCAGGCTGCCTGCCCCCTTGAAACCGCCGCACGCACGTGCCGCGTCGGTAGCCTCTGCCCCTGCCCGTAGGCCGGCAACTGCACGAAAAAGGAAAGGACCAAGGCCGCGGACAGTCCCAGCAAACCGGCAACTAGACTGCTTCTTCCAAATCGCTTCATTATTGGGTTCCTTTAGCGTCCGTTAATCTGGACCTGAATAATGTTTCGACTTGACCGTCAGAGAATCCCGAACCGCATTTCCTGGTCGGATTCCATCCGAAACACCGCTAGGCATTATAAATGCCTATAAATTATAGGCCATCCCAACCACAAGCGCAAGTGGAATGTCCGAACGATGCGATCCAACATTATTTTCTCACTTCTACATTTCCTCACTCGTCAATCTGCATGGGTTCCAAGTCGCTAGCCTGATGGGCCTTTTATAGTAAATGATACTTGCGCCTGGACGATTTCTGATGAGATCTCAATGAGTTTTTTGGGTATGTAGGAGTCCTTTTGTGTAAAGTAAGTGGAAAACTTCAATATTCAGAGTACCATTCATTTCAGAAGATTAGTGCATGAATGCGGCGTTTTTCGAATAAATGCTGTAGCTCGTGCCATTAACCATTAAGCATTTCCGCTTGCGTCTACTGTTTGGGATATTTATAGTTTGTGGACTTTGAGCGTTCCGAGAGCTTTTCCGTGTGGAATCTGATTCCGAAAGGCTCTTAAGGTTCTGTCGGTTGTCAAGTTTACAAATTATTCAGGTTTTTATACCTGATAGCTAACCATTCGGAGCAGGAAAGAGATGAAGGTTTTTTTGGGTTGTGTTGCCACGGCGTTCCCCGGCCTTCTGTGCATCATTATCTGGCATCATGCTGTTCTCAAAATCGTCCTGAGCGCGATTCCACTTATCCTGCTTCTCGGCGGATCGATGGCCGCATATCTTAGCTGCGATTGAGCTGAAGGATAAGCTCCTCTTCTCGAAAAGCTGAAAAAATCAGGAACCATCAAACGATGCCAAACTGAGAGAGGAATTCGAAAGACTCAAGAGCGAGTTGGAAAGGACCAAAACCAGATAGGAAGTTCCCCGCTGATAAAACAAGGCTTCCCTTTTCCAATAGGCGGCGTTTTGTGTTGGCATCTGGAAAATGAGTTTCACATCCAAAATGCTCATCCTCCAACCATTCAAACGTTCTACAAACAATCTACTCATAAATTTCAGTTAGAGCTGTTGCGTAAGATTTTGGCAACCGTATCATAGCTAATTTCGGTCGTCTGAATTATATCGCTCTCGTTGGGCTTCGCCGCTTGGCTCGATAAAAAAGACTACTTCACGCTAAGACTGATTCACAAAAATCCTGCCGTTTCCGCAATTAAGATTGAGGCATTTATCGGGACATCTCGATCCGTTTTCTCTCAAGACGTCAGGAGCTTGCAGAAAAAATCGGAATACACACGGTGAGGAAAGACTGTTCCGAAAGAGACAGCCCCGGGAAATCGAATGGAACTTGGCGCCGGCTATCTGCATGGCCAGGATATTTTATCTCCGGATTCCGGTGGCGCTTCCCGAGGATGATGTTAAGGGACTGGAGGCTTAGCGGGAGTAATATTACAACACGTCCAGGGAAGCGGGGACCGTCGAGGATTTCATCGAGGATTTCAAAAGATATTGCCGGTTGACCGGAAGGGGTGATCTCGTAATCGAGCCGCGCAGGCAACTCGTATATCACCCGCTTCCGAGCAAGAAAACATTTAGAGGCTAAACACGTTGAATAAGGAACTTCGGGTCAAGTGGCGCCGCTGAATTCTTGAACACGATCGGTCTTTCAGTAATGCCGGGAGCGAGATTATCGGTATCCCCAGTCGAAGTTACCACGCCTCCCGGAGGAATGCAGGAGCATGACTTGCGAAGCCATTACCGGCAGGGGAACTTCCTACAAGCGGACGGACATTTATTTTTGTCTTAATTGTAAAATTCCGGACTATCGGATAACCTCTGATCCAGGGTTACATTTGTTGTGTTTTAACATCTCATAATAATGTAGGGCCGTATTAAACGTCCGGTCTTTTAGGTTGTGGCCTGGAGCACGGAGAATTCGAACAGCAGGGTCACAAGGCTATAGACATGAAACTATAAGTCTTTTTTCTAATATTGGGTAGGTTATTTACCCTATTCACCCCCCTCGAATTACCCCTTGCATGTTCCCAGAATTATTCTATATTCTTATCTAAGGTAGGCATTTTAATGCCTAAAATTAAGAGAAAAGTGGAAGTCACATATAAAAGAAGTCACATATAAAAGGGAGATTAGAGATGGAATGGCAAAAGCCCCAAATCAAAACCTACAGCGAAGAAGAACTTATGAAGGAACTCCAGGTTAAGGCGTTTAGTGGTCAGGAACAGGGCGGTTATGGTTCTTTCGATCACAGGGGGTAGTACCGAGAGGCTGGACCGATTGTGTACCGCGCCCGGTTCCCTGGACACAAGTTTAGAAATACGATGACTCCCCGTCACCTCCTTTGGACCGCCTCCGGCGGTCCAAAGGAGGCTCAGTCACCATCCGGGGGCGAGTCATCATGAGCAACCTTTACCCGGTGTGCTGAACATAACGTGCTTGGTGCGACTCAAAAATCCAGTCGCCTCAATACGCTGCTGCTCTCTATTCCGATATGTTCCCGAATGCCCGGCTACAGATAACCTGCTCTTCAAGCGACCGAAAAAACGTTTTACTACTCCATTGGGCTGTTCCAGGAATGCAAGCTGGAACCAAGCTACATTAGCGCATCTGTTTATCGGGTCAGATCCTGAAATGAGGATCGAGCATACCCTGTCACCCGGCGTATCCGTTTCACCCCATAGGGCTTTCTTGTCGAGGGTGAACAAACCCTGCTCATTTCCGTGATCGCCTCCCCGCTAAAGGGCGGTGAAGTTCCACCTCTTTACACAGCTCCTCGACTTCCATAGACAGTTCACCGATATGCTGCCTGGCGATTTTGAGCTTCTTTTCCATTCCCATCGATCATCCATCTTAGTCAACACATTACAGTAAATCTGTGTCCAAGAAAATCGGGTCTGCTATAAATAAGGAGATTAGAGATGGAATGGCAAAAGCCCCAAATCAAATCCTACAGTGAAGAAGAGCTCCTAAAGAAACTCCAGGTTAAGGCGTTTGGCGGGCAGGACGATGTTCCGAGCGGTCGTGGTAATCACGATCACAGGGGGTAGTACCGAGGGGCTGGACCGATTGGATACCGCCCAGCTCAATCAATTAGACATTTTTAGATTAAACTTTTATACTTTCACGTTGTTCGAAGACGGTAAGACAAGGTGGACGGGCCGAATCATCGGTGTAGATTGACTAGAAGCAGGTTTGTGAGCGGCGCCTGGCGCCGCCCGGATGCAATTTAAAAAGGTCGCTATGATGCCTTTTTCGCGTGAAGGCTGTACGCATCAACTCCGTTTGAAGGCATTTGGCCGCGAAATTCTCCTCCTATTGGACAATTCCCACATTGCCGGGATTCTTACCGATGTTTTCGCCAGCCGGTATTTTGCTGCCAGTGGGGGCAAGCCTGAACTCCGCTTCTATTGCAGCACTCAATGTTCCGCCGGCTGGGACTTGGCGATAGACTGCGCCGGCGCCATATTTGTCTGCCGCGCCACAGGGGAGAAACCCCTCACATTCGAACGGTTTCTCTGGACGCCCGGCGCCGTCAAAGGGGCAGGGACTTTCAGCGCTAATGAGAAGTTCACAGACTGCGTGGATACCACGCTGGAGCTTTTCGCGACCCAATTCCAACATCGATTTTTGGAAAAGGTGCTCTCTTTGGAACCTTCCATGCGTCTTATTCACACCGCATCGATTGCACACAATGGACGCGGTGTACTGCTACTCGCCGCTACCAATGGCGGCAAAAGCACCCTCACTCTGGCGGGCGTACTCGCGGGTATGCAATTTTTATCTGACGATTTTTCCACAATCGACATTGAGCGGGGACTTGTTCATCCATTTCCGCGCGCTCTGCGTTTACGCAAGGCCAGTTGTCATCTGATCCCGGAATTCGCCTCGATGTGCGTTGAAACCACCGTGGATGTAAGGGGCGAAACGCGGTTCTATATGCATCCTGAAAACATCCGTCCAGACGCCTTGGGTGGCTCGGTCCGGATCTCTCATATAGTCAGATTGAACTCTTTTTCAGATCTTCCGGAGATTTCTCCGGCAAACCCTGCCTCAATTGCTGTGGACTGTATGAAGGCCGATATCTTTGATCGCGGGAACCAGGCGCTTGATCTTATGTGGCAATGGGCAGGTCTTGCGGATAGTGTTACCTGTCTTGATCTCAAGGTCGGCAGTCCGATGGCGACGGCCCGGTTCCTGCGATCATTTTTGGAGCAGGCATGAATGCTTGGCAACGAGCCAACTTCTGAATTTTCTCCGGCAGAGGTCGCCGAAGAGCTGCTGCAGGTGTTTTTCCAGAGCGGCAGGTATGTGACGCTTCGGGTCCGGGGCTGGAGTATGGGCTATACCCTGGGGCCATCCCGGGAAATTGCCGTGAGGCCCCTTGTCCACCGGCCCCGCTTGGGTGACGTAGTTTTGCTGAAGACGCGGGACACATTTATTGCGCACCGCATCATCCTGGCTATGCCTGACGGGCGGTCGTATATCACCAAGGGAGACAACTGCGCTGCGGCGGATGCGCAGGTGAGTTGCAATGACATCCTGGGCCTGGTTATCGGCATCAACCATGGGGGAATAATTCGGAAACCGTGGCACTGGACAAGGCCTTTCTCTATATTCGCCGCCCTTTTATCACGATTGGATAATCAAAGATGTCCGCAAGCAGCCCGCTTGTTTTCACGCATTCGTTACTTGAGCTGGCGCTGCGGGCAATTGTTCCGGCAATCTTTTGCAAAGAATTCCACACCACAATAGGAGGGGACCGATGGCCGTAAATCCGACTCGCCGGGAGGATATAATGGAGCGCCGGGTAGGGAAGGATCATATGCTCTACGATGCAACGGGGCGTGCGGTGCACCTGCTCAATGAAACGGCACTTTTCGTGTGGGAGCGTTGTGATGGCGGTCACGCGGTCCAGGATATAGTAAGCGAAGCTGAGTCTGTCTACAAAGTCTCAAGGGAGCAAATCCAAGCCGACGTTGAAGAGTGCCTTGCCGCTCTTGGTAATAAAGCGCTTCTGAAGGATTCAAACTGAGCTGCAGCTTGCCATGAATGAGCCCAGACCCAAACTACTGGAGATAGAGCGCCTGTCGCAAGTGAAGCAGGCCCTGCTCCTCGTGTGGCAAAGTTCCCGGCGCTTGACTGTTGCCAGTGCCCTGCTGCTGGTTTTACAGGGATGCCAAGACCGAATACGAAGTATCTAAGAGATTTCGAGAAAAGACTGAAGGCAGGACCGTCATTCTAATCAGCCACCGTCTCTCGACTCTCAGGATGACCAACCGCATTTACGTGATGCAAGACGGTAAAATTGTCGAAACCGGTACCCATGATGAACTGGTTCGTAATGGCGGCAATTATGCGCTCCTGTTTGAAACCCAGGCACGAGCCTACAGGTGAGGGGTGATACCCCGATAAATGCTTTCAAATGTACACAAGAAAACACATAGAATTTCTTCTAAGTTTTTTTAGGGCGCAACAGGTGGTCCAGCCATTAACCAACTTGGCTGAATCCGATTGGAGCGAGCTCGTCCAACTGGCTATCCGACAGCGTATGGCCCCTCTCCTCTACGCGCAGTTGAAGACCTTTCCTGCTCAAGGCATTCCGGGTCGTTTTCTCAAGAGATTGGAGAGAGAATACCTGAACAGCGCCATGACAAATATGGTCATCTTCACGGAATTCTCGCGTGTATTCAACGTATTACATGAAAACGACCTTCCCTTCATTGCCCTCAAAGGCGCCCATTTGGCAGAAGGGGTTTACTCCGATCCAGCTTTGCGAATAATGACGGATCTCGACATACTCGTCAAAGAAGTGGATGTATTCAGAGCCGTTTCGTTACTGTTGCAGATTGGGTATGCCCCTTGGGACGAAACTGTCGCCGACCCGGCACAGCATCACTTTCGACCCCTTGTCAAGAGCGGAGCAGTGCCCGTCGAGATTCACTGGGGCCTTCACCGCCTTGCAAGGGCCGATATCGTCGGATTGTGGGAAAGAGCGATGCCGGCAAAGCTGGGATCTGGCAAAGTCCTGGTGCTCTCCGTCGAAGACTTGATCCTTCAACTTTCATTGCACGCATCCCAGCATGATTTCACTTTAAGACTAAGCAGCATCTACGATGTTCACGAAATAATCAGGTCCAGTCATAGTCAAATCAACTGGAAAGAACTGGAAGCTCGCGCCCACCTTTGGGGCGCAGGAAAAGCCCTTTTCCTCATGCTTCTGCTCGGCGTCGATCTTCTGGGCACGGCCGTGCCCATCGGATTTCTAGAGCGTATTAGACCTGCGGACTTCGCTCAAGACTTTCTGGAATTTGCAAGAGTCCAAATGTTTGCGGATACGAAGGCCGTCTCGGAACGTATGGCTGAGATGTACAGAACCCGGAGACTCTACGATAAAATCCGTATGCTGATCGAGACATTGTTTTGTCCCCCCGAATGTTCAGACAAGACCCGGCCGGTTTCTAAAAGCGCCAAATTTCTTTACCTTCTCCGGCGCCTGAAATTCCTCCTGCGCAGCGAGTATGGGCGCTCGATGTGGCAGATACGTCACACGGATGAAAAGGACCTGATCCTGACTAATCCTGATGCCGCCGGAACTCTAAAGAACTGGCTCCTAAAGGTCTGATTAAAGAACTGCAAAGTGATCTACGAGGTTTATGGAAATACTTGGAAGGGTTTGAGAAGGACTCGGGAAAGATTCTGGACTATTTGGGGAGGGATTTTGCAGGATTACCGGAATAGCAGGACCTCCATTTTCCTTTGCTGTTTGGGGAAAGTGGAGACCCGGAGAAACAAGTGATTGAAATTACAGTACAAAAATGGAGAGCGAGCCGGATACTTAACCCGCAAAGACCCTCGCTCGAAGAAATGGAGATAAGACAACCCCTCACCGCGTCAATGGTGTGAGCCGTCTTCCACTGATTTCAGACGCTTTATGGTCAGAATAAGAGCGGAAACGACGCCAATCCCGATCACTGACAGCGCGCCATACAGGGCGGCAAAAAATACGAAGTGACTTGGATCGTACCATGGTATATCCCATGGCAGCATACTGCTTAAACTTCGCTTCAGGCCTTCACACAAAAACTCGCCGGCTCCCAGCATGGACTCGCCTCCGCAGCTCTACTGTGTATTACGGGTATTGGTTTTCCCAAGGCGAAAAGAATCTAACAGACAATGGAAACGGCGTCAATTGCAAATAATGAACGTCGCAAATAACGAGAGTGCGCGAGAAATCAGGGAATGAAGAGGAATCCATCCGTAAATCGATCGATCTCTCACTATTTCATTCCCTGATTTAACTTTGCAACGCCTCTTTACCTGGCGGGACGCGGAGATTAAAGGCAGCTCAAAGCTTCCTCAAGCTGCATCTTATCGAACCCAATAAGCACTTTGTCGCCGACCGAGATGACCGGAGCGGTCCGTGCGCCTCCGGACAGCTTTTTCATCTCCAGCAATGCTTCGCTGTTCGTGGTCACGTCCACCAGTTCGAAATCGACTCCCTTCTCGGACAGATACCTTCTTGCCCGATCGCAAAGAGTGCATCCGGGAGTCGAGTAGATTTTGATCCTACCGGCCATACCAGCAACTCCACAGTCTTTGGCGACGATCCCTCAGGATCGGGCCTTCTCACCTCGGACCGACGAATTGAATTCTTATTTCTTGATCACTTCTTTGAAGTTTTCCTCAATTCTAATGTAAGCCGTCTCAGGTGTTCCTGCTCCTCCTTTACGAGACTTTTTATGAGTTCCTGGTCCTTTTTGCCTGTCACGGCTTCCTCGAAGCTAAGGAAGAAAAGTACCGAATCCTTTTCGAATTCTATGGCCAGCTTGAGTGCGTCTGCGGCGTCCCTGATCTGGTCGACTTGGCTTTTGAGATGGGCGCTGGATACGAAAATATGATCCTCGGCCATCATCTTGATGTACTGCTCCATTTCGTCTTCCGGGTCCCACACCGTGGGGGCCGTCGATTCGGGAGGAAGCTGCGCCCGGAGGGTTTCGAATTTCTTTTTGTGCTCGATCTCCTGCTGCGCAAGCTCGGCAAAGAGCGCCTTGACCTGAGTATTTTCTATGCTCTTTTGGCTTTCCTCGTAGAACTTCCTTCCATTTTCCTCGATCTGAATGGCAACTTTGAAAACCTCTCCCGCATTGAAACCATAACTCATTGGGAAATTCACCTTTCTACTCAACTCAGCTTGAGCTACCCGCTTATTTTTCCTTTTCGAAATCTTCCTTTGGCGCGCCGCAGACCGGGCAAACCCAGTCGTCGGGCAAGTCTTCGAATTTAGTTCCTGCAGGTACTCCATTGTCCGGATCACCTGTTGCCGGGTCATAAACATAGCCGCAGACCGTACACACGTATCGATCCATCTCTCCTCCTCATAAGTGTGGGAATTCATCATTAATGGGAAACGAGCAGGGTGCTAATATAAAAGTCATTATCCAGAAATGCAACCGGAAGGCGAAAGCACATTGTGCGAACTGGATGGAATCCTGAATTTTTCTTATGGAATTTGTCCACCCGGATATTCACGTGCGATTGGAAGAACGCTTCCTCCAGATGTGCCTCAGGCGCAGGGCGTTAGACACGACCGAAACCGAGCTCAAAGCCATCGCCGCGGCCGCGAACATTGGATTCAGCAAAATACCGAAAAAAGGATAGAGCGCTCCAGCAGCAATCGGAATGCCGACTGTATTGTAGAAAAAGGCCCAGAAAAGATTCTGCTTGATGTTGCGCATGGTCAGCGAAGACAGCTCTATGGCGGAAGCGACCAGGAGAAGATCGTCGCGTATGAGGGTAATATCGCTTGCCTCGATTGCTATGTCCGCACCTGCCCCGATTGCAATTCCAACATCGGCTGCGGCAAGGGCCGGAGCGTCGTTTATGCCGTCGCCAACCATGGCTGCGACTCTTCCCTCCGCCTGAAGCCGCCGGACCTCGCCGGCCTTGTCCCCCGGCAGAACCTCGGCGAGGACCCGTTCAATTCCGGCCTGGCGGGCGATTGTCTCCGCCGTCTCCCGCCTGTCGCCGGTGAGCATCACGACTTCCAGGCCCATATTCTTGAGGAGACTTACCGCCCTTGGCGCGGACGGCCTGATCGTATCGGCAAGCGCGATGATTCCGGCCGGCTTTCCATCTTTTGCTACAAATACGCATGTTTTGCCGGATTTTTCCAGAATTGCGGCGCTTTCGTCCAAGGTGTCCGCGCTTACCCCCTCAGATTCGATAAACTTCCGGCTGCCGATAATGATTTTGCTTTCGCCTACCCTGCCCCGAGATCCGAGCCCGGAAAAGGATTCAAAGTCGAGGACGGCGTCCATGCCTGTCCCCGGGGCTTTCTTGTCTAGGGCCCTCTTCACTATCGCCTTTGCCAGGGGGTGCTCCGACAGACTCTCGACGGAGGCGGCCAGGCTCAAAACATCGGCCTCGGAGAACCCGCCGGCTGCGGAGATATCAGTTACGTCCGGTTCCCCCCTCGTTATGGTGCCGGTCTTGTCGAATACTATCGTGTCCAGGCGGTGTGCACGCTCGAGGCTTTCTCCGCCCTTGATAAGGATTCCGTTTTCTGCGCCAATGCCGGTACCTACCATCACGGCCGTTGGCGTGGCCAGGCCCATTGCGCATGGACAGGAGATTATCAGCACCGATACGAAATTCAGAATGGCGCGGCTAAGGATGTGCCCCGGCACTGCGAAATACCAGATGATGAAAGTAACTATAGCGATCGCTATAACCGCCGGCGCAAAGATGGAGGCCACTTTGTCAGCGAAACGCTGTATGGGGGCTTTGGACCCCTGAGCTTCCTCGACAAGGCGGATTATCCGGGCAAGAGCGGTTTCAGCACCGACCCTTGTGGCTTTGAAAATGAAACTCCCGCTCTGATTGATAGTGCCCGCAAACGCATCATCGCCGGGCTTTTTGAAAACAGGCATACTCTCGCCTGTGAGCATCGATTCATTGACGGAAGATTCCCCGGACACAACAGTTCCGTCGGTAGGTATTCGACCGCCTGGCTTAACCAGAATATTATCGCCTGGAAGAACTTCCTCGACAGCAATGTCTATCTCAGAGCCGCCCCGGATTACGCGCGCCGTTTTCGGCGTGAGCTTCGCCAGCTTTTTTATCGCTTCCGAAGTCCTGCCCCTGGCCTTGAGTTCAAGAAGCCTGCCGAGCAGGACCAGGGTTACGATCATGGCCGCCCCATCGAAATAGACAGGTGGCTCGCTGCCGGAAACGGAAAAAAAATGAGGAAAAATCACCGCAAGAACGGAATAGATGTATGCCGAAAGAGAACCGATGGCGACCAGGGTGTTCATGTCGGCCGTCTTCTGGCGGGTTGCTTTAAGCGCGCCGGTAAGAAAACGGTCCCCTACCCAGAAAACGGCAGGTGTGGTGAGGACAAGCAGCATGAAAAGCATTGCCCGGTGGGGAATAGCGTGCAGGATCGCAAAAGAATGCTGCATCGTACCGGCCATTATCAAAGCGCTAAGCACTGCGCCGGCCGCCACTTTTCGTTTCAGATCCGCGATTTCTCTTATTCGTGCAGCCTCAACCGGGTCGTCTGCCTCATCCTGATAGACCCCCAGGTATTCGTAGCCGGCTTGCTCGATTGCGTCCCTCAGCGCCGGCCAGTCCACAAGCCGGGAAGAATAGGCTATAGACGCCCTGGATGTGGCAAGATTTACCGCCGCATTTTCAACACCCTGGACAGCGTTGAGGGCATTTTCCACTCGCCGGACGCATGCCGCGCAGGTCATTCCTCCCACAAGAATGGTCGTCGTCCTTCGGGCCTTATCGGGGGGAGCCTCCAGTTGCGCGCCGTAGCCGAGTTCTTCAATCCTGCTTCGGATCGATCCCTCATCCAAAGCCGCCGGGTCATATTCGACAAACGCTTTCGAGGTTGCGAAATTGACGGAAGCACTCGCAACCCCATGGAGGGACTTCAACCCTTCCTCCACTCTCCTCACGCATGCCGCGCAACTCATCCCCTCGACATAAACGGTTCGCTTAGCCAAGCTCATAACCGGCTTTCTTGATCTTTTCCTTCACAAGGTCTCTGTCGACGGGATGAGCCTCCTCGAAAGTGGCTTCACCTGTTGCAAGGTCCACGGCGACATTAGCGATTCCGTCAATTTCCTCCAGGGCCTTCTTCACTGTCTTGACACAATGCTGGCACGACATTCCTTTGATTTTTATTTTCATGCTCTACCCCTTCGAAAAGTTCACTCCTGAAAAAGACCAAAATCACAAACGGCTGTTCATGGTTGCCAACGGACCATAAAAAAAACCCGCCTTCAGCGAGCAGCGGGATCAGCGAACGGCAGGGCGAAAGGGAAATCGCAAGAAATCAGGTGACCTGCAAAACGAGGTACACGTCACCTCTGCGAAGTTGACCGCCCGGGAGAAGGTTGCCCATGTCCTTGAGCCGCAGGCGGGTCCCCGTTTTTACCCCGCGCGGGATTCGCACTGAAATCAATTGCCCGTTTCCCAAATGGGGAAGGTTAATCTGCACGACATCACCTAACTGCGCCTGTCCTTGTGTAACTTGAAGATAGTATGTCAAATCCCGCTCAAAAGCATTCCCCGCCAGCCTTCCCGCCTGACGGTATTCGGGCTGGACGCCGAAAACCTTCTTCAGGAGATATTCTCCAGCTTTCTTGCCTGCTCTTCCAAGCAAAGAGAATCCCGACTGAAGCAACTTGCCGGGTCTTAAGTCCTCCGCGGCAGGCTCGGCCGCAGGGCGAGCGGCGCGCTGCGGCCGCATGGACGGTTTGCCGTAGCGGACCACTCGAACCCGCCCCGGACCGAAAACAAAGCCCTGAAAGAAAATGTTCCTTCCGCCGAAAAAGAGGTTATTGATAAATGCCGGATCGAACCTCATCCCCATGCGCGCAAACTCTTTTTCCATTTCATGAAAGACGTCCTGGGCATGGCCGCCGGTAAAAAAATCCCTGAATATTTCATCCTGGGAATACCCGAACCCGCTCCCCTGAGTCCTTCCGGGGTGATATCCCAGATGGCGGTACTGGTCATACTGGGCCCGCTTGCTCGAATCGGAAAGCACGCCGTAGGCTTCGTTGATTCTCTTGAAGCGCTCCTCGGCTCCCGGATCACCGGGATTTCTGTCCGGATGAGTCTCCAGGGCAAGTTTGCGGTATGCCTTCTTGATTTCTTCGGCAGATGCGTCCGCTGAGACGCTCAGTGTTTCATAGTAATCGAAATTAGACATCCGGCTCTCTATCTTTCTCCTCTCAATCATTATACCAAATACCAGATACCAATAAAATATAGAGCCAAAGCAGCATAATAGCAACTGAACATAAACGTGCCCGCAGAATAGGATCGGAATCCGTTTGAAAAGCCGTGAGGAAGAAAATTATTCCGCCGGCCCGGCGCCGCGCAGACACTCGCCACTCGAGCCACCAGGTTTGCGCGGCTAAAAATACCGGCCTCTTCAACAAGGTTGTTGCCAAAGCCATGATCCTTCTCTATAATGTTTGACGCTGCCGAAGTGGTGGAACTTGGTAGACACGCCATCTTGAGGGGGTGGTGGGGAGACCCGTGCCGGTTCGAGTCCGGCCTTCGGCATACTACCTTGATCTCGTTCAGAAAATTACCTTCCATATTTCATCTTGCCGCCGTTTTAACCACCACCATGCCAAAGGTCTGCCCCCTTGGTCGGAAGGTTTGACTCTTTGGGATGGCGGCATGATGGCAAATGATTGGCGCCATTATCCTGTTAAAGTGACCTCGAATTTCCAGTTGCCCGCTCAAGCGCCGTTGCCGTATACTGAACGCAGCCAATTGATAAATTCATTCCAGCCGCAAGTCATGATATGGACACCCGTAAATCAGATAAATAGAGTTTAGCGGAGAACCCAATGGAACGAAGAAGGCTTATAAAACTGGTGGCTGGGGCATCAGTAACGGCAGTTTCTTCTCCTGCAGAGAATATGCGTGCATCCCGGGTGCCCCTGAGAAGCAAGCCGCTCGTCCCAGGCCCCAAAACCAAGGTCTCCCTCGCAGGAGTAAGCAAAAATGCTCCTGAAAATACCGTCAAACAGGCGGTTCGCTGCTCAACAGAAGCTGCCACTGATTTTTCCTGGCTGTCAAAGGGCGACACCGTGTTCATCAAGCCTGCCGTCAACTCCGGCAACCCTTATCCCGCCACTACCAGTCCCATCGCCGTTGCTGCAGTGGTCGAGATCCTCAAGGAAAAAGGGGCTGGCCGGGTAATCGTGGGAGATATGTCCGGTGTTGAATACTTGAGATTCTCACCAACACTACTGAAAGGAAGCACCCGCAAGTTGATGGAGTCCTCCGGCATGGCTAAGGTCGTGCAGGCCTCGGGCGCTGAACTGAATTTCTTCGAGGAGGCCGGATGGAGCGCTTTTCATGAAGAAATACCGCTTGCCGGTTCTCACTGGAAGCATGCCTTGATGATGCCGGACGTCCTCAAGGAGGTCCAGCATATAGTGCTCATGCCCCGTTGCGGCAGGCATTTACTGGCGGGCAGCACGCTGGGTCTGAAGGCAGCCGTAGGCTATTGGCGGCACGATACACGCCTGGAATACCATCACGATGCATCCACCTTCAACGAGAAGACGGCTGAAGCCAATACGGTGGAAACCCTTCGTAAGAAACAGCGGTTGGTTATTACGGCGGCGGATAAGATACTCACCACTATCGGTCCGGACAAAGGATGTATCTCCCAGCCGGATAACGGCCTGGTGATCGCCTCCGAGTCGGTGGTTGCCCATGACATGGTATCACTCGCCTGGCTTCTGGAAAACAGGTGCACAATGCCTGATACGGAAAAGAATGGTTTCATCGATACAAGCAAATTAATTCCCAGACTTGCAAATCACATGTTAGTAGGCTGGTTGGGAGGATGGGGACAGGCCCTTAGCTCAGAAGCCTTTAATAAGAACACTCTCAATGCCGTCTGGGACGATCTGGTTCTCAATCATGCATACGAGGTTTTCGGCGGTGTACCAGGAATTGTTCTTGAATCTTCAAACAATATGGTCCCTGTTGATCTAAAAAAACGGCTTAATGAGATGACTGAGTTTCCCTACTGAAAAAGGCGGTATTTTCCGATACTTGCGACGGGAGCGACAGATGCTTTCAAATTGGCCGGGATAGTAAAGATTCTAAGATTCAATCTACACTACATCAACGAACTTAAAAGATCCCTCGCCTGTTCGAGGAATTTTTGGGGTCCGCACTGTTCGAACACATCGGTGGCCTTCAGGAGGTATTGCCTTGCTTTCTCGGGTTTCCCCGTAGCCAGGAAGAGTAACCCCATTTGAAGATAAGGCTGACCAAGGAAACCCCTGGCGCCTGCTTTTTCAGATAATTCGATGGCCGTAGAAAGGTGCTTCTCGGCTTTCCTGCCAATGGAGAAGACATTTCTCATCAGAAAAGGAACGTTTTTGAGAAAGGTGAACAGGTTCCTTCCCGAGGATTTCCGGAGAATCTGCAAATAAATGCTGCCCAGAACGAGTTGAGAAAGACTATAAAAAACGATCCTTTGGGTCTTTAGCAATTCTTCGCTCGCAGTTTCAATCATCCTTATCCCTTTACTCAGGTTTCCTTGTGCAGCCAGGGCCGCGCCAAGAAAAATGGAAACGGTTGTCCCGAGATTTTCGGTGCCTTCCCTCTCACCGTATACAATTACCTGATTCAGACACAGCTCCGCTTCCCTGAACTCCCGCCTGTACACAAGAAACATCCCTTTAAGAGTCCGAGCAATCATGACATGGTATGGATCTGCCTGCTCAATGACTATGTTTGTGTGCTCGATGGCCTGCTCCATTTCCTGATCCATGAAGAGGCTAAATGCCATCATCAAATTTCCTATCATATTGCAACGGAGGCTCGATACTCTCTCCCCATAGTCTAAAAGCGCCCTTGCACTCAAGTATAGTTCGTCCCGGTCGCCACGAAACCAATTAATGTAGGCTTTCCCGGAGTAATAGGTGATATAGAAGAATGTGTCGGAGGCGAATAGTTCCAGGAAACCACGTGTGCGCTCTTCAAAAACCTCTGCCTCCTCCAGGTACCCTCGTTCAGCACAAGTTTTAATGAGGAAACTGCAAGCAGCGCCAATGACTCGCCGGTCCCCGGTATCTTCACCCAAAGCAAGTGCCCGGTGCAGGTAGTAGCGGGATGCGTCGAGACCAGCGCCCTTCCAGAAAACCGCATGACCCAGCCATGCGTGATATGCTCCTATCCTGGCCTTGTCGCCAGAAGATTCGGCCAGGTCAAGGTGGGCGAGGAGCATTTCACTCATTCCCTCGAAACGTCCCTGGTAATAGAACACGAGACACCAGCGCATCAGGAGTTCCATGAGCTTGATGTCTTCCCCTTTGGACCTGGCCTGATTTCCGGAAAGAATCTCATAGGCCTCTTTGAAATACTGGTTTGCTTCTTCAAGGGCATATCTTTTGAGGCTTTTTTCCCCGGATTTCATAAGATAGTCTACAGCTCTGCAAGCGTCATGGCCGTTTTTAAAGTGATAGGCAAGCGTTTCCCAGTCTTCCAGAGATTTGTCGCTGAAAAACCTTTCTAACGCGAGGCCGACACGGTCATGAATATCTCTGCGCTGATTTCTCAAAAGCCCGTTGTAAACTACCTCCTGGATCAGAGAATGCTTAAAATAGTACTCAAGGTCGGGAAAGGCGGACCAAACGCGGATCAGGTCAAGCTGCTGCAGTTTGTCAAGGAACCGGTCCGGAGATTGTCCAATGGCCGTAATTTCATTAAGGATCTCCGGATAAAACACCCTCCCCATCACTGAAGCTTCCTGTAGAAGCTCCTTTGCCCCCGGGTCCAGGCGATCCAGCCTGGAATTGATGACTCCCTGTATCGTGGCAGGCAAGGCCCTTCCGTCGACCGACCCGTCGAAATGCCATTGCCCACCTCGGTACGCGAGCAGCTCAGATTCGACAAGCGAGTTTATAACCTCTTCCAGATAAAAGGGATTGCCCCCCACTTTTTCATCAACAAATTGCTGAAGCGATGCTGGAAAAACTTCGGTTCCCAGCAGTGAGCGGATCATAAGCTGGACATCCAGTGGTGATAACTCCGTAATGGGCACCTCCGAGAAAAGCGGCCCTTCTCCCTGGAACTGCTGGCTGTGAAAAAGAGCGAGCGGAGGCCTGTAGGTGCACAAGAAGAGGACAGGGCTTTTCAGCCTGGCCATAAGAAAAGGGAGAACCTCCAATGAGGACGGGTCGGCCCAATGAAGGTCTTCCAGAATGATGATGGTTGGCACTCTGCGGATCAAACCGGAGAAAAAAGTCAGGATGGTCCTGTGCAGATGGGCTTTCCATGCGTCGGGGTTTATGTCCTCGGACCCGAGATGGCGAATCGACAAGATCTCCAACAAATAGGGGAGCACCTCATCAGCATCGCCAACAACGTCCCTTGTCCCGTTCTCAACCTTTTCCGCGGCCTTCTCGGGAGAGTCAATTCCTTCTACCCTGAAGATATGCCTGAGCAGATCGGCTATGGGGAAGTGCGCGATGTTCTGAGAGTAAGCGTAGGCACTGCCTTCATAACACTGTACGCAATCCTGGTTCAGAGCCGATTTGAACTCCTCGATAAGCCTGCTCTTGCCCGTCCCCGCCTCGCCGCATAAGGCGATTACCGATCCCTTCCCGGCAAGGAGGCCTTGCATTCCCTCTTCCAGTCTCGCGATTTCCGCTCGGCGCCCGATCAGCCCCGCTCTCAAGCCCGAGACTCTGTGAGTCTTTCTTGGCGTTTCTTTTGCGCGTAACAGCCTGTAGACTAATACAGGTTTCGTCCTGCCCTTGACTATGGCTGGATCGAGCCGTTCGAAGAAGAAGAATCCTTCCGTCAGTGAGTATGTAAGATGTCCGACGAGCGTCTCACCACCTTTGGCAAGGCTGCACAACCTGGACGCAACGTTCAGTGAGTCGCCCGATACGCGGTGCAATCCATCATCGGGCCGAATTCCTCCTGTTACCACAAGGCCGGTATTTATGCCGATATGAACTGATAAAGGCCCCCCTGCTTTGTCCTGAAACTCGTTGCTGAGCTTCACCATGGCATGATGGATTTCGATAGCTGCCCTTATCGATCTGGCAGGGTCATCTTCATGGCACGTCGGAACCCCAAAGAGAGCCAATACGGCATCCCCGGTAAATTTTTCTATAAATCCTTCATATCTCTTGAGAATTTTGGCTATTTCCGCGAAGAACCGATTCATTATGTCCTTCGCTTCTTCAGGGTCAAGTCGCTCTGATAATGCAGTGTAGCCTGAAAGATCAGCGAAAAGTGCTGTAACGTGCTTGCGTTGGCCAGTGGCTTTTTCGGCGTTTACCGGTGATTTCCCTTCCTGCGTAAGCTCTACCCCGCATTCGACGCAGAACCCCTCATTCAAGGGAGAAACGGTTCCGCACTCCTGGCAGGTTATGTGCCGTCGCGTGCCGCATGCCGGACAGAATTTTTGATTTTCATCACAGACACTCTGGCACTTCCAGCACTTCATATCGATTTTCCTTCGGAATCAGATATAGAAGAAAATTTTTTAATGCCAGAAGGAGAAATTGTAAAGAAATGTTTACCTGATCGGTTCTTTGTTTTTGCCGCCAGCCTTTTCTCTCAAGAATTTATAGCCGATCTGATATGCCGAAGAGGAAAATCCGGAATTCAGGCACGGAAGATCCGTCCAGCTATTTTCGGCCTTTACTTTCGAGTCCGACGCAACGTGGACCGGCTGGTCAGCTTGACGTGCCCGGGAAAACCGCAGTTGTGTGCGGCAAGTGATGCCATCTATGGCTTGACAACTTCCAGCTTGACTTGTCGGTCAAAATGTGCATGTAGTGCACATAGGTTTAACTTCTTCAACTTTTCTTTCACAGTTGCGTTCTATCATTGACTATCGGGACTTCAGGGGGGGCACCTGCCATCCTTCGAGACCATATCCATCTGAAGAAACATTTCACCGGAACGGGAGGACAGCATCGAGGCTCTGCATCAAGGCAGTTGCTCCCTGGAAGGATGAGCCCATGGTACAGATCGGCGTTCCTGCCGCATCATCGTAAGCGTGTTTTCAGTCGACCTCGGCCGTAAGGTTTTGAGGCAATCTGCATTAAGAGTCAGCCAGGCAAAACCGATCCCTATCGGAATGAGGAAAGGAAAAGGCAATGGCAAATGTTACTCTAGCGGATATAGGACTAAAGAATTATACACTCGATACCCTGCCACGCCTCAAGGTACTGCGCGAGGAATGCTTCAAACGAAAACCGGAGATTTGTATAGAACGCGCAAAGTACGTTACGGAATACCTTCGCGATCTGGATGATCCGGCAGACGGACCCGAGTTGCGCCAGGCGAAAAAGGTCGCACATTTTCTTCGCAACAAGACCCCGGTTATTCACGACTGCAACCTGCTCGCCGGCAGCACAACCACCAAAGCCTTGGGGGCGCCGCTTTTTCCCGAATTTCTTGCGCTCACGCTCTGGCCGGAACTGGAAACGGTAAGCACCCGAGCAAAGAACCCCCAGATCCTCTCATCCGAGGATGCCGCTGTCCTGAACTCCGAGATATTCCCCTTCTGGATGGAGAAAAACGTGCTTGAGATTACCCGCAAGCGTTTCGGCAGAACTTCCTGCCTGAACCTTTTCGAGCAAATCGTCTTCTTTATTGCCGGCAAGGCGGGAGTTCTCTCGCACACGGTGCCGAGTTATTCCGGCATGCTCAATAAGGGCCTGCTCGGAATTTGGCGGGACGTTGAAGAAAAGATAGGGCGACTCGCAGTACCGGGCTCAAATGGCGCATCCAGGGAGAAAACGGCTTTCTACCAAGCCGTGCTCATCGCATTGAAAGCTCTGGTGGATTATGCGAACCGCCTGTCCGAGCACGCCGATGCCCTCGCAATGTTGCAGAAGGACGAATCTGCAAGAAAGGAACTGACCGATTTGGCTTCCGTTTGCCGCCGCGTTCCGGCCTACCCTGCCACGACTTTCAGGGAAGCGGTAAACGCCGTCTGGATAAGCCAGATCGGAATTCACGCGGAAAACCAAAACATGGCAATGAGCCCCGGCCGATTGGACCAGATCCTGTATCCCTATTATCGAAAAGACATGGACGAGGGCCGGCTGACGTTGGCCGAAGCGCTCGAACTGGTCGGATGCCTTTGGTTCAAACTGGCGGACAATGTCGTAATGACCCCCGAGAGTTCAGAGGAAATGTTCGGCGGGTCCGGAACCTCGCCCGCTGTCACTCTGGGCGGTGTAGACCGCCTTGGTGAAGACAGCGTGAATGACCTCACCTACATAATGCTGAGGGCGACCGAACTGCTGTGCATTCGCGACCCTAACGTAAATGCCCGCTACCATTACGGCAAGAACCCCTCAACGTATCTGAACCGCGTTTCCGAGGTGATAATCAATACCAAGGCAGTTCCTGCAATTTATAACGATGTTGCCAATATCGCCGCACTGGAAGGGCAGAAAGAAACGACCGGGGACGCAAGAGATTATGCGATAATCGGTTGCGTCGAACTGGCCAGCGGCGGCAAAGACTATTCCGCTTCCAGTGCCATCCTGCTGAATCTGGTCGCGGCCCTGGAGATGGCGTTATTCAGCGGCAAACGCCCGATCACAGGGGACGATCAGATCGGCCCCGCAACCCCGGACCTTGCAACGACAAGGCTGAACAATTTTCAGGAATTCTGGGACATATTCACGACGCAATTGGATTGGCTGATCGAGCAGGCCATCCAGATGAACGAGTGTTTCGGTAAGGTACACCAGGACGTGATGCCCTCACCGTTGCTTTCCGCCTACTTCGAAGGACCGCTCGATAAAGGGCTGGACCTGATCCGCGGCGGGGCCGTCTATAATTCTTCAGGTGCGACCCACATTGGGTTCGCAGACGTGGTCGACTCACTTAACGCAATAGAACAAGCCGTTTTCGTTGAATCCAAGTACTCCTTCCCGGAGATCCTGAGTGCGCTCAGGGCAGATTTTTCCCGGGAGGGTGACGAGAAAATGCGCGCATACCTGCAGCACCAAACGCCAAAGTACGGCACGGAAAATTCGATTGCCATCAGGAACTCTCAGGCCCTTATTCGGCATCTTTTTGAAGTTTACCAGGCACACCTGAATTATCGTGGCGGGCCGTATCGGCCTGCATATTGGACGATGACCAATCATGCCGGACTGGGAGGACTTTGTGGAGCACTTCCAGACGGCCGAAAAGCGGGGAAAGTCCTGTCGAGCGGTATAACCCCGGTTTCCGGGGCCGCTCCTGAATTACCGGCATGCCTGCATGCCGTGGCCTCCCTCGGTGGACCCAACGTTCCAGGATGCTGGGCATTCAACCTCAAGTATACCCCCGAGCGTGACGAGGAAAGCATTATCCCCCTCTTCGCTAAAAACGTGGAAACATTCTTCCGGGAGGGTGGGCAGCAGATCCAGTTTAATATCATGACTTACCAAATGCTCATGGACGCCAAGGCGCACCCGGAAAATTACCCGGAACTGATGGTTCGCGTATCGGGGTACTCCGCTTATTTCAAAGATCTCAACGACATGATGAAGGATGAATTGATCTCGCGCTCGCAATATGACCTCCCAGGCGAGCATGAAGTTCCATTTCCCGGGGGAAGATGAGGAGGATGCCATGCCGAACGGATATATGGAACGTCTCGATAAACTCACCAGGGTGATCGAATCCGAGGCGGCCGAGGACTTTCTGGAAGTTCTGCTGGATTTGATGAAGATCGTGTACAGCCTGCCCTTAGGGTACGAGAAAAACCTCGAAAATTTCACAGGACGCTATCAGTTCCTCGATATGACGCGGAAAATCGCCGTGGGTGTTGACTTCCATGATGGGGGTATGCATGTCAAGGAAGGCGAAATCGATGATCCTCACATAAAGATTACATTTAAAGACGGTCGCGCTCTAATCAAATTTCTGCTCGAACCCAACCAGGATGTGCTCGCCGCCATGTTGCACCATGAAGTTGCGCCCGACGGAAACCTGAATTACCTGTACAAGTTCGGGTTTATGGCCAGGCAGCTTCAGAAGCTTTCGCCGCCGTTATGAATGAGGCTCTCATCGGCAGTGTCGAGCGCTATGCGGTCCACGATGGGCCAGGCATCCGGACGACCGTCTTTTTCAAGGGATGTACCCTGAAATGCCCCTGGTGCCACAACCCGGAACTGATTTCTCCTTTTCCGGAGGCTGTATTTCATGCAGCCAGATGCATAGGCTGTGGCGACTGCATAAAAGCATGTCCCGAGGACGCGATCGACTTGGAGCGAGCGGACCGGATCGAACGAGAACGCTGCACAGGTTGCGGGGAATGCGCCAATACCTGCCCGGCTCGAGCTTTGGAACTGGTGGGGCGAAGCTATAAGGTCTCTGAACTCATCGAGATTCTGCTAAGAGACCGTCTCTTTTACGAGACATCTGACGGCGGTATCACATTGTCCGGAGGGGAACCCACATATCAGATAGGATTTCTCGAACCTCTTCTTTATTCGCTCAAAACCGAGGGCATCCACACCACCATCCAGACAAACGGATTTTTCGAATGGCGGGATTTTGAGAATATCCTGCCATTCATCGATCTGGTGTTCATCGACCTGAAGGTGGCTGATGAGAAGCAACACATGGCTCTGATCGGAGTCAGTAATACGCAGATTCTTGCAAACCTCGCGCATCTGATCGATATAAGACCGGAAGATGTCGTTGTCCGAGTTCCGCTCATTCCGTCATATACGGCAACCGAGGAGAATATAGGGTCCGTTGCAGCGCTTTTGTGTGAAATGGGTGTCCGGCGATGTTCCCTTTTGCCTTATCATCCCTATGGATTATCGAAGGCGGAAAGATTTGGAAAGATTGTGAACCCCAACTTGTTGCGCTCATCCATGGGCCCGGAAGAACTCGGAAAGTGGAGCCGGTTTTTCGCATGGACCGAATTGGTTAAATGCTGATCGGAAGGCCATCGCGCGAGGTATCGGATGGTAATTGGAATGACGCTGAATAATTATTGCCACGCATGATTACCGGGTTCTCCATGATGCTTTTACCTAAACCCTTTCGCGTTGATTGTCAGGTCAAGATCCGATCACTTGAAAGGGAACATCCTGATTATGTAGGATTGCAAAGCAGAACTTCGACAGCATATCAACCAAATCCTCAAACGCCTCCGTTTTTGACAGAAAGGAGGAAGCACCGGCCAGCTTGCTCAAGGTTATGTCAGACTCCTCTTTGGAGGTGGTTAGGATCAATACGGGGATGTCCTTCAGTTGCGGATCGGATTTTATTTTTGCCAGGGCTTCATGGCCGTTCATTCGCGGCATATTTAGATCAAGAAGCACCAGGTTGGGCTTCGAGTACTTTTCAAGGTCCGCAAATTCCCCCTCGTTGTACAGATAATCCAATAGTTGCTGCCCATCACATACAAAATGCAAATCATGGGCAGTACCAATCTCCTGAAAAGCCGATTCCACAAGACGACAATCGTCTTCGTCGTCATCCGCAATCAATACTACTAATGTGGGGTCTTCTCTTTTCATAAGGCCTTCGTTTGCTGCTTTGCCGGGAGGGTAACGCTAAATATCACGCCCGATATATGTAAACTCATGGATTTGAGTGCGAAGGAGCCGGCGGCCCTTACCGTTAAGGCGACCGGTCATCATCGTTCATACGTTTGAGTCGCATATAGGGTCCGTCGCAATATATATGGTTGACCCTGCCGTAACACTGATTCAGTTCGAATAAGTTCTCCAGAGAGAGTCCCAGCACATGGCAGAGAATGATCCGATTCACGACAGGGTGCCCTACAATGACCATATTTCCTAATGTCGAATTTAAGATGTCGTAAAATGCCGGAATAACCCTGGTAGCGCACTCGAAAAGGGTCTCACCGCCAAGTGGTCTGAAATGCAGAATGTCGTGTCCAAATCGCCCTGAGTAGAGTTGCTGGAAATCTGCGGATGTCGATTCACCCCACTCTCCAAGGCTGATTTCTCTCAGTCCGGCTCGTATCCCGGGTTCAATCCCATGAGGTTCAGCTATAATCGCCGCCGTTTCAATGGCAGGCTTCAGATCACTGCTATAAATGTTTGAGAGTGGTATATTTTGCAGTTCCTCTCTCAATGCCCGGGCTTGGTGAATACCTTCCGGGCAAAGCGGCAATTCCTGTGCTGTAAGGTATTCGCCATCTGTCTTAAACCCAACAGCTCCATGCACGAGGAGATAAACGTTCCTGATTCCCTGAACCGTAACTGCAAGGATTCGCCTCCTATGGTTCCGAAAGATAGTTTCCAATGAGAGCCCCAGAAGTTTTTCAACCCAGTTTCTGATAATTCCGGCGCGATTAACCCTGGAGGTGATTTCTTCGACACTGTCAGGCGGATATTTACGCAGGTTGAGGGATGCCTTGCATGTACTAGCCAGTGTGCCTAAATCGGGCTGTCCCTTTACAAGATTATGAAGATATCCGCCGGCCGTAATCAAATCGATGTTGAACTTCAGTCCAGCTCGTTTGACATAAAGGGCAAGGATATGGGCGAGTTGAGCCACCATTCCTGAATGAATTATGACCTCATCCAGAACGCTGAAGCGAAGCCAAAGGTCTCTGCATTCGGCTTTGGTTGGAGTGCCTTCATCGAGTGAAAAAGGATGCTGCGTCAGACATTCGTGTCGAGTATCAGGTTTCATGATCTACTCCCTGTCACACAGGTCAGATCCGCTTCTGCCTCCGGCCAATGGCTGGGATTACCCCGACCTGAGGCAGTGCTCCCGGTATGGCTTAGATCCGCCAAGGCCCGGCAGTCTCGTAGCCCGCAAAAATGTCGACCGCAAACTCTCGAAACGCTTCCAACCCGTTTCCGCCAATGATTCAGAACCTTCCGTGTGAAGACGGGATCTCCCACACCGATGATATTCCGGGTCAGATCGCAGCCGCAGTGAGATCCCTGATAAGGCGCGAAATCCGGGAACGAAGCCGCTCCGCTTCCCGCAGATGCCGGAGAGCTTTCGATTGAGCGCTACAGTTCCCCAAGAGCTTTTTGTATTCATTTGAATGCTGTTCAGCCTTTTCATGAAGGCGAACCAATCGGCTGATCTGATTGAAATTCATTGACGCCTCCTCCCCAATACATGCATCGGCAAGATAGAGCGGGCTTCCCTGGCTATCACCCACGCCCGAAAGGCCTGACTGCGGCTCGGGAAAACCTGACACGATTCGTTCACTCATTCACCCCTGAACACACGTAAGGGAAAATGGAATAACGTAAAGGACCGGGGATAGTCGCCGGCGGTCCCTCACATTTTTACTGTCAGTGCGTGACAATGACTCTACGCGGGCATCAGAAGGGCAAGCGCTTAATTCGGGAAGACTGGCCATTCGATGCTCGGGGCTGGTTTCAACGCCTAAGGACAGTATTCAAACGGCCAAAACTCACCCTGGGACACAACGCTCTTGCGAATTTGGCTGCTTGTAGCACACGATGGTTTCCAGAAGGTTACTTGTAACGGGGAAGCTCTGAGTAGTAACGGTCAACCATGATGCCGAAACCTTGAGGATTGGATCGTTCTGGTTTATAATTTTTTGGGCGGCTGCAAGAATTTTGATATTATTCGATCCGGAGGAACGGTAACTTAGCAGGCTGCTGAAAAAGGATTCAGTTTCCCACTTTAGTGTGAAAATAACGGGGCGTCATTCCCGCGAAGGCTTAAATCCAGTGTGATTACGCATCGTTACAAAAAAGCCTAGATTCCCGCCTTCCTAGGGATGACGTGGCTTAATACCGTTTTTGCACCTAGTTCCCACTAAGCTGGACTTTTTCATCACCCTGTTAGGTTGCAAATTAATATTAATATTGCGGTAAAGTAACTATTGACTTAATTCCATTCATGGATGTTTCCGGCAGCTTTTCCACAAAAATCATTCAAAGGCAGCAGAAATGATCGAACTGCTTAGGACAGTCCCTCTTTTCGCTTCGCTTAAAAAGAAAGACATCGATTTCCTGGCAGAGATCGTCAGAGAGGTCGAGTACCCGGCGAATACCGTACTTTTTTATGAAGGTGACCCTGGAGACCGCCTCTACATAATTATCGATGGCCAACTCGAAGCCGTTAAGGCTTTTGGTAGTCCTGAGGAGCACCTTCTGAGGGTTTGTCCGGCCGGAGACTATGTCGGCGAAATGTGTATTTACAACCCATCGGGAGTGAGGTCCGCGACGGTGAGGACCCTGACCCTGGTGAAGTTGCTGGAATTGAAAAGAGATGATTTTGAAGGGCTTCTCCACAGGCGGCCTTCGATCTCGTATGCAATCGCGCAAGGGCTCACCGAGCGCATGCTCAATTCTGAAAGTAAATTCCTGTGTACTCTTGCCGAAAAAGACCGCCAACTGAACAAAGTTCGCGAACGGGGCCATATTACTGAAATCGAAGGCCACGATCTCGAACCTGTTGGAACAGACGGTCAAGCATACGAACAGCACAGAACATCGGATCACGGTATCCCTCGGATACAAATCAAGACTTTCGGGAATTTTCAGGTTTTTCGGGGCGAAGCGCTTATCGGTGAGCACGAATGGAAGGCAAAGCAACGCAAATTGATGCTCAAGGCGATCATAACTCGAGGGGCCGAAGGTGTGCCAAAAGACGTTCTGATTGAGGATATTTGGCCGGAGATAAATCCATTCTCAGCGGACAGCAATTTCAAGGTACTTTTGCATCGACTGCGTAAGACGCTGGAACCCTCCATGGATAAGACTCCGGGATCTTCTTATTTGGTTTTGAAGGAGAACCTTGTTTCACTCAGAAAAGACTTGTGTCAGGTGGACCTGGACGAATTTCTGGCCCTGCGTCAACGGGGGCAAAAAGCCGAGGATGCGGGAGATACCAGGCGAGCCATGCTTTGCTACAGGTCATGCATCGATCTGTACAGGGGCGATTTTCTTTCAGAGGACCTTTATGTCGCATGGGTCGAGCCGAAAAGAAGTGAACTGCGCGCCATGTACATCGATGTTCTTTACCGGACTGCCGAGCTGTATGAGAGGCAAGGTAGTTCGAAAAAAGCCGTCGAGTGTTATAAGTTGATTATAAAAACAGATCCGGCACGCGAAGAAGCATATCAGAAGCTGATGCTGATCTACTCGAACCGCGGGATGCGCGCCGAAGCCTTAAAAGTGTACGATGAGTGCAAAAGCGCCTTGGAAGATCAGGTTGGAGTCGAGCCCGGCAAGCTGACGGTGTCAATCTACAAAAAAATTATGGAAAATCGATAACCTGCCTTAAACGAAATCCCCCTCGTAAGCGCCTGTTGTAACTTGATCGAGTCGTTCTGTCAGAAGGGAGGTATGCATGATCGTGGGAATGGTCCTTTCTATGGTTGGGTTGATCCCGATCGCGCCGGGACTGACGTTTCCGCCGATGGGACACTCAGGCGCCGAAACGGGGCGCAGTCAAAACGCGCCTCACGCCCTCCCGCTTCAAGTTCACCCAATCTCCACACAAGCGACATGAACCTGTAAACTAATCTTAATAAAGTACCCCTGCTTTTCTGCGGTCATAGACACTTGACGACACCGGCCTCATCAGCGACGCTCGGTCTTGGGGGTGTCGTGCGCATGCGCAACCTGAAAGTGCGTGAGCATGCTTCGTTGAAACCTTTAGGCCTTGCCAGCAGACAATAGGCCGGAAGCGGTCATAATCGGCAGGAACCACATCGTGACAGCGCGCTTGAAGGACGGCAAAAGGCTTGTGTCGAGGGATTACAGTCGTCCGCGCGCCGCGAGATTGTAATTTGCCCTGAGGCGCTCTCAAACTAAGGACAGAACGAAATTATGGGGCAGGAACAAGAACTTGAGAGAATAAAAAAGATTATTTGGAGGCGAAAGGGTTGGCTCCTGTGGCCTCTTATCGCACTGCTGCTATTGACGGCAATAATTTGCGTCGTATTGCCCAACATTTATAAGTCAACGGCAACTGTGCTCATCTTAAACCAGCAGATACCAACCGCCATAGTGCCTTCAACCGTTACCACCTACGCACAGGAGCGAATCCAGGCCATAACTCAGGAAGTGACATCGCGTTCCAAAATCCTGAAGCTGGTGGAAAAGTACAATCTTCTTCCTGATAAGGTAAAGAAGCTCACCACTGAGGAATTAGTTGATGCAATCCGCAAACGAATTTCATTTCAGACGATCAATGCTGAAGTTAACAAGGACGGCGGCGGACCGGTGAATCTAACTATCGCCTTTTCCATCTCCTACGAGGATGAGGACCCGGCGAAGGCTCAGGCTGTGACAAATGAGATAGTTTCCTTTTACCTCGAAAAGAACCTCGAGTCGCGCGAGAAGGTAGCTCGAGGCACCACCGAATTTTTGACCGAGCAGCTCAAGCAGGAGCACGCACGGATAGACGAGCTGCAGACCAGGCTCGCTGATTTCCAGAAAGAGCACCTGGAGGAACTCCCGGAATATTCCGCCCTCAATATGCAGAAGCTGGAAAGGTTCAGCCAGCGCCTCAGCGACGTCGGCATGCAGCTTACTTCCCTCGAGGAACAGCAGTCGATTCTTAAGGGGGACCAGGCATTGTTGGACCCCTATTCAGGCAGCACCACATCCAAGGTGTTGACCCCAGCGGAACGGTTGCGGGAGGTCCAGTTGGAACGTACTCAGGCGTTGGCGAAGTATTCCTCCAGCCATCCGACCGTTAAAGCGAAGGACCAGGAGATCACCCTTTTGGAATCGGGAGGTAAAACGGGCGCTGGATACGATCAGATGATGGATAATCTCAAGGCCGCCGAAACCAAATTGGCCAACCTTAAATCCACTTATACCGATAAACATCCTGATGTGCAGAGCACCGAACGGGAAATAAAGAAGTTAAAGGCGGAGCTGGCCGAGTCGCATAATGACCGGCAAGCAGGTTCGAAGATCACTTCGGCCCCGACCAGCCCGGCCTATATCACCCTGAAAACCGAGCTGGAGAAGATTTCTGTTTCCATTGCATCCCTTCAGGCAGAAAAAAAACAACTGGAAAAGGATACCAAAGATCTTTTGAATAAGCTGCACTCCATGCCCCAGGTCGCAAAGCAGTTTAACGATATGGAGACGGAGTACCAATCCGCCAAGTTCAACTATAACGCGATAGAGCAAAAGTTATTGGGCGCAAGAGTTGCCCAGGGGATGGAAGAAGAGAAAAAGGGGGAATCCTTTCAGGTGGTTGAGCCCGCATTTCTGCCGGAAAAACCGGCTAAACCCAACCGGCTCGCCATAATGCTGGCAGGCGCCGTCCTGGCGTTAGGATTGTCGGTTGGAACGGCCGTCGCGCGAGAATTTTCGGATAAGAGAATCCATGATCTCGAAGTCCTTCAACGAATAAGCAGGTTCCCCATTATTTCGATCATACCGTCAATAATATCCGAAGCCGATATTGCCGCCAGGCGCAGACGAAGCTTAGCCCTCTGGGTTGCTGGCTTGTGCGGCGTTATTGCCATAATCCTTGTTGTCCACTTTTTCGTAATGGACCTGGACATCGTTTACGCAAAGCTGGGCCGGCTGGTTCAAAAGAAAATCCTATGAAACTTCGGCAAGTTAGAGTGAAGGATCGATATGCAATGGTTTAGACGAATCGTCCAGGGACGCAGTAAGGCAGAACAATGGATGTGTGAGAAGCTTGCACCGAAGCTTCCACAACTGGCGGGATTTTGTGGTCCTGCCTATTCGACGACTAAAGTGATCCCGGTTCACACCCGGGCTTTGTTTAAGAACAAAATCATACTGGATGAAGACAACCGGGTTGCCGAGCAGTTCAAGATGCTGAGGACGCTGATTTTCAACCGGACCCGGTCTCAAGGCTGGTCTACCATCCAAGTCACAGGGTTTGATGCAGGTGAAGGCAAGAGTCTCATCGCAACGAATCTGGCGATCAGTATAGCCAGGGATTCGAGGCAGACTACCCTGCTGGTCGACCTCGATTTCAGAAATCCCTCCATTCACACCCTTCTGGGTCTGGATCAGGAAGTACGCGGTCTGACGTCCTTTTTCGCCGACGAGGCCGGGCTTGAAGAAATTCTCATAAACCCCGGGATCGAAAAACTGACGGTCCTTCCTGCCGGCGGCAGGGTTCTGCAGGCCCCGGAACTGATGGGGTCCTCGAGAATGGAAGCCTTGGTCAAGGAGCTTAAAGAACGTTATGAGGATCGGTACATCATATTTGATACCCCGCCCATGAACGGTTTTCCTGACGCGCTCGTTTTCTCGGAGTATGTGGATTCCATAATCATGGTGGCAAGGGCTGGCCACACCTCCCGGACCAGCGTAGAGAACGCCATGGGCATGGTTCCCCGTGAAAAGGTCCTCGGCCTGATCTTCAATGATGTCAAGTCAAAGGATTTGAACGGCAAATACGGACCGCGATAAATAAACCGCAATGCCGGGCTCGTCCGCCAAACTCCGGCACCCGCTGCCGGACCAGACGCATCCGGGCCCGGTTATGGAGGCACAAAATGGATATGAGGACCCGTATACTAACAGTTCTGCTTTGCGTTCCCCTACTGCTTTATCTCCCTGGCTGCAGCAGCAAGGAGGAAAAGGCCGCGAAGTTTGTCACGCGGGGGGACCGGCTTATCGAAAACGGCGATCCGGTGCGCGCCATCCTTCAGTACAAGAACGCTCTGCAGCTCGATCCCAAAAGCGCGGCCGCTCACCTCGCGCTTGGCAAGGCTCTCCTTGCCCAGAAGGAATATGCCCAAGCCTATCGCACCCTGAACACGGCCCTGGAGTTGGACCCCAATCTTGATGAAGCCAGGCTGGAAGTGGCAACGCTGCTTTGCGGGGGCCAGCCGGAGATGGCCCTGGAGCAGATCGCGAAAATTGTTAAACCGGAGCCTTTCGAGACCAGAATCGCTGTTGTCAAGGCGACCGCCCACATTGGTCTTAAGCAGTACGATCAGGCAATCGAAGTGTTGAGAAAAGTCAAGGACGCGGATGCAAATGCCGAAGTCCAGAGGCTGCTCGCCATTTCCCTCAAGGCGGTGGGCGATTTCAAAGCGATGGAAGAAGCCGCTGTAAAAGCTTCCCATATTGAGCCCAAGGCGTCTTTTCCCTACCTGTTTCTTGCCTCGTTCGCCGCCGAACACGGCGATAAGAAACGCGCCGTTAAAGAGCTGGATGAAATGGTGGACGCCAATGGCGGGGAAAATTCTTTCGCGCTTTTACGTGCAAGGGCTTTTGAAGAGCTGAAGATGCCCGAGGAGGCTGAGGAAGCCTATGAAAAGCTCCCCAATGACTCCCAAATGCTCAAGGCCAGGGCGGGATTTTATCATCGGCAGGGAAAGATTGACAAGGCGCAGAATGTCCTCGAATTAATCCTGGCAAAGGAACCTGCCGATGTAGAGGCCACATTGGGACTGGTTTCCATATTTCAATCCAAGGGGAACAGCGCAGACTCGCTGGGACGAATCGAGACAGCCCTCAAGCTCGATATCAAGCCCGCCGGCAAAGAAAAGCTCCTCTTAACGAAAGCTTCCATTCTTGCCGATAAGGACGAGAAACCTGCCGCCATCGAAATCTGCGATGAAGTTCTCAAGCAGAACCAGGGCAATTCCGAGGCCCACCTTCTGCTCGGCAGGCTGCTGCTGGATGGAGGCAAGTACGAAGAGGCTGAAATACACCTGCAACAGGCGGCGCCGGCACGGCCGGAAGATGCCTCGGCCACGATTCTTCTGGCAAGGAGCCAGTTTTTCAACAAGAAGGATTCTCTGGCTGCAGACACTCTGAATAATGCAATCAGGGCAAACCCTGCAAACAATGACCTAAGACTCGAGTACGTCCGAATACTGCTGGCCAAAGGGGACATGGACCAGGCCATGAAGGTCCTGGACCAGGGGCTGGAACTGCAGCCAAAAAACCCGGTATTTCTTAGAACTCGAGGAAGGGTGCTGCTGACACAGTCGCAGTTCTCGAAGGCAGAGCAGGATTTCAGCGAGATGGTCAAGCTGACTCCCGATTCTGCCGCCGGCTTGGTGGAATTGGGACAATTGATGCTCGCACAGTCGAAGCCCGATAAAGCGATCGACTGGCTCAAACGAGCCCTCTCCGCGCAAAATGGATGGGAAAGCGCCATACCACTCCTGGTAGCGGCATACGAGAAAAAAGGGGACTACAAGAGCGGAATGGCTCTGGTTGAAGCGGAGGCCGCCAAAAGACAGCCATCACCTCCTGCTTTCTATTCTATAGGTCAAATTCACGCCCAGCACAAAAATCTGGCTGAAGCAGAAAAAGCTTTTGCCAAGGCTGTTCAACTGGCCCCTGAGTGGAGCGATCCACATCGGGCGATGGCCATTGTATACGCCGCGCAAGGCAAAGCCGATTCAGCAATTGTTGAAATGGAAAAAATGTACCATATCAATTCGTCTCCATCGAATGCCCTCAGTCTGGCTATGCTCTATGAGCAGAAAGGCCGCGTCGACGATGCAAGCCGTCTACTCGACGAACTGTTAGGCAAGTCGAGCGGGTCACCGTCAGTTATGAACGATTTGGCATACCTTTATGCCGAGTACAGAACCGACCCCGGGGACCTCGCAAAGGCGGCGAACCTTGCGGCACAGGTGATCGCCAAGCAACCGGACAATCCTGCGTTTATGGACACCGCGGCGTGGGTGTCATTCAAACAGGGTGATCTCGATACCGCCTGGTTCCGCATTCAAACCGCGTTGGCTTTGAGTCCGGACGCCGGCTCGCTGAATTTCCATGCTGCAATGATCGCCAAAACCAGAGGGGAGAGGCAGGAAGCAAGCCGTTATCTGGAGAAGGCGCTGCAGGAAAATCTCGACGCTGTATCCAGGAAGGCGGCCCTGGACCTGAAAAAACAACTGGAGGGGTAACGGGACCCTTTATCGACCGTATAATCTTACCGGGAGATTTCTATAGATGAAAACCTTGTGTGCGCTTCTTTTGGTGCTGATTGTCGCTTCAGGCTGTGCTTCAGACTGGATGGCCCTGCCCAGGCTGTCCCGAGCCCCTGCCAAACCGGCTGCGGTAAACGGACAAGTCGCCGGCGCCCCTGTCAAGCCGGCCGAGGAAAGCGGACAAGCCACCGAAGCCCGGGCCAAACCGGCTGAAGAAAGTGGACAAGTCACCGCCGACTACAAAATCGCGCCGGGCGATGTTTTGGAAATCAGCGTTTATGGCGAAGAATCGCTCAACCGAAAGGACCTCGTGGTCAGGCCCGATGGAAAAACATCCTTCCCGCTGGTTGGCGATGTGCAGGTTGGAGGCTTGACAACCGTGCAGGCAAAAGAGGCCCTGGAACAAAGCCTTCACGAATACATCCCTAGTGCTGTCGCCTCGGTGAGCGTCATGCAACTCGGAAGCCTGCAGTACTATGTCGTTGGAAAGGTGAACAAGCCGGGCATGTACAACGTGGCGAAACCACTGACAGTGCTCCAGGCGCTTGCAATGGCGGGGGGGCTGACGACTTTTGCCGAAGAGAGCAAGATCGTCATACTGCGCAATTCCGGCAAGGAAACCGTGCACATCGCGTTTAACTACAAGAAAATAAAGAAGGGCCAAAAACTCGAGCAAAACATAATTCTGGAACGGGGAGACGTGGTAGTAGTCCCGTGAGCGTACGCCATCGTCATGCGCGCCTCGCAGAGCGGGGAGACTTTTTTCACAGGTCTACTGCATGCCCCGCCGCTTCTGTCCATCCTGAACTAATGCTCGAAAAATTGCTTCATGATTCGAACAGGGGTTTTTCCGAAACTCCTGTTCGAAAACTTTCAGGCCCCCATCTTAACCTCCTGAAATGCATCTCCCGTACTCTTTACGAACGGTCGTGGCAGCCCAGGCGAAGGCTCGGCAGCAGATCGAACAGCGGACCGGCCCGGGCAGCGGTGACTTGAGTTTTCAAACTCCGCGAGACTGCCATCGTCATGTAACACAAAGGTCACATTCCCGGAATGACCCGTCTGCCTGTTTTTCAGGTATGAATACCCGCAGTCGGAAATGTTATGCCCGCCAGGGCGGCAATCGGCCCAGAAGAATGTAACCGAGTCTGCGGAGCTATGCTTTACATCTCTGATGAGTCTCTCCAAAATACCTTCGGAAGTCTTAGATCCTCAATATGAAACGCGTTTGATCTCTACGGGCGGCCGTTTGCGTGCATGGGTCATGGCAGGGCTTGCCGGTTTCTTAGGATTTGATGTGAAAACGGCCTCCTGTACCCCCCCGGGGAATTATTGAGAATTTTCGGTGAGTTTCTTCAAAATGCATGTAGATCGAGCGCGTATTACTGGGCGAGTACTGGCCGGGTGTCCTCCCTGGCTGCGAGGCTATTGGAATCGCATTCACAGCTCGCCGTTAGCGTATCGCTATTCATACGGAGCATTCTGGAGCCTTATCGGTGGGATCATTTCCCGCGTTTTGGGACTCGCAGCCTCGGTTCTCGTAGCTCGCATGCTGGATAGGGAAGTATTCGGGGAATTGGGTGTAATCCAGAGCACCATCGGGTTGTTCGGCGCCTTTGCCGGATTCGGACTTGGCACTACGGCCGCAAAATACATAGCCGAATTCAGACTGAAGGATCAAGCCAGGGCAGGCAGAATCATGGCCCTTTCCGGGCTTGCGGCCTGGGGTACCGGCGGGCTGATGGCCTTGTTGCTGCTAATCATGGCTCCGTGGTTAGCCGAGCATACGCTGGCTGCTCCTCAGTTAGGACCGCTGCTGAGAATAGCGGCTATCATGCTTTGTATAAGCTCGGTTAACGGCGCACAGGCAGGAGCCCTCACAGGCTTCGAAGCTTTCAGGGAAATCGCGCGGGTGAATCTCATAACGGGAATCAGCTCCTTTCCGCTGATGGTGGGAGGCGTCTATCTGGGGGGCAAGGAGGGCGCGGTATGGGGAATGGTACTATCAATGGCCGTGAGTTGTATTGTGAGCAACAGGGCCATTCGAGCCGAAAGCAGCCGGGCAGGGATAAAGGCTACGCTTAAGGGTTGCTTGAGTGAATGGAAGATCTTGTGGAGCTTTTCATTGCCGGCTACCTTATCCGGCGTCTTAATAGGGCCCGTGAATTGGATCTGTAATACGATGCTTGTGAATCGAGCGAACGGGTATGCGGAGATGGGGCTTTTTAACGCGGCAAACCAGTGGTTTGGGGCGCTGATGTTCCTGCCGGGTATACTTGGTCAGGCTTTGCTGCCAATGCTCTCCGAGCGCCTGGGACAAAATGACCATGTTCGCGCGGGGAAGATTCTTTGGACATCTATTAAAATTAATTCTGTCGTAGTTTTCCCGCTCCTTGTAATTGGTTCTTTGGCAAGCCCCTTCATTATGGGACTTTACGGGAAGACCTTTGAGCAGGGTTGGCCGACGCTGGTGGTAGTGCTGCTCTCAGCAGGTTTATTAGCCATTCAAATACCTGTGGGCGAGATCATCGCCGCTTCAGGCCGCATGTGGATAGGTTGTGCAATGAATGCCGGCTGGGCGCTTGTATTCATTGGGACGACCTCAGCCCTCATTCCGTGGGGCGCCTTGGGTTTAGCCGGTGGTAGATGTGTTGCGTATATAGCGCACGCAATTTGGACTTTTGGGTTTGCCTACGTTTTGATCAAGAAAACCGAGTCTTCTACAAATGTCTTATCCTCAGAATCACGTATTTGATCGAAGTGGTATCGCTGCTGTCTCAGATTTCGAAACGGGCGAATGGCGCAAGTTGTTCGAACTACTCGAGCCCGAGCAAAAAGACTTCATGGATAAGGAGGAACAGTTTCGCAGCCCGCAGTATTATTGGCCAAGAGACGCCTTGCACTGGTGGAGTCGTGCCTGGGAATACCCCTATGTTTATCATCATCTGAAGAATTGGCGCGAGAAGTTCCCGACCGGTTCACTTCTACACGTTATCGACCTCGGAAGTGGAGTTACGTTCTTTCCTTTTTCGATTGCCCGGTTGGGTTATTCGGTAACCTGTACGGACATCGATTCCGTTTGTGCCGTCGATCTGCCGCGGGCAGCCCACTGCCTGCCTCATGCGCCGGGTGAGGTCAATTTCAGGCTGATAGAGAAAGCAAGACTTCCCTTTAACAATGACGAGGCGGACGTCATCTACTGTATCAGCGTCCTGGAGCACATCAACTCGTTCGAAGACACCATCCAGGAGATCGCGCGGGTCCTGAGGCCCGGTGGTCTGCTGGTTGTGACAATCGACCTGGACTTGCGCGGTGACTCTGAACTGGGCGTGGGAGACCATAAACGGTTGGCGGAGAGACTGCGCAAGCATTTTGACTATTTACATCAAGAGATCACCGTACATCCCCTGGATATGCTTCATTCCAACACCGGGCCATATCCTTACGGAAGGCCGAGCGGCCTGCAATTGCTCAAATTTATGTTGAAGCAACATCTTGTCAGACCGCTTCTTGGTAGAAAGCCTGGCCCACTACAGCCATTTTACTTGGCGGTACAGGCGTACTCAATGACAAGGCGACCGTAATCCATACAATCAGCGGGGTTTTGTTGATTAAACTATAGCTCAGGACACCGAAAATCATTTTTAAGTGAAGGAAAATGCTTGAACACCAATAATTTTGAAAAGTCATACTCGGAACTCAAGGGAATAAACATTTATATTTTAAATGAACATGACCTGATTGATCCAATTAACGGAGATATTTTAATTGGAGGCATGGAAACCTACGCTTACACTCTGTATACGCTGGCCAAAAGGATTGGATGTAGAACATATATTCTCCAAAAATCTCGGGTTGATTCAGATTTACGCATTGCTGAACATTTGCGTGTCATATCCGCTACCGAGGTGAGTGATCTCAGAAAACGCCTGGAAGAATTATGCCGAAAATCAAAAGGTATAGTTATTTACTTCTCTACGTATCTAAATATGCCTCCACCTGAAGGTCAGGCATCAATCTGGATAAATCATGGCATACATCATGATGGTCTGTTTGACCGGTATCGGTTTGGAACAGTCACGGCTATGCTGGTCGATCTTAAGCGAAGAATACTTCTATTTAAAATGCAAAATAATGAATTTAGGATGTGCTCAAGTGTAAGCAGAGTAGTATGTGTTGATACTAACTTTATAAACGCGATGCGATTGGCTTTTCCGATGTATGATTGGGGGGAGCGTCTCGTATATGTGCCTAATTTCGCGGATATACAATCTCCGGATGTGGTTAACGCAAAATGGGGTGGAGCGAAGGCTCCAAATATCGTAATTTTCGCACGTCGATTTGTTATGCCCCGGGGCGTGCAGCTTTGGCTTGAGTGCCTCAAAAGCCTCGCCCCGCAGTTCCCGAATGTTGAATTCCGGGTTGTCGGCTGCGGGGAACCGGCTAATTCTCTTCTGCTCGATCTATCTTGTCGGCACCAAAATATAAAAGTGTATCAAAAGCCGCACTCTGAAATGGAGGCGGAGTTTCAAGCCGCTCACATTAGCGTTATTCCGAGCCTTTTCTCGGAGGGAACGTCACTGTCATGTATCGAGTCAATGGCCGCCGGTTGCGCAATAGTGGCCAGCAGCGTTGGCGGGCTCTGTAATCTGGTTATACCAGGGTACGATGGAATACTGATTCCACCAGTTCAAGAGGAATTCACGCGCGCGGTTTCACAATTGCTCAAAGACCGAAATCTAGCTATGGAACTTGGGATGCGAGGATATGACATGGCGCGGACCGCATTCGCAAGGGATCTCTGGGAAGAGCGAATGATAGAAGTCCTGCTTCAGGCTTTTAGGCATCCCAGCCCTGGCAGGCCGATGCGCCGCGTAAGGCCACCTAAAAATGCTATCTAAATTTTCCGGTCTCTGGTCCGTTGTCTCCCCTTGCCCA
>CAVUGX010000025.1:0-132730 GCA_963741035.1 uncultured delta proteobacterium
GGTATGAGTTGACATCCGCGCCATCCATCAATAAGTTAGCTCCGCCGTTGGAGGTGATGCAACGCACCGAATTTATCTATTGAAGGATTCGGCATTAGGACATCGACGAAATCAAGCAGGTAACGGCCAGATTATGCCTCGCCACTCTGGTGTCGGGTGCCGGCCTCGGCCCTGTCGCTTCGTGCAGCTCTTGAAGAGGCGCCAAGCGCATCTGGTTTGGATACGGAGAAAACATGGGAACTGAACAGGGTCCATTCCGAATACTTCTCGTAGATGACGACTTGCTGGTCTTGGGCGTGCTTGAAGCAATGCTCACTTCAGCCGGTCATGACGTCAAGGTGACCGATGACCCGCAAAAGGCCGTCGAATTGGTTTGGAAAGAAGATTTTGATCTGGTCATCACGGATCTTGGAATGCCGAAGTTGGACGGATGGGCTGTGGCCAGGCGAGTGAAAGCAAAGAATACTATGATCCCTGTGATCGTGTTGACGGGGTGGGGGGCGCAGTATGAACAGAGAGATCTATCGGAGTATGGTGTTGCTTTGCTGCTTCCGAAGCCAGTGGATCGGCGGGCATTGATTGACGCCATTGAAGAATTGTTGACCCACTCGATTCCAAGACCAGGCAGACGTCGAAGGCATAAGCGGTTTCGAGGGAAACGAGGTGAGAGCGTAAGAGTCGCGCCTCTGTCTCCCGGTTCACCTACCTATCCCGGCGAGTTATTGGATATCTCCAGGAGCGGCCTTTGCTTTCTACACGATGAGAGGGAAAACCCTGTGGGGGCTTTGTTGAGAGTCGAAACACGATCTCCGGAAGGTTTTACCCTGGATCTGTCGCCAGCCTTGGTCGTTTACGACATGATGCTCGAACGCGAATCCAGCTTGGGCGAAATAAAGTACTGTCGGCGCTGTGGCATCCAGTTCGAGGACCTTTCCGGAGAGCAGGCGTTTCAACTGGAATCCTTCATCCAATCGTGCGCCAGCGACGACATGTAGCTACGGATCAGAACTTGTCAATCTGGAAAGAGTCAGTTTGCAGCGAATCGGTAAACAAATGATTTGAAAATGGCGACGATTTTGGCGCCCCATTTATCAATGAGAGAGATGATAAGAAATCCGATTCCATGCTGATTTGCGCTTTTTGAGCAGGAATCCGAGAGGCAAGTGGTGACAACGGCTAGCTTGGCGGGCTACGCGGCTGAAACCTCCTTTTGACCGTTGCGCCGAACCAGATTGATCATGGTCTGGCGCAGCTCATTCAGATAAAATGGTTTTTGAATGTACGCTTGAGCGCCCATCCTCATGGATTCCCGTTTGACCCGCAGGTCATCACATCCGGTCAGAAGAATAAATGGAGTTTCCGGATACATGGATGAAACGTGGCTGAGAAGATCGAGGCCGGATTCTCCCGGCATGTTGAAATCCGAAACGACCATATCATATCTGAAAGATTTGAGGCGATTGCGAGCCTGCTCCGCGCTGGCAGCCTGATCATGTTCGAGGCCAACTGATTTCAGGTATTCACCCAACAAGAACAAAAAGTCTTCATCATCGTCGACTATCAAGGCTCTAAACATTGCTTTTCATCCTTTCCTTGCGAACCACAATTCCGGTTCACATTTTACGAGGGCGGGGCGGCAGTCCGTTGAAACGTACGAAGCGCTTCGGAGTATTTGGGCATCCAACTCAGGCGTGAATACTGACCACCGTATCAACCTGAGCGATTTCACTAAACTCAGAGATTACCCCTGTTCTCGGTTAAGCGGGCACACCTGAGTCTACGAGATAAGGATAAATAGCAAGCAACTAACATGCCAACCTTCGAAATAGTCTCTGGCCTTGATCTATGCGGTAAGGATCGGACCCGATTGCAGGCTTTCAAAGACAGCGGCGTATGTCTTTTACTACACTCTGGATTTTCAGCACCGGAGGAAAAAACTGCGAGTCCGCGCAAAGTATTTGCCAACTAGAGGATAGATACTGCGGCAGCTAACATGTAAATTCTTAAAATTCTGGCGGGCAATGAGGCTAAGTAGTTGTTTTCTCGTCGATTTAGGCGATTGATTTCAGTCGTGAAATGATCTTGGCCTTTTGGTTGCGTCCCAAAGCTCCGCTGCCGCCCCTGCGGTCGATGCTTATCATCGTTTTTCCGGTTCGGTTTGTTTGGGCAGCGGAATTCGTAAAATTTCCCCCGCAAAAAGCCGGTTTTTATTATAGATCCGGGGATTGGCCGATAGGATCGATGTCTCGCCGGCCGCTGGGTCTTCAGGAAACCATTCCGCAGCAATTCCTTTCAGTGTGTCCCCTTTTTGTACTGTTATCGTGAATACATCGGAAGGACTTAGTGATTTCCACCCGGTTTGGAGATCTTGGGTATCTGCATTAAGGTTTTCACCTTTTTCATCGACATTTTCTCTCGCAGCTTGCGTGGACTCCCCGTTCGCGTCGGGAATTTGATCTTTGGCCGGTGTTTCTTCGGGTGGTGCGAGACTCGCAGATTCTTCGACAGAAGGAGAGGTCGTATCGATCTTCATGACCTTTACATCTATATTTCCAACCGGTTCATTTTCTTTGGAAAGGACCTCGGGAGATTCCTGCACAGGGTCAGGAGTTTGCGGCGTCACCAAGCCAGGCATAGTGCCCGAAGCGCTTTTTTCTTCGGCTTCCGGAGGCTTCGAGATGTCTTCACTTTTCACTTCAGGACCAGGAGTTTGCGGCGTCACCAAACCAGGCATAGTGCCCGAAGCGCTTTTTTCTTCGGCTTCCGAAGGATTGGAGATGTCTTCACTTTTCACTTCAGCAACAGAGGGCAGAGACTTTTTAACCTGTGTGCTTGCTGCTTTCGGAAAATTCGGACCATTAATCCAGCTTTTGAGATTTTCACCGAATTTTCCATTATAACCCAGGAACCCTGTGGACCCCAGCGCAAGGAGCAGAACCAAGGCCCCCCCGGCAAGCGCCGGCTTGCTGAAAAATCTTCCGGACTTGCTTTCTTTCGGCGCAAGAACTACCTCCCTTTGCAGGGCGTCATGCGCCTTTTTGAGGACACTCTCGGTTACCTTATCACCCTTTTCGGTCTTGCAGATCAGGAGGGCCGTATCGCACAATAGATTTATGCTGCGAGGAACCCCGCCGGTTATTTTATAGATCGAGTTCTTGCACTCTGGTTCAAAACACCTGTCGAAGCCGGATCCTGCCACCTCGAGCCGATGGTCTATGTATTCGAGTGTCTCGGAACGGCTCATCGGGGAAAGGAACAGGTTCACATTTATTCTCTGGCGAAGCTGGCGCATTTCTCTTCGGCGTAACTTGCGCCTGAGTTCATTCTGGCCGATCAGCAGTATCTGCAAAAGCTTGTTTGATGTGATTTCGATATTGGAGAGGAGCCGAATATGCTCGAGACTGCCGATCGAAAGGAGATGGGCCTCATCTATGATCAGCAAGACCTGACGGCCGTGAAGATGCGCCTTTGTGAGTACAATTTTTATATCGTCGGTTAAATCGAGGATCCCCTTGTCTCCCGGGTTGACCTTGAGTATCCGCGCGATATAGCGCAAGATCTCGATGTATTCCACGTCGGGACAGGGAATCACAATCGGCTCGACCGATCCGGGCAACCTGCCGAGCAGATGATGGATGAGCATCGTCTTCCCCGTTCCGACGTCCCCGGAGACGAGTGCAAAGCTCTTCCTTTGCTGGACGAAATAGAGCAGTGACGCAATTACCTCCTCATGCCCCTCGCTGAAATAAAGGAACTGCTGATCCAGGTTGTTTTCAAAAGGGGAGAAGGAGAAATGGAAGTAAGGGTTGTACATCCTAAGGACCTTTCTTGTAAGCCTTCGCCACGAAATGCTTCACCGCAGAGGACACAGAGTGAAGGAAATAACCAGTCTCACCACGAAGAGGAAGCGTAGCGCGTTGGTAGACACGAAGATCTCACCATAGAGAGCACGGAGAAAATCAAACTGGGGCAGTTTAGCATAATTGTCAGGACCTGGCAAATACAGGGCACAGATCTCAAAAAACTAAACAGTTCCCTCAAAAAGCCAAATCGCCTGATCACTTCTTGCCGACCTAAGAAGACTCACTCTACTCCCAAGAGATAGCCCGGTTTTGAGAGATTGGCCAATGCTGTCCCTAAGTGGAGCAGGAATCGTGCTATTCGCATTCAAGTTAAATGATGGAACAACCGATTCCCAATGCGGAGCCAACAACCTGGTTTCGAAGGGTGACCGCATGAAAAATAAAACTGCAATCCAGGATTACCTGTTCTGTTTCGCCCTGGTATTTAAAACTATTGCGATTTTCATCACCTGGTATGCACTTGATAGATACGCTTGCCTGCTCTACGAGAGAAATCCGCTGACAAGATTTCTTCTTCACCATGATTTCGCGTACGTCTTCGTCCAATTGGCGGTATTCAGTTCTATCTGCATCGGCTATTCCATGGTGAGGAGGGAATACCTGCTGGCGCACAGGGAAAGGACAATTCGCTGCTCATTCAACGCCTTGGTCGGATTCGTTTTCTTAACCTACCTGTGGGATGCCGCAAACGATACCATCATTTTACTGGCGGCGTCTTTATCCTGAAATTCACAGTTGAGTCCTGTCAGATTTAAGTTACTGATCAGTCGGAGGTTTCTCCTTGGAAATGATCTCCTGACATTTTTTTGGACACCCGCTCGAGGAGAACAAAGAACACCGGCACAAACGGGATAGCCAGCAGGGTGGAAGCAATCATGCCCCCGAAGACGACTGTGCCAAGGGCGCGTTGGCTGGCGGAGCCGGCTCCGAAAGCAAACAGAAGCGGCACAACCCCCATGATGAATGCGAAAGAGGTCATCAATATTGGACGAAACCGCCTGCGGGTGGCTTCGATCGCTGCTTCCGTGACTGACATATGGCCCTCGTGCAGCAGGTCACGGGCGAACTCCACGATAAGTATGGCGTTCTTGCTCGCCAGGGCGATCATGAGGATGAGTCCGATCTGGGTGTAGAGATCATTGCTGTATCCTCGGATTATTAGAGCGAGGATAACTCCGACGATCGCGACAGGCACGACCAGAATAACCGCAGCCGGTGAAGACCAGCTTTCGTACAGGGCGGCAAGCACCATATAGACGAGGAAGATCGAAAGGGCATAGATGAAGTAGGTTTGGTAGCCCACCTTCTTTTCCTGGTAGCTCGTAGATGTCCAGTCATAGGACATGCCTCGAGGCAGCGTATTTGCAGCGAGGCTTTCCATCAAGGACAGGGCCTCGCCCGAGCTGAACTGCGGGGCTGCCGCACCAAAGATGGGCGCGGCTGGATAGAGATTGTAACGGGTGATCAACTCCGATCCCTGGGTGCGCTTGACATCCATGAGGGTGCCCAACGGGACCATACCTCCGGCCTGGTTTCGGACATAGAGGTCATTGATGTCCCTTGGATCGAGGCGATAATTGCTGTCAGCCTGAATATAGACTTGAAATACCTGGTTGAATTTGTTGAAAAAGTTTATGAATGTCGATCCAAGGTAGCCTTGGAGCGTATTGAAGACATTTACCAGGGGGACCTGTAGCGCTTCGGCCTTGGTCCGATCGATGTTTAAATAGAGTTGGGGGCTGCTCGCGCTGAATGAAGTTACAAGGTTTTTCAGAGAAGGTTGTGAATTTCCTGCTCCTATAAGGGCGTACGTGGCCTGCTGGAGTTCTTGCAATCCCAGGTCCCCACGGTCTTCGATCATCATCTGGAAGCCGCCCGTTTGGCCCAGTCCCCGAATGGGGGGCGGAACGACTGCAAATGCCTGCACCTCCGGAAGTCCGGCCAGTTCCCGGTTGATATTGGATAATATGACGTCCTGGCTTAGGGCCTGCCCGCGTTCTTTCCAATCTTTGTACACCACAAACGTTGATGAAATACTGGAGTTGTTTGCGAAGTCCAGGAAAGAGAAGCCTCCTATCGTAACCCAGGTGTCGACACCTTGAGTTCGTTTGAGGATATCATTTATTTTGTTCGCCACCTCGCGATTGCGGGGCAGTGATGATCCTTCCGGCAGGCGGGCGAACAAAACCCCATATCCCTGGTCCTCGGTCGGAAGAAACCCGGTCGGACGGCTGAGAAAATAATATAGTGAGACGTTTATAATGATGACGAAGACTATGAACATCATGACAGGCCGTCTGACCATGAACTCAACGGCAACCATGTAGATGTCGGTACCCCATTGAAAGAACCTGTTAAACCCGCGGTAGAACCAGTTTGGCCGATGTTCTGTATCGTGCGGCCTCAACCAGAAGGCACACTGGACCGGTTTGAGTGTAAGGGCGTTCATAGCGCTTATAACTGCAGTTGCAGCGATAACGAGCGCAAACTGGCGGAATATCTGTCCGGTTATGCCCGGGAAAAAGGCGGCAGGCAGGAAAACCGAAACCAGGGCAAGAGTGATTCCCATGACGGGACCGGTCAGCTCGCTCATGGCCTTTATCGTGGCTTCCCTGGGCGCCAATCCTCTTTCTATGTAGTATGAAGCGCCCTCCACGATAACTATTGCGTCATCGACTACTATGCCGATAGCCAGGATAAGAGCGAAAAGCGTCATCAGGTTAATGGTAAAGCCGAGTGCGGCGATAGCTATGAAAGCGCCGATAATGGTGACCGGCACGGTTGTGGCCGGAACCAGCATAGCCCGGAAGTTCTGGAGGAAAAGCAGAATTACGATCAGCACAAGGATGCCGGCAATAAAGAGAGTTTCATATACTTTCGAGATCGCTTCGCGGACAAACAGGGTAGTGTCATACCCGATATTATATTTGAGTCCTTCAGGAAAATTCTTGCTCATATCCGCCACCGCCTTGTAAACGCTGTTTGCGACAGTGATGGCATTTGAGTCAGCGTAGGCGAAGATGGGGAGCAGGGCAGCTTTGTGACCCTTTAAATTAGCAAAATTGACGTAGCTCTGCCGGCTCAGTTCTACATGGGAGACGTCGCGCAGACGCACGATCTCGGGAGCTTGGCCGGTGCCCGTCTTGACGATTATATTCTCGAACTGGCTGGTGTCGGAAAGACGGCCAAGCGCGTTTATCGTAAACTGGAAGGGCTGTCCGGAAGGCACCGGCGGCGCGCCAAGCGCGCCTGGAGTGACCTGGATGTTCTGTCCCTGGACGGCGCTAAGCACATCGTTAGTCGTAATTCCATAGGAGTCAAGCTTCAGGGGATCGAGCCACACTCTAATGCTGTAAGGCCCGGCGCCGAAAATTCTAACCTGGGCGATGCCCGGCAACCGGGCGATCGGGTTTTGAAGGTTTATGAGAGCGTAATTGGAAAGAAAAATCTCGTCGAACCGGTCATCGTCTGAGTAGAGGCCGACTACCAGCAGGATGTTGGGAGTAACTTCCCTGACGGTTACTCCCTGAAGCTGAGCGCCGCCCGGAATCTGGGAAAGCGAGGTGCTTACGAAGTTTTGGACCAGGGCCAGAGACGCGTTTATGTCAGTCCCAACGTCGAACGTGACTGTAAGTGTATACGAACCATCGCTGCCGCTGACCGATGACATGTATATCGAACCTTTGACCCCGTTGACGGCGTTCTCGATAGGAACACCGATGGTTGTGGCGACGACTTCGGCGCTTGCGCCGGGCAATTGCGTCGAAACCTGTATCGTTGGCGGGACGATCGGGGGAAATTGAGCGACCGGGAGGCTGTACAACGCAACTATGCCTATTACAATCGTAACGAAGGCGATCACATTTGCGAAAATAGGTCTGTCAACGAAAAACTCTGAAATCGTCATTTGGCCGTCTCTTGATCGGGTTCTCCCGCGGGCGCCTGCACCGGGGCCCGTTCGGGAGTAACCGGCTTGCCGGGAGTTGCCTTCAGCACGCCGGTTGTGACAACCCACTCATCGCCCTTAAGACCTTCCTCGATAACGTAGAAATATTTTTTTTGAGCCCCGGTTTTTACGTTCCGGCGTTCGACCACATTCTTCTCGTTTACAAGCAGCACATAAGTGCCTAATTGGTCGAATTGCACTGCGGCCTCGGGGACGAGAACCGCCGGCCTCTTTTTCCCCAGCGGCAGCCTCACCCTGGCAAACTGGCCTGGAAGCATTCTGCCGTCAGTGTTTGGAAAGACGCCTCTAAGAAGCAGCGTTCCCGTTGACGTGTTGATCGTACTTGCTGTGAAATCCAGGTACCCTTCGTGCGGATACCCTTCTTCATTGGCCAGGTTCATGAAAACAGGGAGTTTTTGAGCGTCCTGTTTTGAGTTGGAAGACTTGAGGGCAATGGTTTGCGCATCCAGTATGTAAGAAGGGATGACTGTTTCCGGGATATTGAAATAGACGTAGAGCGGGTCGATTTGGGTCAGTTGGGCCAAATCGGTATTGCTCCCGGCAGTGCCGACCAGGTTTCCGGGGTCCACAAGCCTCCTGTCCATACGTCCCGTGAAGGGAGCCAATACCCATGTATAGGAGAGATTTAATTTCGCTAGGGCCCGCTGCGCTTCGGCCGAGACCAGACCGGCCTGTGCCGTGTCGCGCTGACTGCGCCAATTGTCGACATCTGTGTCAGCGGCGGCTTTCTGCTTGTAAAGCTTGGAGAAACGGTCGAACTCCGTTTTTGCATGATCCAGCAGCGCCTCTTGATTAAGAACACTGCCTTCGGCCTGCTGGAGCTGTGCAAAATATGTGTCTTGCTGGATTAGAAAAAGCAACTGATCTTTTTTGACGATATCTCCATCGTTGAAGTAAACGCCGTCCAAGTATCCTTCTACGCGGGCGCGAAGCTGGACAGTGTTGATGGCCTGCGTATTGCCTCTGAATTCAAGGTAGTCGACAATCTCCTCTTTCAAGGGTTGGCTAACAACAACTTTAGGTGGCGGGGGTTGAAAAGATTGTTGTTCTTGCTTGCAGCCTGCTGGTAAAATCAACATCAAAAAGCAGGAAGCGAGTGGCAGGAAGAAGGCGGCCTTCAAGGAATTGGGGACTGAGATCATGATCTCTCCAAATCTAGCCGCCGGAAAGAGTCCTCCTGGTTTAGGGTTCATAACCGGAGTGGCTTTCCTGAAGGTCCCGAACCAGAGAATGAAGCCGCTCAGCTAAAGCTGACAACTTCGAAAATTACAGGCACTGCAATCGAAAATAAAATCAAGTCAACGCACCAGATTCCTGGCAGGTTAATGTCCATTTCGATAAATGGGCTGTCCTAACCCAAGCCAAGCATGCAGGGAGGTTAATGTCTATTCGGGGAAAATCAAGATCGTAAAATCTTAAATCAGAATAACATCTTAATGGGAGCACAGCCTGTAATATTGCAGGAAAAACAACGTGCCGGTGCTTCCGTTGGGCGGCGGCCCTACGACACAGGCAATTCCCGCTCTGGCGTCTATTATGTCGATACTGACCATACTCCTCGCCTTATACATTTTGCCGTTGTTCGATCAGGAGGTGCTCGTCTCAATGCACTCCAGCACATCGGTTGGATGACGTTCATAATCAAGGCTTCTTTCCCATTATCGCCTTTGCCGCCAAAGCGGTGACTATCCCGTACGGCAGATTTACCAGCAGCAGGTAGAGTGCAAACATCGGCCCGCCCTGCTGAAGCCCGAAAAATCCCGCGCCCTTCATCGGCAGGAAGATCAAGTACAGCGCCAGCACCGGCGCGAGGAAGTATAGAAGACCGAAGAGGTACAGCCGCTTCCAGGCTCTCTCTATAAAAAGCCCGAACGGTACGCCCCACAGCCCGCCCCAGAAGAGCGGCCTGTATAGATCCGGCGGGCTCATGGGTACCGGGGCCTTTACCCCCAATATAGCGCTAACCCCCAACTCAAACAGGACGCGGCTGAAAAGGAGCACGGCCAGCGCGCCTATAACCCCAGCCGGGAAGCAAATTGCCACCCGCTGTATCAGGGTCGAACCTTTTTCCATTACGTTCAGACCTCCCTTATTCAACTATACCGAACAGACAGGTTTTGCAGAGGGTTGTCAGCCCATGCCACCCCGCCCATACAGTAAACTTCGCAACCTCTTCCCGGCTCGGTTCAAACAATAATGTAACCAGCCTGAAGATCGGAAGCAGCAAGAACCCCTGAAAACCGGGCAACACGATTGTTTCCGGGTGTTCCGGGGGGACGTGAACAACTGTTACGAGCAGACAAGGCTTTCACGCGACGCTGAGACGCTGAGAAGTTCTAAAGGGACATGAATAGATGCTTCGAAAAGTTTCAGTGGGCTCGCTCCGCTTAGCCCACCCTTCTATGGGTCAAAGGGTCTTTTCATGGTTTCAGGGTATCCCTTATGATCGTGAGAAATTTGATTTCCTTCGAGTGCAATATTGCCGGCGACGGGGCTCGTTTGTCGCTCGCTCACGGCGCAGCGGCGGGATTGACGTCCGCATGGGGGACGTTGTCCTCAGAGATTCTGTCATGGCGCCATGCACACCGGAAATATTCGTTCCATGACTTATCGTAGTCCTTGATTGCTCTGATATAGGTTGCATACACTCCGCTGGTCCCTTGTCCATCGAGATTCGGGTGAACTCTGATCATGAATTCGCTCGCGCCGACGTGACGGTTCTTGTTGCCCCAGTCATAGGTATACCCGAGCCGCGTCCATGGGGCGGTATTCTGCGGAGCAGAAGGATTGTAATATGTTGTGGCGGCATTATACGCAAACCACGATTGATAAGTCTGGTCGGTGGAAAAGAAAAGATAGGGATTGGGGAAAGCCCATTTATTGCACTCCAAACCCGATACATTGATAGTTTCATTGAGTTGAACCGCAACCTCGGCCTTATGATCTGTGATCCCGGGGTCAGGAGTCGGTCTGTAGAGATCTTCCACGTTGACCCACATCTCCAGGACCACGTCATAGCTCCTTCTCGGGTTCAGCCCGATCAACTGCATTACCCTTTCTTTGCTGGGAGGACATGATCCAAGATGCTGGGTCCAAAAGAAATTGCGCAACTCGGGCGCGACCGTCACCCACAAACCCTGCGTCAAAACCGATGTCGCCTCACCGCCGGCCTGGTGCTCGACTCCGCCCTGGTCTTTTCCGCCGAACATACAGGGATAATACCAGTTCAGGTAAGTCTGCCTGGACATAAAGGCCGCCACGCGGATGCGCGAATTCCCGGGGGTCCCTTCCCAGCTTATCTTGCCACCATGGAGTCTTGCCCTGTTGCCAGGGTCTGCAGGCCAAGACCCCGCATAACTGCGAGGCGGCACAATCGCAAGCAGGCTGTTGCTCGTTTCACCGGGCGTTGCAGGCTTCGCGGTCTCGTCACACGCCTTCTCAAATTCCAAACAGTCAGTCATCGTCCAGGAACCCGTTCCCCACGTTGGAGCCTGGTTGCAATCGGCCGTATAGCCGCAAAATCCGGCATGGGCCGCAAACACGAGGACCAATAAGAAACTCGTCCCCAGGGCACGCCTCACGAATTTGCCGATGCGCATATGTCATTCTCCTTAAGGGATGGACGGCTCCAACTTGAATTCGCGCAAATTTTACCGGGGGCCCCCAAGGAACCCCTCGAAATCTGATTCCAAAAGCCTTTGGAAAGCTTTGTGTCTGTAAATCATACGGTACTCAAATCAAAAAACTTGAACGTCAAAATATGATTTTTAGAAGGAAAACAGCAGAATCATATGAGAGACGCGATCTTTTCTGCACCGCCGTGGAAGGCGGCGCTACCGTAGAAGCAAGCCCCCCTGTATAAATCCTTGTCAAACAGCGCCCCATCTTTTAGGGTGCCGGGTGAAAACCTGTACTGAAAGCCTTATCCTTAAGGCATAAATCCATGCTGGTGAAAGCTTGAGCGATGAATAGCCGCAATTGCCTCTGCCGGCCAAACTGTTGCCAAGACCCTGGAGTGGTTTCGTGGAAAACACATTAGCAGAAAACATCATCTGGAACCTGGGCGATCTATACTCCAGCCCTTCCGATCCGCAAATCCATGCCGACACAAAGAGGCTGAGGGAGAAGGTTTCGGCATTTTCTTCGTTCAGGGGAAAGATGGCCGGGCTTGGAGCGCCGGATTTGCTGCAAGCTATCCGGGAACTCGAAGAAATAAACGAGCTTGCCGGGAAGCTGCTGGCCTACTCATACCTCAATTTTTCGACCCAGACATCGAACCCGGCAGCGAGCGCTCATTTTCAATCCCAAAAAGAGATCTACAGTGAAATCCGCCGCGACACCCTCTTTTTCGAACTCGAATGGACCAAACTGGAAGAGAGCCGAGCCGGGGGCCTCGCATCCGATCCCGCGCTTTCGAAATACAGCCATTACCTGACCGCGCTCAGGCGCTATAAGCCGCACCTTTTGAGTGAACCCGAGGAGCGCATACTGGCCGACAAGGAACCCGCCGGGGCGTCGGCCTGGAGCGCTCTTTTCGACAAGATACTCAGCCAGTTGAGGTTTGGAGAGAAGAAAAAAACGGAGTCGGAGGTTTTGAGCGAACTGTATAGCGCCGACCGCGAGGTCCGCAAGCATGCCGCTCACGAGCTGACCTACGGACTCCGTTCGATCAGTCTCCAGTTGACGCACATTTTCAATACAATCCTGCTCGATAAATCGATAGAGGACCGGCTGCGCCGCTACCCTCACTGGCTGAGTTCGCGAAACCTGGGCAATGAGGCCGATGACGCCATGGTCGGCGCCCTCGTTGAAGCGGTTTCTTCCAGGTACGATCTGGTGGAGCGCTACTACCGTCTCAAACGAAAGCTCCTCGGGGTCGAGGAGCTTTTCGACTACGACCGCTACGCGCCGGTTACGGTCCTGCCGGAAGCAAGAGTAGCATGGGACGAGGCAAAAGAGATCGTGCTGACGTCCTTTGCAGAGTTTTCTCCCGAAATGGCGAAGATTGCCTCCCTGTTCTTTACGCATGGATGGATCCACGCTCCAGTTGCGCCCGGAAAGCGAAGCGGGGCTTTTGCGCACCCGGTGGTCCCCTCCGCGCACCCTTTTGTCTTCCTCAATTTTACCGGAAAGCGCCGGGATGTGATGACCCTGGCACACGAACTCGGCCACGGCGTCCACCAGTATCTGGCTCGCGGACAGGGGTTATTTAACTCCGATACCCCTCTTACGACCGCCGAGAGCGCGTCCGTTTTCGCAGAAATGCTCGTCTTCCGCAGTATCCTTAAAAGGGCGGGTGCTACGACCGAGCGCCTTGCCCTGCTCTGCTCAAAAATAGAGGATACTTTCGCAACCGTTTTCCGGCAGGTGTCAATGAACCGGTTCGAAGACACCGTGCATAACGCCAGGCGAACGCGCGGGGAATTGGACGAAGAGTTCATTTCTTCTGCATGGATGGAAACGCAGAAGGCGGTATTCGGCGACTCGGTGCACCTGCTCGACCACTATGGAATCTGGTGGTCCTATATCCCTCATTTCGTCCACTCGCCGGGCTATGTGTACGCCTACGCATTTGGAGAGCTGCTGGTGATGGCGCTCTATGAGCAGTACCTGCGTGAGGGGCCGGATTTTGTTCCCAGGTACCTGGCGTTCCTCGAATCAGGGGGAAAAGACAAGCCCGGAGAACTGCTTCGGTCGTTCAGCGTCGATTTGTCCGATCCCCGATTCTGGGACCGTGGAATAAGAATTATAGAGAGCCTTATAGTCGAGGCGGAAGGAGAAGCGGTTCGATGAACCCAAAGGCGAAATACAGGAGAACCAAGATCATCTGCACTCTCGGTCCCGCGACCAGTTCGCAGGATATGATACTCAAGCTTATTGATGAAGGCATGGACGTGGTCCGCCTGAATTTTTCCCACGGCGACCATGAACAGCACAGGAAGACCATCCGCACCGTTCGCTTGCTTTCAAAACAGTCAGGAAAGGAGATCGGAATTCTCCAGGACCTGGGCGGACCGAAAATCCGGCTCGGCCAACTCAACGGTGAAAAAATGACCATGACGCGCGGAGAGCGCGTCGTTCTGGTCCCGGGAGAACACGCCGAGGGGGATTCAATCCCCGTAAACTATCCGGGACTGATCGAGGATATCGAGGAAGGCAATCCGATTCTTATTGCCGACGGGACCGTTCAGTTGACGGTGGTGGAAAAAAAAGGCCGAAGCGCGGTCTGCGAGGTCGTGGTCGGGGGAACGATCCTTTCCCGCAAGGGGGTGAATCTGCCTTTGAGCCGGTTGAGTGTGCCCGCTTTTACCGAAAAAGACCGTGAAGACCTAATGGTGGGCCTGGACGAGAAGGTCGATTTCGTCGCCCTCTCCTTCATTCGCGGCCTCGAAGACCTCCGCAATGTTCGTGATATTATATCCGGAGCGGATCATCACCCGATGCTTATCGCCAAAATTGAAAAACCGCAGGCGGTTGAAAATTTCGAGCAAATCCTGGCCGCAGTCGACGCGGTGATGATCGCAAGGGGAGATCTCGGGGTTGAAATGCCTCTGGAAGAAGTGCCGATGATTCAGAAAAGGATAATCCGGATAACCAGGCAGGCGGGGAAACCGGTCATCACTGCGACCCAGATGCTTGGCTCGATGGTGGAAAACCGCAGGCCCACCCGGGCCGAGGCGACCGATGTGGCAAACGCTGTCCTGGATGGAACCGACGCCCTGATGCTCTCCGACGAGACCGCGATGGGCAGCTATCCGGTGGAAGCCGTTTCTACCCTGGACCGGATAGCCAGGAGCACAGAACCTTACATCAACGAGGACGCTTACCTGGAAGAGGAAGCCTCGGAGATGCTGCACACGATACCGGCTGGGATCAGCCGTGCCGCTTGCCTGCTGGCGCTTGACCTGAAAGCCGCGGCGATCGTGGCTACGTCATCCTCGGGCAATACCGCGCGCATGGTTGCACGATTCCGCCCCTCGGCGCCCATAGTCGCCCTGACCGATCACATCGAGACTCTGCGCCGGTTGTCACTTTCATGGGGAGTGATCCCTCACCTTGTGAGCTCATTTTTCGACACGGACCAGATGTTCGCATTGGCGCGCTCCTGGGCGACGCAAAAGGAGGTGGTCAAGCCTGGAGACATCCTCATAGTCACGGCAGGCGTGCCGGTGGGAGTATCGGGAACGACGAATTTGCTCAAGGTTATGGACATTTAGATTAAGGGCTTGTCCGCAGAATTGCCATATTGGTAGCGCCGCCTTCCACGGCGGCGTTCTTCGTCCGTACAATTACCTTCGCGGTAGCGCTACCGTGGTTGGCTACGATGCGCCGCCGTGGAAGGCGGCGCTACCAATATGTGCATTGTTCTCTCATTTTCCCAAAAATAATGAAAAATTTATATGTATCTGCCAACATTGAAGGAGAACAAATTTACCGTGTCATCGCGCAAACCAGCAGCCCGATAAGCGCCCCGCCAAGCACGAGCCACAATGAGTTCAAACGAAAACGAATCAGAAGAACAGCGCTTCCTGCGGCCAACAAAGAAGTGGGCAGATCGATAACCGCACCGCGTCCAAGACTCCAGGTGACCACAGCCATCAGGGCCAGAGAGGCTACAATGACGCCGTCCAAAAATGCTCCTGCAATCGCCGACCTGCGCAAGAGCGGTACGACCTGGCTGCCGATTGCCACGAGGATAAACGAAGGGAGAAAAATTCCGGCCGTGGCAATCAATGCGCCCGGCAGGCCGGCAAGCAGGTAACCGATGAAGGTCGCCGTGGTGAAGACCGGCCCGGGGGTCACCTGCCCTATGGCAATGGCGTCCAAAAGCTGTGTCGTGGTCAGCCAATGCCAGCGGTCTACAAGATCGGCGTGCAGGAAAGCCAGCAACACATAGCCGCTCCCGAAGACCACTGAGCCGATTTTGATGAAAAACACGAAAAGCGGCAGCAAACCGAACTCGACTTTGCCGGTAGAGTGGAACCCCGAAGCGAAGTAAGCGGCCGCGAGAAAGGAGCAGGCCGATAGAAACATTATCAGCATCGATATCCAGTGCTTTCCCCAATCATGGCTGAATCCTTGCCGCAATCCCACGATCAACCCGGTTCCAAAGAGCAGAACGAGGGTATTGACCCCCAGAGAATCCAGTATGGTGTCAACGACGGCCACTGCTGCCAGGAATTTGCTTTTTACGGCAGTGCGCCCTAAACCTAAAAGGGCCTGCAAAACAACGGCGATTACCACCGGCTTGATTCCGTAAAGCAGCCAGCCAATCTGGGGAAGGTTCCCGTACTTAACGTAAGCCCAGGCAAACGCCGGATAACAGAAGTCCCATCCAGCCGTCACACAGGTAGCCTATGAAGATCGCCATTTCCGTTGAACTGGGCACGGGAATCATGTTGGCTATTCCCAGCAGATCGAGGAATTTATCCCTGGGAACCCAGCGCCGGCGCCGGACCACCTCGTCTTCCATCATGGCAATGTGAGCCGCCAGCCCACCAAAAGCCGTTGTTCCAAGACGAAGGGAAAAAAAGCCCAGTCTGCGCAAACTTATTTTCCCGCCGGTAAAAGCCTGATCTTGATGTTGATGATCCATTATTTCAATCCGTGTCCATCCGGAAGCAACGCATCACACACCGTCAGTTTGTGGTTCGGATTCTTCGGGGCCGGAAAAAGGACCGACTGACGCTCTTCCCGTCAAAGCAAACGCCATCGGGAGGAAGGGACCTTAATAAATTTGAGTCTTTGGAACACTATGCGGCGACAGCCAGAAACCTACACCGGCATGAACATTAAGTTCTTATTCCTATTTATACAAGTAATACAAGTGAGTACTAGGAGCCTTCCAGGCCCAGGGTTATCTTTTTTTCTCCGGTCATGCACACGTCAAGGCCGATAGAACATACTGTGACCAAACCTTTTTTCTCAACGGCGGTGGCCGTCGCTTTCTGTGCCTCCAGCATCATTTTCGCGCCGCGTGTCACCATTGCCTTGCCTTCCGGGATTGTGGCGCCGGTCATCATGCTTTCGCCTTTGGTCACCATGTTATAGCCGTCCGTCATCATCTTTTCAGCCGCCGTGAACTCTGCGTCTTTCATCCCTTTCCCGGCCACTGTATCCATTATCATTTTGTTTCCATCCATCATCTTCTTTGCACCTTCCATTATCGCCTTCTGACCTTCCATGGTTCCCTGATCACTTTCCGCGGCCCGTAAATATCCGGCTGCGCCGAAAACGCCTATTGACAGAAAAACGATCAGAGAAGTTGCAAAATACCTGCTGCGATTTTTCATAGTAATATCTCCCCTAATAATTTGATGCGAAACCGAAGCCTTATGCCGGCACTCTTCTAAAGATAATACCGACTCCAGGCTTGACATTTAATTAGATGAGGAAATGATTTTTCCGTTGCAGGAGAAGATGCCGCAGGTTCGATCTCTTACCAGGGTGATAAAGGATACTTGGCGAGGTTGAGCTTTAACCGTAGCCTCCTCCTGAATGGCAAGGAGAGCCAAACAGGAGGAGGCAGGCGAGTAAATAAAGGACAACTCAGTTACGCATGAGATCCAGTGCTACACTTCAGCAAATGACGTCAGGATCAAATCCTTGTAATCAGCTCTTGCGAACAGATTCGGGGCGAGCTTCTTGGCCTTCCAGAACTCCGGATCGTGTGAAGGAACAACCTCGGTGCCGATCATCTTCATGACCTTGAATATGGTGAGCGCCTCAGTGGCTTGCGGGATGTCCCAGGCCAGGCCGGGAGGTATCGCGTCCATCATGTTCTCCAAAGTGTACATCGCATCGGCGCAGAGAATCAGTTGTTTCCCGTCGTATGTCTTGATGGCCAGTGACTGGTGTCCTGCCGTATGGCCAGGAGTCGGGAAAGCAACAACAGTCCCGTCGCCGAACATGTCGAAGATACCGTTGACCGTCTTGATGTTAAGCTGGCTCATCACCTTGAAGTCGTCGGGGATGTAGGCTGTTCTCTTCCCGGAAGCTATGGCTTCCTTGACTGTTTCAAGTTCTTTCGCCTGCATATAAATAGGAACGTCCGTACCCTTCAAGTTGTCGATGGCTCCGGCATGATCCAGGTGTCCATGGCTGAGAATCACTGCCTTGAGCTTATCAGGGGTCAGACCCAGTTTCTTTAACTGAATTTTGAACTCCTCGTAGTCCGCCATGACGGGCATGTAAGCTGCCGTCACCTGCTCGCCCCAGTAGCCGACCGGGTCTTTTGCGCACATGGCGTTGTCGCCCGTGTCAAAAGCCACCCAGTCGTCACCATGCCTCAGGACGAAGAAAGTCACGGGGATGTTCATGGGCGTTCCCACACGGGTATCCTTCAACATATACTGTGTCTGGGTCTTCAAAATTCCGCAGACAAACGGGTAAGGCTTTACTCCCTTGGCGCTGGTTGCGGACTTTTTCTTTGCCTGTGCGTCGGGCGCAAAACCCATTGCACCGACTGAAGCAACTCCGGCGCTTATCGCCGCCAACCTAAGCAGGTTCCTACGGGAAATCTCATTGGACATGGACCAGGCTCCTTTCAGAAGGTTAATAAAGTAGTTGGATAGAAGGTCTCGCCTGTTACAGTCTACAAAGTCTTAGTACTGCTCCTCTCAATTATGCATCGAGGTTCTTGCAGGAGGGGCCTGTCTCGTTTGCTGCAAACGCCTGGCGGGGCACCCCTCCGGAAAAGGCCGCCATTCTACGAGCAGTAAAGCATGTTACCGGTGTTACGGTTCAAATATTCGTCGTGCCGCACCACCTCCTCCATTTTTGAGTCCAAACCTTAACGTCAGTGGCCATTCAGCTTGCAGCAATCATCGCGCAGTTGGTCTCTGAAATCCGGATGCGCGATTTCGATCAGGGATTCGCACCTCTGCCGGAGTGTCTTACCGCGAAGCGCGGCTATCCCGAATTCGGTTGCAACGTAGTCCACATCATATCGCGAGGTAGTTACCGACTGGCCTGGCTGGAAGCAGGCGACTATCCGCGATTGAGTCCCCTTGGCCGCTGTGGACGGCAGAGCGATGATGCTCCTGCCTCCCTTCGAGCGGGACGCGCCTCGCACAAAGTCCACCTGTCCGCCGACTCCGCTATACTGCATCGGACCCAGCGCAGTCGCGGCGACCTGCCCCATTGAATCCACGGACAGTGCCGAGTTGATCGAAACCATGTTGTCATTTTGAGCAATTCTGAACGGATCGTTCACAAAATCTACCGGGTAGGCTTCGATCATGGTGTTGTCATTGAGCCACTCGTAAAAAGTGGAAGTCCCCATGGCAAAGGTAATTACAATCTTGCCGGGCAGAAAAGTCTTCTTGCGGCAGGTGATGACCCCCGAGTTTACAAGGTTCATGACGCCATCGGAGATCATCTCCGAGTGGATGGCGAGATCGTTTTTCTCGCCGAGGTAGCTCAAAACTGCATCCGGAAGGGCGCCAATGCCAAGCTGCAGGCAATCTCCGTCCTTTATCAGACTTGCCACATGGCCGCCGATCGCCTTCTCGGTTTCCCCCAGTTTAGGAGGGGCAAGCTCTATGAGAGATTCGCTCGTAGGGACAAAGTAATCGATGTCTGTCGCATGCAGGCAGGAATCCCCGCCCACCCTCGGCATTTGGGGGTTGACGGCGGCTATCACTGTTTTGGCGCTCAAAGCCGCCTGCTTGGTGTAATCGACCGAAATGCCCAGGCAAAAGAAACCAAGTTTGTCAGGAGGTGAAACAGTTATGAGCGCCACATCCACCGGCAGCAATCCATCCTTGAACAGTCTCGGAATCTCGCTGAAAAAGCAGGGGGTGTAGTCGCCGCGCCCGTCATTGACTGCTTTACGGGTCGTGGCCCCTACAAACAGAGAGTTGTGCCGGAATGAACGTGCATGTTCCGGAAGGCAATAGCGCCCGCTACCCATGGCTACCATATGTACAATTTCGACATTTTCGAGTTCGTCTGCCCTGCCGACCATTGCCTCAACCAGAGACTTCGGTTCGCCGCAGGCATGAGCGTGCACCACCCGGTCACCGGATTTGATTGCCTTTACGGCTTCCGAAGCAGTTGTCAAATGCTGATCGTAGTGATCATGCCACTTCATGAGGATGCCTCCCCTCAAAAAATTTTTTAATTTTTATGGCAACAACCGTTGCCAGTTCACTTTCAGAAATCGATTCCGATTCGACAGCCGGCCCGCTCACGACAATCCACGCCATCGCCGAACTTCGTGTTTCCGGCCGGTCGGCACACGCTGCCGAGCACCCGCAAACCAGAACGCCCAATTCCCACTTTTCCGTGCTGCAGCCGATGGCTAAAGACAAATCCCCAGCAAGCTTTTTCTTCAGTTCATCGACAAACTTCGAGCGGTCTATCCGGGGATTGCATCCGCCGCAGTACTTGACGCCTATCCTTTTCATTAATCAGGACTCACGCCTTTTCGCAAAAACTTTAAAGCTTCCTCGATCAGCTCATCGCTGACCGACTGAGAGACAATAATCTTTGTGATCCAGGGGGCCTTTTCCCTGAGCACTGCCTCTACGAGGTTTTCAACGGTTGATTGGGAAGCCGGACATGTGGCGCATTTCCCAATGAGCCGTACCTGCAGCGTTCCGTCGTCCCCGATATTGAGGAGTTCGATGTCGCCGCCGTGGGCATGGAGCCGCGGACGAATTTCCGTTTCGATAATGTTCTCGATGTCCCGGTGCATCAGGCTTTCCCGGCACAAACCGACAATTCTGCCTTGATCCCGGCCAGTGCTTTTGCAAGAGCCTTTTTCTGCTCCAGATTGCCCTGGCGGGAGATCATGATCCTCTGAGCCTGAGGTGAACCGGCTCCGTGCATCGATTCCGTCCGGTAGCCAACAGCCGCCGTTCCCAGCGTGATGTTCTCGATGAGCCTCAGGATTCTCATCCTGTCTTCGGTCGGAACCGAAGCTACGCCACGGAAATACTTCTCGACCACCTTGCCGATGACCGGATGTTTCAAGTCTTTCTCGGAGGCCATGGTCACCATGAGCCCGCCTGCGATATCTTCAGCCAGGCGCGCAATTTCATAGGGAAAACGGGTAACGTTCTGCTTGCAGACGTTGGCCAGCAACATGTTTATCTGGTAATTGCCCGAAGCCGTCTTGTTGCCTTCCGCCGAACAGGCAATGCCGCAGGCATAAAGGGTCTCATTGAGGTGCATCATCTCGATGAGCTTGTCTTTTATATGAGAAGCCTTCATTGCGCCGTTATAGTCCGCGGCCAGCGCCGCTGCGCCGATCAGCACGTCACCCACGCCGACCTTGCAGCCGCCGTAGCTCTGGCGATGGTATCCGGCAAAACGCTCTACCAGGGCGCCGCTGAACTCATACTCCCCGGCCATAAAAACATCTTCCCACGGGATGAACACATCTTCGAAGACCATCAGGGCCTCATGTCCCCCGTACTGGCTGTTGCCCACATCTATCTTGCTGCCCTCCAGCTTGCGGGTATCGCAGGACTGGCGGCCGTAAATGTAGTAGATGCCCTTGGCATCGGCCGGTGCGACGAAGGAGACGGCGTAATCCGCATCCTCCTTGGTCATGCTTATGGTAGGCATGACCAGAATCCAGTGTGAGTTGACCGCGCCGGTCTGGTGCGCTTTTGCACCGCGCACGACAATGCCGTCCGCCTTCCTCTCGACAATGCGCACGTAAAGATCGGGATCGGGTTGTTTGTGGGGAGCCAGCCCTCGGTCGCCTTTCGGGTCGGTCATGGCGCCGTCCACCGTCAGGTCTTGTTCCTGCATCATGAGCAGGAACTTTTCGAAGCGCTCGTGGTATTTCGTGCCGAGCTTCTGATCCATCTCGAAGGTGACACTGTCCACGGCGTTGATAGCGTCCATTCCGACACACCTCTGGAAGCATGCCCCGGATTTTTGCCCCAGAAGGCGCTGCATTTTCACCTTGTTTACAAGATCGCCGGTGCTCCTGTGCAGATGGCAGAACCGGTTGACCTTTTTCCCTGTGAGGTGGGATGTTGCCGTCATGAGGTCCTCATAGAGAGGGTCCTGGGCAAGATCATAGGTAAGTTTTACAGAATTCATGGAGGGCCGGATGATCGGATGGTCGACCACGTTGTCGACCAACTCGCCCAACAAGTAGACCTTCAGCTTCAATTTACGTAGACTCTCTTCGTACTGTTCACCTGTCATGAGCGCCATTCTTTTTCTCCTTACTTTACTTTTCAAACAAACGAGCATGTGAGTTGAGAAAGTGAGCTGTAACCTGATACCGATTGGAACACATGTTTACTCACCCGATATTCTCGCGTTGAAAACGGGGTCTTTGTTCGTGTCGTATAAATTCCATCTGCGGAAGAAATCCCTGCCATAGACCAGGAAGCACAAAACGATCCCCACTCCAAACGCATAAGCCGCCCCGCGGGAGACGAGCACCGCGCCGACTACTCCGGCCACTCCCAGATCGTTGAAAGTCCGGGCCTTCAGGATTCCGACCCTCACGGCCACGTAGCCCTGGATGAGCATGGTCAGGGAGAGTGCTACGGGCAGAATCGGCTTTACCAGGGTAACTATCGGAGCGAGAAAATATCCGGTGAAGGTACCCAGGCGGAAGGACGCCATACCGCCGAAGAGGCTGTCCATTGCTTCCTGGCCATGCTTGTACCGTTCGCACTCCACCACCTGCATTGCCGCCCACATCGGACCGCACATGGATGCATCCGGCCCTATCAATGACATGGTTATGTTTCTAAGGCCGACGATCATGTTGTTGCGGTTCGGGTCGAAATGGACGTCTTCGTCACCCCCGCGGTATTCCCGAGCTTCATCGACGAGAGCTTCCGCCTGAATCAGCTCGCCGAAAAGAACTATATAAGTTGCAAAGACCAGGGGAGCGGCTCCTATATAGAAACTAAATGCCGGAAACCCGATTCTGGATGAAAAAGGACTCCAGTCAGTAACAAGGCCGATCAGGTGCGGGACTGTAAATCCCCACTCAATAGTGGGCCATGGGAGTTCCCGGAAAATCGGCGCGATGAATATTGCAAGCACTAAAGCAGGCAGAAGCCCAAGATCCGATAAGTAACCCAAAACCTGTGACTTTTTGCGCAACGTTTTGAAAAAATTCGAGAAAAGGATGAAGAACGCAAAACCGATTGAAATCGTGATTGTCCAGGGATAGTGATCGAAGCGGCCGCCTGCTTCAAAAACCAGCCTTACGGCCGCGATTCCGGCGCCGAGCAGAATGCCCGCCTTCAAGGCATCCGGGACAAGTTCGACGAACTTTTTCGCCAGTCCGGTGGCCCCCAGAAGGAGCGAAAGTACCCCCAACTCGAACTCGAAGGCTATGAGCGCATGCATTCGCGGGACGCCTTCAGGGTAAGTTTTGAGCCATGCAAGCAGCAGAGGGATCGCAGGGGTTATCCATCCCGGTACGACCGGATCGCCCAGGTGAGCATGCCACAGGTAGAGAAAGCCGTTCAGCATAACTATCGTCAAGGCAATATCGAAGGGCATTCCAAGGTATTCGGTTAGAACGGGTATGATCCCGAGACACACGGCGCACATGATCAAACCCTGGACATAATCCGCTACTTCAAAACGAAAGTGGATGAAGGGCAATCTCAATTGAAAAGGTCCCAGAGGGATGCCGGGTTGCCTTCCACCCGGCTCGCGCTTGTAAACAGGGCCTAACAAGCTCATCGAACTCTCCTTCCTGGTTGGTGGTTCATTAATGAAATGTTTCTTTAGTTTTCGGTGAACATCTCTAAGAGCATGAATGGTGCCAACGGAGGAAATGAATGGTTCAGAGAGAACGAGTTTGGGCTGGTTCTTCAACAAGCTATTGTAATTATTATCTTATTTAAAATGACAAAAGCTGATTCTGCGGTTTGAAGAGGTTCTTTCGGGCATCCACCCGTGCATATTATACGATGGACTGTGCAACTTTGCACTGAATTTTGAGTGCGGGCTTGCACAAAGCAATGAATGTGGTTTTTTTTTGCCGTATTTGCTATAAAGGTTGCAAAAGCGGAATCGTCTTGGAATATTATCATATATTCTGGCGTTCCCTGCTCTCTTTTACCCTGGCAAGGACCCGCAATGATCCGGATCAAAGACCTCCTGAACGAAGAAGGAAAAGACGTCGTGAGCTCCGGCGGGGCGGCTATTTATCTTACGGATGGTTCAGGTTTGACTTTGGGCGTGAATCAGGCTTACGAGAAACTGACCGAAATTCCGGAGGGGGAAGTTATCGGCCGGCGTATGCAGGCTCTCGAAGAGGACCATTTTTTCGACAGGTCCGTTTCTTTGCTCGTCCTCAAAAACAAAGCCCCCATGACCATACCTCAAAGAATCCTTCGCACTTCAAAGAAGGTATTTGTGACTGGAAATCCCATATTCAATCATGCCGGGGATGTTATCTATGTCGTAACCTCGGTCTATCCGAGCGAACTTTGCAATGAGCCCCATCAGCTCGGGGAGAATCCGGCATTTCCTTTCACCGCCATGGACAACATGGTGGCGGTCAGCAAGGTCATGCAGAAGGTTTTTCTGCGCGCCGTGCAAGTAGCGGCCATGGACGCAACGGTATTGATTCTGGGCGAGACCGGGGTGGGTAAAGGAGTCCTTTCCACAGTAATTCACCAGTTCAGTCCCAGAAGAAGCAAGCCCCTTGTTAAAGTCAACATGACTGCCATCCCCGACGAGCTGTTTGAATCAGAATTGTTCGGATACCGTGGAGGCTCATTTACGGGGGCGCTCAAGACCGGCAAACCGGGTTTCTTGCAGGCAGCCGCCGGAGGGACTCTTTTCCTCGATGAGATCAGCGAGCTTTCACCGAGGAGCCAGGCCAAGCTGCTTAAAGTTATAGAGGAAAAAGAAATCTACCGCGTCGGGAGTATCATCCCCGAGCAAGTGGATGTGCGATTTGTCGCCGCATCTAATCGCAGCTTGAAGGACATGGTTGCAGAGGGCAGATTCCGTGAAGATCTTTTTTATCGGCTGAGTGTGGTCCCGATTCACATCCCACCCCTGAGGGAGCGCCCGGAAGATATTTACGCGCTGGCCAGCCATTCTCTGAAGAATTTGTCAACCCGCTACAATGTGCACAAAATCCTGACGCCGTCCGCAGTGGAAGCGCTGACGGATTACCACTGGCCCGGCAATGTGCGCGAACTGCACAATGTGATGGAACGGCTGGTCATGTTAGGCGACGATGCCAGGATTACCAAAGAGCATGTTCGTGATGAACTGGAAATGGCATTGCCGTCCCAGGAGAATACTCCCCTGATTTTGGATGGTGACTATAGGTTTGCTGTGGATTGCTATGAAAAAAAGATCCTTTCCCAGGTTATGGAGCTGCACCACGGGAATCTCTATCTAGCTTCCGCTGCACTCGGAATGCATCGGACCACCCTGTTGAGAAAGCTCCGTAAATACAACCTGGGTTTTAAAAAGAATGGACTTTACTGAAGGCCGTAAATCGCAGGCAAACATCGACCCGGGGGCAGTATGTTTAAAATCTGCAGCGGCGCCATAGATTTCATTTCAAGGCGCTCCGGTTGCATAACATTAGAAATGGAACTCGAGCCCGCCATGGGCGGCTGAGCGTGTTCCTCAAAGCACGTAACTGGAAGTTACGTCCCAAGAGTTTCTATAGGCGAGCCTCTTTGCCAGGGGGAAAGCAAGTATCTGACAGCCGAGGTCGGCGGCATCAGAATATTTTATTCTCCCGGTGTGCAAATCAAGGACGGCTTTTCAGACATTCATATTAAAGTAAGAAAATTCTTATTCCTGGCCTGGTTGGAAATCGAGGGAGCAAAAGCAATTCCCGTCATAAGTAAATAGCAAATCAAGATTCCACTCACTCAGGGCTTGCCCGTAAGATTCAATTATCCAAAGCAATCTTGAAATCATACTTTCCCGATCAGATCGGGAATCAACTCACGCAATATTTGCGGCGCAGAATCGATAGCCTGCCGTGCGGTCTCGCTGAGGCCCTCCCCATGATCGAAATCTTTTCCGGGAACGGTGATCAGCCAGGCTGGAGGCTCTTTTTTGAAGAGGAATCTGGCGTAGGCGAGCAGGGTTGGGGCGTTCAGATGGTGACCCATGCTGGGGGATGCGTTTTCGGCCGAAGCAACGCGGCGGACCTGAACGCGCATGTCATCGGCGCGAGGTGCGTAAGGGAGCGCGCGAGCGTCGATGAATAAAACAGCGGAGATCTTCTCGCCGCTGATGTCAAGGGCAAGCTCCGGCTCGAGTTGGTGAGAATCGATCCGATCGACCTCAAATCCCTCTTCGGAAAGCATCCGCTCGACGACGTCCCCCAAAACAAAGCCCGCGCCGTCATCGCGGCGCAGGCTGTTTCCATAGGCAAGAATCAGGACCATCTCGTATATTACCAGCCAACGGTTAGCCCAGCCAGAGGCTAATCGCTCAACTCGGGTGTCGTAAGGGTCGGGCGAGGTTTTATCCTCACCCGGCCCGTCCCATGGGGCTCACCAGGATGGTGAATCGGCCCATAGGGTTAAGCTCGCAGCAATGGACAAAATCGGCTCAAGCCAATCGTGCCATGGCAGGTCTTAATCCCTTATCTTCTCTTCGACCAGGCCCCCGGTGTGATCAAACACCTGGATGTGTAGCGGCATCTGGCCGACCGCGTGCGTCGCGCAGCTCAAGCATGGATCATAGAGCCGGATTCCATGCTCGACCCGGTTCATCATGCCTTCGGTGATCTTGGTCTTGCCGGTCATATACGCCTGTGCGATCTGTTGTACGGTCTTGTTGATCGCCTGGTTGTTGTTGCCGGTGGCTACGATCAAATTGACCTTCGTCAATATGCCGTAGTCATCCACCTGGTACTCGTGGATCAGCGTCCCGCGCGGGGCTTCCATGATCCCGACGCCAATGGGCTCGTTTGCGCCTGCGATGGCCCGAAGATGCGGATCAAAAATCTGCGGGTCTTCGATCAGTTCCTCGATCTTTTCGAGCGAGAACAGGATCTCGATCAGGCGTGCGTAATGGGCATGAAAACTGCCCAGCACGGGCTTGCCGCCCCCGAGTCTTCGGAATTGCCGGATCTCCCGGTCGGCGCGGGGAGTGCCCGCAAAGTCGCAGATGTTGATCCGCGCGAGCGGACCGACACGATAGAGGCCTGCGCCGTTTCCGTATCCACCCGGTTTGAAGTACGGGAACTTCATGTAGCTCCAGGGTTCGATGGCCTCGCCGATTATCTCGCGGTACTTGTCCGTGGACAAGCCCGGTTCGATAATCCTGCCTTCGGCGTCCATGACCCGGAGCACCCCGTCATAGTGCTCGAGACCCCCTTCCGGCGTAACCAAGCCAATGAAAAGGCTGGGGAAATCGCCGTAGGTCCTGATCTCGTCTTTGAAATTGTCGTAGTTGTCCTTAAGCAGGTTAACGGCAGCCTCGGCCGTATCGAAGGCTTCCGGCAAACCCTGTTTAATCGTGTCTACCTGATCCTGCGTAAGAGCCTCCCGCACTCCGCCGGGGACGGCCCAGGCCGGATGGATGGCCTTTGCGCCGAGCATTCTGATGATATTCTGACCGAATGCGCGCAGCTTGACGCCTTTTACCGCCAGCTCCGGGAACTGCTGGACCAGTCCGACTACGTTGCGTGTGGCCGGGTTGCTTTCCATTCCGAGCAGCAGGTCGGGCGCGCTCAAGTGAAAGAAGCTGAGCGCGTGACTCTGCGTGTATTGAGCGTGATTGATCAAACGGCGCAGCTTATTTGCCGCCGGAGGAACCCTGGCGCCCAGAATGCCGTCGCATGCTTTTGCGGATGCCAGCATATGACTGATCGGGCAAATACCGCATATTCGCATAGTGATGGCCGGCATTTCCGGGAAAGTGCGCCCCACACAAAACTTTTCGAAGCCGCGGAACTCTACCACCTGGAACTTCGCGTCTGATACAAGCCCTGCTTCATCCAGGTGAATCGTTACCTTTCCGTGGCCCTCAATTCTAGTGATAGGTTCGATTGTTATAGTCTGTGCCATACTCGTCCTTCTCCATGTATTCGAATTTCCGCCGGAACGTATGACGAGATCATCGTCCTCCCAATCCAAATGGAGCTAACCGAAAGTACGCATTTCAACGGGCAGCTCGACCGGTCCACCCTTGAGTATTGCCGTAATGGCAGCCCAGATTCTCTCAGGATCAGGTGGGCAGCCGGGCAGGTAAATATCGACCGGGATCACCTGGTGCAGCGGCACCACTTTGGGCAGCAGGATCGGTAAATCGCCCTCAGCGGGCGGAGCCGGCCCCGGGCCTTCATAGACCTCGTCCAGTATGTCTTGGAGCTTCAGCCGATTGCGCATTCCCGGGACATTTCCCGTAACCGCGCAGTCACCGAAGGAAACAACGAGTTTACTTCTCTCTCTGAGTTCACGGGCCAGGTGCACGTTCTCGCTATTGCAGCAAGCTCCCTCGACCAGTGTCACATCGACACCGTCGGGAAACTTCTTAATGTCGGCGACCGGGCTATAGACCAGATCGACCAGACCGAGCACATCCACGATTCGTTCATCCAGGTCCAATAAACTCATATGACAGCCGGCGCACCCGCCCAACCAGACGGTAGCCAGCCGAGGTTTGCTGTTCGTCGATGTTGCCATGCTACGCCTCTCCTCTTATCAGGACCAGTGCCAAATCTTCTTTTCACGACCATCCAGAATCCAGGTCAGAAAGTCGTGCTGTTTCACCATTTCCGACCCGCTCGAGCCCTTCTTGAAAAGGGCGCCGGTCGGGCAGACCTGGACACATTTGCCGCAACCGGTGCAGCTCCGGCTGGTCCCCCAAGGCTGATTCATACCCGCAATGACTTTTGACTGGATGCCGCGCCCGCACATATCCAGCGTGTGCGCGCCTTCCACCTCGTCGCATACTCTGTTGCACCTTCCGCACAGAACGCAGCGGTTATGGTCCATGACATAGCGTTCGTGGCTGGCGTCCATCGGCAAATCCGGGGAAATGTAATCGTAGCGGACACTGGTGACCCCAAGCTTTGCGGCCAGGGTCTGCAGTTCGCAATGGGTGTTCTGCACGCAGGCTGCACAAACATGGTTGCGTTCGGCCAGGAGCAGTTCAATCATCATCTGCCGGTATTTGAGCAACCTTTCGGTATGGGTCAGAACCACCATTCCCTCGGCGACGGGAGTCACGCAGGAGGCAAACAACCTGGGACTGCCTACCATCTCTACGACGCAGAGGCGGCACCCGCCACGTTCGCTCAGCCCCTTGAGATGGCACAGAGTAGGAACCTCTATACCCTGTTCCTGTATGGTATCAAGGAGTGTGGCGTTTGCCGGGGCGCTGACTAGTTTATCGTTAACGGTAAGAGTGACAATTGACATTTTTGCGCCTCCATTGGAAATTCATGCTTGTTGGATCATGCCACGGCGATTCTGAGCGGCTTTTCCGTGAACTGACAGACTCCAGCCTTGCAGTGATGGTTGATTATGTGATCCTCGTATTCATCCCTGAAATAGCGGAGCGTGCTGTAGATGGGATTTGGACAGGTATTTCCAAGCCCGCACAGGCTGGTCTCCTTCACCATCAAACAGAGCTCCTCGAGCTTTGTCAGGTCTTCCATCGTCGCGCTGCCGTTGGTAATCTTGGTGAGCATGCGGTGCATCTGCACCGTTCCGCCCCGGCACGGACCGCACTTGCCGCAGCTCTCATCCATGCAGAATTCCATGAAGAACTTGGCCACGTCCGGCATGCAGCTCTGGTCGTCCATTACGATCAGACCACCGGAACCCATAATGGAACCGAGCTTCTGAAGGGTTTCATAGTCTATTGGAACATCGAGAAATTCAGCAGGGATACAGCCGCCCGAGGGTCCTCCGGTTTGGGCCGCCTTGAACGGACGCCCGCCCGGAATGCCACCGCCTATGTCAAAGACGATCTCGCGCAGGGTGATCCCGATAGGGACTTCGATGAGGCCGGTGTTAGTCACTTTACCGGCGAGAGCAAAAATCTTGGCGCCCTTGGTTTTTTCCGTGCCAAAAGAGGCATAGTAATCAGCGCCCTTCAGGATGATGCACGTAATGTTTCCGAATGTCTCCACGTTGTTGATCAGGGTCGGGCCGCCCCAGAGTCCCCGGTTTGCCGGGTAAGGCGGGCGAGGTACGGGCTGCCCGCGGCGTCCCATGATCGATTGCATGAGAGCCGTTTCCTCGCCGCACACGAATGCCCCTGCGCCCATGCGGATATCGATTCGGAAATTGAAGTTGCTGTCCAGGATGCGGCTGCCGAGCAACCCTTTACGCTCCGCTTGCCGGATTGCTTTCTCCAACCGCTTTGCCGCCAGAGGATATTCACCGCGCACATAGATAAATCCCTGGTCGGCGCCCACCGCGAATCCCGCTATGGCCATTCCTTCCAGCACCCGGTGGGGATCGGATTCCATCAGCGTGCGGTCCATGTAAGCACCGGGGTCGCCCTCGTCGCCGTTTGCAACTACATACTTGCGCTCACCGGGCGCCTTGCGTACCATGTCCCATTTGAGGCCGGTGGGGAAACCCGCGCCGCCGCGTCCGCGAAGGCCGCTTTTAACCATCGTGGCGCAAACCTCCTCAGGGTTCATTTCCCGCAAAGCCTGTCCTATCGCGGTGTAGCCGCCTCTACCTATATAGCTCTCGATCTTCTCCGGGTCCAACGTGCCACTTTCGGCAAGGACCAGTTTCTTCTGTTTGGCAAAAAAGGGCCAGTCGCTCGGAATTGCGTTGGCATCGAGTTCCGGGACCGATGCACCTTTGAGGTGCTTGGCAATTATCAGCGGCGCAAGCTCGGTGGTTACCCCTTCATAGATGACGTCCGGTTTTCCCTGGTACTGAATTGTAACCAGAGGGCCGCGGCTGCAAGGGCCAAGACAGCCGGTCCCGACCGTTTCAATCTCGGTCTGAAGCCCCTCGGCTTCCACGGCTTTCTTTAAGGCGTCCTCTACTGCCAGCGCTCCGGAAGAAATACAGGGAGTACTGGCACAGACGAGCAGCCGGCAGCGGAATTGCTTTTGACGGTCCAGCTCATTCTGGGCCATTTCCAAGAGTTCCTGTCGGTTCATAACGCTGTATTCTCCTTGAGTTCTGAACGATTCATGATCTCAACTTTGAAGACGAGTAAAATTCACGCTGTAACCGATTCTGCATCGACTAGGCTGTCGCAGCCTCCTCCAATGCCGCCTGGGGCGCAACGGCCCCCAGTGACCCGCCGGCAAGAACATATTTTATCTTTTCAACCGTGGTCTCCGGGGTTTCCTTGCCGAGAACCTGGTTCTCGAATACGACCACCGGCGCAAGCCCGCAGCATCCAAGGCAACGGGTCGTTGTCAGGGTGAACTCGCCGTCCGGCGAGGTCTGGCCGGGCTCCAGGCTGTACTCCTTGGAAATCGCGTCCACTATGTCGTTTGCTCTTCCGACATAGCAGGCCGTTCCCAGACATACGATTGCGTTGTGTTTTCCCTGCGGTTTGAGGGAAAAGAAGTGATAGAAGGTAGCTACTCCATAGACCCAACTGAATGGCAGTTTGAGCTGCCTTGCAACGTAGATCATCACCTCCTCGGGCAGGTAGCCAAAAGCCTCCTGAGCCGAGGTCAGCACTTCTATCAGGGCGTCTTGTTTGAACTGCAGTCTTTTTAGAACGCGGTCGATGCCTTTGTAACGGGGATCTTTCCCGTCATCGGCACTCTTCTTTGGACTGGCTTCAGCCATAGCGTTTTCCTCCATTTACCAGCACGAAAAGAGTATGGGAAACTACACTACCTTACCAACAACAAGTAGATGCCACATTGACAACGCACAGGTTTTTTCTTTGCCTGCACGATTGAAAACGCCTGGATACCGCAAGCCATGATTTAGCAGGCGCATGGCAGGCAAAGTGCGCCAAATTTCACATTTGGCTGCCCACCTCCACTTTTCTCAAAGAGCCATCTTGCAACCTAACACCTCAAGAGCCTCAACCGGCTTGATATTCCAATTCACCGGGGACGCACGAGTCGGGTTATTTTCGGTCAGACTACAAAAACCGGGGTTCCAAGTCAAGAGATTTTTTTAACAAGCTGACAACCTGGCGTTTTAACCGAAGATTTTTCAATGCTTGCGTGCCCATAACTTTTAAGCCAACGGCTTGAATCCCAAAAACCGGTAAGCCCGACCCAAAATCGACAGCCTAGCAAAGTGGCTGAAATTACATAGCAATTTACGTACAGGTAAAAACTTGTGCATTTTTGTCTCGCTTCCGGCATTGTGCATTTTCTGGACATCATACATCGATTGTTTCCAGGGTTGGTCCAGAGTCACATCGTTATGGAAAAAAACGATCGACTCGGAAGTATTCGGACGTTTGTCCAGACACAACGATTGAACGGATTCTTCGGCAAGGCTTTTGAGCAATATGGGTTATCAATGATTTAAGGGATGTGATTTGCTGCGCTTTGGAGTAACTTCCCGAACAGCCTTGCATTGATGAGTCGGGTACAATCGGACTCCCCTTCCATTTGCCGGAGGTGGTGGAAGAGCAGGTGATAAACGGTAGGAATAGTAAGCCGTATCCGGTGAATCTCAGAGGGGCGCAGCTTCCGGGCGGACTTCCATTGACAGAGACGGCAAACCAAATCGACGAGTATTCTTTCGTGGTCTCGAACGAACAGAGCGGGCAGAGGCTCGATCAGTTTTTAAGCAGGGTGATCGAGGACCTTTCGCGCAGCCATTTCAAAAAGTTGATCAAAGAAGATCTGGTCAAGGTAAATGGAACTCCCGTGAAGCCGAGCTACGAGACACGGGCAGGCGACTTCATTATGGCAAGGGTTCCCCGACCGCGATCCGATGAGGCACTTAAGCCCGAGCCGATGGGCTTGGACATTCTTTTCGAAGACGAAGATCTGCTCATAGTGAACAAGCCGCCGGGCCTTGTCGTTCATCCCGGGGCGGGCCATGCTGAGGGGACGCTCGTACATGGACTGCTCGCCCATACAACGAGTCTGGCCGTCCAGGGTTCCCCTCTTCGTCCCGGAATAGTACACCGCCTGGATAAAGATACCTCCGGGGCGCTCGTCATTGCAAAAAGTAATGGTGCGTATCTGAACCTGGTCAGGCAATTTAAGGAAAGAGGAGTCAAGAAGGAATACATCGCCTTGGTGTATGGGGTTCCGGCCAGGCGAGAAGGAGAGGTTGCGTCTTTGCTCGGCAGAGATCCGAAAGACCGCAAAAAAATAGTTGTGCTTCAGCACAGGGGGCGCGAAGCCCTGTCACGATGGCGGGTCGAAAAGGAGTGGGGGGAAACGGCGCTTTTAAGGGTGCAGATTGAAACCGGCAGGACGCATCAAATCAGGGTGCATCTCAGCCACATCGGACACGCGGTGGTTGGCGACGAGACCTATGGAGGCGGCAAAAGGCGGGCGAGAAACGTCAAATCGATCCCCATGCGCGAATTGCTGTTAAAGGCGCAACGCCAACTGCTGCACTCGATTCGGCTTGAGTTTACCCATCCGGTCACCGGCGCCGCTGTTTCGGCAACAGCGCCCCTGCCCGAGGACTTCAGAGATATTTTAGAGAGACTGGATTCCTTGTCGCAGTAAGAATGAATCAGCCCCGGTTTGTCGTACCCGCCACCCGAGATTAAAAGTCGCGACTCATTGCCTGGGGTTGGTGTTGCAGGCGAACTCGGAGTGACAGGGCGCAGGATATTCTTCGTCGCCGCCCCCACCAGTAATCTTCAGCAAGCGCAGTCCATTGAAGATGACAAGGAGCGAGGCGCCCATGTCGGCGGCAATCGCCTCCCACAGGGTCGCGACACCGGCTGCCGCCATGCATATGAACAGGGCCTTGACCACCAGGGCGAAAAACACGTTCTGCCTGATTACGGCCATCGTTTTTCTGGAGTGGCGAATAAGCCAGGGTATTTTGGACAGGTCATCGGACATGAGCGCTATGTCGGCGGTTTCGATTGCAGCATCCGAGCCCATCGCCCCCATGGCTATGCCTACGGTAGCGGCGGCCAATGCCGGCGCGTCGTTGATCCCGTCTCCGACCATAGCAATCCCGCCGAATTTTATCTTGAGTTCCGAGATCAGCCGGACTTTATCCTCGGGGAGCAATTCAGAATGGAATTCATCTACTCCAACAGCCACGGCAATCAGTTCGACGGTTTTTTGGTTGTCGCCGCTGATCATGACCACTTTTTCCAGGCCGAGAGCTTTGAGAAGGGCAACTGCCCGGCGTGCTTCAGGGCGCACATAATCGGCAACGCTTACCAGTCCGCAGACGTGATCGTCGCACCACATCACCATGAGCGAGTTTCCGGCCTCCTCCAGCTTGCTGATCGCGTCATGGAAGACCGGGCTTTCACGCTGCCACTTCTCGAGCATCCTATGGCTGCCGATCCAGTAAGTTTTTCCGCCGATTAACCCCTCGGCTCCCTGGCCCGGCAAAATCGTGAAACTCTCTGCAATCCCGGCGCGAATGCCTCTGGATTCCACATGCTTCATGATGGCCCGCGCGACCGGGTGCGTGCTGTGCGCCTCAATGGCGGCTACGTTTGCCAGAAGGCCGTCCTCGCTGTGATTGCCCACCGGTATGACCTGCTTCACAGCAGGCTCGCCGAAGGTGACCGTCCCGGTCTTGTCGAAAGCAATCGCTTTCAGCCGCGCCGGAGCTTCCAGGTAGGCGCCGCCTTTCACCAGTACACCGTTTCGGGCCGCCGAACTCAGCGCCGCCACAATAGTCACCGGAGTCGATATCACAAGCGCACACGGGCAGGCGATAACAAGCACGACCAGCCCCTCGTAGAACCACTTCGCCCAATCCCCGCCGGCGAATAACGGGGGAACAGTCACAATGGCCAGGGACACCAGCATCATAACGGGAGTATAGACCCTGGCGAACTTCTCCACCCACTGCTCAACGGGAGCGCGCCTGGAGCGGCCCTCCTCCACCATGCGGATGATTCTCGACAGTGTGGTGTCTGATGCCGGACGTGTCGAACGAAACTCTATCGTGGCTTCTTCGTTGATTGTTCCAGCAAAGACCTCCGTGCCCGGTTCTTTTGCTATGTGAACGGACTCACCCGTTAAGGGCGCCTGGTTTACGGAGGTGACCCCCCGCACGATTACACCGTCAAGTGGGATTCGCTCGCCAGGCCGCACAACGATTCTTGCGCCGACTGGAATTTCACCGACAGGTTTTTCCTCGATGTTCCCGTCATTGGGACATATGAAGCGAGCCCTTGGAGGAGTGATATCCAAAAGCGCGGTGATTTCCCGCTTTGCCTTGCCTACACTCCATGCTTCGAGCAGAAGCGCCAGGGAGAAAAGAAAACTTACTGAGGCCGCCTCCAGCCATTGGCCAAGACCAATTGCGCCGAAGACTGCCACGGTCATTAAAAGGTTCATATCGGGCCTGAGTTTCCTGGCCGCGTAGAGGGCTTTTGGGAAAATCAACCAGGCTCCGGTCAGGATTGCAGCAAGATAGAGGGCAACCGCAAAGATCGGAGCGCCGCTCGCACTTTCCCCGGCGAGCGCGGCTAATATGTTCCCCTGGTGGATTGCCTGGACAATAAACGCCGCTATCAGGGAAAGGCCGCTCGCAAGGCATGAGAACAGTCTTCCGTGCTTTTCCCAGGTGCTCTCGACTTCCGTTCCGCATACGCCGGCAGCGCAGCGCTCCTCCGATGGAACTGCCTCCATGCCCGTCCTGGCGACGGCCGACCTGATCCTCTCCATAACGTTGGCGTCGAGACTGCCAATAACCGTCATCCGGCTTCGCAGCAGATCGAAAGAAAGCCTCTCATCGCCTCCAACCAGAGGCGCTACCTCGGATTTCAGCAGCCCTATTTCTTCGCCGCAGCACATGCCCTTTATTCGGAAGGAATGTGTTTCCATTTATCCCTTCTCAATTCTATCCAAACCCGTTCATCTCCAAATTCAACCGTTCGACAGCGAGAAGTTGCGCTTCTCAAGCTCATCGAGACAGCGGATTTAGAATCATCCGCGAATAATCGCATTTATTATAGAATGATAGTCTGAAATTGTACGAATGCCAATAACTGTATCCGGAACGCCGCCGGAAAATAGCGTGAGTATCACCGATTCCAGTAAGCGTGGCGTCTGATTCCCCTGTTACGAAAAGACAGGCTTTCACGCAGACGCAGAGGGGCTCGAAGCGCGGTGGACACGGTGGACAGGGATCGACACGGATAAATCGGAAGACACAGGCATGGGTTTGCGCGTTCGCAGCGCCGGGTCTTTTCGTGGTTTCAGGGTGTCCCGGGGGAAATGAATAACTGCCTTGGACTATCGCACTATGGTTGGGTTCCATTTGAAGGAGGGGGTGAAAAAATAACAAATGGCAGCTTGAAGACCCTTTTCATGAGCCCGAATAATTCCTCTCCTACAGCGCTCGGAGAAAGCGGTACCACTACAGGGTCGGCCAGGTCCCCGTTTATACTGACCGGCACAGTTACGAAAGCCTCATCCAGGAGCTTCCCGACAATGGGGGCGGCCCCGGCCACCCTCTCCACTGTGCGCATCGGAGCGACAAGGGCAACCACGTCAACTTTTTTCCCGACGAGGTCGATCTCTCCACGAAAAACCATTTTGAGGCACGGGCCATCAACTACCGCATCAGACAGGACAAGCTTTCCGTTCTTTATCTTTCCTTTCGCCGTCAAAGACTTGTATCCGCAGCCCTCGTGCACGATGTCCGGGAGTACGCCTCTGTAGATCTCGGTGATGCCGAGCAGCGCAATTAGCTTTGAGGACGTATCAAACCGGAAAATGCGTCCGTCCTTCGCCTTTATCTCTACCTCACCTTCGGCCGACTCCGCGAGCTCGCCTTCCTTTCCCTTCGCCGCGATGTTTCCGGTGAGCGTGTACTTGCCCGAGATAATATGCTGTTCATTGAAAAGGCAGGCCAGTGTCGATTCAAGGTTCTGGTCTTTTGCCGATGGGCTGAGCATGATATCCAGCCCCCCCGGCGTGACCGTGATCTTGCCGGGAGTGGATATCCCGCAAAGATTGGCCTGGTTCAACCGAACCTCAACTGATCCGGGGCTCAAAACCACATCGGCCTCGGCTGGGTTCCAGGTAAGCTTTCCAAAGGAAAGCTGCTCGCTCCTTACCCGGATGGTACCCCTGACGGGGGCTTCCCATGCTTTTCCCGAAGCCCCGGGGGCCGGCTGGGCGGGGTTTTCACTATCCATCTCAACGCCCCCCCTCGATTTGAGGATGCTATCCAGGTCGAGAGAGTCGGCATAGGCATTCATATCCACAAGGTAAGCGCTTCCGGTTATTGCCACGCTCCCTACAAGACTCAGCCGGCTTCCGTTCCAGCTTATCATGGCCGTTTTTACATTTATCTTGTTTCCATCGGCCTGGATTGCCGCGCTTTCAATTCGCGCGGGCACGGGGAGGTTGAGCGGCAGTAGAAATCCGGAAATCTTGACATCGCCCTGGGCACTCGATTTCTCGGGAGCATCGAGATACAGGTGGGCTTTGAATTTGCCCTCTATCGGTCCTGTAAGCAGCCTGTTGTTGATGAGGAGCCGGTCAGCCGTTTTGTTGCTGAGTGTTCCGGAGAACTTGATCTTGAGCTGATTCTGGCTGGAACTCATCGAAATAGCAGCGTCCGAATCCTCATCTTTTATAGTGAGATCTTCTATGGAGAGTTCCTGAGGAGTTTTGACCAGATTGATTGAAATCCGGGGACCGCCGGCAAGCCCTATTTCCCCCTGGAAGGCCGCTTTCGATCCCTTGCCCCACGTAAGGTGGGAGTTGTCCAGATTTAGATTCTCGATAGCCCTGAGTGAGTTCGGAAGCCCTGCAAGAGAAGCTGCAATTTTGTTCCCCTCTGGACCGAGCCGGCCGCTTATTCGCACGTCTACATTTTTTACACGATCCAGGTAGCCTGTAACGGTTCCTGAAACTACCAGGGACGAATCCGCCAGAACAGTGCTGATCTCCCTGAGCGAGATTTCCTCCCCGTTTATCTCGAATGCGCCTGTCTTCATGGTCAAAGGGCCGTTTAACGGCTTTGCCGGAACAACAACGTCCTCGACCGAGCCACTCGCATTGAAAACCCATTTAGAGCGTTCTGCGGGCGAACCGCTGAACCGGATAGAGTTCACTACGAGCAAACCTGTCGTTGGTCCGTCCAGAAAGTTTTTCCAGTATTCATGGGCCCGCAGGCGGGGGTTGAGAAGACCCATGGAAACAACAGACCTTCCCTCAGAGTTGATCTCCAGAAGTTGTTCCTCGCCCCAGTCGTATTTCAGATCTATCCGCTCGACACTCGACTTTCCGCTTTTCCCGGCCAAAGACTCCGCCGATATTTTCGACCCATCGAGCAGGAAAGAAGAGCCTTCCAGATCAATCGGTTCAGGAACGCGGCTGTACCGGCCGCTGAGGTGAAACGGCCCGGACTCCACTCTAACCCTGACTGCACCCAACCTCTCACCGAGAACAAGTCTCCCCTGCGCTTTACCGCCCACATCCGTAATTTGCGACAGTTCGCGCATGAAATCCTCGTTGTGGACAACCCGTTTCAGAACCTCGGGCAGATCGGAAAGGTCGGCGCTAAGCGGAAGATCCAGATGGAAAGTGTCGTCGTCCTTCGGCAGTCCGATCCTTAGCACTCCGTTGCTGGTTGAGGAACCACCCGATTGCCCAGAGATGCCCGTTGCATTCAGTATCCCATTCTCGATTAGCACGTTTGCGCTGACGTTGGATACGAGCAGCTCCGCTTTGGGAGCAAAAACGAGCCCTTTTTCGACTGAACCCTTGATCGTGAAGTTCTCAGGCTTTCTGAGGTCCGAAGCGCTATTTACATGCGCGCTGAAATGGATCTCCGGTACTTCCGCCTCACGGATGATTTCAAAAACTCGCCGGACTACGGGGTCTTCCTTATATACGGCCAGCATCACGCTCCGCACTGTAGCAGCGTCGGTCTCCCTTCCGTCGATGTTCAATGTAACGTTATGGTCGGAGTATCTTTCGAGGTAGCTTGCCGTAAGGTTTAGACGCGGATAATCGAACTGAAAATGTGAAAGAGAAAAGTCTATGCCATTGTTGTCCATGGCAAATGAGCCGGCAAGAGCGCCGTTGGTCATGACTGTGCTCTGAGGTCCGCCGTCGAAGGTAAATTGCGGGACAGAGGCGGTGAAATCTGCGTGGACACTCTTGGGACCGGTTGTGGAGAGCGTAAGAGTCAGGTCTATCTCGGAATCGACAATTCTTTCGGACAAAGGCGCATTGAGATATCGCAAAAGGTCCCTGGGGTTGCCACCGGTCAAATTGAGCTCCCCCGAACTCTTCAGGGTGCCAAAGTCAAACCGTCCGCTGAATGTAAGTGCTTGCCAGAGATCGGATTTGCCGCTTGTCAACTCGAAATCGACCCTTTGGTCATGACGGGAGGCTTTGAGGTCGATCTCTTCGAAGAAGAATTCGCGGTCTTGACCGGCGTAGAGTTCGAGCCCTCCGTTGCGAACGTCGATAACCACGCCGGGCATTGCAGCCAAAAGTGTCGTCTCGAACTGGGAAATCCTTTCTTTGAGGCGCAAGAGCCGCTGAGAAGATGACTTTGCCGAGGTTTCAGGCGCTTGCTCCGGCAGCCTGGCAGTGATTTTCGGATTTAGAAGCTCGATCTCGGCAGGTGAGAATTTGCCTGTAAGCAGCGGGAATATCCTGGGATGAATGGATACCGTCTCGACCGATACCGTGAGCGTCTCCGGGACAGTCGTGCGGACGCGGTACAAGACCACTTCCAGGGACGGCAGAAAGCTTATCTTAATTTGCTCCGAGCGCAGGTGATACCGGGTTTCGAGTTCGACCGCAAGATTTCTGCCGATTGCGTCGGTATCAAGGACATGCGGAAGGAGCAGCGCCAGTGCTGCAAGCAGAATCAGGAGGATTCCCACTCCCGAAACCATCCATATCAATATTCTTTTGGCCTTGGTCATTGAGCTCTTTTCCAGACATGGAAAGCCGATATTCGGACGGACCGAGTCCACTGTTCCGAATTCCAGAAGCTTACCAATTCGGAACATCCGGGGCAAGGGGGGAGCTGGAAAACAGGTGGAGCGTATTTTACGGGAAAATCAAATTTCTTAAAACCTCATTTCGATCTTGCCGGGAAGATTGACTGGACCGTACCCGAAAAGAGCGTTCAGGTGGTGCAGAAATGCATGGCCGCCCTCGTTTTTCCAGGTTGCTTCCACTTCCTGGCCGATCTCGCGATAGAAAGCCCTCATTTCGGCCGGGGAAAGGGGTTTTATGCGTCCGTCTTCGGCATACTGGGAAATCAGGTCAAGCCAGGTTTGGCTGACACCCATAATAAAATACGGCCACGCCTTCTGGAGGGGCAGAGACCAGTGCCGGTCGCTGGTACCTTCTATGCCGGGCCTGACGATGGTATTCGTATCGTCAAGGACAACCCCCAGGATCACGCCTTCGGCTTGCAATTGATCGAGAACGGTGCTGGAGTGGATTGACGCGTAGATTTTGCGGGCATTTGCCGTAGTGGAGTAGAAGATAAAGCTAAACTGGTGTCCAGCCTCATCCCGCGCTGCCCTCCTGTGAAAACGCCACAGCAGGATGTCTTTCTTGTATTGGTTCAGCACGGGACTAATTATCCCGTGGGCGATCAGCAAATCCGTGTCCAGCGAGGGGTCTTCATCCTGGGGCCAGTTGATGTGAAAGCTGGCGTACCACCAGCCCAGGTCTGAGCTCGCCGGTGGCGCCGTTCCGGTGCCACCGGGCTTCACCCCGCCGATCGAGGCGCAGCCGCCCATAGCCAAAATCACAACGGCCGCAGTCAGGCTCAAGATCAAAATCGACGCCCGTCTCAGTTTCAAGCCGATCATCCTTTCACTGCGATCAAAATCTCATAGCCTACCAGCATGAGGTAGAGGAACGGGAAAATGAACAGCAAGACAGCGGCCCTGACCTTCCCGTGCCAGAGGTAATAGTTCTTGAGGATTAGCAGCGTAGTCAGGCCAAAAGCCGTTAAGAACCATTTGACCATTATGAAGTGAAAAGGACCCAGTTTCAGAAAAAAATCCATAACCGGGTTCAACTCTTCGGCGTTGTGTCCGACCAGCGTCAAGGTGAGAAAGGCGTCCACTACCGAAAGGCACACTGTAAAGATCAGAACGGCCACCGAGAGCGGGCTGTACAGGTCGACGAAAAAGAGTTTTCGGGTATCTTCTTTTCTCCGGTAGTGGCTCCTGGAGCCCCTGAGACTTTGAATGGTGAACGGCGAAGTGGGCCTGGCGCGGCGGTCCTTGCCCGAGCGTCTTTCCTGCCCTTCCCTGAACTGAGTTTCATTCATTTTCCCGTTTTTCGCCTCTGATAAGGGTCTGCGGCCATCTTACGAGGATTTTATCGGCAGGTTGGCGCGGATTCATAAGTCATAATCGGTCTTGGCCCGCGCCGTTTCAAAAAAGAAATTCGTTCCTTGATGCGAGAAGTTTTGAATTAAAAACGGATATAACAAATATCAACCCGCGAGGTGTGGAGACCGGTAGCGCCGGGCAGGCGCTATATGGCGGGCACGGTAACCGTGCCCGCCATAACCGGCTGAATGATGACGGCCAGCAATGCAGGTTTGTTAATAGCTTAACGAAACATATGGAGTATTTGGCTTAAGGCGTCTTTTCCGGGGTAATCCCTTCGGCCGCCATCTTTTTCAGGTACTTTTCCGGGTCTTTCTTGAATTCTTCGACGCAGCCGGAGCAGCAAAAATAAATGCGCTTACCCTGATAATCAACAAAGTATTTTGAATCAATTTTTCCGTTCATGACAGGACAATTGCTCTGAGAGGCGGCTTGCACGACCCCGGGCATGTTCCAGCCAAACGCGAGAAGCCCCAATGTTACCCCCAAAAGCACGATCAGTTTGATCTTTCTCATTTTCTTCTCCATCATTGGTTGAATAAAAATCGCGGGTAAAACCCGCACTTTCCATTTCCGGATCAAGCCGAAACTTCCCCCGATGGACGAGCGCCTTTCTTCAGGTGGAAGCGCCAGCGCCACACTTCATAAATTGCCGGATAAACCACCAGTTCCATGATAAAGGATGTGAAAATGCCGCCCACCATAGGGGCCGCGATGCGCTTCATTACATCGGACCCGGCCCCCGTGGACCACATTATAGGCACCAGGCCCATGAACATCACCGCAACCGTCATGAACTTGGGACGCAGCCTTTTGACCGCCCCGTCGACAATGGCGTGACGCAGGTCATCCTTCGTCTTCATAAGCCCCTGGTCCAACCTGGAATAATAGGCAAGATCGAGATAGAGGAGCATGAATACCCCTGTCTCCGCATCGACGCCCATGAGTGCGATCAGACCGACCCAAACGGCAATGCTCATGTTATACCCGAGCATATAGAGGAACCAGATTGCCCCGACGGCCGAAAAGGGTACGGCCAGAAAAATGATCAGCGTCTTTGCCAGCGACCGGGTATTGAAGTAGATGAGCAGAAATATGATAAGGATCGTGACCGGTACGACGACAAGGAGCCTGTCTCTTACCCGGAGCATGTTTTCATACTGTCCGCTCCATATGAGCGTATACCCGGGAGGCAAATGGACGTGTGTGCTTACAACTTGCCTTGCTTGCTCAACGTAGCTTCCAACATCCCGTCCGGCGATGTTGACAGAAACATACCCGCTGAGCCTTGCGTTCTCGTCGCGAATCATTCCGGGGGCGGTCAACAGCTTTATATCCGCCAACTGGGCAATGGGGACCTGCACCCCGGTCTCGTTGGCAATCACGGTCCTGTTCAACCGGTCAAGCGTGCTTCGATAATCGCGCAGATAGCGGATGTTTATCGGATAGCGCTCCCGGCCTTCAACCGTTGTCGAAATGTTCTCCCCGCCGATTGCCGATGTAATCGTACTTTCGACTTGGCCGATGGTTAGACCATAGCGGGCAAGCTCTTCCCTTTTAAGGTCTACGTCGAGGAAAAAGCCTCCGGTTGTACGTTCGGCGTATACGCTCGAAGTTCCGGCAATATTCTTAAGAGCGGCTTCAATTTGGAATCCTATCTGCTGGATTTTGCTTAGGTCGGGGCCAAGTATCTTGATTCCGACAGGGGTGCGCATGCCCGTATCGTTCATGTCCACCCTGGCCTTGATCGGCATCGTCCATGCATTTACGACACCCGGTATCTGCATGGCCTTATCCAGGCCATTGGGGCCATAGATCAGCTCTTGAGTGTCGAGGTGGTCGGGCCATGCCCTGCGCAAGATTTTTTGGAGCCATTCGGGCGCCCAGTCCGAATACCAGGTCGGAATTTTTGGCCACTCGGACTGCGGCCGGAGAAGGATCACCGTCTCCATCATCGATAGAGGCGCCGGGTCGGTAGCCGTTTCGGCCCGCCCGGCCTTTCCGAACACGCGTTCGACTTCCGGAAAAGATTTCAGGATTTTGTCCTGGATCTGGAGCACCCGCTGAGCTTCGGTGACGGAAATGCCCGGGACCGTTACCGGCATGTACAGCAGCGATCCCTCGTCGAGGGGCGGCATGAACTCGGAGCCGATTTTTTCAAAAACTCCGATGCGAGGGGCGAATGTAACAACCACGACGAGGAAGGCCGCAAAAATTGTGGCCCACTGGTGTCTGAGGACGAACTCCACGACCGGATGATAAATTCTCATCAGCGGGCGGCTTATCGGGTGGTTCTCCTCACTGTGAATCTTGCCGACCAGGACGGCGTTGGCTGCGCGCGCGAGAAATCTCGGACGAAACGTAAAGTTCTTCATGCGGGTGAAAAGCAGCCGAATGGCCGGGTCCAGAGTGATTGCCAATACGGCGGCAATAATCATGCAAAAATTTTTCGTGAATGCGAGGGGTTTAAAAAGCCTGCCCTCCTGGGCCTCCAGCACAAAAATCGGCATGAAAGAAACCGCTATCACCAGCAGGGCAAAAAAGCTCGGCCCTCCGACTTCCTTTACAGCGCCTACGACCACATACTTGAAATCTCCGATCCTGCCTTCGGCGTCCCAGTGTTCCAGCTTCTTATGCGTCTGCTCGACAACGACGATGGCAGCGTCCACCATTGCGCCCACTGCTATCGCGATCCCGCCCAAGGACATAATGTTGGCTGTAAGATTCATCCCGTACATCGGAATGAACGAGATTATCACCGCAACCGGAATGGTGATAATCGGAATAATGGCGCTCGGGATGTGCCACAGAAAGATGAGGATCACCAGGCTGACTATTATCAACTCCTCCGTCAGCGTATGTTTCAAGGTATCGATCGATCTGCTGATGAGGTCGGCGCGATCGTATGTCGTGACCAGTTCAACTCCTTCGGGAAGGTTGGGGGTGATTTCGGCGAGCTTGGCCTTGACCCTGTCTATGACTTTCAAGGCGTTTTCGCCGTAGCGCATGACAACGATTCCACCCACAGTCTCGCCCTCACCGTCCAGATCGGCGACTCCCCGGCGAATATCGGGCCCCAAGACCACTTTGCCAAGGTTTTTGACCAGGACTGGCGTTCCGGTCGTCTCATTGGTCCCCACGACCACGTTTTCTACGTCGCTCAAATTTTTTACATAGCCTCTGCCCCGCACCATGTATTCGCGGCCGGAGAACTCGACGAGCCTCCCTCCCACGTCGTTATTGCTCTCCCGAATCGCGCTTATCACCTTTTCCATCGGGATCTTGTAAGAAAGAAGGGTGTTGGGGTCGAGGTTCACCTGATACTGGCGCACAAATCCCCCTATCGGGGCCACTTCGGCAACACCAGGCACCGACTCGATTTCGTATTTCAAAAACCAGTCCTGGATTGAGCGCAGTTGAGCAAGATCATGCTTGCCGGTCTTGTCCACGAGTGCGTACTCGAATACCCAGCCGATCGATGTCTCGTCGCGGGCCAGTTCCACCTTGACGTCACGCGGAAGTTTCGGAAGGATATTATTGAGATATTCCAGCGTCCGGGACCTTGCCCAATAGAGGTCAGTACCGTCTTCGAAAATGACGTATACGTAAGAGTAGCCGAAATCGGAAAGACCGCGTATGCTCTTTACTTTCGGGACGCCGAGCATGGCGGTTATCAGCGGGTAGGTAACCTGGTCCTCCATGATGTCAGGGCTTCGGTCCCACTTCGAATAGATAATCACCTGCGTGTCGGAGGGGTCGGGGATGGCATCCAGGGTAATGTGCCGCATCGAGTAGATGCCTGCTGCGACTGCCGCTCCAACGAACAGGAAAACGATGAATCTGTTGTTCGCGCAAAAATCGATGACTCTGTTAATCATGCATAATCCAGTAGCCCTGCGCTCTTTTGAAAAGCGGGAAGCGGCCCTTTACTGATGCGAGTGTGCGTGCTCGGAATGGTCGGCGCTCGGTGCAGTCCCGGCGGGCTTGATAACCTGATCTGCTCCGGACTGCCCGGCCGGCTCACCCATGCCGCCTGAGGCGGACTTGAGCTGGCTCTCCGAATCGATCAGGAAGTTTGCCGAAGTCACCACCTGCTCTCCAGCCTTGAGGCCGTCGAGCACTATCTGGCGGCCATCCACGCGCGGCCCCAGGGTTACTTTACGCGGCTCGAAATAGCCGCCCTCTTTGGCGATGAAGACCGTCTGGTCCGCACCCGAATCCAGCACCGCCTCCTGCGGAACTGAGAGCTTCTTCCCATAATCGACTTTCAGCTCCACATTCGCGTACATACCCGGCTTTATCTTGAAGTCCTTATTCGCCAGCTCCACCCGGATCTTAAGCGTCCTCGTCTTTGGATCCATTTCCGGAGATATATAGGTAACCTTGCCGGCAAAGGTCTTGCCCGGAAAAGATGGAAAAGTGACCGATGCCTTCTGGCCCAGGCTGACAGAGGGGACTTCATACTCGTATACTTCGGCCATGATCCAGATGTCGGAAAGGTCCGCAATGACAAAGAGGTCCATTTCGGGAGCTACCTGCTGGCCGGCGAAAACGTTGCGGGTGACCACAAAGCCGTCAAGGTCCGAGTGCAGCGTGAGCGATTTGGATGGGGTCCCCTGACGTTCGATCTGACTGATCTGGGAGTCGCTTATGTCCCAGTATTTCAACCGGTCGCGGGTCGCATTGTAAAGCGATCCCGACCTGGACCCCAACTCTTCGAATTCACTGGCCTTGAGTATGTCCCTGGCTTTTTTTGCGATCAGCAATTCCTGCTGGGTGGATACCAGGTCGGGGCTGTAGATGCTGAGCAGAGGCTGACCTTTCTTGACGAGCTTTCCTACGAAATCCACGTAAACCTTATCCACCCAGCCCGGGTACTTCGTGTGCACGTGGGCGACTTTGGTTTCATCGTATGCGGCCTGGCCCACGGCGCGAATGGTCTTGGACATGTCGATTTCGGCGGCTTCGCTGATTTTTACGCCTATCATCTGTTGTTTTTCCGGACTTATTCTGATTGTCCCGGCAGACAGATCGCCCGCCCCCGGCTGCTCTTCCTCGTAGATCGGGACCAGGTCCATGCCGCAGGGAGCTTTTCCCGGCTTGTCCGACTTGTTTGAAGGGTTCATGGGATCGACATAATAAAGGATTTTAGGCTCCTTTTTTGCCTGCGCCGATGGCTGCTCGTCTTCATAGATCGGGACCAGGTCCATGCCGCATGGAGCTTTTCCCGGCTTGTCCGACTTATTTGAAGGATTCATGGGATCGACGTAGTAGAGGATTTTAGGCTGCTTTTTTCCCCCGGTCTCGGAAGACGCGGTCTTCAAATCGCCTGCGTTCCGGCCGGCGTACCAGTGAGAGTAGCCGAAAGCGCTGAGGGCCCCAAGGGCGAAGAACAGGAAGGCAACGAAAAAAGTCCGCCTTTTCCTGCGAACGGGGGTTTTTAGTTCATCGGGACCATAAATTTTGCCGGTGCTCATCGGGCTGAATTCCTCTTCGATTCAAGATGCAGGGACGGGAAATGTTGTGCAAATATAAGACCAATTAAAACAAATGCTTGGGTTTCTTTCAATCCCCTCCGGGATGTGTTGCGGGCCAAGGTTTTGAGCCGCCTCCCGCGCGCTCGACCGAAGGTTTCCAGAAACCGGCATCATGGCTGTATTGGTTGAAATGAAACTTCCTTTCAACCCGTTGTAAATTTCTTTCAATCGGAGCGCTGGACAACAGTCTTCCCAAGTCCTGCAAAACCTGTGTGAATATAGTTATTTAAAGCCCTGCGGGATTTAAGCCGCGAGTATCAAAATCTGGCCCGGGTATTGCCTATGAAAACAGCAGGAGACAACGGCAAGCGCGAGCCAAGGAAACCGCCCCTAAGAAGGGCTTTGTAAAGGTGAAGCTAAACATGGGTCTTGTGTCAGCAAAGTTTTCAAGGCAGAATAAACTCTGCCGGTTCTGGTAAATCAATCGTGCCGCCTCTCAATACTCAAAGGAAAAACATGCTGTCCCCCAATATTATCCGGTTCTTTCTTATTTGGTTCGTTTGCCTGCTGAGTCCCATACACGTTCTTTCTCAGGTCACCGGAGATCAAGGTCCATCGGAGACAAAAGAAATCACTTTGGAAGAACTGCTCAAAGCGGCGGCCGAAAGTAATCCGGAAATCAAGTCGTCGGCGCAGGCCGCCGCTGCGTCCAAGGCGATGATTCCTGCCGCCGGCGCTCTTCCCGATCCTGTGGTCAAGTTCGAAAATATGGGGAACATTATTCCTCCAACGCTCATGAGGGGGGACCCGTCTTCAGGGCGCACCTACGGCATCGAGCAGGAGATTCCTTTTCCCGGAAAACGCGGCCTGAAAGAAAGCATTGCGGCGGTCGAAGCCGAATCCCAGCAGTGGAGCCATGAGCTTGTACACCTGAAGGTTATGTCGGAGCTTAAGCAGGCGTTTTTCGATTTGTATTTGGTCCATAAGTCGATAGAGATTTTGTTGAAGAACAAGGAACTCCTTCAGAATTTCGAGAATATAGCGGAATCCAGATACAAGGTCGGCCAAACGTCGCAGCAGGACGTCCTGAAGGCGCAGGTGGAAGAATCGAAGATTCTTGACAAGCTGCTCGTCCAGGGGCAAAAAAAGCGGATCGCCGAGGCGAAGATAAATAGTTTGCTCTACAGGCCCTCCGAGACCCCTGTGGGAACGCCTGCCGAGTTCAAGAAAGCCGAATTTGGCTACTCGCTCGAAGAACTCACCCAGCTTGCCCAGGCCAATTCCCCGGCCCTGAAAGCCCGGGAGAGCGAAATAGCAGGCAAGCAGCAGGGGGTGGAACTGGCCCGGAAAGAATTTTACCCGGACTTTGCAGTCGGATTCTCCTTTGTCGAAAGAGATGAGAACCCGACAATGTACGGCCTGATGATGAGCGCGAAACTACCGCTTTATTTCTGGAGAAAGCAGCAACCCCAGCTCGAAGCGGCCCAGTTGAATCTCTCAAGTGTCAGGAATATGCGCGACAACACGTCGGCAACTGTCCTGTACCAGGTAAAGGAAGCCTATACTACGGCAACCACTTCCGAAAAGCTCGCCAACCTCTATGGATCTGCGATAGTTCCCCAGTCCAACCTGGCTCTTAATTCGGCCATAGCCAATTACCAGGTAGGAAAAATCGATTTCCTCCAGCTCATTGACGCCTCGATGTCCCTTCTCGAATACCAACTCAAGTACTACGAATCAATGGCCGAGTTTCATAAGGCGCTTGTCCAGTTGGAGCCGCTGGTTGGTGTCGATCTTATTAAATGAATGATCCAATAAACAAATCAGGTCAAATCTCGGTCAAAATAGGGTGATCACTCTATAGCTATTAGTACGGTAAGTTGTAATTACTCAAAGACACCGTCCGGCGCGCCGTGTGGAAGAGGCAAAGGCTTTTGAGCGGCTCCCGGTGTTGCAGTGAGAGTAGGTGTCCACCGGAATTTCATGCATCGTCGCGTTAAACATTGACCATCGCAGAGGTGAGCAAACATGAGGAAGCCGGCATTCTTTGCGGCAGTCGTTTGTTTGATTTCCTGTTGAGGCATGAACGCAGATGCCCAGCCTGTAGAACAGTCGTGGGGCCCCCACTTTGTCGGGCCGTCGAGAGCGTCTACAACTGGAGACGCCGGTGGTTTTATAAGCAGGAACCAGTTGTGTAAGAACACTTACGGGTCCCCGGCCCATATGTGCAATGTGGACGAATTTTATAGTACGGCTGGAGCCTCAAGGAAAACTGAAGGACTGACCTTGTGGGTCCGGCCGGCGTTTAACAACTGTGTCTACAGCACCGCAGCGCCGGCGGGGACCATTTGTATCGAGGAAGGCACCGCTGCGGCGTCCCCTGCAACATTGGGCGCCACCTGCAGCGGGTGGACCTCGGCCGGCTCGGTTGGAACCACGGTCAATACCTTCACCATCGGCACGGCCGTCGGCGTCACAAACGTTTCGGATGCTTGCAGCACGATCCTCCCCGTCGCCTGTTGCTCCCCGTAAGTAAGCCTGCGTGGTTTACAAGGGGCTCCGGGAGTGTTGAGCGCATTACATAGGGGCCTTTATGCATAATCTGGTCGGGCAGCCGGCTGTCCCTTTCAGTCTCCCGGATGCCGTGGAAAAGACTTACAGCCTCGATGATTATCGGGACTCGTGGCTTCTGATGGTCTTTCATCGGCACCTGGGATGACTGCCCTGCCGAGGGCACCTGCTACAGTTGCAGCAGTACGAAGATGAGCTCGACAGGCGGGACGTAAAGGTTGTAGTCGTCACTTTTGAAGCTGGATTTCTTGCCGGAGCCTATATCGAGGATACGGGCCTTCGCTGGCCTCTTTTGATCGATACGACACGTGAGATTTACAGAGCATATGGCATGCTCGAAGCCGGCTTCCGGGATATATGGGGGCCAGGCACATGGTGGGCCTACCTCAAAGAGTTCGCACACGGCCGTCTGCCCAAAAAATCTGAAGGGGACATCAGCCAGAGAGGAGGAGATGTCCTCGTAGACCCCGGAGGAATCGTGCGGCTCCATCATGTCGGGCGGGGTCCCGGGGACCGGCCGTCTGCGAGATCCATTCTTGCGGCGGTGCACGTGGGAGCAGCGCAGACTACCCCGGACCAACGGTAGCGCCGCCTTCCACAGCGGCGTAAACCCGGAAGCAAAAAAGCAGAGTCAACCGAATTGACCCTGCCCTTTAATTGATTACAACCCAAAGCCTGGTCCGCGTCGAAAGCAAGCGCGCGCCGGGCACTCTCACAGGTTTATCCTGTACTGGAAGCAAGCAGCGAAGCCAGGTCGAGATTGTCTAGTATTCCGGCAACCTGGAGGGCAGCCTGGTAAGCCGTTTGCGCCTGTGCCAGTTTGGTGGTGGCCGAGGCCACATCCACATCATCGAGGTTGGAGCGGGTGCTCTGGTCGTTTGTCTGCATAACGTTTATCGCCGATTGCTGACTGGTGAGATCGTTCAGCGTGGCCCCGTTAACGGCCGACTCATTGTTTACATGATTATATGCGTCGTTGAGCGAGGTAAGATCGCTGCTGATCCCCGTCGAGCTGTTGTTCTGTATGTCCTGCCCCAGGTTCCAGATTTCCTGCAGCACGTTGCAGGTATTTCCTCCGCTGGTATATGTGAACACATCGTCGCCGGTCAGGTTTACGGCTGTTGTGCTGCTGGAAGCATTGGCTGTGCTGGTCTTCACCTGTATATAGCTGGAATTTCCGGTGTAGGTGACCACCCCGGTCGAGTTGTCGATAGAGTAAGGCGCTGTAGTCGTGTTTGTCCCGCCGAAGATATACTGCTGACCGTATTGGGAGTTGGCCAGGCTCACCGCCTGTTGCAGAATGCCGTTAACCTGGCTGGACAGCGTGGCGCTCTCCTGAGATCCTGTCTCGCTCTGGGCTGAGACCGCAACCTGCTGGGCCTGGCTGACCAGGTCTGAAAGCTGGTTCAGGGCTGAACCGGTGGCCTGGCCAAAGCCGCTACCGTAGCTGATACCGCTGAGAATAGACTTATATTCCTGCAGACCCTGATTGATGTTCATTGTCTGCGACCAGGCGTAAGGGTTATCGGACGGGGAGGAGAGCACTTCACCCGAAGCGATCTGCTGCGAGAGCTGAGTGATATTCTCCTGTTGATTATTGATGTCGAGCAAGACCCCACTTGTGTGCATACTGAGTGTAATTCGCATAGTTTTCTCTCTTAGTGGACCATGTTGATTGCGGTGCTCATCAGGGTATCGACCGTTGAGACGACCTTGGCTGCAGCCTCGTAGACCTGCTGGTCCTGGATGACACTAATCATTTCCTGATCGACCGAGACGCCGGAAACGGACTGTTGCTGACTCTGCAACTGGGTTTGGAGCGAGTCATAGAAGGTCTGGTTGTTGTTGGCCTGCTGGACGTCGTCCCCGATAGTCTGCTGGATGTTGCTCAAGTATCCCTCCGGTGTAGCGACAGTCCCGTCGGTGAAGGTTATCGGGTTGTCTTGAAGTTGCGACATGGCCTGTGCGGTAGAGGTTAATTCGGCCGAAGTCTGGGCGCTCATGAAACTGGTGTTCGCCGCAATGGAGGACGCATCAGTGCCGTTGAAAATGTCAGTTCCTCCATTGTCCGTAGAAATCTTGTTGACCTGCGTAATAAGCGTGGAGGTGAAAGTATTCAGTTGGGCTATGTAGCCTGTGAGGTCCGTATTAGCCGTCTGGAGTCCACTGAGCTGCCCGCCGGTGACCGCCGTGGTTGCCGTGATCGGATTGGGTGTTGTTGCACCGGAAACAACAGTCAGCGGGCCGCCCGTGGTGGTGGTCGTGACGGTGACCATACCGCTGGCCGGGTCCTGGGAAAAACTCACAGGGATAAGTTTGGAGAGTGAGTCCATCGCCTCGTATCTTTGGTCTATCAGGTCGTTTGGCTGGTTGGTTGATGATTGATCCTGGGCGATGGCTACATTGAGCTGGGCTATCTGATTGATCAGCGTATTCGCCTGATTGACCGTATTGCCGATCTGGCCGGGCATTTGGGTGGAAATCGCGTTAAGTTGACTGTAGGTGGATTGCACGGCGCTGGCCAGGGCCTGCGCCCCAGAGTAGACCCCCGTCTGCTCGCTGAGTCCTGTCGGGGATTGGGTCAGTGTGTTCCACGAACTAAAAAAATTCCCCAGCGCCTCGGAAATTCCATCGCTGCCGGAATCCGCGCAGGCGGACTGGATAGATGTGAGTTGCGTAGACAGGCTTGTGTACTGCGAATCACCGCTCATGGCGCTCATGAGTTGCTGTTCAAGAAACTGGTCCCGCGCCTGTGTAATATGGGTAACGGAAGCACCGGTACCCAGCCAGCCGGACATGGTATCAATCGACGGATTTTCTATCTGTACTGCGGTCTCGGTCGCATACCCCGTTGTGCCGGCATTGGAAATGTTGTTCGAAGAGGTCTGTAACTCTAACTGCGTATTCTGCAGGGTCTGCGCTGCGGTATAGAGCGAAACAGTAAGTCCGGCCATTTTATTAAATCTCCCGCGTAAACGTGATTCCCTTCGGAGGACGCTCCGGCCGCCTTGCCTTCTTACCTGCCGGGCCGTAGCTCGGAGGCGAGAAGATCGCAAGAAAATCCTGCCAGTAGGAAAGAGTTTTTTCGATAAAAACTCCGTTGGAGGTGTTCAATTTAACGATCTCGCCGAGCAGGGCCTGAAAAGAATCCGGGACCGTGAAAGAGCCTTGCCCCGCTTTCCTGGCGGATTCGAGTTTCCACTCCAGCTCGTTGACCAGATATTCTTTTTTCGGAATAAGCGCCAGGAGTTCTGCTCCTGCAAACCGCCTGAGGATTTCAGCTTCCTCCCGTAGAACCTCGAGCAGTTCGAGGGCAGTCGTGAGGCATTCCGAATGAAAAGGGCTGTCCTCATTCGGCAATACGCCGGTAAGAGAAAGGCTTTCGAATACTGCAGAACTGGATTCCATGTCATTGCTCCCGATTTTGATACGTGCAGACCCATGGAAACCCCGCATTTATTAATCGGCAGAAATCTCCATATTGTTTAAACAAAATCGCTGTAATCGTTGCCCCCTGAGATCGCAATCTGTTGCGACGGTGCTGCTCAGCCGGACTCCGGTTTATCGGACGGAGCAGAGAGGCTGGTTTTCGCTTCGGTTGGAAGGACATTCGGATTGGCCGGAGCTTTAATGAGATGCTCGAGCTTGGAGTAGAGCATGTCCCCAACCCCCAGCGCCGAATTGCGGCCTATTACTTTGGAAACCTGCCCGGCGAACATGTCTTCGTAAATTTCCCTTGCGTTTCCGGGCTCTTCAGCCCGTACAGTACCGTCGCGCATACTTTTCATCATGAAGGAAATCATTACCGATTCGAATTCCCGGCAGGTTTCTTTAAGCCGTTTCTTCTGGGCTTCCAGTTCTTTGGAAGAATCCGCCTGGAGAACCGGATTAATATTTGCTCCCACACGAACCCTTTCGTTTGAAAACGAATCCCCTTTTCATATCTTCTCTTCTCCGCTCTGCCCCCAGCCATTTTTCCGTGCAGCGTTCAAAATGTCGCAGAGTTCGGCCCCACCGGCATCTTGCAGCATGGGATAGGCCCACCTGTCGGTTTCCAACCCAAAGCCTTTGCAGACAAGAGCACGCAGGCTGCCCCCGTGTCGCCTGTGTCTAAGCAGCTTTTCGATGACCCAGGCTATTTGTGCTGGTGTAGGGGGATGTACGCTCATTTCTATTCCTTCTTTATTCTGGAGTCCGAGTTTGAAAACGCATTGAAGAATCAATTCCCCGGAGCAATTCCGGGACCGGCTCTAAACTCTCTATCCGTTAAATTTCTAAATTATGTCCAATTCCGCATCCATCGCTCCCGCCGCTTTGATGGACTGAAGGATGTTAATCAGATCGCGCGGCGTTGCCCCAATGGCGTTGAGCCCCTCTATAACCTGCCCTATCGTCACCCCTCCGCCGACAACTGCGAGGTGACCTTTGCCTTCCTGGACCTGGATGCTGGTCTGAGGCACGACCGTGGTGGTGCCCTTACTGAAGGGAAGCGGCTGCGAGACAGTGGGTTTTTCGGTTATCTGGACCGTGAGGCTGCCATGGGCCACGGCAACCGGGGCTATCCGAACATGTTCACCGATGACTATTGTCCCGGTTCTCTCGTTAACTACGACCTTTGCGATCATATCCGCCTTCACTTCGAGGTTTTCTATCTGCGTCATCAGGGCAATCATTTCACTGCGCTGTGTAGGCGGCACTTCGATTTTGACCGTTCCGGCGTCCACCGCGCGGGCGCTGACCCCTGGGACGGCACTGCATATTACGGCCGCTGTTTTGGTCGCGGTCGTAAAATCGGCTTTCTTCAGGACGAGATCAAGCACAGGCAGTTCGGAATACTGAACCGGGACATCTTTTTCGACCACCGCGCCGCCGCTCACAAATGCAACGGTAGGAAAGTTTTTCTGAACGCTGCTCCCGCTTGCCCCGGAAGCCGAAAAGCCGCCGGTGGAGACCGGTCCCTGGGCGACCGCGTAGACTTTTCCGTCCGGACCCTTGAGGGGGGTCATTAGAAGCGTGCCTCCCTCGATGCTTGTGGCGTCTCCTATCGAGGAGGCTTCGACATCTATCCTCCCCCCGGTCCGGGAAAACGCAGGCAGCTTGGCCGTCACCATGACTGCCGCCACGTTTTTGACCTTAGACTGGGTCGGATCGACGGTGATGCCCATGTTCAGGAGCATGTTCGCCAGGGTGGTCATCGTGAACAGAGTGTTGGTGGTGGTGTCGCCGGTGTTTTTGAGGCCGACGACAAGCCCATACCCTACAAGCGCATTGGAGCGGGCGCCCAGGAAATAGGCCACGTCCTTTATTCTGGCAGAGTCGGCAGTCCCGGCCGAAAACAGGAAGACCAAAATTATGCCGCTACAAGCTATGGAGAAACGGCCCTTCTTTTTCATGCGCTCCTACCAAATCTAGAAAGGTGAAATAAAGTCAAACAACTGACCCAGCCACCCGGGTTTCTGATACTGAGTGACCGGGCCTTTTCCGAGCAGGAAGATCTTGGCCTCTGCCACATTCTGCGAAAGAACCGTATTGTTGCTGTTGATATCGGCCGGGCGGATTACCCCTTCGAGAACGATCTGCTGGAGTTCGTCATTTACCTTTGTCCAGCGCGAGCCTCGAATGACAAAGTTCCCGCTGGGCAAAATATCGACCACTGTTGCAGTCATGTACGTTGTCATTGAATCGGTCTGGCTGGTCGCTCCGGTTCCTGTAAAATTTTTGGAGAATGCCCCGTTATAAGGGCCAATAGAGAGCCCTCCGCTGGGGTTGCTGACATTGGAACCTACGCCTACCCCTCCAAAGGTGAAGCTGCCCGTGAAGTTCTGCGCCTTCGAGTTTGTCGTCGCCGACGCCTTGGAGGCCGCCGAGGTCTCACTGACTGTTATCGTGACTATGTCCCCCACCTTTGAAGCCTTGAGATCGGCGAAAAGCGAACCGCTGGAGGGGGCCCAAAGAGAACCGGTCGGCGCAAGGGATGCGGGCTGCGGCCCGGCTTCCGGCAAGGGAATCGGTGAGCTTAACACCGGTTTCGGAGCAGTCAACGGCGAGGCCGGGGCTTTGTTCGGTTGCATCGAGGCGCAACCCGAAAGGATCAGGACCAGCAGGGCGGCTGAAACGCACCGCATTGCTGCTGCGTTTCCATTGGCGCCGGGATTTCTATCGTTTCGCATCTTCACTCCATTGCCTCATCCAAGGCCAGGGGGCTTAGCCGCTAATGGGCAACCCTTACTGTCTGAGCGTCCACAACTTTGCAGAAAACCGTCTTTTTCGATGAGATATTCGTTATCGCCAGCGTATCCCCAACCCCTCCATCGGCATTGGCCTGTCCTTTGGCCGTTACCGAGAGTCCGGGCTCATCGTAGACTATCTTGACCGAGTCACCGCGCTTGAGGATCAGCGGCTTGTCGAGGTCCCTGAGTTCCAACGGCTGATGTACCCCGATGCTGTGCAGCACGCGCCGGTTTTCAACCTGGTCGCTGCGGGTGGCGAAACGGTCGACAGCGTCCGTAAGGTTCATCTTGTGCACTTCCAGGTCGGCTTCGGATATCATTTCGTTTTGCTTCAGGGGACGCGAGGCGAGATACACATTTCCGAAAACCTCGACCCTGCCGACGACGCCCAGAGTGCGCACCTTCTCTTCGTTCACATAGAAATCGACGGTCGCCGTCACGTTGCCTATGAAACGTTCCTTCGCTGAAGATCCCGTAATCTCATAGGTCATTTTCCCGGTCGGAATGACGGGTAGACCCGAGAAATGAACTCTTTGAATGTTTATATCCTCTTGCTTCCAGGGCGAGTTTTCTAAAACGAACTTTTTGAAAATGTCTTCGATCTGCTCCTGGGTGATCTGGGTCGATTCCCGTTTGACCACGATTCGATCGGGAATATCCAACTTTACCTCAGACGAATTGATCCTGTAGGAATCGAGCAGCTTGACGAGGTAAGCCCGAAGCTGGCCGGGGTCGATGAACTTTTCCAACCCGGCCGGCGGAGCATCCCCGATGTTGAGTCCGCCCATAATCGATTTCCACTCACCGGGAAGCGTTTCCGGGTCACAAATTTCGACAAGCGAGACTTCCTTATGATTCACCGTGACGTTACTTAGGACCCGGATCTCGCTAATAGGCTCCGTAGCGCTCCAAGCCGAATTGATACCTGCAACGGACATCGGCTCCGGCAAAAACAGGCCCAGAAAAATGAGCGCGGCAAGCGGCGCAATCATGACCGAACGCATTCAGTTCCCTCCCTCAGCATCACTTTACGACGTTATTTGCCATTTGCAGCATGTCGTCAGCGGATTTGATAACCTTGGAATTTGCTTCATAAGAGCGCTGGCTCAGGATCATGTTCACCATTTCATTGACCACGTTAGTGTTGGACGATTCCAGATAACCCTGGAGAATCGTTCCCATGCCTTCCGGCCCGCCGGGCAGGGCGTTGGTCACATCACCCGAAGCAGGGGTAGGGATAAAATAGTTCTGCCCCACGGACTGGAGTCCGGACGGGTTTGGAAAGCCATAGAGTTGAATATTAATCGTCTGGACCACCTTTCCGGTAGCGTCCGTGGCCGTGAAGACACCGGAAGGATCGACACTGGTGGCAACGGCCGTTTTCGGTATGGTGATTTGAGGCTGCAGCGGATATCCCGAAGCGTCGACTAAATTTCCGTTCTGGTCGGTCTTGAAGCTGCCGGCGCGGGTATAAACCTGCTCGGAGCCGCGAAGCACCTGGAAAAATCCTTTACCTTGTATGGCCATATCGAGTGGGTTGTCGGTTTGCGTGAAAGCTCCCTGCGAAAAAAGCTTTTCGACCGACGACGTCTTGGTTCCCATACCGATCTGGATGCCCGTGGGAACGGTTGTGCCTGCGCCGTTCTGCGCTCCGGCCGGAATGAGTGTCTGGTACATCAGGTCCTCGAAATTTCCTCGGCTGGCCTTGAATCCGGTCGTGTTCGCGTTCGCAAGGTTGTTGGCGATCACGTCCATGTTGGTCTGCTGGGCAGCCATTCCGGTGGCCGCCGTCCAAAGGCTTCTCATAATCAATTCCTCCCGGCCGTTGTCGGCCTAGATCAAGTATCTTTTACCCGGACGTCTTTGCAATAAGCTGGGAGTCCAGGTTCCCGGAACTCTGAAATGTCTTCTGATAGGTTTCGAAATTTCTCATCGTTTGAACCATTCGGGCCATTTCCTCGACCGGATTGAAATTCGCACCTTCAAGCGACCCCTGGCGCACGGTGCAGTTTGCGGCTTTTACCGGTTGGGCTCCTGCCGTCTGAGGTTCGAAATACCCGTTCTGTGACTTCTGCAAACGGATGTCCGGCGCGAATTGTACAATATCGAGACTGCCAATCTGGTTGTCTCCGTCAAAAACTTGACCATCTTCAGTAATACGCAAATTCGAGGGGTTCTCTACCGCGATCGGCAAGTTTTTCGACAAAACCGGGTAGCCGTCCTGGGTAACCAGTTGCTTCGCGCTGTTCAGCGTCAGATTTCCAGCCCGCGTATAAAGGTTCCCCTGCCCTGTCTGCACACTCAGAAAACCGTCTCCGGAAAGAGCTAAATCGAGATTCTCGCCGGTTTCGCGGATCGGCCCCTGCGCCATGCTGGTGTAGGTAACCTCGCCCAGGACATCGCTGAACTGGATGCTGTCCTTTTTGTATCCAGGACTGTTGGAATTCGCGATGTTATTTGATATAATGTCCAGTCGCTTCTGCTCTTCCATGGACCCGAGTGTCGAATAATAGGATTCCAGCTTCATAGAATCACTCCTTTGGGTCTTTTGTCCTGCAACGAAGATGCCAGCGAAGTACTTGCATCAGATCCAAGCAAGAAGCCATTTTACAAACGCTTGATTCCCGAACGCGCCGGAAAATTTTTCCTGTAAAGGCATGCTCGGATGCTTATCTTTTGACAGGTAGAGCTTAACGGAGTCTAATGGCGTCTCGGCTGCAGGGTGGTCCTCATCGGAATCGAATCCCCGCCGTTGGGTTGGGTGGATGCGGGTAGATGCCGTCCCGTTCCGAGTTTGTGAAGAATAATTATCTTATTTGCATGGGCTTGAGTTGGAGCTTTAGGGGACAGGGTTTTTCGATTCGGCCTGGCATCATCCTTTCCAAGGAGAGTGAGACAACATGAACATTTACGTGGGGAATCTGTCTGCGAAGACTACCGAGGAAGAATTGCGTGAAGCATTCGAGAGCTTTGGTGATGTGGATACGGCAAAAATCATCAAGGACAATATTACCGGGAGGTCCAGGGGCTTCGGCTTTGTCGAGATGCCGAACCAGGATCAGGCGCAAGCCGCGATAGCGGCAATGAACGGCAAAGAATTGGACGGCTCGGCTCTAACGGTCAATGAAGCCAAGCCGCGCGAGAGCCGCGGAGGTAGATCGTTTGGAGGTGGTGGCCGTCCTGGTGGCGGTGGCGGCCGTCCCGGTGGCGGCGGTGGCGGCGGTTTCGGCGGCGGCAGGGACCGGCGCGGCGGTGGCGGTGGCGGTGGCCGTCCCGGCGGTGGTGGCGGTGGCGGTGGCGGTCGCCGCTCATACTAGGTTAGTCCGGAAACCTGGTGCAGCTCACGAGCGAATTTTTTGACATCGCAGTTTTTTGACGTCGAAGAACGCGAAGAAGAACCGCATCGTTAGACAATCTGAATAGAACTAAAGCCTTCGGGCTTGGTGGATGATGAATCGTTCAGATTTCGACGGGTGGCCCGGATAACTTGTTATCCGGGCCACCCGTCATCGGGTTGCATCCCGGACATCTCAATAGATTTGCACTTGGGGACCGTGGGCTGCTAAAGCAATCAGTGTCCGCACGCCCTCTGGATGGCGGATTTCAGGATTTATTCCCCTCGATTTTCGCAATTACCACAATTATTCTTCGTTTAAGAAGCTATTCTCTGCAGGTTCAGGATCAGTTCGACTTCTCCTACCGGCCGTTTGAGGCTCTTCGCTATTTCAGAGGCGTCCATGCCCTTACTGGCGAGCAAAAGTACTTTCTGCTGGTCGGAAATCTGGGCGCGCGGAGCGAGACTTGCAGAGTTCTGAACAGCGAGTTTTTCGGTATTCGTCCTGGAAAGCTGCTCCAGCCTGCCACACAGGCTCTGGGCTTCCTGGATGCGCTGGTTAAGCTTGGCCGTTACCTGCTGAAGCAGTTCCTGCCTTTTTTCAAGATTGATTTCGAAGCTCCGGGATATTGCTGCCGTTTCCTCTACTATGTTTTCAAATGACTTCATTACAGCTTCATCTTTTTTGGAGATCCGGGGCTTTTTCACAACCAGGATCACCGCAAGTATGCCGAGCATGATCATATCTATGCCAATCTGGAACATACTGTTGAAGGAGGCCTGAGTTTCAAAGAGCTTTAGAATGGATTCCATAGAGCGCCTTTCAGAGATTTTCGACCTGGGTTAGCACGATTGTGTCTGCATAGCTCTGCGGCAGCTTCGCTCTCAGGCAATCAAGAAGGTCTTTCTCAAGAACCGAATGCCAGGATTTTGCCGAGTTTCCGGACAGGTTCTGCCTCAATAGGAAACCATAGACCTCATCACGAAAAGCCACTTTCTGTTCTTTGAAGTTTTGATACCGCGTTGGACTCTGGTACCCGACTTCCATTCTGATCGCGGTGATCATCTTTTGGCCCTCGATTTCATAGACGAGCAAAAAATCGAGCATCTCACGGTAGTCCGGCAAGGGGATGGGACGCATAATGCTTGTTACGGGTTCAAGCTTTGCGGTGTGCGTCTTGAATTTGATAAAGAGAAAACCGGCGACCGCCAAAAGCAGGCACAACGGGGGAGAGCCGAACACGAGAACTCTCTTGAACCATGTGCGTTTCCGGCCTAAAACGGCGCTTTCATCCTGCGGGGTATTGGCTTCTGTTCCAGCGCCTCCATCTCCATGGGTTGCTTCACCGTCTCTAAATGGAGGTTCTTTGAGCTCTTCACCAACGTGAGGCCCGGATACATCCTCTTTGGCTCGCGCAGCTTCCGCCTTCGCATCCTCAGTCAGCTCTTTTCTTTTCAGCTCCATGTGCCAAGCCTTCCCACGCGGGCCCGCCGCTTATTTCATCCCGGATGCCTGCTGGACTTGCGCATTTTTGTGCTGAAGCGGTCGAAGTTCATTCTGGAGTACGAATCCGGGCAAATCGTCTGCCTTGAGTTTCCTGGCCAGCCTGGTCTTCAGCTTCAACACCGCTTTTGTATGAATCTGGGAAATCCTCGACTCCGTATAGCCCAGTGCCGCTCCTATTTCCTTCATTGTAGCCTCTTCATAATAATAGAGCGACAGGACGAGTTGCTCCTTTTCGGAAAGACCCGTAATGGCTTCGGCCAGGTGACTCCGGATTTCTTTCCTGTAGGCGGCGTCGAAGAGATCGTCCGATCCAGAGGCCAGCATGTGAGATTCCCGGTTCTCACAGATGACGTCATGGATGTTTTCAGGCAAGAAAGAGATGCCCTTTATTTCATCCAAAAGCTTATGAAATTCATGCATGTCGACATTGAGCTCGAACGCGATCTCCTCTTCAGTCGGGTCGCGCCCCAACCTCTGTTCCAGGTTCACGCAGGCTTTCTCCATAATATTGCTTTTCTGCCGCAAAGACCTGGGCACCCAGTCCATGGAGCGTATCTCGTCGAGCATGGCCCCTTTTATGCGGATTTTCGCATAATACTCGAATGGAATGCCCTGGCTGGAGTCGTATTTCTCGATGGCGTCGATCAGCCCCAGAATTCCGGCGCTCATCAGGTCGTCGACGGAAATGTGGTCGGGCAGCCGGGAAATGAGCCTCAAAGCGATAAACTTGACCAGATCACTGTGTTCCAGTACGGCCGCGTCCCTGTCGCTCTGGGCCTCATTTGATTCGACTCCCTTGGTGGAGTAAGGATTCTTTCGAACCGAATACATCTGTTCCATAAGGATATCCGTTTCCTACTAGACGTTTAAAAGCCGTTTCCAGAAAAACTGAATCGAGCCCTGATTAGCGTTGGGCCGGTTGTTGCGGACAGCCTCAGCTATCCGCATGAAGGCCTTCGACGCTTGGGCTTCGGGAAAAGCCTCGAGCACGGGTCTTTGCCGCATCACCGATTTGGTTACCGATGTGTCGTGGGGAATAGTCCCGAGGTAGTCGAGTGAAAGTCCATCGAGAAAGTGATCAGCGACCTTGCTGAGTTTTGCGAAAATCGACTTTCCCATTGATTCATTTGCGGCCAGGTTGACCAGGATTCGATAATTACGTTCTCCGTGTTTCGAATAGAGCACCTTTATCAGAGCGTATGCATCGGTGAGTGAGGTCGGTTCCGGTGTTACCACTATAATTCTTTCGTGAGCCGCCAGGTTGAAATAGAGGACGGTATCCGAGATGCCTGCGCCGGTGTCTATGAGCAGAACATCGATATCGGTTTCAAGCTCGTCGAGCATTTCGAGAAAGAGCAGCTTTTGTTCATCGGTGAGCCTGGTGAGTTCCTGAACGCCTGAGCTGGCCGGCATGATCTTCACCCCGCCGGGGCCATCGACGAGCACCTCATCGAGCCGTTTCTGCCCGCTCAAGACGTGACTCATGTTGTACTTCGGGGTAAGTCCGAGCAGGACATCTATATTAGCCAGTCCTAGGTCGGCGTCCATTATGAGGGTTCGCAGCCCCAGGCGATCAAAGGCCACCGACAGGTTGATCACTATGTTGCTTTTCCCGACTCCACCCTTTCCGCTGCTGACCGACATTACCCTGACCGGCTTCTGTAGCGCCGGTATGGCAGTGGAAACGGCGAGGCCCATTTTGCCGTTTTCCTTTTTTCTGAGTCCTACCGCCTGATCCATCTTTTCCCCCTCTTATGCAGTCTGACTCCCGGCTGGGAGCAAGAACGAAAGCAGCCGTTTCTGAATGGCAGGCTCGATATCTTCCGGAACACGCTGTCCCGTACCCATGTAGGAAATCGGGTAATTAAACCGCAGCAACTGGTTGAGCATGCACCCATGATGAACTGTCTCGTCGAGTTTCGTAAAAATGAGACTGTTGATATCTATTTGCCGGAAATGGTGAATTGTTTGCTTGAGGTCTTCATCTTTGGCCGTGGCGCTGAGGACGAGAAAATGGCTGAATCTCTGAGTCTTGTCGAATACAGACTGAAGGCTCACCACATGCTCGCGGTTCAGATAGTTTCGGCCGGTGGTATCGACCAGGACTGCGTCACAATGCCCGAAACCCTTGAGCGCACTCGTCAGTTCGGCCTTGTTCTGCGCCACGCTGAACGGGATTTCAAGAATATTGGCGTAGGTGCGAAGCTGGTCCACTGCGCCGATACGGTATGTATCCAGGGAAATTATCCCCAGCTCGATCTGGCGCTTGATCTTGAGGTGAGCCGCCAATTTGGCCAGGGTCGTTGTTTTCCCGACCCCCGTAGGTCCAAGAAAAGTAAAAACGGCCGGACCGCTGGAACTCGAAATGCCTCGCAACGGCCTGGAGCAACTTATTTTTTCACTAAAACGTTTGCAGAAAGCTTCGAATATCTTGAGCTTGTCTACCGAATCACCGTTTAGGTCCGATACTGCCTTGTTCAGAAGAATAAAAACCAGCTTTTCGTCTAAACCTCGGGCCAGAAGCGAGTAATAAAGCTCGGCGAGCACCTGATTTGCCTGGATCTGAACCAACTGCTCCTTCGAAGAGATAAGGAGCGAAAGAAAGCTTTTTATCTCCTGAATATCATTTCGGAATTCAGCCGATACCTCCCCATCTGTTGAAACTGCCGGGGCCGGGGCGGGCTGCTGCTCTCTGGCAGCGCTCACGTCGAAAATGGAATCCCCCGATCCGGAGACTGATTTCTTGCTGCTCAGGATAATGGCGTCAGGTCCGAGTTCCTTTTTGACCATGGCCAGCGCCTTTTCCATTGTGGGGGCTCTGAAGGTCTTAACCTGCATAGTCCATCCTGATTATCCCGACCGATCGGATTTCAAGAGAATTGGTCAACTCGTTGTGACTTATTACGGTCACATCGGGCAAAAACCGCTCCAGAAGCTTTTTGAGATGACGCCTTATTACGGGCGAGCAAAGCAAGACAGGGTGATACCCCATGCTGACCGAGCGCTTGACCTCGTCGCTGGTGGCCTGGAGAAACTGCTGGAGGAATCCAGGGTCGAGGCTCAAAAAGCTGCCGTGCTCAGACTTCTGGATTCCGCGGGTGAGTTTTTCCTCAAGGGTCTGCTGGAGCGACAGGACCGGGAATTTCTGATCTTCTGTCTCATAAGGCCGCGTGATAGTGCGGGCGAGCGACTGCCGCACATACTCGGTAAGAACATCGGGGTCCTTTGTGAGCAGCCCATAATCAGCCAGAGTTTCACAGATGGTTTGCAGGTCGCGAATAGTGACCCCTTCCCGGATCAAGTTCTGGAGTACTTTTTGAATTACGCCCGGCGAGAGCATGTTTGGGACAAGTTCGTCAACCAGCTTCGGTTGCTGGAGCGCGAGGTTGTCGAGCAACTGCTGAACCGTATGGCGGGTCAGCATCTGATCGGCGTATTTTTTGAACAGCTCTGTCAAATGAGTGGCGACAACGGTCGAGGGGTCTATCACTGTGTAGCCGGCCCTGGAGGCTTCCTCCCGCCTGTTTTCCGGAATCCATACGGCCGGCAGGTCAAATGCCGGGTCCCTGGTCGGAACACCTTTTATTTCCACGGCGTTTGCTCCGCCGCTCAGGGCCAGGTAATGCCCGACCATGATCTCACCCTTCCCGACCGGGTTGCCTTTGAGAAGCAGCCTGTATTCGGCTGGTTTCAACTGGAGGTTATCCCTTACGTGCAGGGCCGGGATAAGAATCCCGTACTCAAGGGCGAGTTGCTGCCTTATTGCCTTGATCCGCGCCAGGAGGTCTCCATTCTGGGATTCATCCACCAACGGAATGAGCCCGTAGCCGAGTTCCAGTTCGAGAATATCGAGAAGCGGCGGAAGGTCTGAGGCGTCCCGGGGCTTTGCGCTGTCGAGCTCCTCCGTCTCCTGTTTGGTCTTTTCAGCCTTCTGTTTCCGGGATACAAATCCGGCAAGTAAAAACAAGACAGTACCGATGAGAAACAAAGGAAACGCCGGGAAACTGGGGAGCACCCCCAGAAAATAGAGCATTGCGCCGGTTATGGAGAGCGGCCTCGGATGCATGCTGAACTGCTTGCCGAATGCTTTGCCCATACCCATGTCCGAGGCGGCGCGGCTCACCAGGATACCGGCCGATGAAGATATGACCAGCGCCGGGATCTGCGCGACCAGGCCATCGCCGACCGTCAAAAGAGTGTAGACCTGGAAGGCTTCCGATACCGGCATTCCGTTTTGAAGAACACCTATCGCCAAGCCGCCGAATATGTTTATGAACGTAATGAGGATGCCCGCTACTGCGTCCCCTCTGACAAATTTGCTGGCTCCATCCATTGTGCCGTAGAAATCGGCCTCATGGCGGATCAGCTCTCGGCGCCTGCGCGCTTCGCGGTCGTCGATAAGACCCGTGTTGAGGTCGGCGTCAATGCTCATCTGCTTTCCGGGCATGGCGTCCAAAGTGAACCGGGCCGCCACCTCGGAGATGCGCTCCGTACCTTTGGTGATCACCATGAAATTCACGATCACCAGGATTATAAATATGACAAAGCCGACCACATAATTGCCGCCGACGACGAAAGTGCCGAAGGCGTGAATGACAAGTCCGGCGGCCTTTGTCCCCTCGTGGCCGTGCAGAAGTACGAGCCGGGTGCTTGCCACTGTTAGAGCGATGCGGAAAAGGGTGGTCACGAGAAGCAGCGATGGAAAAATCACGAAATCGAGAGGTTTGTAGCTATAGACGGCAGTAAGAAGAATAAGGAGCCCTGCTGAGATGTTTATTATCAGGAGCACGTCAAGAAAACTGCTCGGCAGCGGCAAAAGCATGACGGAAAGGATGCCAACCATCCCGACGCCCATCAGTGCGTCTCCGTCTGAAATCGTTTTCAGCCGGTCTGTCAAAAGACTCTGTCCCGTTTGCGCCTTAGCCATTTTCGGTCCGCCGCATCGATTGTTTCTGTTGATGGATGTAAGCCAGTATTTTTGCCACAGCTCTGTAGAGTTCGACCGGTATTGTCTCCTCGAGCTTAACCTGTTTATACAAAGCACGTGCCAACGGGGGATTGCGAACTATTGAAACGTTGTACTTCCTGCCCGTCTCTATGATTTTGCGGGCCAAAAAATCCATACCTTTGGCCACCACGGTGGGTGCTTCCATTCCGGATTCATAGTGGAGCGCCACCGCAAAATGAGTAGGGTTGGTGATAATCACACTTGCCTTCGGGATGCGCGAAAGCATTCGCTGCCTGGCAAGCGACCTCTGGATGGCGCGGATTTTTGCCTTTACCTGCGGGTTTCCATCGCTTTGCTTGTGCTCCTCCTTGACTTCCTGCCGGGTCATCATGAGGTCTTTTCTGGTCTGCCATTTCTGGTAGAGAAAATCGAAGAGGCTAAGGGCCAACATGATTCCAGCCACCCGAAACAGGAGCTTGAGACCGAGCGTTCCCGTAAGGCTCAAAAAATCGGATACCTCCCGCCCGGCCAGCTCGGTTATCGCAACGCGCTCGGGCCACAGCACCGAGTACACGGCATATGAGACTATCGCCATTTTGAAAATGGATTTGACCAGTTCTGTCAAAGACCTGAGTGAGAACATTCTTCGCAGGCCGCTGACCGGATTAATATTGCCCAAGCTCATCCGCAGCGCCTTCAAGGAGATGATGAATCCCTTGACCTGAACGAGGTTGAGAACCACCGCAGTGGCGACGATCGTAAGGAGAACGGGCACGATCATGCTGAAAATGCAAGAGAGCATTTTCGTGAAAAGACCGGAGGTGGCGAAGTGCCCCGGGACCGAAAACGACTCTTTCGACCAGGCGGATTCGAGGATCAGTCGAAAGTTGGAGAGCATGAGATTCCGCGACATATAGATTGCCACACCGCCGGCGATAAGGACGCTCACGGATGTCAGGTCGCGGCTTTTAGCGATCTGCCCCTTCTCTCGGGCTTCACTCACCCGTTTTCCGGTTGGCAGTTCGCTTCTTTCCTGGCTTGTCGACGCCAATTCGCTTCTCTTTCAGCTATCAGAGTGTCGAGAAAGGACCTGTAAGAGGAAAAGTTCTTCACCAGCCGTTCCGGAGCTGATGTCAAAAATTGTCTCACCGGTCAATTTTTTGTCCGTGCGGCGGGGCCGCAGCCGGGCTCCCTTTCCTGTTATGAAAAGACTTCATGGGTTGCGTACGCTCCACCCATCCTACGGGTCTTTTCGTGGTTTCAGAGTGTCCCGGAGGAACATGAATAACTGTCTCCACTTTTCTCAATGCGGGACTTCAAACCCATTGCCGCTCCGGAGGCAGCGCTCATCGTCCTGACCCACCCCGCGCACATTGGTTGCGCCCCCACGGCTCGTCCCGGGCGTTGTGCCCGGTTTCCGGATGAACACACTGCTAATGCGCAAACTGTTCCATTTCACCCGAAGATGTCTGAGCGGCTGGGAAAGAAATGGGTGTGCGAAAACCGGGGAATCAAATGATTCAGGAATTGAGGGATTCCTGGATTCGTTCTCCGCGTCATCTCGAGAAATTCGCAAGGAACTGGAAAAGATGGAAAAATGACTGGCTTCCGATCTCACCCCAGCAAACCATGCTTAGACCGACGAAGAGCATCCCCAAGGTGATCGTAACGGGAAAACTTGTCGCGAGGATATTTATCTGAGGGGCAAACTTTGCCATCAGCCCCATGCCGATCTGGGTGAGGATAAGCACGGCCAGGACCGGAGCGGCGAGCTTCATTGCCAGAATAAACAGCATGCCGGAAAGCAGGAGAAACCGCGAAAACAGGGCCGAATCGAGTGCGAACGAGCCTACCGGAACTGTTTTGAAACTCTCGACCAGAATTCTCAGGATCATATGATGTCCATTAATGGAAAGAAAAACCAGCATCGCGATCAGTTGCGTCCATACTGCCAGGACCGAAAACTTTGCACCGGTCTGCGGATCGGCTGTTTGCGCGAAGCCAAATCCCATTTCGAAGCCGATCAACTCGCCCGCCATCTCGAAAGCGCTGAGTATAAGGAGCATGGAAAGGGAAAACAGTATCCCGTATATAAGCTCCCCCATGACGACTGAGACGAATGAAGCCATTTCGAACGGGATAGGCTGGATACTTTTATTGATGACCGGAAAAAGCATCACGGACAGGGAGATTACGGTCAATGCCTTTACGGTGGTAGGGACTCCGGCTGAGTTGAATATGGGCAGCATGAAAAGAATGATGCTCAGTCGCATCACGATTGTCAAAAGGATGGCAAGCTCATTGATGTTGAAGACAAAAGACATCGGGGGTCATCCCGTAAGATTCGGAATGCTCAGGATAACTTCTCGCAAAAATCCGGCGAGCTTGGAAAGCATCCAGGAACCGAAGATCAGCAGGGCCAGAAAGGTTACTGTGACTTTCGGAACGAAAGTGATCGTCATTTCCTGGATCTGAGTGACGGACTGGAACACACTGATTATCAACCCGACAGCCATACTGAGGCCCAGCACGGGCAGACTTACGAGCAGCATTGTCTCTATGGCCTGCTTACCGAATGAGATGATAAATTCTTCGGTCATCGGTTTTGAATCCTCAATAGGGAATTGAAAATTAGAATTAAAGTCCTAAGTCCTACCGACCCTTTTATCCCTTGGTCCTTTAATTCTCGGGTCCTTATTTACTGAAAGCTCTTTATGAGCGATCCAATCAGCAGGTTCCAGCCGTCCACCAGGATGAAAAGCATGATCTTGAACGGCAGAGAGATCATCACGGGCGGGAGCATCATCATGCCCATCGAAAGAAGTATGCTGGCTACGACCATATCCAGTATTATGAAAGGAATGTAGAGCATAAATCCGATCTGGAAAGCCGTTTTCAACTCGCTTGTCACGAAAGCCGGAATTACGACCGCAATGGAAAGAGCTTCGGCGTTCTGAGGTTTTTCCTTTTGCGACATCGATACGAACAGGGCGAGGTCGGACTTATGAGTATGCTTGAGCATAAATTCTTTGAGGGGTGCTATCCCGCGGGTCACAAGTTCTTCGCCCGAAATGCTGTGCTGCTCGTAGGGCACTACCGCTTCCTGGTGAATTCTCTGCCACACAGGCTGCATTACGAAAAAAGTAAGGAAAAGGGCCAAACCGATTATGACCTGGGTAGGAGGCGATTGCTGCGTTCCGAGCGCGGTTCTCATAAAAGATAATACGATCGCAAAACGCGTAAAGCTTGTCATCAGAATGAGGGCCGCGGGCGCAAGAGAAAGGACGGTAAAAAGAAAGATGATCTGGAGCACGCTCGATATCTGCTCCGGCCCCTTTGCGTCACCCATGTTGAAACTTACGCCGGGAAGCTCGATGCCTGCCGCACAAGAGGGAATCGAATGACAGATGAAGACAAGGGCAACAAGGCAAAAGAATGCAAGCAGGACCGGCAGGATGCGGTGGTGGCGCTTTTTGTTTTCATCCAGGGTGTTCATATATTCTCGATCACGTCGGAACCATTTTTGCCGGACACGGCCGGCGTGGTTAAGGACAAAAGGCTCATGTTCTGAGGGGAAACGCCGACCAGAACGTTTCGCTCCCCCGTTACTTTGACCAGGATCAGGTGATGGCGCGGTCCGAACGACTGTTTAGACAAGATTTCGATCATTGATTGCGAGGCGGATCTTTGCGCCAGGCCTCCCCATCGCCTGAGAATGTAGATGAAGGCGAAGAGAATTCCCAGAACCAGCGCCAGTGCCCCCGCCGTCTTCAATAATTGCCATGTTGCTTCCATCTGACGAGCTTTCAGCTATTAGCGCGAAAAGTGCCCGCGCTCAGGTTTCTAAAGCAGTGTTCATCCGGAAAGAAGCTTCCCGTTTCCGGGGGTAAAAACCCCTCTGCCGCCCTCTGCAAAAAGGGGTTTAGAAGGTTTGTCCAACCGGGCGGAAACCAATTATGCCAACTGTTTTACGCGCTCCATCGGACTGATTATGTCAGTTATCCTCACCCCGAATTTTTCGTTAACCACGACGGCCTCACCCCGTGCTATGAGTTTCTGGTTTATCAGGATCTCAAGGGGCTCTCCGGCCAGCTTGGACAGTTCGATGACTGAACCCTGGCCGAGTTGGAGCAGGTCATTTACTAGGATCTTGGTGCGGCCGAGTTCAACCGAGATTTCAAGGGGAATGTCCAGCAGGAAATCCAGGTCCTTTATGCTCTTTTGTCCCTGGCCCTTTTCCAGCTTCGGAAACTGAGCTTGTTCATTTTCCATTTGTTTCACCTTCTTATTTAGAAGAAAGGACCCGGCCTGCTAATCGCCGTTGTTTTTGTCGCTTTGTACCTGGCAAGCCATATACCCACGGCAGATTCCCGGAGTCACTCTTAATTTCGGCACTCCTTCCACTTTCGCCGAAATAGGCATATTGGCGTCGCTATCCAGCATTATGATGTCGCCGATTTCCATGTTCATCAGTTCCTCGCCTTTCAGGAAAGTGCTGCCCAGTTCGACACTAAGCTCGACCGGCACATCGTGAAGGAGTTTTCTCAGGCGCACTATCCATTCGGCGTCAACTTCGAGTTGGTCGCTCTGGAAGCTCGCATAGAGCTTGGATCTGATCGGTTCAATCGTGGAGTATGGAAGCACGAGGGCCATTCGTCCCATCATGCGATCCATTTCAAGTTCGAATCGCACCACTATGACAACGTCGGTCGGGGGAATGATGGTTGCGAACTGGGGATTTACCTCCGATCTGACGAACCCGAACGTAACGGCGCTAATCGGCTGCCAGGCCTGATCGAGGTCCTGAAGGACCTGTTTTACCACCTTGTTTATCACGCGGTATTCGATTGAAGTAAAATCACGGCCTTCTATCTTGTAGCTGCCTTTGCCGGTGCCTCCAAAGAAACAGTCGACCAGGTTAAAGATCAAACGACTTTCGATCATGAAAAGAACGTGCCCCCTGAGGGGCTCCATCTTCAAAATATGGAGGCTGGTCGGGACCGGCAGTGTCCGGATGAATTCGCCGAACTTGATCATCTCGGCCTGACACACATTTATGTCCAGCATCCGCCGCAGAGCACCTGAAAGCCAAATGCGGTGGATTTTGGCAAATCTGTCGTTAATGATATCAAGGGTGGGCATCCGCCCGCGTACGATCTTGTCCTGGTTTGCCAGATCGAACGAGCGAATGTCCTCCTGTACCGGAGCGGTCTCCTGCGTCGTTTCTATATCGCCGTCGGATAGTCCCCTTAGCAGGGCATCGACTTCATCCTGGGATAGTATCTTTTCCATTATATGAACTGACCGCCTTCACTGAATCAGAAATTCGGTGAAATACACGTCCAGGGCTTTTCCTTTTTGCAGGACGCGATTCAATGCCTCCATTATCTGTTTCTTCAGAGCCAGCTTGTCTTCCGGTCTGCCAATATCGTCAGATTCCTTGCTGGTAAGCAGCGTCAGGACGAGGTCCCTCATCTCGAAGTTGCGCAGCTTGCATTCTTCCATCGCCTGGGGTGAGTCTACCCTTACCTTGACCGTGGCTTTCAGAAAACGTCTCCCGCCCTGGTCGGCCAGATTGGCCATGAAGGTCTCCATTTCGTAGTAGACGAAACTCTCTTCCTGCTTTTTTTCCACCGCACCCTCTTTGGGCGCTCTGAAAAACTTGAAGTAGGCTCCCGCTGCTCCTCCGCCCAGCAGCACAACTAAAAGGGGCAGAATGATCAGGAGCTTCTTTGATTTAGGCTTTTCCTTGACTTCCTTCGGTTCTTCTTCAGGAGGCACTTTTCAAATCCTTGTTAAGGTATTCGGCATAATCAAGTCTGACCGTTGTTGACCTTACAGCCGGACCAAATGAGCAATGAGCATGCCAGAACCGGGAGCAGGAGCAACAGGGCTGATTCGGGAGTACGAGACAAAGCCGCGAAGGGCCGGATTTTTGGCGCGCAGGCTTGGCCCAAAGCCATGGATCAGGGGGTGAGTACATTTTCTAAGTCTTCCGGCCGGCCTAAAAAATCTGTCAACCCAGGGAGCATTTGGATTGGCTTCGTGCCGGTAGGAAAAATTCGGGTCAAGCTTTTGACATCGTAATTCGCGGATGACTACGGATAACAATGATTCGCATTCGAACAGAAAGATGTGGAAGCGCGTAGTGCGCCGTGAGGGATAAAAGCCCAGTCCGTGATTTTCGTGGTGAGAGCTTGTATCAGTTTTCATCCGGAAAAATATGCATGGCCGGGGAGAAAAAATTTCCTGAATACTCATTCCATACTGAAAACACACAGACAATAACATAGCGAAATACCTTCACTTTTAAAAGAATGGCCTGCTGGTATCACTATTGCTCACTCACTGGGTGCCTAATTCGAATGAATGTGAATCAATCCTCCGAGGAGAACATAATGTCAACCACATCGACAACGTCAACAACCAACTCGCCTTTTGGTATCGGTTCCGGGCTCAGCACCGCCCCGGGTACTACGTCCAGCAGCAGCTCCGCGAACACCTTGAACGCGAGCTCTTTCATGACGCTGTTCCTCGCCCAGTTGCAGAATCAGGACCCGACCAACCCGATGCAGTCTTACGAACTGGCCGCCCAGCTCGCTCAGTTTACGACCGTTCAGGAGCTTAGCCAGAATACGTCCCTTTTGAGCAATCTTCAGCAATATACGGCGGCCGTGAATAACGGGGAGGTTGCATCGCTTATCGGCCAGCAGGTTAGCGCCCAACTGAACACGATCAACGTCAGTTCCGGCACCCCCTCCGCGCTCAACTACACGCTCCCGGCTTCCGGCACGGTAAGCATTACCATAAAGAACTCCGAAGGCTCGACGATCGACACTTTAAGCCTCGGCTCTCAGAGCGCGGGAACTTACAGCGTGCCATGGACGGGCAAGGACTCGAGCGGCAATACGGTGGCCGACGGCGCTTACACCTGCACGATCTCGTCAACAGGTTCCGACGGCGCTTCCACGACAATCAGTCCTTACGTCAGCGGGACGGTTTATTCATGCAACCTCAACAATAACCCCCCGACATACACTCTGACGGGAGCCAACGGTATCCAGGTCCCGGTAGCGAACGTCTATGCGATAACCAGTACGAGCACCACGAATTGAACGAATTGAAATCCGCTGGGAGGGATCCGTGATCCGCTCGGCATGATACCCAATCCAGTAAAGGCATTGAAAACAAGAATTCGATTCATCTATTCAACAGCCGGAAAAGGAGAAGTAAATGGCAGCAAACATGATGTACACAGCGGTTGCAGGTCTCGATACATTCAATGAGGCCCTCACGGTCGTTAGCGACAACATCGCCAACGCGAATACCACGGGATTCAAATCCAACACGGTAGACTTCGGCGATCTGGTGAGCGGGCTGATCGCTACAGCAGACGGCAACCCCACGGCGCAGGGCGTTGGATCATCGGTGCTCGGCGTTACGGCAGATTTCAGTACCGGAGCGCAAGTACAGACCGGGAACTGGTCGGATTTGATGAACCAGGGCACCGGGTTCTTCGCCGTCGAGAACCCCACCAGCAAAGCAGTCTCTTACACCAGGGATGGGTCGTTCGAGGTCAATTCATCCGGCCTTCTCACCGATATGGAAAGTAACGATGTACTCGACTCCGCTGGAAATACCATTACAATTGCCTCAGGCACCACCGATCTTACCGTCGACCAGTTCGGGAATATTTCCGGGGTCCTTTCGGGCGCCACCACAGCTTCCTACATCGATACGGTCGGGGTAACGAGCTTCTCGAACCCCAACGGTCTCATCCGGGAGGGAAACAATGATTACGCTACAGGCGCCAACGTCGGGACCATAACCATTGCAAACCCGGTCGCAGGTGTCACCGGCGCAACGGGGGACACGGCAGGCACGGTAATATCCGGCGCGCTGGAAGGTTCAAACGTGGACCTGACCGCGCAGATGGTCAACCTTATCGACTACCAGGCCGACTATCAGGGAAACTCCAAGTCAATCTCAATCGCCAGCGAAAATCTCCAGACAGTGGTAAACCTGATAAGATAAAAACAGGGCGGTTTTCGGGAAAAACGGACTTCAGGACCAGGAAGGCGGCTTCGGCCGCCTTCTTCATTTTTTAAGGATAAATACGGAGCCGCGTTTAAATCGAGTGCGAAAGATCAACTTCGCCCCTCCAGACACATCACAGGATTTTGCAGGTTGTCGATCGGAAAGGCATGAAAGGGCTGTTGCCCAAATACACTTTCTGACCGTAAGCCCCACACCCGATAATTTTTGGCCGGCCGAGAGATTGCCCTAACGACAGAGATTGCCGTCACGACAGAGATTTCCGTCACGACAGAGATTTCCATAAAGACACAGATTTCCATAACCGTCACCCCGGCAGGGCTTTTGAGCCGGGGTCCAGCGTCTTTGGATAAATTGCTTCTTAATACGGCCACTTAATCAAAACACTGGATTCCGGCCCCAAAGCCAGCCGGAATAACGAAATGTGAGATTTTCCCGGACTGGGATGTTTTTCCGATATGCATATTTTGGGCAACAGCCCGTAAAGCCCTCTCCTACGAAAGAACCTTACTACAATGCCGTAGGGCGAGGTTTATCGCATAAGCGTAAACTTAAGCTTCTCCTTTTGGTCCGTTGGGGCGGAGTTTATTTCCGCCCGGCCTTGAATGCAACTGTTTGGTATTACACATCATTGCGGCGGACCCATGACAACGCCACAGGCACAGGTGACGAAATCCGGCGTCATCTCAGTAGTTTGAGAATGCACAAAGCCGGATTTCCGGCTTTGTGCCGTGCCAGGGAATGAGTTATTCGAATTTCGGGGGGCTTGGGAGAGGCTATCCGGGACTCTGAGATCCATAGGTGGTTAACCGATTCGTTCTCATGCAAAAATGTTTATTTGAGACCGGTCGTCAGTTTGCCTGACGTAGGCGGGTCTGGCGGAAGTCCGGATGCTGCCGGCTGCAGCAGTTTTGGGGGTCTGTACGGTCTTACCCTTAGGTTTGTTGCCTTCCGGGTAATTTCCTCCGCCGGATTTTTGGCCGTTCACGTCAACCATGAATTTGTCGAGCACCAACCCCTGGTCCTTCAGGTCCTGGCGAAGCTCAGGCGCATGGCTCATCAGGGCCGCTTTTGTGTCCACGCTTTGCGTCAGCGCCTCAACGGATATTTCATCCTTTTTGGCCCCTACTTTGATGCTGATCTTCCCGAGTTCATCGGGTTCCATTTCCAGGACAAGTTGTCTTGCGCCGGCCCCTGAGGCCTGATCGCGCATGCTTTGGGCAAGCTCGGCCGACCGGTAGGGATCATAGTAGGCAAAGCCGTTCCCGGCCGAGTTATCCATCCGGGCCGGCTTTATCTCACCGGCTCCCTGAAAGCTCGGGACTGAACCCTGAGCAACCGCATTCTCCAGGGCCGAATCCTTGCTCTCGAGCTGCTTATCGATGTGTTCCGGGACAACAGCCGTGTTATGTCCGGAAACGGTCGTCTGGGTTTCAGCGGCTTTTTGCGCTTCTATTCCACCTATTGGCGATACACTCTCATGCAAAGATGCGCCCGGGTTCGACCCGTCCCCTGAAACGGAGGCGTCATCATCTGAGTGGACATCTTCCATCGGAAGGCCAAATCGCAACGGCCCGCCGGGAAATTCCTGCTGACTGACCATTTTCCCGCCGGCGGCCGCCTGGTTTTCACCCGCAACCGCTGAGGCCGCCTTGCTGACTGTCTCCTCGCCCTGAGTGGCCTGTCCAAGCTCTACCCGGGTGTCCTTCGAATCGGTTTTGGCGGCAATCCCCTGAGTCCCATTTTGTGAAACGGCCGGTTTCACGGAGGTTGACAAATCCACCCGCTGCCCAATGCCCTCAATCGAATCGCTCGATTTGGCGGACAGGAATTCGGCAGCCGAGACCGCTTCTTCACCGGTCCGGACCGAGGCTTCATCAGCCGTTTTTTTCCCGTCGCTCTCCACGGCCGGCGAGGTTTGTTGAAACTCTTCCGAGATCTTGTCCTGGCCGGTTGTTGAGGCCGGCGCCTTGGCCTGAATTTTTTGAGAAGTATCCGCCAGGCTCGACTCGCCGTCAAAAGACCTTTCACCCGAAGGATATTCGGCCGCAACCGCTTTTATTTGGGCCGCATCGGACTGTTCGGCGACATCCTGCGAAAGCCTCATCGAACCCAGCGTCCCGCGAGATCTGTCGGCCTGTTTTTCAACCCCCTTTACAGTTGAAGCCAGGTTCTGAGCCTGGGCGGCCGAACCTTCATGAGGCGTGCCGGGCGCCGGAGCAACAGCGGATTTTACTTCCGGCTGCGGGCCTGCAGCAGATACGATCGCGGCGTTCAAATTGTTCAGAATCGCGTCCAAACCCTTGAGCGGCATTTGCACTGATTCCTGCGGGACAGACGGCGAAGCGGCGGCTGGACCTGTTGTTGGTCCAGCCTGGCCGCTGCCGCCTTTTGTTCCGGCTTCCGTGCCGAGGGCAGCCCCTTCGAGGTCCCCATTCTGTGTGGAAAATCTGGCTGCGATAAGCCGCTCATCGTACTTCAAATTGTCTGAAACAGAATCTGTTGAGTCCTCGTAGACATTTCCTGTATTTACACTTTGAGTTTCCAGCGACGGATTTTTGGCCTGAGAGATGACCGTTTTGGTCGAAACATTTCCGCAATCTTTTGTCCCAGAATCTCCTGAAATAAAAGAGGGAAGAGCCGACGCAGTAAGACCCTCGGTTTGGCTGGTTTTCAGACCTTCCGGAATTTTAGCCGCTTCCGCCGAACCGGATAGTGTTCCCGAGCCAGTCGACTGTTTCTGTTGCGTTTGCGCGACTTCTAACACTTTTTCGAGAAGTTCTTTGAACTCAGCGGGTGTATACGATCCCTCGGTCTTGATCTGGATAGATGACTGGAGGGTTCCCCCGGAGGCGGAGCCTTGCTGTCCGGTAATGGAGCCTTGCTGTTCGGCGCCGCCCTCCCTTGCGACTATGGATTCCACCAGCGCGCGGGCGTGTTCCGCAGGGACCTTGGCGCTATCCGTGGCGCCATTGGCAGGCTGAGTATCCAGAAGGGATTTCAAATCTTTGATCGAAATCGAACCATCCTGACTCTGGATGCCGTTACATGCTCTTCGGATTTGCGCCGGGCATTGAAGATCGCCCAGTACCGTATCGGCTATGGGGTTGGCAACGAAGAGGCTTGTTTCCTGTTTGGCCTTCGCTTTTATAGAGTCTATCTTCGTCTTGGTTTCCGCCGCCGCCTTCTTCGCCCGGGTCATGGACGGTCCCGAGGGTTTTGTTTGCGGAGCTGCATGCTTTTCGGCGGATGAGGTTTGTAGCTTCGGATCGGGCGCACTCGCGTTCTCGGGCTTTGCCCCGGATAATCGCGAGGCCTCCCCGGGTATCGTGGCGCTGTTTGCCGGCGCAGGAATGTGTTTCTTAAGTTCGCAGGCAAAATCGCTCTGAGCTATGCTCTGCCCGATTTTTTCATTTTCGCTTCCAAGAAAGGATGCCAGCAGTTGCGATGCGTTTACCTGTACTGACTGCATTATTTCATCCACCTCGCATGGTACGGAAATTTTGTGGGAGCGCCGAGCCAAACTCGACGTTTTTTCCCATGGGTTTCAAAAGCTTGCCGGATTGATTTATGAGCAAACTTGATACCAGGAAAGGGGTTGGAAAAAATGCTTTAAAATCAGCGTCTTATGATGGGATGTTTTTTCTCGGCAGATTATTCTCGATCGAAGGCGGAATTTTTTTCTTGGAGCAGGCGCAAATTTTTCCTCCCGGACCGGATTATACCTTCACACCTTCCGGGTTGAGGAACGGGTTGGAGAGCATCGCAAGGGCGAGTTTCCCTTCTTCTCTGAAGCGGTGCCGGGCAGCGGCCTGGACCTCTCCTCCGGACGATCCGAACTGGCTCGCTCTCAAATCGTAAACGGAGCCGATCAATTGGTCCAGTTTGACTCCCCCGTTTTTGGCCTGTGCTCGTCCGATCGCCTTGGTGAAGAGCTTTGCCGCGCCGTTTGGGCCGTGCTGAACGGCTGTGCTCCAAAGCACCTCCTGAAGTGCCCTGGGGGCTTTAGAGACGTCCAGGCCGGTTCGTTGCGAAATTTCCTGGAGGGCTGGGACATAATGACTTTTCTCGATGAAATCGAACTGAAGTTTCGAAAAACGGACAGGGTCGGCGGCGGCTATCTTTTTCCATACTTCCGGCATTCTCCCGGAGGCGCTGCCGGTGTTTGCCGCTCCGGCGGCTTTGAGTTTACCTGCCAGGTCCGGCGCCTGCTCGGACATGTAATCGATAAAATGGTGCATCGTGCCGGCCCTGGAGGAGATCTGGTAGGTCCCGTAGGATGTCCCCCCGTTAGGGTCATAGCCGACCACCCCCGGACCTTGTTCGCCCGATTCGAAATGAGAGGACAGGGCGCCGATTTCCTGGCCCTGACAAAGTTTTGATATGACCTCCTGGGTGCCGGCGCAAACGCCGCCGGCGTTTGAAATCCCGCCGGGCTGGACGGCTGCTCTGCCCCCCTGCGCGCATATGCCGCTCATACGGTTAGGCCCGGATGAAAGGGCCGTCAGGGCTATTAGAGCTGACGCCGCCAGATTATTGACGTTCTGCGCGTTCAGGCCATGGGCGGACCTCGGGTTTTTCGAGGTCTTGTGGAAATCGTGTCTGACCTCCGAAGAGGCCGGCTTGTTTCGTAGACTGCCAACCTGATGGTTGTTTTCTTTACCTTTTAACTCGTTCAGAAGGAATTTGAACACACTGGGTTTTTCGGCTTCTTTACCAGAGGCGGATTTAACGGCTTTAACGGGCGTTTGGTTTGGTTGAACCCTGCCCATTTTTCCAAAATGATTGACCTTGACTGTCATAAGCACGCGCCTCCTGGTAATTGTCCGGTAAAAAGCGGATGCAAGAGTCGTGCTTGAGGGCAAATATCTGAGAAAGGAGAAAGGAGGGTGAAGAACCTGCTCTCAAAAGGGACCGACGTAAACCCCGCTCATCCACCGCTCTGCGCTCCTCCATTCTTGTGGTCGAGCATGGAGGCATTTGTTTTTAGCTGCTCACTGCTCACTGTTCACTGCTCACTATTCACTCTTCACATCGTCTCCACTACGATGACGGGAGTCCCGGCTTCCGCCCACTCGAACAGTGCCTGCGCCTTTTCGATCGGAAGAGTTACGCAGCCGTGCGAGCAGTGCGCTCCGAAGACATTTCCCGCGTGAATCCAGACGGCTTCATAGATACGGAGCGAAAAAGGCATCCAGGCGCGTGTTCCATAGTCGTTGGGGTATGAGCTTGAAGTGTGTCCGGCGTCTTTTCCTTCGACCCGGTATGAGCCGGCCAAAGTATCCTGACCCGATTTGCCCGTACAGGCCAGGCTGTCGCCGACGAGCACCCCCGATTCATACCATCCGATAAAACCAAGGTCCTTAACCACCAGGATAAGCTTCGGCGCGTGAAGCTTTTCAGGCAGCCGAACAGGCATCGGGGTCCAGTCCCTGTACGCATTGAAGTCCTTCGGGACCTTAAGTTTCCTGCCCTCCCGGATATCTTCGCGGATGTAGAAAGATTCTTTTCCATTGAGCCTGGACAGTATTTCGCGGGAAGTATTCAAGTCGAGTGAGGGGTCTGATCTTTCAAGGGCGAGCAGTTCCCCTTCCGAGATAACCCGCTCCGTCCAGGAGAGGTCCGGGGGGTTCGAGGAGGCGAAGCTGTTTTGCGCCGGGAGGAGGCAAAACAATGACAGCAAAAGGAAAAGGGAAACAGGTAGCTTCATAAATCTCATCCTGGCGCGTCTCGTAGCGCATAGCGACCGGCAAGGGGGCCGCATTGGCGCCGGAAGGCTCCTGCGATACTCATTTTCCATTCTCCATGACAGCCGCAACGAATAATCTGAGCGCGCTCCCCGATGTGGCTATTGAGTGTAAGTTCTCTCTTCACGGCCTTCACGAATTATCGCCACGACTTCATCAGTCGAAATATTCAGGCTGACCCCCTCGATATCCAGGGGAGAATCCTTTCCGAATTCCGGCTTGATCACAAAGACCTGCCCGTCTTTGCGTTTTATCCTGACCTCACCCTCTCTTGCCGCCTGCTCCAGCACGGCTGCAAGGTTCTGCCTCGCCTTTGAATAGTTATAAACAGCCGCCATCATTGTACCTCCATAACCCGTATGCCCATGCTCTTTGCACAATCGACCAGGTACCGGTCAAGCGATACCAAAGGGGCACGGTACTTTTCAGAGCATCTCAAAACATAGGCATCATAAGCATAGATGCCCAGTTGGTCCGCAATCCTCAATGAGAGTTCAAGTTCGACATCGAGAAACCCGATCGGTATTTTACCGTAAGCATCCAATGCCTTTAATGCCTCGTCAAGTGTGATCTTCTTTCGCCTCAGCATTGCTGAGAAGGCATTTCCGATCTCCCAATGCACCGAATGAGGAGCGATCAGCTCCGCGCCCTTTGTGAGTTGAACAAGGACCGGCTTTTCAGGCTCATTAGCAATAACCGCAATAATGACTGAGGTGTCCACAACTGTTTTCATCGTGCGCATTGAACCGTGGATTTGAGTTTTGGTACAATTGTACAACTACAATAACAAACCTGGATCTCTCGTGCAAGGATGTTTGAAAACGCCTTATTTTCAGCCCATCACGCGCGTTGCATGCCAGGAATAGCCGTGTAGGGTGGGCACAGCACTTTCGTGCCCACCGTTTTTCATCCACCTACGCCTGTTGGTGGGCACCGTAATGCCGTCCCCACCCTTCTACACGACTACAGCAAAAGTGGATGCCCCGTTGAAGTCTTTCCTAATCAGCGTCGTTCCCTGCAGGGCAGTGATAAGTTTTCATGCTCCCATCCAGCGGGCTACGCATGAGATAAAAGCAAAATGGGCTTTTATGGGGACTATTAAAAGTTGTATAAGTCACACAGTCTTGCAAATACAAAATTGCTCTACCAGCCATAACATCTTCAAGTCTTGTGGGGTTTCCTTCGTCAAGCAAGACGCGGGTGGCCCGGATACTCGCTATCCGGGCGCGAAGCGCAAGAGGTGACCTGTAATCACCCCTGGAGGCGAGTTGGTTGCATAGCGGATGCTTCCTTCGCGCCGTAGTAGCATCGCTCGATTCAAATTCTACACGGCCCCTGAATTTTAGGCGTGAATCGCTCAGGGCCCCTTAACACCGGCTTGCCGACGGCGTGGGCGATCGCCCGCAGCATGCCGCGGAAGAGCCATTGGTGGGCAGGATAGAGGGAGTACCAGTAGAGCAGCCCCAAAAAGCCCCGGGGCAGAAAGCGCGACAGTTGCTGAAGCTCGGTTTCCCCCTCTCGGAGCGGGGTGATTTTGAATTCCAGGACGGCTTCCCCAGGCGTCTTCATCTCCGCGAGCAAAAGGAGGCGAGAAGGCGGTGAAAGGTCGAGAACACGCCAGAAATCCAGGGCGTCGCCAATATGCAGTTCGACCGGGTGTCTGCGGCCCCTGCGCAGGCTGGTCCCGCCGAAGAGTTTGTCGAGCCGGCCCCGCATTTGCCAGAGCGACTCCCCGTAGTACCAGCCGGTTATCCCCCCGATGCGCACAATCTGCTCCCAGATTTCTTCGGCAGAGGCCCTGAGCCGTATTCTGTAGCCGCACTCAAAAACGGTTCCACCAGCGTACTGTTCGTCGCCGCAATGGGTCCATTCGGGCGGGACCAGTGCTCCTGCATCCGTCCAGCAGGCTTCGACCCGATGATGTTGTGTCTTGTCGATGGCCCTGCGGATCGCTTCCCGGCTGTCGAGCAGTTCCTGTGCGATAAGTGACACAATGCTGTTCTCCCCGCATACAGCGCCGCCCGAGAGGCTTTCGGCAATCGGCCCTGCCACGCTCACGGGAATGGGGGTGACCAGGTGCAACCAGAGTGCGCTTTGACCCGGCGATATGAACGGGGCGAAAAACACCAGGCGGCTTCTGAGACCTGCGATCTCCGCGTAAATTTCCACCAACCGCTCGAAACTCAGCACTTCCGGACCCCCTATGTCAAAAGTCCGGCCTGTGGTTTCCTCTTTTTCCAGACAGCCCATCAGGTACCCGAGCGCGTTTCTGACGGCAATCGGCTGGATGGGCGCCCGCATCCACGGCGCGGCAAGAAATACGGGCTGGCGTTCGGCCAGGTAGCGCACTGTTTCGAAGAAGGCGCTGCCCGATCCCAGGACTGCTGCAACCCGCAGGTGAGTCAGCGGGATCGGACCCGAACCAAGTATTTCCATCGCCTTCAGCCGGGACCGCCAAAATCTGCCGAGCTTGCCCCCCGCGCTGTTTTCGAGCCATCCAAGGGAAATGATCTTTTCCAGGGAAGACCCCGCGGAGGCAGCAGCCATATTGAGGGCTGCCCTCGCCTCAGCCTTTTCATACCCCTCCCCCCGCAGCGCGGGGCCGGTGAAATTCACCAGGTAGTATGCCGCACGGCAGCCCTCTACCGCGCGCCGGAGGTCCTCCGGATTGAGCGCATCTCCCTGCGCGGGTTCGACAAGCGGGTGTGAGGCCCATGGCCGGGAGCATAATTTGGCAAGGGACCTTCCCAGGACTCTGACCCTGTACCCTGACTCGAGCAAAAGTGGAACGAGCCGCCCTCCAATGTACCCTGTCGCTCCGATAACCAATATGGGTCTCGATTTCATGTTCTATTCCGGATTTAAATGATTAAGTTAATCAAAATAGGCCAAGTAACGGAAAAAAGGGGGGTTTTCCAAACCTCCAGGACTGCGCGAATTTCATGAACCGGTTTTCCGCGGCCCTGAACGAAGTAGTATAATCAATTACTTTCCCCTTACTGAATATAATATTCCCGGCTTGCCTCGTTGCTTTCGGTCTGTTGCCTCTGCAGGAGGGCACTTTATGGACAGGTACTTTATGAAAATGCCGGAGGATATGTTCTGCGAGATATGCTCCGAGAAACGAGGGATAAATCCCGATACTCTCAAGGAAGTCATCATTCTTGCCGTCGAAATTGCGCGTGAAGGCAGGGAGGGGAGAAGAATCGGGACAATGTTCGTGGTCTCGGACTGTGATAATGTCATAAAGCATTCCCGCAACCTGATCCTCGACCCTCTTCTGGGACATCCCGATCATGTGAAGAGAATCTTCGACACCGATATGCGTGAGACGGTCAAAGAACTTGCTCAATTGGACGGGGCCTTCGTGGTTGCAGATGATGGAACGGTTGTTTCCGCCTGCCGTTACGTGGACTCTTCCTCAGAGGGAATTGACCTGCCGCTCGGCCTTGGCGCCAGGCACATGGCGGCAGCATCCATCACGAAACTGACCAACTCGGTAGCGGTGGTTGTCTCCGAGAGCTCAGTGGTCCGAATCATCGATAACGGGGAAATAGTCTCCGAAATAATCCCGGAGCTCTGGATGTTCAAGCGATATTCCGCCCTCATCAAGGGCAAGAAGGTAGAACAGGAAATCATAGTCAGCGCCGTAGCGGATTAGGGATCAAGATCCCGCGGAGCGGGAGGTGTGGGGAGTGGGGCTGCTGCCCAAAACATGCACATCCTGCACGCGAAACCGCGAAGCAATACAACAAAAAGGAATTTTCTTTTGCTTTTTCTGTTCACTGCTCACTGTTCACCGCTCACTGCTCTGCTCCGTGCCTGTAGAATTTTTCTTCATGCTCGGCCATATGAACCAGGATTGGCGCGGGCTCAAACCTGGGGCCTTGAGTCCGGGATAGGTCTCCCATCTCTGAGACAACCCGCCCTATTCCCGCCATGTCCAGGTAGCGGAACGGTCCCCCCAGAAACGGCGGAAAACCGAGCCCGAAGACTGCTCCTATGTCGCCGTCCTCGGGACCGGATATAGTCCCCTGCTGAAGGCACATGGCGGCTTCATTGACCATCAAATAGACGAGTCTTTTCCATATTCGGGAAGAGTCTAACCGCTTTCGCCCGCCTCCGTCAAAAAGGCCATAAATATTCGAATTAACAGGCGTGGGAGGTTCAAAGCCCGCGATGCGCGCCCTGCCAATCAATCCCGGCCGGTAGTTATAGAATCCGGCGCCTTTCTTTTTGCCGGCGTACCCGGATTTCATCATCAATTCAAGGGCCGGGGGGACGTGGAGGCCGCGGTCGGCAAAAAACTCCTCGAGTTCGCGCGCAACGTGGGCGGCGACGTCTATTCCCACCTCGTCTAGGAGTTTGAGCGGCCCCACCGGGAAGCCGAACCCCCTTATCGCCGCATCCACTTCCTCGACGGCAACCCCTTCCTCGATCAGTTTTATCGCCTCGAGCATAAAAGGCATCAGTATCCGGGTCGTATAGAAGCCCGGTCCGTCTTTAACGACAATCACCGTCTTGCCTTGCCTTCGTCCCGCCGAAACGGCCGTGGCCAAGACCCAGTCCGCGCAGCGCTGCGTGACGATCACTTCGAGCAGCGGCATCTTCTGCACGGGAGAGAAATAGTGCATTCCGATCACGTTTTCCGGGCGAATGGATGCCTCGGCGATAAGGCTTATGGGGATCGCGGATGTATTGGAGGCGAATATGGATTCGGGTGAAGTGACCGACTCGACTTCGCGCAGGACCTGGTGTTTAATCCCGAGGTCTTCGAAAACCGCCTCGATAACCAGCCCGGCCCCGGCCAGATCGGCGTAATCCAGGGTGGGAACGACCAGGCTGTAAAGCATGTCCCGCTTGACCGGGTTGAGCCTCCTCGATCTGGTCCACCGGTCCAGCGATTTCCAGGTGTCTTTGAGGCTCAAGGAAAGCTTCTCCCGGGATACGTCCTTTATCGCCACCCTGTACCCGCTCCGGGCCGAAACCACCGCTATGCCGGTCCCCATGAACCCGCCTCCAACCACGGCGAGCCTGTCCACCTGTCTTGGCTCCGCCCCGTAGTCTTTCTTTTTGAGCGCAGTCGCGGCGAAAAACACGCGTCGAAGCGACTGGGACTCGGGAGATACAACCAGCGCGCCGAAAGCTTCTATTTCCGCCTTGAAGCCATCGGACATGGTGCCCGCAATCCCGGCTTCCACACAATCGATTATTCTGAAAGGGGCCGGGTAGTGGTCATCGCTTTGTCTTGCAACCCGCCTGCGGGCTGCGTCGAAATAGAGTTTTCGGAACGGCGGGACGGTCTTTAGCAGCCAGTCCAGCGAAAACACGGCGGGGTAGGAAACCTTTCTCGGGAATTTTTTCCGCAGAAACGGCACGCACCTTTTTATCGTATTCGGCATGTCGTCCGGATAAACCAGGATATCGACCAGGCGAAGAGATTTCGCCTCTTTTGCGCTCAGGCTCTTTCCGGTGAGCATGAGCGGGAGCGCTCTTTTGATTCCGGCCGCGCGGGTCAGGCGCTGCGTTCCGCCCGCCGCCGGCAGGATTCCGAGTTTTACCTCGGGCAGGCCCACGATGGTTTTGCCGGAGTCGGTTGCAATACGGAAATGACAGGCAAGCGCAAGCTCGAACCCGCCGCCCAGACAGGCTCCGTGGATTGCGGCGACCGAAGGAAAAGGAAGATTGGAGATGCGGTTGAAAAGCGCGTGCACGCGGGTGAGGATTTCCCTTGCATGCGAGGGTTCGCTCATCTTGTCGAAATCCCGGATATCGGCCCCCGCGATGAAACTGTCTTGCTTGCCGCTGATAAAGACAAGGGCCTTTGCAAAGTGGTCTGTCCCCACTTGATCGAGCAGGGCTTCGATTTCTGAGATGACAGGTTCGGTCAGCGTGTTTACCCGGCCGTGCGGATTATCGATGAAAGCGAAAAGGACCCCGTCTTCATGCCTTTCGAGCCTCACAAAATCCATATATACTCCCTACCCTCTTCCGACACGGTTCGAAAGATCTCCAGCTTCAGCTCAAGCGCTCTACGAGCATTGCATGCCCGAGGCCGCCGGCGGCACAGCTTGCGATAATGCCCAGAGCGCCATCTTCGCGCTTCAGCCTGTCACAACAGCTTATGAGAAGACGAATGCCCGTTGCGCCAAACGGATGGCCGACTGAAAGAGAGCCCCCGCGCGTATTCAACCGGTCCATATTTATTTCGCCGACTTTGGCCGAAAGGCCCAGCTTTTCGCGTGCAAAGGCGTCGCTGTCGAGCGCGTTCAGGTTCGCGAGGACCTGCCCGGCAAAGGCCTCATGGAATTCGAAAACATCTATCGACGAAAGAGTCGCGCCGGTTTTTTGCAGGAGCTTCGGGACAGCGTAAGCCGGGCCAAGGAGAAGCTCGTCGTCCGGATCGCACCCATGAAAAGAAAACCCGGCAATCCGGGCTACAGGTTTGTACCCGAGACTTTTCGCCTTCCGGTAGGACATGAGCAGCACCGCCGCACCGCCATCGCTAAGAAAAGAAGAATTCCCCGCGGTGGCTGTCCCAAAAGGAAAATAAAAGGCCGGGGGAAGCTTTGCCAGCTTTTCCAAAGTGGTTTCGCCCCTGATTCCATTGTCTTTTTGAATAACCTCAAACCGTGGAGGGACCTGCGACGGCAGAATTTCATCCGAAAAAAGACCGTTGAGGGTCGCCTCCGAGGCGAGGTGATGAGACCTCAAAGCGTACCGGTCCTGCTCCTCCCGGCTGACGCCCCAGCGAGCCGAAAGCCTGTCGCTGCTCTGGCCCATGGTCAACCCGTTGGAAAATTCCGCAATCTCCGGGACTTCAGGCAGAAAATAGCCGGGCCGCAGACCGGAGGCCCATCCGATCCAGTCGACGGGACTCTTGAGGCGGCGCATCTCCATCAGTTTGCGCCTCATCGGACGTCTAAGGAGAATCGGTATGTTGCTCAGGCTCTCCGCGCCCCCGGCTATGGCCGCATCAGCCTGCCCGCAGGCAATCAGCCCGGCAGCCTGCGAAATTGCCTGGGACCCCGATATGCAAGCCATCGCAATGGTATGGGCCGGAATTTGAATCGGCAGGTTCGCCCCGATCAGTGCCTCACGGGCGACGTTGCTCGTTCGTGGTTCACTCAGCACGCACCCGAAAATAACATGCTCGATTTCCCGGGGCGAAAGATTCGCTTTGTCGATAACCCCTTTCAGGGCCATTCGCGCGAGGTCATAAGTGAAAAGGTCTTTGAAACCGGTTCCCGAGCGCAGGAAAGGTGTCCGGCATCCCGCCACTACTACAGGTGAAGACTCATTTAGCTGCTCCAGCATTTTGTTTTCCCGGATCAGAACTCAAATAAAAACACTCATTCAGGACGGTTGAATACTTTGCCCTTGAGAATGCGCCGCCCATTCCTACGAACTAAGATAAGTCACAACTTATGTTCATCAACACAGGGCTGAGCGCAGAAGCAACTGCCGGTGCGGGAACCACCAATTCCGAGCTGATTAAATTTTCTCTTTTTTTACCAAGGAGTCATGATTATCCCCGAATTCAGAAAACCTGAGCGGTTGGGAGGAATTTTCTTGCATTTTCCACCGTATTTTATAAGAATTCAATCTCTGTTCGACAGGACCAACCCGGGGCTGGCGCATATTCAAACCGGAGGCGAACCGGACCAGTTTTCGTTCGAAAAGGGTTTTTCAGGTCTCCCGGCCTGGCGGCACAAATCTCGATGCTCAGCCAGGTATGGATTTCCTTCACGCCTCTGCGGAATTCGTCGATTTTCTTGTGAGAGCCTGCTCCGGACCTTATCCGTAGACAAAAAGCCCTTCTTTCATGAAGAAAAATTGTGCAGAAAAATTTTGACGTCAGAGAATCCCAACCGGTAACTGCCGGTGTCACACTCAGCGCTTAAGGATGGACGCCTTGCTGGGCCGCTGAACTCATAGTTATTTTGGCAATTAATCGAGGGCGGCGCCCTCTATGGAAGCTTTGCGGGATTTGCAGATTTGTATTCCTTGCTGTTTAACTGTTCCAACCGTCGTCAGGAGAAAACATGGAAGTGAAACTGCTCAATATCGGTTTTGGCAATACGGTGATAGTAAATCGCGTAGTAGCGATCGTATCGCCCGCATCGGCGCCCATGAAAAGGCTGAAAGAAGACGCAAGGCAGGGAAATAAACTGATAGATGCGACCATGGGCCGCCGAACCCGCTCTATAATTGTTACCGACAGCGACCATGTAATCCTGTCCGGTGTTCAGGCCGAAACCATCGCCCAGCGGCTCTTGATGGACGGAAACAGCAAAGAAGCAAACCTCATAAAGCAGCCGTAGGACCTATGCTCCCTCCATCGCTTACAGGGCAGCTCTTTATCGTATCGGCCCCTTCCGGAGTCGGGAAATCCACTATCATCCGAAGTGTATTGGCGGATAGGCCCAAACTGAAGTTTTCCGTATCCTGCACCACCCGCCCCATGCGTCCCGAGGAAGTTCCCGGGAAGGACTATCATTTTATGTCCAGGGAGGAATTTCTGAGCGGGATAAAGTCGGAGCGCTTCCTGGAATGGGCCGAAGTCCATGGCCAGTTCTACGGAACAGACCGCCACCCCATAGAGAAATGGATTAAAGCCGGACAAAGCGTGCTCCTGGACATAGACGTCCAGGGAGCGCGTCTTGTGCGATGCGCCTACCCGGCCGCTCAAACCATTTTTATTTTGCCTCCTTCGATGAAGGTGCTCGAAGAGCGGCTCAGAAACCGGGGGACCGAAACCGAAGAGCAGGTCGCCATCCGGGTTGCGGCTGCCGGGCGTGAGATTCTGGAATCGCCCTGGTATGACTATATCATCATAAACGATGACTTGCCGGAGGCAATCGAGGACCTCAAGGCGATCCTGCAGGCGGGCCGATGCAGCCGGACGGTCCAGGCAACCAGGCTGAGGTCCTTTTTAATGTCTTTTACCTACCCTGACGCGCTTAACCTTCCTCAATGAAAAAGAGCCCTCCCTCCGAACGCGAAATTTGGATTTCAGGAGTAAATCCCGTAAGGGAGACCCTGCTTGCGGGGGAACTTGCCGCGGGCGAGCTTGTGCTTTCCCGAAGCGATTCGAGGGGGCAGGAGATCGAGGAGCTTGCTGCAAAGCGAGGAATTCCTGTCACGCGAACCGCGACCCGCGATCGTATAGCGGAATTGGCGGGCCACGCTCACCACCAGGGAGTGGCCCTCAGGATATCGGAGTTCCCTTACGCCGAACTTGAGACCCTGCTTGAAAAACCTCTCGCGGAGCGCGAACCGCTTCTCGTCCTGGACAGCATACAGGACCCTCAAAACCTGGGGGCCATCCTCAGAAGTGCGTGTTTTCTGGGTGCAAAAGGGGTGATAATCCCTAAAGACCGCTCGGCGCGTGTGACTGCAGCGGTAATCAAAATTGCTGCAGGAGCCACCGGGTATGTTCCCGTCGCAAGGGTGACCAATGTCGCAAGGGCGCTCAAGCAACTCAAGTCGGCCGGCTACTGGGTGGTGGGCCTGGAAGCCGGGGCGGGCAGAAATTCATATGAGGCGGATTTTACCGCTGCGCTATGCCTGGTTATTGGAAACGAACAAAAGGGAATCCGCCCTCTTGTAAGAAGCGAGTGCGACCTGCTGGTCAAAATTCCAGCCGCGGGCCCGCTGGATTCGCTGAACGCCGCCTCCGCCACTACGGTCGCGCTCTATGAAGTTTTGCGCCAGAGACTCATATTGAGAAATCCTGAAAAAACATGACGATAATGAACAACCCCCCGCACCCGGGCGAGACTGTTCGCTATGATTGCCTTGAGCCTCTGGGATTGACCGTAACCGAAGGAGCAAAGGCGCTTGGCGTGACGCGTCAGGCCCTCAACAACCTTGTGAACGGCAAGAGCGGGATTTCGCCGGAAATAGCGATCCGGCTTTCTAAAGCCTTCGGGAGCAGTCCGGAAACCTAGCTTAAGATGCAGCTTGATTACGATCTTGCCCGAGCACGGCAGCGAGAAGACAGGGTTCATGTTAAGCGAGTGCAGCGGCCGCTCGATCAACCCCACGTGGTCTAGGGCTGCTTTTCTACATCTTGCGCCGGCGCCTGCTCGATGCGGGGACTGGGGCAAGTATGCAGGTTTATGTCTGTCACTGGCGGCTCCCAAAAAGCGCTGTCCCGATTCGCACCAGCGTTGAACCCTCTTCCACAGCCACCTCAAAATCCCCGCTCATGCCCATTGAAAGCTCAGCCAGCCCTTCCGGCCGGAGGGACTCCTGCCTCAGCATATCCAGGAGTTCCCGCATCTGCCTGAAATAGGGCCTTGCCCGCTCCGGCTGGTCGAAAAAAGGCGGAAGGGCCATCAAGCCGCGCACGTCCAGCAGGTCAAAACCGGACACAAGTTTGTAGAATGAACGGAGATCGTCGGGCCGGATGCCGCTCTTGGTCTCTTCGCCTCCGATATTTACCTGGATTAGGACCGGAATTCTTATCCCGGCCCTCTCGGCCATGCGGTTCAACTCCGTTGCGAGGGCCTCCCGGTCGAGCGTTTCTATCCAGTCGAAACAATCAACGGCCGTTTTTGCCTTATTTGTCTGCAGGTGGCCGATGCAGTGCCAGGAGAGCGAAAGATCGGCGAAGGCCGCTCTCTTTTTCACCGCCTCCTGGACATAGTTTTCGCCGAGCACCTCCAGTCCGGCTTCTATTCCCTCGCGTATTCGCTCGATCGGGACCGTTTTCGTCACGCCGACCAGCTTCACGTCACCGGGGTCACGCCCCGAACGAGCGCACGCGGCCCTGATTCGCTCCCTTATAGCAGCCAGATTGCCGGCAACAGAATCCATATTCATTTAAGCCCTCGACAGGTGTACAGTGAAAAGCGTAGCCAAAAGGGCGGGACCCCCGAAGTCCACCCCCCAACCCTCCTCGGCCGGCCTGATTGTCTCGAATGCGTTTATTTCGAGTTTACCCTATCCGTGCTACTAACGTGTAGTTTCTTCAAGCTCTATAAAGATTTTACCTAAGTTGCTATTTTCTCTATTTTCTCTATTTTCTCTATTTTCTCTGTATTCTCTGTGTTCTCAGTGTCTCTGTGGTGAATCGCTTTTCGTTTTTCGTCTGCTTGCCATGGGCTACTTCAGTTGGCTCACGTGCCTGTGTGGAGGCTCACCAAACTGCCGCTTGTACTCCCTGTTGAACTGCGTCGGGCTTTCATACCCGACCGCCAGTGCTGCCATTGCAGCATCTTCATCCTCCGCCAGCATCAAGCGCTGGGCTTCATATAAGCGCAACCGCTTCTGAAACTGCAAAGGACTGAGGGTCGTTACCTCCCTGAAGTGTCGGTGGAAGGTGGAAGTCGCCATATTCGCCTTCCTGGCCAATTCATCAACCTGCAGAGGCTCTTTGTAATTATCCCTCAACCATGTGATGGTCCTGGCAATCTGGTTGCTTTGAGTGCCATGCGTGTTGACCATTCGCAAGCGTTCGCCCTGAAGGCCGATGAGCAGGCGGTAATGAATCTCACGGATAATCATAGGCGCAAGAACCGGTATCTGTTCCGGCTTTTCGAGAAGCTCAGCCAGGCGCAGGAATGCATCCAGCACGTCAGGATCGACCGGCGCGACGGACATTCCCTTGTAGGAACCATTGCCAGGCCTGGTGGAAGGCGGAATTTCCGCCGCCAATTGGGTGATCAGGTATTTATCCAGGTTGAGAGACATCGCCAAAAACGGCTGCTCCGGGGACGCGGCAGTGATGTAGCTTACGCTCGGCACGTCCACCCCGGTTATCAGGCAGTGATTCTCCCCGTAGCGATACTCCTCGGAGCCTATTACGGAGTGTTTGAACCCCTGGACAATTACCCCGACATGCGGCTTGTAAAAGCAATTTACTGGCACATTTGCTTCATCTCGCCGGAAGATCGTAAAAGCTTCGATCGCAGTCGGGCAGTCTCCGGTTCCAGGCATCCATCCCAGCAATTTCTCTTTCAGCCGATTGTTTGTTCTCGCCAAGCCTGCACGGTCGGTTTCGCTCATATTAGAGTAACCTCTTGTTTTTATTAATATCCAGGCGGCATATGATTCTCCGCGCCAGCCCTTTAATATCACAATTCATTCTGCGTGGATAGCCATGTGAGAGAATCAGGCAAGAATTGAGTAGAATCGTATATTCTGTTCTGAGTCGGGCAGCGCTATATGTTGATCCATGAAAGATTCGAAACCAGGGAGCACAAGAAATGACACGGAAAAATGACCAGGAGCGGTTCATGACGGGAGCAAACAAAGGCACAAGGGTGTTGGTCATCTACTACTCTCTTACCGGGAACACAAGAAGCATTGCGGAAATGATACGGGAGAAAACCGGGGGCGATGTGTTTGAAATTGAGACAGTAAAAAACTACCCGGCCGACTACTCCGAATGTATCCAAGATGCCAAAAAGGAGTTGCAGAGACGCGAATTGCCGGCCTTGAAGAAAAGCCCGCCCGATATGTCATCTTATGATCTGGTATTGGTCGGCAGCCCGGTATGGTGGTACACGGTATCGACCCCGGTGATGCGTTTCTTAACACAGGCGGACTTCGCGGGTAAGAAAGTTGCCGCCTTTTGTACCCACGAGGGAGGGGTAGGAAAATTTTTCCCCCATTTCCAGGAGCAGGCCAAAAACGCCGTTGTCCTTGAAGGTCTCGACCTATACAAGCCGCGGCAGGCCGAGGAAGGCGAAGTTTCGAAAGCTCTCGACTCATGGCTCGGCAAATTGAGAGGCGAGAAGAATAGCGCCTTGCGCATTTGACGCACATCGCCATTCAGGAAAATCTCGACGGGAAAGCTGTCGAGTGGATGGAAAAGGTCAGCGACGAACAGTACCAGGCTAAGCCGGGTACGCCCTAAATCTATTTGGTGCATGGCGGGTTCGATCGATGGGCGGTTGCTTCTCGATCGCCAGGCGGCCCGTCATGGCTGATAGCAACGCAGACGAGGAGTAAGATAGTTCCTATCTTTAATTCAAAGAAGGAGTTCAATAAATGCAGAAGCGAAAACTTGGAAATAGCAACCTGGAAGTCTCGGCTCTCGGGCTCGGCTGCATGGGAATGAGCTTTGGCTACGGTCCGGCGGGAGACAAGCAGGAGATGATCTCACTTATTCGGGCTGCCGTTGAACGCGGCATAACATTCTTCGATACCGCTGAAGTCTACGGTCCGTTCACGAACGAAAAACTCGTGGGTGAAGCCCTCGCTCCGTTCCGTAAACAGGTGGTGATCGCCACCAAGTTCGGTTTCAAACTCGATCCCAAGGAGGGGAAATGGGTGGGCCTGGACAGCCGTCCGGAGCACATCAAGCAGGCCGCCGAGGGCTCGCTCAAGCGACTCAAGGTCGATGCCATCGATCTTTTCTATCAGCACCGTGTTGACCCGGACGTGCCGATCGAAGACGTGGCGGGGGCGGTGAAGGACCTGATTCTGGAAGGCAAAGTCAAGCACTTCGGCCTTTCCGAACCGGGAGTGCAAACGATCCGTCGCGCTCACGCCGTCCAGCCGGTCACTGCGGTCCAGAGCGAATATTCGCTGTGGTGGAGACGGCCTGAAGCGGAAGTGCTGCCTACGCTGGAGGAACTCGGAATAGGCCTGGTTCCCTACAGTCCTTTGGGCAAGGGCTTCCTCACGGGAAAGATCGACGAAAACACTACATTCGACAGTTCCGACTTCCGCAACATTGTTCCCCGCTTTGCGCCGGAGGCTCGGAAAGCTAATCAGGCCGTGATTGATCTGCTTCGCAAGATCGCAGAACGGAAGAAGGCGACACCCGCCCAAATCGCGCTCGCGTGGCTGCTTGCCCAAAAACCGTGGATTGTTCCGATCCCCGGCACTACGAAGCTGCATCGCTTAGACGAAAACATCGGAGCACTCTTAGTCGAACTTACGTCAGACGATCTCTGTGAGATCGACGGCGCTTCCTCGAAGATCACGGTAGAGGGGGCCCGGTACCCCGAAAACCTGGAGCAAATGACCGGTCGTTAAGCGAAAAAAGTGTTCTCTTGTTGCATACAGGTCGCCGCACCAGGCTGCGAACGCGAGGCAAACGACTGCCGGCGTCAAATAAGGAATTCTGAGAATGGAAATCAAAAGAAGCGGCTCACAGCCCTCCGGCAAAGGACCGGCCGAGTATTTTACCGGCACGGTGCGCATTGACCCACTGTTCCAGGCAAACGATCCGGCACGCGCGCTTGGCGCGAGTGTTACGTTCGAGCCCGGCGCTCGGACGGCATGGCACACCCACCCGCTCGGTCAGATACTGATCGTGACGGCGGGCTGCGGCCTTGTGCAGCGATGGGGAGGCCCGAGAGAGGAAATCCGGCCTGGTGACGTGATTTGGTTCCCGCCCGGTGAGAAGCATTGGCACGGAGCTACGCCAACGACAGCCATGACGCACATCGCCATTCAGGAACAACTCGACGGAAAAGTTGTCGATTGGATGGAAAAGGTCAGCGACGAGCAATATCGCAGGTGATCTCACGCCTTTTACGGGAGGCGGCACGGCAGGTATCCGGCACAGTTCGGGGCGCCGGCGAAAAAGGCCTATGAGATGGACACGCTAAACCCGAAAGAATCGACTGAAGGAGACAAAAGATGAAAGCAACCATTTTTCACGCACCTGGTGATGTGCGTGTTGAGGAAGTACCCGACCCGGCAATCAAGGAACCGGCCGACGCTATCGTTCGTGTGACCCACGCCTGCATCTGCGGATCGGACCTGTGGTTTTACAGGGGGCTTACGCCCTACGAGCCGGGCTGGAGAACCGGACATGAGTGGATGGGAATTGTCGAGGAAGTCGGTCCCGGGGTCCGCACCATGAGAAAGGGAGACCGGGTAATTGCCCCTTTCGCTTTTTCCGACGGAGACTGTGAATTCTGCAGGAAAGGCCTGCAGACCTCATGTGCTCACGCAGGTTTCTGGGGAATGAAAAACGACGGGGGGCAGGGTGAAATGGTTCGCTCCCCTTATGCCGACTCCAATCTGGTGGTTTTGCCCCAAAGCATCGAAAATGATGCCGCGATGCTGAAGGCCGTATTGCCCCTCACCGACGTAATGGGGACCGGGCACCATGCGGCCGTCTCCGCGGGCGTCCGCAAAGGCGCGACGATTGCCGTCGTTGGAGACGGCGCGGTGGGATTGTGCGGTGTCCTTGCGGCGCGCAGGCTCGGCGCCGAGCGCATCATCGTCCTGGGACATCGGGGCGGACGAATGGAACTGGCTCAAAGATTCGGCGCAACCGACCTCGTCATGAGCAGCGGCGAGGAAGCAACAGGCCGGGTGCTGGAAATGACCAAAGGCGGGGCCGAAGCCGTGCTCGAATGCGTGGGTACGAGCGATTCCCTGAACACCGCGATCGGTATCTGCCGCCCCGGTTGCAGGGTGGGCTTCGTTGGGGTGCCCCATCACAGCGCGGAGATGGACTTCGGAAGAATGTTCTTCCAGAACATCGCCTTGCAAGGCGGCGTTGCGCCGGTTCGCGCCTATATCCCCGAGCTTCTGGCCGATGTGCTGGCCGGCCGGCTCGATCCTTCCCCGGTCCTGGACCTCACCGTCGACCTCGCCGGCGTGCCCGAAGGCTACCGGGCCATGGATACGCGCGAGGCCATCAAGGTGATGGTCACGGCGTGACCGTGAAGTTCAGCAAGTTAGATCTCCCGGCGCTCGGGGCCGGGTCACAAATCAAGTTGGTGATATCATGAACAAAAAACTGATTGTAATTCTGGCAGGCATTTTTATCTCAGTGTTTAGCCTTGCAACCATTTCGGAGACGCAGACTGTGAAAAGCGAAGGCTTGAACGCCAAACAGGAAAAAATCGTCACAATTGCGGCCTTCACTGCGAAGGGCAATTTGGACAAGCTGAACGCAGCCTTGAACGAAGGACTGGATGCCGGTTTGACTGTCAATGAAATCAAGGAGGTCCTCGTGCAACTGTATGCCTATGAAGGATTCCCGCGCAGCCTGAACGGCATCGGCGCCTTTATGAGCGTCATGGAAGAACGGCAGAAAAAGGGCATCAGAGACGAGCCGGGCAGGGAAGCAAGCCCTCTGCCAGCCAACAAAAGCAGGCTCGAACTTGGAACGGAAATTCAGATGCGCCTGATAGGATCACCTGCCGGCGGCGCGATGTATACATTCGCTCCCGCAATCGATGCCTTCTTGAAAGAACACCAGTTCGGAGACATCTTCGGGCGCGACAACCTGGATTTCCAGAGCAGGGAGATCGCGACCATATCCGCCCTGGCCAGTATGGACGGGGTCGATCCCCAGTTGGGGCCCACTTTAACATCGGGTTCAATACCGGCCTGACCGAGGCGCAACTGAAGGGCCTGATATCCGTGATCGCGGCCAAAGTCGGCAGGAAAGAAGCCGATAATGCGGGCGAAATTCTCGGTAAAGTGCTAAACAGCAGGGCGGGCTAAGGCTCTCGCAAAGAGAATCTAAGCTGATAATGTCCGTTTTGAAGCGCTACGATTTTAGAAATCTTTTTCCAGTGAGGTGATGAGCATGAAGAGCAAGGTATTTTTTGCGCCTGTCAAGGATGCGGAGGACATCGACGCAGTGAACCGCAAGCTGGGTTTGCTGCTGGCGGAAAGCCAAGTGCTGTCCGTTGTCGAAGCAGGTCGGAAAGTGGTTGTGAAGCTGCACTTCGGAGAGGAGGGCACCAACTCTTTTGTCAGGCCCGACCATTTGCGGCTCATATGTGACGAGATTGCCCAAAAGGGCTCCCTCCCCTTTCTTTCAGATGCCAATACGCTTTATCGCGGCAAGCGGCTCAACTCGGAGGACCATCTCGCAGTTGCCATGGCCCATGGTTTCACAACGGAAGCTGTGGGGGCGGGTATCTTCATCCCTGATGAAAGAAAAGATGAGGATGTCTGTGATGTGCAAATCGATCAGAACCTCATAAAAACGGCCAAGGTCGGCCGCTGTTATCTGGATGCCGATGCTTTTATTGCGGTGGCTCATTTCAAGGGACATGCGTTGACCAGTTTCGGCGGGACCCTGAAAAACATCGGAATGGGCTGTGCTTCAAGGGCAGGTAAGCTGGCCCAACATTGCGATGCCGCTCCTACTTTTTATGAAGATAAATGCATTGGCTGCGGCGAGTGCGAGAAGGTTTGCCCCGTCGAGGCCATCCATTTGGAAGATGACAGGTCGGTACTAAGTAAGGAAAAGTGCATCGGGTGTGCAAGTTGTGTGGGGGTCTGCCCGAGCATGGCTCTTTTTATCGATTTTGAAGTTGGCGATGAAATCCAACAAAAGATGGTTGAATATGCTTATGCCATCCTGAGAGATAAGAAAGGCAGGGCCGGTTTCCTGAATTTTGCCCTGCGTATAAACAAGGAATGCGATTGCTGGCGCTACGAAAACCATCGGATTGCCCCCGATGTGGGGATTTTCGCCTCGACCGACCCTGTTGCCATCGACAAGGCGAGCCTTGATCTCGTAAATGACACATGCGGAAAAGAGATTTTCAAAGAGTTTCATCCCGGTAAAAACCCCATGCAGCAATTGGAGTATGCCCGGAGATTGGGACTGGGTAACCTTGACTATGAGCTGATAAGGGTTTGACGGACGTGCTCCTCATAAACATGCTGGCCGCAAAGGGCATTGAGTCCAGCCTCCATTTGTCCTTGGAAGAAATTGGACACTCTGCCCTTTGCAGTTTACTTCGGGAAACTTACGATACCTGAAAGTGAATTTTGCGATTTTTCAACATATGATTTGCCTATAGAACCTTGACTGGGCAGCGGCAGAGGGCAGACATGATGAAGGATTGAGGGATTGAGGGATTGAGGAATTATACATAACGACAGAGACAGCCCATTCACTTTACCCGGCGAAGAGCCCCTCTTGTTGTCATTCTTCTTCCATTTCAGCCAAAGCCTTCTCCTGGGCACGCCGAACGACATCCTTCGCGCAAAGCTCTTCATACTTCCTCGCGACGAATTTTGCCGCAAAGTCGCGGGTTTCCAGGTACTTAAGACCCGAGCTGATAAAATCGTTCTTCATCTCGTTTAATGTCTCTTCGACATCCTTCAGGGCGATAAAGTTGCGTATCTTAACAATCTGGAACTCGACCGGACCGGGGCCTGTAAGCGAGGTCAACCTGCCAAGGGCAACGGAAGGGTTAGCGAAGTTTCTGAAATGGTCCTCGGCCGGTTGCACCGGGACCCGGATCAGCAACCGGACCCGGCACCTCCCGGCGACCGGAAGGCTGGTCCGGTCGATGAAGTAGACGCTCAGGGCGTTTTCGAGATGCAGGTGGTCGATAGTACGTTCTTGCGGCTCCATTTATTCAAGCTCCTGGTATTTTGACATCTCCTGCCCCCTTTTTGGAAAACGCGGGGGCAGGAAATCACTCCGATATAAAGGCCGTCCCGTAAGCATAAATCAAAGCATACAATCAAGGCAATCAAAGTCTACCAGGACGTTTTTTGCTCAAGGCAACCACATGACCACCGGTCAGAAACATGGGTTTTATGGTGTCTTCGTCGGGGTCACTCCTTCCGCCTCCATCTTCTTCAGATACTTTTCCGGGTCTTTTTTGAACTGGTCGATGCAACCGGCGCAGCAGAAATAGATGCGCTTGCCCTGATAATCCACGAAGACTCTTTCGTCGATTTTATTGCCCAGGACCGGACACTTGGTCTGAGATTCAGCCTGCACAAACCCCGGCATGGTCCAGCCGAAGGCGAGCAGTCCCAATGTTATCCCCAATAGCACCATCAATTTCATCTTTTTCATGTTCTTCTCCCTGGTTGATTAAAGAATATCCGAATAGATCCAGCGCTTCGATCGAGCCGGAACTTCCTCTGAGGGGCGCCGCTCTTTTTTCGGGTGAAAGCGCCGCCACGCTTCGTAGATCGCAAACAACAGGCCAACGGAAACAAATCTCTGTTTTTATTTCAATTTCATCGCCGGAGTGTTGCAGGCAAAGGTTTTGGAGATAGTTCACCGCTTCATGCGAAGAGACTGGAGAGCCGGCGCCGTTTCCGCATAGCTATATGGACTGAAAGTCTTTTTTCATCTGTTGAAAATTTCTTTCAATCCTGCCCCGCGAAAACAAACTCCGGAAGTATACCGATAATCATTTCGCCCATGATTTCCCGCGCTTGCGGTTTTGGCTTGTGACTCCCCCAGCCTGGCGCGGGTATTGCCTATGTGAGTAGGTGAAGACAATGGCAAAGATGGAATCAAACAAATCATCGATAACCGAAAGGGGAACACAATGAAACGGATGTTTTACACACTCTTTGCGACGACACTGGCTTTGAGCCTTTTGATTCCGGCGGGCGTTTTTGCTGCTCAAGATACGGAGACACGTTGTCCTGTTCATGTCAACAAGGCCTGTTTTAAAAAGGCCGGCGCCTGCTGCCGCGGTTGGGCTGAGGACGGCCAGCAGAATAAGCTGATGAACCTCAAAAAGGGGCAATGGGAATGGGTTCGGATCGATACTGCCCGGTCGCAAGGCGTCCCTTGTCCAAATTCCCAAGTCGTCACAAGCACAAAGACAGCACACTATTTTGCCGGTCCGAAAGTAGGGTGGATTACAGTGCCGGTGGGAAAAGAAATTCTTTCTTGCGAGGTTTGCAGTTAGCCCTGACCGGTAATGGCGAGATCAGTTCATAGGCTTGTCCTGGGATGTCCCTCAAGCCTTCAGGGAGTCGTCGATAAACTCCTTGATACCATAGTCGTTAATCTTTTTTCGTAAAGTGGGCCTCGTTATTCCGAGGATCTTACATGCTTCGCCGTAATTACCTTCCGTATGGTCAAGGACCCTGAGGATGTGTTCCTTCTCCATGGAATTAAGGCTTTTGAGCTCACGCTGTTCCCCGGGCGAGGCGGGAGCAGCGGCCTCCGCCTTTTGGAACCAGCATCCGTCCAGTTCGAGCACCTCGCCTCGGGAAAGGATAATGGCCCTTCCAAGCAGGTTTTCAAGCTCCCTGACGTTTCCCGGCCAGTCATAAGCCTGAAGGGTTTTGATGTATTCCATGGGGATTCGCGTTACGTTCCTTTTTAATTCGCCGTTGAGCCGGGATATAAAGTGTTCGGCGAGCGGTATGATATCCTCCGGCCGTTCTCTGAGGGCCGGGGTGTGGATCACGAACACTTTCAGTCTGAAATAGAGGTCTTCACGGAAAGTGCCCGCTTGCACCATGGTTTCCAGGTTCCGATTGGTGGCGACAAGGAGGCGTGCCCTGAACGAGATGTCCTTTAATCCTCCAACACGTTGGAACTGTTTCTCCTGAAGCACGCGCAGGAACGTGGCCTGGATTTCCAGGGGCAGTTCTCCGATTTCATCCAGGAAAACCGTGCCGCCTCCTGCAATCTCGAGCTTTCCCGGCTTCCGTTGGATAGCCCCGGTAAACGCCCCTCGCTCGTGCCCGAACAACTCACTTTCGAGCAGGTTGGTTACAACGGCGGCGCAGTTGATCGCCACAAACGGCTCGTCAGGCGCCCATTGCTGGTGAATGGTTCGGGCCACCAACTCCTTTCCCGTCCCCGTCTCGCCCTCTATGAGCACCGTTACGGGCGTTGGGGCAACCCGCGCTATGTCTTTCAGGACTTGAAGGGTAGCGGTGCTTCTCCCGATAATCTGGTTCGGCTTGAAGCTTTCGGAGATAACGTGACTGAGGCGTTCGATCTTTTCCCGTTCTTTTCGCCTCATAAGGATCTTTTCGAGCAGCACGTCCAGGGTGTCCAGGTCGAGGGGCTTGTAGAGATAATCGGTAGCCCCGCGCTGAATGGCGGCAAGAGTCGCTTCCATATCCTGAAAAGCGGTTATCATGACTACGTCGCCGGAAAGATTTTCATCTTTTGCCACCGCAAGGGCTTGTGTTCCGTCCATTCCCGGCAACTGGACGTCAAGCAGCACGAGGTCGGGATCGTTTTCCCGCCAAAGACGGAGCCCCTCCCGTGCATCGAAAGCTGCGAGAGCATGGTAGCCCTTGCTCCGGAAGTAGAGTTCCAGGGTGCGGACAAGCGAGTGTTCATCATCTATCAGCAGGATCTTTTTCATGTCGGGAAACTCAAAGCTACGACAGTTCCGGCCCCTTCCTCACTCGAAACCGAAATGCCGAACCCATGGGCCTCCATAATCTTTTTAACGATAGAAAGTCCCAAACCCGTTCCTTTCTCTTTCGTGGTGAAAAAAGGCTGAAAAATACGCTTCATATCCTGCTGTGAAATCCCTGGACCATTATCGGAAACCTCGATAATAATTCCTTTATCCCCGTCCTCTCCGGCGGCTTTAATCCTTATCTCCACTTTTCCGTCCGGCCCGGCGGCCTCGGTCGCGTTCTTGATTACATTTACCAGTACCTGCCGAATCTGTTCCGGGTCTCCCATGACATGAGCAAGAGGTCCGTCCGTCTTGACCTCGATTGAACACCCTCCCGTGCAGGATTGGAGTTGCTGCATGGTCTCGGCCAGGATCGTTTCAAGCCGAAACGAGGTTTTTTCAAGCGAGATCGGTTTGCTGTAGTCGAGCAGGCTAGAAAGCATCTTTTCGAGCTGCGCGATCTGGTCAAGGCCGATGGAATAATGTTCATGCACGGGCCCCGCAAGATCCAGGGACCGCCCGATTATCTGAAAATTGAGCTTGACTGACGAGAGCGGGTTCCTCATTTCATGAACTACACTGGCCACAAGCTCGCCGATGGCCGCCATTTTCTCCGATTGGACGAGCTGGCTCTGGGCTCGCATCAACTCGTCATAGGCTTTCTGAAGGGAGATTTCCTTTTGTTTAAGAGAGTCTATCAGAGCGGACAGGTCATCGGCCATCGAATTGAAACTCTCCGAAAGCGTCCCTATCTCGTCATGCCGGGAATAGGAAATGCGCTGATCGAGAGAGCCGTTTGCCATCTTGCGCGAGGCTTTGGCCATCTCGCTGATGGGCCTCGACACTTGCCTGCTCAACAAAAAGGATGCCAGAATACATATCAAACTCACCAGGGCGGCCGTAGACAAAACGGCGAATCTGATAACTCTGATAGGGGCAAGTATTTCATCTTTTCCGATTTCGACCAGCAGGGCCGAGTGATAACGCGGAAGCCACTTGTAAGAGCCGATTACCTCACGTCCCATGTAGTTGCGGTATATCGAAACGCCCTCTTTTTGATCGAGGGCCGAAACTATCCCGAGTGTCTGGAATCTCTGTTTCGCGGTTTCTTCGTGGCTGAGATATCTCGATTGCGTGACTATGTTCCCTTCCCCGTTCACCAGGTAGGCCTCACCCGTGTTCCCGAGCCCGGTCCTGTCCGCAAGGAGCGGGTCGAGCGTTCCCAATGCATCCAGGATAGCCATAATGGCCGCGCTCATCGTTCCGTCTTCGGAATAAACGGGCACCGTCAGATGGATATACCATGCGTTATCGGAATGTTGATGCACGGGGCTCAAAACCGGACCGGCGCTGGTTTTCAGGTTTTTCAAATCCTCCAGGTACTTCTTTGTTACGATCATCTCCGAATTCGCTTCCGTGGAAGCCACTATTTCGCCGGATAGATTCATTATATGGATGCTCTCGTAAGCCGGAGATTTTCCGCGTGTAAGCGCGAGAGAGTCGGCGATAAGCGCTGCTTTTACCCCGGCTGTCTCTTTGAAACCCGGCGCGGCGCAGGCGGAGCACATGTCCCGAATCGTCGAAAGGCCCGAAAGGACCTTGATGTCGGCCAGCCTTTCTCCGTACCATGTATCGAGCCTGTTTGCCTGGTCTTGCGCAACTGTCTTAACGTGGGTGAAGGCGGAATCGATGAGCGTCCGTTCCGCGGCCTTGTACAGGCCGATCCCCATGATGAAAATCGGAATTACCGCAACCACGAAAAAAGCGGCAAAAAACCGATGGGAAATTTTCTGTTTGAATCGGGTCATCTCTTGCTCATCATCGATTAAAGTTTAGCGCTCGTGAATTATAAAGCTTTTCGTCCGCCGGCGCATCATTTCCTGAATTTACGTCTCTCAACTACAAAGCCGGGCCCTGAGGCCCGGCTGGAAAAGTGGTGGCTACTGTCCTGTTCTGGTTTTAATAGAACCACACCAGGACAAATCCACTCCTTCGTTACGGCATAAAAGAGTTAAGGTCCGACGATCTCATCTTCTCACTGAGCACTGTGATGGCCGCCATGTACCTGGCCGCTCGCTCTCATGTGAGAACCCGTCTGACCGTTTCCTCTCATATGGGACTCCATCTGCCCGCTGTTGCCCATGTGAGCGCCCATCTGGCTATTCGTGTCCATGTGGGAGCCCTGGCCCGAACCCATCTGCGAACCTGACATTCCGCTGCTTCCCATACCCGAGCCACCCATGCCTCCGCCGAAGCCTCCTCCCGCTCCCATGCCCATGGCGTGCGCGACATAGGCGGAGGCAAGCAAAAACATGAGTACGAACATTACCACAACCGATTTCTTTACTGCGAGATTCATTAATTAACTCCTGTTTGTTTTGGTGCTGTTTACTGATCGGCAAAATGCCGGGGCAGCCTCGGTTCCTTCTATATGCAAATGAAAGCCGGGCCGCCCTACGGCCCGGCTTTCATTTGCAGGATACCGCGATATTCCAGGCGTGCATTACTTCCCGCGAAAATACTCCGGGGCCGTAGATGTCTCCGAGCTGTGATGTGCATCCATCGGGCACTTGCACGCAGTGCACATGGCGCATTTTGCGCCTTCGGCCGTGGCCGTCATCGGACACTTAGAACTCATCATCATCCCGTGGTCTTTCGTATCGGTCTGCTGGGCATGTACGGCCACAACGCCAAATGCAAAAATCATCAGAACAAGAGCAACTGCCATTACTTTTTTCATTTCTTTCTCCCTTTAGTCTTATCAGTTAATGAAAACGATACCTGCACCTTTTGCAATCGATTTTGCTGATCAGCTCGTCTTGGTCTGAAACATTGAGCAGAATGCATGCCATCGCGGTCGTGGACCGGTGGAATCCAGGAGGTGTGCCGAAAAACTCAAGGTATTCGCTGGCTTGGATACTAATCGATTTATCCCGGGCCTTTCCGGGAGACATCATTCGCTCTGATAGACCACCAGCTTTTGGAAGGAATCTTCAATCGATTTGAAATATTCTTTCAATCGGAACCCTTGTCTGAAATTTTGAAGCCGGTCTAATGAGGGAACAGGATAAGGCGGGTAGTCTCGATCGGGCAAGTCTATCCCCTTCCGGAATGTAATACCCGCCCCGGTGTTTATCTTTTTTTAACAAGGACTAAATTATTAAAAAGAATCAAATTAATGCCGGGTATCACGAATCCATGGGTCTTTTCTTAACACACATCGGCCAGGCCCTGCTTATGGCTTTTGGCATGTTTTGGGCTGTGGGCTGGAGCCTGGTTCTTGGATTCTTGATTTCCGCCGTGCTTCAAATCTTTGTCTCAAAAGAAAAAATGAGTGCGCTCCTGGGCGGCAACGGCCCCAAACAAATCGCGCTGGCAACAGGCTTTGGCGCGGCTAGTTCAAGCTGCTCATATGCTTCGGCGGCCATCACGCGCACCCTGATTCAGAAAGGCGCAGGCTTTATCCCGTCGCTTGCCTTTCTTTTTTCCTCGACCAATCTCGTGATAGAACTCGGAATTATTCTATACCTGCTTATGGGCTGGCAGTTTACGGTCGCCGAATGGATAGGCGGCGTGGTCCTGGTTGCCATCATGAGCATCCTCGTCCGGTTGACATATCCACGGCGTTTGGTCGAGGAAGCAAGGCAACATGCCGCGCATGCTTTCGCCGGACATGAGCACGATGCGCCCCCGGTTCGCAATGGCGGCTCGGTTCTGGCGAGTCTTTTCAGCAACGCAACGCTCGTTGCCATTGCCCGAAGCTTCGTTATGGATTGGTCAATGCTATGGAAAGATTTGGCTGCAGGTTTTCTGATTGCGGGTTTCCTGTCTGTTTTCGTTTCCGTCAACACTTGGCAGACGTTGTTCGTGACCGACTTGCCTTTTGCCCCGCAAATGGTTCTCAATGCCCTGATCGGACCGCTTATTGCCGTTATCAGCTTTGTATGTTCCATCGGTAATGTGCCAATGGCGGCGGTTCTATGGGGAAGCGGCATCAGCTTCGGGGGCGTCCTTGCTTTTCTCTATGCCGATCTGATCGTGCTGCCGCTGCTCGACCTATACAGGCGCTATTTCGGATGGAAAACGGCCGCTTATATAGGCATTGTTTTCTACATAACGATGTCGCTTACAGGGGTCCTTATGGATGGCGCCTTCTCGGCATTTGGCCTTGTGCCTCATCCAAATCCCTACATCCGGGAGGAAGTGACACACTTTACCATCAATTACACCTTCTGGCTAAACTTGGCTTTTGGAGCGGCGGCGGCCTATTTATTCGTGCTTGCGGCGAAGAACCCCTTGCAAGCCCATCACCGGCATGGTTGACACCACTAGAGGCTAAAACCCGTTCAGGCGGAAACCAACGAGACAGCGATGTTGACTCTCGGCCGTTAAAAAGCTATTAATCCGGGTCAGGAATCAATGGGTTGAGGTAGTGGGATTTAGCCAAACTGGGGTCTTCTGAGAATGGACAACAAATACATCGAGGTAAGATGGCACGGCCGCGGTGGCCAGGGCGCGGTCACGGCCGCTGAGATTCTGGCCGAAGCCGCTTATTACGACGGGTACAAGGGAGTTACGGCCGCTCCGTTTTTCGGGGCCGAAAGAAGAGGCGCTCCCGTCGTTGCGTCAAACAGGTTCGCGCGCGAGCCCGTGAGGACCTTCGCCCTCGTTCAGAAGCCGGCGATTGTGGTCGTGCTTGATGAGACGATACTGCGGGTGGTCAACGTAGTTGCCGGGATCGAGCCGGACGGCATCGTTCTTATAAACACCAGGAAATCGCCCGAGCAAATCGTGTTGCCATCCCCGGTGAGGGTTGCGGTGACTGACGCCACACAGTGGGCTACAAAAGCGGGCCTCATCATCTCCGGCGCTGTCCTTTTCAACACGGCCATTCTGGGCGGCTTTTCGAAAGCAACCGGGCTCGTCGGCATGGAGAGTATCGAGAAGGCGCTGCGAAACCATTTCAAGGGAGACGCCGGAGAAAAGAACGTGCTCGGCGCGAGGCTGGCCTACGAGGGGACCACCGTGTCCAGCGTTCAGAGCAGGGCCTGCGCCTGATTTTTCAACAGTACGGCAGCCAGGATAACAGAAGAGTTCAGAAAATCACGGTGACCTTCACCGATAGCCGCCGAATAGAATGTGGAAGGATTAAAATGGGATCCAGCAAAGCTCATAAAGACCCCTTTACGGTTGCCAGATCGAAACTTTGCAAGGCTGAAGCCGGGAAGACCGGCGACTGGAGATCTTCGCGGCCCGAGATAGACGTTTCCAAATGCATTCCATCCAAAACAGGAAAGAAGTCCTGTTTCCTTTGCTGGATGTATTGCCCCGAGGGGATCGTCACGGCGTCCATTCCGGTGCAGATAGATTACGATTATTGCAAAGGATGCGGTATTTGCGCGGAAGAGTGCCCGGCTAAAGCCATCCGGATGGTCGACGAGCACGACGTCGATTGAGGGCTTGTCCGTAGATAAAACCCTCTCTACTAAAACGAAAGCTTTCCAGGGCGATTGCAGGCGCCTGCCGGCCCGCTTTTTCGGAATGCAAATACCGTCCGATCAAAATAATTATCGATATTTTCCTGGACCAGATCGAGTTTGGCGAATCCGCCGGCTTCAAAGGCGGCGCTCAATTCATCCTGTGACAGAGCCCCGCTCATGCACCACGCCCATGCGTCCGGCTCGGCTGCAAAGTAATCCGGTAGAATTACCTTTCTGCAGAGGTCGGCCCCAGTCGCGACTCCGCCCGGCTTAAGCACCCGGTAAAGTTCGAAGATCAGTTCGCTTTTCTCCGGAAAGAGATTGAACACGCCGTTTAGAATGATCCACTCAAACGAACCCGGCCCAAACGGCAAGCCACACCCATCGGCGCAGACAAATTCGAACCCAAGGTCCGGGAAAAACCTTCCTGCCAGGCTGCGAGCCTTTGTCAGCGCCGGGATCGCCGAATCCAGATTTAGAATCGCAAGTTCGGCGCCCACGGAGATCTTCAGGATAACTGAATCGATCCCGGCCCCGCACCCCAGGTTAAGCACCCTGTCTCCCGGCCTTGGATGTATATGAGGCAGTACGTTTCCGCACGGCAGGAAATCGTCCCATATTGCATCAGGAAGGGAATCGATAAGGCCGGCAGGATAACCAAGTTCCACCGCCAGCGATTTACCTGCCGCCCCGCGCACCTCGATACCCTTTTTCCCCTGATAAAGCTGCTCATAGTATTTTCGGATATGTTTCTTCATCGTGTGCGCCGGGTCGTGCGAGCAATAGGGAACCGGTTTTATATGACAGGAACAGCGTCACAGGCCTGGTCGGGACCAGGCAGTTTCCGGGTCGAACTTTGAGATGCCAGATGCCGGCAGGCGAGCACCACGCCGAGGAGGAGCAGGAACCCGATTGTTTTAACACGGTAACTGTTTGCCAGTTTAATGAAATCCCTCCCGAAAAAGGCTCTGCTCAGCACACAGCAGAACAGGACATAACCGCTCATGGCCCATGTCGTCCAACGAGGGAGATGCCATCCTGCGAAGCCGGCGCGGCAAATCAGATAGACCGCAGGTACAATCCCCACACTGTGCTGAACCCAGGTAACGGGGGAAAAGAGGAGTATGAGGATCGAAACAGCCGCGCACTCCCAAACGATTTCAAAGGAATTGAGATCGGAGGCCGGCCGCCGCATGAGCCAGCACATTCCAAGGAGCAGGGCCGCCATTATGATCCGGACAACCACTCCTGCCCAAAAGGGCGGCAGGTCGAGGAACTGCAAATAAAACGGGCTGGGCGGCCGCTCGGTTTTGCCGTCCCCGATGCTCTCCGGCCTCCCGAAGTGGCCGTACGGCAAGTGCATGAGATAACGGGCCAGCGCAGACCGCAGCGAAAGGTTTTCTACTTTTTCCTCTCCCAATGGGCCGCGTGACGGGTCAGGGTCGCTAAACCCCTGGATCACAAAACCTGTCCACTGCTTCATCATGTGGACATATTCGGCGGGGCCGCTCACGAGAATAGGGAGCAAGGTGAAAATGCAAAGGGCGACAAGGGAGCTGGCTGTCATTTTCCACTGCCGCTTCAGGGCGAACCATGCCACAAACAGGAGGGGCGTGCATTTCAGAGCGGCCGCCATCCCCAATAGCGTCCCGCCTGCAATGTCCCGCTCTTTTGACCACAGATAAATTGCAGACCAGGACATAGCCACAAGAGCGGTATTTACTCCTACCTCCGGGAGGTCCCGGCCAAGGAAAAGGCTCGACAGCAAAATCGCCAGGGTGGTTGACCAGAACAGGGCATCCGATCCAAGCGGCAACTGGGCCTCTGAGAGTTTATGGACTACCCGGAGCAGTACGAAAATGGAGATCGCCGCCAAAGGGTAAACGAGTATCTGCGACAGGTGCAGTCCAAGGAAGGAAAGCGGAGCGTGCGCCAGTGCCCAGAAGGGCGGGTAGACGGTGCCAAGGCCTCCCTGGTAAATAAAAATGCCATGAATGAGTCTTTGGCCCATGTTCCAGCTACCCCTGAAGTCGCCGCGCGGCAACACGATGATCTGTATCCATGCGACCAGCAGCCAGATAGAGGCAGCCAGAATCGGAATCCACTTGAATCGGCGCAATCGTTCCCAATCGATGGCGTGGAGTCTTAGGCAATGTCGATCCGGCATTTTCCAGGCAGTTTTAAAGATTTCCATTGTTAGCCTCTTCGATGTTCAGAGTCGTTCTCATAGAATCTCTCCCGAGATAATATGCAATCTTATATGTATTGATCTTTAGCTCAAGCTCCTCAGTCCGGACCATTCATTTGCGAATCCAAAATGATCCCCCATGAAAACTGGCATGAGGTAACTTTTTGACAATGGGATCGATTATATTCATCAACTCCTGATCCTTATGAACAAAAAAGCTTGGAAACACTATATCCGGTTTGGGTGTCGATAAAAGCAAAACTGCAAGCAAATACTGTTCAGAATAAAAAGATTCGATGAGTTGTGGTGAATAATCAAAAGGCAAGCATATATCATGGAAGTGGATCAAAACACCTTTTTTGAGTTCTGGAAGTATATCCAAAAACACTGCGGTTACATCTGAATTCATAAAACAACGGTGAGATCCATCAATAAATAGAATATCATTCAGATTAAGTTTTTGAAATATGCTGACATCAACGCTTTCTAAACTACTATAAATAATTCTATCTGCGATATCTTCAATTTGGACTCTCGGTTTTGGATCTATGCAAATGATATCGGTACTTAACTTATGATCATCGATTGCTTTTCTAGCGAACTTTGTAGAATTTCCAGACCCAATCTCAAAATAATGAGTTGGTTTCGTTAAAGAAATTATGGAGTACAGTGCTAACGCATCAAGTGCAGGGAAATATCCATTATTCCAAAAAGGATTGGTTTCGTTTATTTTTTCCAGTGAAATACTTTCAAGATCGTTTTGAAAGTTCAACATTTCTTCCAAAAGACTACGGTATTGGTGCTTGTTTTCGGATAATATGTGTGTGAGACGCTTGTGTGGTTCGTGTCCGTATCCATATCGTGGAACGGGATTGATCGGGTAGTCCAGCCAAAGCGCCCTGTGGACTTTATTATCTCTTCTAAACAGAAACTTGATACTTTCTTTCAGCAGCCGCCTTTTATAAATGAAATTTTCAAACATGCAGAGATCCTCGATCTTTGGCAAAACTTCTCCCGGAATAATGCGCAAATTTGACCCCTGGCAGATCCCGAAGAGCCTTTCAGAATCGGATTCCACCCCAAAGCTCATGGAACGGGCGAACCCCGTGAATCATAAATCCGAATAATGTATCAACGGTGAGACATGCATCGCCGATGTTTTTGGGGATATATACCATTAAATAAGCCGTGCAAACCTGTTTTTTGCCGGCAACCGGAAGACCATTTTCAGGAGGAGCGAGGATCTAGGAGCGAGGAGCCTGAATTTCCGCTTCCCGCTCCGTTTTTTATCCTCCCTGCGGCATCCGCCCATTTGACTTTTTGATGAAGTTGGTACATCTTGGCTCGGTTATAGTGGTTTTGGCAAAATCTCCCAATTTAGGAGGAATGGATGAAGATAGAGCAGATCCCGGTCGGTTTCATGCAGGTATTCTGCTACCTGGTCTACGATGAAGAGACAAAAGAAGGCATCCTGATCGACCCTGCGGGAAATGAAGACGACCTCCTTGAGCATATGCGCAAATTGGGCGTAAAACTCCGCTATATAGTCAACACGCACGGGCACGCCGATCACACGTGCGGAAACGAACCGATAAGGAAGGCGACCGGCGCGAGCGTGGTTATGCACGCGACCGACGATCTTTATTTTCAAAAGCCGGAGAGCGCGATGTTCGCCCGCAGCATGGGCCTGGCGACCTCAGGGCCGGCCGACGTGCGCGTACAGGACGGCGATGAGCTTCCGTTCGGAAATTTGAAGATGAAGTTCATCCACACTCCGGGCCATACGCAGGGGGCTTGCTGCATTTTGATAGAAGGAAACCTTTTTACCGGTGACACTCTTTTCGTAGGAGCGGTCGGGCGCACGGACCTTCCCGGGGGATCGTTCAAGCAATTGATTCAATCGCTACAAAACCTCGTCAAGACGCTCCAGCCCGATACAGTAGTCTGGCCCGGCCACGATTACGGGAACCAGCCCAGATCTACTCTTGGACATGAAGCCAAGACAAATCCCTATATCGCCGAGTATATGGGTGAATGAAAACGAACGCCACAGAGACGCAGAGAGCACAGAGAAAAGTTCTTCGACGACAAAAGATTCGGAGGCAGGAACGAATAGTCGGGGGTTGAGGTCTTTCCAAAAAGGATAATCGCAGAACCATTCTCCGTGTGCCTGCTTCGAGAAGGGCCGATGGGTTGCGCTTTCGCTCCACCCGTCCTACGGTTCCACGCTTTTCTCAGCGTTCTCTGCGGTGAATGCTTTTAGTCTTTGCTGTGCCCGTAGGGCTGGCCTGCGTCTCCGGGTGAACGGTTGCGCCTGAAATTACGAGGACATGGAGGGTTTGTATTGAAAGCCAAAAGTTTGAAAAAGGGGGAACAAATCACGCCTCCGAAGGGTAAGCTTGGAGTCCTCATCCCCGGTATCGGGGGTGCGGTAAGCACCACCTTCATTGCGGGAGTTGAGCTTATTCGGCGCGGGCTGGCTGAACCGGTAGGTTCGCTTACCCAACTCGGCACCATCAGGCTGGGAAAGCGATTCGAACACAGGTCCCCTAAAATAAAGGATTTTGTCCCCCTGGCGGGTCTCGATGACCTGGTTTTCGGCGGCTGGGACATCTATGAGGCCAACTGCTTCGAAGCCGCCCTTTACGCCCGTGTGCTCAAGCGTGAACACCTCGACCCGACCAGAGACTTCCTGAGCGGAATCGTTCCTATGCAAGCGGTTTTCGACCGCCGGTTCGTCAAGAACCTCGACGGCTCTTATGTAAAAAGCGCCGCCGGGTTGCGCGACAGGGTCGATGCGCTCAAGGCCGATATTGCGGATTTCAAGAAGCGGAACAGCCTCGACCGGTGCGTCATGATTTGGTGCGGAAGTACGGAAGTACACATGAAGCCGCAGGAAATCCACGGGTCTATAGATTCCCTGCAAAAAGCGATCGACGGCAACGACCCCAACATCCCCCCTAGTATGCTTTACGCTTTGGCCGCCCTGGAAAGCGGAGTGCCATTTATCAACGGCGCTCCCAACCTTACACTCGACGTTCCTGCAATGATTGAGCTGGCGAACTCGGCCGGGGTGCCCATAACGGGAAAAGATTTCAAAACCGGTCAGACGCTGATGAAGACAATCCTTGCGCCCGGCCTTAAATCCCGCATGCTGGGGCTGGAAGGATGGTATTCGACAAACATCCTGGGAAATCGCGACGGCCTGGTCCTCGACGACGCCGAATCGTTCAAAACCAAGGAGGAAAGCAAGCTCTCGGTTCTAGAGTACTTGTTGCAGCCCCATCTCTATCCGATTCTCTACAAAAACTACTACCACAAGGTGACGATCAACTACTACCCGCCCCGGGGAGATAACAAGGAAGGATGGGACTGCATCGACATCTTCGGATGGCTCGGCTACCCCATGCAGATAAAGGTGGACTTCCTCTGCCGCGACAGCATACTGGCGGCGCCCCTGATTCTCGATCTGGTGCTCTTTATGGACCTGGCACACAGGGTCGGTATGAGCGGTATCCAGGAATGGCTCTCGTTTTATTTTAAAAGCCCGATGGTCAAAGAGAACCTCTACCCGGAGCACGATCTGTTCATTCAGTCCATGAAGCTCAAAAACACTCTTCGCTACCTCATGGGTGAGGAACAAATCACCCACTTCGGACTCGACTACTATATGAACGAAGAAGAGATTTAGGGATTGAGGGATTGAGGGATTGAGGGATTGAGGGAATTCAATTCTTCATTTCCTCAATCCCCCCGATGGCCGCTTCCAGGGCCGCTCTCAAATCGCGCATTCCATAAGGTTTGCGAAGTGATCCGCAAAAGCCGTAACTTGCGTAATCGGACATGACCGGATCACTCGAGTAGCCGCTGATGACGATGGCTCTAGCGCCTGGATCGATCTCCTTCAGCCGTTTGATAGTCTCCTTGCCTCCGATGCCCCCTTTGACGGTCAGATCCAGTATGACAAGATCGAAAGGGACACCGGATTCCCGCGCCCGTGTGAATCTCTCGACGGCTTCCGCCCCATGGCTCGCGTGTTCGACATCCTCATAGCCCAGGTGATGAAGCATATGAACGGTCATTCCCGCTACGACCGCCTCATCTTCCATCAGCAACAGCCGGACATTGATACCCGGGCGCGTGGAGCGTCCGGCAAAGGGTGCAGATCCTTCCACATTCCTCGCCACGTAAGCCGGAAGGCCGACATGAAATGAGGTCCCCACACCCAACTGCGACTTTACGCGAATGTAGCCTCGATGCCTGTTTACGATGGAAAGGGCTATGGAAAGACCGATCCCCATCCCTTTATCGCTGCCTCTCTGTTTGGTGGAAAAATACGGATCGAATATCTTCTCGAGGTTTTCCGGAGGAATTCCGTTGCCGTGATCTGCGATGACCACTTCAACAAATCGTACCTTCTCGGCGGTCGTGTGGGGCGTATCATTCGACGGACAAATCTCAACATTCTCAGCGGTCACTCTGATGGCGCCGCCACTCGGCATAGCCTCTCTTGCATTGACAATAATGCAGCTCAGCGCCTGCTTCATTTGCTCCTGATCGACCTCCACTGCCCACAAGTCATCCGGGAGGCCATACTCGGCCTTTACGTTTGATCCGCTCAAAGAGAGTGAAACTACGTCAGTGATCAGGCTGTCGGCGGCGGTTGTCGCCTTGACCGGGTGGCCGCCCGCAGAGAAGGTAATAAATTTCCGGGTGAGGTCCGCAGCTTGCCTGGCTGCTTTCGAGGCTTCTTCAAGCAGGCTGAACGACATGGTATTGTCGTCCAGTTCCAGTTGGGCCAGTTCGATGTTGCCAATGACTGCTCCAAGGAGATTATTGAAATCATGGGCAATCCCGCCGGCAAAGGTGCCGATGGCCTCCATCCTTTGAGCCTGACCGAGCTTTGCTTCCAGTCGTTGCCGTTGCTCTTCCGTTCGCACCCGCTCGGCCAATTCATTGCTCAAGGCCCGGTAAAGTCTTGCGTTCTCCAGGGCTGCCGATATCTGGCCGGAGTAAAGCATGGCAACCTGTATGGAGCCGGGACTGAACGAGGTGGCCGAGAAACGCACGGCATACAGAAATCCCAGGGTTCGCTCTTCGATCCTGATAGGAACTGCCAGCAAGGCTCGAACCAGGCAGTTGTCAGGAAGTTCGAGAGAAAGCTGCCGCGCGGAGGCACGCAGATCGGAAGTAAAGTATGGCTCAATGGCGGTGAACCGCGAGTCATTGAGGAGGCATTCGGCAAGATCGCTAAACACGGAGGACAAGGCGGGCTCGATGCCGACCTGGGCGACGCATCGAGGGATGCCGCCCCGGTCGTTCAAGACCAGCGCTGCGGCGTCAGATCCTATGAGCGCGGGCAACATCTGCACCGCCGCGGAACCGAGGGCTGATTCGTCCAGATGGCGGCCGATCTCGCGACCGGTCCGAACGATCTGCTCCAGTTGCACGTTGCGTTGGGCTTGTTCGAGGGCCAGGCCGATCCGGTATGCCATGGTCGTCAGCAGGCCGACTTCGGCTTGCGCGAACGGGACCGGCCTGCACCGAGCCAAAATCAGAACGCCTCGCCTCGCCTGGCTATCAATCACCGGCAGCCAGACAACCGTCTCCGCGCCCAACTCCCGCAGTTGGGGATCAACCTTGGGATCTGCGTTCGCCTGTGCCGTCACGATCGGCGCCATCGCCTTCGTCGCGGCCACCACATAGCCGTCCTCGTCATCCGACATCGGCTGGTGAATGATCTCCTCGGTAAGCCCGACTGCGGCCAAAGGAGAGAACGTCCCCGTCCCGTCGGGGTCCAGGAGCACAACGATGTCGGCAGAGAAAAGTTCCGAAAGCGTGGACAGCACGCGGTCGAGCAGAAGCGCAGGGGAAGCGGGCTCATTCAAGACGGTGAGTAGACGGGTGAGGCGTGTGGTGTCAAGAACGGTCCCTTCCGCAGCCTGAAGGGCGGCGTCGCGGGCCACGCGCAGGCGCGGGAGATCGTCTACACCTGCCTGTAAAGCGTCACCTCGTATGCCAGATTCAGGTTTCGGCATAGACCGGTCCAATTCGCGCACTCATCGGCTACAAGGCCAGAGCGGTCAGCGTGGCGTTGTGTGTCGCCAGTACTCCCGCGGTGCGTGCGAACTCACCGCAGCAGTAAACTCCAAATGCCGGTATTTCTCCGGCCGCCGCCTGCAGCAGGCGAACCTCTTCGGACGTGTTCTCGCCAAAGATCGCCGCGCGCGCCGCACAACTGAAGGTCAGCAGCACCCCGGGCTGAGGATGCGCATTGAGCGCGGTGCTTGCCACCTCATCCACTATCTGGAGCAGCTTATCAAGGGTGCCGCTCATTACCTGCACGGCGCTGCCCGCGGGTGGGACGCAGCCCTGGATCATCAGTGCGCCCTGTTCCGTCTTCGATCGGGCCATCCTGATTACAGTCGAGCCATCGCACTGGACCAAGCCGAGCGGATGGCAGATAGAGGTTTCCCAGAACTTGTCGGCACTGAGCTGACCGGGCGCCAGCCCGAGCTGTTCTTCGTAGGCCAGAGCCGCCGGCCGGCCGCCGATCTCTATAATCTCAGTACCCTTTGCGTGGGTGACCAGCATCGGGACACCCATTGGTTGCCAGCCATGCCGCGTTACAACGTGGAGTGGCCTTTCGCTCGCTATCCAGAGCGCCACCGCCCCTTCCTCCACCACCGCGCCGTCGTGAAACACAAACGTCTGAACGAACTTCTGCTCGTCGCCGGCTGCTCCCCCGGCCAGGGTGACCTTAGGACCAGTGATGCGGTAGACCCCCTGAACGAGCTGCTGGAGGTCCCCCAGCAGCGAATCTGCAAGCAGCAGCACGGCTGCATGCGGGCTACTGCCGGCCTCGGCCCGGCTTGCCCGGGCAATATCCTGGCCGGCCCGGTCTAGATCGCCCCGGATGTGACTGGCCGATGCAACGCCAAACCGGTACGGCCCGGCCGACAGGGCGAGAACGCCGACGCCGGCGCCAAACCCCAGGTACTGTCCCTGCACGATCTCACCGGAGGCGGTAGCTCCGATCAGGTGTGCGCTGCCCGTTACTGACCGGACACCGGCAAGCAACTCAGGCAGATCGTATCTGGGAGTGGTGAAGACCAGGACGAGCGCAGGAGGTTCGCCGGCCAGGGCCGCCACTGCCATGGTTGCAGCCTCTCGTCCCGCCGCCGCGGCGGCCTTCGCCCCGCTCATACCGGTTCCCGCAATAACTCTCATCTCTGAGATTACCTTTTCAACTGAGAGGAACTTCTATTTTACTGTCAGCGTCAACGCTCTTGGCAAGGAAGTGCTGAGATTAATGCCGCCCGTTCGGCGGCCTCGCGGATAGACGGCACATCACACAGCAGCAGATGGCCAAGGCTTCGAGTTCTTCCGCTCTCTCCACTATTTGCGCGAGGGATTTCGATCGGACTTACATAGTTCAAACCGGACGAGAATTACCGCAGCAATATAACAGCAAACCGGTCAATCCCGCAATTTTAATCTCCGGATTTCACAAGAAAACCAGCCGGGTCTGAGCGGTTGATCCTCTGAGATTGCCGGCATGCAGCGTGGCCCATGATCTCAATAGTGTACAAGGTCCGCGGAGACCGGACTCGTCACGCATTAAAAGCCGGGGAATCAACGAATTGGTGAATTCCGGTCGTCCGGCCCGGTCTCACGTCGATGTCGCTTAAGAATTTTATTGACGTTGATAAATTACATGCGTAGTCTGCAAACGGCATTTCCCAATCACAAGTAACACAAGACGGGTTCGGCTGCGCGGAAATCAATGATCGGCGTAATGACCGATCTTGAACCGCTTTTTCCCATCCTGAAGCCTCCCTTGCCGAACTCATTTTCAACGCGCTCATCCGTGCCGGTCCAAGGGGGGCGTCGTGCATCAAAGGTATTTTCCCCGGGGGGGAACGACAGAGTGGTTCGCGGCGATCATTCAACAATTATGCGACAGCGGTTCGCGACGGGCTTTACACCGGCATTCAAGATTGCGAAATGTTGAGGGCGAGATGGAAGGAGTCACCGGGAAAGGAGGTGATCTCGGGTACACACTTTTGGTCGACAGGCGGCCCACTCGATATGAGACCCGGAAGATACCTGCCTCGATCGGGTGGACCGGGCTGGTGAGGGGTAGCGAATTGGTGCGGGGCCTTCATTATTAAGAGTTGTACATTGCGACCCACTTAAATCCGGGAGGAAAAACTATGAAAAGGAATTTCGGTCTTATCCTGGCAATTTCAGCATTGGCTATGCTTCTTTTATCGAGCGGCCCGGTCTTCGCTTATACGGTGGAGGGAGATTTCAATACCCCCGGCACCTACACCTTGAGCACGGGAGGGGACCTGTGGACCCTGCTGCAAGCAACCGGTGGCGGCCTTTTTACCGCGGGAGTGGAGAACACGTACGAGGGGGATTTCGTGCTGGTCACCGGCAGGAACGGTTCCAGTGCGCTCTATGCCGTGGGCGAATTGGACACGAAGTTCGCCCCGGCCGGTGCGGTTACTCTCACGTTGGACAAGAACCGTCAGTGTGACCTGGCCGGCGAAGGCAGGGCTGTCAAAGACGTGTCAAACATCGATGTCCTCTTCGCCGTCCCTGTCATAAAAGGCGGGCAGTACTTCTTCTCGAACCGGCTCGTTGTTTCCGGCGCGGGTATCATACCGAAGACCTATTATCTTGCCGACATAGAGAGGATGACTCAAGAAATCTACACCAACACTTCAGGCGCGACCTGGACGGGACCCACGCTGCTAAGCCTGCTCAAGGCCTCAGGCGTTAACACGAGAGACATGAACAGCTACGTCGTAGTTTCAGCGACCGACGGTTACGCAACGGTCCTCTCTATGTACGAGGTGACCCATATGACCGGAACTCAGTATGACTTGCTGGCGATCACCGCGAGCGACGGCGAGCTCAACGAGGGCCCGTGGGTGAATTCAAAGGGGACTCAAAACGACGACGGCTTTGCCCGCCTCGTCGTCCCCGGCGACAAAGGAGCCGGCCGGTGGGTCTCTAACGTCGACCAGATTGTGGTGCACAGGTTACCGCGCGTAGAAGGCTGCTGGTCCCAAAGGTAAGAAAAGGAGCAGCGTTTACGGTGGGCAAGGCCAGAAAAAGGGTCTTGCCCTTTTCTTCGTTTGCTCCAATCTGAGAAGCTCGTTGGATGGGTGGAGCGAAGAGACCGCGCCGCAACGGAATTTGTGGACCGCGAGCTGTTCAAGGCATCCATTTTTAGAAGTGCGCTGTCACAGATCTCTCAGAACCGGACCTGCACAGTATTGTCCGGAAATTGTTCATTCCTTGATTCCCCAATTCCCTGATCCCATCTTGCCTCGAATCTGGATAGAAGATATATTATATCCAATTATGAATTAGGGAGGTCTTCCGATGAAGGTACTGGTCTCAATCCCTGACTCTTTGTACTCACGAATGATGGCTAACATCCCCAAGAGGCAGCGGAGTAAAGTCATTGCCAGACTGCTTGAGAACGAAATCGAAAAAAGAGAGCAGGAGCTCTACGACGCGGCTCTGGCGGTCGAGCAGGATGAAGAACTGAATTCTGAGATGAAAGATTGGGATGTAACGGTGGGTGATGGAATCGAGTAAGCTCCGGAGGGGCAGTGTATGGTGGGTCAATCTCGATCCAACCCAAGGCTCCGAGATCAAAAAAGTACGTCCCTGTGTACTTGTAGCAGCATCCCCTATCAATCACGCTCGAAGAACCGTTCTGGTGGTTCCTTTGTCTTCTTCGAGCAACCCGCCGCACCCGCCGATCACCGTAAAGGTTTCCTGCATGGGGAAAAATGTCCTGGCTGTCTGTGATCAATTGCGCGCAGTGGACAAAACCCGCCTTTCCGATTGGATTGAAATGATGGATCAAGAATCTTTGGATACCGTCGGCAAAGCACTTCAGCAGGTCTTATCCATTTAAGGCCAGGTTGCGTTCGAATCGGGTTCCCATTTTCAAATAGGAGCGGGTTTCGCACGCGTCCTTCCCATACTGGATCCCAACGGAAAGCGTACGTTTGGAGCGACTGATACGAGGTTGCGTTCAAATCGAGTGCTAAAGATCAACCTCCCCCCCCCGAATAGATTACAGAATTTTGCGAGCTGTCGATCGGAAGGGCATACAGCGCTGCGCTCCCCCTCCCCTACGGAAGGACCGCGCGACAATGCCGCAGGGGCCGGGTTCTTTTGTCGTCGAAGAATCCCCGCCCGGTTTTGAACGCAACGAGGTATGACCTGGAATCGCTGCTTTTCAATCACTTGTTGCCGAGATCGCAATGATTACTGTTTTCTTATAAGTTGCTGTGGAAGCAGCCGGCAGGTGGAGAGCATCCCGGCCGTTGGGGGAAACGCCGATCGTTGGAGAGGCTGTATATTATGAGGTCGCCACCGCCTTGCTGGAGGCGGTTCCCGTTATAGGAAAATCTTATCCCTTGGCAATGAGGGTTCTTCGCTCTTCAAAATCTCGACGTTCAAACGATGCAGTCCTGCTGCAACAACGATCGGCGGGACGGGAGGAAAACGATGACACCAGGCACAATCGGGAGGGCAGCTTCCTGCCTGTTAATCCTTCATAATGGCATGCTCCTTCCAATAGCAGGCGGGCAGGTACGTGCGCAGTTTTCCGGGGTCGCCACCGGAGGACATTCCGAGCCGTCGAGAGAGCCCGGGGCCCCGGGCGCCGACGCGCATGCTTCCGTACCTCAGAGATCGACGCCCTCTGAGCTGGTCGACGCGCTCAATCTCGTTTTCGGCAAGCAAACCTACGGCCGCGCATTGCACGCGAAGGGCATCGTGCTGGAGGGAAGATTTCTCCCCGGCCTCGCGGCGGCGGCCTTGAGCAAGGCGCCGCACTTTCAGAAGGCCGCAGTGCCCGTGACTGTTCGCTTTTCCGGCTTTGCCGGCATACCTGCAGTTTCAGACACCGATGCTCTTGCAAGCCCACGCGGCCTGGCATTGAAGTTTCACCTGCCGGATGGGACGGAAACAGATCTCGTAGCGCATTCATTCAATGGCTTTCCAGCCGCCACCGTCGATGAGTTCCATCAATTCCTGATCGCGCTTGGGTCGAGCGGACCCGAGGTTTCTGCGCCCACGCCGGCCGACATTTACCTGGCGACACACCCGATTGCGAAGTCCTTTCTGGGTTCACAACAGCCGCCGCCGGTAAGCTATGCGACGCTTTCCTATTATTCCGTGAACAGTTTCAAGTTCACCAACGCGCAGGGCCAGGTCAGCTTCGGCCGCTACCGCATCGAGCCCCGGGCGGGCAACCACTTTCTGTCTGCGGAGAAGATTGCGAAAGCCGCCCCCGGCTATCTTGCCGAAGAGCTTCGTCAGCGAGTAGCGCACACAACTGTCCGATTCAACTTTCGCGTTCAACTGGCGGAACCGGGCGACAAGATAGACGACCCTTCGATTGCGTGGCCGAACACGAACAAGACGGTCGATATCGGCGTCATCGAGATCACGACTACCGTGCCGGATAGCGATGCAGCCGAACGTGCCCTGGTCTTTCTGCCCGCCGCGTTGCCCGAAGGGATCGAGCCGGCCGACCCGATGATCCTGGCTCGCGACAATGCCTATCCCATCTCGTACGAGCGCCGGCGCCGGCAAAGCGAAACTCACTAGGGGATAAACTATGGACGCTTCATTCACGAAGATTCAGCGGATCGGGGCTGGTGCTGCGTTGCCAATGGCCACTGGACAAAATCATGAGTGAAAATCCTGCGGGACATGACCATGCGGCGGCGCGGATGATGAGAGCGGTGCGCGTTCACCAATTCGGCGGGCTTGACGCTATCGTCTATGAGGAGGCGCCCCTGCCGGACCCTGCCGAGAAACAGGTGTTGGTCCGAGTCAGGGCGGCGGGAGCCGGCCCATGGGATGCATGGGTGAGGGCAGGCAAGAGCGCGGTTCCTCAACCGTTGCCGTTGATTCTCGGATCGGACCTGTCAGGAATTATCGAAAAGGCCGGTCCTGACGTGTCAGGCTTCCAGCCGGGCGATGGCATATTTGGCGTAACGAATTCCCGGTTCACCGGCGCGTATGCCGAGTACGCCGTGGCGGACTCCGCCATGATCGCGCGTAAACCCGGAAGGCTGAGCTACGTCGAGGCCGCCTCTGTCCCGGTCGTGGCCTCCACGGCATGGCAGATGGTGTTCGATCACGGACGGGTGGATGGCTCGCAACGGGTGCTCGTGCTCGGCGGCGCCGGCAATGTAGGCGCCTACGCCGTCCAGTTTGCGAAGCGGGCCGGAGCTGAAATTATCGCCACCGCGTTCGCGCGCGATCTGGATTACGTCCGTGCCCTCGGCGCAGACCAGGTCATTGACGCGAGCACGTCGCGTTTCGAGGAGATGGTGAAAGATGTCGATGTTGTCATCGACACGGTCGGCGGCGAAACGCTCTACCGCTCTTTCGAGGTCCTCAAGCCCTGTGGCGTTCTGGTATCTTCGGTCTCCATCCCCGATCGGGACAAAGCCGCTCGTCACGGTGTTCGAGCCGTGTTCTTTCTGGTCAACGTCACATCCGAAGGTCTGACTCAAATTGCCGAACTGATCGACTCCGGCCGGATCACTACCGATGTCGGCGAGGTGCTGCCCCTCGCCGAAGCGCGCCTGGCGCACGAGATGCTTGCCGGGAAGCCCCACAAACGGGGCAAGATCGTCCTGGCGGTGGATGCATGATCCGTGGCAATGGGGACGGGAATCACGGATCGTCTTTGGACGATTGAGGGGATAGCGCCGTCTTCGGAGGCGGCGCCTCGCCGTGCGCCAAAATCACGTCTTCGGCATGTAACCCTGTTGCAACGTCAAAGATGCGTGACAAAGATCCCATTGTGGCGGCCTTCTTGCACTCGCCATTTTTTGCCGCACTTCCAGATCGAGCGTATACCAGAAATCATACTTAAAATTAATTTGTTAGAAGGAAAGCAATGACGAATATCCATGCATCGAACGCGCAAATCGGGATTTAATGGATTTGCCGGCAACCATTTAACTGCTTCGGAATGAATGGAGAATCAACATGCGATATAAAACAATTTTATGCCTTCTCGTTTTGATGCTCCTGGCCGCTTGGCCGGTGACTGCCCGGGAGGCCGGGGAGAGCGAAGCGCCCCCGTCTCGAACCGGGCAGGAAAAGTCCCCCGTTTTTGACCCGCAGGCCCGACAGATTCTGCAGAACATGTGCGGGTTCATGAAGTCTCAGCAGGCTTTCTCCTTTCGGGCTGAAGTCACGGACGACCGCCTGTCTGACAACGGGGAGCCGGTGCAGTATTCTTTTGATTTGGAGGCTTACGTGCGGCGCCCCGACGGACTCCGGATCAAGGGCGAGGGAGACCGGGTGAACAAGGAATTTGTGTATGACGGTAAGACCTTCACGCTTTACGACAAGACTCACAACGTATACGCCACCGAGGAAGCGCCCGGCGATATCGAGGGCGCCCTCGATGCAGCCGAGAGTAGACATAATCTGACGATAGCCCTGGCAGACATGGCCAGCGCCAAGCTTTGCGAGCATATCTCGAACGGGATCAGCAACGGTCGTTATGAAGGCATACACAATGTTCACGGTGTCCCTGCCCATCATTTCTCCTTCGATCGGGGCGACGTCCGCTTCCAGATCTGGGTTGCAACCGGCGACAAGCCGCTCCTGGAGAAAGTTCTGATCACACGGAAAGATCTGCCTTATTCTCCGCAGTGGACAGCCTATATAACCGGCTGGAATTTCGAACCGCAGCTCCCGGAAAGCTTGTTCGCATTTGTGCCGCCCCAGGGGGCTGAAAAGATAGAGTTCGCTCCGTTACAAACATCCATGTCCCCGGAGGCTGTCCCGGAAACGAAAAAGAAGAAGGGAGGCCAATCATGAGAAATAAAGGACCTTGGTTTGCAATCGGAATCATTTTGGCAGTGGCGTTGATGATTGGATACCCGCTTTTCTCCATCCAGGCTGACGCCAGGGGATTACGGGGAGGTGGAGGCGGCGCCCGGGGAGGGGCGGCTGGCGGCGCCCGCGGAGGAGGCGCCGGATCTCGTGCTCATAATTTCGGAGGTGGAGGCTTTAGCGGTGGAAGTTTCCGCGGAGGCGGAACCGCCTCACGTGCCGGCGCAGGTGGGTTAGCCGGGGGCCGCAGCGCTGCCGGAGGCTTCCGTGGTGGTGCAGGCGCATCAGCCGGGGGCCACGGCGCTGCGGGCGGCGCTTTCCGTAACCAGGGTGCTGCGGGCGGCCGATTTGCAGGCACCGCCGGACAGGGTCAGCGCGGCTCGAGGAGCGGGGCTCGCGATGCGGACGCCTTCAGTGGAAATGCCCGCGCCGGGAACGCCCAAAGGGCCAACGTCAATACCGGAAACATCAACACAGGCAATGTCAACGTCAATCGGAGCGCTACTGTTAACGGCTCTGGCTACGGCCATTACGGATATGGCTGGGGTGCTGCGGCGGCAGGCGCAGCCGCCGGAATGGCGGTCGGCGCAGCGGTGGCTGCTCCGCCGCCCGCCGCTCAGCCGATTGTGGTAAATAATCAGACCTATTACACCGATGGCGGCGCCTATTACAGGGCCTGCTACCAGGGTTCAGAGGTCGCCTACTGCGTGGTCCCCAACCCCAACCCGTAGGCGGCGTCCGGGAGAGTACTGCAGTCCTTCGCGGGCCCATAACGGTGGGACCGCGAAGGATTTGATCTGCGTGGTGGAGAAACTCCCCCTTACCATGAAGGCGATAGTTGCAGGCATCCCGGCGAAGCTGAACCTGAAACTGACAAAGTCGCGGATCTTCAGCAACGGGAACGTGTGCCTGTGCTGCGAACCGGTGGCGTGAAACCAGACAAAAAGAATGATTGAACTAAGCATTCGGCGGTGGCCTGCCCCCATCGACATATCCGCGCCGCATTACTCCCCCGTCCACGGCCTGGAACGCGGCAGCCAGCGGGGGACATTTTTCCTGTACGTCAGATAAGGTTCCCCGAAGCGTTTGGCGAGACCTCTTTCCTCCACGAAGGGAATGTAAACAACATTCACCAGCAAAGCCACTATCAGCCAGCACAAGATCGGCAGTGACCCGAGCATGAGCGTCTCCGCCGCGAGCAGCGCCAAAACGCCGGAGATCATGGGATTGCGGACGTAGCGATAAGGGCCGCGCACGACAAAACGCTGCGGCGGGTCCCACGGCGCTGCAGTGCCTTCACCATAGCGCCAAAACAAACTAACGGTCCAGATTACGAGAGTCAGGCCGTAGGCTATGAGCCCAAGCGCCGGCCAGAACGCAAGCGAACCGGGAGATGCCGGCGGCCATGACCATGGAGAGGTTTGAAAGTTGGCAATGATAGCGAACGGAATAACGACCAATACCATGACAGGCAAAGCGACAATCGCTTTGATCCAGCGCAGGAGCATACCATCCTCGCTTTCGATCCGGATTGTCGATTCCGGCTAAGCTGCTTTTCCAGCAGTGCCGCCCTCCCCTATCTGCACCTAAGTTAAGAGAACTGGACAGCCGCGCAAGGCTTTCCATGATGCCGGTTTCGGGTCGAAGGGCTCAGCAATATTGAAATTGCAGGCGGGCTTTTGCGGACTGGAATGAGAATAGGCGAACTTCCGGATTTGAAAATCCCTGCTGTCAACCTGAGAGAAAACAAGGTGACCATCAATGAGGTGCAGAAGACAGGTAGCGGAGGGTGGTCTATTTTAGCGATGACGCAAGCCTTGAGGTAACTCGAAGATATGCGAGGCTTAGCGACAAGACACGCGAGGAGAAATACTTCCGGGCACTGGCAATCATTGAGAAAGGAGCAGCCGGTGATCACGCGGTTCAGTCTCTTAAGGGTTAGAGCTTAGTGCCGGTTGCTGCGCGGTTTTACTCATTTCCGCGGACCAAAACGGCTTTATAATGAGAGAGGTGGTTGCACAGTTGGCATGCAGATTGGCCACCGTCCGAACAGGATCGGTGATCGGGTCGATTGCGAGAAGCAGGACGATTGCCGGCCCTACCGGTAATCCCAGGGGGTCGAGCAGGATAGATATCATTGAAATAGTGACCAGCCCCGGCGCCCCGGCGCCGGCCATTCCAGCCACTACCGCCCCTATCAGGATGATCATGCACTGTTGTAAACCGATAGGCATTCCATAGAACTGCGAAAAGAAAACCGCCGCCAGGGTGAAATTCATTACTCCAGCGCAACGGCAAAGCGTTATGCTGAGCGGGACAATCAGGTTCACCTGCTCCTGGTCCAGTCCGAGCCCTTCGTTCAGTCCGCGGAGGGCCGCGGGCATGGCGGCAAGACTACTTCGAGTTCCAAAACCTATGATGAGAGTTTCACGAACCGCTTTGAACGGCCTCAGGGCCGAGCCTCGGGTCGATAGCCACAAAATGACGGCGCTCATGGCGCAAATCAGGAAGGACCCAAGGTATACGGCCGAAATGAATCGTAACATGGCCAGCATGACCTGGGACCCCACGCGGGAAATCTGGTCGGCAAGCAGGCAGCACAGGCCAAAAGGCAATCCGTACATGGCCCACTCTGTTATTTTTGCGAATGCCTTGAAAATCGCCGAGAAGAACGAGAGGATACTGTCGCACAGGGCGGGCGGGATGAACGCGGTCGCCAGGCCGAGGATTATGGAGAAAAAAAGTATCTTGAGAGTACGTCCCTCACTGAGGGCAGCGAATACATTAGTCGGGACCAGTTCAGCCATAAAGTCGCCCAGTCCCTTTGCGGATTTATCCGAATTCCCGGATACCGATATTTCGGATTCCACCGCAAAAGTCGAGTCTTGCCCCGACTCGGAAGCTGTCAGCATCCTCCCCAGAGTTGCTTTCGTCTGGTTATCCAATCCCGAGCCGATTCCTCCTGCCAGACCAATGGTTATGCCCAGGGCGCCCGCGCTGAAAAGGGCGACAATAAACATACAACCCATGCGCGTCAGGAGCTTATTGGACGCTTGCGATCTGAGCAGGTGCCCGAAGCTGGATGTAATAGCTCCAAGCATTATGGGCATAACGCACATCTGGAGGAAAGACAGGTAGAGGTTGCCTGCCGGGGCCAACCGCGCGGCGAGGTTTTTGTCAAAAAACCCTATCGCTGTCCCCAGGACCATGCCTGCAAGTACTGTCTTGGAACTCAAGAGCCATCTAAAACGACTGCTGTCGGGCAATGTCACGGACTCCTCATAATAACGGATACGCCGGCCTGCTTCAAAACCGTCATCCGGGGTTGGGCATAAAGCTTTGCGAGTACTCTTTCAAAATGCCTTCCACGGTTAACTTCCCGCCCAATGAATCGAGGTAGAGGTTGAGCCATGAAAGGAGGTTGGCGCTGTCCCACGGCACCGCTATCGCGATGGGATCGGATGTGTCTTTCAAAACAACGGTCTGAAGGTCTAAGGCAACTTCAGGCTTTGCCGCAATGAGTTTTCTGACCTCTACTTCATCATCGAAAGTCGCTACTACCTCACCTTTCAGTACTGCATCCGTAGCATCTTCCCGTTCCGGATATTCGCGAATGACCGCGCGTGGGAAACGCTCCCGCGCGGAGGCCGCGTGCGAGGTCTCCCCCTGGACCCCGATTGCCGTATCAGGGACCTGGAGTATGTCCATGATCCCGGAACCATGCTTTTGCCGGGCCGCCGCGACACGATTTATCAGCAAGCCCTGGTGCAGGATAATGTAAGGTTTGGTAAAAGACACCCGCTTCGCGCGCTCAAGTGTGCAACTCAACGAACCCATCCCCATATCAGCCTCATGGCGCGCGACAGTATCCACTACTTCGTTGAACGTAGTGGAATTCCGGTTATACTCGACTTTCACCCCTAACTTGGCAGCTATGTCCTCGGCCAATCGGATATCAACTCCGTACAACCTGCCCGCTGAATCGCGCATGAAAAAGGGCGGCATATCCTGATGGTATATTGCCACTATCAGCTTGCCTCGAGCGGTTATTTTGCGGATATCGGGGGGATAGTCCTGGGCAATTGTCATTTCGCAGAAAGCACAGAGCAGGAAGGCGATGGCCGTAAAATACCTGATATATTTGTTCATCTGGCGCACTTTCAATTGACGGCTCTCAGCCGGAAACATCAGCTTTATCCCAAAGACGCCGTACTCACGCCCTGCGCAAATGCCGCGTCAGGGCTGCAACCATAAAAATAGCCCCTGTCCGATGTCAAAAGCAGGACAGTGTCAATAAACCAACAGACCAAAAACATAGAAAAGCACCAAAACCGTGAGCCCATGTTCAACAACAAAGCGCAAATGACATCTAAAGTGTGAGGAATACATATTTATTCATCCGGGTATTGGGGCCAGAGCACCCGTTCAACCCATACTCCATGGATAAGGCCCCTGCCTACCACGTTGCGTTCAAGATTGGGCGGGGATAAACCCCATAAGCGCTCAAATAAGCGTTAGCCACCGTAAGCATTTAGGGCAGAATTACAGAAAATCGAGAATTTCGGACTGTTAAATTCTCTATAAATTCCGCCACTTATGATATCGACTAAAATTGGGCAAGGGCTAAAAGAAATTGCGGATCTTGCCCTAGTAAATTCAAGTACTTACGCGCTTATTTGAGCGCTTATGGGGATAAACCCCGCCCCTACGTAGGGGAGGGCTTCACGCCCTTCCGATCACATCGATCTTGAACGTTGGTATTAAAACGGCGAGGCTCTCAATCCACCAGTCCGTCCTTTTCGCCTCATGGATGCAATTAACCAGCCATGTGGTGTGGTGAGTTGATTTTACAACGTTTAAATGCCGTATAACGTCAGCACGTTGTGAGAACCAAGGCGAACATGGTCGGGCGCAGCAGCCGAACAGGGTCGCCAAGGGAACATCGGCTAACTAAAGATTAGCTTTCAAGAAAGAGCCGTTTTTTCTGCTTCTTTGAGAATCCATTGCTCAGGCGGGTAAAGCGGCGCATTCCCATTTTCATCGTAAGATTTTGCCGTTCCACTTATGTGGATATCGGGCGTTCAATGGTAATCATAACGGTGGATTACTAATAAGTGGCGAATGGATGGCGATGGATGGGATTTTAGCGGCGGACCTCTTTGGCCCTCGCTTCTCTTTCTTGCCGACGCTGATGGCTTCCGTAAACGAATGTTCCTACTAGCCCGGTAAGTCCAGAACCACCAAGAAAAGCCCCTGCATATGGCTGGCCGATAATAATGCAGTACGCTCCCGAGAGAATTGTTGTCATCCCAATTATAAATGCGAAGATGAGTCCGATGAGGCTATCCCTTGCCCCTTGCTTGACCACAATTCTCTCAAGGAACTGACGATGCTCTCCTTGGCCCTGGAATGCATCAAGGATTATTTTTGCGGATCCAGGGTATATTTGGTCATATTTCTCAAGTATTTCGGGATGGGGAAGTGGACCGGAAAATTGCGCCGCAGTAACTTGCACCATTTTACCTTGCGGCTTGGCTTGCGGTAGATTCGGCTTATTTCTTTGGTTTGACATGTTTTTTGGCGAAATTTTCTATCGCGCTATGCATATCCTTCCCAACTGCCATCCAATCCGACTTGAGGGCGTAGTAGTCCGCTTCGCCTTCCGTTAAGGATTCATTATAAACAGTGAGGGTTGATCCGAGGTCAAGGGTATGAGCCGCTCCACCCCAAAAGTTTGGTGTCGCATAAAGGTAGTGTGTCACAACCGCCTCCTTCCGAGGAAATTTAATTTATCAATGATTATTCAAAAGTCAACCACATTATTTCCCAAAACCCAAGTCGGCATCTGCATCGTTCGGCTCAAGGATTTTTAAAGCTTACAACGTCCCATCGCAATAAAATAAGACATCCTGTCACTTTTTGCTTCATCTTGCCCTTGCCGCTTTCCGGGCAGTCTCTACGGTTTCGGTTTTTTCTCCCACCGTGCTTTTGCGGCTCTCAAGGCAATTAACTGCCGTTCTTTGGCTTATTGTCCGTCCTCCCCGCTCTTTTCCCATGGCGGGTTGAATATGTCGTATTCGGTCCGGGCGAATGCCGGCTCCCGCGAAGGAATGCTGCAGGGGAAACAAAACATTGCTCCCAACACATAGTAGAGCGCGGTTACTTCAGGCGGCTTGAGGATGTCTTCCGTGCCATCCCATTGTTCAGGGACCCTTTGCAATGCGGCCTTGACTCTTGTGCACTCTCCCAGAAATACCGTCTTGCGACCTGGAGACGTTCTTTGATCGAGCTCGGCATCGGCATAGGAAAAAAGCTGCGAGGCATCACCGGTTTCCGATAACATCGGGGCGTTGATAAGTTGTATTCCCGCTGCATGTTTTTGTTCCTGCCCCAGATTGAACTGATGCAGCGCAACGCGATGTGCTTCCGGGATAATGTTGGAATACCAGGTATCGACGATAGCGGCCAGTTCAGCGCATTTTGAGAGCATATCGTCGTTGGTTCTTTGTTCCGATTCCAGCAGGCCGTAAAAGACAGGGAGGCTGCAAGATCGCAGATTGCGCACCTGCTCTCCGACAAGGACCACAAAGCCCGGCCTCCCTTTGTGAGGCCAGGCGGCGCCCCCGCAAATGCGGAAATAGAAGCGGGGATTCTCCGGATCGGAGGAATCCAGCCAGCCTGAAGGGGCGCCTGCATTTGGGCCGTGAGCAGTGAGCCGGCGTTTGATTTTAGTGATGAGCATTTTTGCCTCTTCATGTTCAGTGTCCGGGGTCAGAAGACGAACTTTTGAGATGAAATCTGAGCTGGATTCCGGCTTAAAGCGCGCCGAAATGACGGGCCTGAGCTGGATTCCGGCTTAAAACGTGCCGGAATGACGGCCTTGAACCTTTGACTCAGGACACTAACTCAAGTCGTTATTGGCAAACCTTCCGGAAGCCCCATACTGCCGCGCCATGGCCTCGTAGTTGAGAGCGTGGCGGAAGTGATCCGGTCCCAATCGGACGTAGACATAACGCTTCGAGCCGGTCTCCTCGTCCTCTTCCAGTTTCTTGGCCGTATTGGAGCAGTGTTCCGCAAATTCCCGGATGATGTCACATTCGCGCGGCAGCGCTACCTTTGCGAACTGGATTTCAACGTGTGAGGCGTCCAGAGATTCCGTCCGGTTGCTGTGGACGGTCAAGTCGCCGTCGTTCCACTTGTAGCCGCTCTTCTGGTGCTCGGAGTAATAGGAGAGAAAAACCTTTCCCTTGTGCTTCCCGGCAAAGGCCCTGGCGTTTCTGGTCTCAGGCAGGGCATCCACCACGCAGCGGCTTACGTTGAAGACCTTCACGAGCCGGTCGAGATCTTCCCATGCCTGATACTCGCCGACATGGACGATTTTCCCGGTCCGGCCCCATTCGCGCTTTCCGATTACGACATGAAGGAGTTTGCCCTGGTCGACTCCCATGCTGCAGGGTCCGCGATCTGAAGAGGCGATGCCCTCATCGCCGCAAAGCGCCAGGACCTCTTGAACGCTCAGCCGATTCGTGGCTTCCACATAGGCCATGCCGAGCTTCAAGTTATAGAAATCGGTCAGGTTATTCGTGGTCCTGAACTGGTGGAGGATCTCGGCAGGATCGACATAATGGCTGAAAAGCTGTGAGTAATGGTAGCCGCGCTTCCCGGTCACGCCCGGACGCTTGGCCACCCATTCCCCAATCGAGGGGTTAAGCTCGTCCTTACACTTCCGGCAGGCGCGAATGGCCCTCCCGCCGATTTCAAGAAGGCAGTCCGGAAAAGTTTCCTCGAGGCAGGTGTATTCGCCGCACTTCGGGCACTTCACATGCCAGAAACGCTGGTCGGTTTCCTGGAAGGCTTTATCGATGCCGTAGTCGGGCAACGTAGGGTTGCTTAGCTTCAGGACTTCACGAAACTCACTGTGGCTCATGCGTTCCATGGCCATATCGACGGCCGCCGGGCTTGCTTCGTCCATTTCATCGAAGACGAGGAAGTCTACGGGAATGGACTTGAGGCCCACACGCGACTTCATGCCCCTGAGGTAGAGGAAGCAATTCCAAATCTGTTTGATGTTGGCGGAATCGGTTTCCTGCAGCCAACGGCCCAGGGTATCCGGGTTATCCTCGATCAAGGGATCGATTCGGCCCTTGGCGAATTCGGTCACATCGGTCCTCGACGGGAAAAGATAGAGAATGCCCCTGAAATTCCTGTACCTGGCCGCGTACATCGCCCTGAGCATAGCCTTCGTGGTAAGCCCCATCTGCGCCGCTTTGATCTCGACCATGTGCGGGTGATCGTCGGCATAAGGGGTAATCAGGTATTCGTGCCTGTGAAAGCTGAACGGGCGGCCGTCGAGGATTATCGGCGTCTTGTCTGCCCACTGGCCCAGCGAAGCCGGCGTGCTGTCATACACATGACCGAACTCCATATCAAACTCTTCGAGGAAGTTCCGGAACGAATGGTTTCTTCTCACTTTTCCCGATATTCCCATGGTTACATAATGCCGATGTCGAGGTCGCTTCGAATCGCGTGTATTTCTCTCAGCTTTTGCCTTATGGAAGTTATTACTTCAGGCGCACATTCTCCAATGGCTTCAAGCACTGCCTGCCGGAAGGCCTTTGCCTCTTCATAGCCTGAATAGACTTGATAGACGTCCAGCATGATGCTTACTTGCTTTCGAATTTCAGCAACGTGTTTAATTCTTTGCGCCTGGAATTTTTCCCGATCCGCGCCCGTGAGCCCCCTTGCCCCTTCTTCTATCCGGTCGAGTTCCGCATTTACTGAATCGTTTATCTTCCGGAGCTGGGCCATGGCGTCCATGCCCCGGTCGACAAGTTTGGCCGCCGAACGGAGCGTCACGTCCCTGGTGACTCCAATTTTTAGCGCTTTGAGTCGCTTGGAGACCGCCGCCCGACCTACTCCAAGCCGGCGCGCCGCCTCGGCCGGGCTGTTTCCATCCCGGATCAACTGTATGAGTGTGTCATCATTAATCTTTTTCTTTGCCATGGAAACATCCTGGAAACATTATAGGAATTTTTTGTTAACTGCCGTCATAGCCCGTCTGAGCCTCAGGATTAGCACCACAAGTACTTTCCACTCGACGACGAGCCGGGAAACGGTCTCGGGAAGCCGGGCCGGCGTCGAGGAAGGAGGGCCAAAGCAGAAGAAAGCGACTTGCCATCACGCTTAGCTGTCCCCCGCCGATGCCCTCAATCCTTTTCCCTGCATTGAAACACATGGAAACTCCCTGGAAACATCATGGAAACATATGGAAACATATGGAAACTTTTGGCGACTGTTTCCATTTGTCCGGTTAAATTTTCAACAGCACTTCACGATCTCGCGGGCTTTAGCGCCCTGAAAGACGGCGCTGGAACCGATGGTCCCGCCACGACCACATTGGAACATGGAGTCTGAACCACGGATGAACACTGATACACACGGATAAACACCTTAATTCCTGATGGCGGAAGACGGAGGAAATTATACTTCAGTATGAGAAGTGATGTCAAACACAAAATGAAGTGTAAAGGGTGACGAGTGAAGTGTTCTTTCTGCTTTCCGGCACAATCTGTTTATTTCTTTCGCCTACCTGCCATAAATCGGCCGGCAGTATAGTGCTGTACAGAGATATTGCTTTGCCAAACGGCAACGGCTTGGCAGTGAACGGAGACGATTGGCGAGTGAACGGCGCCTACGAGCATAGGTCCGGCTGGGGAAGTGAGAAACAGAAGGGGTGGGCAGCAGGCTGTCCGGCTGGAAATCTCTTTGGAACATCGAATGATTGTGTCACCTTGAGAAAAGGCGATCTCCCATGCTTCCCTTCCCCCGTATGGAAGCAACTGCCGACCAGCAAAACCCGCATGGAATGGCTTCTCACCGCTCAATCAGGGATTTGCTTCCGCCATTGGCCGCTTCCCGATTAAGGCTCTATATGGAAATCGTATGTTGAAACATCTCAAGATCAGGCTGTTGGCAAGCTTTGTGGATTTTCGCTGAGCCTGAGCTGGCGGCTGTGTAAGGAAATTTGTCACGTACAGGGGCAGATAATGATAGACTCAGGGACTGAGTATCCCCGCGTGGTTGGTCGAAGTTCGTCGTCGGCGTGGGTGATCAAGCAATGAGGTTCTCGCCGCAAATCCTGACGTGAGGAAGCTGAAGTGAGAGTCTATCTTGATGTTTGCTGCTTCAACCGGCCATTTCACGATCAGTCTCAAATCAGAGTCCGACTTGGGTCGGAGGCAAAATTGAAGATCCAGGAAGAGATCCGGTCCGGCCGTCTCCAGCTTTCTTGGTCATACGTTCTGGATTACGAAAATAACAAGAATCCATATCAAGAGAGAAAAGAACGAATCAAAAGCTGGAAGAAGTATGCGGTGAGCGATATTCAAGAGAGATCCGAGTTGCTCTAAGAGGCCGATTTGCTTGGTCGGAAGGGACTTCCGAACATTGATTGTCTGCATATCGCTTGCGCTATTCTTTCCGGATGCGAATATTTCCTCACCACTGACGATAGGATCTTGCAGCGTGGAAAGGTTATAGATACCATCAAAGTTTGCGACCCAATCGGCTTCATTAAGGAGGTCTTCTCATGATGACCGACACAGAAATCAGGTTGAAAGGGCTTGAGATCCTTGCCAGGCATCTCGGCGATGTCGAAGCGGAACGGTTTATCGCCCTTATTCAACGGGGACCGTTTGATTACACGAAGTGGCGTCAAGGTCTGGACGAGGGTTTATCCATAGAAGAAATCAGCAAGAAAGCCATGGCTCTGAGGATGAAACCTGGCGAACATGGCGCTTAAATGGTCGGAGTTCATCCTGAACTTCTTCGGGTCCGATTGGGAAGCTCGGAAGCGGTACCGGGGTTTCGTGGAGGGAGTAGTCAAGAGACAGTCTCCAAGCGCATTCGAGAAAGTGACTGCATCGACAATCCTTGGGTGTGAGTATTTTGGGGAGTGGGCGCCGAAATGTTTCCTCATCAGATGGTCGCCGTTAAAG
>CAVUGX010000026.1:0-644613 GCA_963741035.1 uncultured delta proteobacterium
CCGACTTGAACGCAACTTGGTATCAAATATTCAGGCGGATACCGTCGAGATAGGAAAGACTCCTTGCGAACTTGCCCATATGAGAGTCCTGATTGCAAGCCATTATAAGTCGTTCAAGGCCGAAACCGATCCCTACCCAGGTAGAGGAGATACACCAGTTGGAATCAAGGGGATGGGGACCCATGGCACTTGATCCAAGCTCCAATCTTCCCGGCTTGCTCACAATATCCACTGTAACTCCATAGACCTCGGAATCTTCAGTTTCAAAATCATAATCGCGTATCCCGGCACAGTTCATGACTAGAGCAGTGACCTCCTCGATCCTCGCTTTTCGCTGGGATTCCTGAAGGCCAAACTCGGCTAGATTGAGCATTGTAAATTCATTGGAATGTTGCGTGCCTCGAGATTCCTTGCGAAAACAGGGGCCGATTTCAAATAGCCGCACCGGCTCACCCCATAGCCGCAGCAGATCCCTTGCAATGGCATAAAGATGCGGCGCCAGCATAGGTCGCAGGCACTTTTTGCTGTCCAGCCAAAAGATCTGTGAAAACAATGGGTGATCATCACTGATGCCCATCTTCACCAGAGACGATTTGGACATGATAACCGGACTGGACACCTGTACGAATCCTTCATCCGCCAACCTGGTCGCAAGTTCCTGTTCAAGCCGGCAAGTTTTGGGGCGTCGAGACTCATCCCGGAAGTTAGCTAATCGCTTCCGTTCGCTCTTGATGAACTGATCCTCAAGTGCCTGATAGCTCCTGTCGCGCTCCGCTTCATTGCTAAAATGCTGAGCGAGTAATGTCCGGTCTATGCCCAGTTCTTTGAGTCGTCTCCTTTGTGTATCTGAAAAATCGCAAGTCATGACATATACGCTGAATTCACATGGGATTTAAAATAACAATCCAAAATTAATCGCAACCCGTTGAGACTTATGCAGCTCCAAGTAACTCTTCAACTTTACGCACAGCGTCCAGAGCGTCCTCTGCATAGGCATCGGCTCCTATACGAGCTGCCCACCTTGGCGTGACCGGCGCGCCGCCGACCATTGTCTTGAAACGTCCTCTCAATCCCTTGGATTTAAGTTGCTCCTCAAGATCTTTTTGACAGGGCATGGTGGTTGTTAACAAGGCGCTTGTACCGATAATATCAACATTATATTTGACAGCATCTTCTATAATTTTGGAAACAGGAATGTCACGACCAAGATCATAGACAGTATACCCATTGGCCTGTAGCAAACAAGTTACTATGCATTTGCCGATATCGTGTACATCACCCTTGACCGTAGCAAGCAAAATTGTGCCTTTGTTCTTTTTCACATCGGTCTTGCCGCTTATCGTTTCATTAACGATATCGAGAACGGACTTAATGGCATCTGCCGCTATAATTAATTCAGGAAGAAATAATTGACCACGGCCAAAGAGATTTCCAATCTCATTGATCGCCGGAATAAAGGCCAGGTTCATCAACTCCACCGGATCGCCGCCACCATCGATAAATCGACGGGCGATCGCTACGGCCTCGTCTTCATTCCCTTCAATCAGGCATTTACTGGCTGATTCAATAACCGCTTGTTCAACCATCGTTTCTGTCTCCCTATGCTTTTGACCTTGCGAAAAAATGGCGAGGGGCCCGGGAGTTGCACCCAGCTGCACGGATTTAGAGTCCATGAGATCACATCCGATCCACCCCCCATTAATTCTGTTTGCATGTTAAATAACTTACATCTCAAAACGTCCTGCCCTGTACGCTTCCAGATATTTCTCGCAGTATTCATCCCTGCCGGACAATGCTTCCGCTGCAAGCGTGTTGGCCATCATTCGTTTATCCAGTGGGTTTATTATCAACCCATCAAGTCCTTTGGAAATTGCCATTACCGCAAACAATTGGTTCAGTAATAATCGATGAGGTAACCCAAAAGAAATGTTTGACAAACCACACATGGTGTGAACACCTTTGAACCGTTTGACTATTTGCTCAACAGAGTCTAAAAAACCCAGACCAAAATCCTTGTTTGTTGAGATCGGCTGGACCAGAGGATCAACATAGATATTATCAATTGCAACATTGTTCTGTAAGAGCCCATTGATCAATTTGTCCGCAATTGCCAGGCGATCATCGACTGTTTCAGGCATACCGTCATCACTCATACAGAGCGCGACTATTTTAAAATCAGTTCCGGCGATAATGGGCATCAGTGCGTTGTATCGTTCTTTTTCCAATGATATGGAATTAATCATCGGCGTTCCCTTATGTACCGACAGGGCCGCTTCAATTGCTTCCGGGCTCGGACTGTCAATGCTGCAGGGTGCGTTGACAGCTTGTTGGACGTTTTCAACAAGCCATTTAATATAGTCCGGTTCTTTTTCAACAAACGTACCGGCATTCACGTCAATAAAATTGGCTCCGGCCTGATGCTGCTCGATTGCTATCTGTTTTATGTAATCGCCATTCTGATTGGTCACCGCCTCGCCAATTTTCTTGCGACTGGTGTTTATCAATTCCCCTACAACAATCATTGGTCCATATCCTTCAGAGTGATCCAGGTGGTGTCAACCGAATATCAGCTCAATTTCGATACAAACTCTTTTGCCTTCTCCACCGCGTCTGCGGCGTTGAAACCATAGCCATCGGCGCCGATTTCTTTTGCGAAATCTTCGGTCACGGGTGCACCGCCAACCAATATTTTAACCCGATCACGCAGACCAACTTCTTTTAAATGCTCAATGGTTTTTCTCATTTTCGGCATGGTGGTGCTGAGCAGGGCCGACATCGCAAGGATGTCCGGATTAATTTCTTCCACTGCCGCGGCAAAACCAGCCGGGTTTACATCGATACCCAAATCGACCACTTTGAACCCTGATCCTTCCAGCATCATGCGCACCATATTCTTGCCGATATCGTGCAGGTCGCCTGCAACCGTCCCGATAACGCAGGTACCGGAGCAGGATTTTTCACCTTCCCCCAGGAGTGGAGTCAAAATCGCCAATCCTGAGTGCATGGTCTTGGCCGCGCGAAGAACCTCGGGGATAAACATCTCTCCGCTTTTCATCCGCTGACCAACTACATCCATGCCCGGCAAAAGTGCATCGTCGATAATACTTGACGCCGACGCTCCAGCTTCTAGAGCAAGCTGGATGACCGTCTCCAACATTGCGGCATCACCTGCGATCAGTAACTGTTTCATCTTTTCATTCATGTTTGCCATTATTCTATCCTCACTTTCCAGATACCCCCAATTCTTCTTCCGCACCTTGGACAATCGCTCTGAGTTCCGCGAGTATGTGATCCGACAGCGGGTCCGGTTTGTGAGTTTTCAGAATCTCTCTGGCAAACTCCATGGCTTTGGTATACATATCCTTGCTCCCGGATGCCTCCCAATCTTCCCGCATTCTTCTGTCCATTAGTCTCGGTTGTGGATACATCCGCATATGATCGTAAGTGTTTTCATGGGCAAGATAATCCTTAAACTGACCCACCTCCTTGATGAGCTCAACTGAAAGGGTGTCATCATTGACCGGTATGCCACCTACTGCAAACTTAATCATTTTGATGAAGTCGGCATCCATTACCATCTGCCCGTAGTCAAAGGTCATTCCACTTTCGATCATTCCCGCGCCGTAGATCAGGTTAGTCCCTGCTAACGCTGCCAATAGGCCGGTCATGGTCTTTTCATGACCACTTTGGGCATCGCATACTTTGCTGTCACCCTACCCACCTGCCGCCCAGGTCGGCAGCCCATAGTAGTTGCCGAGGCGAGCAACTGCGGCATTGATCATACCGCACTCAGGCGACCCGACGGCTGCGGTGCCGAACCGCAAGTCCATGGCAGTAGTCGAACTGCCGTATATCATCGGCGTGCCTTTTCTGGTCAACTGCCCCAGTGCAATACCCGTCAGCGCCTCTGCGTTGTGATCCACCAGCGTTCCTGCCATGTGGACAGGCGTTGAGCCGCCGGCCATAGCCATGGACAGGATGTTAACCGCTATACCATTGCGCGCGCCTTCCATTATGATTTCACACGAATCTTTAACGAGTTTCAAAGGACTTACAGGGCAAGTGTTGAAGGATAACAATGGCCGTTCCCTCAGGTTTTCTTCTCCACCGGCAATGACCCTGGCCATTTGAACCAACTTCCTCACATTGAAGCCATCGATGGGACCGATAAAGCAATGCTTGGATGTGTTGGGAAAAAAAGCCTCTGCATTGTGCAGAGGGGCCACCTCCTGCGGGACATCATGGGCGCCGACCGCTCGCAGGTACACATCGATTTCATCAAGATAATCAACTACCTTTGCGGTGTCAGCCACGTCCTGCTTGTTTGTTTTTCGCAATACGCCGGTATCCGGATCGACTATTTGAAGCCCTTCTCCGAAATTGGTGAATCCGACCCGCCTGTTTTCTATTACAAAATCGTTTTTAGGATTCCTGCCGGCCAAGAAAATCTTTGAGGGCGCGGAGCGAACAGCATCTTCAACCATGTGAGGCGGCAGTTTCGCAATTTTCTTCTTTTTGTCTATTGTTGCACCATTGTCACCAAGGAGCTCCAACGCTTGTTCATCCTCAACGAACATTCCAGTCTTTTGCAGAACCTCGAGGGTGGCCAGATGTATCTCATTGCATTCGTCATCCGTAAAAACATTGAGACTAAATCCGCCATTTGATTTTTTTCCAGCTATTTGATTCCTTCGCAAATCTACACCTCCTCATCTTGCATTTCCATAAAAGCTAATGCGCATCACTTAGCGGGACGTATATTGCCATCAAAACACTGTCACTAACCTCCGGCAGCAACAAATATGCCAGGCTAGAATAATCTCTCATTCACTTGAAAATACACGGACTTTTATTCCCATCGCTCTAGAGGCACTATTCTGATCGGCCAGATATGTCCGGACAGTATCGAAGAATCTCATTACAAAGCGAAATTGCAACACGTTGCGTATTCTGGCAGCTCTAGATCCGGAAGATTTCCAGGCCGTTTTCGACTATAGGATTAAAACACTTTCATCGGTTATCTTCTGGCGCATTTGTAAAAAAGCTAAATCCGTATGTTCTCGCGGTCGCGGCAGATTGACATCATATACCGCACCCATGCGGCCCGGAAGCTTTCCTTCCAGGGTGACAATGCGATCCCCAAGAAAAACAGCTTCGTCGATGTTATTGGTGACAAAAATGACCGTCTTTTTCTCGGACTCCCAGATCCTGATAGTCTCCAGTTCCATGAAAATCCGGGTCTGGGCATCCAATTGACCGAAGGGCTCATCTAGGAGCATAACTTCCGGGTTATTGGCATAGGCCCTGGCAATTCCCACCCGCTGTTTCATGCCGCCGCTCAACTGATACGGATAGTTATTCTCAAAGCCTTCCAAACCCACCAGGTTGATATATTTTCTGGCAGTCTGTTCGGCTTGTTCCTTGCCAAAACCCTGCAGGCGCTGACCGAGCATGACGTTGCCCAGCACCGTACGCCAGGGCAGGAGCATATAACTCTGGAAGACGATGCCCCGGTCTGGACCGGGTTTGTCGACCTTTACTCCATCGAGGAAGACCTCACCCGTCGTCGGTTTTTCCAGGCCGGCGATAATACGCAGCAAAGTCGTTTTACCCGATTGACCGGGACCGAGGATCACCAGAAATTCGTTCTGGCGCACGTTCACGCTGATATGATCGAGCACATGAACCCTCTGGTTCCCTTTCTGGATAAATTCCTTGCTTACATCATTCCAAACAATTTTATTGGCGCCTGATGCCGTCATGTTTTCCTCAAGAGATGAAATAAATCGTTAGAACCCGGAGACATCGCGCTTCCAGGGACAAAGTAAATTCTCCAGATACGACATGGCCAGGGATGTCAAAAAGGCAACCATAGCTATAACGGCCATGCCCGTCAGTATCAGAGCAGGTCTGCTGGAGTTCATGCCGCTTATGATTAAAAAACCCAATCCGGAACGGGCGCTGACCAGTTCGGCGGCCAGAACGCACATCCAGGCCAAGCTCAGTGAGATCTGCAGACCGGCGAAAATTGCCGGCAGAGAAGCCGGAAAACAGATCTGAAATATCTCATCCCGCCGATTTCCACCCTGTGACCGGATCACATCGTAGAGCTGCGGATCGACCAGACGCACGCCGTTATAGGCATTGAGCAGGCATGGCACGAATGTGCCCACCATGATGATGAATACCTTTGAGGTTTCACCGATTCCCATCCAGAGAATGGCAATGGAAATCCACGCGATCGGCGGCATCGGTTTGATCAGATCGAAAAGAGGCTTGACTACGGCTCGCGTAGTATCGTGCAGGGCCATGAAGAGCCCAAGAGGAACAGCCACTAATGAGGCAATCGACCATCCGATAAGCACCCGGCTGAAACTGGCCCAGACATGCCCCGCTAAGGAAAGTCCGGCAAGGCGATAGTTGCATAAACGGACGATCTCCTGCACAACCTCATGGGGGCGCGCCAGACTGTTACCGAGAATTTTATATGCGGCGAGAAAGTCCCAGAGCAGAAAGAAGCAAAAGATGGATATGACATTCAGCGTCCAATGAGAGCTGAAAAAACGGATCAGAACATGCTGCTGCTTTTCCTCCCGGATTTGCCCCACCATCTCATTTGCAAGCGTTGCTGCATCGTTCATTGTATTACCTCCGGATTCCGGCCAGGAGCCGTTTTTCGACCATATCGATGATCACGCCGATAAACGCCCCGGTCAGGCCGACGGAGACCATCCCCAGCACCACCAGTCCGGGTAAGGTTAGTTTGCGGCCCATCGTGATGAGAAAACCAAGGCCCGTATCCGCAGCGATCAGTTCAGCCGCCACAAGGGTCGTCCAGCATGTCGCCAGGGCTATCTGCAATGCTCCAAAGACCATGGGCAAAGCAGAGGGAATGCAGATCCGGGTAAAAATATTCCAATCCGATGCGCCGTAGGTTCGGGCCATTTGGATCAGGGTCGGGTTGGTCATTTGTACGCCGTAGTACGAATTAATGACGCAGGGAATAAAACCGGCCATGGTGATGATAAATACTTTTCCCGACAGACCTATACCGAACCAATAAATGGCAAGAGGAATCCAGGCAACTGAGGGGATCGGTCGCAGGATCTCGAAAATCGGCCTGGCAAGTCCCTCAAAAATCCGAAACCAGCCCATAGTCAAGCCGAGAGGTATACCGATCAGGAGCGACAGGATGTAGCCGGTGAAGGCCTCTTTGATGCTCGTCCAGGCATGAACCTGCCAGGTCGCGCCGTCCGGGTTGATCTCGGTCAGCTTGACCACAAACAATCTGACGACCTCGAGCGGGGACGCGAGCATAGTCCGGGGAACCAGGCCCGAATCGATGACCAGCTCCCAGAGGATAAAAAAGCTCGCCACACTAATGACCGGCAGAATCGTCAGCATCAAGGGTTTTTTTACTTTGACCTCTTCATACGCCATTGTTCCTGCCCTCTCTAAATTTTGTTACCTGCGTAATTGGAACTATACGCTAACTTCCATCACCGCAGGCAAATGCCGAATCCCAAGCCTGAGCGCGGGATTCGGCATCTTTCTGCTGCGCCTTTTCATACAGAATCGGCGCCTGTGAAAACTCCCTACTCAGGAATCGGTAATTTTACCATCTTTAGGTATTTATCTGTGATATACGGCGTTTTCTGCACTTTATCACGCTCCTCGGGTTTAAACTTTCCGACGGACGTAAAGAACACAGCCAGACTTTCCTGCCATTTATCTGCTTTACTGTTGAACGGAGAGCCTTTCAGCGCATCCAGTTGTTCCTCTAGGGTATACATCGGCCGCAGTTCAAGTTCGAGTTTGGCGAATTCGGGCGACATGTCGTAGCCGGCCCATTCCTTATAGAACTCGACCAGCTCGGGAACCATCTTGTCCCCTTGTTTGCGCATATGCTGCTGAACGCGTATGTACATTCTCAGGAACTTGGCCACTGTCTCCGGGTTTTTCTCACAAAAATCCTTAACGCCGATCAGGGTGGTCATGAGCTGCGCATTGCACTTGTCCAGATCCCCGGCTACCTTCCAGCCTTTCTGCATGCCGATGAACTCCATCGGCGACCAGAGCGCGGCGAAATCTCCCGTGCCCGATTCAAAAGCAGCCAGTGCTTGCGGATTGTCCATATTCTTGACTACCACATCTTTTTCAGTGAGGCCGAATACTTCCAGGTACTTGGCCATGGTGTACTGGGAAGAGGTAATCATTGTCGCCAGAAAGGTCTTGCCCTTGATAAGTTCAGGACTGCCGTAGACTTCCGGGAATTTGGGATTCCACCCTTTGACTTTCATGATGGGGCTGTCAGCCCTGACCATCACGGCCTCGGTTTTGCTGTCCATGTAGCTGATACCGATCAACTGCGCCTCATACCGCAGAGCTCCGATGATCTGGCCCACACCACCGGTTGAACCCAAAACCCAGGCGCCCGACGGAATCGCTTCCATCTGGGCCGGACCGGAATCGAAAAAATGCATTTGCAAATCAAGACCTTCCTGCTTATCCCAGCCCATTTTCTTGGCATACCAGGGCACAAAGGATTCGGTGCTTGGCATCCAGCAGGTGTCCAGTTTAATCAATTTGTCTGCCGCCTGAGCGGGCGGAGCGCCTGCGCTGAATGAAAGGAAAATTGCCGTTAGAATCATCGCGATTCCGATGAATACGAGTTTGGTTCTGTTCATACTGTCTTCTCCTTTAGTTTGGGTTTGGGCGAGCTGTTCCATGCTTCTCTGTACGAGGCCTATTCGGACTACCACCATCGGATGAGCTCTGTGACCTGCTTGCGGATTTCGACGAATTTCGGATCGATCAGGTTGCGGGGCCGAGGCAGATCGACCATAATCTCGGCTTTGATAGTCGTCGGTTTGTTGCTTAAAACGAGAATGCGGCTGCCCAGATAGACCGCTTCCTCTATGTTGTGGGTGACAAAAAGAACCGTGCTTTTTTGGGTCTCCCACAATCGCACCAGTTCGTCTTCGAGATAATAGCGCAACTTGACGTCGAGTTGCCCGTAGGGCTCATCCATCATCAGCAGATCGGGTTTGACCGCAAAGGCTCTTGCCACGGCGATCCGCTGTTCCATGCTTGCCGAGACCTGATTGGGATAAAGATCAGCGCAGTCCGAAAGGCCCACCATGCGGAGAATTAAATCAAGCCGGCTATCGATTTCCGACTTTGCAACTCCCTTTACTTCCATGCCAAAGGCCACGTTGCTGCGCACTGTTCGCCAGGGTAGACAGGTCGATTCCTGAAACACAAACGAGATGTTGTGCTTTTTAGGATTCGCCTCTTCGCCATCGATCAAAATGTTGCCGCTTGTCGTCGGCATCAGTTTGGAGATCGTATTGAGAAAGGTTGTTTTACCGCAACCGGTCGGCCCGACAATACACAGCATCTCCCCCTCTTTGACATTGAAGGATATATTGTCGAGAACCTTCAAGGCGCCGAAACTTTTGGTTAAATTGTTTACTGCAATCTTTACTTTAGAGCTTTGGTTTCCCACAGCGTTTATCCCTTGTTTAATATTAGTGCATGATAATAGGCGGGCCTTCGGCAAACGAGTACCTGTGGATTGGGCTTTTGCCCCGGAGGGGCTGCATATAATAGCCCGGGGTATTGGAGAGAAGCGCCGCCCCGGGGTTGTGACGCCAACAATAACAAGTCGTTATCCTGTAGGGGTTGCATAGTCCATCCCTTGCTGTTCAAGCGCTCTGGTTTAATCCTGAATAGTCTTTTGTTATGTTACCCCTTCGCGCTATCATAAACAATTTGTGGTCTTATTCTTCCCAAGGCGGCGCGATTCTCGAATACCCCGGGCTATACTATGCAACCCCTTTCAGGACAAGAACGCTAAAAAGTCTCTTTACAAACCTAGTTTACAGCAAACAAATATTCTACTCTCTCATCTTGCAAACACCGCTTATCTGATGAACCGTAATAGTGGGGGGCCTCTATTTTCACGCTGTTATCAGAATTTCACGGTGGTCAAAAGCATCACGTATGTCCAGTTCTGATCGCCGCCGTAGAGTTGCTTCCCCCCACTATCGGGTATAGCCTCGGCGCCGACCAGCGAGAAGGCGAGATGCTTGTTGTAAGTATAATCGAAGATCAAATCCACTTCGTCGGCAAGGCTGCTGCTGGTAATACCGGCGACGGCTTGATTGCCCACGCCGATGTGATAGTAAATTACACTGACTCTGAGTGGTTCACAGGGGAAGAATTCGAGTTTGACCTGCTGCGTGACCAGATTGTGGTTCCCATTCACATACTCGCCCATGACCTCGCCCTGATACCATGAACCCCAGTCGCTCAGACCATAGAAAAGGCTATCGTAATTAGTACTGAAATCCGCGAAACGATAGGTCAGCGCGGGCTTCCATGGAATGTTCGCGAACGGGTAAGTCACGGAAACATTCCACGCGTTGCCGCTCTGAAGGTTGTCATTTTTGTCATCGTAGACAAACTCGCCCTTAAACTCTAACGGTTGTAACCAGCACAGGCTCGCGCAGTTCGCAAACGGCTTGATACCTGCCCTGGCGTCGAATACCGTCATATCAGCGGCATAGTGGCTGGTAGGACCCAGGTCGGTCTCTACGCTGTAGACCCCGCCCCCGATATTCCACATCTTGCTGGGAGAATTGTAATCGGCTGTAATTCCGTATAACCTGGTGTTGGACTGGCTGAAATCAAAACCCTTCATGTCGTCGGCTTTAAGGTAAACCAGATCGACGGACCATGGTCCCTGCCTCATGCGGATAACGCCGGCATAATCGGCGTCCGTTTGCATTCCCATCCAGTACCCGCCTCTGAAGAATCCGGCGCCGCCTTCATTCCAGAAGAGGAATCCGTCCCCGACCTTATACCGCTGGCGGCCGAAAGAAATATCCAGAAAATCCGGGTCCAATCCACATCCGAGCGTATCGTTGAGAAGGTTGCCCGATTTCCAACCGAGGTAGCTGTCCTGCCAGTGGTAGTTACTGACATCTTTTGAGAACGGCGGCCCGTTGGTCGCGTCGGCATCGTAGCCGCCGAACGTGTTGACCTGTACGACGTCAAAGCGTCCGTAGAACGTTTGCTTATCGCAGAATAAGTACTTCCCCTCGATTCCAGGGCGGATATAGCTCTCTTGCCAGGATTTCGTTTGAACGCCAATATTGGGTATTGGGTTCCCGAACCATGCATTGTGCTGATCGAATAAGGCGAGGTCAACCTCTATGGTTCCCTTCAAATAGCTGCCGTCCTCCGTCGACCAGACCTGGAGAGGACTCGTGGGATCGGAGGTACCGGCTCCTGACCCCGCATAGACGTTGCCGGCCAGCAAAAAGATCGCCAGCATAGAACAGGCAAGCATCTTACACATAAGTTCTTTGGATAGCCCCTTCATGATAAAACTCTCCTCATCTTGGGTTGAAATTGTGGAAAAAGACCATCGGGAAAATTTTTGAATCTGGATTTGCCCCCCGATACCTTGCTACCAATAAATCCAAGTAGAGTCAAATAAAATGTGTAAGTTCCTTACTGTTCCAAGAGCTTTCAAAGTGGCAGGTTTTTCCGTACCTCTACAATATTGTCAGTACCTCTACAATATTGTTTATAGAGCCTCTCGATGATGTTGGTGGTTCACAAGGCAATCCATTCCTCCTCTGGAAAGATTAACATGGTAAGGCAGGCCACGAGACATTCACCCAGACACCTTACCCCAGAAGGAATCTGAACCACTAACGTCTTCTTTAATTCAGCGAAAAGTTCCCCCGCCTTTCCCTGTATAAGAGGCCGCAGGCTATCCACACGCACACCGCGCGCATTCGAATGGCTCTGTGTAGACATCAACATCAATGTTGACAGGGCTATATACTTAGTTCTGAAATGACCTCCCTATGTTTTGTAAGGTATGGTCCAGGTTTCTGAAATCGCGCCGTTCGAACCCCTCAAGGATTGTGTCAATACCAGCAGAATCGTACGTAGCTGGTTCCGGAAGCTCGACGGAAATCGGATTGGCAGAAATTTCATGGAACAGGCTGATCTGCCTTTCCATATTTTCTATACTGAAATCGTTTAGTTGAGATGAAAATCCGAACATGTGGCGCAAGGAGTGGAAATCGTAGTTGTTGACCAGACAAAATATCTCCGCGCTTCTGTTCATCGCGCTGTCATCCAGAGTGTCCAGGTGATGGCTGCAGGAACTTTGGCAACCGGGGATACCAAGGAACATATTAAGTTCGGCCAATAGTATATTGACCATGGTATTGGAAATGGAACCGAACATCATTGGCATATCTTTTTTGGTCATATCGGCGATGGCCGGCATTGCTGCATTTACGGCTTTAATGCCGGGCCGGATCAACTGCCCGAGCACCAGGCCGAAGAGCGCTTGAGCCTGAGCAAGCGTAGCCAGAGAAGTCATGCTGTAAGGTCCTGTCAAGCCTCCAATGGGCATCGAGTTCATCACGTGCGGCAGTCCCCTTGTTACCGCCTTCAGAAAGAGATCGGCCATCTCATCACTGATTGTCATATGGGTCGAAATAATACTTAAAGCCGGACCGATAGGATATCCCCGGTCGCAATGGTATTTCATCCGGTCATAGGCTGCTTCGGACCGGACCGTCGGCGTGACCAGTTTGCCTCCTGCACCGGCAACCATATCGTCAATAGCGCTAACTTCAATTTGCGCACGTTTGCTGATGTCTGTCCTTTTTACCTTGCCGCAAAGATTAAACGACGAATGGAGGTCGGTCAGCAGGTCCGTTTGCCCGAAAAGTTCTGCCAACCGTTTCATATCACTGGATTCCGGTAATCTTGTACCATTTTCATCAACGATATAGGCTGCCATACCACCGGTGCCAAATCCTGCAGGCCAAAAGTCCATCCCCTGCCGGACCCGCTCCAGACAATCCTCGATGGCATCCTGGGTAATGTAAAATCTGCCGGTGTTCTCGCTATAATTGAGACGCGAAACTTCATCGGAAGGCATCACGCTAATAATTTTTCCTGCGGTATCCGGAGAGACTGCAACTCCGTAGGACTCAATCAGGAACAGAGCATCCTGCTGTATTTGATGGTATAGAGTGTCATTGCCAAAACGTTTTTTTTCTTTAGGTTGCACGATCTGATGCATTGCGCTCTATTTCCTTTTCAATCCGCCAAGGTAAGCCAATTATGCTGCTTTCCCGGTTCGAGCTGCAATTGCGACTCTATATGAGCGTTTCGCAACGCAACACTTTAAATAAACCAAACCCCTCATGAAAAATCATTACCGAGAATGGCGCTCCATCTATATATGTTTAATTGCGATTGTTTATTGGGTATTGGGTAAAAGGTATTAAGCAAGCGATGTGCCAACGCTTTCGTATGCGTTATATGCTTAAGAATACAAGAAAAATATGCCCTTTTGCGGAGAAGGCCCATGGCCGCCCAGGCCAATAGTGTCCGAGGAGCGGGCCAGAATATCTTAAAATATAAGCAAAAACAGCAATTTGATGGTGGACAAGAATGTCCACCATAGACGGTGTTTAAGATCATGCTTATTGGCTCGACGTCGCGGGGTTCGTCCACTGATGCGCAGGGAAACCGCTTGCTGTCCCGGGCTCTACTCAATTCTTGTCTATCCCGGCGCACGGCAGATACTCCACAACTCGTCGAGCACCACCCTGTCCATCAAACAGAACCTTGCAGCGAGCCTGCCTCCTTTGCCGGCTGGCTTTTCCAGCTCAAGCTGGTTGACCGGGAAGACCCTGCTTCACGTCTCGCATCTGTGTGCATGTTGCTGTGCCCACTCCGGAGAGGCTAAGAGATATTTTGTCGCAATAATGCAACTCGCGGTGCACAATTGCAACATTCCGAAGGGACGCAACCCGAACAAAGCTGCTCTCCTGTTGCCATTTCGTTGCGATAAAATGATCGACCCTCGAACATTGCCGAACCGCACGCAATCTGTAAATGGCCTCTTATGAATGCTGCAAAACGGCATAAAAAGTCGCGTGGTTGCAACACATCTTCAGGCAACATACTGGATTCTGTGGTCTTTTTTTCAACGATCTCTAAGCACTAACGATACTTTTGTCTCATTCTTGCCGGACTTATGAAGGCTTTACAAATAAGGTATATATATACAGAGAGATGTTGCTTTCCAGTTACTCAAACCAAGTTCGAAAGCCGGTTCTCATAAGAAAATTCTTATGGCGTGATGAAAAAAGGCTAAAATGATCCGATTTGCAGTGATTGATTTGATGGCTGGTAGCCCCGGTGCGAAAAGATTTTTCCCGCATCCTCTTTAGAGATCGTTAAACCTTGGGTCTTGGCAGCAGGCCAGCCCGTTCGGCGATCTCGGGAACTCTGTGTTCCCATTCAATAGCCATGAGGTGGATGCCAGCAATGCCCTCCGTTTCCTTGAATTCCTCAATTTGCTCCAGGGTTATTTTGATCCCCTCCTCTGCAACCTTTCCTTTGCCTGCCCCCTCAAGTCTCTTGATCAGGGAATCGGGCACATCCATGCCGGGGACAGATTTGGCCATGTATCGCGCCATACCGAGGGTCTTCATTGGCGTCAAACCGGCCAGAATGTAGCATTTTTCATGAAGACCCAAGTCCACGACCTGTTTCATGAAATCCCGGAATCTTTCCATGTTGTAGATGCACTGAGTCTGGATGAAATCTGCCCCTGCTGCAATTTTTTTTGCCAGACGATGGACTCTGAATTCACAGGGTTCGGCGAACGGGTTGGCCGCTGCACCGATGAAAAGCTTCGGCCTCACATCAATGTCTTCACCATTGAGGAACTTTCCCTCATCCCTCATTGTCTTGACCAGATGGATCAATTGCATAGAATCCAGGTCGAAGACATTCTTTGACTCCGGGTGGTTCCCGAATTTTTGATGATCCCCCGAGAGACAAAGCATACTCCGGACTCCATGGGAGTAAACACCTAGGATATCGCTTTGCATGGCCAGACGGTTGCGATCCCGGCATACCATCTGAAAATTGGGCTCAAGCCCCATCTGCATGAGAATCAATGAGGCCGCCCAACTCGACATACGCACGACTGCAGTCTGATTATCCGTAACATTTACGCAGTCGACCATTCCTACCAGATGTGCCCCTTTTTCCCTGAGATGCTCAACATTGGCTCCCTTAGGGGGGCCGCACTCTCCGGTCAAGGCAAAATGCCCCGCCTTGAGAACCTTTTCCAAATTGCTTCCGGACTTCAACTCACTCATACCCGGACTTCCTCTCTGTCTAACCTTGAATAAAAGTGCCTCTGCTCAGATCACACTGCTTGGCCTGAGACATTCACCTTCTCCGTTTTCATATCTTCCCTCTCCTGCTTACGCGGCCCGCCGGCCCTTGAAGTGACCCAGTTCTTTGCAGGGATATAAGCTTGGATGAGATCCATGCGACCTTGGGACTTGAGACGGTCATGGATCAGATGCCATGCACAGGGAACATCGGGGTTGATCTCACAGCTTCCTTTGTTGCTACCACCGCATGGGCCATTCATGATGGATTTCGAACAGCGGGTGATGGGGCATATGCCGCCTGTGAGGTGAAGAATGCAGTCTCCGCACATTATACAACGCTCGCTGAATTCTCCAGGGGCGACCACAACCCCGATGAAGGTCGTATTAAGGCCGGGCAAAACCATTTTGTGGGGAAACTTTTCACCCAGGAACTGTACCCCGGCGCCGCATGCTATGGAGAGGACGGCATCAACTCCTTCGATGTCTCCGACGGCCTTTTCAAAGTATTCGTGTTCGCACTGCCGCTCGATTCCACCATTTTTGATCTCTATATCGACTCCCTCCTGTTTGGCCTTCATGCGCAGGAGAGACCCGAGTATTTCTGCTTCCTTGTTCCCACCCTCATGACAGATCGCAACACATGTGTTGCAGCCGAAGACGAGAATTTTCAGGTATACTTTGACCATGTCCCAAATTTCTTCAAGTGGCTTCTGTTTGCCCATAATCATGCCGTATTACTCCTTCCCGGTCCGCTTGCGGTCCGCCAACCAGATTGGCGATGGACCGAGTTGCCTGATTTTCTCAGTGAATTGCGTACAGATTTCAGCCCATTTTGGCCCCTCGGCCGCGGAAAGGTTATACATCTCCATGCGCTCCGGACTGATTCCCACCTTGGGAACAAGGGCTTTAAGGTATTGGACTCTTTTTTTGGCGTTTGAATTTCCTTCCAGGAAATGGCACTGCCCGGGGAGTCACCCAGCCACAAAAACGCCATCGATCCCGCGCTCCAGGGCCCGAAGTACATAATAGGGATCGAGTTTCCCGGTGCAGGGAAGCCGAATTATCTTGACATTTGCCGGGTAAGAAAGCCGCATGACCCCGGCCAGATCCGCCGCCGCGAAGGCGCAATAATGGCACGCAAAGGCCAGGATATTGGGCTCCCAGCCCGGCGGGGTTTTCTGCACCCGCTCTATGTTAACGGCCTCCCCGGCAGCCGTTGCATGGTGATCTGACATGCGCTGATCCTCTCTTTTGAAATGTTCCCGATCACTTCACATACTCTCTGTCAGGGCATCGATCATGGGCACGATCTGATCATCCCGAAAACAGTTTACCTGAAAGGCCTTGGCAGGACAGACGCTAGCACAGATGCCGCACCCCATGCATTTGACCTCATTGTGACCGATCTTACCGTCCTCGCCGATATATGGCGAATCGAACGGGCAAAGCCTGAGGCAGGTCAGGCACGACATGCATATGTCCCTGTTGTGTTTGGAAATTACGCCGGATACTCCCAGACGCTCATGGGAGAGGACAACTCCTGCACGGCCGGCCGCGGCCAATGCTTGGTTTATGGTTTCATCCAGATTTTTCGGCGCATGCGCCAACCCGCACAGGAAAGTTCCTTCGGAGGGGAAGTCAACGGGGCGCAGTTTGACGTGCGCTTCCAGAAAGAAACCATCCTCATTCAAGGTCAGCTTGTACATACGGCCGATATTTTCGGCTTCGGGGTGAGGCCTTAAGCCGGTGCTCAATACCAGATAGTCGGTCTCAAAGGTGACTTCTTCATTCAACATGCCGTCGAATGCCTTGACCAGGACCTTTTGTCCCGCCGCCGCGACTTGAGGTTTCCTCTCCAGTTCGTAGTGGACAAAGAGGACCCCCAGGTCCCTCGCTTTCCTGTAGTGCTCCTCCCTTAGCCCGTAGGTCCGTATGTCCCTGGAAAGGATGATGACCGGGCTGTCGGGGTCTCGCTCCTTGATGGCAATAGCGTTTTTGACGGCATCCTGGCAGCAGATCCCGGAACAATAATTATGGGGCTCTTCCCGTGATCCCACGCATTGGATCATCACGAAGCTCTCGCCCGAGAGAACCCTGCCATCCTCCAGGCGGTGCTCCAGTTCCCTCTGAGTCAGGACCCGGTCGTTTTCTCCGTAGAGATATTCGTTGGGACGATATTCTTTTCCGCCGATGGCGACGACAACCACACCATGTTCGAACTGGGTTCCATCGGTGAGCGTTGTCCGGAAATTGCCTACAAAGCCGTCCGTGCTTTTCACTTCCACGCCGCTGTGGACAACGATCTTGGGGTGTGCCTCGACTGCAGCGATCCGATCCTTGAGTAAGCCCTGAACGTCGCTTATGCCGGCAGTCGTGCGCAGGCCTTTGATAAGACCTCCGAGCGTATCCGCTCTATCCACCAGATGGGTCTGGTAGCCCTGGTCGGCAATGCCTATAGCAGCGGTCATTCCCGCAATGCCACCCCCGATGACCAACGCCGCAGGCGTCACCTTCACCGATTCCGTATATACTGGTTTTAAGTTACTTACTTTCGCCAGGTTCATCTTGACGATCTGGATGGCTTTCTCGGTGGCTTTTTCCTTCTGTCCCATGTGACACCAGGAGCACTGTTCCCGGATGTCGGCCAGTTCGAAAAGGTACCTGTTCAGACCGGCGTCCCGGATGGTCTCCTGAAAGAGGGGCGAATGGGTTCGAGGAGTACAGGAGGCCACGAGCACCCGGTTGAGGTTTTTATCCCTCACGAGGCTTTTCAATCTCTCCTGATTATCCTGAGAGCAGGCATAGAGCATGTTCTCCACGTGGGCCACATTGGGGAGGTCCTTGCAAGCATTGACGACCCCGTCCACGTCTACAGTTTGTGCGATGTTGACGCCGCAGTGGCAGACAAACAGGCCCACCCTCGGCTCTTCTCCCGACACATCGTGCTCCGGGGGCAACTCTTTGACCGATGTCTCCGTACGCCGGGCCTCTCCCAGAAAGGCCATGGCTCTGCCTGCCACAGCGCTCCCCTGGACAACGGTCTCGGGGATATCCTTGGGACCCTGGTAAATGCCGGTCACATAGATACCCGGTCGAGAAGAGTCTACCGGCGCAGATTCAGACGTCTTGGGGAACAGGTATTCCGTAGTCTCGATGCCGAAGATCTCGGCCGTTCCAGCAGCATCGTCGTGCGGTTGAAGCCCGACCGAGAGCACCACCATGTCGAATGTCTCGTCCACCAGCGCAAGATTTTCCTGAGAGTATCTCAGGAGCAGGTTTTCCGTCCCGGGTTCTTCCCTTATCATTGAAACCATGGCACGCCTGTAACGCACTCCGTACTCGTCCTTGGCCCTTGCCACGTACTTGTCGAAATCCTTGCCGAAGGCCCTCATCTCCATAAAGAAGATAGTAGCCTCCACGTTCGGATCATGCTCTTTGGCGATGATCGCCTGCTTCGTCGCATACATGCAGCAAACAGAGGAACACCAGGGATTTGCATTGTGGGGATCGCGGGAACCTACGCACTGGATCCAGGCGATCTTGTGGGGGTGTTGACCGTCCCCGGGACGCTTGATCACACCCTTGTAGGGTCCCGAGGCGGAGAGGATGCGTTCAAACTGGATGGAAGTCACCACATTGGGCCAGCGGCCGAGACCGAGCTCGCCGCGCACTTTTGCATCGTATCGCTTGAGGCCCGGAGAGAGGATGATGGCCCCGGTATTAAGGTCCATCTCCTTTTCCGTCTCTTTGAAATTGACGGCTTTGGCCGGGCAGATCTTTTCGCAGATCCTGCACTTGCCTTTTTGGAAATAAGTGCAATTGTCCCGGTCTATAACCCTGGTGTTTGGATAGGCCTGAGGAAACAAGGAATAGATGGCCTTGCGAAGTGTCAGGCCCTGCTCGTATTCGCTGATTACCTTCTTTGGACATTTCTCCTCGCACATGCCGCAGCCTGTGCACTTATCCTCATCCACGTACCGGGGATGCTGCTTCACCCTCACCGAAAAATCTCCGGCTTCCCCGCCAACAGAGATAACCTCCGCGAGAGTAATGACATCGATATCCGGGTGACGGCCTACCTGCACAAGTTTGGGTGAGATCATGCACATGGAGCAGTCACCGGTCGGGAAGGTCTTGTCCAGCTTGACCATGATCCCGCCGATCGACGATTCCTTTGTGACCAAGTGTACTTTGTAACCGCTCTCGGCCAGATCGAGGGCCGCCTGCATTCCGCCGATACCCGCGCCGACTATTACCACCGACCCGCGCTTTCGGCCGCCTGCGGTAGGTGGCTTATCCATAGAGGTTCAACTCCTTTAGCAATACCATAGCGTCCACGAAATGCCGTTCAACCCCAAGATCTTCGAGTGGCAGCCCGACGGCGACGCCGATCAGCTCTGTTATGAAATAAACCGGCATGCTCCGGGCAATGCTATATTTGGCTCTGACCTTCTCCTGATATGCGTCCAAGTTGAGCTGACACATCGGGCAAGTGGTCACAAAACAGTTAGCCTGCCGGGCAATGGCGTCCTTCATGATCTTGGACATAAGCATGAGAGAGGTGTCATTTTCATTTACCGCTGCAGAAGCCCCACAGCAGTCCGTCTTATAGCTCCAGTCCAAACGGGTTGCTCCCAGGGTCTCCAAGATGATCTCCATGCCCTGCGGATTCTCCACATCGTCGGGGACCGGCACTCCATACGAAAAGCGTGTCTGCATACACCCGTAATAGCAGGCAGGCTTCAGCCCTTCCAGTTTCCTGGTGACCCTTTTCGCCAAGTCTCCAGAATTCACTACATGCTGAATGGCCTCCAAAATGCTCAGGACTTTCGTCTTTCCAACGACTTTGCAGGACAACTCCTCATTGATCTTGTCCAAAAGGCCCCGGTCGAACTCAAGTATCTTCTGGGCCACCAGCGTTCGACTGTAGCAGGCGGAGCAAGGAATGACCAACTCGCTGTATTCCGATGCGTCCGCGATTCCCAAATTGCGTGCCGGCATGGCGATGGCCGCAAAATCGTCCACTTTGCTCGCTGAGGTCGCTCCGCAGCAGTTCCAGTCATCGAGCTCGTGCAGGTTGATCCCAATGGCCGATAGGACCTTTTTACACTGCACATCGTAAATCTCACTGGATGCTTTCAGCGAGCAACCGGGGTAATAAGCTAGCTCCATATTCTACTCCTGCGGCGCCGGGGACTCAGAGAACCCCTTCGTCCACTCGCCGCCCTTCTCGATGAGCCGCCTGAATTCCTGTTTACCCTTGATCTTCTGGATGCGAAGGTGCATTCTCCCCTTTCGCAGCATGCCCAGACCCAATCCGGCATGACTTTTGTGCTCAGCGATTATTTCTCTGAACTTGAGCTTCGCCAGACCTCCTAATGTATTCTTCACTACATAGCGCCCCATGAACTCCAGTTCATTCAACCTACCCCGCCGCTTGGCGGCGGCGAAAAAACTATCGTGAAAGGCAGCCACCCTGGGAGATAATGGTGGAATGTGGGCCTCCTTCGCCATTTTCTTCAGAGTGTCAACGATCCTGGCAGTCATGATGTTGTTGGGACATCGGGTGCCGCATGTAAAGCACGAGACACACTTCCAAACCAGGGGGTTACCGAGGACCGCTTCCCTTTTGCCGAGAACGATCATTCGAATAAGGCGATCGGGGGTCACGTAATCAGCCTCTTCACCAACCGGACACCCTGATGCGCAACGCCGGCATTGATAACAAGCATTGAGGTTTTGACCCGACCTGGCCATCACCTCTCCAGCAAGCGAGCGGGCTTGGTCCGGTCTGAATTCCAGGACTGTCGTCATGTATGTACCCCTTGTTAGAGCATTAGTTCATTTGTCGATTAAGACATTATCATTGTCTACTCGACCGCAACCGGATTGACCTAGACCCGTTCCAGAAAAGGATCTGGATGGTATCCGGAGTTGGCGCATCACATTCTCATCTTCCCAATAGCCTTCTCGGGGCTTTCAATCCGGGTGAGACGAGCCCGAAATTTATCAACCAATAAGATTCAAGGGTTTGAAGTTCGTCCGGTCGGACTGAACGGCCTATTCCCCGCTCAATCTCTCAAAGGTCTACCGGGAGGTGATCTTGGACGCCTCCAGCGCAAAACCCGATGCAACTATGCGACCGGCCTTCATCATGGCCGTAATGTCCATGAAGCGGGTCGTCGGGTGGCCTGTCTTCCGCATAAAACGCCATAAATTAGCATGCGAGACTTCGCCGGAAGGCATTGCGTTAATAAGTTTTCTTGCGGTGTGTGAAAAGACGGCAACTCCGTAGGACTCGATCAGGAGCAGAGCATCCTGCCGTATTTGCAGATATGGAGTGTCGTTGCCAAAACGTTTTTTTCCTGTAGGTTGCACGATCTGATGCATTGCGCTCTATTTCCCCTTAAATTCGCCAAAGTGATTCAATCTTGCTGTTTTCTCGGTTACGGCTCTTATCGCACTCTATATCGGCATTTCGCGACATTTTAACAAAGTAAAACCCCAATGAAAATCATTACCGAGAATGGCGCTCCATTAATTATCATCAATTATCATTTTTATTTGACTATTAAGAATAAAGTTTCAAGCAAGCGTCGTGCCAACTATTTTGATTGGTTTATATTCCTCAAGAATACAACCAAACTGTGCTTTTCATGGAGGAGAGCAAGGCGGGCTTGGCCAATAGTGTCCGAAGAATGGCCAGAATGTCAAAAACACGAACACAAACAGCCATTTGCTGACGGACAAAAATGTCCATCATCGGCGGTGTTTAAGATCATGCTTATTGACTCGACGCTGCAGGGTTCGTCGACTGATACCTAAGGCCGCGGCGGTACGTTCCATATCGTACTGATTTTCCTCAAGTGCAACGAGAATGATATTTCTCTCGACTTGCTTCAACTCATCAGATACCGGTTTTTTGCCGGATGAAGCCGCCCTGGGTGCAGATTTTGAGAGTGGCGCCGGATTTGAGAGGGAATTATTTACCGAGGGGCTAAAACTAATTTCATTCAGGGATACATAGCGGCGAACCACGTTTAAAAGTTCGCGGACATTGCCGGGCCAGTGATGCTTTTCAAGGATTGCGTAGAATTTCGGAGTGACATCGATTTTTCGCTCCATTTCCTCACCGAGTTGTTTTAGAAAGTGGTCGATTAGAAGCGGCAAATCCTCCAATCTGTCCCTTAGCGGCGGCATTACTATTGGCACGGTGTTTATGCGATAATAAAAATCTTCTCGCATGTGGCCGGATCTGACCATCTGCACAAGATCCCGATTGGTGGCGGAAATAAGTCTAAAATTCGAGGTCCTTAACTTGTTGCTCCCCACGGGGTTAAAACCTTTTCCATCAAGCACCCTCAGCAGTTTTATCTGGAGAGGGATTGACATCTCACTAATTTCGTCAAGAAAAAGAGTGCCGCCATTTGCGGCAGAAAGAAAACCTTCCCGGTCCGAATATGCACCCGAGAACGATCCACGCAGATGGCCGAAAAATTCGCTTTCCAGAAGGTTTTCAGAGATTGCCCCGCAGTTGACCGCGATGAAAGGCCCATTTTCCCTTTCGCTAAGATCGTGGATTGTCTTGGCAGCCAGTTCTTTTCCGGTTCCCGACTCACCATGGATGATAACGGGAGCATTGGTTCCCGCAGCTTTGATGATTCGCTTGTAGACACTCCGTATTGCTTTGCTTTTGCCGATCAATTGTCCAAGGCGATGGCGCTCATTTATTGAGAAACGCAGACGACTGTTTTCTTCATAGAGCTTTATTTCCCTTTCCTTCTGTTCGGTTATATCCGTGAGCAAACCATCAATTGCCTCCAGACGCCCATCTTCTGCAAAAATGGCTGTCCCTTGTTCGAGAATCCACCTGTATTCTCCCCAGGATGTGCGCATGCGATATACCAAATCATAATGATTTTTCCCGGCGCGAAGACTATTAATAATCACCGCGTTATGATGCTGATCTTCTTTGTGCACCAGTTGCCGAAAAGCGTAAACGTTAACGATTTGGTCCGGAGAATAACCAAGGATGGCCATTGTCCCATGGCTGGCATATTCAAAGGTGAAATTACCATCGTTGATGCAGCGAAAGGCTATGCCGGGAAGATTATCCAATAGTGAAGACAGCAGATCCAAACGATTGGAAAGTTCTTTGTTTTTCTTTTCCAGTTGTTCGCAATCGGTGTTCAGTTTCGGAACTTCTGAAGACAATTGCTCCAAACTTCTCTCTGTCATTGGTTTTATCCCCGTTTTCTTCGACAACACAACCTCATGGACACTGTAACGAGAAGTTTCCCTAGTTGCCGATACGTGCGTCGTGAGTAGTTTTCATTTCAGTATTTACACCAGCATGCACCTTCATTAGTACATACCTGGCAAGGAATTTCAACTTCTTTGGACGAATACGAAATTCCAATTCCAACCAGGAATGAAACAGATTTTTGTGGAACAAGCACTCCACTGCTATTTAGCCGGACCCCAACCCAGTTCAGCGGAAGCAATGAACAAAGACGGCCCTGCTCCTCAAGAGGCCAACCGACCAGGGCGCCCGGGCTTATAACGCTGCCGACTCCCAAACCTCTGGTCTCGGCAAGACGTTCGACCTGGCGAAATACGGCCCGACTAACCTGCAGTAATGCATAAACTCCGACACAATCGAGTATATATGCCTCCAACATTTGACCGGCAACGCTCATTGAAGCAATCCGGGCATCAATAGCCTCTCCAAGGGTAACCACACTGATGACAATCAGTTGTGCCGGATTCAACAAAACGACATTGGGACCAATATAAATGATCTCATTATGCTCCAAGTCTAGACGGCTCAGTGTCAGGCACTCATCCGCCACTTTTTTAACTTCGTACAAATCGTAACCAGCCCTGGGATGTAAAATTGGTGAAATTTGCTCAATGGCCGTTTGAACCTTTTTAGACCAGTCATTTTTGGGAATATTGCCTTGAAAAATTGCCGATTCGATTCTTTTTGGGCAAAGCTCAAGAGATATGTCGTCGAGGATAAACACACTCTTCTATCCTTTTGTTTTATGAGGATGATGCACATATCGGGAAATGAGAAAAAGTTCAACCATTGCGCCCATAACGGTCTGGCAGCCATTGAGTTGGACCCCTTCGTACCTGGCTGAGCGGCACAGTCTCCCTATGAAGATGTTATCGAAAGCCCTGCCCCTGCCATCCATGCCGATCCGGAGCTTTCACAGCTACTAACCCCGCATGCCGCATCACACCTTTTTCGCTGCATTGCTATCCACTCCAAAGATCTCGGACCTGCTCAATGAGCTTGATATGTTGTCTAAAACCCGGAGAAAATTATAATCATCTTGGCCAAAACAGACCATAATCAGTTTTGTTTTGGTAGGATAGCACGGTTGCCCCTCTCCGCCCGGGTTATACAGGAATGCGTCAAAACCATAGTGACACCTAGCAGCTCTTCCGACTGAAGCGCGCGATTGCACTCGACTGAAGGCCGCTTATTAAGCAGGCTGGGACCTTCATGAGGGTCCCTCATCGGCCGTGTCTTCTTCCTTTGGTTTGAGGTGTTCGGGTACGATGGCCATTTTGACCAGCAGGGGCTTCAAAAAAGTCCATTTAATGCCAATGCGGTAAACCTCCTGCATATCCCGAACCGCATCCCAACAGTTGTGGCAGGGGACAACCACGAGTTTGCAGCCAGTGGTCAGAATCTGGTCGCGCTTGACTTTCAGTCCCACGTTTCGCTGTTCCCGGTAGATCCCCACTCCATTGAAGCCCCCGCCTCCGCCGCAACAAAAATTATGCTCCTTGTTAGGCTTCATCTCAACAAAATAACCCGGCTCCACGAGATAGCTCATGATCTCCCGGGTGACATCCTTTAGCCCGTAGTTGCGGATGTAATTGCAGGAGTCCTGTAATGTGACCGGCTCTTTGATACGTTTGGCCGGATCGATTTTAATTTTCCCGGTTCGCAACGAATCCGCAACCCACTCCGTATAATGCATGTAAGGTGCGGGAGGACGGCCGTCTTCCCGGCCAACCCAATAAGGACCTTCAATCGTCATACAACGGTGCGCATGGCCGCACTCCGTGCTGATGACCCGTTTGGGCTTGAGCCGCTCGATTGCTCCATATACGCTTGTGACTTGCTGCTTGCATGATTCCCAGTCCCCGGCGAAAAGCGAAAGGCATGTCTGCTCCCAGCCCACGCTGGGGACCGTCCAGTCTTCACCGGCAAGGTGGAAAAGGATAGCCGCGTCGGCGATATCCTGCGGATAATGCTTGGGTTCGCGAGCATTAACGGTGTACATGATGTCCGCGCCTTCCTTGTCTATTGGGATCTTTAGCCCCGGCCATTCTTCCTGCTGTTCCTCCTCCATCCACTGGCAGGTATCTACCCAGTCTTCGGTGGTCATGTCCATCTGCGCCCCGTAAATACGGTGCATCCCGGTACCGATCTTGAGTTCCCAGGGGACGAAGCCCTGCGCGAAGCACAAGCCTCGCAGGTAGCTAAACATGGCTCCCATATCGATGCCGTAGGGGCAAAAGGTGCTGCAGCGGCTGCAGCACGTGCATTGCGACCAGGCCACGTCCATGCAGTGGCGCATGAACTCGTTGTCCACGTCGCCGTTTCGTTTTACGATCCTGCCCATTGTGGATTGTATCTTGTAAGACGGCACCTGAGCGGGGTCGCGCTTGTTTGCCAGGTAGAGAAAACAACTGTCGGCGCACAGGCCGCAATGGGAACAGAGTTCGAGCCAGGTGCGTAACCGGGACTTGCAGGTTGCTTTCAAAGAGGACTTGAGCTTCTCCTTATCGATGTCGAGATGCTTCATCTCTTCATAGTATTTTTTGCCGAGCTTGTCTGCGAGCAGCGCGGCAAGATATTCCATGGTATCTACTGTGTTCTTGTTGCATAGAGTGCCTTCCGGCATCGCTGATACTCCTTCATGGATTGAAAAGCACCTTACCAGGCAAAACCTTTGCCTTTGAAATCGCGCTTGGTTCCGAAGTCGTAGCCGATCTGGGCGCGCGACAGGAAAAAACCAACCACATGGTAGAGCTTTGTGAACGGAATGGCGACGAGCATGATTTCACCGCTTACGATATGCGCGCAAAGCCAGAACTGATTCCCGGGGGCCTGATGCACGATCACAAAGCCCGTCAAAAACGGCGCCACGCTGACGAGCAGCAGGAGGAGATCATATAATGTGGTGACTATGCGCACCTCAGGCAGCGCTATACGCCTGACGGCGATGAAAACAACGGAGCATATGACTCCGATGGTCAAAGCGTCGGCCAGCCTCATCGGAATAGACGGCCAGTTCAGGCCGAGACGCTCCTTGATGAGTACGGCATGCCCCGTCAAAAAGATCGGAGTGATAACCAGCCCGATATGGAAGACGAAAAAGACGGTGGTGAAGATGGGTTTTGCGCGCCAGCCAACCGACCAGAACGGCACCATCCAGTGGATGACAGAGCGAAAGGCGCCTCTGATTCCCCTGCGCTTATGAGCCTTATACGGAACGCGATCCAACTGCCAGTTCAAACCGCGGATGTAACGCACCGTCCGCACGATGAGCCCGACTATCAATACCCCGAACGAAATCCACAGCAACGGCCCGGTTATGAATTGATACATGTGCGATTCCTCCGGAAGGCTGCAAACGAGCCTTCTTCGCTGTTTACTTTATGTCCTTGTCCTCATCCCTGCCGGTCAGGTATTGCCAGAAGCCAAGCATACCGAGGAGCATTACCCCGGCCAGGATATAAGCAAGGGCCTTGGTGTGCAGCATGAATTCCTGCAGAGTGTAGAAAGTGTTTTCCATAAGTTTTCTCCCCTAATTTCCTGATCCGACGCGGGCGGGTTTGACCGCGGGTTCGTGTTTTCCGTACTCGGGGTGTTCGTAGAAAATGGGCATCGTGCCGGCAATGAAGCGAAAAGCCAATATACCGACAGTGACGATGAATACGGAGACTGCGATCTCCATCCAGCTCGGGAAATATCGGTCGCTGGAAGGTAGTTGCCAGTTGAAAGCCACAAGGGAGACATTGAAACGATTGACCACTATACCCAAGACCGTAAGGACCGCCGACCAGCGGGCGAGGTTCATGTTCTTCTCGCGCACGGCCATTGCGTAGAGGAAGCAGGGCAGCGCGACGAATCCCAGGAGTTCCGTAAGAAACCACGCTCCGAAGCCGGTCGTTAGATAGCGCCAGTTGTCGTCCATGGTGATGCCGATGATCTTGAGGCAAAAATAGCATGCCAGCACCAGTGACGCGCCCTTAGCGAAACCGAACGTAACGTTGTCATGTTCTTCCAGGTAGGTCTCATCCATCTTGTTATGCATATAACGCTGCGAGAGAGTACTTTCGAAAATTACCATCGACAGCCCCGCGGCGATACTTGACACAAAGAAAAACACCGGCAGGTAAGCTGAATACCAGAGCGGATGGAGCTTGGACGGCGCGATCAGAAAAAGAGCCCCCAGAGAACTCTGGTGCAGCGTAGACAGGATGACTCCGAAGATGGTCAGCGCGAGGGTCATATTGACGATGGTGTTCCGCGCCCTCTTGAATCCGAGCCATTCCAGACAGGCCGGGGTCCACTCGATAAAAAGCGTGACCAGGTACAGGAAGACGCACAAGCCCACTTCGAAAAGCACCGAGGTGGTGCCCGCCTGCACAAAAATCGGATAAGGCAGCCTCCAGGGACGGCCGACATCGTAGTGCAGGGCGAGCACGACCATGGCATAACCTAGAAAAGCGGTGAGGATCGCCGGTCTGACGGCACTATGATAGCGTTTTAGCCCGAAGATGTAGCACGCCGCAGAAGTGGTGTATCCGCCCGCGGCCAGGGCGACTCCGCACAGCAGGTCAAAGCTGATCCAGATTCCCCACGGGTTGTTGTCAGAAAGATTTGTGACGCCGGCAAGCCCCATGGTGAAGCGAAGGATGGTTATCACCACACCGGTCAGCACGATGATGCCGGCTATGATATTGAATGGTGTGAACAGTCCATTTTTGACGGCAGTGTTTTCAGTGGACATATTTAGGCTCCATCTTCGGATTGCGCCTTGGCGGCTTTTTCAATGGCTTTCCTGACCGCGCGCTCGATGGCCGTCTGTTTCTCGGCTTCAGCTTGCGTCAATGCCTTATCGAGTTCACTGTTCGCCTGTTCACGTGCCCTGGCCAGGGCTTCCAGTTTTTCCTCCTCAGCGACTTTGTCCTTGCGCCGGGATATGGCGTAAATACCGGCGAGAAGCGCCGGCAAGGCGACCGCTACGACAGGGACGGTTGCAAGAGCGCCGGATGTCAGTTCGGGTGCTGGCGTGGCACCCAGGTCCTCACGCATGCCGATCTCCCTGAAAGGAACACCCGATAAATAAAGCCAGTTCGTTCCGCCCATTTCCTTCTCCCCATAGATGTGGTCGACGTAACGACCGGGATACGAGCGGATGCGTTCTCGCGCAACGGCAAGCAGGTTAACGCGTTTTCCGTAAATCAGGGATTCATTGGGGCACTCACCGACGCAGCCCGGCACTTCAAGCTTGCCCGACATTATATGCGGATAGCACATGGTGCATTTCATTATCCGGGGCGCAAGGGGCTCATCGTATTCGAAGGCGGGGACTCCGAACGGGCAGGCTATCATACAATAGCGGCACCCGACGCAGACCGAATGATCCCACGTGACCGCGCCTTGACTGGTTTTGGTGAAGGCCCGGACGAAGCAGGCCGAGGCACACGCAGGCTCCAGGCAATGATTGCACTGGAACTTGCAGAATACCGGACCGGGCGCGCCCGCAATGTTGTCATACCGATTCAAGACGGTATAGGTCTTTGCGTCGGTCCGGCGCCTTCCATCGAGAATCTTCAAATCGTCAAAGGGTCTTGCAGGGACCGGCAGTTCATTGACTCTATTGCATGCCGCCTCGCATCTTCGGCAACCGATACACCGGGTCGCATCGAACAGGACACCGAAACTCCCGGGATGGCCTTCAAATTCTCTATTGTAAGAGGCACGGGCCGACTCACCGAAAACCGCGCCAACCCCAACGGCCCCGATGTCGAGAAACGTTCTTCGTAGCATTCACATACTCCTCTTTCCAGGCAACCCCAAAACGGTTACTGCTTTTTTTCCCTGTGGCATTCAGTGCAGGCGGTTGCAGCGGGTTTTGCGATCTCCATGCTCCTGTGACAACCCATACACTCTCCATGAAAGGCCGCCTGCAGACCCGGGCGATTTGGCTGCAGGTTGTCGAAAGGCTTACCATGGCAATTGCCGCACCGAGGAGGCTGCCTGGAGGCTGGACTGTTGTGATGACACCCGTAGCAGGCAGCGCCCTGTTTAGTGTGGAAATACGCGGCAGCCGATTTGTCGGTCATGCCCTTCACCAGGGTGAGCACAATCTTGCGGTGCGGCATTTCGGCCGGCTCATACCGGTTGCTCAGCTCCTTTATCACGACCTTTTCCGGAATGTCGTCAGCGGCATAGATGCCCGGAGTTCTGTTTCTGCCCTGGAGTATGGCCTCGGCAATGCCGGATTTTTGTTCCGGAGTAAGCTCCGGGACTTCATCAGGCCTCTCTCCGGCCGGCAGGAGACTTTCGGGCAACGCCGCATGGCACTGCCGGCAGGCAGCGTCGTCAAGCCGGCGCGTTTTATCCATGTGGTTGTGGCAGCCTGCGCAGCTCAGCGCTGCCTGCTTTTCGGCATGACAGCCCTGGCAACTCTGCTTGCTCGAAATAAGGTGCATAGCCTGTTCGAGCCGTATGAACCCGCCTTCCTTCGACCCCGAAAGAGTATGGCACTTCCGGCATGAATCCATCGATGCATGATGGCAGGCCCGGCAGCTTTCGTTGTAATTCTCATGGGCCTTGTGATCGAAGGCTACCGGATTCATCAAAATGGGCTTTGAAGTTCTACCAGCTTCATATTTCGGATCAAACGTGATTAAAACAGAATCCGGCTGCTCCCGCTTGAGCCGGGGGACCTCCCCGTTCGGAAGCCCGGCCGCAAATTCCCGGTTTTTCGTTGCTATTTGAGCCTGTCCAGCGGCTCCGTGGCAACCCGAACAAATGTAAGGGCCTGCGTCTTTCACGCCTTTGTCAGACATGTCGAGATGACATAACACGCACTGTTGATGCGAAGCATCTTTCATGCTTCTCACGTCGTCTTTGCGGGCATCCAAGTGGCAGTAACGGCAGGTCGATTCCTTACCCTTTGCGTAGAAGGTCTTTTTCGCCTGCTTGTCATACTCGTGATGGCACTGCCCGCAATTGTCCTTTTCCGCGGCACATGCCGCTATGTTTTTCGAGTTCACATGCCTGAAATGCAGAATTTTGCTCATGCCGGCCTCGATCTGATTGCCCTTCTCCCCGGTATCGGCGCTATGGCAGGATCGGCATAATCCATCCGAAGGGCCGGCCTTCTTGCCGGCCGACAGCATCTCCATGTGGCAGGCAATGCAGTTCGAATGGTATATGTCCCTGATCTCCTCGATGCCGGTCGCCTTACTTCCCTTAAAAGCAAGAGTCATCTTCCCGTCCTCGATCAGATGGCAGGTCTTGCAGTCCTTCTTTTCCTTGAGAAGAGCCTCGGTGTGTTTATCGTGAGGGAAGGCTACGGCGGGAAGCTCGGGTTTACCAAAAGAGGCCGGACTATCTATCAGTATCAGATCCGATCGCACCGGCCCCGGCGCCTTAACCGGTTCCCTGTCGCTCCGGGCCTCGATGCCGATGGCCATGCCGACCGCGCATAATACAAGGATACGGACCCAGAAGTGCAGAGGTCTTACCTTATTCATAAATTCCAATCCCCAGTAGATAGCTGATTAAAAAGACGGCTGACAAGAACCGAGAGGCTGATCTTACGGATATCTTCCGTAAAAATCCGTTTCGCCCTTTTGCAAGGACTGTTTAATCAGCTCGAATAGGGTCTCGACGGTTTTGGGCGGCTGAGTCTTGGTGAAAACGTTTTTGGCGAGTGTTTCCACGATTTGGGCTTTGGTGAGATTCATTGGCAGCTCCTCCAACATGAGCGTGAAATCCAGACGAATCTGGGCAAATTCAATAGGAGTTCGTGAGGGCAGAGAAAATATACCTCAGTGGATTTACGTATGCAAGGATTGTGCAAGCTGCCGGCTCCCAACCCTTGTCCAGTCCGCCTCTTTACTCTAACACCCATCAATCGAAGATCTCGAATGTTCAGCCCCATATAATTAATCCCGCAAATCCGATGTCTGCGTATCGATCCGGTGGGATTCCAAAATAATCCGGTCTTGCAACTGAAGTGTGTCCTGGCTATATTAAATTCCATTCGCGTGCTCGAATCGCGCTGTTTCTCGGAATCGACCGAAAATTTTTTAACCTCCCAATCAACTCCAAACGCCTATACAACCCAAGAGCGCAACCACGTGCGATCCCGGAATTGTCCGCTGTGACCAGCGTACATAAGATGATCCGGCCGGCTTATGGCCGTTGAGGCAAACCAGATGAATTCGCGCTATAAACTCAGGTTGCTTCTTATTGAGGACGACGAGGATGACTACATCCTTATAAGAACGCTCCTGTCCGAATCCTTCGAAAGAGTGAAACTGGACTGGGTAAACTCTTACGAAGGCGGGTTGGACGCCCTTTGCCGTCCCCATTACGATGCATGCCTCCTGGACTACGCCCTCGGAGATCGAACAGGCATCGAGCTGCTGACCGAAGCCAGAGAGAAAGGCACCGTCCCGGCAGTGATTCTACTGACCGCGCATGGTGGAGACGAGATCGACATGAAGGCGCTCGCGGCGGGCGCATCCGATTACCTGGTGAAGGCCGAGATCAACGCCGGGACGCTCGAACGGTCGATTCGCTACGCGGTGGAAAGAAAAAAAACCGAATCTGAACTGAAGCGATACAAAGACCATCTCGAGGAACTTGTTGAAAAGAGAACTTCTGAACTGGGGGAAACGAACCTCAGGCTCCGGAAGCAAATCCACGAGCGCCGGAAAGCAGAACTAGCCCTCAGATCGAGCGAGGAAAAGTTTCGGTCTCTGGTGAGCCATTCTCTCGATATTATTTACACTATTGCCACGAATGGGACCATTACGTCACTGAGCCCCGCTTTTGAAAAGGTAACCGGCTGGAAACCGGAAGAGTGGGTGGGCAGGCACTTTGGCTCCCTTGTCCATTCTAATGATTTCCCGATGGTGGAGGAACAAAGGCAAAGAGTTATCAGTGGTGAGGATCTGCCGCCCAGAGAAGTGCGGGTCCTGGTAAAATCCGGTGGAATTCGGCTGATCGAGTTCCAGTCCGGCCCCCTGTATGCCGGAGCTTCCGTTGTCGGTCTTATAGGGACCGCACGCGACATAACCGACAGGAAGATGGCCGAAGAAAAAATAGTTCAGCAGAACTCGTTTCTCAAAACCGTTATCGAGTCTCTTTCCCATCCTTTTTATGTAGTTGACGCCAAAGACTACACTGTGCTGCTCGCCAATCGCGCCGCCGCGACAGACCTTCCGCCCAATACCAAATGCCATTCCCTTTATCACAGGGCGGACCGGCCCTGCGAGGGCGATGAGCATGTGTGCCCCCTTAGAGAAATCAAAATGTCGAAAAAGCCGCTGATAACCGAACACATCCATTATAGTCCCCGGGGTACTCCCCAACACGTGGAAGTTCACGGTCATCCGATTCTCGATGAAAATGGAGAAGTCTCCAAAATTATCGAGTACTGCCTGGATGTCACTGACAGAAAGGAGGTTGAGGAGAAGCTCCGCAAAGCTCACAATCATCTTGAAATACGCGTGCAAGAGAGAACGGAGGAACTGGCGAGCGCCAATCAGGCCTTGTTGAACGAAATAGCCGAACGAAGGCGAATCGAGGAAGCCCTGCGGCTGGATGAAAGGAGGCTTGAAGCCCTGGTTCAACTCAGCCAGGTCCCCTGGACATCCGAGGAGGAAATTGCCGATTACGTGCTCGAGCAGCAGGTAAAGCTCACGAGAAGCGAGACGGGCTCGGTGGGCTATCTCGATGAAGATGAAAAGTTCCTGACCTGGTCCGCCGCCATTATCGCGCATTCGAAATTTAGTGGGACCCGCGCCGGTGTTCAAATAGAAGAATTCGGGACGTGGGCAGAAGCGATCAGGAACCGCAAGCCGGTAATCGTAAATGAGGCATCGACTGATGACAGGGACAAAAAGGGGCTGCCGTTCTCGCATATTCCTATCCTCCGGTTCATGAGCATTCCCGTTTTCGACGGAGAGCGGATAACTGCTGTCGCCGTCGTGGCGAACAAGAGTGAGGATTACGACCAGTCGGACCAGAGGCAATTGACTCTGCTGATGGATGGCATGTGGAAGCTGGTAGAGCGCGAGCGATCGATAAAGGCATTGAAGGATGCCGAAAATCTTGCCGCTATCGGTAGAGCGCTCTCCTGCGTTGCACATGATATGAAAACTCCGATGATAGCAATCGGAGGATTCTCAAAACAGGTGCAGCGAAATATCAGCAAATCACATCCTGATTGGAACAAAATGGAGATAGTTTTAAATGAAATCGATCGGCTCGAGAAAATGGTCAAGGACATGCTCGATTTCTCAAAGCCACTGCATATTCAGAAGTCGCTTGAGGACTTCAGCACTATTCTGGAAGAGAGTATCGCCGTAATAAAGCCTTTGGCGGAGAAGAAAGGCATTGAGCTGCGCGTCGAGTCTTTTGTGCCGCCGCCGCCCCTTTTGCTCGACCGCTTCCGAATAATACAGGTGTTCATCAACCTTCTGACAAACGCCATCGAGGCGTCATCGGAAGCCCAGACGGTAAAAATACGCTACTGCAAAAGGGGCAACGACCTGGTTGTCGATGTCGCGGATCGTGGGTCAGGTATAGCTTCTGAAATCAAAAAAGATATCTTTCTACCCTTTTTTACAACCAGAAAAGAGGGGACAGGCCTCGGTCTCCCGATTGTCAAGAAGATTATCGAAGCGCACAAAGGCAGTCTTGAAGTGCTCGACAATCCTACTAAAGGCGCCATTTTCCGCATACGCTTTCCAGTGTAAACGACTTCGACTTTTTTCTTTAAGGCCAATACATCTTAACGTATAGTTATCTTTCGCACCGAATTTCCCGGTCAACAGATTCAAGTGTTATCGACGGGTTGGCAAATTTGCCTTGACCTGGGCATTTCTCAGGCGTAGGTATGCCTACCGGAAGAATTCCAAAAGGTCCCGGAAACTGAGGAGGTGAAGCCATGCAGCGGTTTTTTACTGGAATGCTCTGTGTTCTCCTTCTGTATCCCCTATCCGGCTGTACAACCTTCACGAGTGGTCCCAACTGTTTTGTACAAAAATCCAGTGCTGTTTCGCATCCCGAAACCAAGGCGCCCGACCAGGAATCCTCAACCACCGGGGTATGCCTCCTGGACCCCGTTGCAGCCATCCCTGAAACAGCTCCGCCCGCGCCCGCCACAGACGAGGCGCCTGTCGTCCAGCTTGCCGAAACAGCTTATGATTTCGGGACGATGAACGAGAACAACGAATTCGTCCATAAGTTCAGCATAAAGAACGTCGGCACGTCCCAATTGAAAATCAAAAAAATTGTCCCCGGCTGAGGAATTTTGGTTGCCCAGTTCGACAGGGCGATCCCTCCCGGTGGCGAGGGAACCATCACTCTAAAGCTCGATCCCAGAAGTTGTTCCAGCGGAGCAAAGAAGCCGACCCTTGTAACATGCGATGCTCCCCAGACGCCCTACTTCTTCCTGATCCTCAAGGGCAAGAGCAGCATCTGAAGCTGGGTGACGGATACAATCTCCTGTTACGAAAAGTTTCGGTGGGCTGCTTCAAAAAAGACCTTTGACAGGAGAGCCTCTTGCAAAACTCCGATTAAGAATTGGGCCGCCTAAAGAATGAGCTTCATCGGCGGCCTTGTGGTAAGGTGTTGTTGCTCAAGACAAAACCAACCACGGGAGGCGCCAATGAAGCTCGGACAAGCTGTATCATGGTTGACAGGAAACTTGCAACGCAGTTTGTTCCCTCGTCTGGAACAATGTTGGGAAGGCCCCTTGACCGATAAAGAACGACGGCTTGTGAGTATCCTTGAAATAGTTCAGGTTGACAAGCACGTCCCAAAGAGTGGATCGACTCAGTGGAAAGGACGGAAACTCAGAGAACGTGAAGCAATAGCACGCTCTTTTGTGGCAAAGGCTGTCTATGGCCATCCCTTCACCCGGACAACTATTCACGAATTACGGACCACAACCAATTTGCGACTCATCTGCGGATTTGCAAGAAAATGGGACATTCCCTCAGAGTCTACTTTCTCCAGATCATTTGCAGAATTTGCTCAAAGTGGGCTGGGAGACAGGGTTCACGAAGCTCTGGTAACCCGCAGCTTGAAGGAAGAGATCATAGGCCATATATCCCGAGATTCAACAGCCATAAGGGGTCGTGAGAAACCGGTGAAGAAAGCACAGAAACAAAAGCCTGCACCTAAAAAGAGGGGACGTCCGAAAAAAGGTGAAAAGCGCGAGGCTGAAGAGACGCGTTTGGACCGTCAGTGCAGGCAATCGGCCGAAGAAGCATTGAAGGAATTGCTCACTGTGTGCGATGTCGCAACCAGGAGGAATTCCAAAGGCTACATGGAGTACTGGAGCGGATATAAGCTTCATGCCGACATCAATGATTGCGGATTACCGCTCAGCATTGTGCTGACCGCTGCGTCAGTACACGATAGCCAAGTTGCCATCCCAATGATCAAAATGACCAGCGCAAAGGTTACTTATCTCTATGATTTAATGGATCCGGCATATGATGCGCGGCAAATCTACGAGGTAAGCAAAAGTCTGGGACATGTCCCCATCATAGATAAAAACTCCCGGGGCAAAGACATACCTCCGATGGCTCCGCATGAACAGGCCAGGTACAACGAGCGCACAGCGGTGGAGCGCTTCAATAGCCGTATAAAAGAGGAGTTTGGCGCAAAAAACGTAATGGTGCGGGGAGCGCAGAAAGTAAAACTACATCTGATGTTTGGCGTCCTGGCACTCTTTGCCGACCAGTTAATCAAGTTGGCAACTTAAGATTGTCGAAGAACACGGCTAAAACAAAGACCAAAGGAGCCACTATGCCTGAAATCATATGAACTTGTCCATGAAACGAGAATAGTAACTGACAAATAAAGCTTATCTTTAGAACTGCCGGTTTCAGGAGAACAAATCAGTCTGTTTGCACGCTTGCCTGACATTTTGCAAGAGGCTCAGGATTAACAGGATTCACAGGAATACAACAGACCAAAGACAAAACTGGAGCTAATACTCTTCAGGAAAGTTTTGGAGGGCTTCGCCGCCGCTTAGCCCTCCCTACATGCCTTTTCATGGTTTCAGGGTGCCCCATGGGGACATGACTTACGGCCTGGCAGATCCATGAACACTTCTACTTTCAACAATGACGAAGTCCTCCACTGTGCCCGAAGGTTCGTTTTCCGCTGCCTTCCGCCGCCGATCTCCATTGGCACGGCGAGCGACCGCTACAGGGGCTGGACCGGTCAGATTTACTCCGAAGAGCTTTACAAGGGTCAAATAACCAGCCGTACCAACCGTGTTGGAAAAAGGAGCTTCCGGGAAGAAGTCATGCCCGTGGACTGCGTGCGGGAATATTTCCAGCACTTTCGCGTACTCGAGATAGATTACACCTTTTACGCCCCTCTTATCGAAAAAGGGGTTCCCACACCCTGCGCCAATACTCTGAAGCAATATTCCATGCACATGGGACCGGAAGACCGGGTCTTTTTGAAGGCGCCGCAAATGTTTTTCGCTCAGAAGTTAAGGCGGGGAAAAGATTACGCACCAAATGAAAACTACCTCGCCGCCGAGCCTTTTACCCGGCAATTCTATGAACCTGCGCTCCGTTTACTCGGTCCGAATCTCAAAGGCATAATCTTCGAGCAGGAATACCAGAGGCTGTCGGAGCGGACCGGCCCAGTAGAACTCGCAATCCAGCTCGACCGCTTTTTCAGCGCGATTCCACGCGACAACAAGTACCACGTGGAGCTGAGAACCGAAGCGTACCTCTCCAAACCCGTAATCGATGTGCTGCGAAAACACAGGGCTGGCGTGATTCTGTCTCACTGGACCTGGCTCCCTGCCCTCAAGATGCAGTTCGCCAGGACCGGAAACCGTTTTATCACTGCCGGCCGCCAAGCCGTCATCAGGCTGATGACACCAATAGGCATCCGCTACGAGGACGCCTATGCGAGGGCATTCCCATTCGACCGATTGATAGAGGAAATGATACAGCCGGGGATGATTCCCCAGACGGCGCAGTTGATGTGGGAGGCTCTCAGCAACGATGTTGAGCTCAACCTAATAATAAATAACCGGGCGGCAGGAAACGCGCCCCTTCTGGCCCAGAGAATTATCGGGGAATTTGTGGAAATGGGAAGAAATAGAAGGAAAGCGGAGCCATAAAACGGCGATGACAGGAACTCCGAGCAACGAAATAAACTTAGCCGAAAAAAGAGGCGCCGCCCGGATTACCATGATGGTAAGAGGTGCAGCGCCCTAAGGTCTTTTTATGATTTCCGGTTTTCGTCTTCCAGTTTCCCTATGACGTTCAGATTCTGGCGAACCACTTTCTTATCGGTTTTCCTGTTGATTTGGTTGGGGGCATGCTTTCTGTGCCTGACCGTTTCAGTCTTTTGAGTTTTTGAACCCATCTTTGTATCCTCCAGCAAAAATAAAATCTCAGTATTGCAGTATTTGCGATCTCTGCGCCCCACAAGGCCGTGCCGTGCACGCCATATAACAGATAAGAACACTCATGTCACCAGATTTAATCCCCGCAGATTTCATCTTCGATAATTAAGGCCGTACCTGTGGATATCCGACACCAGTTTTTCGAGGCGCGGGAACGGCATCCGGCGGTTTTTGCGTAAATGCCCGGCCAACTGCTCGAAAGCCAATGGAATATAATCCAGAAACTGCCTCTTGCCCCTTGTCACGCCGAGAAAACCGAATGCGCCGAGCATCTGAAGATTTCTCGCGAGCTTCACCGCTGTGAACTTCCTGATGAAATCTCCCCTCGAGACATACTCGAACTTCCCAGTGGACGACCAGTATATTGAAACAAGTTTATCCTGCAATCCCCCGGGAATTCCAACATAAGGGTCGATCAGCAACGAAGCAAGATCATAGGCCGGGGGTCCGAACCTCATACCCTGAAAATCGAGCAGCCAGAGCCTTGCACGGCAAACCATGATATTACGGCTCTGAAAATCCCGATGGAAAACAAGCGAGCTTTTCCACACGCCCGCCGCCTCCGCCAGCCTCTCGAAATCAGGGCGCAGTTCATCAGGGGCTATTTCAAGTCCCAGGCAACCATTTACAAACGATTTTCGGAAATAGTCGAGCTCACGTTCATAGACAAAAGATGGATCGTATAAAGATTCATCGAAGCAAAACCCCGGCTCAAAACCACTCGAGGCTTTCCTGTGGAGCGCTCCAAGCATTGCGATAACATGGCTGTAAATAGATTCGAGGTTTTTCCGGCGAGAGCGGACAAAACTTTGTAAATGCAGGTCCCCGGCATCTTCCAAGAGAAATCGTCCCTCGCGGACATCAGCATACAGGATGCGCGGCACGGGCAATCTTTTCGAATGCAGGTGGTTCCCGATCAGCAGATAGGAGTCGTTCTCATCGATCGAGTCTTTTTTTACACGCGGAGAAATCAGGCCGATCAGCGAAAAAGATCTGCAAAAAATTCGGAAAAATGTCCTGTCCGATCCATCGCCCAACAGGGGCAGGACCCGACACTCTTCGCCGGCGCCTGAAATGGCCCGGGCCTTCTCAACAAGGACATCGAGTCCGGGGAAATCATAAACGCTCGATTTCATTTCGGCCCCGGGGCGAATATTTTCCCCGTGTGGCTGCCCGAAATTGTCATCCCGTCCGCCACAATGCAGTCTTTTAGAGAACTGCCTTTTTCAATCCGAATATCGTTCCACAAGATAACATCTTCAAGACAGACGCCTTCCGAGACCCGGACCCCTCTGCCGGCAACGACCGACCCTTTGAGGCTGCAATCCGGGTGGATGATCGCTTCAGGATGAATTGAAATATTCTCTCCCGTTGGAACAGGCCGGAGGTAATCAGGCCTCAGTCGAGTAAGCTCGTTGGTAACTTTCCAATAGCTCTCGATAGATCCCACCTCGCGCCAGAAAAGGTCCTGCTGGAAAAGAGCCCCGGGAGGAGCGCCCCTGGCTATAAGCCCCCTGTAGATGTTGAGAATATCGCCCGGGACTCCGGAGGCAATACCGGCCATGGCCGAAGGATTGATGAAATGAACCCCGGTGAAAGCGAGCAGGCGAGCGCCGTTCCCTCTCATTTGGACCGCTTCCGCCTCGCGCCCGAAACCGAGCACCGATCCTTCCTCATTCACGGCGACATTGTTGAATTCCGGCCAGTCATGCAGCACGAGGCTTACTTCTGCTCCGGAGAGCCTGTGGCGCTCGAAGAGCGATATCAAATCAACATTGCTGATTATATCGACATTGATCACCGTGACAGGCTCTTCTCCAAAGAGCTCCACTGCAGCCCTTATACCACCTCCGGTTCCAAGGAGCACCGGCTCGTTCAGAACTCTTACCGGTATCGGCCACTGCTTTGCCGACACTGCTTCGGCGATACGCTCTTTCAGGTGGTATGCATTGAGAATTACCTCATTGAATCCGCAGCGCGTGAGCCGGTCGATCCAGAATTCGAGCAGCGTCACTCCGCGAAGGCCAACCAAAGCCTTCGGGCGACAGTGTGTAAGCGGCAGAAGCCGGGTCCCAAGCCCGGCAGCTAAAATCATAGCGCGCATGTTCACTGCTCACTGTTCACTGTTCACTGAATTCCTTTTGCAACCCAGCCTCTCAGAACCTCGGCATATTTCGGGTCTGCTATCTTCACGCGGGTCCGGGCGCCGGGCATGCTTTTCAATTCTACATCTCCCTGTGCGAGCCAATTGATCGCCTGAGAGTATATTTCATATTCGAGCTGCAATCCCCGTTCGCGAATTTTGCCAATGTCGTCATCGGCCCAGATCGGGTAGACAGCCTGGGCGATAATCGGGCCCGTGTCCTCGCCCTCATCGACGAAATGGACGGTGATGCCTCCCCACCTGCAACCGTATGCAAATGTGTCCTCATAGCCGTGCTGGCCTGGAAAGCAGGGAAGCAGCGCAGGATGAATGTTGAGGATTCTGAATGTCCCGGCATTGAAATGGTTTATGAAATAAGGCGTTACCAGGCGCATGAAACCTGCCAGGCAAACATAATCGACCCTGTATGAATCTATCGCTTTGATCAGTTCGTGTTCGGCAAGGACCAACCTCGCGAGCCTCGCCCGCCGTTCCACCGGGTCCGGATTTTTCAGTATCTTCTGTTTTCGGTCCAGATCAGCGAGATCGACAGGCAATTCGAGGCCTTCGATCTCACCGGGGGCATGTTTTGCAAAGGATTTGTAGTCCACATGAAACGCCGGGATGTTGGCCCTGACGGCCCTCTGCAGACCCGCAACGTCCGGCCTGTCGCCCAGCACCACAGCAATTTCAGCGTTGAGCGTCCCGGCGATTGATCTGTCTATCATAGCCTGAAGATTGGTCCCGCCGCCCGATATGAGCACGGCGAGCCTAAGTTTTCGTACGGATCTGACCATAAGCTGATTTCATAAGAAGTTTAGCTTCCAGACATTGACGAAAAGTCAAAAACCAGAAGCTCTGATAGCATCTGAGATCTGCGAGGACAGGTTATACAACCGGCTATACAAAATATTGCACGGCGTTCCGAAAGAATTTGACCCCGTCGCCTTCTTCGGGAATTGGCCTCCCCTCGCGCTTGTATCTTTCTTTGAGCAAAGTCCAGTCGGGGTGATTCGTGAAATGGTTGAATGCCTCGGGATGCGGCATCAGCCCGGCAACCCTGCCGGTTACGTCGCAGATTCCGGCAATATCTTCGACCGAACCGTTCGGGTTGAAAGGAAACTCTCCAAGAGCGGCGGCGCCGTCGGGCTTCGAGTAACGCAGGAATACCTGCTGCTGACCGATAAGTTTTTCAATAATTGCGTCCTCGCCAAAAAACTTACCCTCGCCGTGGCGTATGGGAAGTTCGATACTCCGGATATCTCGCGAGAGAACACAATGAGAGGCAGTATTCACGGACAGGTTTACCCACTGGTCGCGAAAACCTCCGCAGTCATTGGCGATCAAAGCAACTTCGCGCTTCATTTCCCCACGACTGAACCCGGGCAGCAGTCCCAGGTTAACCAGCACCTGAAAGCCGTTGCATATCCCGATCACAATTCCGCCGCCGTCGACAAAGGCTGCAATTTCGGCCTGGAGACGGTGCTTCAGGCGCATTGCCATGATCACGCCTGCACCATGGTCGTCACCCCAGGAAAATCCTCCTCCTATCACAAAAATCTTGAAGGAATTCAGTGATTTTTCGCCGGAAATGAGACTGTTTAGGTGTACTCTCTCCACTGCCGCTCCAGCCACTTCCAATGCATACGAAGTTTCAAGATCGCAGTTGAGACCGAACCCTGTCATTACAAGCGCTTTTACCATTCCCAAACTCCGACCGGCCCGCTGGATTATCCGGGGCCTCGATCACGGCCAGCCTATTGGAGACCAATGTCTCTTCTATGGTAAATCCCCTCGAAGCGGACCTTTCCCATTTCGCGAAGCGCGGTTTCCCTGGCCTCATTCAGCGTGCTTCCCGAACTCACTACACAGAGCACCCTGCCGCCCGTTGTAACCAATTGCCCCGAAGCGTTCTTTTCCGTACCGGAATGGAAAACGAGGCAGTTTTGGTCGATCTGATCGATACCCTCTATCGGCACCCCGATCTTATAGCGATCCGGATAACCCTTGTACCAGCCCTTTTTCCCCTTGGTAGGACCGCTCGTGGCAATAAGGCACAGCCGGTAGTCGGGGTCCCACTCAGGCTGAATCCCGTTCAGCCTGCCCATTGCGATGGCTTCGCTTATGTCCACCAGATCGGTCTTGAGCCGCGGAAGTATTACCTGCGCTTCCGGATCTCCAAGGCGGATATTGATTTCAAGTACATAAGGAATTATCCCGGGGCCTTCCTCAACAAGCATAAGCCCAAGATACAATATCCCCCGGTACAGAAAGCCGAACTTCTCCCGCACACCCCTTATCAGCGGCTCGGCCACCGTCGACATGACAGTTTTCACGAGAGAATCGTTCAGCCAGGGGTGAGGCGAATAGGAACCCATGCCTCCGGTGTTTTTCCCCTCATCATTTTCCCTTGCGCGCTTGTAATCCTGTGCCGCCACCATCGGTATTATCGAGTAGCCGTCGGTGAAGCAAAAAAAGGACAACTCCCGCCCATAGAGCCGTTTTTCTATATCAACCCGCTCACCGGCGTCACCAAATATGCGCTCTTCCATAATCGAACGCACTGCATCTTCGGCCTCATTTACAGATTCGCAGACCAAAGACCCTTTGCCGGCGGCCAGACCGTCCGCTTTTACCACAACCGGATATCCGACGCTTCGAATGTAGTCGCGCGCCTTGCCGGGGTCGCTGAAGTTTTCGAACTCCGGCACCGGAATTCCGAGCTCTCGCATCATCACCTTGGCGTCACATTTGCTGGACTCCAACCTGCTCGCGATCTTGTTGGGACCGATGATCGCCAACCCTCGCGACTCGAACAGATCGACAATACCGGCCGAAAGCGGCTTCTCGGGGCCCACAAACGTCAGGTCGATCTTCTCTTTTTGAGCGAAATCGGCCATCTCGTCAATGGTTCTCAGGTTAACGCAGGTGGCAGTCTCTGCAATTCCCGCATTTCCATGCGCTACGAAAACTCGGCTCACCCGCGGACTTTGAGTGAATTTCCATGCAATGGCGTGATCTCTGCCGCCGGTACCTATTACCAATACTTTCATCGAAGCGCTTTCAAATGTGCGGGGTTATTTCCCGCCCGTTATCCCGGTGAGGTATTCGCAAATGTTTGCGTCATAGCTGCTGGTCGTGCAAAAGGCCTTGCAGGCCAGCCGCAGGCTGGTCTTTCTAGAGATATGGCCTTTCAAGGTCTGCATTTCTTTGAGGATTTCAGGATAATCGGAAAAATCCGTCACCACCGCCACGAACCGGTTATTCTTCGCGGCAGCCCGAATAAGCGTCGGCCCGCCGATATCGATATTTTCAATCGCCTCTTCCAGCGTACATCCCGGACGCGCAACCGTTTTCGCGAACGCGTAGAGATTAACAACGACCATGTCGATGGGTTCTATTTCGTGCTTTGCCATTGTCGAGGCGTGCGCCTGATTGTCACGGATTCCGAGTATTCCACCGTGAATCTTGGGATGCAGCGTCTTGACCCTGCCGTCGAGCATCTCGGGAAATCCCGTATAATCAGAAACCTCCGTTATTTCGATACCCGCATCACGAAGAGCTTTGGCTGTGCCACCGGTCGAGAGCATATGCACGTTAAATTCTCGCAGCCCTTTGCCGAATTCGGCCAGCCCCGCTTTGTCCGTAACGCTCAGGAGCGCGCGGCGCACAGGAAACATCCTCTCCTCCTCTTCAGTTTTGAAAAGTTTCGGTGGGCTGCGCTGCCGCTTAGCCCACCCTACAGGCCTTCAGTTTTGAAAAGACTCGATGGGGTGCGCTTCGCTCCACCCATCCTACGACTTTTCGTGGTTTCAGGGTGTCCAATGGGGACATGACTCAGTAGCAGCCGAAAAAGATTACTGCAATTTATCCTGGAAAATTCTGTCGAACAACTGTTCCGCCGCTTTTACCACGATCGTATCGTCGGGAAGCATCACTGTCGGTTTTCCCTCCAGATCGAACTTTGAAATCAACGGGTCTGCGGGAAAGCGGGCGATCCTTTCTTTTCCAAAAACACGATCTACGTCCTCCGGCCAGCTTTCCGGTTCCTCCCGAACCTGGTTGATCACAAGTACGATCTGCGAGACACGCATGGGAAGAGTCTTCACCAGTTCGGCTATGCGGCATGCAGCAGAAAGCCCTCTTCTGCTCGGGTCGGACACCACTATCAAGAGGTCGATATCTTTTTGAGTAAGACGGCTGAAATGCTCCATTCCAGCCTCATTGTCAATAACAATGAACGGGTAGTTAGCGATAAGCCGATCGATGAGACTACTCAAAAGGTTGTTTGCGGCACAATAACAACCGGGGCCTTCGGGGCGCCCCATGGCAACCAGATCGAATCCCTCCGATTCGACAAGCGCCTGTTCAACCTTCATCTCCATGAATATGTCTTTGGTCATGCCCACCGGAACGCTCGTCTTCATTTCTTCGCGGGCCTCCGACAGTGTTTGCTCCAGTGAGACCCCCAGAACGTCGTTCAGATTAGAATTGGAATCGGCATCTATGGCGAGAAGCGGTTTCATCCCGTGATTGAGCATGTATCGAATGAGAAGACCGGCTATAGTAGTCTTGCCGGTTCCGCCTTTGCCACCCAGTGCGACAGCGTAGCCCAAATCCACCTCCAAAATTCATCCCTGTGCAGATTAAGTCTTTCTGCATCCGCAAAAAACACGGAACGCAGCAGATTTTCTAAAGCATACAGATAACATAACGAGGAACTTTAATAAATGTTTCCGAAGGGCCGATAGCCTAATCCGGGCTACCTTCGCGAATCCGGTTTACTTCCCGCAGAAGGCGATCGAGAACTCCATTTATAAATGCGCCCGAATCGGGGCTGCCGAAAGTTTTTCCCAGATCGATCGCTTCGTTTATGGACACTTTTGGCGGGATTTCAGGACAGTAGAGCATCTCGAAGAGAGCGATTCTCAGCACATTCCTGTCGATTATCGACATTCTTTCCAGCCGCCAGTTTTCAGAAGCCACGACGATCATCGCGTCCAGTTCGTCGCGGTGTTGATAAACGCCGTTTACGAGCAGCTCTGCAAACGGGCGAAGGGATTCGGCCAAATCAGCGCTCTTCCCGTCTTCGCCCGATATGATCTGGTAGTAGAGGTCGATGACCTCGTGCGGAGGCTGGCCGGTCATCTCCAGTTGATAAAGCATCTGTAGAGCGACCTCTCTTGATTTGCGCCTCTGGCCCATTGGAAAACTCAACTCAGCAAGTGAAAGACAAAACCTGGTCCAATGCAATCGTTCCACATTGGTGTTCGCGGCCGAAACGACCAACAAGGGATCAAGCCGACATCTGCTTGATGAGATTAGCCATCTCTATGGCTGCGACAGCAGCGTCCCAGCCCTTGTTGCCCGACTTTGACCCGGCCCGCTCGATCGCCTGCTCCAGCGTATCCGTGGTAAGGACCCCGAAACTTATTGGAACACCGGCATCGATGGCCACATTGGCAATCCCCTTGGAGACCTCCGCCGCAATATAGTCAAAATGAGGCGTCGCCCCTCTGATTACAGCTCCAAGACAGATTACGGCGTCATACTTACCGCTCTGCGCTGCTTTTTTCGCGATCAACGGTATTTCGAATGCTCCCGGGACCTTGAAGATATCGGTGCTTTCCACGTCAGCCCCGCTCCTTTGGAGAGCATCGAGCGCGCCTCCCAGGAGCCTTTCTCCGATAAAATCATTGAAACGGCTGATGATGATTCCAAACCTGAGACCCTCGGCAAGCAGTTTGCCCTCGAAAACTTTCATCAAACCTCCCCCTCCGCGGAAATGCAGCTAAGAATATGACCCATTTTGAAGCACTTGGTGGTCAAGTACTCGCGGTTTAACTCATTTGGCGGAATCTTCGAGCGGTACTCTTTCCGTTACCGTGATACCGTAACCCTGAAGCCCCACTATTTTGGTCGGATTGTTGGTCATGAGCCTCATCTTCTTGATACCCAGATCGACAAGCATTTGAGCCCCTATTCCATAATCGCGCAGATCGGGCCCAAACCCAAGCGCTTCATTGGCTTCGACGGTATCGTAGCCTTCCTCCTGAAGGGCATAGGCTTTGATCTTGTTTGCGATGCCTATTCCGCGCCCCTCATGATTGCGCATGTAAAGGAGCACCCCCTTTCCAACGCGGCCGATCTGTGTCAGCGCCGCCCGGAGCTGCCCGCCGCAGTCACACCGAAGAGAGCCGAAGACATCGCCCGTGAGGCATTCCGAATGGACACGCACAAGAACTTCATCATCAGGGTCTATCTCACCTTTCACCAGCGCCAGATGGCAGTATTCGTCTATATCGTTGGTGTAGGCTATGATGTCAAATTCTCCACCGAAGATGGTAGGCAGCTTGGCCGTAGCCTCCCTGTGGACAAATAATTCGTGCTGCATTCTGTACTGGATCAGGGCTGCTACGGTTACGATCTTGAGCCCATGTTCGGAAGCGAACTTTTCCAGGTCCGGCAGCCGTGACATAGTCCCATCGTCGTTCATCACCTCGCAGATCACCCCGGCAGGCTTCATTCCAGCGAGCCTGGCCAGATCGACCGATCCTTCGGTCTGTCCCGTTCTTACCAGAACGCCGCCTTTCTTGGCACGAAGAGGAAAAACGTGGCCGGGGCTGACAATGTCTTCAGGTTTCACGTCATCGCCGATGGCGGTGAGGATCGTATGAGCCCTGTCTGCGGCGCTAATGCCCGTCGTGACCCCTTTTCGCGCCTCGATGGATATGGTGAATGCTGTTTGAAAGGGCGACTTGTTTCTGGCGACCATCATGGGGAGGTCAAGCCGATCCACCATTTCTGCCGAAAGAGAAAGGCAAATCAGGCCACGCCCATATCTCGCCATGAAATTGATGGTCTCCGGTGTCGCTTTTTCCGCCGCAATGCACAGATCGCCCTCGTTTTCCCGATCTTCGTCATCTACCAGGATAATGGGCTTTCCGAGCATTATATCTTCAAGCGCCTCGGAAATTGTTGCCAAAGGCATCGGTGTCTACTCCTTCTCAGAATCCGTAAACGATTGATAAACAGTTACCGTATAACATACTTCAAATTATCTCTTCAAGTTAGCCTGCCGAGCCCTCACGTGTACCGAAAAGACTTGATGGGTTACGCTTCGCTCCCCTATCCTGCGGGTCTTTTCATGGTTTCAAGGTGTCCCGGAGAGGCATGAAAGGCTCCGGTTCACATGAACCCGTGTTTTTTTAGAAAATCGTAATCGATGTTAGTTTTACTCCCGGTCTGCTCAAGCGTGCCGCCCCATGCCTGGACCATTTTTTCAACATATTTCCCGATCATATCCGTTTCTATATTGACCTCCCGGCCGATCTGAAAGCCGCTGAGCGTGGTCTCCGACGCGGTATGGGGAACGATATTCACATCAAACCCCCCGCTCGAAACTCCGTTTACCGTCAGGCTAGCTCCATCAATGGCGATAGAGCCTTTCTCAATCACATATTTCATAATTTCCGGAGGGGCTTCGAAAAACAGCCTCAGCGAACGGCCTTCAGATCTACGCTCTTTGAGAACCGCAATCCCGTCGATGTGACCGGTAACCAGATGTCCGCCGAGGCGAGCGCCAAGCCGAAGAGCCCTCTCGAGGTTAAGTCCGCTCCCCGGTCCTTTGCGCCCGAGCGTCGTGCGGCTCAGCGTCTCGGCGGAAACGTCCGCTGTCAAGGAATCCTGTTGAAAATCCACCACCGTCAGACATGCACCGTCAACCGAGATACTCTCACCCAGGACTATGTTCTCCATCCGGAAACCGGTTCGAATTACCATCCGCGCGTCCGGCCCGAGACGCTCCGTTCGCTGCAAAGTCCCAATTCCTTCAATAAGACCGGTAAACATTATCATTGGCCTTCAATAGAGCTGCTCTCGGAATCTGCCGGAAACAAGCAGATCCTCCGAGATTTTTCTAGTCCTGATCCCGTAAGCCCGAACGCAATCAGCTATTTTCAGCCTGGGCCGTCCGCTAAACATGCTGGTCCCTCCCGGATCAGCAAGGATTTTAGGGGCATAGAAAAAATGGAACTCGTCAGCAAGCCCGCTTTGCAGAAAAGATCCCAGAACACGACCGCCCCCTTCTACCAGCAGGCTGCAAATACGCCTGCGTCCAAGTTCTTTCAGGAGCGAGGCCAGGTCAATGTCTGCCCCCTCACAGGCGACCCTTAGCACGTGGATACCTGCATTCCTGAGAGTTTGCTCCCTCTTCGCGGAGGCATCTTGCCCACAGACAGTCCAAACCGGGCTGATCGATGCGGTTCGGACCAGTTGAGAATCAAGCGGGATTTTAAGCTCGCTGTCAAGAACGATTCGAACCGGCTGGCGAAGGTTTTTTTTCCGAAGAGATCGGGCGGTCAGAAGCGGGTCATCGGCCCAAACAGTTCCAACGCCAACCAGAATGCCGTCCGCAAGCGACCGAAGCCCATGGGCAAATTGCCGCGACAGTCCGCCGGTGATCCACTTCGAGTCCCCGGCCGAAGTCGCGATGAAGCCGTCCAACGTCGCGGCGGCTTTCAAGATAACATAGGGCAGACCGGTGGTTACGTATTTTATGAAGGACTGATTGAGTGCTCTGCATTCCGGCTCGAGAATGTCTCCAACGACGTCAATTCCAGCCGCCTTGAGGTTTTCGCAGCCCCTCCCGGCAACATCGGGGTTCGGATCGCGCATTCCGAACACAACCCGTGCAATACCCGCATCAGCAATGGCGTTGGTACAAGGTGGGGTCAGCCCGTGGTGATTGCACGGCTCTAATGTCACATAAAGAGTCCCGCCAAGTGCAGCGGCGCCTGCGGCACTTATAGCATTCACTTCCGCGTGGGGCCCTCCAAGCACCTGATGATATCCCTCTCCGACAATAGCGCCCTGATTTACAATTACGGCCCCGACCACCGGGTTGGGACTGGTCATGCCGGCGCCCAACGCAGCCTGTCGAAGGGCTTTTTTCATGTACTGAACGTCAGGATTTATTTTAGCCATAGTTCCCAGGCGCCATTTTCCAGATCGAAATCAAACTGGGGCGGCATATCGCCCGCCCCATAAAAACTTCTGTCCGGCCCTTCGCGAGTCATTAAATCCTACACGTGCAGGGAAAAACCGGAACAAAATTCAGCGACCTCGCAGGCAAGTGATTTCAGCTTCGCTTCGTTGCCCACCGATTCCAGGGCGCTGTGCATGAAATTCCCGATTGTCTCCATGTGCTCGGCCCCCATTCCGCGAGTCGTCACCGCAGGAGTGCCCACCCTGATTCCGCTCGTCACGCTCGGTTTGTGCGTGTCGAAAGGTATGGCGTTCTTATTTACAGTAATTCCAGCCTTATCCAGGGTCTGCTCGGCAACGTTTCCCGTTAACCCTTTGGCAGTGAGATCGACCAACATCATATGATTGTCGGTACCCCCCGAGACAAGCCGGTAGCCGCGGTTCGACAGCACCTCCGAAAGCCGCCTGCTGTTCTCAACGACGCGCACCTGGTATTGCCTGAACTCGGGCTGAAGGGCCTCCTGAAAAGCCACGGCCTTGGCAGCTATTACGTGCATGAGCGGCCCTCCCTGAATTCCAGGGAATATCTGGCTGTCGAGCATCCTGCTATAGGAGGCGTGAGACAAAATCAGTCCACCGCGCGGTCCTCTCAAGGTCTTGTGAGTGGTGGAAGTTACGAAATCGGCGATCGGGACGGGATTGGGATGAAGACCCGCGCTGACCAGGCCGGCAATGTGCGCCATGTCCACCATCAGGTAAGCGCTGATACCTTTTGCAATCTGATGAAAACGCTCAAAATCAATAATCCGGGGGTATGCGCTCGCCCCGGCTATTATGAGCTTCGGCCGTTCCTCTCCGGCTATCCGCTCGACCTGCTCGTAATCGATTTCCTCGGTGTCATGCCGCACTCCATAGGAGACAACCCGGAAAAGCCGGCCGGAAAAACTCACCGGACTTCCGTGAGTCAGATGCCCGCCCTGGCGCAAATCCATTCCGAGTATGGTATCGCCAGGCTGGAGCACAGCGAAAAGCACGGCCATATTGGCCTGAGAGCCCGAATGCGGTTGAACGTTTACGTAGTCGGCATGAAAGAGCTTTTTGGCGCGGTCCTGCGCCAGCTTTTCCGCAATGTCAACATATTCACAACCGCCATAATACCTTTTCCCGGGGTATCCCTCAGCGTATTTGTTGGTCAGAACGGACCCCTGAGCTTCCCGTACCGCCCTGCTGACAAAATTTTCGGATGCTATAAGCTCAAGGCGGCCCCTCTGGCGTTTTTCCTCCTCCTCAATGACCGCAGCCACTTCAGGATCAATCTGCTGCAAGTAAGACATGCCTATTCCTCTAAAATCGCGATACTGAAAGAAATCCTGCCAACCGCAAAACCTATCGGCGCCGCTCTTCACTTGCCTGGCAGGAGCCGCGCCACGAATTTTTAAGGATACCCCAATGAAGCGAATTTAGCCAGAGATATTGCCGCGGTAGGGATAACGCGACAAAAAATGAAAATTCCGGCCGCATTTAAGGTCCTGCATTTTCAGGACACCTGAACGCCGGACGATCTTAACCTCATCAAGAAGGAGCAATCAAGAGGCCGGTAAGCTATCAGCGCAGAAGCGTTCGATAATTTCAAAAAACCGGTGGCCCGCTTCGAAGGGCGAGAGTCGATCTTAAGAGAGCACTGAGAAACTCATTAGAAAACAAATACTTAGCCTGTATAACCGGGAAAGTCAGAGAAGCGCGGGCAGTACGAAGAAGGGTGAAGAGTTCGAATTTCACTCTTCTAACTTCACCCTCCTGACTTCGGGGTACGCCTCTGCGCAACCACTCGATTTGCAAGATTATGATGTCGCAGCTTGAGTTTATTTGCCTAACGGCAACCAGAAACCGCAAAATGCGAGAGAAAAAAAATTCGACAACAAATTGACTGACAGCACCTGCAGCCGGAAAGCAGGAGTTTTGTGGAAACACTTCACGGCTCATTGTTTTCTTGCACTGACGATTCCCATTCCATCGATAAGCGCGTCATGTTCCACATTGATATCTGTAAACCCGGCGTTGCCGAGCATTTCCCGATGATCCGTTTCCGTATAGGCATTTCCATCGTCGTAGAAATTTAGAAAAACGAGCCCCATACCCAATGAAGACGCAGGTGATAAGCAGGAGTTCTCTAAAATACTACCTATAATATAAATCTTTCCTCCCGTCGCCATGGCTTGACCTATATTGATTACAGCCGTCCGCGCCTGTTTCATCGAAATTGTCTGAACGAAAGCTCGAAGGATTGCAATATCGTAGTGCCCCGGGGGAGGTTGCGAACAAAGATCGGTTGCCGCGACGCCGATTCTGTCGGACATCCCGGCTTTGGCGATAAAATGTTGGCTCACCCGCACCACTCTCGGCAGGTCCGCAACCGTTGCTCTGATTAAAGGGAACTTCTCGCAGATACCGATCGATACCCCTCCCGTGCCGCCCCCGGCATCGAGAAGCCGCTCATATTGAGAGAAGTCCAGCCTGCCCGCCAATTCCCTGCCGGATCTGATGCTGCTGTGGAATTGGCTGCCGAAGAGATTTAGCAGTTCTTCATCCGGTAAGATATTCCAATCGATTTTGAGCGCAGGCTTCCCTAATCGAATACTCGCTGCCGTATTCATGGCGGCATGCCACAACTTACGATGGAACCCGCTCAACCCCCCCATATAATCCGGACGCCCGCGCACAAGGAATTTGTCTGTTTCTCCGGTGTTCGAGAAAACTCCGTCTTCAACCGTTAGAAGGCCGGCCGCCACCAATGCGTAAAGCAGGGGTGACAGTTTCGCCGCCTGGACGCTCAACGATTTAGCGAGTGTGACCGCATCCATGGGACCGTCCTTAAGCGGCGTAAAAAGGTCCAACTCCATTCCAGCCAACATAGCGAACGGCGGATAGACCGCAAATGCATTGCGCATAACGATAGTGGGACTAATTCCAATGCTTTTCTCCACAACCATCTTCCTCCCTCCTTGAAATGCCTGATGGAAAACGATTTGGAACTTGACATAAGTAGAGTCTTTCTATAATCGATCGCTTATTTTGTGTAAAATGAAACATTTTAATGGTCATGATCGAAAAAATCGAACGGAGAGAACGTCGTGGAACTACGTCAGTTGAAGACATTTCAGATGGTTGGAAAGCTCCTCAGCTTCAACCGGGCGGCAGATGCCTTAAACTATGCCCAATCGACCGTGTCGGTCCAAATTCGAGGACTGGAGGAGGAGTTTGGCGTGCCGCTTTTCGACCGGCTGGGTAAACAGGTCGTTCTCACGGAGGCGGGGCAGACCCTGATGCGCTATGCACAGAAAATGCTCGATATGGAGGAAGAGACTCATTCCGAGCTCGCCGGCCGCACCCAGTCCCAAGGCTCTCTTTGCGTTCGGATTCCTCAGAGTCTCGGCACTTATTTTCTGCCCTCAATCTTACAGCGATTCCACGCCCGGTACCCGAATGTCGGCTTCGATATCAACAGTTGCGCCTTTCATTCACTCGAACATGAGCTTAAGAGCGGGGTCACGGATGTGGCATTTCTGTTGGCGGAATCCATAAACGCAAAAGACCTCACATCGGAGGTCCTGGGGGTTCTGCCGCTCGTTGTTGTGGCAAAGGCCGGCCATCCACTGGCGGGACAGTCGTCCATGGCCATCGAGGACCTGAAGGGAGAGGTGATCATCTTGCCAAAGCATGATTGCAGCTACAGGATGGTTTTTGAGCAGATATTGACCGAAAAAAGGGTAAGAATCGCATCAGTCATAGAAATGAATACTATCGAGGCCATCAAACAATGCGTGATGATGGGAATCGGGGTAACCATCACGCCCGAGATCACTGTTAACGAAGAAATTCTTCGGAAAAAACTGGTCGTGCTTCCATGGTCGGAAGAAATGCTGGAGACGGCGATCTTGATGATCCGGCACAAAGACAAATGGATTTCGCCCACTTTGAGCGCCTTCATGCAAGACGCCAGGGAAATAATCAACGGGATGATATGAAATGGTCCACAAAAGCAAGAAGGCGCAGGGGTACAAAGAAGAGTGCATCGATCTGCACAGCTTTCCCGATAATTTCACTCCAATTGCCCTTTGCGACGATCTTCGAATAAATAGCAAGTGACATTTTTCAACACTAAACGTGACGATAATTGTCACTTTGTGCCTCTCCGATACAAGCCAACGCCTTAAAACTGCGCGATTTCACAGTGGCATATTTCGTGCTGTACGGCAAGCAACACCACCATTAAGCCGGACCTGCACAAGCAAAGGAGATGTGCCATTATGAAGTCAAGACTCATGTTGATCTGTCTACTCGCCGGACTTTTCTGGGTTGCTCCGGCTTCGAGCTTCTCTCAGGAGTATAAAATCGGGGTCCTGGCGAATCGCGGGCCAATGCAGGCATTCAATGAATGGAAAGCCACCGCTGATTACCTCAGCAACAAAACAGGCAAGGATTTTTCCGTTGTTCCCCTTGAATACGATCAGTTGCCCCAGTGGACGAAAGAGAAAAAGATCGATTTCGTTTTGACCAATTCAGCAATGTATGCGGAGCTGAACAAGGTTTACGGGGTTCAGGCCATTGCGACACAAATCAATCAGTACAAAGACCAGATGCTGGACAAGTTTGGTTCACTGATACTGGTGAGGCATGACAGTCCTGTCGAGAAGCTTTCCGATCTCAAGGGGAAGAGTTTTGCGTGTGCTTCGCGTTCTGCTTTCGGCGGATGGTTGATGGCGGTACGCGAATTACGGGAAAATGGCGTCAATCCGGATTCGAATTTTACATCCCTTCACGAATTGAAGACACACGACAACGTAATTTATGCAGTACTCAACGGGGCTGTCGACGGTGGATCGGTGCGAACGGGAACTCTTGAAAAGATGGTTCAGGAAGGGAAAGTGGAAATTTCCAATTTTAAGTTCATTAATCGAGTTCACGACGATTTCCCTCTCCTGCACTCCACCCAGCTCTACCCGGAATACCCGATGGCCGTCTGCCGGCAAGTCCCATCCGATGTCAGGAGCCTCGTGAGCAAGTTGTTGCTATCCCTTCCACCTTCGGACCCAGCCGTCACGAGCGCCAAGATAGCCGGCTGGAAAGAACCGCTTGACTACAAACCCGTCGTGGAGTGCCTGACTTCCATAAAATACGATGCATTTGAAGAGTCCCCCTCAGCGAGTGCTGAGGACAAAAAGGACAACTCCGTGCAGAGCTCCCGAAACGGTCAGGCAAAAGCCCCTGTCCAAACTGCAAAAGGGCGCGCCGTACCGTGAGTTGAACTGCGTGATCAGTACAATTGTCGAGTCTTACTCGCAAAAGAGAGATCACAACATGTTCTTTCAACAGAGCGACAGTTTCCTACCCGGCATCGACAAGATACTTAGCGCGTTCTCCGGAATGCTTGCGGACGGGACCCTGCTCCGGCACTGCGTAGCCAGTCTATATCGGGTTACGGTGGGATTTTACCTGGCGGTCCTGATAGCTATTCCGCTAGGAATATTCCTCGGACGCTGTCGATCAGTTGACCGGATCAGCAACCCGCTCGTCCAGTTTTTGAGACCAATATCGCCCCTGGCTTGGGCGCCGTTTGCCATACTCTGGTTCGGGATTGGGGATCTGCCTGCAATCTTCATCATTTTTATCGCCTGTTTTTTACCTCTCCTCCTTGCGACCGCAAATGCAGCCGCAAGCATTCACCCCATGTATTTTCAGGTAGCGGCAAATCTCCAGCTTACCCGCTGGAGTTCATTCTGGAACCTGATCCTTCCGGCAGTTATCCCCAACATCATCGTCGTGCTCAGAGTCACCCTCGGCATGGCATGGGTGGTGGTGGTCGCGGCTGAGATGATTGCAGTAAAGAGCGGTCTGGGGTTTCTCATCATAGATAGCCGCAATGCCATGCGGCTTGACCGCATCGTGGTGGCCATGGTGACTATCGGGACTGTGGGTGTAGTCCTGGACTTCTTTATGTCGAGACTTGAGCGGCTTGATTCGGTGAGGTGCAAAATTGAGCAGAAGTAAGATTTGCCTCAATGGAGTCACGCTGAAGTATGGAAAAAACCACAATGGCGGGTGGCGTTTCTGGGATCCAAGGCAGCGCAATTCGAATGGCGGTTCCAACACTGTACTCGATAATATCACCCTGGAAATCCAACGGGGTGAGTTCGTATCGATCCTTGGACATTCAGGGTGCGGGAAGTCAAGTCTGCTCAAAATAATCGCCGGATTCGTGAAACCCACTCAGGGAGACGTCCGGATAGATGACAGGCCTGTCGAAGGACCTCGGGGGGACCACGTTTTTGTATTTCAGGAAGGAGCGCTTTTTCCCTGGCTCACCATCCTGAAAAATGTGACCCTTGCCCTGAGCCGCCTGAAAAATCCCAACGAAAGGCTCGCAAAAGCCAGGCACTACCTTGAACTCGTTTCGCTGGAGAATTTCGAGGACCACTACCCCCACATGCTCTCGGGAGGCATGCGCCAGAGAGCCGAAATGGCGCGGGCACTTGCCGCCCAGCCCGATGTTCTCCTGGTAGACGAGCCCTTTTCCGGCCTGGACTATCTGACACGCCTTCAAATGCGGGAGGAAATACTCTACCTCCACATGATGCTTAAGGAAACCACGATTCTTTTCGTAACTCACGACATCGATGAAGCGCTGCAGTTGAGCAGTCGGGTCGTAATCATGAGCGAGCCGCCCGCCAGGATAAAATGCTGTCACACCATAGATATTCCTCACCCGCGGCTCCTTGCAAGTCCCGTCCTGGCAGAACTGCGGTCGCAAATATATCACCACCTGGGAGTCCATGCGGCGCTATGAGAAAGCTAACGCTACATTCAGCCGCTCTTCGAATCGGTGTCACAGCATTTTTATGGTTACTGCTGGTAACGTGGTCGCACATGGTTCTAAATAAGGAATGCGGCTTCAGGAACCGCGTAATAATGGGCTATATGCCCGTTGTCTCCAATCTTGCCGCGCCGCTCGTCGATTTCGCGACCAAAGGGGACGACCTTTATTTTGAAGCGTTGAAATTCTCTTCGTTTTCCGAAATGGGGGAAGCCTTCCGCTCGGGCCATATTCAGGCGGCCTTCATGATTGCCCCTTTAGCCCTGATGCTCTTCGACCAGGGCGTACCGCTAAAGATCGTCTACATCGGCAACCGGCACGAAAGCACGATGGTGGTGCGGGCTTCAGCAAGATACGATTCCGCATCCGACCTCATCGGAAAGACGATAGCGGTTCCCCTCAGATATTCCGGTCACTACCTGGCTTTGAAACGCTATCTTCGCGAACACGGATTAACGCCATCCGATGTCCGCATCGTCGAGGTCCCACCCCCCGAAATGCCTGTGGCTTTGGCTGCATCGGAGATAGACGGTTATTTTGTCGGGGAACCCTTCGCAAGCAAGGCCCTGGAGACAGGAATCGGGAAACGTTTCCTGGATGTGGAATCGATCTGGCCCAAATTCATCTGCAACGTCCTGATTGTCAGACAGGAACTTATCCAGGCACATCCCGAGCAGGTGCAAAAGCTGGTCGAGACGGCGGTAATGTCCGGTCTTTGGGCTCAGGACCACATCAATGAGGCGATAGGGATTCTTTCCAGCTATTGGGGTCAGGAATCGCAGCTCCTTCACTACGCGTTTTCAAATCCGCCAAACAGGTTCCGCTTCGACCTGTACACTCCCAAGGTCGAGGAACTGGATGAAATTCTCGATGGAATGCGCCTGGAGGGATTCGTGGAAGGCAAACTCGACGGCCGGGCGGTCGTGGAAGACCGGTTTGCCGGAGCAGGCGGTGAGTACGACAAACCGTCGCAAGGGCTTTTTTCGAAGCTGGAGCGCGCAACCGGGTTCCAGACGCAGGCGGCAAAACAATGAAAGTGCTAATCCTCAGCGCACCGGGCTATAAGCCCGCAGTGGAAGAACTAACCGGCTCGATGGGCGATCTTAGCATCATCCATGGAGAGGACGTGCCCGGCTTTCCCAAAGACCCGGCACAAGTGGATGTCATCATCGGGCGCGGCGATTGTTCTCCGGGCTCCGCCCTCAATGATTCCATGCTCGGCTGGCGGGTTCATCCTCACACCTATTTGATACCCTGCTGGTTTCAGACAGAAAAAAAGGTATTCGAACAAGACGGCATCTGGCCGAGGTTGGCAATAGATCGATTCGATCCCGATTTCCGTATTGAAGCCCTTTCCGAGTGGTTGCCGGCAGTTTCCGAGTGGCAGCAAAATCGGATGCATTTCAACAACAACGGCAGCCTCGAAGTCCGAAGCGCTCTCGAACTCGCAACCTCCTTGTATTTGCGCAGGGCGAGCGGGGTACTCTCGGTTATTGACAAGGCAGGCGCAGAGGGCACTTTCCTTTTCAGGGATGGAAATCTGATCTCGGCAGTCATGGAACATCTACGGGGCATCGAAGCCTTTTATGAGTTCCTGTGCATGGCTTGTGGCTGGTACACATGGGAAAGCAAGACGAATCTGCCCAACCAGTTAGAGCCCCAATCCATTTCCCGTCTCATCGCCGCAGGCCTTCAAAGAATTCAGGACGCCCATCTCCTGTTCTATTTTATTACGGATTTTGACTGCACGATAACAAAAACCGAATCCCAATCGTCTCTGGACGATTCCGCGATCGTCTCCTTCCAGGAACAGAAACAGCTCTATGCACTCATCGACGAGAATGTGCCGGTCTCCCAGATAATACAGTCATCCCCACTTTCTCATCCAAGCACGATGGCCGTTCTTGCGAAGTGGTTTTCGCTGGAGGACATCACGATTCGGAAAACGCATGCCGAATCACGATGCCGCGTGCTCGTTGTCGACGATTCGCCTCTTATTTGCCAGGCGCTCCAGTCTATTTTCGCTGAAGATCCCCGAATAGAGCTTGCCGGAATCGCCCACGACGGAATAGAGGCACTCAGGTTGATTGGCGAATATAAGCCGGACGTGGTCACCCTTGACCTTCAGATGCCGAAAATGGACGGACTCACCGCACTGAAGCACATTATGATCCGTAATCCTACACCGGTGGTCGTAGTGAGCGCTTTCACCCAGGAGACTTCGCGTTCGACTTACGAAGCTTTCCGATACGGCGCGGTAGATGTGATGGCCAAGCCTTCCGGAAACGACACGGCCATGCGTGAGCGGGGAGCACGAGAGCTGCGCGACCGAGTGGCGCACGCTGCGCGCGTCCGAATCGACGCCGCCCAGTACATTCGTCGCAGGCCCAGGGCCGCCGCAGCACCCTCGCGGTCGAACGGAAACGGCTGTGGAGGCGAGGGAGCAGACTTCCTTATCGTCGTGTGCGACGCCGGAGGGTTTTCGCTGCTGCTCAAAGTCTTTTTTGCCCTCTCCGGCTTGCACGAGGCGCCTTCAGTTGTCTGTTCCACCGCTTTGTCCGCCGGTGCGGTCCAGGCGCTCGTCCCCTGTCTTGCCGCGGATTGCGGGATGGCCATCACGCCGTTTTGCCCTCCAGGAGGTGCTCTTGCCCCCCACACTTCGGTGGTCGGCTCGCGTGAGCACCCGTTTCGTCCCGTGGAGGCAAATGGAGGGATAGCCGTTGAAATGGTCAAGACCAACGGCTCCGTTCATCCTTTCGACACCCTGCTTTCAGGGGCTGCCGAGCTTTTCGGAAAGCAGGCGGTAGCTCTGTTGATCTCAGGCGAAGGAGAGGACGGGCTCGATGGAATGCGGCGCATCCGGGAAGTGGGCGGAAGAGCTTTCGTTCTTTCTCCCGAGATGTGCCTGAAACAGGATCTGCCGCGAAAAATCCTGGAGGAGGGCTGCGCGGTTGAGCTCAAAACGGTGTCCGCCATTGTTGCCCAGCTTGCCGCGCGCCCGCAGGAGCCGTGCGGCGCTACGGCGGCCGGTAAGGCGGCACGCGAAAGTCTCGCTGTTCAGGCAACGTAACGAATGCCGTAGAGGCGGCGTGCAGCCCGACTCGCATGCTGCTTGTCCTTTTTAGTTGACTGGATGGGACCCCAGTACCGGCGAGGAAGGCCGGGAAAAGGCTGGTTTCCAAAATCCGCTGAAATGACATGCTGAAATGGAGGTAATGAATATGAGACCATCTTCTCCCCTTTCGCCGGGACAGCGGGCGCAGGAGGAAGCTACGCCAATGAGGCAGCTCGTCGGATTCCGCATCGGAGACGAAGAGTTCGGGGTCGACATTCTCATGGTGCAGGAGATCATCCGGCTCCCCGCCATCACCCCGATCCCCAATGCTCCGAGCTTCATCCTGGGCATGATCAATCTGCGCGGGCGAGTCATTCCCATCATCGATCTGCGCCAGCGGCTGCGGATCAATGCGAAGAATCCCGGCGAGACTTCCCGGTCGATGCGCATACTGATCCTCGAGATGGGTTCTCATCAGACCGGGTTCATAGTGGATTCGGTTTCCGAGGTGATGAAGGTGCCACAGGCCGAAATCGAACCGACGCCGCACCTGTTGACCCTGAATATCGACGCCCGCTACATCGAAGGCGTTATCAAGCTGGCGAACCGGCTCCTCATCCTGCTGGACTTCACGCAGATTTTGAGGCCGCAGGAGCAGAAGGAGCTGAATGAAATCGGAGATATCGGCGCCGAATTTTCCGGCAAAGAGCACGGGTCGATATCGCACGCGATGTCTCTATAAAGGGACGAGAGCAGGAAGGAGGAATAGGTCATGTCAGGGAAAGGACTTATTACAGGGTCTTTACGGAACAAGCTGCTGTTGGCGTTGATCCTAATCACCATGGTGCCGGTTGGCGCATTTTTCACCATTAGCTATTTCACCCTCAAGAGTCAGTTGCAAGATGACATCCAGACGCGTCTGGAGGACAACTCGCGGCGTATCGGGCGAGCCGTCGACATGATGCTGAACGACCGGGTTATTGACGTCACAGCGACGGCGGGTATCGAGGTCATCCGGACCGCTATCGAGATCGGCGGCGGCCAGGCGGGCGGAAACACGTTCCTGGACGAATACGTAAAGTCCGCCGGGAACTTCGATCTGATGGTTGTCCTCGACCGGAACGGCAACTGTGTCTCATCCAACGTGCCCCAAGCGGTCGGAACGAGCTTCGGGGACCAGAGCTGGTTCAAGCCGGCAATGGCCGGCAAGATCCAGATCGGAGAGTTTGCAAACAGTGAGGCGCTCAAAACACTCGTGCCTTCCTCCGGTGGATGGAGCCTCGCGATGGCGGCGCCGGTTACGGTCGGCAAAGAGGTGGGCGGCGTCCTGGTCGGGTACGTGCGATGGGATACGGTCAACACGATCATTCAGGCTTTCCCCGTGCAGAAAACCGGCTACACCTTCATCACCGACTGGACCGAAATGACCACCGTCGGCCACAAGAACAAAGAGCTCTTCGGCGTTAAGGTGACCGATCCCAAGATCAACCTCCCTGTGGTCGCACAGGCGTTCCGAGCAAACGATCACGGCCTGCTCATCTACGAATTTCTCAACCAGATCACCAAGGTTAACGCCCGCCGCGCCGTAGGCTATTACCGGAGCGAGGGTTTCGCAGGTTTTAAAAAGAACTGGGTGGTTGGCACAGGCGCCGATTACGACGAAGTGTTCGAAGCCTTGCCCAGGCAGCGGAATAGGGCCGGCGGCGTTTTGGCTTTTATTTTGTGCGTGCTCGTTCTTGGAGCGCTTTATCTCAGCCGATCAATCTCGCGCCCGATCATGGAAGTCTCCGGCGCCATGCTGAGCATTGCCACCGACCTCGACTTTACCCGCCAGGTAAATGTGCGCGGAAACGATGAAACCGCCCGAATGGCCGAAGCTTTCAACCGACTTATCCAGAAGCTTCGAGGCACCTTCGGTACTCTGATCGACGGCAACCGGCAGGTTTCTGTGGCCGTCGAGCGCGTGAGGCTCATCTCGGCCAAGATCGTCAGCAACGCCGCCGAGCAGACCAAACGCGCGCAGGACGTACTCAAGCGAATCGAGGTCATGGGCCAGACCGCCGGCGAGGTGCAGCAGAACGCCAGTGAGAGCCAGCAATCTTACGACGGCACGGCGCAGTCCATCTCCGAGCTCAGCGCCAACATCAAAAACATCGCTCAGGGAGCCCAACTGCAGGCTACAATGGTCGAGGAAGCCAAAGAAATCATCTCGCAGATGGGTGAGACGGCCCAGCAGGTCTCTTCGCGCGCCGTCCAGCAACGGGAAGCGGTGGCCGAAACAGCCCGTGTCACCGAGCAGATGTCCGCCTCGATTACAGGCGTCACCCAGAAGGCCTCGCAAGCCGGGACGCAGTCCAAGAACTCCTACCAGGCGGCCGTGACGGGTAAGGAGGCGGTCGAGCAGGTGGTACATGGCATGCAGAGCATTGCGGAAAGCTCCGAGCAGATCACCGAAATCATAGAGGTCATCTCCGATATCGCTGACCAGACCAACCTGCTCGCGCTAAACGCCGCAATCGAGGCTGCCCGCGCAGGCGAGCACGGCCGCGGATTCGCGGTTGTTGCCGAGGAAGTGCGGAAGCTCGCGGAACGGACCGCTGAGTCGACCAAAGAGATTTCGGGCCTGATCAAGAGCTCCGGGGAGCGCGTACGGGAGGGAGCGCAACTGGCAAGCGCGAGCCAGAAGGCCCTCGCAAACATCGTTGAAGCTGTCGCGCAATCCGCCGGGCTGATTAATGAAATCGACTCGGCCACCTCCGAGCAAAACAAGTCCATTCAGCAGATCTCGGCTGCCATGGAACGCCTCCTGGCACTGGCCAGCGATATCTCCGGCATGACAGCGGAACAGGCCGAACGGCGCGAGCGCGCGGGCGGCATAATGAGCGAAGTGAATGAGCTCACCCGTGGCATCTCCACCTCGACCCATGAGCAGGTGAATAGCGCAAACCAGGTCATGCAGGATTCGGCAAAGGCCAACGAGCGCGCGGTCAACATCACCAACATGACTAAGCAGCAGAAAGAGCGCAGCGTGGCGCTGCAGCAGATCGTAAACGATATGAACACCGTTGCCGCCTCAAACGTCTCGGGGGCGAAGATCTCGCAGCAGTCCTCGGAAAATCTCGCTGAGATCATGCAAAACTTCAGTAACCTCATCTCCCAGTTCAAGATCGCGGAGACCACCGGGAGCGGAAACGGACATCCTGAAGCGAAAGAAGGAGCCACCGGCCAATCCCAGCGTAATGCGGAGGCCATGCCGGGCGGCAAAGAGCAGCAGCCGGCGGTTGGCAACGGCCAGGGGAACGGCAAGGCGCAGACCTCTCCCCTTTCGCCGGGAGTAGAGCAACCTGCGCCGGTTCGCGCCGGCATAGCGAACATAGACCACCCGTCCGGCGATCAGATCAGCCTGAAAGACTAAACTTGGAGAGCCGTTCGCATGGCTAAACGTGTTCTTGTAGTGGATGATTCCAATCTTATGCGGCATTGCATTGTCTCGTGTCTCGCCGGAGCGGGCCACAGCGTTGTGGGCAAAGCCCGCGACGGTGGCGAAGCTGTTGCCCTGTACCGGGAGCTACTGCCGGACGTCGTCACGATGGACGTAACAATGCGCGGAAAAGACGGCATTGCAGCGGCTCGAGAGATTCTGGACTTTGACCCGGGGGCGTCCATCGTCTTCTATACGCTCCTCGACGAACCCGGCATAGCGAAGCACTTGAAGGAGCTTCCCGTGCGGAACGTGATCCGCAAAGGGGACGAAGTGGAGCTGCTCCGGGCGCTCGAAGCGAAGACATAAACAGAGATGACTTAATGCACAGGTTACATTCAATGCAGCAGGAATGTGGACAGCCCCGCAGAGCAGTCCTGCGCTTCGCGCGACTGCTTTACAAACACTGGCAAAGACTTGAATGCAGCCAGGTATTGGGAGGTTAATGATCCGATGGCACCCCAGGATTTCCTGCAGGAATATGTCGAAGAGGTGCGCGAGCACCTTCAGGACCTGGAACGCTCGCTTCTCACCCTGGAGCAGGAGGGGGCTCACAAGGAAGAGATCCAGCAGATTTTCCGGGTAGCGCACAGCATCAAGGGAGCTTCAGCCTATATGGGGTTTGAGCGCCTGGCAGGCCTCACCCACGAATTGGAAAGCCTTATCAGCCAGATCCAGGCAGAGGCGCGCCCGGTAACGGCCAAAGGCGTCAGCGCCTTGCTCTCCTGCGTGGATTTCATCTCGAGCGCAGTCGGGACTATCGCGGAAACACGGGAAGAGCCCGACCTGCCGGATTCGCTGCTGGAAGAGCTTCGGGCCTTTCTCGCCGGAAACGGTGCCGGGGAATCAGTCCCCGGGGCGGCGGCGGGCCTGGAGCATCCGGACCTACTTTTCGGGACCGACATGGACCGGGCCGATTTCGGCGAGCTCGTTGAAACAGGTGTTCAGAGCTCATTTGAGCCGGCTGAACACGGTGAGCCTTCCGTAGAATTTCACCGGACCGAGGAGCCGCAAGCCGATATCGAAGAAGAGGAAGATCGCGAGCTCTATTCCATCTTTCTGCAGTCCTTTGCGGAACATTTCGCCGAAATCGGACGGCCTTTTTCAAGCTCTTCGAGCCAAAATCTTTCCGATACGGAAATCGCGAAGGTGCGCGATGCGCTGGAGCGGCTCATCGCCTCATCGCTCTACATGAATTACGAAACAGTAGCTGCTGAGCTCAGGAATCTCGAGAGTGCGGCCTTGCCCCGGGGTGAACCCGGGGACCGCGGGATTCTCCTCCAACAGTATGAAGCGCTCGCCGAACGACTCCGAAAACTCCTGCCGGGGCTTGAGCTTCAGCCCGCGAACTCTGTACCGGAGGAAACAGGGAGCGCAGCAGAGGTCCCGGTTGAAGACGACGAGGAGCTCCTTGCCATTTATTCGGAATCCTTCCGGGAAACGTTTCTCGATCTCGCCTGCCGGTGCGCCGTCGCACCGGACGCCCTTCCGACGGAATCTGAGGTCCGCGCCATTCAGATGCTCGTCGAGCGCCTGGCGTCCTCCTCGCGCTACATGGACTTCGGAGAGGCGGTACATGTCCTGAACGACTTTTCGCAAACAATCACCGACGCGTTAGGAAACGGCGGGGTGAGCGGAGAGCTTCTTGCGAGCGGGATCGCATCCTGCCGCGAGCGCCTTTGCCGGCTCCTGCCTGCGGCAGCACTCCCTGAAACCGAGGCTGGCTATGTAGCTGCCTCAGCCGGATACGCCGCTCGGCTGGAGGATGACGACGAGGAGCTTCTCACCATTTTCCTGGATTCTTTCCAGGAGCTTTTTTCCGAGCTTGTCGGGCTGGCCGGCAGTGCGGGCAAATCCGTTCTTTCGAAGGACGACTTCGCCAGAACGGAAGTACTCCTGGAGCGCATGATCGCTTCTTCGCGCTACATGGATTACGAACCGGTCACAGGGACGCTCCGGGATTTTGAGCAGTCGGTGCGCAGCCTGTTCGAGCCGGAACCCACCCGAGGAGACATTCTCCTCGACCTGGCCCGCTCGACTTGGGAAAAACTGCGGGAAATACTCCCTTCCCTCGGGCTCCCGGAGATCGGGCCTCCCGAAACGGCCCGAGAGATTCCCTCCCTGGACGCAGGTATGCCGGTTGACAAGGCCTTCGAGTTGACGGAGGAGGACATTTTCGGGGAAACGCCGAAACCAGGCAGTGGAACGGCGCAGGCGGAGACGCAATCACCGATGGGCCCCACGCCGACGATAGAGGATAAACCGGCGCAGCTCGCCCCGGCAACAGCGGAAGAACCGCCCGGCGAGACGTCCTGCCCGCAACCGCGCGAAGGAAAGCAGGCCAAAAGAACGCGCAATTTATCCACGGGCGAGGATAGCTCCAGCTCGGCTTCCCTTCGGGTTGACGCGCTCAAGGTGGACCAACTGCTGAATCAGGTTGGCGAACTGGTCGTCACCCGGTCCGAATTCATCCAGACGGCGGCCATTTTTCGGGACCTTCTCCGGGACCTGGCTGCCGCGGGAGGGCTTCCCAAAAGCGAGCTAAAAAGGCTCCGCGCCCTCAGCTTCCGGCTGAACGAATCGACCCAATCGCTTGGGCGGGTTGCGAACGATCTTCAGGAATCCGTCATGCGCGTCAGGATGCTTCCGATCTCGCAGCTTTTCCATCGTTTCCCGAGGGTCGTCCGTGACCAGTCCCTCAAGCTGGGCAAGAAAGTGGACCTTGTGGTGGAAGGCGGAGAGACCGAAATCGACAAGCGGGTACTCGAACTGATGCAGGACCCTATCATTCAGCTCATCCGAAATGCGATCGCGCATGGGATCGAGTCTCCGGAGGAGCGCAGGCGGCTCGGAAAGCCGGAGACCGGAGCCATTCGGTTAGCGGCCTGGCACGAGGGGGATTACGTGGTGCTTGAGATCGAGGACGACGGCTGCGGCGTGAACATCGGCACACTGAAGGAAATCCTGAAGGAAAGACGAGAGCTGAGCGAAAATGAGCTTGCCAGGATGACGGATTCGGAGGTGGTGTACGCTATCTTCCTGCCGGGCGTTTCCACCCGCAGTCGCGTGGACGGGACGGCGGGCCGGGGCGTGGGACTCGACGTCGTAAAGGAAAAAGTGGAACGCATGAACGGAACGGTCGAAGTCGATTCTTTGGCCGGGACAGGGACCCGCTTCACCGTCCGGATACCGTTGACCGTGGCGATCATCCGCGCGCTGCTGGTGCGGAGCGAAAGACAGGTGTACACCATTCCGCTCAGCTCGATTACCGAAATTCTTCGGTATCGGTACCGTGAAACGCACACCATTGAAGGGTTCCAGGTGATCAATCTTCGCGGGAAGACCATTCCCCTCATCCACCTCGGGGAACTTTTCGGAATTAGCGCCGACCAGCAGCAGGAATCTCAAAAGTTTACCGTCGTCGTCTCAACCAGCTTCCGGGAGGTGGGTCTCGTGGTGGACGGGCTGATCGGCGAACGGGAAGTGGTTATCAAACCTCTGGAGGACGACTACCACGCTTTCGACGGGTTCTCCGGCGCAACGATTCTGGGTGATGGCACCGTGTCGCTGATCCTTGATGTCTCCGCCCTTCTTAAACGAATGAAGGCCCCCCTGCGGAACGTCGAAGCTTCGCAGCAGGCCTACGTGCATTGACCGGCGCGTACTAAGGGTGAGGGCCGCCTCGGGTGAAGAGGCGGCCGATCGAAAGCAGACCTCCACAGGGAAATGACTGGAATGACCACAAAACAGGAAGAGCGTTACCAGCAAGGTCCTCCGCCTACCCGGCCCGGCTCTCAAGGGTTTACGGGAACGCTCAACCTGGAGCTGCCCGATCTCCTCCAGATGCTCTGCCTGTCCGGTTCGGACAACACTATCAGCGTCGTTTCTTCTTGTGGCAAGGGCCTGATCTGGATGAAAGGCGGACGAATATGCCACGCCCAGGCGGGGGAGATCGACGGGGAACCCGCCTTTTTCGAGATCATCCGATGGAAAGACGGCTACTTCGAAATAGGGCCTTTTCAGCCTGCCGAAAGGGATTCCATCTTCAAAGGATGGGAGCACCTTCTGATCGAAGCCATCCGCCAGGGCGACGAGGAGCACATTACCGAGCACCCGGCCGCGGGCAACGGAGAGGCCGCCGGTCCTGACGGTGGGGTGGGCGACGAGCACCTCGCCCGAATTTTTGAGTTTTTCGACGGGCTTGCACCGGAAGACCGGGGGCAAAAGACGCCTGGATCTCTTTCCACGCCGGTCGCCGAAACGCGCAAGCTACGGGTGCTGATCGTCGAGGACTCTTCCTTTTTCTCGCGGCAGTTGGAGCGCATCCTCACGCAAGACCCGGCGATCGAAGTTGCAGGGAGGGCGAAAAACGGGCGCGAGTGTCTCGATTTTCTAGAAGGCCATGGCCCTGTAGACCTTCTCACTCTCGATATCCAAATGCCCGTCATGCAAGGGGATACGACCCTTAAGCACGTGATGATCCGCCACTCGATCCCCGCGCTCATCATCAGCTCGTTTGGAAAGGACGCACCGGGCGACGTCTTCGAATTCCTGAAGCTCGGGGCGGTCGACTTCCTGCCAAAGCCGAGTGCAACGGACGACATCGAAAGCTACGGCGAACGTCTGCGCGATCTGGTAAAACGAGCGGCGCGCGGGGACGTTACCCGCTACCGGCGTTGGCGAAAACCCCGGCAGACGCACGGCAACATGCTCGCGGCCCGCGGTGAAGGCGGCAGGATACTGGTGGTGGTCGGGGCGGAAGGGGCGTGGATGGACTGGTTCAGGCTTCCTTTGAGCCGGATCGTCCCCAATAACCTGGTAGTCGGCTTTCAGAAAATGGCGCCAGGTTTTCTCCCGGCCTTTTGCCATATGATCGAAGAGCAAACCGCCGTGAGGGCAAAAGAGCTTCCTGCGACGGAGGCCATCACGTACGGCGCGTTACACCTCGGGACGGGGGAGCAGATTCTGCCGGTCAGGTTCCATCCAGGGATTCCCGCAATCGAAACGGGAAGCGGTTTCGGGGATCGCGCTTGGGAGGATGAGATAGGCGATTGCCTGACAGAGCTTTCAAGACAGGCGGGGCCTTGGCTCAATGTTTTCTGCCTTTCCTCTGCCCACGCTCTTGCCCGTGGGACGGTGCAGGAGCTTTTGCGAAACGGCGCTCGCGTGATAGTGCCGCCGGCCGAGACGGTAATCTGTGCGGACCTGGTCGAAAGCGTGCGTCAGGCTGCGGAATGCGGGCCGGAGGCTATCACGTGGACCGCTCCGGAAAACCTAATGGAGGTGTGGTGAAGAATGATTGCTGCAGATGAAAACGGCAATGGGGCACGTGTCCGGACACTCATCGTGGACGACGCTCCCATAATGCGGAAAGCAATTAAAGAGATGCTGAGCGAGGACGATCACATCGACGTGCTGGGCGTGGCCGTCCATGGCCAGGACTGCCTCGATAAAATCCCGTCGCTCAAGCCCGACGTCGTGACGATGGATATCGACATGCCGGTGATGAATGGGATCACGGCTGTCAAAAATATTATGGTGCGCTATCAGATCCCGGTCCTGATCATCAGCTCCCTGGTCCAGGACGGCTGGTTCGCATTCGAAGCACTGAGGCTCGGGGTGATGGATTTCGTCCCCAAGCCCTCGAAAGTGAACGGCTCGGACCGGGTTAGCGAAGAGGAGTTGATCCGCATGCGCGTGCGCGCGGCTGCGAGGATGCAGGTAAACCGGATGCGCCGGGTCCGAAGACGCAAGCGGCCGAACGTCCTCCCTACCCCCCGCGACAGCGCCCCCTCCGCGGTGGCGGTTCTCGGCGCCACGCTTGCCGGGCCGAACACTATCATGCGCATCGTAACGCATCTTCCGCCCGATTTTGCCGGGTCGATAATAGCCTTGCAGGAAATCCATCCCAGGATTCTCGGGCCGTTCTGTTCCTATTTTAACGAGATCAGCCCGCTCGAAGTGGTCCCGGTAACCGGTCCGCAACGACTGTGCGCCGGTAAGGTATACGTAGGCACGACCCATTGCGGCCTATGCATAACGACTGATTCGAACGGCGACGGACCGGTAATCAATGCAGGAAATTCAGCCGAGGGGTCCATCGATTCCCTCCTTGAGAACGCTGCGGAACATTTTGGGGAGAACGCCTGCGGTGTTTTGCTGAGCGGGTTGGGAACGGACGGCGCGCGGGGAATGCGGACCATTCGGGAACGGGGGGGCTTGACCGTCGGGCAGGACCATAAGTGCTCCGTATATCCGAATATCGTCGAACACGCGATGCGCGAAAATGTCCTGGATTTGCTGATGTCTCAGGAAGGGATCGCTGCCTGGCTCGAATCGTGGGCTGTAGATAGGGTGAAGCCCGGATAAGATGGAGAACCTATATCTCTTGTTGGCCGGGTGAAGAAAAAAGGTCAGACGGACTTTTTCGCGCGGATAGAGTCCGGTTCGGCGGATGGTAGGGACCGTATTATAGAGTCAGGCTTTGCCCGTTTTCGCGAAGCCATTTTCTTTTTTCCCGGTGTGCGGGGATGAAGGATGCCACAAGTTTCCAGTATTCGGCGGAATGGTCGTGGTGGACCAGATGACAGAGTTCGTGGACGACTAGGTAGTCCAGGACCGGTTCGGGCGCTAAAATTATGTTCCAGGCAAAATTTATACCCCCCTTGGTAGAACAACTGCCCCATCGCGACCTTAGAGACTTGATCCTCACCTTGCTGGGCGTTACGCCGATTATTCGCATGTAATGCGTGACGCGTTCCTGAATTTTTTTAAGCGCCATATTTGCGTACCAGGTGACAAGCTGTCGTCTGATAAACGGGGCGCGGGTCGCTGCGGGGATTTCAGGGCGTATGGAGACGATTATTTTTCCACGTTCGCAGGATACCCCGACGCTGCGCCGTTCACAGATTTCCAAGGTGTGCTCCGTACCAAGATAGAACAGCCTTTCGCCAGGATTGAATTGCCGCGCGGGTAATTGTTCCTGCTTCTCCCGGTTCAGGTCCAACCTCTTGCGGACCCAGCCGGATTTCTTTTCGACGAATCCGGCTATCTCCTTGCTGGATATGCCTGCCGGCGCAGCCACAATTACCCTGTTGTCCGGATAAACACAAAGCGAGAGGGTCTTTCTCCTGGCGCTCCGCCTGATTTGCCATTCGAAATCGATCATCTTGAAATCCTGGTTTTACTTTGGTGAAATTGGCAGTTGCGGATAATAGCGGTTTGCGTGCCGGTTGGGAAGGAGCTTAATATGGTCTGGCTGGACAGAGCTGCAATTAGATTCGGAGATTTACTCAAACCTGAGTGAGTATCCTCTCGTAATCGGCGTGAGTCCCGATCCAAACCAGATGAATTCATTACCTTCTTTGACGCACAAAGCTCGCCAGTTGAGGTCGATGCGCACGGCATAGATATTAGATCGGTCATGAATTTTTTTGAACTGGAGAGAAGGATGCCAGGGGTCGCTCATCCAGAGCTTGTGGGCCTCTTTTGTTTTAGCCTTTACCTCTGAGGGTAGTTTTTCAAAGGCCTTCCAAAATCGGCTGGAAGCTTTACTGATCACAGCACATCATTCATTGAACGAGTCTTGCCCGCCCTGTGCTCCGCTACCGCGCCCTTTGCCATATCGGCGAGTTTGTCCTGTGACCTCGCAAAAGCTTCACTCCATTTTTTCTCGTCCTCGATCTCAGCAAGTATCATTCCCGCCAATGCATCCTGACGTTCAGGTGGGAGCGCCGAAACAGCCTCAAAGGCTTTCTTGAGCAGTTCAGTCATTTGTTCTCCTTTTTTACTAACTCCCCATGGAAGATACCGTCGGCAGTGGCGAAAGTCAATTTACCATGCACCCTGCATAAACTAAGGCCTCAAAATGAATTTAGAAATAATAGGTCGGGTCTGGAACCATCATGGCCTATGAAAAGACACTCGACTACCTCATAGTTCACCAACTCTGCCACATGGATATTTCACCACTTATCGTAATGGACCCGCTCTGGCTTGTATCGCATCACGGGCGACTTTTGCTCCGCCGGCCACCCTATGGAGACCAGGCTTAGCGGGATGACATGCTCCGGGAGTGACAGTATCCGTTTCATTCCTGTGATTCTTTCCTCGAATGGATGGATACCGAGCCAGACGGCCCCAAGCCCAAGCCCGTGAGCCGCTATCAGCATGTTCTGCGTAGCGGCCGAGCAGTCCTGTACCCAGAACCCTTTATAAACTTCGAGGCTTAAATCTCCGCAGACCGCAATTCCCAGGGCGGCCTGCTTCAGCATCTTGGAATAGGGGTGAAAAGCGGGGACGGCGTCCAGAATCCGTCTCTCCCTGATCACAACTAAATGCCACGGCTGCTCGTTTCCCGCCGACGGGGCGTTCATAGCAGCCTGAAGCAGCTTTTGCACCATATCTTCGGAAACATCCTCCTGCTTGTAACTGCGAATGCTCCGCCGGGTCATAACTGCCTGGATCGCGTCCATAATGATTCCTTTTTAGATAGGCCATTAATAAGGTTATCTTCCAGCCGAGCCATTTTTTCCAATTCCGTAGATTCATTTACCCGCTGATAAAAAAATCAGTCATTACTTTATATCCGGACAATGATTGTTGATGGTGGAACGTGGGGGAGTCAATCGTTTCAGGCGGGCGGAAGCGGTGGCCTTTTTGCAGGCCGGAAAACCGATCGAGAAGGCAAATTACCCGGAATTGCGAACAGAACCTTCAATGTGGTAGGCTGCAGCGTTCAGAGCGGTCTCTACTTCCCTGATGTGTGCGAAATTGCGCGTTTCGACTTCAAGTTCCACTATAGTTTGATGAATAGACATGCCGGCGTCGCTCCTATTGTGATAGATCTGAAGCACGTTGGCTTTGGCCGCCGCGATTACCCCCAGCAGCGAAGCAAGCGCGCCGGGCACATCATCGAGCCGGACCTTGAACCGCATTATGCGCCCGTTACGCGACAGGCCCTTGCGGATGACCCTGTCCAGCAAAGATATGTCGATGTTCCCCCCGCTTACCACCAATACAGCTTTTGCCCCCGCAGGGGCTTTGAGCTCCCCGCTCAGCAAGGCAGCCGCACAAACCGCCCCCGCCCCTTCGGCAAGTATTTTCTTTCGCTCCAGAAGCATAATCACGGCTTCGGCAATCCGGTCCTCGTCCGCCAGCACAATCCGATCGATCTCTTTGCGGATTATATCGAAAGGAATGCGCCCGATCTGCTTGACCGTTATTCCGTCGGCGATTGACTGGTGAGCCTCGACCGATACTGTTTGGCCGGTTTCAAGCGCTCTGAGAGCTGCAGGACACGTTTGCGCCTGGACCCCAACGATCCGGATTCCGGGCCTGAGCGCCCTGGCAGCAACGCAAATCCCGGACACCAGCCCTCCACCACCGACCGGTACGGCGATCAGGTCCACATCCGGCATGTCTTCGAGTATTTCAAGGCCAATGGTCCCCTGCCCTGCTATTATCGACGGATCGTCGAACGGATGGATAAAGGTTTTTCCCGCTTTTGCCAGTTCCAGCGCTTTTTTTATCGAATCCGGCAGACTTTGTCCCTCGAGGATCACTTCCCCACCGTAGCCGCGCGTTGCCTCCTGCTTGGAAATCGAAGCCCACTCAGGCATAACGATTGTGGAGGCCAACCCGGCCCTGCTTGCCGCCAGAGCAACGCCCTGAGCATGATTGCCTGCCGACGCCGCAACAACTCCGCCTTTGCCGATTTTGCCCAGTTCGGACTGGATCTTAAACGTCGCCCCGCGAATCTTGAACGACCCGGTTATCTGAAGATTCTCCAATTTCAGATAGATCTTGAACCCGGCGAGGCTGCTGAACGTGGGAGAGTATATCAGAGGCGTTCGGATTATGTGGCCTGCGATGACGGAGGCCGCTCTTTTGATATCGGCAGGAGAAATCACTATTCATACCCGAGCAGTAAGCGAATCTAAAGTCTGGCCTGGAAAAGTTGCTGATGGGTCGCTCTTCGCTCCACCCATCCTGCGAATCTTTTCATGGTTTCAGGGTTGTCCCGGAAAGACAAGAATAACTGGCTTGAAGTGGACAGGTCAAACCGACTGTTTCGGCAGGATAAGAATGAAATCCGAACCGTCCGCTCTGGGTTCGTACCACATGTCACCTTCGTGCTTCCGGATGATCTCCCGTATAAGATACAGGCCCATGCCGAACCCATCTTTTTTCTCGGCCCCGCAGTCGATCCGGGTGAACTTGGTAAAAAGCCTGTCTCTGTATTGTTCCGGAATCGGGTTGCCGCTATTGTAAACGTTCAGACGATAAAAAGATGTGTGATCTTCGAACCCGAAAGCGATCGTACATCCTTTACCACCATAACGTATGGCGTTTTTGAAAAGATTCCTGAATACCGCCTTGAGCCACATCATATCTATACCCATTGGTATAGTGCCGGCAGGAATAGCCCCGAGCCGGTTGTCGATCACTATGCGCTGCTGCTCAATGTCATTTGAAAGCTCATCGAGTACCGCGTCTATGATATCCTGCCGCAGGTCTATCATTTCCCTTTTTTTGCGAAGCGAACCCTCCATAGAGTGAGCACTGCCAAGGCAATCCTCCGCTATGCCGATCAGGTGCCGAACCCGCCCCATCAAATCCGAAACGGTATTCCATACGCTTTCATCCATTCGTCCGAACGAACCGCGCATGAGCAGCTTCAGGGTGGCGGCAATCGAAACCAGGGGGCCCCGGATATCGTGAGACATAATCATCAGCATGTTCAGTATATGCTGGTTCAGATCCCGAATTCGCCGCTCGGATTCAGAAAGCTCCCGGTTCTGTCTTTCGGCTTCATGATAAGCATCCTGCAGTTCCTTTAGGTCCGTTATATCCCTTAGCACCCCTTCGCACGATATGGAACCGTCCTCCTCGAAGTAAATTACGGCGGTAATGGATGACGGGAAAAAGGTCCCGTCGTTTTTTTTCATCTCCACTTCAAATTCTTTGACAAAACCTTCGGTTTCAAGCCGCCGATTAAACTGAGTTTCATCATCAGGATAGCGGAAAAGCATACCCACGTTGTCTATCTCGAGCAATTCATCTTTGCTGCGATAGCCGAACAATTCCACTCCAGCCTGATTCACATCGAGCAGTTTTCCACACCCGCTTGATATGAAGCGCATGTCAGACGCTGCATCAAAAAACCGTTTATACTTCATCGACATACTTTGAGACGGGGCGGAAAAATCTAAAACCTGCAAATCAGCAGGGGACGATATCTTGCCGGTTCCCTTGGTCATCTCGCATCTACCTGCGCAAACTTTCCGTCTGCCCAACGGGTGAGGGACCAAAATGGATGAAGTCATGACATTATATACGCTTTTCGGCAGGATTTTCAAAAAATAGACAGACGACTCTTACAAAGACAAAAAATTAACGACTCAATAGGTCAGGGACCGTCCCAATTCTCCATCGGACTCCGTTTCGAGAGGGTGAGAACCGAGACTGAATTCACCTTCAGCCCAGGAGCCATACCTCAACGACTGAAGTATTTTGGCAGCTTTCTCCTCGACTTCCGGGATAGTATGAACGAGTGCCCTTAACGATTTGAGCACCCGCAGCATTTGATCTTTATGACCAACCGGCAGCATCGGTTGTTCAACCAACTGGATTACTTCATCCAACTGAAAGAGGTTACCCGAGGTTATCTGCACATAGGCGAGTTTAGACCACCGTCCAAGCAGCTTGGACGGCAAGCCGTTAAGATTCTCCAACAGGTCATAGTTCATTCCGGTGCGCAATGACTTTGAAAGCCGATCCAGAAGAGGGTCAATTTCCGACTTATTCCAAAGGCTGGACCCCGAAAGGAGTTTTTCCCACTTGGGGTAAATCTTGTTTCTGACCCACTCCTGCTCCTGGTAGGGAGAAAGAGAAAGTTTTGCCAGTTCCTGCTGCTCTATCAGCAGCTTTTGACATAATTCGTTAAGCTCTTCGGAGCTATTCAGATCATGGCATTTTTCTCTCAACGCCTCGCACAGAAGTTCAAGGAGAGGTCCTTTCCATTCGAGTCCGGCCACGCGCTCTTTGAGCAGGTTTTCCCAGCTCTCTCGGAGAATAGCGATCTGCGCGTTTATCGCCGAGAACACAAACCCGAGTTTGACCAATGTATTCCTTAGCTCATGAGCCAGGATTTCGCAGGTCTGGAGTCTCTGGCGGGCAAAGTCTTTGCTCGCTCTGTAGAGCTTTTCTCTGAACCATAAAGTCAACAGTTCGGAACCAAGGCTCTGGGCCAATTCGCCTGCGATTCTGGTCGAACGGTCGCCGCGCCTCAATGTGCCGGGCATAAAGTGAATCTTTACTACGGCTGCAACGACATTTTCGGTGTCATGCCATATGTCGTTCCCCTGCCAATCGACGGGATATTGAGTTTTTTCACTGGAATCGCCGTAGAGGCTCTTTTTCCGAACCAGTACGGGTTCCATGTGAAATTCGTCTTCCGGTAGCCCCAAGAGTTGCTTTCTGACACTCCTGGGGTCCATCATCGGATTTTCCGCCGTCCAACTGCTCTGCGTTTCCACGCACCAGCCCATGGCTTCCAGCGGCCGGCCGGGTTGGTCGCGGTATTGTTCCCACTTTTTGCCGGGGGGGTTGTAATCGGAGACCGCAGGCAATCCCCATTCGAACTCATCAGAAACCTTATCATCAAAAGCTTTCTCATCAAAAGCCTGTGTCCTTGTGCCTGACAAAACGCGTACGGCTCTCAGTTCCGGCATGAGGCCGATCTTGTAAATCGTGGCCTTCGTCGCATTATCCAGACATAAAAGGACTGTCTTTATTACAGTCCGGCAGCTCGCAATGAGGAGATCGTCGGAATTTTCCATGCCTTTCTCCGGGATAAATCTGCATGAGAAACCAAAACGCGGGACCGATTGGACTTACAGCATGATGTCACCGACCGGCCCCCCGCTCAGATACTGAGTACAACCTACCTGATACCAAGCTTATCGTAAATTCAGGGCGATCCCTTTACGCAATTTTTGAAAACCGGACAGTTATCCAGCTAAATGAGGAGGTTTGCAGACTTGCCTCGATCGGAATATGGCTTCGGGACGTGCTCATCCAGGTTGATCCAGGAGATGCAGGATATACGCTGCACCCAGCAGAACCTGGACCAATGGCTTTGCTTGCGAGCCAACGAAAGCCACGACTCGCGATGCAAAGGATTGGCGAGTATACAGACAATGGCCCCGATCACCTGAAGAGTTATATCCAGAAAGGCTTTGCCCCCCACAGAAAGAAGGGGCTGCCCCCCTTCTTTCTGTAAAAATAACGGTTCCCCCTCAATATTCGCTATCGTCTTCCAAACTATCACTTCTATACCGATGGTACTCCCTTTCAGTTTCCACGCGGTATGAATGGTACTGATACGATGGGCGATAATAGTAATACACGCTGGACCGTCGCTCAACAACAAAAGGTTCCTCACCAACGATGACAGGCCGGGTCCGTTCGACCACCACCCGAGGCGGGGGAGGGGTCCGTTGGACCACTACCGGAGGAGGAGGAGGCGCCCGTTCCACCACTACCCCGGGCGGATACACCACTTCGGGAGGCGCCACGGCATAACCCGGTGGCGGTCCGTCTATCTCAAAGCCAAGATAAACGCCTCCGGCGAAGGCATCCGACGCCATGCTAAAGACAGCTAAGCCTAAAATAATAAAAAGCACAGAAACATAACGGCATACTGAACATTTCCATTTCGTCACAATGATCCTCCTTTTAAGGTGACCGGCATTCATTCAGCCCTATTGCTAAAGAGCTCAGCCCCATTCCGGAATTCTTCAGACGGGCGTGGAGCAAACGACATGCCACAGGGTATGCGCGTGAGTCCGGGAGAACGCGGACCACTCGGCCCGGCTTGACTATCCCTTCCTCTGGTGTAATGAAAGAGGACGCGAAACTTCATGAGCGCGGAATTCAAGATGCAGGGATCGGTATTTTGCCGTCTAAATCCAAATTTCACGATATTTCAGGACTTATTGCTTTGACCATGCCGCCGCAAAATAGTATGCGTCAGCATTGACATAGCATGTAATCCGAAAGGCAGCCGTCTTCGTTTTGAAACCATTGCTGATCGCCAAAAATCTGCGGCGTGTAAGCTCGACCAGGGAGATTCTCAATATCGATTATTTCTCCCTGAATCGGGGCGAGACCATCGCGCTCATAGGTCCGAACGGAGCGGGAAAAACCACTTTCCTTCTCACTCTCGCTCTGCTGCATCAGCCAACCTCCGGGACTATCGAACTGGACGGCGTCACTGCGGGCCCAAACAATCTTCTTCAGTTGCGGCGACGCATGGCCGTTGTTTTTCAGGAGCCGCTCCTTCTCGACTTGTCCGTCCTCGGCAATCTCACCACGGCTTTACGGATACGCAAGGTACCCGGGAAAGCGGCTGTCGCAAGGGCGCACAAATGGCTGGATCTGTTTGGCGTAGCCCATATCTGCTCGCAGCGGGCAAGATCGCTCTCGGTGGGCGAGGCGCAACGCACGAGTCTGGCCAGGGCTTTCGCCCTCGAACCCGACCTCCTTTTTCTGGATGAACCGTTTGCTTCCCTCGATTATCCCACCCGTAACTCGCTGTTGAACGATCTGGGCAAAATTCTGCAACAAATGAAAATGACCACTCTTTTCGTAACGCACGACTACACCGAGATTCCATTTCTGGCAGAAAAGACCGCTGTGCTCTACGAAGGCCGCATAAATAAGTGCGGCTCGAACCAGGAGATTTTTGGTCAGGATTTTTTCGAGAGAAACCGCTGGAGTCCATGGTCGGACTGAGAGGAGAGCCTCGCCCGGGCTTCAAAAATTTTGCAGCGTCTTCTCAAAAAGCCTGCTGAGGATTTTCCCTGAACGATTTGCGGTTTCTATGATTTGCTCGACCATCGCAGGCTTGTAACAATCGGGCAGGTTGACGTTGGTTATTACCGATATGGCCAGAACATCCATGCCTGCGTGGACTGCCGTTATCACTTCGATGATCGTGGACATGCCCACGGCATCCCCCCCGGCCATCCTCAAAAAACGTGTTTCTGCAGCAGTCTCCAGACAAGGACCGAGCACCCCGGCGTAGACGCCCCTTCGCAGCGCAATACCTTCATTCAGCGCCGTTTGCTCGGCAAGAGCGACGAGGCGGCGGCAATATGGCTCGATCATGTCCGGGAACCGCAGACCCCACTCATCGACATTGGGTCCGACGAGCGGGTTTTGCCCCGTTAGATTTATATGGTCCGTTATTACCATCAGGTCCCCGGCCTGGAAATTCGGGTTTAGCCCGCCGGCCGCATTCGAAAGCACGAGCGTTTTTGTTCCGAGTGCCCGAAGGACCCGGATCGGAAATGAAATCTGCTGAGGCGTATAACCTTCGTAGAGATGAAAACGGCCGTCCATGGCAATGACCGGCTTTCCTGCCCACGTGCCGCATACGAGCTGCCCGTGATGACCGGGGGCGGTACAGACCGGCCAATGAGGAACATCGCTATAAGGCACGACCACGGTCTTCTCAATCTCATCCACAATGCCGCCGAGGCCTGTACCAAGGACCAACCCGGCTACCGGTTCGCACTCCAGGTATTTTTTTATTGAATCGGCCGCTTCTCCCACCTGGTCCCTGAACTCGATCATTGCGCCTCCTTCAACAGCCGGCGTAAATTAGCCGGAATTCTTCATGGCGATTATAATTAATCAAAATATAAATCACATCTCGACGCTTCGAGCGCGGTGGACGACAATTGACACAAGCTCGGGCTTTTGTAAAGATGGTTTGCGAAGACATTGGCCCATCGGTTCCTACAAAAATTCGACTCACGAAATGGAGCGGTTGCGCGAACATTCGATGACATCTCCCCCCTCCACTAAAAGACATCGCCAAGTTAGCGGCACACCGCTTGCTTTTGTGCCATCCTACCCCCCCGAGCTGCCTATTACCGAATGGCGGGAAAAGATCGTCAACGCGATCCGCGAACACCAGGTGCTGGTAATTACCGGTGAGACAGGTTCGGGGAAAAGCACGCAGATTCCCAAGTTTTGCATCGAGGCGGATAGAGGCCAAACCGGCCTCATCGGATGCACGCAGCCGCGCCGCATAGCCGCCATCAGCCTTGCCTCACGCGTATCTGAAGAAATAGGCCGGAACGGACCATTACTGGTTGGATACAAAATACGCTTCCAGGACCGGACCGCACGCACGACCCGCATAAAATTCATGACGGACGGCATTTTGCTCGCTGAAGCGCAAAGGGACAGAAATTTTCGCTCCTACGACACGATCATCGTGGACGAAGCGCACGAGCGTACTCTGAACATAGACTTTCTCATCGGCATTCTCAAACAGACGCTTTCAAAAAGACCCGATCTCAAGGTGATAATCACCTCGGCAACAATCGATCCGGAAAAATTCTCGAGTGCATTCGGCGGAGCCCCTATCATCGAAGTTTCCGGAAGGACCTGGCCGGTTGATGTGTGGTACCGGCCCCCCGATCCGGCTGAGAGCGAGCAGGCAGAGGATACAACCTACATCGACCAGGCGGTTGCGGCAGCCGACATGCTTAAGCTAAGCCGGGGCAAAAGAGGCGACATTCTCATATTCATGCCGACCGAAAGCGACATCAGGGAAACAGTCCAACGCCTCGATGAGAAACGCTACCTGAACACGATTGTCATGCCTCTGTTCGGTAGAATGGCGGCCTCCGACCAGCAGAGGATTTTCGCGCCGATCCCCAAGGAGAAGATTGTTGTTGCTACAAACGTTGCAGAGACTTCCCTCACAATTCCACGAATAAGATATGTGATAGACACCGGGCTGGCCAGAATAGCCCAGTACAACGCAAGGTCCAAGACCCGCAGCCTCCCGGTGGCGCCCATCTCCAGGGCGAGCGCCGACCAGAGGAAAGGGCGGTGCGGCCGCGTGGAAGCAGGAATTTGCGTGAGGCTCTATTCGGAGACGGAATACCTTGACCGGCCTCTTTATACGCCGCCGGAAATCCAGAGGTCCAATCTTGCCGAGGTAATTCTGCGAATGCTCTACCTCAAGTTGGGCAAAGTGCAGGATTTCCCGTTCCTCGATCCGCCGTCTCCCACCGCCATCAAGGACGGCTTCGGCGTTTTGCGCGAGCTCGGCGCAGTTGACGCTCACCACAGGCTTACTCCCATCGGCAAAATGATGGCCCGCCTGCCGCTCGATCCGCGAATCTCCAGGATGCTTATCGAGGCAAGGCAGGGAAATGCACTGCGGGAACTCATGGTTATCGGCGCAGCCCTGAGCATCCAGGACCCTCGCGAGAGGCCGCTTGACCAGGAAGCGCAGGCCGAGCAGGCCCAGGCGGTTTTTCGAGACCGCCGCTCCGATTTCGTATCGCTGTTAAAAATCTGGCAGGCCTGCTGGCAGGAACCACTTACTGGATCCCTGTCCGAAGGCGCCGAGCAGGATACCGGACTTTCCCCGGATGCACGACAGGCGCAGAACGGCAATGCAGGTCCGCGCCCTGTAATTGGAGAACGGATCTCACGCAGAACGCCCAGCCAGGTCAGAAAGTTCTGCCGAGAGCATTTTCTTTCTTTTCGGCGCATCCGTGAGTGGCGGGACATTTTTGAAGAAATTCGATCCATTCTCAGCGAATTCGGCGATTTTAGTGAAAATTCCAGCCCGGCGGACTATGACGCCATCCATCGATCCATTCTGAGCGGCTATCTCAGCCAGGTTGCCATGCGCAAGGACAAAAATATCTACACTGCCGCAAGAGGCCGGCAGGCGATGATATTCCCCGGATCAACCATTTTCAACAAGGGCGGCCAATGGATTGTTGCCTCTGAACTGGTGCAGACCTCCCGACTTTTTGCGCGGACGTCCGCAAACATCGACTCCGGATGGATAGAAGAAGCCGGGCGGCACGTGTGCACATACAGTTGGTCAGAGCCTCACTGGGAGAGGAGCCGCGGCCAGGTTGCCGCTTTTGAAAGGGTAACTCTTTACGGCCTTACTCTGGTCGATCGGCGCAAAATCGACTTCGCGCGCATAAATCCCGCAGAAGCACGCGAGATTTTCATCCGTTCAGCCCTTGTCGAAGGAGACCTTCCCGGCAGATACGGATTTCTTGAACACAACCTGGCCCTGCTCTCAAAAATCGAGCAACTCGAGAGCAAGACCCGCCGGCGCGACCTCCTCGTAGATGACCAGGCTCTCGTCGAGTTCTATGATGCGCGCATTCCGCAACTAGCCGATATCAGGTCCTTTGACAAACTCATCAAAGACATGGGTGGAGACGATTTTCTAAAAATGAAGGAGGAAGACCTCCTTCGAATCGAACCTGACTTTGAAGCCATCGAGCAATTCCCTGATACTCTCAGTGCATGCGGGGTCCAGCTTCCTCTTCGATATGCGTTCCACCCCGGCGAGGAGGATGACGGCATCACGCTTTCAGTGCCCGTCCATATTCTGCCGATCCTTTCTGCGGAACTTTTCGAGTGGCTCGTGCCCGGCATGCTCCAGGAAAAAGTGACAGTGTTGCTCAAATCTCTTCCCAAAAGTATACGTAAACAACTTGTCCCCGTTAACGAAACTGCCCCGAGAATACTTGGGGCCCTCGATATCGGACACGGAGATTTTTACGGCAGACTCAGCGATGCGGTACTAAATGTCACCGGAATCCGCATTCCTCCGGAACAATGGGACGCACAGCAGTTGCCCGATCTTCTGAGAATGCGATTCGAAGTGGTCGGACCTCAGGGAAATGTTCTCACCTCGGGCCGCGACATCGAAAGCCTTCGGCCGTTTGCAATTGAAAAGCACGAAGACAGACTCTGGCATGTGGCCAGGAAAACCTGGGAACGAGATGAACTTGCCGGATGGGATTTCGGCAACCTGCCTCAGAGCATCGAGATCGGAACCGATGCATTGGGGGTTACACGGCTGGCCTATCCGGGGCTGGCAGATGAAGAAGGAAAGGTGGCCGTTCGTCTTTTCACCGAGCCGGGCCGCGCACGGGAGTCGACCCGCGAAGGACTTATGCGCCTGTCTAGAAACGCGTTTGCCGCCGAACTTAAAGATTTCAGAAAAGACTGGGCGTTTCCGGATTCGTTTGCATCGACTGTTTTTTTCCTGGGCGGCATAAAAAAGGCTTCTTCGGCTCTGTATGATTATATTCTGCGGGGGATTTTCGAATTGGAGTTAGCCCAATGCCCCGACCGGAACCGTTTTCTTGAAAGTCTTGAAAAACTAAAAGGCCGTCTCGGAATACTCGGCAAGGATATTCTAAAACCCGTTCTCGAAGCGGTGAGGCAAAGGCAGGAAACGCGCGCTGTTCTTGACCGGTTTTTGCGCATGGCTGGCAAGAACCGGGCTGTCATCGACCGGCTGGCCGTAATCGCCGGGGAACTCGAAACACTCATGCCGCCGGATTTTCTGTCTTGCTTCTCCGACCTGCGTATGAGACTTTTACCACGATACCTCCGGGCACTCGGCATTCGCGCGGAGCGGGCTTATGTCTCCCCGGAAAAGGATTTGGCCAAAGAAGCTCAGATTGAATCATTTCGGGCTGAACTCGGTGAGATCAGAAAACGGATTCTTTCCCGGCCAACGCAAGAGGGGCTCGATTTTATTGAGGACGTTGCCCAAATGATTGAGGAGTTCAAGATCAGCCTGTTTGCTCCGGAAATAAGAACCCTTTATCCTATCTCGGCCAAGCGCATAGAGAAAAAGCTGCAGGGATTGCCAAAGTGAACTGTCCGCCAGCCGATTTGAACCTGGTATTCGATGCAACCGCTCTGCAGGAGCGTGTGACGAGCGTACTCTCAAGGCACTGCGGCCTTGAGACCCTTTCCCCGGCCTCCGATTGCTCAGGGGTACGCACCTCGAGCGTATTGCTCCTCCTTGGCGAGACAGTGCCCGTGGAAGGCGGCATTCCAGAGGTCTGCATTATCCTGAACAAACGCTCCAAAGAGGTCAGACAGCCCGGGGACCTATGCTGCCCGGGCGGAGCTATAGAAAAATTCGACCGCTTTCTTTCCAGGCTTCTGTCGTTTAGCGGTTCGTTTCTTTCAAGGTGGCCCTGTTGGGAAGAACTGAAAACAGGGCAACCCGAAGATGCGCAATTCCTCTCACTGCTTTATGCGGCAGGCCTGCGGGAGAGCTGGGAAGAAATGCGCCTCAACCCTTTCGGGCTGACTTTCCTGGGGCCGCTCCCTTCACAGTGTCTCATTCTTTATCGCCGGGTAATCCATCCGCTGGCAGCATGGGTTTCATACCAGAAGGAGTTCACTTTGAGCTGGGAAGTCGAAAGAATCGTACGGTTTCCCCTGCGCGCGCTCCTCAACCCGCTTAATTACGCAGTCTACAGGCTAAACGTTCCTGCCCCTCTGGAATGGCGGTTTAGCGGGACGACCGTGGATTTCCCGTGTTTCATCTATAGCATCAGCGGGCGAGCCGAACTTCTCTGGGGGGCAACGTTCAAGATCGTCACTTTGTTTTTGCAGATGGTCTTCGGGTTTCGGATTCCCGATCTTAAGGGGCTGCCGCTGGTTCCGGCGAGCTTGGGCGAGGAATACGTGAACGGAGGGACGCGAAACGGCTCTCGTAAAAATTATGATCATTGACCCATTGTGAAAAATCGCCCGTCCGGCTATATTCCTTAACTCGTGAAGTTTATACCGTCTCGAACGGACAGACAGGGATTAACCGACCAGGGGGGCTGCGGACAGCAAATAATGACCGAAGTTGGTGATGTCGTTCTCGTACATATGGACAACACGGCCTTTTTTGCCCGGGTCGAAGGAATATCCGCCGACGTGAAACCGGGTTGGTTTCAGGTCAAATTACTGGTCCTGCAGATCCCTCTGCTGGTGGTCACCTGGATTTTGCGCGAACCCTATTACAACGGCGACGAATTCACGATGGGGGGCCGGCCCATGCGGATAGAAAAAGTGGTTGCTCCCGCCGAACAAGATACTATCCCTGAGCCCGAGGACAAAAGGAAAAGCCCGACGAAGCCCGAATTGGTCGCACCCAGGAAAGAGAAGCAGGATAAATCGGGCAAGCAGGGTAAAGTAATATCGATATCCGACCACCGGAAGAAAGACAAAGAATAGTTGCATACCGACGCGAGGGCTGCAAACTATACCTCGTGATTTTTCTCCCACCATTCATCGTGGCCTTTGAACCACCAGTCTGTCGAATCCGTCGTTAAGATCTCTTCGGCGATCTCTTTCGCAATCGAAGTAACCAGCCGCTGCCGGGCGAAATGTATCCATTTTTCAGCGTAAGAATTCCCGAGGTCGTTTTGCTCCTTTAGCTCCAAAATCAGGTCGAGCACATCGGCATCGTGAACGAGTCTGGCTTCGGCCGTCTCCGAGCCCCGGTACTCCTTGAGAAGCTCTTTCAGTTCGTCCCCGAAGGGGAGGGAGTCGGCCAGATCAGCCATTGCGCCGGCTTCGTCCACCGTGACGTACCTTTTATTGACATAATTCTGGTCGCCGGTCCGCGCTTCCGGCAGATCGTGAACCAGACACAAGCAAACCACCTTGAACGGGTCGACGCTTCCGTCCATGCGCGCAAGAGCGAACCCGATCATTGCCACCCGGAACGAATGGTCTGCAACGGACTCGCGGCCGGACCCAAGAAACTGAAAACCCGAGCGGGGGGTTTTTTTAAGCATTCCCATTTCGAAGAAGAAGTTTATGATCTTGTTGTAGCGCAATCGAGTCTCCTTGTAACTAAGAGTAAATTAGCCCTTGCCGACGGTACTTGCAGCCCTGGCGCAAAAGGTTTTGAATCTATTGCGCTTTAAAAGACGAGTCAATGTTGATATATTCCGCCAAAATCGAGTAATTGAATATGCTTCTAAAAACCCGGCCGGAGGTTCCAAATAGATGGAGAAGCACACCCTTTCCGTACTGGTTGAGAACGCTCCCGGCGTTCTGACTCGCGTGGCAGGCCTTTTTGCACGGCGCGGCTTCAATATTGACAGTCTGGCCGTGGGCCGCACCGACAGAGCTGATGTCTCGCGTATGACCATCGTGGTCGAAGGTGACAAACCACTCATCGAGCAGGTCACCAAGCAGCTCCACAAGCTCATAGATGTTATCAAGATCAGCAACATAACTGAAGACGAATACGTTGACCGGGAACTGGTCATGATCAAGGTATCGGCCGAACCGAGCCAGCGTGTCGAGATCATACACATTGCGGGGATATTCCGGGCTCGAGTCGTTGACCTGGGCAGGAAAACCCTGACGTTCGAATGTACCGGAAATGCGGGTAAAATCAATGCATTTGAGGAATCCCTGCGCCCCTACGGGATCAAGGAGCTGGTACGCACAGGGAAGATAGCAATGCTGCGGGGAAGCAAATTCGTTGCCCTGGGCAACACATCGGCGCGGGAATTGGAAGACACTTAGAACGCGCCCTCAGAGTTTTAGGAATTTCCGGAGGTGTTTCGTGGAAATGACGGTTTCCGAGGCCCTGATTCAGTGCCTCGAAAAAGAAAACGTGCAAGTCGTGTTCGGCTATCCCGGCGGGGCCATCCTCCCGGTTTACGACGCTCTCTATCATTCAACCAAGATAAAACACGTGCTGGTACGGCACGAACAGGGAGCGGTGCATGCTGCGGAAGGATACTCCCGGGTTTCCGGGAAGGTGGGGGTATGTATAGCGACTTCCGGGCCCGGGGCAACCAACCTTGTTACGGGCATAGCAAACGCTTACATGGATTCCGTCCCGCTCGTTTTGTTCACCGGGCAGGTGCCAACTGAGCAGATTGGCACCGACTCCTTCCAGGAAGTGGATATCACCGGCATCACCATGCCGATTACAAAGCACAATTACCTCCTCAAGGACCCGCAGAAGCTGCCGGTTATTGTGAAGAACGCATTTCATATCGCATCGACCGGCCGGCCGGGCCCGGTTCTCATAGATATTCCCAAGGATGTGGCGCTGGCAAAGCTGAGCTTCAAATACCCTTCGACGGTGAACCTAAGGGGCTACAAGCCTACTTACAAAGGACATCCGTCCAAAATAACCGAGATCGCAAAACTGATAGCAAAGGCCAGAAGACCCGTCATCTACGCGGGAGGGGGAATCCTTGCCTCAAATGCCTCGGAGGATCTTCTTGAGTTCGCCGAAGCTATATCGGCGCCTGTAACCAATACTTTTATGGGGCTTTCCGGTTTTCCCGGCGACCATCCGCTCTTCCTCGGCATGCTCGGTCTGCACGGGACCCGCTACGCAAATCTGGCCATCACGGAATGTGACCTGCTGATCGGGCTGGGCGCACGGTTCGATGACCGGGTCGTGATGAACATCAACGAGTTCGCCCCACAGGCAACGGTAATTCACGTCGACATCGATCCGGCGGAAATCGGGAAGGTGATTCCCACCAATGTGCCCCTAGTCGGCGACGTGAAACTCATTTTGAAGGCACTCCTTCCGCTTCTTGAAAAAATCGACCGTTCCGAATGGCTCTCACGCATCAAGAGCCTGAAGGAGCAATACCCCCTGAGCTACAACCGCGATTGCGGCCTCAAGCCTCAGTTCATTATCGAGCAGCTTTGGAACTGCACCAAGGGCGACGCCATTATCGTTACCGACGTTGGCCAGCACCAGATGTGGGTAGCCCAGTACTACAGGTTCAAGGAACCACGCACGCTGGTTTCCTCAGGCGGGCTCGGATGCATGGGATTCGGTCTGCCGGCGTCTCTCGGCGCAGCTCTTGGCGCTCCAGGCAAGAACGTCATTCTTGTGACCGGGGATGGAAGTTTTCAGATGACCATGCAGGAACTGGGCACAATGATGGAGCAGGGCATCTGCGTCAAGATCATCATTATGAACAATTACACTCTGGGCATGGTGCGCCAGCTCCAGGAATTCTACTGCCAGGGACGCTATATGGCCGTAAACTTCTCATTTCATCCCGATTTCGAAATCCTTGCCAAGGCATACGGCATATCGGGTTATACGTTCACCACCGAAGAGGAGATAATAAAAGGCCTGCCCGAGGCGCTTGGCAAACCGGGGCCAGCAATCATCAACTGCATTATTCCCGCTGAAGAGAATGTTTCGCCGATGGTCCTTGCCGGCAAAGGAATCAGCGAGGCAATCGACTGTGGATAATTATCATCGCCGATCGAGGCTGCGCTCCGCGTTTATTCCGGCCAAACACCTTGTACGGAACGGCCGATAATCGAACACCTCAACCATCACGTTAGAATGCTATCGGCAGATCTCATCTTGCCTGGTCCCCGGGATTGCTCCCGGACCAGGCAGCTTGACATGCTGCCCTTCACCCCCTTATAGTGCGTTTTCTTTGAATCTGAGGAGCCGACCGAAAAATGAAAACTCTACTTTTAAACCCTCCGTCTTTCGAGAAATTTGACGGGGGAGCCGGCGCCCGTTGGCCTGCGCGCCGCGAAATCGCATCCTACTGGTACCCCGTCTGGCTCGCCTATCCGGCCGGATTGATAAAGGAAAGCAGGCTCCTTGACGCCGCGCCCCACGGAATTGGCCCTGAAGAGACCATTCGCATCGCGAAGGATTTCGAATTTCTAGTTCTGTTCACAAGCAAACCCGGTTTTTACAACGATGTCCGACTTGCTGAGATGATAAAGGAAGTCAACCCTTCCATTAAGATCGCGTTTGTCGGCCCTCCCGTTTCGGTCCAGCCCGAGCAGGCCCTGAATGCTTCTTCGGCCATCGATTTCGTTGCGAGAAAGGAATTCGACTACACAGTTGCGGAATTCGCCTCGGGCAAAGCCCTCAAGGACATACAAGGGGTCAGCTACCGGGATAACGGGAAGATAGTTCACAATCCTGACCGGCCTCCCATCGAGGACCTGGATTCGCTTCCCTTTATCGTGGATATTTATAGGCGCGACATCGATCCGACCAAATACAATATCCCTTTTTTAAAACATCCCTATCTTTCCTTTTATACTTCTCGCGGGTGCCCGGCCCGCTGCATCTACTGCCTCTGGCCGCAGACATTCACCGGGCATCCCTGGCGCCTTCGAAGCAACGAAAGCGTTGTGGCCGAGGTCAAGCGCGCGCTTGAACTTTTTCCAGAAGTAAAAGAGATATTCTTCGACGATGACACCTGGGCATGGGGTAAAAAGCGCGTTATCGAGCTTTGCAAGCATCTCAAAGAACTCAATTTCACATGGTCGTGCAACAGCCGGGTGCATGCGGATTACGATATGCTCAAAGCCATGAAGGAGGCCGGCTGCCGTCTTCTGGTGGTGGGCTTTGAATCCGGCGTCCAGGAAGTTCTCGATAACATGAAGAAGGGAATCACTGTCGAACAGTCTCTCACCTTCATGAAAAACTGCCGCGAACTGGGCTTGACCGTGCATGGAGATTTCATGATCGGGCTCCCCGGTGAAACCAAAGAAACGATAATGCGCACTATCGAATTCGCCGAGCGACTCGATCCCGAAACCATCCAGGTATCTCTGGCGCACCCCTATCCCGGCACAGAATTTTATGAATATCTCCAGACCAATGGCTATTTGACCGAAGACGACATGTCGGACGAGCTGGGACACCAGCTTCCCAATTATGAGTATCCCTGGCTCAGCCGCCAGGAGATCGTTGATGCGGTCGAATACTTCTACGGCCGCTATTATTTCCGGCCCAAGGTGATTTACAGGATTGTGCGGCGGGCAATATTCGATAGAGACGAGCGCAGACGCCTCTACCATGAAGCTCGTGATTATCTGAGATTGCGAGCGCGGCGCAAGAAATTTAGCGGCAACGTTTTCGAGAAAACCAGGTGAAAGAATACCCCAACGAAAAGACTAAGAGCTATTCACCGATCGATAACTCACAAAATCCGGTAATCCGATTGCGGGGCTGGATCGATCTTGAGAGTGCGTTCGATAATTCCAAAAGTCCGGTTGCCTGCTTCGAGGGGCTAGGGTCGATCTTTAGAGACCGCTGAGAAAAATGCAGAGAAAAAACCTCTGTCTAACCCGATATGCTTGACAGAGTTTCAAGAAGAGTAAAGGACGGCATACGTCGGCGAATTCTATGACTTTTTCTATCCTCCGTGCTCTCTGTGACTCTGTGGTGAACGGGTACCAGAGATGAAATCGCGCCGTCTTATTATAAACGCAGATGATTTCGGCTCTTCCAGGGAAGTTAATGAGGCTGTTATGCTTGCTCACCGCCGTGGAATTTTGACGAGCACCAGCCTCATAGTCTCCGGCGAGGCATTCGAACACGCGGTGACCCTGGCAAAAGAAAACCCGAGTCTTGCTGTCGGGCTTCACGTAACCTGCGCCGCCGGCCGGCCGGTTCTGCGCCCCTCGAAAATCCCGCACGTTGCCGGCAAAAATGGGTCTTTTCCATCCGACCCTGCCCTGGCCGGTCTGCGATATTTTTTTTCCAGGAGAGCCAGGCAGGAACTGTTCGATGAAATCGACGCTCAATTTGAAAGATTCTGCGAATCGGGACTCAGGTTTTCGCACGTGGACAGCCACTGCCACATGCATGTGCATCCGGTCGTCCTGGATGCGATAGTCCAAAGTGCCGAAAGATACTGCATAAAGAGGCTTCGGGTACCGGCCGACAATTTTTTTGCGGCCCTCCCCTTCCTGCAATCGCAGATCCTTGCGGCCGGAAATGCTCTTATTTTCAAACTCCTGACAGGGAGAATGAAGCGGCTCGTCCGAAGCCGTGGATTCAGGTTTCCGCAGAGGGTATATGGAAACATGCTCACCGGCTCTATGAGCCTCGAGTATGTCTTATCCCTGCTCGATGGGCTGCCGCCGGGCTTCAGCGAAATTTATTTTCATCCCGCCCTCCCCTGCTCGCCGTCAGCCGATGATACAAGACAAATGCAGCGGTTCAGAGAACTCCGCATCTTGATCGATCCCGCGGTCCATTCTAAAATTGAAAGGCTTCGCGTAATCCCTTCCACCTACTTTGACCTGGAAAAGGATTCATGAAAACTGCGCTTGTAATCACCCTGGCGATTCTTTCCCAGGCAGCCGCAAATACACTGCTGAGCAAAGGGATGAAAGTCATCGCCTCGATGCCTTCCTTCAGCGATGGCTTCTCTCTCACCATGCTGGCTTACGCCATGAAAAGCCCTTTTATCTGGGGCGGAATCGTTCTGCTGATTCTTTTTTTCGCCTGCTTTCTTTCAGTTGTTTCGTGGGCCGACCTGAGCTTCGTTCTGCCGGCGACCGCCCTGGGATACATACTGAATGTGTTTACCGGCAACTACTTTCTGGACGAACCTGTCTCGCAGGCACGTTGGATGGGCTCCGTACTGATCGTTTTCGGGGTCATCCTGGTTTCCCTCTCCGGCGCAAGAAAAGCCAAACTGGAGCAAGAGATTCCCGAAGGAAGCGAGCCTGGATCGGGGGGAATCTGATGTTGACTGCCTTGATGGTCCTGATGGTTGTTTTCTCAAATGCGGCGGGCGACGTATTTCTCACCAGGGGTATGAAGCAAATTGGCGACGTCTCGGCGCTAAACCGGCTTCAGATTCTGCAAACCATAAAGCAAATATTGGGTAATCTGGACTTCATTCTGGGCGTAGTGTGCCTGGCGGTGAGTTTTTTTTCTTTTTTGACCGTGCTGTCCTGGGCCGATCTGAGTTTCGTTGTTCCAGCCACTGCAATCGTTTATGTGGTAACGGTCCTGGGGGCAAAATTCATTCTCCATGAACAAATCGACCGATTGCGCTGGGCGGGTACGATATTCGTATGCCTCGGCGTGGCGCTCATCTGCCTGCCTGACGACCGGTCATTGTCCATCTCGATGATTCTTGACTCTGTCAGGGCACTTTTCGGTATTCTAACCGCGGCTTCCGCCTGTTATTACCTTGTGAGCATAATCGCCGCTGAAAAGTTTTTTGCCTCCGCGCCCCCGCGCCGCGCCGCGGAATATCGGCCCGTTTCCATTCTGATTCCACTTTGCGGAGAAGACTCCCGGGCCTATCAAAACTATGCTTCCATTTGCCGCCAGGACTATCCTGAATTCGAAATCGTCTTCGGGGTCGGCGATTCGCGCGATTCGTCTCTTCCGGTTATCGCCAGGCTGCGCGCCGACTTCCCGGGCGTTCCGGTGCAACTGGTGATAGGCGCCGACGGAATCGGCCCTAATCCGAAGGTAAACACCTTGAATAACATGCTCCCGCAAGCCAGGCACGAGACTTTACTGATGCTGGACAGCGACATCCGGGTCGGACCGGATTTTATCAAGGCGATTACCGCGGAACTCCCATATGCCGGGGGTCTAGTAACCTGTCTCTATCGCGCAGGGGAGGCGCCCGGAATTCCTTCAAAGCTGGAAGCCACAGGGATTTCCTCGGAATTTGCCCCGGGTGTTCTCGTAGCTCAACTGGGCGGCGGGATTTCATTTGCTTTCGGAGCAGCCATTGCGCTCACGAAAAAAACGATCGAGACCATAGGCGGCTTCAAAGCGCTTGCTCCCTATCTGGCAGATGATTACATGATTGGCAATCTGGTTCGCAAGGCAGGGCTGCCGGTAAAACTTTCCACGTACGTGGTCGAGACAGTTCTATCAAGGCTTACCTTAGGTGAGTTTGTCCGGCACCAGATAAGGTGGGCCAGAGGGATACGGGCCTGTTCTCCATGGGGGCACACCGGCTCGGTGATTACCAATGGAACGGTTCTTTCCTTTCTCTATTTCGTTTTGTCCTGCTTTTCAGGGTTTGGACTGTTCATCTTCGCATCGGTTGTCGCCTTGAGGCTCGGGATGGCATGGATGGTGGGGGTTCGCCGCCTCGGTGACAAAATCTTGAGGGATAATCTTTTGCTCGTTCCATTAAGAGATTTTTTCAGCCTTTTCATCTGGTCTGCCGCCCTTTTCGGCAAGCGTGTGGAATGGAGAGGCAGGGTATTCCGGCTCGAAGAAAACGGCAAACTGAAGCCGCAAAAAACATCTCGATAGCGGGAGGGAGAAGTGGTGGAACCCTGCAGAATTATTCTTTTCATCGCAATTTTATTTTTGCCTTTTGCCGCCCTTGTTTCAACGGCCGGTGCGGAACCCGGTACAGTTATCACGCAAGCCGATAATGGAAAAGAAATCACCGTGTCCGAAGGCGAAGTTTTCGAAGTACGCCTGGAGCAGGCAGGTGGGACGGGATATTCGTGGGAAATTGTCGATCCGGATAAAACTCATCTGCAAGTGCTGGCAACTACCCATACCCCTCTCAAGAAGGGGCCGATCCTCGGCGGGCCGTTACTGACGACGTGGCAGGTAAAAGCCGTGAAGGCGGGCAATACCGGGATCGAGATACTTCTGTACCGCCCCTGGGAAGGAATTGAAAAAGCGGCGGAACGGTTCCAGGTCAATATTCAGATCAGATAATCGGGCGATGCAGGGCCCGCTTTTTCTTCTTCGAGGCCGGTTGCGCTTCCGGTTGGCGAAAAACTTTTCCTCGTTCGTGCAGGCTGGCTTTCCTGAAACTGGACAGTGTTGTAAACTGTCTGGTTTACTGAATCCCACTAAAATAAAGAGGCCGAGCCATCGCTAAAGCCTGCCTTTAATCCCCAGACAAAGAGATTTCAACTAGGCTCTAGACCTCCGCATAAACGAAATCAGCCCAGCCAGACCCGCTATCAAAAGAAGCATGGTGATGGGTGCGACGGCGGGAACCGGAGCCGCACTCGGCGTAAGAAGCAAAGCGTGCGCGATACTCCCGTTAACTGCGTATGCTGCAATCTGCCCATTATTGTTGATCCCGGCAGCACTCAAAAGATCCCAACCGCTCCCGCCGACCAGGCTGTTCAAGTCCTGCATTTTCCCACCGCTGTAGAGAAAGGCATGATTTTCGCCGCTGGTGGTGCTTGAGACGCCCACCACCTGCCCGCTATCGTTAATGCCTCGGGATTGGCTCGTTGCCCCCCCCAACGTGCCCAAGTCCTGCATCTTCCCGCCGCTGTAGAGAATGGCATGAGGATCGCCGCTGGTGGTGGGCGCGTCGCCCGCAATCTGGCCGCTGTCGTTGATGCCATAAGCAACGCTCAATACTCCCCCCAAAGTGCCGAGGTCCTGCATCTGCCCGCCACTGTAGAGAAAGGCATGGTCAGTGGTGCCATTGCTCCGGGTGAAAACGAAAAGACCCACCACCTGCCCGCTGTTGTTGATACCTAGGGCCTCGCTGCTTCCCCCCAAAGTGCCGAGGTCCTGCATCTGCCCGCCACTGTAGAGAAAGGCATGGTCAGTGGTGCCATTGCTCCGGGTGAAAACGAAAAGACCCACCACCTGCCCGCTGTTGTTGATACCTAGGGCCTCGCTGCTTCCCCCCAAAGTGCCCAGATCCTGCATCGCCCCACCGCTGTAGAGGAAGGCATGTCCATAGCCTGTGGAGTCAGTGGCCCAGCCAGCCACCTGTCCGCCGTTGTTGATGCAAGCGGGGACGCTGATTCCGTACCCCGGTAGTGCGCCCAGGTCGGTAACAGTATAGTCGGCAAAAGCAGAATTAGCCACGATAGCCAGAAGCGGCAGTCACAACCATACAATGATCAACTTTTTCATTTTTTTCCCATTCTTTTTCTTGTAACATACAAAAAAATAAGAGTAGCTCGCGTATCCTACGCTGGCTCCTTTACCGCCTCAGGATAGGTTCGGTCTTAGCTGTTATCTATGAATACGGGGGAAGTGTTACAGGACGGCGACAGTCAAGTGTCATTTCGTCGTAATATAGATTTGAGTCCATGGTGAGATACAAGCCTATCATATATATTCAATGTGTTTAGTCATTCAATAATTACCCATGCTTTAGGAATTGACTACTTATAACGTACCGTTACTGTTCTTTACTAAATCTCACATTGGGTCGCCCTGCTGGAAACGTTGGACAAGGCCGTCGAAAATGCCGTGGCCCAGCAAACGCTTGAAGGGCCGGAAGTCCCGCCGGACGTTGTCGAAGAAATGAAACGAGCCGCCAGGGGCGAAATCGAAATTGAGGAAGGTATCCGCAACACAGTCCGCAGGTTTGCGCATGGCAAAGTACGAGGGGAAAGACCATTACCTTGATCCAGAAACCGGTGTTCTCAAGAATAAACTCGGCATCGTAGACGAAGACGAGCTAAAGAAGGCCGAAGCATCTTTAGTGGCTTGGAGGAGCTTTCAGCTTGCCGAAAAGCCTATACAGGGCCGTTTCGACCTTGAGCACCTTAAAGCCATTCACAAACACAATTATCCCTATTCCGGCAACCACCCCTTAATGCTGGCACTGGTTTGCGCCTTGCCCGAATCCCCAAAAACCGGACAAAAAGACAAACGACCGAGAACAAGCAAGGACTCCCTTGTAAAATGTAAAATTACTCTTTACAATACGGACGATGATAAACAGCTTTCGACATAAGGGATTGCGGCGGTTCTTCGAGAATGACGATGGCAGCAAATTGCCGCAGGATATGCTGACGCGGATAAGCATCGTTCTTTCAGCCCTGCATGCTGCGCAGGACATCGAAGGCATGAGCGTACCGACTTTTCGCCTGCATACCCTCAAGGGGGACTTGAAAGGCTTTTACTCGGTGACTGTCCGCGCGAATTGGCGGATCGTTTTCAGATTTGAAGACGAAAACGCTTTTGACGTGGATTTTGTCGATTATCATTAAGGGAGGCAAACATGGAGATGAAAAATCCTGTACACCCCGGCCTTCTCGTCAAGGAATGCCTTGACGACTTGGGCTTGAGTGTCGCCGAGGCCGCTAGGGGGCTCGGCATCACGCGTCAGCAGCTTCACAATGTCATTGCCGGGCGTAGCAATGTGACGCCGGAAATGGCGATCCGCTTTGAAAAGGCGTTTGGCGGCACGGCGGATACGTGGCTTCGGATGCAGATGAATTACGATCTTGCGCAGATGCGCAAGCTGGCTTCCGACATTACTGTTAAGCGGCTGACGCCGAAGGTTGCTTAAGTCCAGGGTGTGCAACAGCCCCTAAAAACCGTTCTCACCCTACACGACTTGACAATTTGTAAATTGTCCAGCACAGCACCCGTGGAAAACGGGTTCAATCTTCAGAGTAACTCCTTGCACGGCAATGAGTTACTTAGAAGTTATTAGAAACACAGCTTAACGGAATTGAGCCTCTGTGGGGTGTCAGTGATATGGCAAATACATGAAGATATTCATGAGCTGCTCGGCAGAGTTGCTGACGGAAATGGCTATGATGACCTCGATGCGAGGCGCAACGATGATCGAAAACTTCAAGTTCTTCTTGCTCAAGAACAATTCAAAATTGGAACCAGGTTAAATTGGTTAACGTTGTTCTTGGTTATTGTGGGTTTGCTAAATGTTGTAGTGCTTGTATTTCAGATTTTGCGCAAGTAGCGCAAGGATCGGAGATTGGATATGGGCCTTCACGTGCTATCGCTAGAAAATATCCCAGAAACTGCAAATAGAGATTACTTCATATACCTCCTTGATTACGGATGGGATGAACCAATCGGAAATGCCCTAAGAGACAATTTCGACGAAATGGCGCGAAAGTCTGCTCCAAACCGAGCAGTCATTATCCGGGGGACAGACATTGGACATTTCGATGACGAGGTATTCTCTTGGCACAAGATAAATGGATGCGCGGCTGACGATGTTCTTCCAGCGCTTTTAATAACAAATAAGCATCCTAGATATTTTCGCGAAAACTACTGTGCGCTTGAAAGCGATAAGGGATTGTACCAAGAAAGCAAATACAAAGATATGAAGCTCATTCTCATTCCGTTCAAAAAGTTTTGTAAAGACACCACAGAGGTTGTGACCCTGATTCAGAAAATATTTAAAGACGTTGCAGACAAAAAAGACCTTCACGATTTTAAGATATGCAAAGAAATGAAAAAGGGGGCTGGAAGGGCGATCTTTGACGCCATTATCTTGGCGCCAAATATATCAGGGGTTGGGGTCGATCTTAAAAAATTTATCGGACGATAAACTTTACGTTGGCGAGAAGAAAATGAACTCTGAGCAGATTTTAAGCCTTATTACCGCCATGAGCACTGTGGTTTTATCCGTCATAACTTGGCATTATACTCGAAGTACACATCGTATGCTTCGAGAAATGAAGCGTCAAGCTAGGATTCAGGCCGTAAGTGCAGAGTTGTCCGTGCTCAATCTCGGTCAGGCCAGCAGATCAGGCTCCGCATCTTCCGAACGCACAAAAAAGCTCATCGAGGAGCTTCAACTCCTCGTGAAAGAATAACTGTACTGGAGCGTAAATTGTCCAATTTCCTGGGACCACCCCTTATGGCCGGGGCTGGTTTGCGCCCTGCCCGATACCCAGGGTAAATTTGTTCTCATTCAAAAATGGACAGAATTACGGGACTTTTTACGGCGGCGTCACACTTCCCTTCTCTCGCATGGGAGTACTAACGCCCCATAACATGCAGTGCTAAGCCAGAACCGGCATGGGTCTTGGGCAAATTAACGGTAGTCTCTTTCGCGCTCTGCTTTCATATGCGCCCCTGCAAGAAGCATAGGAGCAAGGAACAGGCACAAGTCAACGTTTTTATTACTAGATCGCTGTAGAACAGGTTAGCCGTGGCCCGATACCTCTATCGCTGGACAACACGCCGGAAGTGTGTAAAATCAGAGATCATGGAAACGGAACCAATACCTGAACCGGATGATTTTGTGAGCCTTTACCGGAGCGCCTTCAAAGAGTTCGGCAGCAGGGCGCTATGGAACGTGCGCGAGCTCGAAGAGCCGAGCCCGAAAGACGCCCTGGTGATCGCACGCTATTTGCGCGTTGAGGGCAATCTGGCGGCGCGGCGTTTGGCAGAACGGATTGAAAGGGTCTGTCGTGCCACTCACTAGGTTTCAATCGCAAATCCTGCGCTTGCTCGCCGCCCACCGCAATCCGGAAAGTTATGTCGCAGGCAGCACACCGCTCAACCGCGAATGGCCGCGCTTTTCCGAGGATATCGATATTTTCCATGATCGCGAAGAACGTGTTGCCCGCGCCGCCGAGGAAGACGCGGCCGCCCTGCAAGCCGAGGGACTTGATATTGTATGGCAGCGCCGTGAACCTGCGGTTTACACAGCCGAAATCCGGAGCGGCCATGAACGCACCCACCTTGAATGGGTGGCCGATAGCGATTTTCGCTTTTTCCCAACCGTTAAAGACGAGCTTTTCGGCTATATGATCCACCCTATCGACCTTGCCACTAATAAAGTCATGGCGGCAGCCGCACGACAGAAAGCGGCGGACGCTGTTGATCTTCTCACCATCCACGATCACGTTTTGCCGCTGGGTGCAGTCATTTGGGCCACCGTCGAGAAGGCTCCCGGTTATACTCCAGAAGGCTTGATTGCCGAAATCCGGCGCAATGCAATGCGGCATAGAGAAGAGGATTTGCGGGCCGTGCCCTCGAATGAGGTGCTTGACCCCAAGATTTTGCACAGCCGCCTTCGCGCGGTGCTGGACGAAGCCGAAGCCTTCGTTTTGCGCATGCCAACAGAAAAAGCGGGCTTGCTCTTTCTGAAAGACGGCGAAGTAGTGCAGCCCGATCCCGATCATCTGGACGATTACGCGACCCATTCCGGAAAGCGGCGCGGCCACTGGCCAACCAGCTCGGAAATATCGAGCGCCATGTTCGAATACTACAAAAAGCCGCCAAACCCCTAAATTGAAAAAACGTTGAACGACGGGAAGCACCTGACTATTTTCGAGGTGGCTACAGGGCGTCAGTGCGAAGATGTTCCAAAACGCCAAACACAGTCCTGTAGATTCTATGATGGGATCATTTGAAAAAACCGTCAAGCCCTGATAAGTCGCTGAGAAAAGCACGCGGCTAAACGGCTAAAAACGACTCACCCACGAGGAGGCAAACATGACGGAAATTCAAACGATCCCAACACCTGATACCATAAGAAATGATCGATTGTACATTGCCTTGGAGCTTTCAAACACAAAATGGAAGATCGCCTTCGGCAATGGCTTTAAGATTCGGTTGAAAAGTATCGTGGCCAGGGATCTCAAACAATTCGAACTGGAGCTGCAATCGAGCAGGAAACAGTTCGGGATGGCTGCGGATATTCCCATTTACTGTTGCTACGAAGCTGGGCGGGATGGTTTCTGGATTCACCGATATCTGTGCAACCTTGGGATCGGCAATTTAGTGGTGGATTCATCGAGCATCGAGGTGAATCGAAGGTATCGGCGAGCAAAGACGGATCGGCTTGATGCGGGCAAGCTCCTGACCATGTTGATCCGATATATCAATGGAGAGACCAAGCTCTGGAGTGTTTTGCATGTTCCGGAAAAAGAGGATGAGGATGCTCGACGGCTGCATCGTGAAACTGCCCGATTGAAAAAGGAACGCACAGCCCATACAAATCGGATTAAGTCTTTGTTGGCGCTTCATGGAATTTTACTGGGGATCGGCAAGAGCTTCCTGGAAGATATTGAGAAGGTCGTATTGTGGAATGGTGAGCCTCTTGCCTCGAATATCAAAGAAGAGATGATTCGAGAATACCGTCGTTACGATTTGATCCAGCAACAACTGCAGGCATTGGAAAAAGAGACAAAAGAGATACTGAAACAGGAGAGTAAGTCGTCAAAGAAAGTGCTGAGCTTGCAAAACCTTAAAGGGATTGGTCCCGTAAGTAGCTGGGACTTGGTGCATGAGTTTGGCTGGCGCCCATTTAACAAGGCAAAAGAAGTGGGGGCGGCTGCGGGCCTTGCGCCAACGCCCTACGACAGTGGCGGCTCGCAGAGTGAGCAAGGCATCAGCAAGAGCGGAAACCGCCGCGTACGGGCGCTCATGATTGAGGTGAGTTGGTCCTGGTTGAAGCACCAGCCCAACAGTAAGCTTAGCAAGTGGTTTGTGGAAAGATTCGGTCACGGGAGCAAACGGATGCGGCGTATCGGTATTGTAGCTTTGGCCCGCAAACTTTTGATAGCTCTTTGGAAGTATTGGGAAAAGGGTATCGTACCCGAAGGAACCACATTAAAGGCACAGTATTGTTAAAGGCTCACTATAATTAAGAAAGAAAAGAGATTTCCCTGAATGGGGATTTGCAGTGCGGTTTCCGGTAAACGGTTTAATTTTGGTGGAACCTCCGTGCCCACCCTGGACCCTGAAAGAGTCGTTGCGTAGATGGGAGGTTTCCTTAAACTGATTAAACCAGCCTTATGGCGCATGCAGTATCAGGTGATCGGTCTTTGAATCGACACGGATAGAAGGTAGTTAAGGGCTTTACTGCCCACTCCTAAAAATCGGGCCAAAGAGAATCGTCACAACTGGAAAACGGCAAACACGCAAAACGAGCAAGGGAAATCGGCGGAAAGGAGGGCATTGAGAAAACTAAGCCCAATCAAAAAAGCCACCAAGCCAATTCTATAAAAAGCATAGTCTCGAAGGCGGTGGCTATCAGAGTCCAGAAGGCTCCCTTGGAGTTAACAGCCAAGGCTCGTTTGGGTTTAGCGCTTTTAGGGATTCCGGTGTCTGAAAAGACAAGGCAGAGCCGAGCAAGCCCTGCCTCACCGTATATCCCCCCACCGCGGCGCTCGGGTCGCTCCCCAGCGTTGTCCTATCCTCCGGGTGGGCAAAATGAATATAGCAGGCTTTTTCGCTCAACACAGCCGGCTTTTTCTGGTTGCGCGAGGGGCCTGAAAAAACCACATTGTTCCTGGCGGACCGGACCAGGTACAAATGTTTTGCACAGTTGCCAGGTAAATTGGGCTTGACATTCCCCATAGAAGGGTGGGCACGGCCTTTTCGTGCCCACCGGTCCACAATCTTGACGCTCCGCGAGATGGTGGGCACCATAAAAATCGTGCCCACCCTACACGACTACACGACTTTGATCCAGAAACCGGTGTTCTCAAGAACAAACTCGGCATTAAAGCGCGTCAGTGCGAAGATGTTCCAAAAACGCAGAACAGAGCGGTGAGAGCTCTCGATTCTTTCTCTGGGCCAGGAAAAATGGCCTGCGGATACAAATCCTTTTTAGAGGAACCACATAAAGGCTGTTTCTTTCGACGTCCTCCTTCACCGCATACGAAGAAATTATGGATATCCCGATCCGGGCTTTTACCGCTTCCCTTATGGCCTCGGTGCTGCCCATTTCCGCAACTACATTCAAGAGCGAGGGGGCAAATCCGGCCGCCTCGAGCGCCTGGGCCATAACCAGGCGAGTCCCCGACGATCTTTCACGCATGACGAAGGGCATTCCTGCCAGTTCACTGAGTTCCACGCTTTCACGCCCTTCCCAGGGATGGCCCTTATAAACGGCAAGCACCAGTTCATCTGAATAGACTTCTTCAAGCGAGATACGCTTCTCATCCCATCTCGCGCCGATCATTCCAAATTCGACATGGCCATTGAGAAGCTTTTGAACAATCTCGCCGCTGCCTCCGATTTTCAGCGTAATCTGGATCTCCGGATAGCTTGTCTTGAAATTCCCCACGAGCCTAGGCAGTATATAGGTGCCCGGAATTGTGCTCGCTCCCACATGCAGGGAGCCGGAGAGATTGCCCTTGAATTTTCCGATGGCCTGAACCGCTTTGTCCCGGAGCTGGATTATCTCTCTCGCGTAGCGGTAAAGAACCTTCCCTGCGGGAGTGGGCAGTGTCTCACGGCCGAGCCGGTCAACGAGTTTTTCTCCAAGCGATTCCTCGAGCGCGCGTATATGCTCGCTTACAGTGGGCTGCGAAAGGCTGACAGCCTCAGCCGCCCGGGTGAAACTTTGCAGGTCTATAACCTTACAGAAAACCATAAGCCGGTGGATATCCATTCCGCATCCTTCAGGCGCCTTGCGCCTAGACGGCCAAATCCTGCCGCTCCTTTTCCTTCCGAAAGTTTTCCTCTATCTCTTCCAGCTCCAGGACTTTTTCTTCCCATTGGCGGGTCAGCTCCCGGTTCCTGTCCTGCGCCTCCCGGTATTGAGATTGAATCTCCACGGCCAGTTTTCCCTGCCGGTAGGTCTCGGTGTCGGCGAGCCGCTCTTTCAGGCGATCCAGTTCGGTGTGGCAGGAATCGAGCTCAAGCTCAATGCTTTCAATCCGATCCTGAATGGGTTTTCTGACCCGGAAGAGTTCGTTTCTCAGCTCGGCCTCGGCTCTTTTTTGAGACGAGCGCGTTTTTGCGCCTGGACCGTTGCCCTCGGGTTTTCCATTTGCCGGGTCCTCAGGCGGGCCATCGAGGCGAGTTTTCCAGATGCGCTGATAGTCATCGTAATTGCCGGGGAAAATGTGAATTTTACCCGATTTTGCCAGCAAAACCTTGTTTGCGACACCGTTTATGAATTGTCGGTCATGGCTGATAAAGCAGATCGATCCGGGGAAATCGCCGAGCGCTTTTTCCAGAACTACCCTGGAGGAAATGTCCAGATGGTTTGTCGGCTCATCTAGAAGCAAAAAGTTCGGGCGTTGGAGAAGAAGTTTGCAAAGGACAAGGCGCGCCTTCTCACCACCGCTCAGCACGGAGGTTCTTTTCAGAACGTCGTCACCCTGAAAGAGAAAGGCCCCCAAAAGTCCTCGCAACTGTGTCTGGAGCATGTCTCCGGATACGCTAAGCGCTTCCTCGTAAACTGTTGCGCCGGGATTGAGCTGCTCCCATTGATGCTGCGCATAGTAGCCGACGGCCGTATGAAAGCCAGCGATCAAGTTTCCCGAACTCGGCTGCACAACCCCGGCCAGAATCTTTAAAAGCGTGCTCTTTCCAGCCCCGTTGGGACCGAGGAAGGCTATTTTGTCTCCGCGCTCTATAACGAGGTCTATCCCGGAGTAGACAAGGTTATCGCCGTAGGATTTGCTGACATCCCGCAGCTCGACAACCCTCTTGCCGGTACGAACGGGAGAAGGAAATGAAAAATTGATCTGCGAATCCGAAACGGGAGCCTCAACCTTCTCTATCCTTTCCAGCATCTTCATCCGGCTTTGCGCCTGCCCGGCCGTCTTTTTATTGCAACGGTTTTTGTCTATGAACCTTTCAAGCTGCCTGATCCGGTCCTGCTGGTTCTCGTAGGTCGCAAGGCGCACTTCCATGCGCTTCGCCTTCTCTTCGAGGAAAAAATCATAATTTCCGGCATATTCGTGCAAAGCCCCCCTGTCGATCTCGATTATGCGATGAATGGTTTTATTTAGAAATGCGCGGTCATGTGAGACCAGGATAAAGGCCGATGAGGAGTTGAGAAGATACTCCTCGAGCCACAGGAGCGATTCCAGGTCCAGGTGGTTTGTCGGCTCGTCGAGCAGGAGCAAATCCGGTTCGGACAAAAGGAGTCTCGCAAGCTCGAGGCGCATCACCCAACCACCGCTGAGTTCGGACACCGGAGCGCCAAACTGGCTCGTCTGAAATCCGAGGCCCTTCAGAATCTTTGCCGCCCTGGCTTCAAAGTCATATCCAACCAGGTGTTCGACCCGTTCGAGCGCCCTGGCGTGCTTCGTTGCAAGATCGCTCAGAACTTGAGGGTCCTTTTCGCGATCGAGTTCCTGTTGAATGGACTCCAAAGCCGCCCGAAGCTCCTGTGCTTCCTCATGGACGTCCATGGCGCGAGCGAGAATCGATTTGCCTTGCGCCGGGCTCATTTCCTGGGGAAGATACCCGATCCGAAGCCCCCTGGTTTTGGCGATACTTCCTGAATCGATATCGATTTGGCCGAGCAGTATCCCGAAAAATGTGGATTTCCCGGACCCGTTTGGACCGATAAAGCCGATCCTGTCGCCCGGATGGACGTGAAGGGACACCCCACGGAAAAGATCCCTCTTTCCAAGATACTTCGTGACTTCATTTACGGTGAGCAATAAAACAACTCCTGAAGGCGTAAACCAGCTCGGGCCAAATAATGGAAAGCGTTTACTCAGACGGCTCCTCTATTTTAACTGCAAGCGAGAAATTTTCACATACGTCGAGTCAAATCTCTCCTTCACCGCTATTCTTATCAGGAAGCCGCTATCGTTTGAAATGAAAAGAATTTTCAGAAGTATAAAAAAATGCTAAACAGGCTGCTCAATCTTTGAAACATCCCATGGAGCTTTGGTAACTTGACCGACTCAAAAACCGACTCCGATCCGGAACTCCAGGCAGTAATATTCGACTGCGACGGCGTTCTCGTGGACACAGAGCCGCTGCATTACAGGGCCTTCCAGAAGGTGCTCGTCCCTCTCGGCCTGGGGCATGATTTCAAGCGCTATCTGGAGCTGTTCGTCGGTTTTGACGACCGGGACGCCTTCATCCACGCTTTCAAAGAAGGGGGGCTGGAACTCAGTGCGACTACTCTCGATCAGCTTATGGAAGCTAAGGCTATCGCCCTTCGGGAGTTGATTCTAAAGGGGGTCCCCGGTTTCCCCGGAGTAGTCGAGCTGATCGAAGAACTCCGTGACGAGGGAATCCCAATGGCAGTGGCTTCAGGGGCCCTCAGGCATGAAGTAGAGGCTTTCATCGCATCTCTGGGTCTTAACGGAGCGTTTCGCGCAATCGTTTCCGCAGACGAAGTAAAAAAGAGCAAGCCCGACCCCGAGACCTATCTTCTTGCAATCGAAAGGCTCAAGCAACTCCTGGGATCGACCCCCCTGGACCCTGTTAACTGCGTTGCGATAGAAGATACCCCCGCGGGCATCCACTCAGCCAAATCCGCCGGGCTGCAGGTCATTGCCGTTACAAACTCGTTCCCGGAAAATGAACTTACCGAGGCGGACATGGTTGTCGAATCTCTCTCGGCCCTGAGCTTCCCGGAAATGGTAAAACTTCTCAAACTGCGGCGACCACAGCTACCATGAAACGATTAAGCTCCCTTTTCATAATTATCTGGCTAGTTGCCGCCTTCACGACGTGGGGGGAGGCCGCCAGGGACGACCTGTCCCAGCCTCTTACTGTAGAAGCCGCTGTCGATTACGCTCTGGCGCACAACAACGCATACAGGGCTGCCTTCGAGGACGTCTCCGTCTCGCATGAAAAGCTCAATCAGGCTAAAGCTGACTTTTTCCCGAAGGTTGACTCGTCGTATGCGCTCACGCGGTTCGGAGAGCAGCCCTTCGTTTCGATACCCAATACGGCGTTTCAGCACGGGGTTCCATTTGCAATACAGACAAGCAACAGATGGGAAGTCGATGTGATCCAGCCTCTGTTTACAGGGTTCGGACTGGAATCCCAGTACAAGGCAAGCCAGGTCGGCGTGAAGATATCTCAGCACCAGATCGAAGAAGCTCGTCTCAATCTTATACGGGACGTCCGGATTTCATACCTCCAGACGCTGCTTGGAGCAAAACTCGTTGAGGTCGCCCGTGACAATGTGGCAAGCCTGGGGGTGCAGAAAAAGAATGCCGAGGCCAATTACCAGCAGGGGGTCGCCGCCCGCAACGACATACTCAAAGCTGATGTTGCACTCTCCCAGGCGGTGCAGCGCGAAAGAGACACCGTTAAGCAGTTGACTGTCCTTCGCTCCACCCTGAATCAGCTTATGGGCATCGATTTGCAGGAAAATGTCCAACTGAGCGGAATAGAGGAAAAAACTTACCAGATCCCGGATTTGCATCAGCTATATTCGGCTGCAGAGGAGAAAAGGCCCGAATACCTTGCCGTCAAAGAGTCTGTCCGGCAAGCCGAATACTACAAAACAGCGGCCCGGAGCCGCTATTATCCACGAGTCTCCGCATTTGCCCAGTACTACCGGGAAGGTGAAAATTTCCAGGCCGACAATAATCCATATTCAAACTATGAGAACGCATCGGTTGGCTTGAGAGTAGACTGGAATTTATTCGAGGGCGGTAAGACAAGGGCTTCCGAACTCGAATGGGAGTATCGCCTGAGAGGGATCGAGCAGAGACGCGACGATCTTCTCCAGAAAATCCGGCTCCAGGTGGAAAACGCATTCGAACAGTTAAAGGTGTCGCAAGCAAACATAGAGACTACAAGGGTTGCCGCTCAACAAGCCGAAGAAAACAACCGAATCACAACTCTCCAGTACAAGGAGCAAGTCGTGATATTTCTTGAAGTCCTGAACGCCGAGGTATTTCTTGCCCAGAGCCACGCCGATCTCTATCAGGCCGTCTACGGCTTCGAAATCGCCAAAGCGGAACTTGAGCGGGCTATCGGAGGCCCTATAGATTAATACTTTCATTTCCTGACAGGTTTTCATGGCATCCAATATGGCAAATACACAAACAACGGAACCGGAGCCACCAAACAACGGCACCAAGGCGCGGCGAATCAAAATCGGAGCATGCATCGTTCTGGTTCTGGCGGGTTTGGCGACTATCTACTGGTGGGTTTTCGTTAGAAATTACGTAACTACGGACGACGCTTATGCCAAGGCTGACAGCGCGATGGTAAGCGCGCGAGTTCCCGGAACTATCATCAGGGTACTCGTGGATAACGATTATGCGGTCCCGACCGGAGAGGCCCTCATCGAACTCGACCCGGCCGATTACAAAGTTGCAGTGGACAGGGCAAAGGCAGCTCTCGACTCAGATGAGGCCGAACTGAAGGCGGCCGAAATCCTGGTGCCCCCGGTAAATATCCAGACGTCCTCCCAGGTTGAGGCTGCAGAGGCTGTACTCAAGGCTGCCTGGGATTCAGAAAATCAAGCCAGGCACAATCTCGAACAATTAAAGGACAACCGCGCAGCAGCGGCTGCCGATTCCGTCCAGGCACAGCGAGATTACAAACGCTTCGAAACTCTTTCGGTTTCAGGCGCAGGGACGCAGCGCCGGAGCGAAGAGGCGCAAACCACTAACGATAAGGCGAAGGCCCAACTCAGGGGGGTGGATGCCCAGATAGCTGCCGCCGAGTCGGCCGTTTCGGTCTCCGCTCAACAAGTGAGCCGCGCCAGGGCTCAGCTTCAGTCGGCAAAAAGCGAGCGGTCAAATGTTGATGTCCAGTTGAATAAAGTCGAGTCGCTCAAAGCCAAACGGGACAAATCCAAGGCCGAACTCGAGGCAGCCCGGCTGAATCTTTCTTACTGTGTCATCCCCGCGCCGATTGAAGGCTTCATTGCTCAAAAGAGTGTTCAGGTTGGGGACCGGGTGCAGCCGGGGCAGGCGTTGCTGGCCGTTGTCCCTCTGGGCAGGATTTATGTTGAGGCCAACTTCAAGGAGACGCAACTCACCAACGTCCGTATCGGGCAACCGGCTTCGATATCGGCCGATATCTACCCCGGATATGAATACAAGGGAAAAGTGAGCGGAATCCGGGCGGGGACAGGCGCGGCTTTTTCTCTCATTCCACCTGAGAACGCCACCGGCAACTGGATCAAAGTCGTTCAGCGCATTCCGGTCAGGATAGAACTGGACCAACCGCCTTTGCCTGACCATCCGCTGAGGGTAGGAGCGTCTCTGGATGTATCCATAGGGATTGCCGACAGGAGCGGTGCGTATCTTTTGCAACCCACCCCGGCCCAGGCTCTGACGCAATCATCGCAAAAGCCATGACCTCTCCGTCCGAAGAAATCCCGAGGGTCAATAAATGGATTGTGGCCCTGACGGTCATGCTTCCCACCTTCATCGAGGTTATGGATACGAGCGTCGTCAACGTATCCCTTCCCCACATTCAAGGCAGCCTGAATGCAGGAGTGGACGAAGCGACCTGGGTGCTTACATCCTATCTTGTCTCCAACGCCATCATAATCCCCATTACCGGGTGGCTGGCCGGAGTTTTCGGAAGGAAGCGCTATCTAATATTTTCACTCCTGCTCTTCACGGCCAGCTCTATCCTTTGCGGCGCTGCGCCGTCTCTTCATGTGCTTATTCTGGCACGCATACTTCAAGGTCTTGGCGGAGGCGGACTCCAGCCGCTCTCTCAGGCGATTTTGCTGGAAACCTTCCCACGGCGCGAACACGGTATAGCTATGGCCGTTTTCGGAATGGGCGTCGTCATGGCCCCGATCGTAGGGCCTGTCGTCGGCGGGTGGATTACAGACGAATGGTCCTGGCGCTGGGTTTTTTACATTAATTTACCGGTGGGTATACTCGCCGTTTTTATGGCCGGACTTTTCCTTCACGATCCAGCCTACATAAAACGCAAAGTGTTCCGGATCGACAGATGGGGTCTGTTCTTGCTCACCGTCGGCCTGGGCGCCCTTCAAATCGTCCTCGATAAAGGCGAACGCGAGGACTGGCTGCAATCTAATTTCATCGTCATCTTCACCATTACGGCGATTCTGGCTTTGACCCTTTTCATTATAGTGGAACTGCGCAGCGAACACCCTGTCGTCGACCTGCGGATTCTCAAGGACAAGGCATTCACCGCGGGAACCACGATTATGTTTCTCGGCTTTTTCTGTCTGTTCGGAAGCTTCGTACTGCTGCCCCTCTACACTCAACAGTTGATGGGATATACGGCTCTTTGGGCTGGACTTATCCTGGGTCCGGGAGGAATATCGAGCTTTTGCGTAATGCCTCTCGCAGGCATTTTGATGAGAAAGGGAATCAAACCCAGGTTCCTCCTGATCCTGGGTCTCGGCACAACTTCTTATGCTCTATGGATGATGTCGAATTTCAACCTCCAGGCTGATTTTTTCTCGATAGCCATGCCTCGACTGATACAGGGCCTCGGGCTGGGGCTCTTTTTTGTCCCTCTGGCGACCGCAGCTTATGTTAATATCCCGGTGGAAAAGATGGGAAACGCGTCCGGAATTTTCAACCTTGTAAGAAACCTTGGAGGCAGTTTCGGAGTCGCCTTCAGCGCCACGGTTCTTGCGCAGCGCGCCCAGTTTCACCAGACCTTTCTTTCAGAAAACATTACGCCTTACAATCCTGCATTCCAGGCGGCGTATCGGCGGACTCAAGATCTTCTCCAGATGAATCATTCTGCGGCCACTCAGCCGGCAGGACTTGCGTTCCTCTACCAGGAGGTAATGCGTCAGGCCAACATGCTCTCGTTCAATGATACCTTTTATCTTCTTTCCATCGGGACGGCCATTCTCATTCCGCTTACTTTTTTTCTGAGGAAGGGTCGCGCTGACGCTGGCTCCCCGGGATCGGGAATACACTGAACAGATTGGGGGAAACCACTTGCAAACAGTACCCGCAAGCGAGATTGCAAACCGGATTGTCGCTCTCCAGGCGCTGCTCAAGAAAAGCGGAGTCGATGCGGCAATAATTCGGCAAAATGCCGATCTTTTCTATTTCACCGGAACGGTTCAGGATTCGCACCTCGTTGTGCCTTCATCAGGCAACCCGGTTCTGCTCGTGCGGCGCAGCATGGCGCGGGCGGAGGCTGAATCCCCGATCCGGCCCATTGTCCAGATGAAGAGCCTTGGCGAATTGCGCGAGGTCGTCTTTGAGGCATGCGGGACCTACGAACCTAAAATAATCGGTTTTGAACTGGACGTTCTTCCAGCCAAAGCGTTTTTGTTCTACGATGAGAAAATCTTCCCGAAACAACAAATCGTTGACATAAGCGGTCCAGTGCGCCAAGTTCGTATGGTCAAGTCAGACTGGGAAATCGGGATGCTTCGGAATGCGGCCGGGATATCTAAACAGGTAGCCGATTCAGTTCCACATTTTCTCACTCCCGGGATCTCCGAACTTGAACTTTGCGCTGAATTGGAGGCTGTAGCGCGGAAAGCCGGCAGTTCCGGAATGATACGCTTAAGGACTTTCAACCTGGAGATGGTATTCGGACATATACTCTCCGGATCCAACGCCGCAATCCCGTCCTATGCCGATGCGCCCACCGGGGGTCCTGGTCTGTCTCCCGCATTCGGTCAGGGGGCCGGAGACAAGAAAATCATGGCCGGTGAAATCGTGAGCGTCGATACGATGATTATCTGGAACGGGTATGCAAACGACCAGACCAGGAATTTCTGCATCGGCCCTCCTCCCGCCAGACTCGCCGAAGCTTATGAATTTGTTCAATCAGTTCATGCCCGCTTCAAGAACTTCGCGCGTCCTGGCGCCATAACCGGCGAACTCTATAAGACCGTATGCCTCTGGGCTGAAGAAGCCGGGTGGGGCGCCTGGTTCATGGGGCACTCCGATCCCAGGATTACCTTTGTAGGACACGGTCTAGGCATTGAGGTGGACGAATATCCCTTCATTTCCGAGGGACAGAAATTGCCGCTTCAACAAGGGATGGTCTTCGCCTTCGAGCCGAAGGTAATAATCCCGGACGAAGGAATTGCCGGCCTCGAAAATACGTACCTCGTCACACGTGATGGTATCGAATCTTTGAATACAGCCACCGAAGAACTGGTGATAATTTAAGCGGGAGGGGTGAAATGAGTGAGGAGCTGGATCGTAATCTGGATTTTTGGAAAGACCAACTTGAAAAGGCATGGCTCAGGATACCCAAACCCTTCCGAAGCGAACGGGCCGTTCACAGAACGCTTCAATGCCATCTATTTAGGATATTTCAGGAACTCGGCCTCAGAACGGTGGCGGACTACATGCCTCCAAGAATAGCAGACAAACCTGTTGACATAATTGCCGTGAACGAGGAAAACGAAATAATCTACGCTTTATGCCTGGACACTCTCGTTACTCTCGCTGCGGTAAAAAGCCTCAACAGTTTCGCTGCAGTGAACAAAATTATCTTCACAACGGGCATGCTTGAGAAGAAAGTAAAAGAAAGCAGATTTTTCCTCAATGAAGAGATAAAGCACGTTCATTTGAAGCCGTTTGAAAAATAGATTGGTGAAGTTTTACTGATCCATACCCGTTGCCGAACCGAAGGCGCGAAAAGATTAATTCTTTAAATTCACCGGCAAGTGCTGTATAAGCTCACCATATTCGAATTTGTTCCTTTTCACGAAGGGTTGCGCGATGACAAAAAAAAATGGTCTCCAAAACCGCATTACGCTGATGCTCCTTTGTGTTTTTTTCATTACGTTGAACTGTGTTGCTTCGCAAGCTGCCGAACAAAGGGCGTTGAGCCTTGAGCAACTTATCGAAATGGCCCTGGAGACCAGCCCTGAGCTGAAAATGGCTGAACAGGACATCCTTGCAGCCAAAGGCGACTACAAACAGGCCAAGGGAGGTCAATTGCCGCAGCTCGATTTTGTGGCGATAGGCGGCCCGGTAAATGCTGCACAGGTCCCAACGGTTGCCGTGATACATAACACGGGCTATCTCGTTGGGCATGATGACCCGGGGATCGGGGTTTTCGGAAGCCTCGATGTTACTGTCACGCAGCCGCTCTATACTTTCGGCAAGATATCCAACCGCAAAGATGCCGCCGCGCTGGGGGTTGAAGCTCAGAGCGCTGCCAGGGAGAAGAAGCGAAACGAGGTCGTTCTTTACGTCAAGGAGCTTTATTACGCATATCTGGTTGCGGCCCAGGGCAAGAGCGCGGCCAGAGAAGCCGATGACTATATAAATGACGCCGGCAAGCGCATTAGACGGTTACTGGAACTGAAAGCAAAAAATGTTGATCCCAGCGATCTTTACCGGCTGGATGCATTTTCCGCCGAGGTGAGGGCTTTTGCCGCCAAGGCCGATTCAGGGGCTAAGACCTCGTACGCTGCTTTGAAATCAGCAATTGGCTTGCCGGAAAACGGAGACTTCAGGCTTGCCGTGACCGAACTGCCCAAAAATCCGGAGAACCTCGGATCTCAAGATGAATATGTACAACGGGCACTTACAAACAGGCCCGAGATCACGCAGGTGAAAAAAGGAGCCGAGGCAAGGGGGAAACTGGTCTGCGCAGCAGAAGCCGACCTGTACCCCACCTTTTTTGCCACCACGATAGCATCGGTTGCCGGCGCACCCGGTCGTCAAACATTTGATAACACTTATATTATAGATGAGTTCAATCATACTTGGGGTGGGTTGATTGCAGGGGCTGAATGGCATCTGGATTTCGGTATCGGGAAGGGGAAGCTCGACAAAGCCAGGGCCGAGTATCAGAAGATGCGCAATACTCAGGAACTGGCCGAGAGAAACATTCCCGTTGAAGTCGTGAAATATTATCAGGACACGGTTGAGGCCCAGAAATCCTACGCTGCTTATGAGCAGGCGGCCATCGGTTCACGCCGATGGGTTGTTGCTGCTTTCTCCAATTTCGATCTTGGGATCGGAACGGCCCGTGATATGTTCGACGCAATAGACCGTTACGGGAAAAACCAGGGGGAGTATCTTCGCGCGCTCTATAATTACCGTGTGGGACTTGCGCGTCTGGATTACGCAACAGGTCAGAGTTCCATTACACCTTGAAAGGACAGTCCAGGGACGTAAATTCGATTGTTGAAAGCTACCAGCCAAGGAAAGAATGGATCTTCTTAACGGATTTTTAAAAAACCTCGTGGCTTGGGTCCTTCCCAGGCCACGTTTTGTTCTGGCGGTTGCGCTCCTGGGCGTAATAGCTTCGATCTGGCTCGCGGCGGTTCACCTCGAAGTGAGAACCGATCAACTCGAGCTCATTTCCACCAGACTGCCCCTCATAGCCAAAGCGAAGATGCTGGACGAATTTGATTTTCACGGCAAAACCACATTCGCCCTCGTGGTTCGAGGCCCCACCCAAGACCGCGCCATCGAGTTCATGAATGCAATAGTGGGAAAAATCAAAGCCGACCCCAAATACTTTCAAGATGTATTTTACAGAATCAATCCCGATGAGTTCAAGAAATGGCTGCTCTATTACCTTAATGAAGACGAGCTCGTTCGTATCAGGAATACGCTCGAAGAGAACTCTCTGCTCGTTCACAATATGGCCGAAGACCCGGACCTGTTCAATTTCTTCAAACTTGTAAACCATGACATGGCGTCCAGGATGGTCGGCGAGCTTTTTACCGGTTTTCTCGACGACAAAGCAACCCCGCAAAAGTCTGGTAATGACTCCGAGCCGCTGGACCTCGAATTCCTGATAAAGGTTCTGGATGGGTTCTCGCAGTATCTTGCCGGAACCCCGAAGTACATTTCTCCCTGGTCCTCATTTTTCAAAAGCGGCGAATGGGATCTCGAAAAAGAGGGCTACCTTTGGGAAGGCAAAAAGAAGTTGCTGATAGCCGCGGTCATGCCCAGCAAAGTCAGTGGAGAGGTATCCAGGACACAAGGGTCCCTGGCAAAGCTGAGAGAATATATACATGAACTCAGGGCATCCGGCTTCGGGGACGTTAAGGCTGGAGTCACCGGGCAGGAAGCGCTCAACAACGATGAAATGCACACTGCAATGGAGGACATGACCACTGCGACCTGGGTATCGATGCTGGGCGTACTGCTCATCATGGTCCTGTTTCTTCGAGGCTTTCGCCATCCGCTGATAATCCTGATATCTCTTGCAGTAGGCCTGTGCTGGACTTTTGGCTGGACGGCTTTATTCATAGGTCATTTGAATATCCTTTCGATTGTTTTTGCTCCGATGCTCTGCGGTCTGGGAGTTGATTACGCGATTCACTGGTATGCCAGATACGAAGAAGAGCGGGACGTGTCCGACGGAAATCGCTTAGCTATTATCAAAAGGGTCATGAGCAAGTCCGGCCCCGGGATTATGCTGGCGGGCCTGAGTACGGCATTTTCCTTCCTGCCTTTTATTCTTACGGGCTTTCGCGGACTGATGGAACTCGGCATGATAACCGGAATGGGAATTCTTCTGATTGTGTTGGCAGACTTCACAGTACTGCCCGCATTGAGTTTATTTCTGGCTGCGGCAAAGCCCGCTTCGAATCGAGCAACCGCTCAGGGCAATAGCAGGTACCTTCTGCGGCTAGGCCACAAAGGCGTGCCAGCCGTCCTCGCAGCGGCGCTGCTCTTAAGTGTAGCGGGCTCCATATCGGCCTCCCGCGTACACTTCGACCTTAATCCACTGCGTCTCCAGTCCAAAGACTCCGAATCTGTATATTGGGAAAAAGTTACCGTAGAAAAGTCTGACCACTCACTTCTTTCGGCGGCAGTCCTCACAGACTCCCCGGAAAAGGTGATAAGTGAGTCGGCAAAATTTAAGGCCCTGCCGACCGTTGCCAATGTAGATAACGTCTTTACGCTCCTTCCTCACGACCAGGAACAAAAGTTACCGGTCTTGAGGTCTATAGCTCTGCTCATTCCCGACATCAAACCGTCTGTAGCCCGCTTATCCGAAGAGCCGGACCGTCTCAACGTGGACCGGAAAGCCGACCTTGGCGCCGATCCATCCTACAAGGCCGATTTGATCGAGATTCTCCAGAGAATCAGGTTCAAGATGCAGGACCAGCAGGCTGAGAAATGGGGAGCGGCCAAGCCTTTGGTTGGGCAAATGGTGAAAGTCAGGGAATCGATTGACAGCATCGTCCAATCGCTCGACAATTCACCTGAGGCACTCCGGAGGCTTTCGGAATACCGCCGGCGGTTCAAAGAAGACATCGTGAACCAATGGACCCTGATCAAACATAGCTCTTCCGCTTCTCCAATGACCGTCAAAGATATTCCCCTTCAACTCAGAGAGCAGTTTTTTCAAGGGGATAAATATCTTATCAGGATTTATCCCCGGGAGTCCATCTTGGAGGAAGGAGCGCTGGTGCGGTTTGTCAACGATCTCCAGTCGGTCGATCCTGACGTTTTAGGTGACCCTGTTTATCTCTACGTATTTGCGTCTGCGTTCAAAAAAGGGTGTATTGCCGCTTCGGTTTACGCATTGATCGCGATAGCGCTGCTTCTCGCGTTTACATTACAAAGCTTGCGCCTTATGCTGATATCCATAATCCCACTTGTCGTCGGGACGATCTGGACAGTTGGTATAATGGGGGTCACAGGATTCGATTTCAATCTTGCAAACAGCATATTCATGCCGCTCGTAGTCGGGGCAGGCGTGGAATACGGTGTGATTATTCTCCTCAGATGGCGAGAGGGCGAGTCAGGGTATGGACGCCTTGCCTTCAGCACGGGCAAAGGCGTAATCCTGGCAGCTTTAACCACCACAATTGGTTTTGGCACATTAATGATATCAAATCACAGAGGGATTTTCAGCCTGGGATTTGTAGCCTGTACAGGAAGCATCTGCGTTCTTGTCGCTGCGCTGCTCATCCTTCCCGCCATTCTGTCTTTCGTTAAAGATCCGGTTCCTGCTGTTGAGAAGGAGGCTATAGATGTTCAGAATTAGGCTGTTTTATTTTCTTCTTGCATTCTTTTTGATCTTCCCGGCGGCTGTTGCGCCGCTGAGAGCGCAATCAGGCGCTACCGACCAGGTGCGTTCGGTACTTGATACGGCCATGGAGATCCAGACGAACCCCGAGCTCCAGGGAACTGAACACCACAAAGAACGATCCGCACAGATTCGGAAGCTCATTTCGGAAAGCTTCCTGACCGGAGAAATGGCCAGGGAATCATTGAAAGAACATTGGACAAAACTCTCGACTAAGCAGCGCGAGCAATACCAGGCTCTCTTCAGCGCGCTTTTCGTGGATTCCTACACCAGGCGCGTTCTGGATTTTCTAAAAAGAGAGACGATCGAATACCCCGGGGAGACTTCCGAGGGGAAAGACACAAAGGTTCGCACTATAATAATGCGAACGAACGAGCATATCCCTGTCGACTACATACTTGAGCTTAAAGGCCAGAAGTGGGCGATTAGAGATGTGATAATCGATGGAGTCGGCACAATCGAAACCTACCAGAATTCTTTCGATAGATTCTTAAGAGATCACTCTTTCGATACTCTTATTGAGAGGATGGCAATTCAGAAAAAAGTCGGAGAGGAGCTTTAATCAAAATCACGAATACAGGCATGGATCTGGTTTCATATAGATCAGAATTGTTATGAAAAGTTCTGGTGGGCTGCGCACCGCTTAGCCCACCGAGACTTCTCGAAGCAGTTATTCACGTTCCTCCTAGACACCCTGAAACCATGAAAAGTCATCTGACGAACCGCGTAGTCCAGCCCTTGTGGGCGTTCTTTTCGTAAGAGACAGGACTAATAACACGATCAACGCCAAGGATTAGCTCATGCCCCGGCCTCGGCCTGGTGTTTTCCTGTTAATCCTGTAAATCCTCTCAAAGGTCTTTACGTAGCAGCCCACCGGAACTTTTCGAAGCTGCACGGGTGGAAAACGCAGGATCTTTAACGCTTCTTTAGATTTCCAAAGATTGGCTTCCTGCCGGATTCTTTCCACCTGTTATGCATCCATAGATACTGTTCGGGAAATCTCCGGATTACTTCCTCCATCTTCAAGTTTATTTCCCTGGTGATGCGTATGATCTCAGAGCGCTCATCCGACTTGTGCGGGTCCGGCCAGATCGGGTCCGAGACGAACCCTTCAAAAAAATAAGGATCATTGGTGCGGCAGGCCGCGACGACAACAACCGGACGGCTGTGCCTGATCGCCAGAAGCGCAGGAACCGGAGTAACTGTGGCGCTTTCTCCGAAAAACTGCACCCTGAGTCCCCTGCCGGTGCTTTGGTCGGGAAGCATGCCTACCGATTTCCCCTTCCGCAGAATACGATCCAGTGAGAACAAGGCGTTTACTTTAGGAATCATTAGCTGCCCGCTTCCAATGCGGCTCGAGAGAATGGCGCGTTCCAGATACGGATTATCCAGTGGACGGATGACTATGGCGAGTGGAATGCCGATTAGGGCGCTGACATAGGGCAGAAGTTCCCAGTTGCCGAGATGCGGAGTAAGGAATATGCAGCCGCCGGCCTCGTCATGAATCTTCTTTGCCTTCTGAAAAAGATCTTCGAGATGCTCGCTCTTGTATCGTCTATCCCGGACTACCCTGCCGTCCTCGAATCGAAAAGGCGATTTTACCATTTCAACGGCGGTGAGAATAAAAGCCTTGCAACTCTGGCGGGCAAGCCTCTTTATTTCCTTTTCACTCATCGTGCCGCCGAAAGCGATCCTTATATTTTGCAGGGCTATTTGACGCCTTCGCGGAATTACTGCGTAGAGCAGAGAACCGACAAGCCCGGAAATTACCCTGACCGTCTTGATAGGAATCAACCTTACGAGAAAAACCAGGGCATAGAAACCGAGGTATTCGAAAATCTGCTGAGTCTTGCTGTGCCCTTTTTTGTTCATGTTCGGCGCGCACAGCCCTCGACCAGAATGCACGAGGACTGGCCGATTATTCCGTAGCTAACCGATAAAAAGCTATTTCCCCTGGCTTCCAGGGCTGAGGCTGAGATACTCATGTCTTCGAAAGCGGCCTCGGATTTTGAGAAGTTTAGCGTCCCGGGAACAATGCCTTCATTTATTGCTTTTATACCGAGGATAACTTCACAGATGTCGCTTGCCGCGCCCATATGCCCGGTATAGGGTTTGAGGGCGCAGACAGGTATCCTGCTTTTTTGGTCGCCCAGAATTTCAGCAATCGAGTTAAGCTCCGAGCGATCCCCTTTGCGCGTCCCACTTCCGTGAGGGCAGATGAAAGCTGAGTCGCCTACATTGGCGGCTCCCTCATCCAAAGCGGCCCTAATCGATTTTGTCGAAATTTGCTCCGGAACGCTCAAGCCTTTACCGTTCGGGATCTCGATGCAGTTGGCGAGCCCTTTGATTTCAGCCAGAATATGGGCGTCTCGAGCCTTTGCCCGTTCGATGTTTTCGACCAATATGGCAGCGCCTCCCTCTGCCGGAATGAATCCGTCCCGCGCCCGGTCCAGCGGCTTGAATGAAGCCGGACCACGCCTGCACCTCGACAGAATCCCGAGTCCATCCATTTCGTACATTGGGATTTCCGAGATCCAACAACCACACCCCACCGCGAGAGCTACTTCCGCCTCCCCGGTGCGAATCTTGCGGCAGGCAAGCTCCAGGGCGTGCGCGCCACACGGCGAAAGGCTTGCAAGACTCGTGTTTGGACCCATAAACTCGAACACAGCCGACAGAAAACTAAAGAGGTTGTTGCTGATGGATTCGAGCAGGAAAAATGGATTAACTTTGTCCAAGGCCGATTTGTTGAGAACGGAGAAATCGAGTCCATTTCCGGCGCGCTTTACCGCATCTTTGATGGCAGGGTGCATGAACTCATATCCTACCTTTGTCAGGTCTCCCGATGCGATGAATAGAGACCGGCGCTCCCTGGGGATGGTCGATAGATCTATGTTCGAGTTTTCCAACGCCTCCCTTGCAGCCTCAAAGCCGAGAATCGATCCGCGGTTCAGGAAACGCACCTGGCCGGCCATATTCGATGGAATACCGTTGAGCCGCTCCGGACCTTTGACTTTCCCGAAAAACCGGAGATATTCCGGCTGGTCAAGGCGCTCATCATGGCGCTCGATTCCAGTCCTGCCTTCGAGCACACCACTCCAGTTGGCATCGACCCCGGTTCCCAGAGGCGTAGCCAGACCCATTCCAGTGACGACAACCCGTCCTTGCAGAGACATGATGTATCTCGATCCAGTTAATCTAAAAATTAAAAATGCCGCATCGCCCATTGCGCGGGTTGAACCGAGCGGGACCCGGCGCGGGGTCGCGGGATGCTACAATCGAATTTTACGAGTAAGTATTTCAAAAAACCTTTTCTGCTCTTCAACTTCCTCGATAGTTTCAAGGTTGACCAGATTTCCCTGAAACTCCGCTTTAATCTTGCGTTTTCCATCGACCTCCGCTGACCCGCTGTAGATTTTGAGGTCGTTCGAAGGCGCGGGAGCTACGCTCACATTGAGCTTTACCTGGTCGCCCGGAAGAACAAAGCTGTAAAAATTACATTTCAATACTCTGGCGACCAAAAACCATTTCTCAAAATTCGAAGATGCAGCCTCGAGCCAGCCGCTGAGCTGAACAAGAGCCTCAAGGAGCATTATTCCGGGCATGATCGGGTTTTTGGGAAAATGAAATTCCAGAAAGTCTTCGCTCATTGCGACATTTTTCACCCCGGTGATATTAGTTCCGGGGTCAAGCGTTATTATGCGGTCAACCAGAAGGTATCTCATGGAATGACTCCTTCCCAGGTTCTTCATCCTGCTTTTTGGACATCAGGATTACGGACGCGACGGCAAAATCACCCGAATGTGAAATCGATACAGTGTACTGGTAAATCTTTTTCCGGCGACCGATTTTTTCCGTCCAGCCACTGACTGAGAGCACGGGCCTGCCGGACCTCTCCGGCGTAACTTCTATTTCGCGGAGCGCGCCGTCTATTCCGCTCCCGGACAACCCGGTGCCAAGCGCCTTCAGGCACGCCTCCTTGGCCGCGAATCGTCCGGCCAGATGGACATAGGGGTCCGGCCTGGAAAAACAATATTCCCGCTCTCTGTCAGTGAACACTTCCTCGGCGAATTCCGGGCGCGTGAGCAGGATCCTCTTTATTTTCGAAACAGGAATGATATCGATTCCCTGCAATATACGGATCACGAGGCGCTCATCCTCAATTTCAGCCTTATTTTACTTTCCACCCGAATACTTTCTTACCACGACGGTGGCATTCTGGCCGCCAAAGCCGAATGAATTCGACAGGGCCGCACCGACGACCTTCCGGCGCGAGACATTAGGAACATAATCCAGATCGCATTTTGGATCGGGATTGGACAGATTTATTGTCGGATGGATTTGATCCCTGGCCACTGAAAGCACGGTAAAGACAAACTCAGGTCCCCCGGACCCGGCGAGCAGGTGCCCTATCAGGGACTTGCTCGAACTTATCGCAATTTCCCCGGCTCTTTCGCCGAAAACCTTCTTTATGGCTATTGTCTCTGCGAGATCGTTCAGCTTCGTTGATGTCCCATGAGCGTTTATATAATCGATTTCGCCCGGCGCCATCCCGGAATCAGCCAATGCGCGAGACATTGAACCCTCCGCCCCCTGCCCTTCCGGATGAGGAGCGGTCAGCCGCCATGCATCCATAGTGGAAGCGTATCCCGCGACCTCAGCATAAATTCTTGCGCCTCGAGCGAGCGCGTGAGACTCATCTTCAAGAACGGCAATCCCCGCCCCCTCCCCCATGACCAGACCTGACCTTTTTCTGTCAAAAGGACGGCAAAGGCTTTCAGGCTCGATTTTGGATACGGCAGTAGAGCCGAGCAACACGAAAAATACGAGCCCCACCGGGTTTATCATAGAGTCGGCGCCTCCCGCAAGGATCAGGTCCGCCTCCCCTCTTTTGATCGCTCTGTAAGCAGTACCCAGGGCCTGCGTTGCGGATGCGCACGCCGTGGTCACCGTCGTATTCATCCCGTTCAGGCCGAATCGGGCGGATATGATGGCAGCAGGCTCGCTCGCATTGTTGCGAATTATCGATTCCCGATTAACCCGGTCTAATTCGGCAGCAAACTGCGCTGAATCGAATTTTCCATCCCTGCTCAGCCAACCGTGAATGTCTTCCAGCCGGTTTATCCCAAGTCCTGAGCCGATCGCCACGCCAAACTTCGATCGGTCTGCTCCTTTTTGCTCCAAACCCGAGTCGCTCAATGCCTGTTTTGAAGCCCAAAGGGCAAAGAGGGTCCTGCGCTCGCCTACTGATTCGGCCTCGGGGGGGAACTCATTACAAATCCGGCCCCAGTCATCAGCCGACACCTGCCCGGCTGCCTGAACCTGTGATTTCCCGGCACTGTGCAACTTAATCTTGCTCACCCCGGAGACACCGGATAGCGCCTTACGCCAGTTTTCCTCGACTTCCAGCCCAAGGGCCGTGGCGAGTCCAAGACCGGTTATTACCACCTTTCGATTGCCCATGTCAGCCTTTTCAGCTACCCCAGCCATCCGCCGTAGTACCGGAACAACCTGCGCAACGCATCCTGGTCAACCTTGGCCGAATGGACGTAGATGATTCTGCCAATGGATGCTATTTCCCGACCGTCAACGATCATCTGCGCCGAACCCAGTGAATCGCTCCTGGAGGTCGAAATCAGCCGTCCGGAAATCTCTGCGGAAAAACCGGGCCTTAGATCCGGAGCTACCTTCACGTCCTCGATCAGCGACATTACCGCTGAGAGCCGGAAATCATGCGTATGTATGATCAGCCAACCCAGAAGTTGAGCCATGGCTTCGATGAACATCACGCCCGGGATCAGGGCCTCTTTGCTGAAATGCCTTCGAAAAAACTCTTCAGAAAGGCCGAAAGCTTTTATCCCGGTTATCGATTCCCCGGGCGACAGGCTGGTTATCCGGTCATAGAGCAAAAGTCTCATGTAGTTCCACCTGAGGTTTTCCCGATAATCATGGACGCGCAACGGCCTTCATAGCTTAGCCCATTTACCAGGACGAGGCTCGAACTTGATGGGATCCCTGGCGAGGCGCCTGCCTGCCAAATGTCCATCTTCAATGTGGACAAATCAGGAGTACTCAGTCCAATTGCCGTGTTAAGGATGGGGCCTGCCGCAAGCATTTCGCCCAGCGCCCTCGCGGAGGAGACCGCAATCGGCGCTTCCGCCTCCTTACCGAATATCTCCCGGACAGCCTCGATCTCGTTTTGACAATAACTTCCCAGCATAATCAGATCGATCTGGTCCGGGCGGACTTCGGCCTGAGAAAGGGCTCCCTCCATTGCAGAGGATATGGCCTGCCGGGAAGTGAAATTGACTTTATCGTCCCTGTGGCATGAAAACCCAAACCCATGGACCCGGGCTAGAATGTTCGCCCCTCTTTCAACGGCCCCTTGCAGCGGTTCCAGGACCAGCATCGCCCCACATTCTCCAAGTCCAATCCCGGAAGGGGCACAATTTGCGCTCTTTGCGCCCCATTTGAGGTCAGGCGGCCCAATCAAACCCTTCAATTTGGCCCTGGCAAGACTGAGCGGCGATACCTCCTCACCCACGCCCCCTGCGAGGGCCACCTTTGCCTTTCCTTCCCCAAGAACTTTTACCGCTTCGGCGACGGCCTGAATCCCAGCGTCCCCATGTGGCGAAAAAACACAGTTTTCACCTTGCAATCTAAAATGTATGGCGGCCTGGCAAAAAGCGACATTATTGAGCATGCCCAGAGGCCACAGTGGATAGATTTCCTGGTAGCCGGCGGAGAAAAATCTATCATAATCCAGATCGCCGCCAGGACTCAGCGACTTCAGCACGGACGAAAGCAGATCTTCGATGTGATAATCAACCATCCCCATTCCAGCGAAAAAGCCGAAATCTTTGGGATCGAACATATCCGGCACGATTGCGGCGTTGCCAAGCGCTTCTTCCATAGAGAGCAGTAGAAGCGAAAGATGCGTTCCCATGGACTTGGATAGTTGAGGATGAATATCGGTCTTGATCGAAGGAAGGTCCTTCACCTGGGCCGCCAGGCAGCCAAACCCGCCGGCATCGAAACCCACGATCTCTCTTAAACCGGATTCTCCGGAGGCCAATCCCCGGCAGATTTCCCGGACCGAATTGCCCAGCGAGCAAACCGCTCCCAGCCCCGTTATTACTACTTGATCCGGCAATGGAGATGGACGGCTCTGAGGGATGGCTTTCATGGGTGGAATTTACCGAAGCATAAACAGGCGTTCTGGCCGCCAAAACCGAAGGAATTGCAGAGTGCAATCTCGTGTGCCTGTTCGCGAGCCAGATTGGGAACGAAGTCGAGATCGCACTTCGGATCGGGAAATTCGTAATTTATCGTCGGCAGCAGTACGGAAGCGTTCAGCCCCATGATGGTAAGGCCCGCTTCGATTGCGCCTGCGGCGGCAATAGTGTGCCCGATCATCGACTTATTGGAGCTGACGGAGATTTTCTTCGCCCCCTCTCCCCAAACCCTCTTTATCGCCAGGCTTTCTATCTGATCGTTTTGGAGAGTCGAAGTCCCATGAGCATTAATGTAGTCGATATCCTCAGGCGCGAGACCGGCGTCCGCCAAGGCTCCCCGCATGGCAAAAACGGCGCCGTCTCCCTTGGGATGAATGTCGGTTATCCGAAACGCATCGGCTGACGAACCATACCCCAGCACTTCGGCGAGAATGGGCGCCTTTCGCTCGAGGGCATGATCGAGGCTTTCGAGAACGAGAGACCCGGCTCCCTCCGACATGACGAACCCATTTCTTCTGCGGTCGAACGGCCTTGAGGCCTTCCCGGGAGACGAATACCTTTCGGAAAGCGCGCGAATCAGTACAAAACCGATAAAGCCCGAAAAGTTTAGATTGGATTCGCAGCCTCCCGCAATCATCACGTCCGCTCTCCCCTCCCTGATGATCCCGAACGCCTCGCCGATGGCTTGCGCCCCGGCGGCACAAGCCGAGACAGTGGTAATATTGCTGCCCCTGCAATTGAATAGAATCGACAGTATCGAGGTGGCCACATCCGGTTTTCTGCGGAAGAAATTAAAGAAAGAATAAACACCGTTTGCGGTCAGGCCGCGGATATCCCAAACGTCCTTGCCGCTATAGCGGTATAACGTGAGCATGTCTTCTACTGAGGGGTTTTCCCCATGATACCCGAGACTTACGCCGATTCTATCCCTGTTTTCGATGGAATCCAGGCGTGCCGATTCGACGGCTTCGGAAACCGAGGATATCATGAGCTTGAGGCCGCGCGAGTTGCACTTCTCGATCCCCTGAAGCCCCTTGGCCGGCAGAGCATTCAGCCAGGAATCATCGACCTGTCCCCCGATGCGGCAGGGCAACCCCTGCGTTTCGAAAGAACTCAGGAAGTCTATTCCGGAGACCCCGTTTTTAGCATTTTCGAAGGTTTCCCGACTGTTTTTACCGATCGGGGTGATCATGCCGTAACCCGTCACGACCACCCGCTTTCCGTTTCGAAGCATATTCAAATCCGGTCCTTAAGCACATAGCGCCTTGGAATCAGAAGATTTTTTTATTCTCCTGGACCTGATTTAACCACATTTGTATGAGGTCGTCACCACTTGTGAAGGTGGCCTCATCACCGCACGAACCGCAATGTATTCGAGTTTCATCCTTGAGGCTCCAGTTCTGGGCCCCGCAGTTAACGCACTTTTCAGCCAGAGAATCCAGAAGGTTCATCACCCCTTCGGTAATAGAGCTGACCGTAACCATTGCAGGCAGTTCGTCCATATCCATGCCGGCCTGAATCTGCTCGCCGGACCCGTCGTAGCGCAGGGCCAATACTGCGGCAGCTTTGTCGGTCAGCTTGCCGTCCGAATCGATTGCGCTTTCTTCGCCGAACAACTCCTCCATATGATCGAGGACGGAGCGCCGCGCCATCTTTATGCCGAAAGTCTGCTCCAGGCGGTAATTTATATCCAGAAAATCGAGCGATTCAGCGCCAAGGTCCTTGATCAGGGAACTTTCCGGCTTTACCCTCATGGGATTAATATCGATTCCCTCCGAAATCGCTTTTGTCACTTCACTAAGGACCCTTTGTTCGGGGATGAGATTCTGCTTCATTACGGGTCAACCTCTCTATTTTGATTTGTGTTTTCCTTGCCATGCGGGGCGGTATAGACTATTGCTCAAGCCATTGTCAACCACGATGGTTTGCCCCCGGATACTCCGTGCGGCCGGACTGCAAAGAAACAGGACCACGTCGGCGATCGCCTCCGTACTAACGCAGAGTTCGTCAGGTATATGCTCGAGCTCTTCCATGTACTGCCGCAAGACTCTGAACGAGTCTGTCCTGACAACCCCTCCGCAGATGCCGTTCACACTGATATTTCTGGGAGCGAAACTCTCGGAGCAGTCTCTGACAATCGACTCCATTGCCGCCTTCATGCTTCCAAGCGGATACGAGGGGTTGTAGAAACGGCTCCCGAGACTGGATATGAAAACGATCTTACCCTCAGCGGCCTCCAGGAGCGGCAAGGCTTCCTGAATGCAGAATATATTTCCCATGAAGTTGGTTTCGACCAACTGTCGAATATCCCTTTCAAGCAGCTTTTCAATCGGCTTGAAGGGCGCCTTGGCCGCGTTGAGGATCAGAAAATCGAGCCGGCCGAACCGGCTGGAAATCGCCTCCGTCATCTCCCTGACCGACGATTTCAACCCGATATCAGCCTGCACGGAAAAAGCTTTCCGCCCGAACCCCTCGATCTCGCGGCAAACCTCCTCCGCTTTATTCAGTGAACCGGCCCCGGACCTGGCGTGATTGACAACCACATCCGATCCCGCCCGCCCAAACGCCAGTGCTATAGCGCGGCCGATTCCCCTCGAGCTTCCGGTTACAAGAGCAACTTTACCCGTGAAAAAGCCTGTTTCCATTCCAGTCAAAAAAACTCCCGCCGTGGTGAGTCGAGATTTCAATTCAGGATTACTCAGAGCCGCAGAGAAGGCAGGCTCAAACCATACATTCTAGCACAATGACGGAATTTTACAACCGGTTGGCGCTGAGAGTTTGCTCCCGAACAGACCGGGCGAGGGCAAGAAACTCCTGTGCGGAAAGAGTTTCCGGGCGCCTTTTCGGGTCAATCCCGGCTTGCTCGCAGGAGTTCACGACGGCGCGGGAGGAAAGGCCGAAAACGCCTGAAAGGCTGTTCCCCAGGGTTTTTCGCCGCTGCTGAAAGGCTTTGCTGACAAGTTTTCTCAGAAAATCAAAGGCGGGACCGTCAGGACGATTCTCGGCGAAATCTATGCGAAGCACGATGGAATCCACTTTGGGAGGCGGATAGAACTGGCGGGGCCCGACGCTGAACAGTATCCGCACCTTGGAGTAAATCCCGAGAAGGACAGTCAGGACCCCGTAGTCTTTGCCGCCGGGATCGGCGGCAAATCGCATCCCAACCTCTTTCTGGACCATGAATACGGCCCGTCCGATTGCCGGAAAACACTCGAGCAGGTGGAACATCAAGGGGGAGCTTATGCTATAAGGGAGATTCCCAAGCACGATGAGGCGGTTTGGCTCACTATCGGCAAGATTTCGAAAATCAAACGAAAGGGCGTCCTGTTCGTAAATCACCGTCTTTTCCGGCGGTATTCTTTCACGAAGATACTCATTTATTTCTCTGTCCACCTCGATCAGATGAAGCGTTTTGACCTCAGGCAAAAGAAAACGTGTGAGCGCCCCTAGACCCGGACCTATCTCTACGGCCGTATCGCCCGCTGTGAGGCCGGCGCTTTGAACGATCCTTTCGGCGGTTGCAGGCTGCACAAGGAAATGCTGCCCGAAGTGCTTCCGTGGCCGGGATTTGTTCCCGTGAAAATACTCGCTGGGTGACAGGAAATCAGGCATAATATCGCCTTAGTATCTGATTTTACAGGCATAGGTCAACCAGATATCGCGGAAGTGTCCGAAAAGTTACCAGATCGCGAATCTGCGCCCAGTCTAAATTCATGATATTTATATTTGTTTCCACTCGTCCAGCTTAGTCCGTGCCATAAATCTTGATTTGTGGCACAAAGAGGACCTTTTTTAAGGTTTATTTTTTTTCTTTCAAACTACCCATTGCTACTCACGGGCCTATATCGGTGTTCCATAGTTCTGAATCATTGTTTGCATTTCAGAGCTTAATTGTATGATGAGTTCTGCATTGTAAGTACAGGAAGGAGTAGAAGGTAATGTAGGAGTCTTGTATAGCTCATGGGCTGCTATAGCATAAAAACGGGACATTGCAGCAGGAGAGCCGTTTCTTACTGCCGGGTCAACATCGGTTATTATAATTGAAATAGTATTGTCAGTATTGCTGACAATATCAAACGTACGGAACTGCTGGGGGAAATCCCTTAATGAAGCTGTCTGAACCTCCCAGAAACCCAGTTCAGGATGGTTGGGATCAGGTGATTTAAACGGGGTAACCTGATTGTTATGCTGATGTCCCGCAAGCCACAGGATGAAATTCGGATATGTCTGAAGTGTGGCAATCAGTTCAGTATCGGTTACATAAGAATTAGGTCCCCAGCTCCCGGTTTCATTACTACCAAATGGTAAGACGCCTATCGGCACATGTGTTGCGATGATCATAAGCTTACCTTCAAACTGGCCTTGATCAAGTTCATTTGTAAGCCAGTCATAACGGCACTTATCGAGAGAGCCATTCCCATAGCTGGAGAGATTGGGATCTTTTTCACTTTGTGTATCGTCGAGCATAATAACCCTTATGGGAATATCCGATTTCGGATCGAAACTATAAGAGGCAAAGTCACGTTGGATATTGGTCTGGGTAAAACCGTGACCCACCGGATTTGAAGACGTATCAAAAAACTCACTCATCCAATTTTTCATATCAAGTGAATGACGGTTCGGATCGGCGACAACCTCAATAGCACTTTTGGCTCCCACAGATTTGGCTCCAACAGGCCCTGCACCAATAATATTGCCGTAAGGTGTACGGCCGTCGACTGTGCCCATATAGTAACTACGTTCATTATAGACATCAGGATCGGTAAATACATCTCCCAATCTGAGGATATCATCACCGACATAGTTCTCCAGGAGGTAATTATTCACATAGTTTCCACCAAACCAAAAATTATCGTGGCTGCCTTTAGTCTGATACCAGGGGATTGTCTTGTCAAGCCCTGCGGCCTTGTAAGGTTTCTGATAAGCTATTGTGCGCGCTCCGGCATGAGCACCGGAACTTGGTGTAATGACCTTACCGTCAATGACATCAATATACCATCTCACTTCGTTATATTGAGAGTTGTTACATGCATCGCCAAGAAAGATACCGCAATCAAAGGGCTTTTGCCTGTGAAGGGCATTTACCGTCTGGATGGCTGCGTCAAGAATATGAGTTGTATAGAGCATGGTAAATGTTATTCCAGGTATACCGTTAAAAAAATCGTTTCCATCAGAAGATAGAAGGGTTGACTGGGAGATTCTTTGTCGTAAACATGTGTGTCAGCGATGGTAAAGAAACTCAAAAGTGATGCAGTATTAGTGGCTGATGAAACGTTATAGCCGGCCGGCATGATGCTTGTATCCTTTCCGTAATCGATGCCAGGGACATAATGCCAGAGGCCATAGCCGTTTTTTTTGAATTTTGATGGATGCCAGGGTAAAATCTTATTAGCATGAGTAGTTACTGAGTCAGGCACTATGGCCCTCTGGCGGGTTGTATAAACCTCGGAAGAAATCGGATAACCCTCGGAAGAAATCGGACATCCTTCCTGACCTTGAGCACTGTCGCCGAATCCGAACATCAACGGACTCAGTGAAACACATGCAACCGCTCCTGCGGAGACTTCTATAAATCTTCGGCGACTAATATTCTTGCTGAAAGGTGGGTCAATTTTCTCAGTAGGATCGTCGTTTGCCATTTTACATTTCCTTTCATCTCGCGGCCACCAAAAATTCCTCCACCACCCTCAACGAAAGAAATCCGGGGATAAAAAAGGAAATAGTATTCAAGATCAGGACCCTAGATATCCCCCATCCGGCCTAAGTTGCTTTTGAGGTGGGGGAAAAGTACCCGGGCACAGGTGGGGAATTTTCAAGTGGCCATCCGTACACTATAAAAATTTCTTTAAAAAGAACCTTCAGAATTAAGGTCGGCAGCTTTTAGACGAAACTTTACAGGAATGAGCAACCGGTAGGAGTTGCGCTGCTTTGAATCTTTTTGGACCCGCTCTCACGGAAAGTGAAAATTAAAGTAAATGCTCGCTTTTAAAAGATCGGCGCTCCGGATTGTCAGCTATTTTGCGGGGTGTCGAAATCGCCTCTTATCGCCTGAGACGGCCCAAAACCGGGAGCGGGCCGCGTGATTGGGTCCGCGATGGGACGTTATGCAAAACTTGGAGGCCCCCCGCAATCTTGGTGCCGATTTTTTCGGTGGCTCGCTCCTGGCACCGTCACCTCACGAAAAATAGCCCTCTTTTGACTGTTGCATCAGCAACCTAGACTAGTTTTTAACGACAAATTCTACCGAACTTTTGCCCGAACTGTTACGAAAAGACAGGCTTTCACGCGGAGGCGCGGAGACGCAGAGGGGCTCGAAGCGCGGTGGACAGGGTGGACACGGATAAATCAGAAGATACGGGCATGGGTTTGCACGTTCGCAGCGCCGGTTCTTTTCATGGTTTTTTGAGCACTCGTTGGACGAAAAGATACGAACCAGTCCTCGACGACCTCTATGTCAGTCGCGATGGCATTTACACGATTACTGCGTTGAAACACGAGCCAAAGGATTTTTCTCTCAAGGAAATGAAAGCCAAGATTGCAAGGCGCCAGTCTTTGGCAGCTCGGTTGGTTTGGCTTCCGGCATAGAGAGCGCCACTGTACGTCATGTTTACAGAACATCCCATCTCTACTTTTGAGACCGAAAAGGATCTGCCTCCCGAGTTATAAAGGGTCGCAGATATACGCTAAGCATCACCGGGCCGGAGTTGATTGCTCAGGCGTACGGCGTGCCTCCCATTGCAGCTTTTAGGCCGAGGGTTCCCTTATCAACGATAGCGAGAAAGGCGGCTTTCGCTTCCTCTGCATCTCGACTCTGTCGAAAGGTCCGGTGGGCCAGAATAAAGGCCACGGTCCACGTCGCCAGAAGTAGACCGGCGGCAAGATGGGCGTCGGGATCGGCAGATTCTCGCCCTACACATTCGGACAGCGCCGCCGTTACGACTTGCGCGAGCTCGTCGCGTATCGCCCTAGCCCGAGCCTTGAGGGTTTCGCTGTCCTCGATCGTCTCGATGTAGGTTTGGCCCATAGCAGAAAAATCGAGGTAAGGGCTCTGTTCCGCAACGAGCCGGTGGGCAAGCAGACGTAATGTTTCGATTGGAGAGACGCAGGGCTGGCGCTGCCGCAAAGCTTCGCGCAGCATCTCGCGGCCCTCCTCGTCGCGATCAAAGAACATGTCCTCCTTGCGGGGAAAGTGGTTGAACACTGTCATGCGTCCGACGTCGGCGGCTGCCGCGATCTCGTCCACCGTCACATGATCGAAGCCCCGCTCGAAGAAAAGGAGCGTGGCTGCGTTGGAGATGGCTTGGCGCGTGGCTAGAAGCGTACGGGACCGACCGTCGGGTGACTTTGACATGTGACTCTTTGACCTTGACATGTGACCCTCGATAGTTTTATATACTGAGTATATATACTAGGTACTCATACTGAGTATATCATATAAAAGGAGCAAACTCAATGTCGAAACTCGCAGGCAAGGTCGCAGTGGTTACCGGGGCTTCCAAGGGTATCGGCGCCGCAATCGCCAAAGCGCTCGCGGCGGAAGGCGCCGCCGCCGTGGTTAACTATGCGTCGGACAAGGCTGGCGCGGACGCTGTCGTCGACGCCATCGTCAGCACCGGCGGCGGGAAGGCAATAGCGGTGCACGGAGATGTGTCCAAGGCTGACCAGGCCAAGGGTCTGATCGAGGCTGCAATAAAGGCCTTCGCTCGCCTCGACGTGTTGGTCAACAATGCCGGCGTCTACGAGTCTGTACCAATCGAGGCCGTTACGGAGGAACAGTATCGCAGGGTATTCGACGTTAACGTGCTCGGCGTACTGTTAACGACCCAGGCTGCCGTCAAGCATCTCGGAGAAGGCAGCAGCGTGATCAACATCTCCTCTAACGTGACCACCGGTTTATGGCCGCAGTTGGCGATCTACGCCGGCAGCAAAGGCGCGGTGGATGTCATCACCGGCGTGCTGGCCAAGGAACTCGGTCCGCGCAAAATCCGCGTCAACGCCATCAACCCCGATCTCGTGGAAACCGAAGGTTCCGGCGCCGATCTCAGCTCGGAATTCCAAAAATACATCGTAGCGCAGACCCCGCTTGGTCGTGCCGGGCGGCCGGACGACATCGCCGCGTTGGCCGTGTTTCTGGCTTCCGACGACGCTCGCTGGCTGACCAGTGAAAAACTCCTCGCCACCGGCGGCCTACGCTGAAACACAGCGGTTGATTTGGCCAGCGAGGTAATGACAGCGCCGCCTTCGGGCGGCAAACCATTCGGGCCACGTATTTCGAGGGGGTACGCCGCAATGAAAAGCATATGTAAATGTTCTTCGCGAAGAACCGATTCGCGAAGCAGGACCCTGGCAGACTTTGACGCGCTATCTGAAGGGGGAGACTTCTGTGCTGACATCTGAACGGCTGGTCCTGGTCACCGGTGGAACTGGCAATCAAGGCGGAGCCACAGCGACGCACCTGCTGTCGGCCAAGCGAGCCCGCGTCCGGGTGCTTACTCGCCACCCGGACTCCCCCAAGGCGAAGCTTCTCGCGTCACAGGGCGTCGAGCTTGTGCGAGGAGATATGAATGATGCCGGCTCCTTGAAGGCTGCGCTCTCGGGTGTCTCGGCCGTGTTTTCGGTTCAGGGCTTTGTGGACAAAGGCGGTGTCGAGGCCGAGGAGCAGGGAGGCAAGGCTCTTGCTGATGCCGTCAAAGCCGCCAATGGACCGCACCTCGTGTATACATCGGCCGAGGGAGTCGAACGCGACAGCGGCGTGCGCCATTACGAGAGTAAATGGCGCATCGAGCAGCATATCCGTCAGCTCGGCCTTCCCGCGACGATCATTCGCCCCGTGGCATTTATGGATAGTTTTGCGACCTCGTCTTTTGGGCGAGGAATTGCTTTAGGGCTGTTCAGGACCGCGCTCGGAACCACGAAGCGGATCAAGCTCGTCGCGACATCCGATATTGGCTGGTTCGCCGCGAGAGCATTGGAAGATCCAACCCGCTTCTCCGGACGCGTAATCCCGCTTGCCGGGGACGAATTGAGCGTCGCGGAAATCCTTGAGACTTACAGAAAGGTCACGGGGCGTACTCCCTGGATCGCTCCGATCCCCCGTTTTCTTCCCGGATTGATTATGTCGAAAGAAATCGCGTCGATGCTCAAGTGGATTGGAGAGCACGGGTTCAAGGCGAATATCAACGAGCTGCGACAAGAGTATCCGGGCTTACTTACCTTCGCGGCTTGGCTGAGGACCATCTCACCGCCAGATCGATCCTAGGAGAGTTGGATGGAAACAAGAAGAGACCGTTCTACATCGATGCGGGCCTGTTTACTACGGTCCTCCATCGATTTCAGGTCCGAGAGCAGCTTCTCAAGACAGATATACGCTAAGCATCATCGGGCCGGAGTTGATTGCTCACGCGTAAGGCGTGCCTGCCATTGCAGCTTTTAGGCCGATGGTTCCCTTATCAACAATAGCGAGAAAGGCGGCTTTCGCTTTCTCTGTATCTCTCCACTGTCGAAATGTCCGGTGAGCCTGGATGAAGGCCACGGTCCACGTCGCCAGGAGGAGACCGGCCGCCAGTTGGGCGTCAGGATCGGTAGAGTCTCGCTCCACGCATTCGGATAGCGCCACCGTTACGACTTGCGCGAGCTCGTCGCGTATCGCCCTAGCCCGAGCCGTGAGGGTTTCGCTGTCCCCGATCGTCTTTATGAAGCCTTGGCTCGCAGTAGAAAATTCGACGTAAGGGCTCTGTTCCGTAACCAGCCGATGGGCAAGCAGACGTAATGTCTCGATTGGAGAGACGCAACGATCGCGCTGCCGCAAAGTTTCGCGCAGCATCTCGCGGCCCTCCTCGTCGCGATCAAAGAACATGTCCTCCTTGCGGGGAAAGTGATTGAACACCGTCATCCGTCCGACGTCGGCGGCGTCCGCGATCTCGTCCACTGTCACATGATCGAAGCCCCGCTCGAAAAAGAGGCGCGTGGCGGCATTGGAGATGCCTTCTCGCGTAGCGAGGCGCTTGCGGGATCGACGGTCGGGAGGCGTTGACATCGAGCTAGAGATACCCCCATATGTACTAAGTACATTTTAAAGTTAAGTACATCCCGGTCCTGTGCATATAATAATACGCAGTATATCAAAAACAAGCATGTAGCCACCTTGATATTTCTATATACTGCGTATATACTGGTACTTGATATAATAAAAGGACTTTATGAATGGAAAAAGAGGTTGATGTTGCGGTTGTGGGAGCCGGGCCGGTCGGACTACCGACCGTCATCGAGCTGACTTTGGGGGTCGCGCGCGTCCTTGTGCCGGAGCGTCCGGACTGTGTCGACATGGAGTGGGCATCTCTATCGGGCGGAGGCCGTATGGCGCGATGAACAGGGCACTTGTCGTTATCTTCGCCGCCATCGGCCTCGACGCCGTAGGCATAGGCCTCATCTTCCCTATTCTCCCACGACTTCTCGAGGATGTGACGCACACCCAGAATATCGCGCCCTACATCGGGATAACGATCGCGCTCTATGCGGTCATGCAGTTCATCTTCGCGCCCATGCTCGGCGCTTTGAGCGATAACCTCGGCAGACGTCCCGTGCTACTCATTTCCCTGGCGGGCGCGGCGATCAATTATGTCATCATGGCGTTGGCGCCGCAGCTTTGGATGCTGCTACTCGGTCGCGCCATTGCCGGCCTGACCAGCGCCAATGTCTCCGTGGCAACGGCCTACATCACCGATATTTCGCCCGAAGACACGCGAGCCCGTCGCTTCGGCCTATTTAATGCCATGTTTGGCATCGGCTTCATCATCGGGCCGGTTCTCGGAGGACTGCTCGGCGACTACTGGCTGCGGCTCCCCTTCATCGCCGCCGCCGTGCTGAACGCCTGCAATCTCCTACTGGCTTTGTTCATCCTGCCGGAGTCTCGCGCACCGGGCCGCCAGAAGATCGATCCGGCCGCGCTCAACCCGCTTCGGTCGCTGCGTTGGGCCTTCTCGATGAAGGGGCTTCTGCCTATCATCCTCGTGTATTTCATCTTAAGCGCCACCGGAGAGGCCTACGGCACCTGCTGGGCGTTGTGGGGTTTCGACACGTTCCAATGGAATGGCTTTTGGATCGGCCTTTCGCTGGGAACGTTCGGTGTCTGCCAAACGCTGGTGCAGGCACTCTTGCCCGGCCCGGCCACTAAACTGCTCGGCGAACGCTGGGCCGTTGTCGTCGGGATTGTCTGCGCCTGCATCGCCCTTGTCGCCATAGCCTTCGCCGACCAAGGCTGGGTCGTGTTCGCCATCATGCCAATCTTCGCTCTCACCGGCATCGGCACACCAGCGTTTCAGGCCCTAGCCACCCGGCAGGTTGATCCGGCCCGCCAAGGCCAGCTTCAAGGCGTGCTGACATCGGCCGTTAGCTTGGCCTCCATCATCGCCCCGCTGGCTTTCTCAACATTTTACCTTGTCGTCCAGAAGGAGTGGCCAGGGGCCATCTGGCTCCTGGTGGTCGTCATTTATGCAACCGCGGTCCCGCTGGTTTTTCTCGGCACCCGGACTGCACGCCCTACGCAAGCCTGCGAGCGCATAGTGCAAGCTCTTGAGGAAAGCGAAAGGAAAAGTTCATGAAGGCAGCTCAGTTCAGCGAATATGGGGGCCCGGAGGTTGTGCGCGTCGTCGAGGTCGATGAGCCGCATGCCGGCCCCGGCCAAGTGCGGATCGCAGTCCGTGCCGCCGGGGTCAATCCCTCGGACTGGAAACGAAGGGACGGACAATACCGCGATTTCGAGGAGGTTACATTTCCCTCGGGTTTCGGCGTCGAGGCGTCGGGCGTCGTGGACGAGATTGGCATAGGCGTTTCCAACGTCTCGGTCAGAGACGCCGTCTTTGGCTTCGGGGAAAACACGATGGCCCAATATGCGGTTCTCACACACTGGGTTCGCAAGCCTGATGATTTGTCGTTCGAGGTCGCCGGCGGCCTTCCGGTGATCGTCGACACGGCAACGCGCGCCCTTGATGAAGTGGGTGTGAAATCCGGTCAGACGCTTCTGGTGAGCGGAGCCGCAGGTGGAATTGGTTCGGCCGTCATCCAACTCGCACGCCACCGCGGGATTACCGTAATCGGCACTGCGAGCCCGCAAAAGCATGACTATTTGCGCGACCTCGGGGCCATCCCGACGACATACGGACCGGGCCTGGCGAAACGCGTGAGGGAACTGGCGCCAGAGGGGGTGGACGCCGCTCTCGATCTCGCCGGCTCGGGGGTTATCCCGGAATTGATCCAGATCGTCGGCGATCCGTCGCGCGTTCTTTCCGTCACCGATTTCGCGGCTGAGGAGTACGGCGCGAAGTTTTCTCACGGGCCTCCGAAAAATCCGGAACTGGTCTTTGCCGATGTGGCTCGGCTTTGTTCCGAGGGCCTTTTCCGTTTGCGCGTGGAACAGACCTTTCCGCTTGAGCAAACAGCAGAGGCGCAGGAAGTCAGCGCCAAGGGGCACGTTTCGGGCAAGCTCATTATTTTCATGTGAGCAGGAAATAGAACAAACCTTCAAGTGCGTGCTTCTCGGCCTTATGCCCTAGAACTACTCAACCTTTCCCGCCCTTAAGGACGGGGTTTCTGCTCTCGAAAAGACAGGCTTTCACGCAGACGCGGAGACGCAGAGGGGCTCGAAGCGCGGTGGACACGGATAAATCAGAAGATACGGGCACGGGTTTGCACGTTCGCAGCGCCGGTTCTTTTCATGGTTTCAGGGTGTCCCGAAGGGACATGAAAAGCTGTTATGAAAAGTTCCACTGGATTCCGGCCCAAAAGCCCTGCCGGAATGACGAAAATGGGGGTCCCTCGTCTTTTTATGGTTTCAGGGTGTGCCGGAGGGACATGCGATACTGTCTGCTTCTTTCCGGTGAACCGTGGCCGTTGACATGCAGCAGTCCCAGTCGTCTGTGAAGTCGATAGGGTTATCTGATGAGCGAGACAATCGGGCTGTTCATTTTCGATAATCGCATAGGAAGCTCAAGGCTGGACCGGAGGTAATTACCCGAGCCGGTCTCTTGCTCCAGTTGACCGGGGGATGGTATCGGCACCGGAGTCAGCGAGAAAACGCGTCCAGATCCAGCATGTCTTCCTGCGGCCCGGAACGCTTCCAGATTCCGAAGGCGGCGGAGGCGATCATTACGGCGTTGTCCGTGCAGAGTTCCACGGGCGGTAGATAAATCCGAAAATCCGAGGACGCGGCCTCCTGCGCCAGCCTTCGCCTCAGCCTGCCGTTTGCCGCCACTCCACCGACAGCCGCAATATCAGACAGCCCGCACTGCCTGGCTGCTTTGAAGCTCTTTTCGACCAGCACGTCAACAATAGCCTCCTGGAAGCTCGCCGCGAAATCTTCCAACGAGTACGACCCGGCACGGCCGCGGCCGGGGTCGGACGGAAGGCCGTGGGTCCGGATAAAATTGGCGGCGGCGGTTTTCAAACCACTGAAGCTGAACTCGAGAGATTCCTTCCCCAGCCGGGAGCGTGGGAATTGAATGGCATTCGGGTTCGCCCCGGAGGCAAGTTTGTCGATCACAACGCCGCCGGGGTAGCCAATGTCGAGCAGCTTTGCAATTTTGTCGAATGCCTCTCCCGCCGCGTCATCCCTGGTAGCTCCCAGAATTTGGCTGCCGCCTTCCCGGTCCACCCTGTAAAGAGCCGTGTGGCCGCCGGATACGACCAGGCAGATAAACGGGTTTTGCGGAATGCTGCCGGCAAGGAAAGCAGCCTGCATATGCCCATCCAGGTGATTTACCGCAATCAGCGGCTTGCCGAGAGCATAAGCCATGGCTTTTGCGGCGCTCAAACCGACCAGCAGCGCTCCCACAAGTCCCGGTCCCTGCGTAACCCCAAGCGCGTCGAGTTCTTCCCCAGTAACACCTGCTTTTTCGAGCGCGATTTCGATTACCGGTATAATATACTCCAGGTGCTTTCTTGACGCCAGTTCAGGGACTACTCCCCCGTAAGGGCTGTGAATCCCGACCTGGCTCGCAATCACGCTGGACAGGATCTCTTTTCCGTCCCTGACAACGGCGGCGGCCGTCTCGTCGCAGGATGTCTCAATTCCAAGAATTATCACGCACTTATTCCAATCTTATGTAAGCGGTATTATTAACTTGACAACATCGCCCCTTCACTCTAACAAGTAAGAAGTGCGCGATTTATCTTCGCCAATTTATCATATATCCCGTATCCCGGCAAAAGGGCTGTTTCATTAGTTCAAACCGATTCTCGCAAATCCCGGGGGTGGCTAATGTTCGGTTCGGGCATTCTGCCAGACAGACATACCCTCACTTTGGGGCTCATCCTGCTAGCAGGCCTCCTTGGGATTGCACTCAAGGATCATCAGATCTTCCAGACCATAATCGGGATATTAACGGTTGTAGGCTTATGGGGCATCTTTGTTACAGCCTGGAATTCACGATACGTTCTCCGCAACGCTTATCTTTCGTTTATCGGGATTGCTTACCTTTTTGTCGGCTTGATCAGCCTGCTGCACATCCTTTCGAATAGAGGCATGGGTTTCACCTCGGACGCCGACCTGCCCGCCCAACTTTGGATAATTGCAAGCGGCCTGCAGTCAGCCACACTTGTAATCGCCCCGTTTCTCCTGGATAGAGAGATCAAAACAGGACTTGTTTTTGCCTCATTCTCGCTGGTTTCGGCCGGATTGCTGGCTTCCGTCCTTTACTGGCACAATTTTCCTGCCCTCTTCATGGCAGGAATCGGACCGACCGACTTTGCAGAAACAAGTGAATATGTGACCATCCTGTTTTTCTTTGCATCGATAGTTACTTTGTCGCTCAAAAGACCTGCTTTTGAATTTGGCGCGTTCTGGGCACTGGTTGCATCGTTAACGCTCTCCGGTCTTTCGGAGCTTGCGCTTGCCTTTCACACAAAATTCTTTTGGCCGACTAACGAGGCCGGCCTTTTTCTGAGGCTGATCGCCGTATATTTGATATACCGGGTCTTCCTCAAGGCAGGGATCTTTGCGCCGTTCAATCTGATTTTTCGAAACCTTTCCCTGAGTGAAAAAAATCTTTTTTCTCTGATCGAGGGACTTCCCGCTTTTGTATTTGTCCAGATGCCGGACTACACGATACGTTACGCCAATCGAGTTTTCCGTGACCTGTTCGGCAACCCTGAAGGTCTGACCTGCTACGAGATTCTCACAGGGAATAAGATACCGTGCGAGAAATGCCCCACCAGGGAGATATTTCGGACAGGCGTACCGCAACGAAGAGATTGGGGCCTTATAAAGGATAAAACCTACGCCATCTATGAGTACCCATATCTTGACCTGGACAACTCCACCGCCGTATTGAAGCTCGGAATCGACATCACCGACAGAAAGAAGATGGAGACCGAGTTGATCGCGGTCCGTAATGAGTTGGAAAATCGTGTCCGGGAAAGGACCGCCGAGCTTACCCGAACCAATGAGATTCTGCAGGCTGAATTTGCTGAAAGGGAGCGGGTTCAAAAAAACCTCGAACAGTCCGAGGAAGAGCTGAGGTTGCTCTCATTGAGGTTGCTCCACGCCCAGGAAATGGAGCGCAAGCACATCGCGCTGGAACTACACGACAGCCTGGGCGGATCTCTGAGCGCCATCAAGTTCAGGACCGAACACGCAATCAGCCGCATGGACCTGTCCTCCGACACCAATACCAGGCAGTTGTTCAGCGACATTATCTTAATGCTGCAAAACCTGCTGGAAGAGGTAAGAAGAATTCACAGCCATATCTGGCCTTCGATTCTGAGCGACTTCGGCCTCATCGCGGCGATCAACTGGCATTGCAGAAAGTTTGTGGAGAGCTATCCTCATATTAAGGTTGAGAAATCCGTTTTGATTGAAGAGACCGGGGCGCCCGACGTACTCAAGATCGTTGTTTTCAGGATCATCCAGGAAGCCCTTAACAATATCGCCAAACACAGCGGCGCTGATTTGGCAACGATAAAACTCTGCGGCGAGAACTGCTCTCTCGAGCTTAGTATCATGGATAATGGCAAGGGATTCAATGTCACCGAGGCGCGGGAATCCGCCTTGACAAGCGAGTGCGTAGGAATCACGAGCATGAGAGAGCGAGCAAGGCTTTCCGGAGGTTCCCTTGAAATTCGGTCGGGGGAAACCGGTACGGAAATCAGGGCATCGTGGCCCATGGGGATGATTTCCGAGAAGGTAGGCGCGACAACGTAAATAAATGTTAATTTTTCATGATTTCACCCTCGATTTGGGAATTTTTTCTTTCCAAGCCCATCATTTCTGGACATAATTGCCAACTCTTCTCCCGCGAGGCAGGAACGGCACCCGAAAACCTAGCACCCTCCGGGTATTTCCATATTAATGCCAAAAGAATTGGAAACACGCTTTCATGGTTATCGCAATGAAATTATTCACTTTCAGCAACATGATACATTACTGCTTTGACAATTATATGCTCATACTCGGATTTATCGGCCAGGGCTTCTTTTTCGGGAGATTTTTTGTCCAGTGGATTGCGAGTGAAAGGCAAGGCATAAGCGTCGTACCTCTTGCCTTCTGGTATTTCAGCATCGGCGGGGGCGCTCTTCTTCTCATCTATTCCATACAGAGAAAGGACCCCGTCTATATTCTCGGACAGGCGGGAGGTCTCGTCATATATCTGCGCAATCTTTACCTGATTCACAAGGAACGCTCCAGGGGGAAGGCTTAGAATTCTCATGAATTCAAAGACACTTCTCTACGCGGTCGTTCTTATCGGGCTCTGGATTGCGATTTTCATCACACCGATTACCCGCCCGGCGCTTCTCGACGACGCCGATTCTTTCCATGCCGAAGCGGTCCGCGAGATGGTCCAGTCCGGGGACTGGGTAACGCTGAGAATAAATAACGGTATCAGATACCTGGAGAAGGCCCCTTTCATGTACTGGCTTGCGGCGTTCTCCGTTACCGTTTTCGGGCTTCACGACTGGACCATACGGCTACCCCTCGCGCTGTTTTCCCTCCTGTTGATACTATTGGTCTTCCGGTTCGGAACGAGATTCTGGGGCGAAAAAGCAGGATTTTACTCAGGGCTCGTGATGGCAACTTCTCTCGGCCCTTACGCGTTCACCCGGATATTTTTGCCTGACGAGATTTTGTCTTTTTTTATAGCTTCCTGCCTTTACATGTACCTGCGCATAACAATTGAAGAAGATGAGCCCAAAAGGATCTGCGGGGTCGACCTCAGGTGCGCGGCTCTCTATGCTTCCGCCGCCCTGGGGGTGCTTACAAAGGGTCTTATCGGCTTAATTTTTCCGGGTGCGATTATTTTCGTCCACATCCTGATAACCGGAAACTGGAAAGTCCTCAGACGCCTTCAGATCGGATACGGTGTTGTTATTTTTTTGATCGTGGCGGTTCCCTGGCACGTTGCGGCGGCACTCGCCAATCCGGACTTCCTGTGGTTCTATTTTATTCGCGAACACCTGCTGCGCTATCTTGGGATGCGCTACCCCAAGGACTATGATACCGTTCCGCGCTTGCTGTTCTGGGGGCTTCTGCTCGTATGGCTTTTCCCCTGGAGCGCATTCATATGGGGGCTTGTTCGAGATTTCCCGAGGTCTATTCGACCCCGGGAGAAGACGGCGCAGGTATGTCTTTTTCTATTCGTGTGGATTGGCGCAATCCTTGCCTTCTATGCATTCAGCACGACCCAGGAGTACTACACGTTTCCCGCCCTTGCCGCTTTCGCGCTCCTGTTAGGCAAAGCTCTGGCAGACCTGGAAGCCGGGCAAACTTCCCGCATGTGGGGCCTGGCAGGCCTTGCAGCGCTGACGGTCGTCGCTGTTGCGACGGGCACGGGCATGATAGCCCTCGCATGGATCGGTAACCACACGGGACCGCATACACTCTACGGAACGCTTACGACAAACCCGGAATACTACAACCTCGCCTTCGGTCATATACACGACCTCACCTCGGCAACTTTCCGCCACCTTTCACCGCTGGTGTATCAGACCGCCGCCATAATGATCGCCTGCCCTCTAGCCGCTTTTTTGTTCGCAGTCCGCAAACGCTGGATCGTCTCCTTCGTATTTCTGACAGCCATGATGATCGGGGTGTGCCATTTATACAATGAAGGAATGATCGCTTTCGAGCCTGTGCTCTCCTCCAAAAGCCTGGCTCAAGTTATCCAATACCATTACCGGCAGGGAGACAAGATCGTCATAAACGATTTTTATGAGAAAGGTTCAACCATCAACTACTACACCGGCCGCCAGGTGTATGTGACCAACAGCGGGCTCGGCGTTCTCTGGTACGGCCTGCAGGATAAAACAGCCCCGAAGCTCGGCCTGACCGATTATGAACTGCTAAACGAGTGGACATCCGGAGGAAGGGTCTTTCTGTTCAGCGAAAAAAAACCTCTCGATTCTTTCCTTTCCCGGCATCCCGATTTCAATTACAAGCTGCTGGCCGAAGACGGGGGAAAGAAAATTCTGATAAACTGGTGAGGCGACCGGGACGACTCGCCTCTCTGCGATGTGTCCCCCATTTTTCTGAGGGGAAAGCCCGGTTTTCAATTTTGCACGCACCTTCGCTGCCTTTTCTCCTACCCCCATAAGACAAGATTTCCTTCCGCAGAATCGATCAAAATCTTATCTTCATCTAGTCCCGCCTTTTACCCCCCTGAAAAAAACGCCACAATCGACCGATACCCACCATCCGGAATCCGAATTTAACTTGACTTACTCACTAAATTACCTGATATCTCAACCTCGAAGTAGTATCATGTCAGTTAACCGCTCCAAGAGGTCAAAAGATGAAGTTCTGGCGCGTTCCCCTCGATACCGAAGAAATCGTCGTTACAAAAGGGGTAGTCTACATAATAGAAGACCGATGCAAAGGATGCGGCTACTGTATTGAATATTGCCCCAGAGACGTTCTGGCGCCCTCTGAACGCTTCAACGCAAAAGGATACCATCCGCCGGCGGTCAGACAGCCCGATTTATGTGTCAACTGCCACTACTGCGAGGCCATTTGTCCCGATTTCGCCATCTATTCCCTGGAAGCCTCTGAGCAACTGGTTTCTGAGCTTCCTATCCATTAACTTTTGATTGGTTTTTTATGAAACCTGCAGTTCTCACCGGAAAGCACTTCTTGACTGGGGACGCGGCGTGCGCGGAGGGGGCACTTGCCGCCGGCTGCCGCTTCTTTGCAGGATATCCCATCACCCCGGCCACCGAAATAGCGGAGCATATGGCAAAAAGGCTCCCGGAAGTTGGCGGGCTTTTCATACAGATGGAAGACGAGATAGCTGCAATGGCCGCAGTTCTGGGCGCTTCGTGCGCAGGAACGAAAAGTATGACCGCGACATCCGGCCCTGGATTCAGTCTTATGATGGAAAACCTCGGACTCGGATTAGTAATGGAGACGCCGTGCGTGGTTGTGAACGTTCAGCGCGCGGGCCCTTCGACCGGTCTACCCACACTTGGCGCCCAGGGTGATATGATGCAGGCCAGGTGGGGGTCTCATGGTCATTACGAAATAATAGCCCTTTCCCCTGCTTCGCCCCAGGAGCTTTTTTTTCAGACCATCGCAGCATTCAACCTGAGCGAAACATACCGGCTGCCGGTCCTTATAATGGCGGATGAGGTGGTGGGCCACCTCAGCGAGAGGGTGATCATACCCGATTCATCAAAAATAAAGCTGCAGACCCGCCCGCGCCCCAAAGGAAGGAAGGACCGTTTCAAACCTTTTCATCCCGGTCCAAACGGGGTGGCGCCAATGGCTCATGCCGGCGAGGGCTATATGGTGCACTTTACCGGTCTCACTCACGACGAAAAAGGCTATCCGGTAATGAGCGCTCAAGCACATTCCGAGATGGTCTCTCGAATAACGGGAAAAATTCGTGGAAACCTCGACAAGATCATTCACGTGGAAGAGTATCGGCTGGAGGACGCCGATATTGCCCTGATATCGTACGGAGTAAGCTCACGAAGCAGCTTCGCCGCTGTCGATGAGGCCCGGGAACAGGGCATAAGAGCCGGTCTTCTGCGGCTGGTAACCGTATGGCCTTTTCCGGAGGACGCAATAAGAGAACTTGCAAAACGGGTGAAGTGCCTCATAACGGTCGAATTGAACCTCGGGCAAATTCACCTCGAGGTGCAAAGGTGCGCGGGAGGCATGGCCCCGGCTTTGCTCGTCGGTCATGCCGGAGGAACCGTAATCACGCCGGCCGAAATAGTCGAAAAGATTGCATCGGCCCGCTCTCAATAGACGGAATTCGAAGTTGCAACCGCCCTGCTCTCCACTTTCCACATGGGAGGCCGGGGATTTTAATTCAGGACAGGTATGAAGAGGAATTCCTCCGCCAAACATCCACTGGATTCTATCCTGCGAACCGACCGCATCCCGCACATATGGTGCCCCGGGTGCGGAATCGGCACCGCCTTCTCCTCATCTCTTATCGCCATCCAGTCGACCGGGGCGGACCAGGCAAAGACAGCGGTAGTGTCCGGGATAGGGTGTTCGGGAAGAGGCGCGGGATACGTGAAGCTCGATTCCTATCATACGACTCACGGACGAGCCATCCCGTTTGCCACGGGCTTGAAGCTGGCCAATCCCGAACTCACGGTAGTAGTTTTCAGCGGCGATGGAGACCTTTTTGCCATCGGTGGAAATCACTTCATTCATGCCGCCAGACGCAACATGGACCTGACGGTGATCTGCGTAAACAACCTCAATTACGGAATGACCGGCGGACAGGCTGCGGCCACGACCCCCAGCCTTGCCAGGACGACCACCACGCCGCTTGGCAATCCTGAGCCGCCATTCAACCTTCCCCTGCTCGCATACGCTTCCGGGGCGACCTACGTTGCGCGCTGGACCATGCTGCATACGCGGGATCTTACTCAATCGATCCAGGAAGCCCTGGGGCGCCGTGGGTTTTCGTTCATTGAAGTCCTTGCCCCCTGCCCTACCGGCTTCGGCCGCAGAAACAAGCAGAAGCCGGCTGATTCACTCAAGCTCTACCAGGAAAAGGCAATCGTAAAGAATGGAGCAAATCCTGCTGAAGTCATCCTGGATTTCAAGCAGGGTATAACTCTGGGGAAATTCGTAGAGTACGACAGGCCGACTTTTTTGGAGAGCTACGACAGGATATGCCGCCCGGAAACGCCCTGAGATCGAATTGGATCTCAGGATTGAAGCCCGAAAGATAATAATGAGACTAGAGTGACAGAAGAAATGAAAACAGAGATTCTCATAACCGGCCTGGGTGGACAAGGCATAGTCCTTGCCGGGCAGGTGCTCGGGACCGCGGCTTGTCTTATCGACCGTATGGAGAGCACTCTTACGCAGTCCTACGGCCCGGAAGCCCGCGGCGGGGCTTGCAGCGCACAGTTAATCATATCGGACAAAATGATCCATTACCCTTACGTGCGCAATGCTGACATCCTGGTATGCATGTCACAGATGGGATACGACAAATACCGGGATCTGCTCAAAGACAACGGAATCCTCATTATCGATCAGGACATGGTCAGGACCGTTGACAGTACCTGCGGGGGTGTTTTTCCGATCCCGGCAACGCGTATTGCCGAGGAGCTTGGCAGAAAGATGATGGCCAATATCGTCATGCTGGGCTTTATAACTTCGATAACCGGTACGGTTTCCGTCGAGGGTATGCTCAGCTCGGTTGCCGAGTCCGTTCCCAGGGGAACTGAAGAGGCAAACGAAGCCGCCTTCAAAAAAGGCTACGATTTCGGGCAGGCCCTGCTCAAGGCCAGGCAGAAGAAGGCCGCCGCAAAGAAGGGGACCGGCTCATGAAAGACCCCAAGGAACGCCTTCAGCGGGTATGCGTAATCGGCGCTACACCGGCGGGGATCGCTGCAACCAACAAACTGGGCGAGATGGGAATACCTGTCACCCTTATTGATGAAGCCCCCGACTTAAACGAGAAACTGGCCTCCGATATCTGGAGGATGCCCTCGGGGGTTAGCTTCAACTATGCTGTACGCCCGGGGCTCCTTAGAATAATGAGAAACCCCAGAATCAGGCTTCTTCTTCCCGCTTCCATCAAGTCGATAAAGCACACGCCCCAGGGATTTTCCGTACGCCACAAAAAGATGGCCTCATATGTTGACGCATCCAAGTGCACCCTTTGCGGCCTTTGTTGGGAGAATTGTCCGGTAATCGGCCCGGACGGCAAAAAGGCCCTTAAATATGGCGGGAGGCATGCCCTTCCGGGAAGACCGGTAATCGATAAGCGCAGGACTCCTCTTTGCCAGGCCAATTGTCCCCTGGGAGTTAACGTGCAGGGATACATGGCCCTGGCGCGCGCCGGGAAATACACCGAGGCGCTCGAACTCATAAGGAAGGACAACGTTTTACCCGGCATCTGCGGAAGGGTGTGCACCCATCCGTGCGAGGCTGCATGCCGCAGGAACGATCTGGATCAACCCCTAGCCATACGCGACGTGAAGCGCTTTATTGCCGACAACGCATCTCCCGATCTGTCCAGGGCTAAGCCGGCCAGGGTCCGGCCCGAAGAAATTGCCGTGGTGGGCTCAGGACCTGCCGGACTTGCAGCAGCATCCGATCTTATCCGCCTGGGATATCGGGTCACGGTATTCGAAAAGGAAAAGTCGCCAGGGGGCCTTTTGCGCTATGGAATCGGACCTTACCGACTCCCCCGCCCGGTGCTCGATCAGGAAATCGAATACCTTCGCCGGATTGGAGTCAAATTCCGCCTTGGCTGCGAATATAAACCCACTCAGGACTCTCGGGACTTCTCGGCTATTGTCCTTGCCACGGGATTGTGGGAGGACCGCAAGCTGAACGCCGGGGGAGAAGAGCTTGACGGAGTTGCCGGATGCGTCTCGTTCCTCTCCGATGTCTATCGGGGAGAAACAGAGTCTATTTCAGGGGGAACCGCCGTTATCGGCGACGGCAACTCCGCATTTGAGACGGCACGCACGCTTGTTCGGCTTGGAGCTCAGGTTACGTTGATTTCCTGGTTTCCCCGGGCGCTGATCCCGGCCGACGCCCTGGAAGTGGAAGAGGCGCTAAGTGAGGGAGTATCGGTAAAGACCAGCCTCAAAGTCGACTCATTCCTCGGAGACGGCGGCAGGCTGAAGGCTATCCGCTTCGTTCCGACCATCCCCGGCCCGCCGGACGCCAAAGGAATCCCATGGCCAGTCCGGGTTGAAGGCGGTAAGCCGATCGAAATTGAATTCGAACGCGCCGTCATAGCAATCGGCCAAACAGGAAATCCGGAGTTTTTTGGCGGTTATGGCGAAAACTTTGCCACGCCGGGCGGACTCATCCTGGTGGACGGCAAAGGAAGCACCTGCACAGAAAATGTCTTTGCCGCCGGAGACGCGGTGACCGGACCGTCGACGGTCGTATCGACAATGGCCTCCGGCCGCGCGGCTGCCAGGGCTGTTCACAGTTTTCTGACCGGTGCAGCCCCCGAGCCTTGCTCCTTTTCGCGGCCTCAGGAGCTTGACTTTCCTCCGATCACACCCGAAACCCCGTCGATTCCCCGCGCCGCGATGTCTGAGCATCATCCCGCCTCGAACAGGGAACTTTCCGTCGAGGTCAGCCTTGGCTTGACCGAAAATCAGGTCCACTCAGAGACGTCCCGATGCCTCCAGTGCGGCGTATGTTCTGAATGCGCCCAGTGTGAAGAAGCCTGCTCGGCTGCACGTGCTATTTCTCACGCCGACGATTCGTTCGAAGGGGTCGAACATGCCGGGGTCGTTATTATCGCCGACCCTGCCGCTGCTCCTGGAGTAAAAGGAGAGGACGTCATCCGGGCGTATAGCTCCAAAGCCCTCAAACCGGACATTTCCACCATGACGCTGCGTGGTTTTGCCGCTGCAGCGGAAGCCGTTCTGCTGCTTGGAGACAGCGCTCCGCGCATGAAAGGCCATGGCATTTCGTTTTCGCCTCCAGCTCCGCAGCTCTCATCAGACCTTCGCATCGGTGTTTTTGTATGCCGCTGCAACGATTCGCTTGGTTGGGACCCGGAACTGGACAGGTTCGTTTCCTATCTTCCGGAAAACTCACCGGTTGATTACGCCGAGTCGGTTGCTTCCGCTTGCACGCCGGAGGGCGCCGCTTCAATTCTAAAAACGATTCGTGAAAAAGGCCTTACGCGATTCGTACTGGCCTCCTGCATATGCTGTCCCCTGGACCTGATATGCAGTGCTTGCACCGACCAGCGCAGCAGGCTCAAAGATGCGATCTTCCAGGGGACCGGTATAACCAGGGCAATGGCCGAGACGTGCAACCTCAGAGGCGAGGCGCTCTCCCTTTTGAAGATTGAACCGCTCCTGGCTATAAGCCGCTTCAAGGGACTCCTCCAAAGATCTATTGGACGCGCCGCCCATCTCAAGCCCCTCCCGACCCCGGCTCGCCAGTATAACTTCACGACCGCCGTTATCGGTCAATCCGAAGCCGCGCTCAGAAGCGCCAGGACCCTGGGGCAAATGGGAATGGAAGTCTTTGTATTCGGCAGCCCCGATGGTCCGCTCCGTTCGATACCCGATTATCCCAACGTCCACGGATTTTTACGATCGTGTGCGAGGTCTTTGAAGGGCACCGTGGGAAACTTCCGGGTAATTGTGAAGGTGGAAGACGGATCACACCAGGTTTTCGACGCGGGAGCGGTAATCCTGGACGAAATCGCCCGGAAGCAAATAGATTATATGCCTCACCCGGACATGCCGCCCCATGACTTTTCACACTCTGCGCAGGCAAAAGGCTTGCGAGGAGTTCCCTTCTTCGTTCCGGGGGCGACTTCCATACCGGGGCTTCTGCTGGCTAGTCCCCCCGGCATCAATCTCTCTGAGCGTTTAAAAGGCACTGCAGCGGGCATTCTGGCAGCTACCGTCATGCCTCGGGGACCAAGACAGAACAAGTGCTACACCGTTTCCATAAATGAGAAGCTCTGCAGGGGGTGCGGCCGTTGCGTGAACGCTTGTCCCTATCGGGCGGTAAGTTTTCACACCAACGCGCTCGGGTCAGGTTATGCGGTTGTCGATGAGGCCCTTTGCAAGGGCTGCGGCAACTGTATTTCGATCTGCCCGTCTGACGCCGCAGACAGCCCTTATCGCGACAGGCTCTACCTGGAGCAAATGATAGAGGAGGTAACGGCACTGGGTTCTTGAGACAAATCCCTCGCCGGATAACGATCCATGAAAGATGATCTGAAAATAATACTTTTCCTTTGTAACTGGTGCCCGCACGCCGCATTCCAGACCCTGCAGGACACGTTTGCACCGCTGCCCCGCGAGATCCGGATGATAAGAATACCGTGCAGCGGCCGAATTACCAAGTCGCTGCTTTTCAAGGCCTTCGAAACCGGCGCGGATGGAGTCGCACTTCTGGGATGCGAACCCGGCACATGCCGCTACGGGATCGGAACTCGCGTTGCCGAGAGAAACGTCGAAGACACCAGAGGGATTCTTCGGCTGTTGGGTTTAGGAGACGAGCGGCTGGGCTTTGCCTCTTTTTATCCCGATCAGCCTTCAGAGCTTCTCGATTTTCTGACTATGTTCAGAAACCGGATTCAGGAGCTTGGAAAAACGCCTGTCGAACCTCCTTCCAGAATAAAAAACTCAACTCTGTCTCCCGAGTCGGCCGCCTCCATTATGGCCGCCCATAATATTTACACTTGCCAGGACTGCGGCAAATGTTCATCGGCCTGCCCGGTGACCCTTTCCGGAAAACAGTTTTCTCCCAGAGCGATCGCCAACGCAGTAGTCGCTGGTGACCTGGAATCCTCCACTATCAAGGAGGACATCTGGTCCTGCCTGACCTGCGGCCTTTGTTATGACCGATGCCCATCGGCTGTCAGTTTTCCGGATTTTATAAAGGAGATGCGCAACTCCACGTCCGCTAATGGAAAGTTTGAGGCACATGAAGGTTTTTTCCACTCTCTGATGCGCGCAATGACCTCGGCCAACCTGCCCGTCGAGCACTGGAGATGGCTGCCGCCCGGAATTCAAACAAACCCGAAAAGTAAAATCCTCTTTTTCGGAGGGTGCGCTCCCTACTTCGACACTTTTTTCAAGAATCACCTGGGCATCTGCACCAGCGACATTTTGGCCGATGCGCTCAGGCTCTTGAACTTTTTCGATATTCACCCTGCAATCATGCAAAACGAGAGGTGCTGCGGGCATGATCTGCTCTGGTCAGGAGACCGCGACAACTTTGTCAAACTCGCCCGGCTGAATGTAAAACTGATCACCGAGATGGGAATCGAAGAGGTGGTTACGGCCTGTCCGGAGTGTTACAGGGCCTTTTCGCGCGACTATCCCGAAAACGGGATCGAAACGGGGTTCAAGGTTACCCACATTTTCGAGTTGGCCGAGAAGGAAATCAGCAAGGGTGCAATCGGTTTTTCAAAGCTCAACAGGAAGATAACCTTTCAGGACCCATGCAGGCTCAGCCGCACACAAACCGGATGCCAATTGCCGAGAAATCTTCTTCAACGGCTGAATGTTACCGCCTTCAGCGAAATGCGCGACCGTGGAGCCTCTTCCCTTTGCTGTGGAAACTGCGCATGGACCGGGTGTGACAGCTATTCCAAAGCCATGCAGGTAAACAGGCTCAGGCAGGCAAAAGAAACCGGGAGCAATCTCCTGGTGACCGCGTGCCCAAAATGCCAGATACACCTGAGGTGCGCCATGGAAGATCCTTTTCTGGAAAATGAAATCCGAATGGAGATGATGGACCTCACCTCCATACTGGCCCGAACCATCCAGTGGGAATAAGCCCGCTGATCCGGTTGGATTAACTTTTTGAGACCCCTGGACTCTAAAATGAAAAAACCTTCCATTCATGGCGAAAGTCCGCGAATAGGCGTCTATGTCTGCCATTGCGGGTTGAACATCGGCAGAACAGTCGATTGCCGGAAAATCGCCGCCGAGAGCGCCGGACTCGAAAATGTCGTTCTTGGACGAGATATCCAATATGCCTGCTCGGAACCCGGTCAGCAAAGCATTGAGGGAGATATTGCCGAACATGGCCTTGACCGCATTGTGATCGCTTCCTGCTCTCCAAGGCTCCATGAACCGACATTCCGGCAGATGCTCGAACGCGCTGGCCTCAACCCTTACATGCTCGAAATGGCCAACCTGCGCGAGCAGTGCAGTTGGGTTCACATGAACGAACCCGACGCCGCGACCGGCAAAGCTTCCGACCTGGTGAGAATGGCTGTGGCCAGGGCCGCCCTGCTGGAACCTCTCAGCAGCCGAAAGATTCCCATCAGCAAACGGACCTTGGTAATAGGGGGAGGCATCGCAGGAATTCAGGCGGCGCTCGACCTTGCTGATAACGGCTATGAGGTGGTCCTCGTTGAGAAAAAGCCCTCCATCGGCGGCCAGATGGCAAAACTGGACAAGACCTTCCCCACGATGGACTGTTCAATCTGAATACTCGGGCCGAAGATGACGGATGCCGGTCGGCATCCCGGAATAAAGCTCCTCACCCTCTCCGAAGTTATCGACGTAAAAGGATATGTCGGAAACTTCGAGGTCAGGATTCTGAAAAAAGCCCGGTATGTTTCCGAGAAGGACTGCACCGCCTGCGGCGATTGCGCCGAGGTGTGTCCGGTTGTGCGACCTGATGAGTTCAACTCCGGTCTGTCTTCCAGGAGGGCCGTCTACTCGCCCTTTCCCCAGGCGGTCCCCTCCGCTTATATCATCAATATCAATGAGTGCCTGGGACACAACCCCGTTGTATGCGCCAAATGCATCGAAGTCTGCGAGAAGAAGTGCATCAACTTCCATATGTCGGATGAGGAAGTGGTCGAACGTGTGGGGAGCGTCGTAGTCGCCACGGGTCTTGAAGCCTACGACCCCACGGAACTCGATGAATACGGCTACACACGCCATGAGAACGTGCTTAGCAGCCCCGAGTTTGAACGATTGATAAGCGCTGGAGGCCCGACCGGCGGTGAACTGATAAGGCCTACGGACAGGCGGCCTCCCAAATCGATCGGTTTCGTTCAATGTGTAGGTTCGCGCTCGGTTAGGAAGGGCGCACCCTACTGCTCCAACATCTGCTGCATGAACACGGTCAAGAGCACGCTCGTGCTGAAGGAGCACTATCCGAACATAGAGATAAAGGTCTTTTACATTGACATCCGTGCGTTCGGAAAGGGGTTTGAAGACCTCTACAGAAAGAGCCGAACGCTTGGAGTACAGTACATACGCGGGTTGCCCGGCAACGTGGTGGAGACCGCAGAAGGAGGGCTGCGGGTTGCCATAGACAACGGCGCAAGCGGCAAGATATCCTTCCATAACCTGGACATGCTGGTTCTTGCAGTTGGTATTAAGCCGTCAGAAACGACAAAGAAACTCCAGGAGATGTTCGGACTTCAGCTCTCCCCCGACGGCTTTTTCCTCGAAGCCCACCCAAAGCTACAGCCGGTCGACGCGGCCACAAAGGGCATTTTCTTCGCCGGATGCGCCGAAGGACCGAAAGATATAAAGGACTCTGTCACCCAGGGGTCCGCTGCCGCAGTGCGAGTTTTGCGCCTGCTCCACCGTGGAGAAATGCTCACCGATCCGATTACGGCTGAAGTAATTCAGGAAAAATGCAAAATCTGTGGAATATGCGCAGAAGTATGTCCTTACGGTGCTATATCGCTTGATGCGAAACGTAAAATAGCCGCCTCGGTAAACTCTGCCGCCTGTTCCGGTTGCGGTACCTGCGCAGCCGAATGCCCCTTCGATTCGATTGTGATGAACCACTTCACAGACGAACAGATAATGGGGCAGATTCAAAGTGTCCTCTCGGAAGACCCGGCGACTAAGATTCTCGCCTTTGCATGCAACTGGTGTTCATACGCCGGGGCCGATTACGCCGGGGTCTCACGCCTGCAATATCCACCAACCCTTCGACTGATCCGTACCATGTGCTCGGGCCGCGTAGACGAGTCCTTCATATGGGAGGGATTTGCAAAAGGAGCGCCGGTAATTCTGGTCAGCGGCTGCCACATCGGCGACTGCCACTATATAAACGCTAATCAGTGGACAGTTAAGCGCATTGACAAGATTCGCAGAAAAATGGAAAAACTCGCAATAAGGCCTGAAAGACTGCAGCTCCAATGGATCAGCGCAGCCGAAGGCCTCCGGTTTGCCCAATTGATGGAGGAAATGGAGAAGCTGAGGCTCCAGGTAACGCCGGAAGAAATTGCTGAGACAATGAGATTGCTGGCTGAGAAGAAAGAACAACGGTGACGATGGTGTACTGGTTCGATCAAACTGAACAGGCCGGAGTGACCTTTAAATTTAATTCCTTCCTATACGTCGTAACACCAGGGGATCATGCCGCTTCATAATTCAGCGACGACTGTTGTTTTTTCAGGTCGAGTTGCCTGGGTTCGGCCTTAGCGTCTACCACCACTACAGTCAGGCCATGTGCTTTGAGGATTAACTGCTCAACGACGGTCTTTCGCCCGAGCAGGCGTTTCCACCAGGGAAGAGGCCCCGGACGGCCGATGACGATGTGACCAACGCGGTACTCCTTGGCGAAATGCAGTATAGTGTCCACAATATCTTCGCCCTTATACGTGAAAACGATAGCACCAAGAGTGTTGGCCAGCGTCAACGTCTCCGAGAGGTAGCGCTGGGTGGAGGCCTCTATGGCCGTGGGAGACTCCATGGGTCTCTGGACGTAAACGGCGTACCAGTTTCGATTCAGACGTCCGGCAAGCCTCGACCCGTAGCGCAGAAGCCCGGCACTGTTAGGCCCGCGTGAACTCAGGCAGACCATTACCTGATCGGGGGCCATTCCATGCTCCTCTTCAGGAGTGCTTCGGCGTTTGAGGTCGATCTGGGACGCAAGCTCTCTGAAAGCCAGTTCACGCAGCTCATTGAGATTAGTGCGCTTGAAGAAATTATTGAGAGCGGTCGGGACTCTTTCCTGCGGGTAGATTTTGCCTTCCCTCAGGCGCTGCTGGAGGTCCTCCGGGGCGAGGTCAATATTCACTATCTCGTCGGCTTCGGCAAGAATCGAATCGGGCAGCCGTTCATGGACTTTGATGCCGACAAGCTGTTCCACTGTGTCGTAGAGGCTCTCCAGGTGCTGAATATTTAGTGTTGTAATGACGTGAATGCCTGCCGCCAGAAGGTCCTGCACATCCTGATACCGTTTTGCGTTTTCGCTGCCCGGAACGTTCGTATGCGCCAGTTCATCTACGAGCGCCACTTCCGGGTGGCGCGCCAGCACCGCATCCAGGTCCATTTCTTCAAGGAGAATACCGCGATAGAGAACCTGTTTTCTCGGGACGACCTCCAGACCTTCGATCAATTTTGCCGTTTCCGCCCTTCCGTGTGTTTCCACAAGTCCGACAACGACGTCGATGCCTTCCTGCTTCAAGCGCTGCCCTTCAGTAAGCATCTGCCATGTTTTTCCAACCCCCGGAGTGTAGCCGAGGTAAACTTTCAGCTTGCCCCGTTGTGAGCGGCGTATCAACTGAAGAAAGCTAAGAGCCTTTTCCTCGGACATTGGAACCCCTTTCAGCACTCCAGAGCAGATTTGGGATCGCACTAAACTTCTCTAGAACCGGCGTAATACCGCTGAAGCAGCACGCCTCTTTCGGCCGGAGACTCCCCTCTCAAGCCCCACCGGATGATTCCGGGAAAGGGTCATCGAGCTTGTGCTCCACTTTCGTTAATCCCTGCCGGGCATCTCTCATCCGCTGTTCCGCCTTTGCCAGGGTCTCGCGCCCCACAGCGATTTCATTTTTCAACTGGGCTATCAAGCCGGCCTGTTCGGCAATCTTGACCGAGGCATCTTTGAGCCTTGCCTTCAAGGATTCGATCCGGGCAGATTGCCGCTCGTTTAGAACAGCCAATTCATTCCTGCCCTTCTTGATCTCCGCATATTCGGATTCGAGTTTTTGGCGCAATGCAATTACCCTCTGTTCGAACTCTTCGGCCAAAAGGCTCTGCACGTCCGAGGGAAGATCGGCGACATGGGTCTTTATGCCCCGGGCCTGACTTCCCCATTTCAGCGCTGAAATATTCTGCTGATTCATCTCAGCCCGTTGAAAATCCGCTTGAGCACAGACCGCTCGCAGCACCGGGTGTTTTTCGGCCTTTTTGAGGCGGTCTGCAATTGCCGTAACTGAATGTTTAGCCCTGATTTGGTTCATCTTAAGCTCTCCTTAAGGGCATTAGCTTCTATATCTTGATCCGGAGCCGCTTATGGCTTTCCGTATCGCTTATCGAGTTCCATGTTAACCTCAAGAACGTTTACGAACTTCTCACCTGCAAGTCCAAGCCATGGCGCCGATGCATTTTCCTGCAAAATCTGCTCGATCTCCTTTTGGACCTGGGCCGGCTCGCGTTTCAAGTCTTCCGCTCTTTTAGATGCCACACGTTCCAGTTGAAACCTGGCATTGTCCATGCTGATGTGCGGGTCCAGCCCGGAAGCCGAAGCGGTGACATAGTCGCCCGGCAATTCCTGCATAACGGCGTCCGGATGGTCCTGCCGCCACATATCAAAAAAGGTCGATTGAATGTCACTGCCGGAATCAACAACGTCGAAGGTTGTTACCGATTTGCCGCCTTCTGTTTTACTAACCGCGGTCAGGAATTTGCCGGGGTTCTTCGCTGAGAATTCCTTGAAGAAGACGACGGCGAGGTCGGGGGCCTTTGGCTCGAGAGTGGCAGGATTGTCCTTGATAAACTGGGCCACTATCTTGGGATTGGCCTTTGCCCACGCGTCAACATAGTCGCCGTGGGCCGTATCCGCTTTTACCCAGGCCTGGGCAAGGGAATTGTGCAGGTCTGCCCATTGGGCCACGATCTGGGGTTTACCCTGGAATTCATCCTTCGCAAACCAGCTCTCCACGTCCGGAGCAACCGGTTTTCCGGCCTTCGGTCCGCTCTTATACGTCGCGACAGGTCCGATGGAGCGGGCCACCCTGTCTCGCAGCGCGTAGTTGGATGCTGCAAGGCTCGAGGAAGCCGAGGCGGACGCATCGTAAGAGGCCGCAGAGGGCCGGGGTTGAAAGTATTCGTCCTTTGTAAAGGGCTGCGCGATCAGTTTCGATCCAACGGGTTTTCCGTCAGGTCCATTCAGAATGCTGCCGTTTGCCTGGAAAGGGAACAGGGTTTGTCCAACCACCCACAGCACAAACGGGTAAATAATGCAGGTAATGACCACACCGAATATCAAAAGTAGCACGCTTTTGGAAAGATATTTCATCATGTCCGCATCTCCCGGGACTTATGTTTTTAGCTGATCATGTGCAGGGCAACCATCACCACGTCGATCAGTTTGATACCGATGAATGGCAAAATCACGCCTCCAAGACCCCATATCAGCATGTTTCTACGAAGCAGGGCATCAGCGCCGAGCGGCCGGTAGCGAACTCCTTTGAGTGCAACCGGGATCAGCGCGGGAATAATCAATGCATTGAAGATAACAGCCGAAAGGATGGCCGAAGTAGGCGAATGAAGGTGCATAACGTCAATCACCTTCAGCCATGGCAGAGTGCCGGCAAAAAGCGCCGGAATGATCGCGAAGTATTTCGCAAGGTCGTTTGCAACGGAAAAGGTCGTAAGTGAGCCTCGAGTCACGAGGAGCTGTTTTCCGACTTCCACCACTTCGATCAGTTTTGTCGGATCGCTGTCCAGGTCAACCATATTGGCGGCTTCCTTGGCTGCCTGGGTCCCGGCGTTCATGGCAAGCGCGACGTCTGCCTGCGCAAGCGCCGGGGCGTCATTCGTGCCGTCACCCATCATTGCAACCAGTTTGCCCCCCACCTGCTCCTTTTTGATATACGCAAGCTTTGTTTCCGGTGTGGCTTCGGCCAGGAAGTCATCGACTCCGGCCCTTTTCGCTATCGTTGCAGCCGTAAGCGGATTGTCGCCCGTAATCATTACGGTCCGAAGGCCCATTTTGCGCAATCGTTCGAAGCGTTCCGACATGTTCGGCTTCAATATATCTTCAAGAACGACCAGACCAACAATATTGGGGCCGTCGGCGACGGCCAGTGGCGTAGCGCCCTGCGACGCCACGCTGTTGACCAGCGAGCTGAGTTCGGGGGGCACGCTGCCGCCATTGGCGCCGACAAATTTAATAATGGCGTCCGGCGCGCCTTTCCTTATTTTTTTCCCATCAGGTAAATCGATTCCACTCATGCGCGTTTGCGCCGTAAATCCTATGAACGCGGCCTCCGGCGGCACATCTACCGGGGCCGGGCTACTTTTGTCGAACAACTGCACTATGCTTTTTCCTTCCGGGGTGGCGTCGGCGGCAGAAGCCAGTGCGGCAAGCAGCCCCACATCGGAGGCCGAGTATTTTCCAACCGGCAGGAATGTGGTCGCGTTCCTGTTGCCTATGGTGATCGTTCCAGTCTTATCGAGCAGCACGACATCGATATCACCGGCCAATTCCACTGCCTTCCCGCTCTTGGCGATGATATTTGCCTGAAGAGCGCGGTCCATGCCCGCTATTCCAATTGCGGCAAGCAGTGCGCCGATTGTGGTCGGAATAAGGCAAACCAGAAGAGCGATAAGGGTCGGGATGTCGGTTCCTAGACTTTTCACCGGCTCCGAAACACCCAGGTAGCTCTGCATGTATATCTCGGCATTGCGGGCCATGGGCAAAAGAGGGATCGTCACGATGAGAAAAACAAGCGTAAAGGCTGAGAGGACCAGGGTAAGTGCGATCTCATTCGGGGAGCGCTGGCGGATTGCGCCTTCGACCAGGGCAATCATCCGGTCCAGAAAGGATTCGCCTGAGCTGCTCGTTATCTCGACCACGATTCGGTCCGAGAGTACCACTGTACCTCCGGTAACTCCCGACCGGTCACCGCCCGCCTCACGAATTACCGGCGCTGATTCGCCGGTTATCGCCGATTCGTCAACCGAGGCTATTCCTTCGATGATTTCTCCGTCTCCCGGAATTGCCTGTCCCGCTTTTACTACGACCCGGTCACCCTGTTTTAGATTCGCCGACGAAACTTCTTCGGGGACGCCTTTTGCATTCAGGCGGTAGGCAACAGTGTCGTGGCGGGCTTTTTTGAGCGATTCAGCCTGGGCCTTACCACGCGCCTCCGCAAGGGAAGTGGCGAAATTGGCGAAAAGCACTGTTAAGAAAAGCCATATGTCAAGGGCTATAAAATAACCAATGGACACCTGGCTCGTAGAACCGCCCAATGCAGCTTCGACAATATACAGAAGGGTAAGAACAGCCCCGACCAGAACCACGAACATGACGGGATTATTCCACTGGAGGTCGGGCCGCAGCATGACAAACGCCTGCTTCAAGGCAACTGTTGCGGTCTCCTTTTCCAGCAGCTTCCTCGCCTTAACACGGCGCATCGACTGAAACTGGTCCGGACCTGGACGAGCCTCCCCTACCGGTATTTCAAAATTTGGAACTTCCTTACTCATATCTCGAACTCCTTTGAGTGCGTCTTTTTCTCGCCGTATCTTAATATCGCGTTGATGATCGCCCCTGACCATTATCCCCCGAAAGGAATCGGGCCGAATTGCTCGGCTACAGGTCCCAGCACGGCAACAGGCAAAAAGAGCAGTCCGGCGATGATAATCACGGTCCCCAGCAGGAGAAAACCGAACGTAGTAGTGTCATCCCGAAGCGTGCCAAGACCGAACGGGCTCGATTTCTTGGCCCCCAGGGACGCCGCCAGGGCCATGGGTGCGACAATCGGCAGAAAACGGCCAAAAAACATGGACAGACCGGCAGCGATGTCGAATGCCACCGCGCTCGGGGCTGGACTCGTCGCATTCCAGAAACCATACGTGACGCCAAGGCCGTCGAATGCAGAACCGTTATTGGCCGTAGCCGAGGAGAACTGGTAAAGGATTTGCGAGAAGCCGTGCGCACCGGGGTTGCTTATTGCCGCAAGCCCCCAGGTCGTAAAGGCGAAAAGCCCCGTGGGCAAAAGAATCAAAACCGGGTGAACCAGGATGGCGATCATTGCAAATGTCACCTCGCGGGCGCCGATTTTCTTCCCGAGATATTCTGGCGTTCTTCCCACCATCATGCCTGCGATGAAGATCCCGACGATGACAAAGGTCAACATGTTGATCATCCCCACGCCTTTGCCGCCGTACACGCAGTTTAGCCACATTCCTGCCATAGGCGCAAGCGCGGCCAGCGGGTTCATGCTGTCCATCTCGGCATTTACGGCGCCGCAGGTCACATCGGTTGTGAGGGCATTAAAAGTTGCGCCGGCAGAAGTCCCGAAACGCATCTCCTTGCCTTCGAGATTGCCCAGATGCTGTTCGACTGGCAGACTCGGCACTGCCGGCATACTCACCGTAAGCTTTCCTCCGGGAGATGCCGCATTGAGGACTTCGAATTTCTGTTCCTGCGCTTGTCCGGTTAGTCCGGGATTGGGTTTCAGCGTATCGAAATAGACCGACCAGCCGATTGTGGCGGCCATCATGACAAACATGACAGAGAATATCACAAGGGAGTGCCGGAACCTTTTCAGCATTCGGCCATACATCAATACCAGACCAAATGGGAACATCATCATCGCATAGGTATTGAAGAAATTCGACAAACCGGTGGGATTTTCGAACGGGTGCGCGGAGTTCATGCCGTAGAATCCGCCCCCGTTGGTTCCGAGCATCTTCATCGATTCGAAGGCTGCGACCGGCCCCACGACAATGGTTTGCGGTTTGGCCTCCCCCGTGTCCGTCGTCCCCATCGCCCCTGCTTCAAGTGTCGAAACATCGTACGAGGTTTGAAGGGTCATCGGGCTGCCCTGGGTTATGAAAATCAGGCCGAATATAAAAGCGGCGGGCACGAACATGTAGACCAGTATACGCCAGATATCGACGAAGAAGTTGCCGACCGATGAATCGCTTCGCAGGGCGCGGATGATCGCGGTCAGCGCAGCCAGGCCTATCGCAGCCGACAGGAAGAGATTGAAAATGCCGAAAAAAATCTGGCTGAAGTTCGACAGGTGCTGGTCGCCGGAATAATGCTGGATGTCCGTATTGGTCATAAAAGAGACGACGCTGTTAAAAATGGCGCTCGGGGCCAGCAGCGTAAGCCCTCTGGGGTTAAGAGGCGTCCACGGCTGGAGCGCCAGGACCAGGAACCCGAAGATGAACATCAGGGTATTGAACGTGAGCAGGGAGAATAGATACTGCTTCCAGTTTTGCGGACCGCTGTCCAGTCGCTGTTCGCACCACCGGAATACCGCCAGGGGGCGGTATTTTCCGTCCATTATCCACGCCATGTAACGACTCAACGGGAAAGCAACGACGGTGGCCGCTACAAGAAGCGCTATAGGTAGTAACCATACCTGGATAAATGTCATTTGTTTTTCCTTTCAGGATCGGTAAATCGCCGGGGCATGCCTAGAACCATTCCGGCCGAATCATGGCAACAATCAAATAAACAAAAAGAAAAACTGCGACAGCCGCGGTAACGTAGATCATTGCTCTAACTCCTTTGCCTCATATTTTCTCGCAAGCTTTCACGAATACAAAAACGACTACCATGCACCCGATACCCAGGAAAAACATCCCCGGCAGCCAAATTGCTAAATCCATCTGTTACTTCTCCTTTCGAAAAAAGTCTTCTAATCGTATTTTAGTGTCTTTCACATCTACGTATTCAAATGCTTAACGCAGCGTCTGACCTTCACCTTGGTCACTCACCTCGCAGGCAAATCGGTCTGCGACATTCAGCGTGAAAGAAAATCTGGTTCCCTTACCGGGCTGACTGGTCACTTCGACTTTGCTGCCGTGGGCCTCTATGATCTCTTTCACGATGGCCAGTCCGAGCCCTGTGTTGCTCTGCTGACCGCCTCGGCCCGGCACTCGAAAGAATTTCTCGAAAATATGCGGCAGGTACTCTTCGGGTATTCCCGAGCCGGTATCCTCTACGGCAAAAAGCACCGCCCCGTTCTCCAGGCGTGCCGATATCTTCACGTTCCCGCCCGGAGGGGTAAATTTCAGCCCGTTACTGAGCAGGTTGGTAAAGACGATTTCCAGTCTCATCTTGTCAGCAAGGACCTGCGGGATATCTCCGGGCAGATCGAGCACCAGGGATACCCCTCTATCCACGAACGCAGGTTTCATCACATCTATTACATTAATAAGGACCTGCTCGGTGCTCACCGGAACGAGCTCGACAGTGGACCGTCCGGACTCGAGGCAACTGATATCGAGCAGGTTCTCGATGATACGGTACAGGCGGTCGCTGTCCTCTTTAGCGGCCATAACCAGTTCTGACTGTTTGGGGCTGAGCGGACCGAGTTTTTCATTCAGGAGCACATGGGTCGCAAGCCGGATTGAAGTCAGAGGGGTCTTTAGTTCATGTGATACGATTGAAATCAGCCCGCTTTTGACCTCATCGAGCCTGCGCACCCGGGTCACATCCGAGAGAATGAGAGTCACGCCGATTAAACGCCTCTCCTCGTCCAGTATGGGAACCGACTCGGGGAGGAAGAAATGTTCCTCTCCATCCTTGAAAACCTGAATGGCCGAGTCATATGTTTTCAGGCGGATGGGACGCATTTCCCGCCGTGCGCGTTCAAAGAGTTCGCCTATCTTCTCATTTTCCACCGACTGAATCTTTGTTTCCGCCTTGAGGGAAAAAAGGAGTTGAGCAGTTTCGTTGGAAAGTTCGATGTCGCCATCGAGATTGCAAATGATGACAGCGTCAGAAAGCGAATTAAGCGCTGAGAGGGTCGCCTTCTGAGTACGAATGAGCTGTGCGCGATTGGTTCGTCTGAATCTGCGCAGACTTGACGTCATCTCGTTAAACGCCGAAGCAAGCTGGCCGATTTCATCCCCCGAGCCGGCCGTCACGAGAAGATCGAGGTTTCCCTGCTGAATCTCTTTCACCGACCGGGTCAGGTGGGATATCGGCCGTACTATCGATGGTCCGATGATGATGATAAAGATCAGCCCCAGGATCGTCCCTGTCAGGACCAGTACAATAACCTCGCGATTCGTCTCGGCTGCCTCCTGGCGCACCTGGCCGTCAGCGGAAATCATATTGTTCAAGTTTATGTCGATTATTTTCTGAGCAGCATCCAGGACAGCGTCGGAATGAGGGAGCAGTCTCGTCCGGTAAAAATCCCGGCGCGCGGCCGCTGTGTCCGGCTCTTTAAGAAAAGTATCCAACTCGCTCCTGTAAGTTTCCCACGATTCCGTCAGTTTGTTTGTAATCTCTTGCTCGCCGGGGAGAGTGACATTGCTCTGCTGAAACTTCAGACTTCTGGAAAACTTAAGAATGCCGGCATCTAAAACCTTCCTCTCAGCACTGCCTTCCGAAATATACGCCTCAGCGCCCCGCTCAATTTCCATGATTGCCTGCTTCATGCTCAAGGCGGCAACTACGCTGTCGTAGTTTTCCCTGAAAATCCGATCGAGCGTCTTGCCGGATTCGGTAATGGTCCTGATACTTATAAGGCCCACCACAAGGAGGATCAGCAGTGGTCCGCAGGAGGCCAGGACCATTTTAGTTTTTAAGCTCATTGGCATACCCTTCGTGCACTCCCTCTGGCAATTCACGTGCCAATAGCAAATGTAAAACTAAGTTGTATAATTTCAACGGCTTAGCTAAGAAAGACAAAGGAGGGGCGCCTGGAAGATTTCAAAATGAAGGATGACTTCATTTCGGGCATTTCAAAATGAAATGGTTAACTTACAAACCATATTTTTTGCGTTTTCGCCAAAGCGTCACTGAATCCATTCCCAAAATTCGGCATGCTTCTTCTATAGACTTACTCGAAGCGAGCACGCGCCGGATATGGGTCCGTTCGAGTTCCTCCATGGTTACCGGATCGCCCGGGCCGGGCTGGCGCTCTGAAGGCTTGAGCTTGAGCGGAAAGTGATGAACCCCCACGCGGTCCTCTTTGCATAAAAGCACCGCCCGTTCGATTGCGTTGCGAAGCTCCCTCACATTTCCCGGCCATTCGTAGTTTATTAGGGCTTCCGACGCTTCCTCTGAAAATCCCAGGATTTGCCGATGGTTCTGTCTGGCAAAGAACGCCAGAAGCGCCTCGGCTATCTGGGGAATATCTTCCCGGCGGTCTCGAAGCGGGGGGATCACGATCTCGACGACATCAAGCCTGTAGAAAAGGTCCTCACGAAACCGCCCCGCCTTAATCGCTGCTTCGAGGTCGATATTGGTGGCTGTAATGATTCGAACATTGGCTTTCCGGGTTTCCAATTCGCCAAGGCGCTCATAGACCTTCTCTTGCAGGACCCGCAGCAGCTTGGCCTGGATAGACAAGGGCAAATCACCGATTTCATCCAAAAAGAGCGTTCCACCCTCGCATACGGCGATGCGTCCCGGATAATCACGGAGAGCGCCCGTAAAAGACCCTTTTGCATGTCCGAAAAGCTCGCTTTCAAGCAGTTCGGCAGATAATGAAGGACACGATATATTCCCGAAGGATTCTGAAGACCGGCCGCTCCAGGAGTGAATCGCATGAGCGAGAATGGTCTTGCCGGTCCCGCTTTCTCCTCGAATCAGTATGGTAGCCTCGCTGTCCGAAACCTGCCGGGCCAAAGCAAAAGCGCGCTGCATGGCAGGGCTCCGGCTCTCGATCACGGCCTCGGGAACGGATTCCTTCAACCTTTCCTGCAAGGCCTCCACCTTTTGCTCCAAGGTTCTGACTTCAGAAACCTTGCCAACCAGAACAGATACCTGGTCATTGGTGAATGGTTTGGGCAGGTAATCGAAAGCGCCGCGGCGCATTGCTTCAACAGCGGTGTCAATCGAAGCGTAGGCAGTAATTACGATACACTTGATCCAAGGGCAGAGCGCATGTAAATTTCCGATCAGGTCTATTCCCGATTCCGAACCGAGGCGAAGGTCAACCAAAGCCAGATCGAAAAAGCGCGCTCTGGCCTCGGTCAATGCATCTTTGGGATTGCTTACGGAGGATACGTGGTGGCCCTCGGCCTCCAGAGCGATACTGAGCGTCTTGCGGATATTGGGTTCATCATCGACGACAAGGATAGAAAGGACCAACGCCTTGCTCACGGCTTCCCTCATTTTGCTTCCGAGCGCTCCCGGGAGCTCAACAGCATCGAATTCAGTTCAATTCATGAGAAGGGGTTTCGGTCCCGGCCAAACGCTCGGCTGTCTGTGCAACCTCCCCTACAGTGAACGGCCTCCGCAGAACTGCCGCCCATTGGTGTCTTCGGGCTGATTCCATGTCTTCATAGACGCCGCTCAACAGGATTACCGGAGCCCCGATGCGCAAGAGTTCATCCAGTTCAGCGCCTAGGTATTGAAGATTCTTGATTTCGAGCACGATCAACGCCGGCTTTTCGATTTTTTCCCGGTAAAACATGACAAGGCCATCGAAAATGCTCACAAAACCTTCCACATCGTACCCGCGCTCAATCAGAACGGCCCCTAAGTTTGCGCGCTCCCAGTGATTGTTGTCGATAATTCATATTATAGGCTGTTTCAGGCTCGCCATGACACATCAAAAAGGGCGGTGATGAGCCGCCCTTTTGAAAACCATTGATCAATTATCGATTAGCCGAAGTATGAACCGGCTTCTCTAGTGCCCGCAGTGAGGGCAGCTCGGACCCTCGTCCTCTTCGGACTTTTTGCCGCCGTTTTCCATTTCTTTGCCGAACTTGCGCACGATTTCAGAGATCTCCCTCAGCCTGTCGTCAACCTTCCTGTAGAGGGTGCCCTCCGGATAAGTTCCATCTTCCTGCCGTAGGCCGGCGTCCATCCCCGTAAGAATTTTAAGCCCTTCATCAACGCTCTTGACAGGCCAGATGTTGAATTTACCCTCGGCGACTGCATCCACCACTTCCTGGTCCAGCATCAGGTTGCGAATGTTCTTGTCCGGAATCATTACGCCCTGTTCGCCGGTGAGCCCTTTGGCTTTGCAGATGTCGAAAAAGCCCTTAATCTTGTAGTTCACACCACCGATCGGCTGGATCTCGCCCTTCTGGCTTACAGATCCTGTTACGGCGATACCCTGCTTCAACGGCACCTCGCCTATCGCGCTGACAAGGACATAGTATTCCGTGCTGGAGGCGCTGTCTCCGTCTATCATTCCGTAGCTCTGCTCAAAGCACAGCGATGCCGAGAAGGATATGGGCTTATTGTGAGCAAACCGCTCCCTGAAAAGGCTGCCCAAAATCATGAGGCCTTTCGTGTGCGTGGCGCCGCTCATTTTCGATTCACGGTCGATGGACACCATTCCCTCGCGCCCGACCGAAACGGTGGCTGTGATCCGGTTCGGCTTGCCAAAAACGTGATCTCCCGTCATCAGCACCGCAAGGCCGTTAACCTGCCCGACCTTTTCACCTTCGGTTTCAATCCAAAGAATATCCTTTTCGATTGCTTCCTTTACGCGCTCTTCGATAAGATTGGAGCGATAGATACGCTTTTTTATCGCCTCATCGACGTGCTTTCTCTGGACCACTTCGCTGCCGTCAAGGCCGGCAAAGTAATTACCTTCCCGCAGCAGGTCTGCGATGGTGCCAAGCTCAAGGGTGAGTTTTTCCCTGTCCTCGGTAAGCTCAACGCTGTATTCCAGGACCCTGGCCACCCCCGTCTTATCCAAATGCCTCATATGATGTTCAGTGCAGTAGCGTGCGATCATCTTGGAGCATTCGAGAACCTTGTCCGGCTTTCTGTCCATCTGGTCGCTCATGTGGGCTTTGACTTTGAAAAGCTTCTGGAAGCGTTCGTCAAGGCTGTAAAGCAACTGATAGATATACGGATCTCCCGTAAGGACTATCTTTGCATTAAGCGGAATAGGCTCGGGGCGGATCGTGCGAGTGCTGAAAATTCCGTAGAGCTCACCCAGGTCTTCTATCCTGATCTCTTTGTCACGCAACGCCCTCTTCAGGGCTTCGTAAGAGATGTACCACTTGAGCAAGTCGAGTGCTTTCATCACCAGGTAGCCGCCATTGGCCTTGTGCAGAGATCCCGGCTTAATCATTGTATGGTCGGTAAAGAGCGCTCCGAACCAGGCTTGCCTCTCTATGGAGCCGAAAAGGTTGGGATAAGCCGGATTAGATTCGATGATAACCGGGGCGCCCTGTGTTTCCGAGTTATCGATAAGCACGTTCACGTCGTACTTGCGAAAATTCGCCTCTCTGGAAGGAACGGGAAATGGGGCCGTGGGCTGACCCGGCATCTGCTGCTGCGGTTCGGGCTTTTTCTTGAAATCGTCTATGTTTTCAAGAATATCCTCCTGGACCTCCTTGAAGTAATCCATCACCTGCGTGTCGTCGCGGTATTTTTCCTCGTACGAATCCATCAACTGGCCGACCACGAAGAGGGCAATCTCGTTATCCAGCTTTGCATGTTTTTCCTTGAATTCGTTTTCCGCCTCGCGGATTTTCTTGATGGTATCCTTCATTCTTTCATGCAACTCGTCGCTCTTGGTGCGCAGGGATAGCCGCTCTTCCTCGCTCAGGTGGCGCAGGTCCTCCTGAGTCATCGCATCCCCCTCCTTGTTGGCTGGAATGATGACCATGCCTACCTGCGAGAACTGAAGAATAAATCCCTGTTCACGGGCTTCCGCCGAGAGTTCGTCAATATACTCCCTCCGGCGCTTCTCGAAGGCCTGGTGCACCTCGCCCTCTTTGGCCCGGTAGTCGTCGCTGTCGAAAACCTCGGGGATTTTCGCCTGCAGCATCTCTATAAATTCGTTCATGTCTTTCTTGAGCAACTTCCCGCGACCGGCGGACATTTGGATGCACTTGGGCTTGTCCTGTTCCTTGAAATTGAAAACATAACACCAGTCCGGGGGCGTGGGTTCCTGCCGGGCCTGATCTTCGATGAACGTTCTGGCCGTATAAGTGAGGCCCGCTTTCGCCGGTCCGGCAATAAATATGTTATACCCGGGTTCCTTCATTCCCATCCCGAACTGGATGGCGTCAATTGCGCGTTCCTGTCCTACAACCCTGTCCGCCAGGACTTCCAATGAAGCGGTAGTATCAACGGAAGGCAGGTCGTCATCGAAATGCGCTCGCAATTCGTGCGCGGGAAGTCCCTGGATTTTCTCAGACATATGCTTCGCTCCTCTATATCATCATCAAGTCGATCAATTCAGGAAGAGGGATATCTCCCCATCAATCGGATAACATCTCCGATCTCTGATTCTGCGATATCCAATATATCCCTGCTTTCGATTTCCAATCCCCGAAACCCGTTTTATTCCTCGATGCTTTCAGCGGGAGGAACTTCACTCTGGCCCACCACTTCAAGCTTAGCACGTTTCCGATGGCTTGAGGCCGCAGTCTGCAAAACGGTGCGAATAGCGTTTATAGTGTTTCCGTTTTTTCCTATGATCTTGCCGATATCTTCCGGTGATATTTTAAGCTCGATAAGCACAGAGTCATCCTCTTCGTGCTCGGCCAGCTCCACTTTTTCCGGATGATCGGCAAGCGATTTGACAAGATATTCCACCAGGTTTTTGAGGGCCACTTCTTTATTCTCCAATATTTCGATCCCGTTTGAGCTTGTCCTGGACCGACCTGATTTTCTGTTCCGGACTGCCTTTTTTGTCCCGCCGGTCGTCAACCCTGACCTGGGTCAGCACCCGCAAAGCGCCGGCCGCAAAACAGCTCTCATGCATCTGCCGTATGGTTTTAAGAATGTCGTCCAAATCCCCTGAAATAATAGTACCCATTGCGGTCAATTCATATTCCAGGGCGCTCTTTTCAAGCACCTTTATTGCCCCAGCCACATAAGAGCTCAGGCTCGTGCTTTCAATGCCGATTGGAACAATGCTCAGTTCTACGACTGCCATCTGCGCTTACCCCTCAATTTGAAAAGTTCCGCTCGTTCGAGCACTTGCAAAATCCTTAAATGAAACCATCGCAGCCAATGCAGCCAAAGTTTCGTACAAGTGCTCAACCATATGAGGCTCAATTGTAAGGACCGGCGAAATACCTTTTTCACCCAGAAAATCAAAAAGATGACTAAAATCGACCGTGCCGGACCCTACAGGAAGATGGTCATCGTATGAGCCGTCATTATCGTGAATGTGAACTTCCTTCAGGTACGGCCAGAGCCCTTGGAGCCATTCATCCATGGTTGTAGCGGAAAACGAGTGCTGGTGCCCTGTGTCCAGGCAAAAGCCAAACCAGGACGATTTAATCGTCTCCAACAACTCCAGGTGCAGCTCCGGGTCTTCCTCCCACACATTCTCCAGTACCAGCGGCATCTTAAGGATTTCCGCCCGCCGCACAAACGGCTCCAGGGTGGAAAGGCTGTTCTCAATCCACGTTCGGCGATGCCCACGATGATGCCTCGGATCGAAACCGGTATGACAGACGATCTGCTCCGGACGGATTTGCTCCGCCAAGTCGAAAAGACTGCTGAGCCTCGACCGGGTGACTTCTCTTATCCCCGGATCGATGCTTCCGGAACACAGGTCCCAAAAAGGCCCATGAACGGTGAGCCGGCATTGCTTGTCACGCATCCGCCCGACGGCGGCACATACTATGCCGGTCTGATCCTTTTGCAGACTGTCGGCTCCCAACCCGATCTCGATATTTATTTTGTTTTCCAGAACCAGGTCTATGTACCGGTCCATATAGTTCCACGGCATGCTCACGAATACATGCCCGAGCACGGCATGCATCGCGGGGCTGATTATATGACCCTTCAGGGATTCAGATTCCAGTTTAGTTAACCTCACCATCATAGACACTCATGTCAACACAACAAGCCCTTATTCGGGCCAATACATTGCGGAACTTTTTCAATTTTAACCAATCCCTGCCATGCGGCCGGAATAAGCCGTAACCGCCACATATATGAGCAAGAAGACAATAAGTCAAATGCTTAAGTTAGCATCCGACCGGAAACACCCGATGAACCACTCGCCGTTTTCATCGCCCCTTTCCGGCAAAGAAAAAAAAATTGATGAGAGTTGAGGTTTTTCTACCCTTTCAATTATAACATTGCTAGATTTTCAAATTCTATTCTCTTTCGGTTTTCTGGAAAGACGGCGCAAACCACGGAACTGTTGAAATGGACTCAATATCGAGCGGCTTTGTTCAAGCCTTTCGACTGATTATCGCTCTTGACCCCGAGGTCCTGGAGATTTCGTGGAGGACCCTGCAGGTTTCGGGAACCGCGACCTTAGTCAGCGTCCTCATAGGCTTTCCCGTGGGCACGGTGCTGGCCCTCACCCGATTTTTCGGCCGTGGACTGCTGGTAAGCGCCGTAAACTTCGGGATGGGGCTTCCACCCGTTGTCGTTGGATTCGTCACATGGCTGCTGTTGATGCGCTACGGCCCGCTGGGAGTTTTAGGACTTCTATACACGCCGACAGCCATGATAATCGCCCAGGCAGTAATCGCGTCTCCTATTGTCGCCGGATTCACGCTTGCGGCCGTACAGTCCATAGACCCGAAGCTGCGCCTTCAGATACTGTCTCTTGGAACGACCCGCATACAGTACCTCGTGCTGTTGCTCTGGGAGTCGAGGCCCGGCATTCTGGCTGCCGTCATAGCGGGATTTGGGCGCGTTTTGGGCGAGGTTGGTGCATCCATGATGGTTGGCGGCAATATTCGCGGCTATACACGGGTGCTCACCACGGCGACCGTGCTCGAAGTCTCGAAGGGAAAATTCGAACTGGCGGCAGGGTTGAGCGTCATCCTGCTCGTGCTTTCCTTTTTCATAATGGCTGCGCTCAGTCATCTCCAGCAAAGAGGAAGGCAGACGTGAACGGCGGACGATTTGTATCCAACATCAAACCAGGACAATAGCATGAAGCAGTACGTTATCGATCAGCTCAGAGAATCCGACCACGAAAAGATTCTTGAATTTCTGCAGAAGAATGCAGAGGCATCGGAATTCGGCGATATTTTCTGGATTTTGCTTCCGGAGGAACTCTACTCGGATACTCAGATGGAGCACCAACAATGCAAGCCCTTCTGTTTTGCCGTAAACCTGTCCATCAAGCAGGTTGATTTCGAGCTGCTGATCCGCAGCCGCCGGATTATGCGATGTAACTGCATTCGCTACGCCGACAAAAAGCAGAGGGACTACCTGTTAGACTTTGCAGATCGGATGCTGGAAGACCTCAATATCAAAATTTAGATCTTCCCGGCGGATTCATTGCTTCTTTCAAAATTCTGATATTGTGAACGTAATCACCCCTGAAAACCGCTGAACCGGCTACAAAAACATCGACACCCGCTTCAGAGAGTTCCCCGGCTGTTTCAGGGTTTACCCCTCCATCAACCTGGAGCAGCGTCGAAAGCCCCGCCTCATCTATCATCTTGCGGCACTGCCGGATTTTGGGCAGCACGTTTCGGATGAAGGCCTGTCCGCCGAACCCGGGATTAACAGTCATAAGCAACACCATATCTACATCGGCCAGCACCACATCGATCATGCAGAGCGGTGTAGCCGGATTGAGAGCAACGACGGCCTTTGCTCCCAGCTCCTTTATTCTCTGGATCACCCGGTGCAGGTGCACGCAGGCCTCGGCATGCACCCCGAGCCATCCGGCCCCCGCTTTGACGAAGTCTTCCAGGTAGACCCCGGGGTTCTCTATCATCAGGTGAACGTCCAGGGGAAGAGGTGTAACCTCTTTCAGCGCTTTTACCACATCAGGCCCGATAGTTATGTTTGGCACGAAATGGCCGTCCATGACATCGACATGTATCCAGTCGGCCCCTGCTGCTTCGACAGCTTTGACCTCTTCTGCAAGCTTGCCGAAATTGGCGGACAATATGGATGCGGAGAGCAGTTTTTTCATTGTTCCCCTTCAGTTCAGGTTCATCTCGATCAAGCAAAAAAGGCATCACCGAAAGGATGCCCCAGCTATTGCATTTTTGAAAGAAAATTCATCTTACTTCCGCGAGACCACAGATTTTAGAACCTGCTCCAACGCGGCAAGTCCCACCGGCGCCTCGCCGCTCAAATGGACCCTCAAAACTCTGCGCCGGTGCTTGCGCAGAGCTTCGAAATCGCCCAGGGCCTGGGCGCGCATCAGCATTCCGAAAGTATATGGCTGGCCGGGAATACCGGCGTCCTCGGTAATATCCGAGGTAAGCAAAAGGAAAAGGCCCTTGTTCGTTCCGCCCTTGTGAAGCTGCCCGGTAGAGTGCAGGTAACGCGGACCATAGCCGACTGTCGTAGCGATACGCATTTTGTCTTTCACAATTGTCCTGATCCGCCGAAGCCGGCTCTCGTTAATTTCATTTTCGTTCAGGTAGGCCAGGATGGCCAGATAATCATCCTGCCCAGCCTGCTGGAAAAACAGGGATAACGCCTGCGGTACGCTGGAAGCTCCGCCCGCCATGTAAAGCCGCAGCGGACCGTGCGCAAGTTCCATCCCCGCCTCCGGCACCCTGCCCTCTTTTCTTACCTCATCGAGTATTTTAGCGGTAAATTCCTTGCTTTCCTGCACGTTGGGCTGATCGAACGGATTTATATGGAGTATAGCTCCAGCGGTCGCGGTAGCGATTTCCCATATGAAAAATTGCTCTCCGAGATCGAGCCGGTCCCGCATACGAACCGTAATGACCGGCTGACCGGCCTTGCGCAGAGAATCGGCTTTGGCCTCCAGGACCTCGTCGGGTTCGTTCTTGATTCTGAATTCAACAAAGAGCCGGTCGCTTCCATAGCTTTGAGGGTCTTCGACTGGCTCGCCCGATATCGGAATGATGCCTGTTGCGTCCTTTCCCGTGCTCTCGGCAATGAGCTGCTCCAGCCACATTCCGAATGACGAAACCGGCTCGGGCAAAAGGAACGTCAGCTTATCCCTTCCGCCTGCGGCAAAGGCGCAGATCGCCACTCCGAGGGCAATTCCGGGATTCTCGGAAAGGGGCTTCTGAGTCCGGCATTCATTTCCTGCCCTCGAAGCCCTGAGGAGCAGCTCATTTGCATCGATGCCCATCAGAGAGGCCGTAGCCAACCCGAAATAGGAGAGCGCTGAATAGCGTCCGCCGATGTCCGGATAACTAAGAAAAATCTTACGGTAGGAGCGCTCTACGGCCAGTCTCTCGAGCATTGAACCCGGGTCGGTTATTACGCCGAAGTTTTCGCCGGCCCGGTCTACCTTCATGCTTTTGACTCTTTCAAAAAAATACTCGCCCAAAGAACGGCTCTCGACCGTTGTACCAGACTTGCCGGCCTCGATGAAAAAGGTGTTGGCAAGAGGGAGGCTTCGTTCGAGACGAAGGACGGTCGCAGGATCTGTTGTGTCGAGCACCGTCAGCGGGAGGCCTGGAGCATGCCTGCCGAAAGTTTTGCTGAAAACCAGCGTCGCAAGGCTGCTTCCCCCCATGCCCATAAGCAGCACTTGCCGAAAGCCCGCTTTCTTCAGCTCGGCGGCAAATTCGGAAAGACCCGCTATGCCGGACCTGATCTTCAATGGAGCACCCAGCCAGCCCATCGAGTTTGAAATTACGAGCTGCCGGTCCGATTCCATCCCCCAAATCGTGGGGTCCTTGTTCCAGAGCCGGGCACAGAAATTGGCTTCCTCGAAATCCTTCAGCCTTTCCGTTACCGCCGTTTCGAACCCGGTCAGGTCAATATCCATTCCGGCGAGCTTCATCAAAGTTTCTCCTTAATGAAAGAGAGGAGGCACAAAAGAAAGATGCGCCCCAGACTTCCGCCCCGGGCGCGGCTCATTCGTAGGGGAGGGCTTTATGCCCTCCCGATCGGGGCGCGGCAAGGTCAGCAGTCAGGGGGGTGGCGCATCGTGACCGGATAAGGCAGAGGCCTTATTGGGGCGCGCCTTAAGCATGGTCAATGCTCCGGGGTCATGATCGAGTAAAATCAAGGCGCTGCTGATGGCCCGGCTCGGTAGCCTGTCACCGCTTTCATAGAGCTGGAACGCACGCGACCCGCCGCCGATCATCAGTCCGGCGGCTTCCTGCGTTAGGCACAACTTCTTGCGAATGCGCCTGATTTCCTCGGGTTCAAACAAGCCCTCGCTACGGGCCTTTAGCCGGTTCAACATCCGGTCGGATACTTGCAGGTCTTTGCCGGCAAGAATGCCTTCATCCGATTGGTCGCAATACCAACTAGGCTGGTCAAAGGTGACAGACTCGCCCTTGTACGTCAACGTCATCGGACGTACATCGCGGCGCATCGGAGCGCCGGTTTCCAGACAGACAGGATTATCAGTCATTGTCTTTCACCTTAAACGACACCAGCAAAAACTCGGTAACAACATCAGCGGTAAACTTCACATACAGAACGCCAGCGGGCGAGGGAACGTGATACACGTCTTGCCATAGCCTATGATCGGCGAAGGCTGTCATAGACTTATAGAAATGCTCCCGCTGCATGGCCTGTATTGTCGCCACAATATCGGCGCTGCTAAACCCCAGAGCAGCGGTGCTACGACAAGCGTTGTTACAGAGATCCAGGCGCACTCCGCTTCTGACGCCTTCTATGCGACATCGGCAGAGTTTATTTTTTTCCTTGGCCGTCCGCCCTGCTTGCTGGTTTTCCGCGCAGGGGCGGCTTTTCTGTCTCGTCTGGCGTGTGTATCGAGGCTGTTGAAGCCGGAAAGCGTAACAGGTTTACGATTAGGAAATTCAACAATGAGGCGCAGCTTTCCTCCCATTGCTTCGACATAGGAACGCAGAGTTGAAAGCAAAAAATCACTGCGCTTTTCTATCCTCGAAACGCCGTCTTGTGAGATGCGCAACGTCTCGGCCATACGCTCTTGCGTAAGCTCGTGCGCCTTGCGCAAATCGCGCAGCGTCATTTCCTCTTCAATGAGGCGCGTTGCTTGCGCTTCGATCTCCTGTTGTTGATCGAGAGGAAGCCCCTTAATGACCTCATTCAATGTTCTCGTCATGTCAGTCCTCCTTCTTTTGTTGTGCCAGATGTTCATCAAGCCGCTTGTCCGCCGTTGCAATCAATGAGCGGTAAAACTGCTTTTCACTCCAGCCGGACTTGTCACCGGCAACAAGGAGGATGGCCTGCCTGTGCGTGTCGAAGGCAAAGGCCACTCGCCACACTCCGTCAGCAGCGTCGAAGCGCAATTCTTTCATGTTGGCGTGTTTGGAATCCTTCAGTGTGTCCACATGAGGACGCCCAAGCTGGGGACCGAATGATTCGAGTAGCCGCGCCTTAGCAAGCAATGCCGTTTGCGCGTCACGCCTAAAGGCTGAAAATTCGGCGTCAAACGCTCCATGAAAGAGAACAATCCAGCTCATCGAAGAAGTTTAGCACCTTTCAATATGTATTCAAAGACATATTTTCTTCCGGGCGTGTTTTTTCTGGCCACGTCGTTACGGGATCAGCGCATCAAATTAAGGTTCCTGGATATATCCGTGGTGAACTTGCATCCATACAAGGAACAAACACCCGGCGACAAGAGCAAACCAGGCCAGAAAGATTACCGCTTTCATGGGAATGTTCAAACTATATTATCTTGAGAGAACTTTTTCCACTTTTGCTGGTATGGGTACCGGACCGGATGACCTGTTTCGCCATGCTCAGAAACTAAACATTGGCTGGCGGCTAACCATGGCGGCGCCCACGGGCGGCCCTTCTGCCGCACCCATCAAGCGAAAGGCACGGGATCAGCGCATCAAATTAAGTTTCAGGGATGTTTTCTTGTTTTTGGCGGCGAATCCAGTAAATCAAAAGCAGCACTGGGAGCAGATATTGCCCTATGAGCAAGAGAGTCAAGTCCACAGATAAAGCAGCAGTGTAATTGAAAAGAACCATTAAGAAATTGTCGATTCTGTGAAAAAGGTGGGTAAGAAAAAGGAACCCCAAGCCTGCGGCCAGTTGCTTTATCCTGGTTTTCCACGGCGTTGAACGGACCGCGAGAACGAGAGAGGTAAAGGTTACGACGCTGAAAGTTTCATAGTAGACATGGGTTTGTCGCGCAGGATTGAAGTGATGGCCGAACAGGGAAAAGCCAAAGAGCATGAATTGGTCAAGGAGCCGGATATATCCGTGATGTACTTTCATCCACACAAGGAACAAACACCCGGCGATGAGAGCAAACCGGCCCAGAAAGCTTATCGCTTTCATTGAACTGCTCCATTTCGACTCTTCCTTATCAAGTGATTTCAGCCACAGGACGAAGCTCAGGAGTACTAAGAGTACTGCGTACACTTGCCCCCAAAAGGCGTGAACCGGCTCAAAGAGCCTACGGTCGTATTGACCGGCCATGAAAATCGCTACGAGCCGGACCAGATTGCCCAAATACAATGCAGGGATTCCCATCATGAGACCCGAGGCCTTCTGTCGGATGGTAGCAGGAGAAAAGAATACGAAGCAAAGAAACAGACCCGACATGAAGAGAGAGGTGCATTCAGGGATGACCTGCAATGCAAAAGCTCCGCCTGTGACAGTATCCGCCGCAACCGACACGGGGACACCGATCAGGTTCAGGGCCAGACCCAAGGTTTGGGCGGTATGTTCATTGATGGGTCCGGTGTATCGGCCGGGCAGAGCAAAGATACAGGCGTATATTCCGACACAGGAGAGGATGAAAGCGGCCACAAAGCGGAAATTCTTGAAGCGAGATGTACCCCGGAGAGGTGGTTTATCCGGAGGGGCAGAAAGCCCCTCCCGGAATGCGATTTGCTTTTTATTTCGTTTCGGTGATTTGCGTTTAGGCATTCACCTTCCTGCGCACCCATAAAATCACGCCTAACCCCACGACGGCCAAAAAGATTACCGCAAATATTGAAAGCGCTGGACCCTGTGCAGGGGGAGGAGAACCAGAAGCAAAAGTGGCCTGCATTGTGTGATTGAGCCACACAGTAATGGTATATGTATAAGAACCACCGTTCCAGTAAGCGGCTGTGGTTACATTCGTTCCGTTGTCAGTCAGGCTCGACAGGTGGTAGCCTGACGACGGTGTGATTGTGAGGGTAAAATTGTACCCAGAATCCACAGTCGCACTTGTAGGATTTACGTTCCCGTTGGCACCCGCCGATGAAGTGACTGTGTAAGTAGGTAATGCGGTAAACGTCGCGGACACTGCACAGTCACTTGTGATCGGCCCTGTCGTATATGTATACCCCGATAATGTTCCACCGCACCCCGTCACCGACGCACTGTACCCGTAGTTTGGCGTCACAGTGAATGACGTTGCTCCGTTGAGGGCCACCAATTGGTCAGCATTCGGGCTTATGCTCCCATTTGGTCCTGCCACTGGAGTGACAACAAAGTCTGGCGCAAACGTCGCGGACACTGTACAGTTGCTCGTAATCGGCCCTGTTGTGTAAGTGTTCCCCGATAATGTTCCACCACAGCCTGTTACCGATGCGTAGTACCCTGAATTCGGCGTCACGGTGAATGACGCTGTCCCGGTGAGAGCTACCAGTTGGGCCGTATTGGGGCTCATACTTCCATCTGCGCCCGCCGATGGGGTGACGGTAAAGTCTGGTGCAAAGGTTGCCGACACTGTACAGTTGTTTGTGATTGGCCCTGTTGTGTAATTATTCCCTGATAATGTCCCTCCGCAGCCTGTTACCGATGCTATATAATATCCCGAATTTGGCGTCACAATAAATGACGTTGTCCCATCTGGCGCCACTATCTGCGGCGCATTTGGGCTTATGCTTCCATTGGCCCCTCCCGATGGAGTGACCGTATAAACGCTAAACGTGGCCGACACGCTCGCGTTTTGTCCGGCAGGGATCTGGCAGCATGGTAAAAGGCCGATAGCGCAATTGCCGGTTACTACTTGCGGGCAGCCTGACCACCCTGCGAAATAGCTGTTGGAACTGGGTGTTGCGTCAAGTTCTATGTAACTATTTGTGCCGGAGTTAACCTCTCCGCTGCATGCGGTGTATCCGTTGCCGCAATTAATCGCGTATGATTGGGGCCCGAAGGCAGAGGGCGTTACTACATTTCCCGTGCCGCTCCCCTGCAATTGTACACTGATATTTGAAGGTGAACCGTAAACCTTACTAAAGGTGGCCGTGACGTTAGCGTTCTGGGTAACATAGCAACACGGTGTATTGACGTTATATCCAGGACAAGAGTTAGAAACATCCGGGCAGCCTGACCAGCCATTAAAGATTGCATCGTAATTACCATTGGAATCGAACCCACTTTGCGCCCACCAAATTAGTTCGGCAGCGCCGCAGTAGGAGGGGTAAGAATAGGAACAATCAGTAAAGCCGCCACCACAACTTCCACCATTTCCGCATTCGGCAACATAAACGCCGCTGAGCGTGCCACCCTCATTCACTGTAATATTGAGGTTAGTGTTCTGGGCAAAAGCCGGAAGTGCCGCCAGCAGAACGAATAGCAAGGTCGATAAGCTAAAGCATAAGATTCTTGCCCCGTTTTTCATAAGCCACTCTGTCTCCAATGAATAGCATGAAACCTAATAATTAAAAGCGAAATGAAGCAGCCCCAGCCCACTCGACTATGAGGGAAGGGCTCCCACTTAATGCAAACTTCGTACATTTATGCACAAAAGCACTGTAAATCGGTAGAGTCAAATGACGATTGCGTGAACTTTGTGAAGTTTTTGTGACAACCCTTGTCGCGTGCGTTGCTTATTGACCCGTAGCGCCCACTGGGTTAGGTTGCGGAGTCGCTTGATGCACCTTTCTCCGTATACCAGAAACTTGACCCGAAGGGCAGGAGGGGGGGACTTGTTTTTCCCATGAATTGCTCAACTCAGGATAAATGTGCAGGTGAACTGAAGTGAAGATGTTCCTTAATTGCCGCTGGGCTGGCATCTCAATGATTTGCATTCTCTTGACGGTTGCAACCTTCCTGCCATTCTGGCGGATCAATCATTGCGACTTCATTACTTACGACGATGCCATCTACATAATTGACAACGGCCATATTCAGAATGGCCTTACGATGGATGGGCTCCGCTGGGCATTCACAACCGGATATTCCGCAAACTGGCACCCTCTGACATGGATATCCCATATGCTGGATGTGCAACTTTTCGGGTTAAACCCGCAGTGGCACCATCTCATGAACCTCTTATTCCACATTGCGAACACGTTGCTGCTCTTTCTTGTCCTTCAGCGCATGTCAAAAGCCCTCTGGCAAAGCGCATTTGTCGCAGCATTGTTTGCGCTGCATCCGTTGCACGTAGAGTCCGTTGCCTGGGTCGCCGAGCGCAAGGATGTTCTTTCCACCTTATTCTGGATGCTCACCATGGGAGCCTATATCTATTATACTGAGCGCCCTCGCCTCGCAAGGTACCTGCCCGTTTTTATATTTTTTGCTTTAGGTTTGATGGCCAAACCCATGCTTGTAACACTCCCCTGTGTCCTGATCCTTCTGGACTATTGGCCTCTCCGGCGACTGCAGGGAGCAGGGAGCAAAAATACCAGCTTAGTGGCGGACCCGCTGTTCGCGAATAAAAGAAAAGGGAAATCAGGCAGAAAGAACGCCGTGCAGGCAGTGGCGAAAGAGGGAGAACCGGGGGATCATAAATGCCAGTGGACGTTGATTCGTCCCCTGCTTTTGGAAAAAATACCCCTTTTTATCTTGGCGGCAATTTCAAGCGTTCTAACATTCACCGTTCAACAAAAGGGAGGCGCCGTCATACCATTTGAGGGAAATCCGCTTGGCGCCCGCCTCGCTAATGCGTTCGTTTCGTATATTGTCTACATAGAAAAGACCATCTGGCCAAATAACCTTGCTGTTTTTTATCCTTCTCAGCCATGGGCATCCTGGCAAGTCTTGGGAGCAGTTTTATTCTTCATCGCTATGACCTTGATAACCATACAGGCGACACAGAGATTTCAGTATGTGACCGTTGGATGGCTGTGGTACGTAGGCACGCTCGTACCTGTCATCGGCCTCATCCAGGTGGGTGATCAGGCAAGGGCTGACCGCTACACCTATATCCCCCTGATCGGGCTATTCATCATGGCGGCTTGGGGTATTCCTGAACTTTCGAAAAAATGGCGATATCGAGGAAAGGTGCTTGCTGCATTGTCCGTATCAATTCTTTCGTGCTTTTTGATCGTGACATCGACACAGGTCGGTTACTGGCAGAATAACTTCACATTGTCGAATCATGCCCTGAGAGTGACGGATTATAATTACGTTGCTTATAATAACCGAGGGAATGGCTATGCGAACCTAAACAACGAAAAACAAGCAGTTGCGGATTATGACAGGGCAATCGAGATCAATCCAAAATTTGCTGCGGCTTATGTTAACCGGGGCGGCTCATACTTCAAACTTGGCAATTATAAACAAGCGATAGAGGATTTGGACAGAGCAATCGAGATCAATCCTAGAGATGCTGACGCCTATTCTAACCGAGGAGCCGCCTATGCAATGCTTGGCAACCGAAGGCAGGCGATATGGGATTATGACAGAGCAATCGAGATCAATCCTGAATTTGCCGAGGCTTATACCAACCGTGGAGTTTCCTATGCTGCCCTTGGTAACTATAAGCAAGCTATTGTGGAGCATGATAGAGCAATAGAGATCAACCCAACATTTGCGGCGGCTTATTTTAACCGCGCAGCTTCATATAACAGTCTTGGCAACCAAAAACAGACTTATGAGGACCTTAAGGCAGCGGCTAAATTCGGCAGCCAAGACGCTAAGAACTTTTTGAAGAGCCAGGGGATTAGCTGGTGAGCCGAAACAAGGTGCGGCTATTAGTCTACATACTTCCCGAAAACTTCTTCATTGCGAGCGCCGCCGCCCCGATGATTCCGGCGTCGTTTCCCAGTTTTGAAGCACAGACTGTGAGGCGGCCGGTTGCCGCGCTCAACGCGCGGCGGCGCACTCCATCATCTATGCGGGAGACCAACTCAGGCATTCCTTCGATAAACCCTCCGCCCAAAATAATCTGACAGGGGTTGAGCGCGTTTACCAGGGAGGCTGTTCCGGCGGCCAGGGCCTCCGTAACCTCTTCTATGATCTCCCCTGCGAGTGCGTCACCATCGAAAAAGGCCTGCGCCACAGTTCTCGCAGTAATATCCTCGACCTTGCCTCCTGCCAGCTTCAAGATAGTGCCGCCGGATGCCGGGTCGGCCTGCACGCGCTCTTTGGTTCCGCGAGCGATGCCCCAGCCGCCGGCGATCGCTTCCATGCATCCCCTGTTGCCGCAGTGGCAAAGCGGACCGTTAAGGTCCACCGTGATGTGTCCGATTTCCCCGGCTGTGTTGGTGCACCCTTCGAGCACCCTGCCGCCACAGACGATCCCACCGCCGATTCCCGTCCCGACAAAAATACACAGCAAATCGCCGGCGCCCCGGCCGGCGCCGAAAAGCCATTCGCCCCACAGCGCGGCCCGAACGTCGTTTGTCACCACCACGGGAAGCGCGCACTCCTTTTCCAGTTCCGCCCCAAGCGGCACGTTATGCCAGTCCAGGTTGGGAGCAAATATGACGCCCCCGGTCCCGGGGTCCACCTGCCCGGCGACACCGATGCCGATACCGGAAAGTGAAATCGCCGGCTCCCGCTTGAGTTGCCGCACTCCCGTCACTATCTGGTTTATCACCGCGCCGGGGCCGCCAAGCCTGTCCGTAGCGTAGCGGAGCAACTCCACCAGCCGCCCTTCTTCATCGACTGTGCCCAGGGCAATCTTGGTGCCTCCCAGATCTATCCCTACTGCACATTTCTTGATATCCATAAGCACCTGGTAACGATCAGATTTTTCGGATCTTTTCCGGCAGGAGCCGGCCGCGGAAATCCTTCATTTTACGCCAATCGAGTGACTGGTGGCGTGGAAAGACCAGTACGCCTTCGGCCGTGCGATCCGAAACTGAAACCCGGATCTCCATGCTGCCGTTGTCCAGTTCCAAAGACACCCTGTCTCCATCGGAAAGCCCCGCAGATTGCGCGTCTTTTGAGTTCATCGACATGTATGGTTCGGTGAGGCTTGCGGAGAGCGAATCCGACCAGACCGAGAATTCCGTTGTCCCGAACATCCACTCGACAGTCAACAACTCGAGGCCATCGGAGCTTCCCGGTTTTTCCTCAAACTTCACGTCCCGCGAGGTCTGCTCCGGACCGGATCTCGAGTTCCACCTGCTCTCGGACTTGCCTGGAAGGATTCTCACCGCATCAACCGGATAGTTGCCATCTTTGAACACTTCAAAGGAGGTGTGCTCAGCCGGGATGAAATCACCCGGCGAGATGTCGTTCAGTCCGGTATCCTGCGCAGCCGGGCCGGCGATTTCCCGCAGCGCCTTCCACGCCGGCAGGTGATCGCCTCCGGGAACGATATCCCCGTAAAGGCGCGGAGGGTGTTCTCCTCCCCAGATTGGCAAGCCTCCGAAGTGGACCCGCTGAGCAAATTGGACCCGTCCTTCCTGATTTACATATGTCGAGCCGGTTTCAAAGATGGTTGAAGCCGGATAAAAAACGGAAGCCTGATTGACCGTCATTGTCGGAAAATAATCGATCGCAATCAGAAGCTCGAGCTTTGACATGGCTCGATCGAGTCTCAGCCTGTCCGGGTAGCAGTGGAAAGGATCGCTCTCCAAAACCACGAGCGCCCGGACCAGGCCTTTTTCGATATCGACGATAAGATCCTCAAAGGCCGGCCCCTCATCCGATCCCCGATCCTGACCGTCCACCCCGGAAAGAAGAGCTGCACTGAATGAGCCTGCGCCGGGCAAAAGATAAAAAAGTCCAGCCTGTTTCCCTGTCAACCGAAGCAAGCGGGCACAATCGGCGGCAAAAGCGGGCGTCGTCAGGCGGGTGACGTCAGTTCCGCAAACTATCACCGGCCTGGTACTGGCGCTCAGATGTTCGCAAAGGAGCGAAATTGCAGCGGGAAATTCACGATTTTTACCCTCGCTGACAACCGCCCGATAAAAACCCTGCGCGTCTTTTCCGAACTCACCTGCATTCTTCTCGACTGCCTTACCGACCAGCTTGCCCATGTACAGCTCGATATCTCCCGGCGAGGCCGGTATATGTTCGAACTCGAAGGGCAGAAAGACCGGCCGGGGATCGATGACGATGACGGGCGCGCCTCTCCGTTTCGCCTGCCGGATCGCGAGGGCAGCCATCCCGGCTTCATTGATGGGGTCGGCCCCGGCAACGATGACAAAATCCGCTTTCTCGATTTCCCGCATCGATACGGCGATTTCACCGTCAAGGTTTTCCAGGGCGGAGCGGGTTTTGATGAGTTTTGCCCGATCGTAAAAAAATACCGGGCCGCGCCAGTTTCGTGTTCTGCATATTCGCTTGAGCATGCACTGGGACTCAAGGCTGTTGCGAGCAGAGCCTACCGCGGCAATGGCTTGGGAACCATGTCTTTCCGCCAACTGGTTCAAAGCCTCCCGTGCTTTTAAAAGCGCGGTTTGCGCGGGGACTTCGCTCCCATCGACTCGGGGCGTCCAGGCACGCCGTTTATGATCGGCTCCGCCGTTGGTGTAGGAAAATCCAAACCTTCCTGCGTCACATATGAAGTACCCGTTCACATCATGACTGTAGCGCGCCTCCAGACGCATGACCGCGCGGTAATGGGCGTTGGCGACGGAATTGCACCCCAGGGAGCATTGGTTGCAAAGGGATGGAGCTCTTTGGAGATCCCATCTGCGCACCTTGAACCTGGCGGTCTTGTCCGTGTAGACGCCGGTAGGGCATATATCCACCAGGTTTCCTGAAAAATGGCTTTCAAGCTTACCGTCCGAAAACCTGCCGAAGTAGAGACGGTCCCCGATCTGCATGGGACCTAAATCCCGGTACCCGGCGAACTCCTGGTAAAATCGGGAACAGCGGTAGCAATGTATGCAGCGGTTCATTTCATGCTGAATGTAAGGTCCCAGGTACTGGTCCCGATACGTTCGTTTTTTGCCCTCAAATCTTCGGATACCGTGTCCGCCGGACCATGTTTCATCCTGCAGAAGGCATTGTCCGCCCTCGTCGCATACCGGACAATCCAGCGGATGATTGATCATCAGCAGTTCAATTACCCTTTTTCGGAATTGAACCGCCTCTTCGTCGGTTGTCGAAACGACCATTCCATCCTGAGCATCGATCATGCAGCTCATCTGCACGCCTTTAAAAGGCCCCTGGACAAACTTAACGGCACACATCCGGCAGGCGCCTACGGCCCCCAGCGCCTCGTGGTAGCAGAAGCGCGGAATTATAATGCCCAACCGTTCGGCGGCGTCTATGACTTTGCTCCCCGGCGGGACCTCTACTTCAAGATCGTCAATGACCAGCCTTGGCATGAAACGGACATCCTTTTTGGCTAATGTGTTCGCGTACTTCTTCTTCAAAAAAATTCAGAAGGCTGATTACCGGCTCGGCAGCCCCGGGAGCAAGAGCGCAATAAGAGTTCCATACCTCTTTGCACAATGTCCTGAGATTGGGGATAAATTCTTCTTTCCCCTCACCATTTTCGATTCTCCACAACAGGTCGCGCATATACGGCAGCCCTTCCCTGCAGGGCGTACACCAGCCGCAGGACTCCCGCGCGAAGAATTCAATGAGGTTCAGGGTGGCGCCGACAAGGCAGGTCTTGTGATCGAAAACCATTATTGCGGCAGTGCCGAGGCGGTTTCCAATTGCCTTCAGGTCATCGAAATCCATCGGTATGTCGTAGTGATCTCTGGTCATGAACCTCGTCGAAGCACCTCCCGGAAGGCATGCCTTGAATTCCGAACCAGGAGTCATTCCGCCGCAGTGTTCATCGATTATTTCACTTAACCGGGTGCCGATCGGCAGCTCAACTGTGCCTGGAATATTCACTTTACCGCTTATGCAGTATAGCTTCGTGCCGGCGCCATGAGGGGTGGCCGCCAGCCCCCTGAACCACTCCGGACCGTTGAGCAGAATATGAGGGACGTTTGCCAGGGTTTCCACATTGTTCACAACGGTCGGCTTATCCCACAGGCCCTTCTCGGTGGGGTATGGAGGCGGCTTTATCGGGTTTGGTCTTTTCCCCATTATGGCGTTGAGCAGCGAGGTTCCCTCTCCGCAGATATATCTTCCTCCACTCCTGTGAACGATGATGTCAAAAGAAAAATCCGTACCAAGAATATTATTGCCAAGAAGACCCGCCTGCCGCGCGTACTCCAACTCTCGCTCAAAAATGACGGAGCTGCTTTCGTAGGACGGACGCACGAAAAAGAAAGCTTTGGAACCCGAAAAGGAGTAACCCGACAGGATCATTCCCTCGATTACACTGTGTGGATCTACATGCAGAAGCACGCGGTCTTTGAATGTTCCGGGCTCCATCTCGTCGCCATTTGCGGCGAGGTAGCGGGGAAAAGCGGCCGAATCCGGCACCGCAGCCCATTTCTTTCCGGCCGGAAAACCGGCGCCGCCTCGACCCAGCAGGCCGGATTCACTCACCAGCCTTACGATCTCTTTGGGAGAAATCCCGCCACCGACGAATTTTTCGAGCGCCCGGTATCCGCCGCTTTCGCGGTATTCGTCCAGGGTCGCCACCCGATTCGGTTTCCTGTTTTTGAACAGTACCTGGGGATATAGCGGCATTATCTATTCCGATTCATGAAATTCGGCTTTGTTAGCCAGTTTATCAAGAATTCTGTCGATCTTCTCCGGGGTCAATTTTCCGTACACCCGCTTATTTATCACCATTGCGGGAGCACGGTCGCAATAGCCGATGCAGCAGACCGGCAGAAGTGTGAAAAGCCCGTCCGGGCTTGTCCCGCCCAGAGCAACGCCGGCGCGTGCGCTTATGTGGTCGATTACACGCTGGTGGCCTTCCATCCAGCACATCGTGCTGTCACACACCTTGATTACATATTTACCTACGGGGCTGCGGTATATGTAGTCATAAAAGGTGGCAAGCTCCTCCAATTCCAGCGGCGTCATCCCGAGCAAAGCCGCCGCTTCGACCATGGCTTCATCGCTCATCCAGCCATCGAGTTCCTGTATTTCATACATTACATCAATGGCTTTCTCACGCGGCGATTCCGCCTCGGCGATCATTTTCTGGAACTTGAGTTTCAAATCATCCGGCAGCATATTCCAGTTTCCAATCCCTTACAGTCTGCAAGCCCGAATCAACGCCGCTATTGGACAAGACTCGTTTGAACAGGTGGACGAATGATAAAAACAGAAATGTAATCTATTGGAATTCTTTCATATTAGATGAGTTAGCATTATTTTAAATCAATTGAAAGCTAAGTCTGTGACGGTAAAAGTCAAGAAAAAGGGAGTTGAAAGACCATGCATCCAGTTGTCTTTCGAGGCGGCCTCAAAGGCATGAAGGAGGACTCATGAAAACAGCGGAAGCTTACCGGTGGCTATTGGGCTACTCAAAAGAGACTGCCGTGTATGAATCGATGAAAAGGCTGCTCGGCTGGGACCAGCGCACATTTCTGCCCAAAGGAGGCCATTCACACAGGGCGCAGCAAATTGCGACAATTACAGCCCTCATCTACAGGCGCACAACCGATACGGAGTTCGGAGAAATGCTTGCGAAGGTCGAAGCCTCGGAAATCTCCCGTGACCCCCAGTCCGATGAAGCTGTCAATCTGCGTGAATGGAGAAGAAACTACGACCGGGCAAACAAAATACCGGAGACGCTCGCAGTCGAACTGGCAAAAGCGGCCTCGGAGGGGGAACTCGCGTGGCAAAGTACGAGGCGCGAAAATGACTGGAAGGGTTTTCTTCCTTATCTCAAGCGGATCATAAACCTAAAGCGGCAGGAAGCTGCAGCGCTCTCGACCGGGGGGAAAGAGATTTACAATGCGCTGATCGAAAATTTCGAACCGGGGGAAAACATAAACCAGATCCAGGCACTCTTCGAAGAGCTTCGAGGCGCAACCATCCAATTGCTCGAAAGAATTGAGGCCAGTCCCCGAAAGCCCGATCTCACCGCTTTGCGGGGGGAGTCGCCCGTACCCGCGCAGGAGAGCTTCATCTATGAAACGGTTGCTCGCCTGGGCTACGATCTCGTAGCCGGAAGGATAGACAGCTCGGCTCATCCTTTTACGTCGAAAATAGGACCGGGGGACATTCGCATCACTACCAGATTCGATCCGAACTCGTTCGTCATGGCCCTGTTCAGCTCGATTCATGAGACCGGCCACGCTCTCTACGAGCAAGGGCTTCCGGTGGAACACTGGGGGACTCCGCGCGGCAGTTCGATATCGATGGCGATCCATGAATCCCAATCCCGCATGTGGGAAAATATGGTGGCAAGGTCACCGGGATTCTGGAAGCATTTTTATCCTGCAGCGCGCAAGCATTTCCCGTGGCTGCAAGAAATTGACATCGACAAATTCCTTTTTGCCCTGAACGAAATTCGTCCGAGCTTGATTCGCACAGAAGCGGACGAAGTGACATATAATCTTCACATCATCATGCGATTCGAACTGGAGAAAATGCTGATAGGCGGCGAACTCGAACCCGATGACCTCCCGGGGGCATGGAACTCCAAAATGGAACAATATCTTCGGCTCGTTCCGTCCGACTATGCCGACGGTGTGATGCAGGACGTACACTGGTTTGGAGGTGCAATCGGATATTTCCCCAGCTATGCCCTCGGAAACATGTATGCAGCGCAATTTTACGCAAAAGCCCAGCAGAAGCTGGGCAATTTGCAGGAGATGTTCGAAGCGGGCGAGTTCGGTCATTTTCTCGGATGGTTAAGGGAAAACATTCATTCCCCGGGCAGCCGCCATCTTCCCCGCGATCTTGTCAAAGCCGTCACAGGGGATGAGTTGAGCGCCCGTCACCTGATAGGTTACCTGGAACAAAAGTATGAGAGGCTCTACCAGTTGTGAGAAAATGCCTGCCAGGGTGTCTCAGGGATTGCGTCCAACCCTGTCTTTGATCGGGGATCAGGAAATCTTACACCGGGCAGGTAATTCTCAATCCCCGTCAGGCGGGCGGGCATGAATCGAACTGAATACTTCCTTCCTCTTCCGGCTTAGCCTCACTCTGCGGTCTGCTCCTGGCCAGGGAGTGAGCTATGGGGTACAGGTCCATGAACCACTGAGATTTCGGCCTGCCGTGCCGGGCATCCATTTGCTCCAGCGCCTCGGATAAGTTGCATGATGTGATTGCGCCCTCCTTCAAACCGAACGTAAGAACCTCGCTTGTATTCTTTCCCAGCGAGTTCAAAAGCACGCGCGCAGCTTCTGCCCCCATCCTGCAGGCGAGGATTCTGTCGAACGCCGTAGGGAAACCGCCTCGCTGAACATGCCCCAGCACAGCGCTGCGCACCTCGAATTCATTCTTGCTTTCCTCTTCCAGCAGTCTTCTCAGAAAATCGGTAGTGTAGTGATAGGAAGCCTCTTCGCCTCGCATGTAGATTACCATGCGTTTTCCACTCTCGAAGCTGTCTCTAAGCTCCGAGACGTCCCTGTTCAATTCGCTGAGACTGATGCCGGTTTCATGCAGGTAAGCCTTCTCGGCGCCCGTTGCCAGAGCCCCCATAAGCGCTAGAAATCCACATTCTTTTCCCATCACCTCCACTATGAATGCACGCCTTGTCGCGCCAGCCGTATGGCGGATTTTATCGACCGCCTCGACAATGTTGTTTAAGGCTGTATCGGAACCAATGCACAGTTCGGTGCAGGGAAGATTGTTGTCAATTGACGCAGGTATGACCATTATTGGGATTTCGAATTCAGGAAAACTGCCCCGCATTTCCACGAACTGCGCAATGCGCTGGTACGTACCCCACCCACCGATGGCAACGATCCCCTTTATATTGAATTTTCTTATATTTTCCGCAATCCGGCCGAAATCCCCTTCGATCAGATCGAACCGCGCGGTCCCGATATCCGAACTCGGACGCCCCACCCAGCTAACAAGTTCGTGCCAGTCGAGATCGATAAAGTCACCGTGTATAAGGCCATGGAATTCATCCCGAGCTCCGAGCACCTGGACGCCGTGATTTACAACATATCTGGCCGCAATGCTCACTGCGGCGTTCATGCCGGGTGCGTCAGCCCCGCCGGTCATAATAACAACCCTGCCGGGGTTGGCGGATTCGCGTGTGGGACTGATTTGCGTAAGAGTGTTCACAAGCTCGAGCATGCTCCCAAAAGTCCTGCCCCTAAGCTCAATAGCCCTCTTGCAATCGCCGTTTTCGATTAGACTGCGGACCTCATGGCTCTTTTCGATCACTTCCATAAGCGGAGTAGCAACAACTCTGTTCCTTATTATTCCAACCATGTGCCGGTGAATGACATCCGCCTCATCGGTGAGAAGGTCCACCGCCGCGACCCCGAGCCGGGTCGAAAGAATCCGGTCAAAGGCCGTTGGAGCTCCGCCGCGCTGAACGTGTCCAAGCACGGTGAGGCGCACCTCCACTCCGAGCCTTTCAGCCAGTATCTTTTGAACTTGGTTGGATTCTATCAGCAGTCCGTCAGGATGCCTTGCCCCTTCTGCTGCGACCACCATCTGATGAGATCTGCCAATTTTTCGAGCCTTATCAAGTCCCTCCACCATTTTCTGGTGCCAGCGCAGGTCGAGTTCCTCCTCGGGAATGAGCACCCACGAGGCCCCGGTCGCCAAGGTGCCCGCAAGCGCAAGATACCCGCAGTTTCGGCCCATTGTCTCGATGACAAATGTGCGCTGGTGGGAAGCGGCCGTTGATGTGAGATCGTCTATCGCTCGCACGATATGATTTAAGGCGGAATCGACGCCGATAGCCATATCGGTTCCACTCAGGTCGTTGTCTATGGAGCCGGGTAGACCTACCACCTGAAGTATCGGGACTTCTGCGGCCTGGGACACTAGATCGGGGCGGGTAGAGGCGATCTTTTCGACGTGTTGGGACCATTCGGTCGAGAGCATGTGCGCTCCCATAAGTGAACCGTCGCCTCCAATTACCACCAGAGCTTCGATACCGCGCTCCAGTATGTTCTCGACTGCGCGCCGCCTGCCATCCTCGGTCTTGAAGTGCTCGCAACGGGCTGTGCCAAGGAAAGTGCCTCCACGCTGGAGAACGGAGCTAACGTCCTGCCAGTTTAGACGTTTTATCTGTTCGCCGCCCAGAAGAAGACCCTCGTAGCCGTAATATATCCCGTATACCTCGATGCCCTTGTCAAGGGCTCGGCACACTACCGCGCGTACCGCCGCGTTCATTCCGGGGGAATCCCCGCCACTGGTCATTACCGCCAAAGTTTTGATCATCTCTGAGCTCTTTTCTCGATGAAAAAAAATCGGCATCATCGCCGCTGACCCGGGAAGAGACAAGGTTTTAAGCACCTCCAAGCCGGGCGCCATCCAAATATAGGAAATATTATTTACCAAAGTTATCTTTCAGATGCAAAAAAGATACTTAAAGTGATAACTTGCTGGTCTAAATAATAGTCCCTTCTGTCGGCGCCGGTGTGGTAAGCCAGCCGACCTCGCGCGGGCAATCTTTAACTTATCTATCAAAGGCAGGCGGCACGATGATAGTACCCGTTATTTTATCCGGTGGTGTGGGATCAAGGTTATGGCCTCTTTCAAGGGAGCATCTGCCAAAACAGTTGATGCCCCTTTTGGGGGGGAACATTCCCTCTTTCAAAAAACGCTTATGCGCCTGTCGAATATCGACGAAACAGCGCCCCCCATAATAGTGTGCAACGAGAGTCACCGCTTCATGGCGGCCGCCCAGATGCAGGCGATCAATACGACTTATTCCGATATCATACTGGAACCTGCCGGGCGAAACACCTGCCCCGCCATCACAGTTGGCGCTCTGGCCGCTTTGAAAAACGAAGACGACCCCGACTTGCTCGTTCTTCCGGCGGACCATCTGATCCGGGATGACGCCCTTTTTGTATCCGCAGTTCAGATGGGAAGAGAACTCACATCGAATGGCAATATAATTACTTTCGGGATCGTTCCTGACAGACCGGAAACCGGTTACGGTTACATCCGCAAGGGTGAACGTGTTGACGGGTTGTCAAACGGCGCCGCCTTCATGGTCCGAGAGTTCTCTGAGAAACCCGACTACAATAAAGCATGCTCCTACGTGGATTCCAAAGAGTACTTCTGGAACAGCGGCATGTTCATGTTCCGCGCCTCTGTTTTTCTCCAGGAGCTTGGCCAGTTCTCGCCCGAAATTCTTAAGCTCTGCCGCGACTCATACGAAAAAGCCAGGCGGGACCTCGATTTCATTCGCCTCGAAGAGCGCTCCTTTACCTCATGTCCTAATATTTCCATAGATTATGCGGTTATGGAAAAAACGCCGCGAGCGGTTGTAATTCCGCTGGAGGTGGGCTGGAGTGATGTTGGAAGTTATCTCTCACTCCATGACGTGTGCGAAAAGGACGAGTGCCTCAATGTCGTCAACGGAGATGCAATACTGGAAGATGTCCGTAACTGCTATATCCATTCCGAGAGCAGACTCATTGCGGCCCTGGGGATAGAAAACCAGATCATCGTCGAGACCAAGGACGCAGTGCTGGTTGCATCACTCTCCCGTGCTCAGGATGTTAAGCTGATCGTCGGCAAGCTCAAGAAGCTGATGAGAGAGGAGGCGTTTTCTCATTCCCGCACTTACCGTCCGTGGGGATCTTACGAGAGCATCGATATCGGTGAGCGCTTTCAGGTAAAGCGGCTGACTGTAAATCCCGGCGCCGAACTTTCCCTTCAGAAGCATTTCCACAGGGCCGAGCACTGGGTAGTGGTCAGGGGAACAGCCGGTGTAACCAGGGGAGATGAGGAATTCTTGCTGCATGAGAACGAGAGCACATACATCCCCTGTGGCACGCGGCATCGCCTGGGAAACCCGGGCAAAATACCCCTTGAACTCATTGAAGTTCAGTCCGGCAGCTATTTGGGCGAAGACGATATTAAAAGATTCGAGGACAATTATGGGCGCCTCTCGGAAACGTAAGTTTGAGATGCACGCCCTCCGCCGGCCCGTGATATCCCGGCCGTAAGCTCCATCGGGTACGGGTTCAGGTTGTGTCAAGAAATGAAGTAGACTTCGCGGAGCGGAGCCGATTACTTGCGCCGAGCGTCTTCACGCTCCGCGCGATGTGTCGGCGACGGTCAGGGGCAGGTTGCCTCAATTTCCCGGCAGTCGCCTTAAGTGCATCAATAAGCCCCATCTATTCCTCAGTTAAATAAATCTCAAATTTGATGTAGACTCGTAGACCGCCTTGAGCGTCTTATCACTCAAAGTGGTGTGCAGAGCCTTTTTTCGACTCAGACATGGAACGAAATTGATTATGATTCTTGAAATGACTGCTTCAACCTGCTATTGGTTGAAAGCCTTCCGGATTTTTTTGTTCGATTCCAAAGAGGAGTAATGCATGAAAACATGGGCATGGTCGTTGAAAATTCTAACCATCGTATTTGCAGTGGTAGTCCTCGGAGGATGTGCCACACCTTATTACGGGAACTACTATACAGTTCAGCAACCTCCCGCTGCTGCGCCCAATGAGCCGCCCGCCGTTGATGAAGCGGCTGTTCTGACCGTCGGACCGCAGGACCGTTACTATATAATGCATGTCGACAACGCCACTCCGTTTCCGGCGCATTTCCCTCAAACGAACAGGGTTCTTTATGAAAAAGGATATGACCAGGTAAGAAGGGAAAACCAGGCTGATTTTGCAGTGAACGTCGCGCTGAGTGCGGAACCTCGAGACAATCCGGACGTAAGGGCTGAACACCTTTTGGGCGGCGCTATACTAGGCGCTGCTGCCGGCGCGCTTATTGGCGCGGCAGCACACGCCCCGGTGACCGGCGCGATCGCCGGAGCGGCGGGCGGCGGCTTCCTCGGGCTTGCTTCTCCTGCGGACACCCCGATGGTCAGGATAGACATCCAGACCCAGAGTTTCCATGACAACACTACCTCATCTAAGAGCGTAGTGCTGGACATGGCGCACGTTCCACCTTATGACATCCCCCGCGCGGTCGATATGCAGGTTTCGAGAATGCTGCAGCCACTGCCGGCCAAATAGATAAGGACCAGGATTTCCGGCTCGGTCTTAACTTTTAGACCCCCTAACGATTTCACCGGTAGGGGGTCTATTTGTATGTACGTGCAAAGGAGTTTCAGTGTTGAATGGATTTGAAAAGAAGATACTTGTTACCGGCGGCGCCGGTTTCATAGGGAGCAACTTCGTCCTGCACGAGATCGAACATAGCGACAACACTGTCGTCAATCTGGACTGCCTGACGTACGCAGGCAACCTGATGAGCCTCGAAGCGGTCGGGAACAATCCGCGCCATGTTTTTATCAAAGGGGACATTGCAGACCGGGAGCTTGTAGCCTCAATTCTCAAAGAACATCAGCCCTGGGCAGTTGTGAATTTTGCAGCAGAATCGCATGTAGATCGTTCGATCTTCAGCCCCGAATCATTCATAAAAACTAACGTGCTCGGCACTTTGCACCTGCTGGAGCAGGTCTTCCACTATTGGGAACACGCGCCGGATAATGTGCGGGCGGGATTTCGTTTTCTCCACGTTTCGACCGATGAGGTCTACGGGTCTCTGGGCAGTGATGACGAGCCGTTCCATGAAAAAACTCCCTATGATCCCAGAAGCCCCTATTCAGCTTCCAAAGCGGCCAGCGATCACCTGGTAAACGCTTTCCGCCATACATACGAGCTTCCGGCTATTATCACAAATTGCTCGAACAACTACGGTCCAAGGCAGTTTCCGGAAAAACTCATACCCCTGTTGATTTTGAACGCCCTGGAAGGCAAACCTCTTCCGATTTACGGCAATGGACTAAACGTTCGGGACTGGCTATATGTCGACGACCACTGCGCAGCCCTTCACCTGCTCATGGAGCGCTCCGAACCGGGAGAAAACTACAACCTCGGAGGCAGATGCGAGAAGACAAACCTTGAGGTGGTGGAGGCCGTTTGCGCCATGCTGGACGGATTCTGTCCGCAATCTCCTTACAGGCCCCACAAATCTCTGATCACCTTCGTAAAAGACCGCCTGGGCCATGACCTGCGGTACGCCATAAATATTTCAAAGATCAGCCGCCAGTTCGGTTGGAAACCGAGAGAAACCTTCGAGACAGGGCTTGAGAAAACAATAAAGTGGTATCTCGAGAATCAGTCCTGGGTCAATTCCGTAAAGACCGGCAAATACCGCGATTGGGTTCTGCATCATTACGGGTGGGAGTAGCTCCTTCTGCATGCGATAAGGACATCAGGCGCAGGCCCCTAGTTCAAGCTTCTTGCATTTGCTCCAGGAGCTTTATTGCGGCAACTGCGCAATCCATATCCTGTTCGACGCTTCCGCCACTGACTCCGATTCCTCCAACGATCGCTCCGCCGGCTTTCAACGGGAATCCTCCCCCGAAGATTACGATACGGCCATGATCGGCATTGTGTATCCCAAACAGAGGTTGCTGCGGTTGGGCCAATGGAGCCAACTCATGAGTCGGCAACTGCAAAGCGACAGCCGTGTACGCCTTGTTCAGGGAAATATCGATGCTCACGAGCAGAGCGTTATCCATTCTCTGCTGGGCCACGAGATTACCTCCCGCATCCACTACGGCGATGACCATCGGAACGCCGATCTCCCGCGCCTTCGCGCGCACAGACTCTATCATTCGCAGTGCCAGATCCAGAGTCATCTGCATTTGATTCCTCCGTCCAAACGTTTATCGTCTTCCTCCAGGCGTTGCGCGCCCAGTTAGATGATCCTGAATGAATCTACCAGCACGCAGCGGCGGATTCGTGTGAATGTTCTGGCAGACGTTAAACCTTCTCCGGTCGGTCCTGCGATCGTGAAGGCGGTATGCCCTTCGCCGCCGAGACCGATTCCCGCGTAAGATGGTCCATTTTTCACGAAAATAGTCGTTTGTACCGCACGCGCAAAAGCGGTCATATGCTCTACGTGGTTGGAATGCATGATAGCCGTATGGCGGTTTCCCTGCTCCACTTCCACGCCGAGACTGATCGCTTCGGAAACATTTGCCACGCGTACGATTGGAAGGACCGGCATCATCTGCTCAAGCCATACGAGCGGATGCGTCTTCGGAGCTTCAAAAATGGCGAGCCGACATTCTTCTCCAACCGACAGGCCTATTTCCTTCAGGATCACCTGTACGTTTTTGCCGATAAAACGGCCGTTGATTCTTCGTTCGGGCGTAACGACGATCTCGGTTATCTGCTGGGCCTGCTCGGGGGTTAGCAAGCAGACCTTTCCTGTCTCCTGCATGAATTTAATGAGTGCGTCGGCCACTGCATCAACCACAATCACCTCCTTTTCGCTGGTGCAGAAGATATTGTTGTTCATGCTCGCCCCATTGACTATGCAGGCAGCGGCTCTGCGAATATTGGCCGTTTCATCGACGACTGCGGGAGGATTGCCGGCCCCGGCGCCGATGGCCTTCTTCCCGGAACGCAGTACAACGTTGACCACCGGTCTTCCTCCGGTGGCAACCAGCATATTCACTTTTGGATGTTCGATAAGCTCTTTGGCCGTATCCAAGGTCGGTTTCGGGACAGAACTGATCAGCCCGGCAGGACCTCCGGCCGCCACGATAGCCCGGTGGATAGCTTTGATCGTTTGAACACTTGTCTCTTTTGCATTCGGATGCGCGTTGAATACAACGGCATTTCCAGCCGATATCATGCAGATTGAGTTATGGATCAGAGTGCCCGTGGGATTGGTGATGGGAGTCAATGATCCGATAACTCCACGTGGAGCATATTCAATCAGGGTCAATCCATGGTCGCCGCTGTAGGCGCGTGGTTCAATATCCTCCGGTCCTGTAGACTTGGTGGCGCACAGGATGTTTTCCCGGACTTTGTCCTCGTAACGCCCCAGCCCCGTTTCCCTGACGGCCAGTTCTGAAAGCCTTGGGTTCTCATCGAGAGCAGCCTTGCGGATAGCTGCAATTATCTCCTTGCGCTTGTCCAGGGAAACCTCCTGCAACCGCTTCTGAGCCACCACCGCGTTTTCCACGGCCTCATTGATGGTGTCAAAAATTCCCGAAGGACTGCTGCTCTGAGATGCTTTTTCCTCCATCAACTCTTCAAGTACCTTTCTAACCGCTGCTGAAATGCTTTCCAAATTAGTTTCCATCGACATGTCTCCTCGCGTCAAATACCTGCGATATATACGGCCGTTTTCGGCAATCCGCTTTTTATTCCTCTGCCGCTTATCTACGCTGCCAGGTTCTTCCCGCTGGAAGCGACCGCTGGAAGCGGAGGGTGCCCTTGCACGGCCAGAAACAGAGCTCCGGCAAGCAGCCGCGATATCTCACCTGGTAACGGGAAAACACCGCCCTGGAAAGCTTCCCATAGTTTCTTTTCCAGGGACGCGGGCAACTCCCGATTACTTAGTTCCTTCGCCAGGAAGGGCCGGATTTTCCCGGCCAACTCAGCCATTTCTCCAAAAGCTTTCACAGCGGCCTCCGCCACAAGTTCATCCTCTTCCACCGTTCCGCCGCTGACACCTATCCCTCCCACCAACCGATCACCGACGCTAAGCGGAATGCCCCCGCCAAAGAGGATTATTTTCCCGCTGTGAGTATGCTGAATCCCATAGAGCGCCTTGCCAGGGAGCGCCAACCTTCCCACCTCACGGGTGGGGATACGCAAGACCGCTGCTGTATAAGCCTTGGATATGGCAATTTCCGTACTGGCCGGGAGTGCTCCGTTCATTCTGATAAAAAATCGCAGTCCCCCCTCCCCATCGGTAATAGCGATGGTCATCATAACGCCCAGATCGGCAGCCGCGGCTTCGGCAATCGATCCCAAAAGCACTGTCACCGGATATGGAATAGTCATGAAGTAAGCCTTTGCGCCTGGGTAGTTACTGACACCAGCCCGTCCAGAACATTTTCTATTACGGCGTTTACCGTAGCCGACCACGCCATAACGAAGAGCAAATCACTCAACCTGTTGAAGTAGACGATGAGGTCCTGGTAATCGTTAGTGTGCCGGTTCAATCGGACGACCAGGCGCTCAACGCGCCGGCAGACCGACCTGGCCACATGTAGCGCAGCACTGTCAGGCGACATGCCGGGAATGACGAAAGAGCGTGAAATCCCGAACGAAGCGGTCAGCCGGTCGATCTTCGCTTCCAGCGCCGATGCTTCCAGTTTGGTGATGCGCCGCTTCAGCCGGTTTAGTGACGCCGGAGTCGACGCCAACTCCGCTCCGGCCACAAAAAGTTCCTCTTGAAGCTCGAAGAGCATAGGCTTGAAGATTTCCTGGCGCACCAAAGCGCGGGCCATCCCCAAATGCGACTGGAGTTCATCGAGAGCCCCGTAAGTATCGACACGCAAGTCGTCTTTTGCGACGGTTTCACCGCTGAGGAGCCTCGTCTGCCCCTGATCGCCGAAACGTGTGTAAATTGTGTGCACTCTTTTGGCCATCGGCCTCATGTCCCTCGAAATGCAGCTCAAATCGGCTCTTCAATGTCTATACGGTCTATGATCCCTACGATTGCGGCATCTACCGGACAATGATGGTCATCGACCCCTCTGCGCGCGCCACTGCCCTGCACCACGAAAACACGCTCGCCTACACCGGCGCCAACCGCATCCACCGCAACAAATGGCTCCCCTCTGGGTTCTTCGCCCGTATGGTCCAAGGGTTGGACTATTTGGATCTTGCTACCCAACAAACGCTCGTGTTTTCGGGTAGCGACCAGGGTACCGATAACTTTGGCAATCAGCATGGTCTGTTTGCCTCCTGTTGGAATCAGCGGTTTTAAGTCGTTATCAGGGCAACGCCCAACTGTCTCGCCAAATCGCGAGCCAGGGGAGTCATACGCGCCGCCTGTCCAAAGATCAGGTTCGCCCCTTTCTGGTGAGCACTCAACACGTCCCCGGCGGTGGCGACCTGCCTGTTGAGACACATTGATGGACGTCCCGGTAAGGGGTCTTGCTCATGGGCCTGCCTCGGACCTTCCTGTTGGATAGCGGAACGCACCGAATTTGAGAGTTGGCCGGTACCCGTAAGGATACACCCGAAATCTTCCAGTGATTTCAGACGCTGCATCATCGCGTCATTCAGTGCGGCATTTCCTCTGTGAAAACCTAAGGCCCGCCGGCCTTTACCGCGAGGGTCTGCTCCTTCTCTTGCCAATACGAGCGGTTTTCCCATAAGAAGAGCGTGCAGCAAAATGTTGCTCACCAGGTCGTCGGCAATAAGCAAAGAGAGCTTGGAAACGGTGTTGAGGCTTAACAGGGGAACGGCCACAGCGCTGGCTTGTTTCAGGGAAGAAAGCCATTTTTCTGGTGGCACGAGGCCCAGATTCATAAAGCCGTTCAACTCTTTTTGGACCATCTTTGCAAAAAGATGCCCGGCCGAGTCGGAAAAGGCCAATTTGACCTGAAATCCATCCAGAAGAAGGGATCGAACCTGCTGGATACCCTCGACGAGTCCAACCGTAGCGCCAGTGAAAACGACAATGATAATTTCGTCGCGTCTCTGCTCGCCAATACGCCTGGCCAACCTGCGGATCACTTCCTCAACAATGAAGTGGAATTGCTCTTCCGTCACCATGAGGCCCCGTCTATTTCTTCCTGGTAGTTTTACCCTTTTCCGTATTGCGGCAACTCAAGGCCGTACCCAGAGGAGTCACCAGCAAGGGTCTAACCGGTATTTCCACCGCGACGCCGGTTTCAAATTCCATCACGTGGCCGATCCCCGGAAAACTGCTTGTCCCCCCAACAAGATAAATGGCTTCGACAGGATGCTCTCTCAGATGGACCTTCACGATACTAGCCATTTTTTCGAAAACAGGCTTAATCACGGGAAATATCTCCGCTTGACGCGTGGGATCGGTTTTGATCCGTTCCGCTTCGACGGTGTCGATTTTGAAATTGCCGGCAATAACCAAATCTGCGTGAGTGCCGCCCGTGGCTTCATCTGCCGTGTAAACCACCTCGCCACGCCGAACAACGGTAATGCCGGTAGTGCCCCCGCCTATATCCACCACGGCTCCATCGGCGATGTCGAGGACCATTGCGGCGGCGGTTGGCTCCTCTACCAGGCCCGAGACCTCCAGGCCCGCTGAATTGAGCACATTTGCAAAGATTCTTGAATTCCGACTCCCGGTCCCGGGAGGAAAAGCAGCCGAGGCCATCCGTATGTCGAAACCAGCCCCGCGAATATCGATTACCTGTTGGCGCAGGATACTGACCGCCTCCATATAATCGAGAACAAGTCCATCCCTGATCGCCGAACGGCTGCGGGTAATAGCCCCGGCTACAGGCTCTCCGTCAGCGTTGACAACCGCAATGACGGTGTAGGCCGTGCCCAGGTCGACCCCGGCATACAACGGCTGGGAACGGGAAAATCTCCCGTTGAGCGTCAAAGCAGCTTCGAAATCCAACAGTAATCGATTCGCTGAATCTGAGATCATGGCATGTTTCCCGTCATTCCTTACCTGAAAGCCTCAATATCGCCGTTTCAGCCGCATCTTTGGCGCGGGCGACCTCTGACTCCTTCCCTCCGATGTAGAGTCTCCCGACAGCACCAAACGACCGGCATTCCACCAGGGTAATCGGAGAGTTTTTTTCAGCTTCATTGGCTGCAAGCATGATGTAGCCGGCCGGAACAACCTCGAGGATGTACATGTCCTGCCCCGGCAGGATCATCGAACATAATCTGGAAACGTTTACCATTTGCACATGGTAGTCATTCATCTTATGGATGACCTGAGAATTGAGTATCTTAGGCTTAATCCGGTCCTCCAGGGTCATTCCGATGGATTTGAGCGCCGCCTCGCCTGCATGTTTTACTTCGGCCTGTGCCTTCGAATGAAATTCCAGAACTCCGAAGTGCCTTTCCACCACCATCAGGCCCGGGCGCACATTGGCGGACTTCAGCGCTGCGTCGGCAACCTGGTTGATGAGCACCCCGGGGGCGATTTCCATCAGAATTCCAGCCATGCCGACGACGGGTAGGTACCCCCGCGCGTTGGCTCCCATATAAGCAGCGAACTGAGGCTGCATTCGATCCAGGTAAACGTAGGCTCGGAGTTCCACCATAAGCTGTTCCTTTCCAGGTTGGATGAGGATGCCGCAAGCACGCTGCTTCAATTTATGCCCCGTGCATTCTCATGCTCAGTTATGTCATCTATAATTGCAGGTTCCTATTTATCCGGTTTCTTTCTGCTTCTCCCGGTCTTTCGAATCTTTTGCCCCTGATCTTCAGGGGCCTTTACACTTTTCGATTTTGGCGGCAGGGAAAGTTCGTTCTCTGCCGGTTTATCCTGTTCAATCCCTGATTCGACCGGATGGGGTGGTTCACTGGCGCTGCTGGAATCGGTATCGGTATCGGTATGACCCGTCGGGAGCCCCCCTGCAGTCGGCGAGCTCTCCCGAGGGCCGGGTGCCGGCCCGTTAGGAGCCAGATCAGGAAAACCGGGTCCAAGCGAGCCAAGTTGCCCGTCAGGACGCGGAATCACATGAACGGAGATAACGCGTCCCACTCTTTGGGCGGCTGCGGCCCCTGCAGCAACTGCAGCCTGCACGGCGGCTACATCGCCTGCAAACTTCACTGTAACCAGGCCCTTATCTACAAGCTCGTGGCCGAGAAACGTCACCCTTGCAGCTTTGCAGGCAGCATCCACCGCTTCCACCGCGGCCGTATATCCTATGGTTTCAATCAGTCCGAGGCTCCGATCCTGCATCGATCATCCTTGTTTATTATCCTTAATCATCCAGAACCAATGGCTGCCCCTTCGCCAAACGACCCGCATTGGTTCCCAACCGCCGCAACTGCTGTGGTTGCGCGACCCCGGCCGGAAAAACGAACAGGGGCATTCCCACAGGGAGATCCCGGTGATGAAGGACTATCTCCCCCACCTCATTCATGGCAATTCCGACATTTAGGGCTGAATTCTGAGCAGCCTTTTTGGCCAGTTCGGCTGCGGGCTCATCGGTGACAACACCTCGCACCTCATAAGGAACCCCCTCTTCTTCGATACCCCACAGGACGGGTTCGATCCTGCTACTCTCAACGGATTGTGCCCTCAATATCAAAACAGCCGGTCGGGTGCTCATCCAGTCTTTTTACCCCGCTCGACTTGAGACAGAATCAAGCCCGTGGCGACAGCGTTTCTCGGTCCCTCTGTGCCTCGCACGTTGGCGCGGCCTGTAACGACTCCGAACTCGAACAGCGCGTCAGAAATCATTTTTGGAATTTCAAAATCCAGCGCCGAACCACCCACCAGCGCCAGGAAATGGATAAGCCGGATGTTGCCGCTTGGGGCAACTCTTTTCAAAGCTCGCAGTGCATTGGTAACAAAGACTTTGTGCTTGGACTGTCTGCGAACCGCGACAATCTTTTCCATAGGCGCGCGGATTTCCAGAGGCTTTGGCCCGTCATCCGTGAGGACTGCAACTCGACCGAAAAGCTTGGGATTAAGTGGTTGTTCGAAAAATTGCACGGTTCCGTCTTCATGCCGTATATGGAAAAGACTTTCCACCTTGCCAAGCGGGACCTGCTTGATGTTCTCGGCCAATTCCCGGTCATCCAACCCCAGTTCGGCGTCTATGAGCAGAGTGACCATTTCGCCGGCCCCAGCCAGATGAACACTCTGGACAGCACCCCCCTGGTTGATCAGGGCGGCGTCGGTTGAGCCTCCCCCAAGGTCCAGAATGGCCATCGGCGCCCGCGTGCCGGGGGTGGTAAGAGCGCCCGCCATAGCCATTTCCGCCTCAACGCCCCCCACGCAGCACGGGACCATCGTCTCTTCTTCTATTTTGGCCGCCAGGCGCATCATGGGCAGTTTGTGCGTCTCCACCATGGCCGCCAGCCCTACCGCATTACCGAGCGCGTACTCTCCCGCAAGGCTTCCGAGAACTTTTTGCGGCTTGAAAGTATCGACTGCAAGGATATCCCGCACCGTTATGGCATGAACCGGTTGATCCGTCAGTTCCGCCATGACCCGGCGCACCTGCTCGAACATTCCGCCAACATTGGTGCCGGCTTCCCCTTCGATCTCCACCAGAGGAGAAACTTCCTCAGCCTTCTCCATGATGGCTTCGGCCCCTTCGTCCACATGAACCTCTACCCGGCGGTGCTGGCCGATCAGTACCAGCTTGCCGGCAGGGATGCTGCGCTCCTGAATGTCCCCTTTCGGCGTCTTGATAACTACCGCGCTGCGAATTCCCATAAGGGCGCGAGCGATGGGGACGATTCTACGCGTTTCTTCAGGGTCCAAGTCAAAGAGGGTAGCAATATCGAAAGGGTTGGAAAGCTTCTGGATCGTTCTGCCCGGAGCCGCAACTTCCACTGCCGCAGGCATCCCCAGAGGAACCATTTCAATAAACTCGACTTCATCGACAATGGGGATGGGCCTCAAGAGACGGTTGGCGACCAGAACTCCGTCGTCGTTTTGCAGGATGGCCCCGGCGACCGGAACTCCTCGAGCCGCAGTTTGATTGAGCTGTGCGGCCACTTGGTTGAAATCCAGATTGCCGGCCACTATAACTATGCACGGGGTCCCCGGCCCCCACGACTTGAGAGATTCCAATGAGACCGTAACCCCCGTACCAAGTCCCTCGCCTCCCGGCGTCCGAGGGTTGTGGCCGATCATGGCCGACTCGGTAATTACCGTTTCCGTGATGGTCTCCATGGCTACATCGCCAATCACCGGGGTCGCTTCGTTCAACAGAATAAGGGAAATATCGCTGCGCTTCAGAGGAAGAGACATCAGGGCCGTATCGAGGCCTTCGATTACTCCCATTGCGTTTTGAATAGTTCCCTTGATGCCGACGGTTCTCACCGTCGCGCTCGAAAGGAAATACGCTTTCCCTTCCGGGCTGACTTCCGCTATAGCGACCTCTGTCGTATTGTTACCGACATCCACCCCGGCGATATAGACCATGGACAGACCGCTCCCTCAAATGCGGTTGCTTCAAAAAGCCGGCTTGCGGCAGAACGAATGCCCTCATGGATCTGATCTCAAATCACTGCCCGTGGATCAAATGCTAATCGCGTTTCAACCGGCGCCGCTTTTCATAGACTTCCGCCGCCTCGCGAACCAGAGCCGCACAGGCGCGCGCCTGGTATTGCGCTTCGAGTTCGCCGGCAATGTCGAGTAACTCTTTTTTGGTGGAGCGGTATGGCCGCAAAGCCTCGTAGATTTCCAGGAGCCGTTCGTCAGAAATCCGAGTCATTTCCGCAGCCCTGCGGATATTGCCCGCAAGCTGCGGCCTTCCGACGGCTTCAGCAATCTGCGCCTGATATTCAAGAGTTTCAGGGCGAATCTTAATGTCGTTGAAGGTGATCTTTCCGGTTTCAACCTTATCCAGAACGATCTCTTCGAGACTTAGCCCAGTGGCCGTACGGACAAGATCGGGCCTTTTTTGGGCAAGAGGATAATCGGTCCTGGGATCAAGCCCTTTGCGTGGAGGCACCGCAGCTTGCGCGGGATCTCCGCTCAAAACGGCCATGACCCGCTTGAGGGCCTCTTCGATCAAACCGGATGAGACTTCGACGCCTTTGCTCCGAGCCATTCGCTCTACCAGTTCAGATATTTGGTTATCGCTCATGGTGCGCCTTTCCTGACAAATGGTTGCTCAATGGTGAGCCAAACGATCAGCCATTAGCGGCCGGCTGTGAATCTCAGAACAGAAGATCGGGACTTGAGAGCCCTGCAGCCGACACGTAACGGCAAAAATTTCTAAACCTGCTTAAGCCGCTCATGATTTAGAGCTGAACTTTGACCTCCTCGGACGGCTTATCCACATTCACGTACTGAACCTCCTTGTTGTAGAGCAGTGCAGCCAGCCCCTGGTAGCGAGGCCTCGCCATGGGATCGTTTCGGATCGGCACCGGCCGTGGGTTTTCTCCCTTAGCATACTTGGCGGCATTGCGTCCCATGGCGCGAAAAGTTGCCAGATCCAAGAGAGGGGACTGGGAAAAAAGCTCGAGGTTTTGCAGAGGTTTTAAATCTTTTTGGTGGATGACCGAAGTCCCCCTTGATTGTACGCCGATTCCTATTCCAGAGCCGCTCAATTTGGCCGCCTCGTGGGACATGAAAGCGACGTCGGCCGTCCGGTTTACTTTGATGAGCCGCGCCTTTAATCCTTCTTCCTCAATCCCGGCCATAATTTCCCTCAGGACCTGCCGGTGCGGAATACCGATGATGGTCTTGGTCATAGCCGTGCCGAACGCAGGCGGCATGGCGACCACGACTTCATTTTTGTCCATGCCCTGCTTCGCAGGCCCGATCAGCTTGAATTCAAGCGGCGTCGAGCACTCGCCTTCGGCGCTGACCGAGCCTCCACCAGCTTCCATATCCCGCAGAACCCCAAGGATGATCTCCCTGATCATTTCTTCAGTGACTCTCATCTGCGTAGCCTCCTCGCCTCAGGCCTAAATATCTTCAGGGCTGATGGCCTGCGGAATGTCTTTCAATGTCTCCCATCGCTTGCCTTCAAGACGGTATCCCGTACCCGGTCCCTCGTAGTCGTTGGGATCGTTGACGGCGCTCAATACATCGAAATTACCTTCGAGAATGGCCGAAGTATGGAGATAATCCCCCGTAACCTTTTGTTTGAGGATGCCCAGGACTGCCTCGGCAACATCGCGAAAACCGTGTTTGGCAAGAGCGCGAACCACGTCGAGACCGTTGCCGCCTCGTTTCATGAATGCATCGATGGAACTCAAGTCTTCGGTGACATTCCTGTCGGGGACATCTTTAGAGCCGTGCGCATAGGTCACCTCTTCGACTTCCTCGTCCGTTACGGGTGGCAGGCCCAATTCCTTGAACACAATCTGAATAGCTCTGGCGGCCTTGTTTCTGATCATGACGACATCCTCTTCCTTAACGGGAATGCAACCCCCGTCTATCTGGAGATCGCGCTGCAGCACCAGGTAGTCGTCATAGTCGTCACAATCATGGGTGGAACCGGCGAACATGTTGTCGTAGTTGGGCACGGAACTGTAGCCGGAAAAGACGAGGTCCGTACCGGGCAGAAACTGCATGAGCATGCGCGCCGTGTTGCGAATGGGCGAGTGTGTGAAGGTCTGATCGTTTCCTGAAGCCACTTCCAGATCCATCAACACTGTCGCCACATTTTCCGCAAGAACGGCTCGAATACCTGAAGGTACTGAGCCGGGAACTCCGATACAACTGATAGAGCCGTTCTGAAGACCCTGAACGCCTGCGCCCTTGGCTACCATCACGCAGCGGATTTCGAGATAGAGCATTGACTTGCCTTCGGCATATCCCATCTGTACCTCGGAACCGGTGCCGGACGTAAAGCGCATCTTGAGCCCCCGCGAAGCATAGGCTGACGCCAAAAAGGCTTTCGACCAGGGTGTATCGTCTCCATCAACGAAAACCTGCTCGGTTCCATATACGGAAACCGTCTCGGCATAAGCCGTGATGCCCCGCATACCCATACTCAATTCCAGTGCTTCCTCGACGGCGCACTGAGTGATCACGCCGGGCCGGCCGGTTTGGGAGCCCACCAGAATGGACAGCGCATTCATCGGGGCATAGCGTCCAACCCCGACGGTGGTTTCCAGTTCGCTGAATCCGCGGAAGGCTGCCTCTGCAGCATCTGCTGCGAGCAAGACCGGATGGTCCTTCAGATTGGTCACGTGGGCCTGGTTAGACGGTGTGCGCCGCGGCCGGAGTTTCTGCATCGACATCATCAGCTCTACCACGTTGAGCTTTTTGAGAACGTCCAGTATCTTGGCCGGGGTCATCCCGACCGAGAGCCGAACTATCTCGGATCGCGGCACATTGATGTCCACGAGCATCCGGGCAAACTTTAGAGAATCCAGCGCCATAGCTTCCTGGGCGACCGAGGGATCGATACAGTGCTCGGCGATCCACGTATCGATCATATCGAAATCGCTGCAAGGCTTTCCATCGAGCTCAACCACTTTGCCGTTCTGTATCTTGATTCCAGGCGTCGGATCATTGGGGCTTTCCATTGCCACAAGGCCCACCTCTACCCATTCCTTTATGAAGCCATCCTTGTTCACCGGACGTTCGGCAAGGACCTGGAAGCGTTTTTGTTTTCTGCTCATTGCTTAGCCCTCCCTCGTCAGATGTAAGGTTGAGTGACAGGCTTGGCTTCCTGGCCCCATGCTGAAAGCAGTTTGATGCCCACTTCCCGTCCGGCGACAACGGCCTGTCGGACCGCGCCCGAATCACCGGATACCCAGATCATGACCTCGTTCGTGAGGCTCGTCCCCTTGGCGGGCGACGCATAGCCTACCACTTCAACATCGGCCGCCTTGACCGCCGTATCGATCATGAGAACACCGATTACAGCCGGAGCCCCCAGAATAAGTCCGAAAGCCCTGCCTTCAGGTGTGTTGAATACATGGGTCAAACACCTGCTGGCACGCGCCGTGTATTGGAGTTCAAGGTGGCCCTGATCGTTGGCGTAGACGTCACCAAAGTACTTGGGCAGCACTTCCAGAGTGACTTCCACGGCGCGGCGCGCATCCGAGACATCCTCTGCGCCGAAAATAATCAGATTCCCATGTCCGGCTCCGCCCTTCGTATCCCTGGGCATTTGCACGGACAGGATATCCGTGTTGGTCGCTTTCACGGCTTCATCGGCTGCCATGATCTGCGGCCCGGCGCCAGTACGGCCTCCTATAACACCAATCGAACGATACCTGTCTTCTATACCCATCAACGTGTGAATTGCCGGGTCAAGATTTGCTATGACGATGCCCTGCGTATCACCAAGACTTACACCTACATATTCCGTCACTTGGACCAGATCGGCATGAGTGGCCGCAACTGTTTGGCTGCCTTCCCTGGACTCCTTCGGATTTCCAGCGGGCTCAGATCCCACCCTCTTCATCACTTCCTGCATGACTTTGTTGATAAGTTCCTCTTGCATCGGATATCGCCTCCCGGTTCCGTCCGATTATGGACGAACGCTATTGAGCGGTTCATTCAGCCACCGGCAGTTGGGGTAAGATCTTCTCAACGTCCTGGTGAGGTCTTGGAATCACATGGACCGAAACCACTTCACCAACTTTCTGCGCAGCGGCGGCCCCGGCATCCGTGGCAGCTTTTACGGCGCCTACGTCTCCTCTCACCATGGTGGTCACAAGACCCGCGCCTATCTTAACGTAGCCAACCAACTGGACATTAGCGGCCTTAACCATGGCATCCGAAGCTTCGATCATGGCTACGAGTCCTCTTGTTTCAATCAGTCCTAACGCTTCCTTCGTCATCGGAAATCCTCCTGTTTCGGTAATCGGTGCGCACTATGTGGAGAGCCCTGGAGGCGGATGCGGGAGACCGCCGCCAGGGCGCTCTCTCAAGAACTCTTTGTGACGACAACCTCTTCTTTCTTCTTAAACCAGTCGGGGGCTTTTGCGGAAAGAATTCCGGCAAAATTACCGATCAGCATGCAAACGGCTGTGTTGACCAGGGTAAGAATAATATCCCCCTGGTGAGCGCCGAGATTACCAAAAAACACCGCTGCTCCGACAAACTGCCCCGGGATCGCGCAAAGCAGCCCGATGTTTCCTTCAATAGTCATGACAAAGCAAAACACCCCTATCCACACGGACAGCAGGACCATACTGCCACCCCCGAGTTCTTTCCATGACCAGAAGAAAAACGCGCCCTGGACCATCCCGACTATGTTTGCTGCAATCGATTTGACCAGCCCGTCCTTATTGCCTCCGGCATAGTAAAAGCTGGCCCATGCGGCGTAACCTACCCATGCAACGAGCCAGGCGATCTGTGTCGTGACGAAAAACCACAAACCGCAGAGCACACCGATACTGATGGATACAGGCAGCAGTCCCATGGTTATGCTCCTTTCTTATAATCTTTGGCCAGGGCGTCAGCGGTCCAGATGGCGGCCTCGACCATGCCTGCGGTCACCAGGAAACATGTGGCATGAATGGTTTCGCCGGGAGCGGTTGTGGCCTCAGCCACTTTGCGGATGTCCTCCTTTGTGGGATTGTGAATTCCCAGGTCATCCAGGCAGACGGGTAATCCCACCGTCAGGCAGAAATCCAGCACTTCCTCGATTTCATTCGAAGAACGGCCTTCCATTACCATTTGGGCGATGGTACCGAAAGCCACTTTCTGGCCGTGAAGTTTGTGATGGGAAGATTCAAGAACCGTGAAGCCATTGTGAACGGAATGGGCTCCCGCCAGACCGCCGCTCTCAAAACCAAGCCCGCTCAGCAGCGTGTTGGCCTCGACGATAGCTTCCACAGCAGGAGTCACCATGTTCTTTTCGACGGCCAGTTTTGCCTGCAAACCGTATTCGAGCAACGTATCGTAGCACAGTCGCGCAAGCGCGTGAGCCGAGCGCAATGGAGGACATCCGCCGGTGAGCACATTGGGCTTACAGCTTTTGAAGCAGGTATCGGCTTCCCAGAAAGTAGCCAAAGCATCCCCCATGCCGGATACCAGAAATTCCACAGGAGCATTGGCTACAACCCCTGTATCCACCAGTACGCAATCAGGATTTTTTGGTAGTACGAGGTAGCGCTCAAACACACCATTATCGGTGTAAACCACCGAGAGCGCCGAGCACGGAGCATCCGTCGCGGCAATCGTGGGAACGACGACGACCGGGATTTTCAAATAGTGGGCTACGGCCTTGCCGGTGTCGATCACCTTCCCCCCGCCCGCGCTGATAATAAGATCGCATCCTGCACTTCTCGCAACCTCCACCAGCCGGTTGATCTCGTTGGTCGAGCATTCGCCGTTGAAGTGTTCCCGGTGACATCCGACTTTCTCTGCGCTAAGGCTTGCCTCAACTGCAGAGCCGATACCCGATAAGGCTCTTTTCCCTCCCGTAAACAGGGCCTTGGTTCCAAGCCTGGCAGCGTTGACACCGATCTCGTTGATAGCCCCTTCCCCCTGAACATAACGACTTGGTGCAATCAAAATCCGACTCATTGGAAGCCTCCCTTGTGTTCGGGTTTTTGAAGTGAAGATAAACGAAGATGAATGCGTACCTTTCCCCTGTTTATCACCTTATGACGATCCGGCTCGTTGAATTCCTCCTGAGTGATGGGTTGTGAAAATGAAGATAAACTCAGGCTAATTGCGCAACTTCCCGGGTTTATCGCTTCATGACGGACATACGCCCGTGACGTAGACTCCGAAGGGGCTTACCGCGCAAATTTCTTGACAAAGCATCTTAGGAAAGGGCGCAGGAGTGAGCCTGCAACAAGTCTGTTCAGCCTTCACTTCTAATGTTTTCAATCTCTTACACACGAGGAAACCTTTCCACCACCGAGTCATTGAACTTCAGTTAGCTTCAAGAGTAAATCCCTCAAAGGTGGGAAATCGCTCCCTCAAAGGAGTGATTTTTTGATGGATTGATTCGAACGCGGTCTGACGAATTCTCGCTCGATCACCGGCGGCATCTCAGGATGCCGGGGACGAATTCTCGACGATGGGAGACACAAGGGTGGGTTTGCGTGTAAAATGGTAGATAAGATAAGGCCTGTGCCACCGGGTTTAACTCCACCCCCGAGGGGTGTCCGGTAGCGCCGCCCGGCAAAAAGGCCTTTTCCTGACAGCCGGACCGTTAAACGAGTTTATTTCTCATGGCAAGCTGAGCGGCCTCAACCCGGTTTCTTACCTGCAGCTTCTGGTAGATGCTTTTGACGTGACTCTTGACGGTTTCGATGCCGACGAAATGTGTATCGGAGATTTCCTTGTTGCTCAGACCGTCAACAATCGCTTTCAATATGTCTTTTTCCCGTTGAGTCAGGGCGATCGGACCCACTGGTTTTGCCGTATCGACAGTGTAGTTCTCAATGGCCAGATTCACCAGGAAGGGAGACACTACCTGCTTTCCTTCACATACCGAACGGATAACTGCCACCAACTCCGGAACCTCGACACACTTGAGCAGATAGCCGTCTGCTCCCGCCAGCATGGCTTCGTGTACGTATTTTTCGTCGTCGTAAGTCGAGAGCACAAGTATTTTCATCTCGGGCAGGGCCTTGCGCAGAATTCGAATAGCCCGAATGCCTGAAATTCCAGGCATATCGACATCAATCAATGACAGATCGGGAGGATTGCTCCGAATCTTTTCAACCGCACTGAAACCATCGCTGGCTTCTCCAATGACCTTCATCTCGTCTTCCTGATCCAGGGCAATTCTCAAACCCATCCGAAACAACGGGTGGTCGTCGGCGAGGAAAATGTTCACAGCAGTAACCTCCCCTCGAATCTTTAAGGCTATCATCCAGACCGTAAAACTGCAGGCACGGAAGCCTCCGCGCTCTTAGGTAAATTACTGAAGATCCGGCACGCATCGATTCCCGGCGATCATTCGGCCGTCTCGCCGCCACAGAAGGGCAACGTGAAATAGAAACGGCATCCGCACTTGACGCCTTTCGCACCGTTGGTCGCGGGAGACTCGACCCATATTTGGCCGCCATGGGCTTCAATCGCCAACTTGCAGAATGCAAGGCCAAGTCCCACTCCGTCTCTGGACGCCGCGCCACTGGTTTTGAGTGTAAAGTACTTGTCGAAAATGCACTGATGATATGCTTCAGAGATTCCGATACCTTCATCTTCCACGCTGACGATTATCCGGTCCTGTTGTCCGACGCAAATAAATGGAGACTCCCGTGGCGGGACAGCCAAAGGCTCCCCCTGGTAGTGCTCCCCATTACTCAGCGCCTGAATCCGGATGTAAATATTTCCGCCCTCGGGGCTGTACTTGATCGCGTTATCCAGCAGGTTGATGCATGTTCTTCGAAGACGACCCTCATCAGCACTGACCTCGAGCGACGCCAAAGGCGCCTCTACTTTTAAGGTGATTCGTTTCTCCCTGGTGAGTGATTCCACCTGCTTCACGCTCTCCTCGACTACCCGTTGGATCGCCATCTCGGTGTACCGCAGAACGAACTTCCCGTTCTCGTTTCGGTAAATATCGAGAATGTCGCTGACCAAACCATACAACTGATGGCTGGTTAAAAGCGCCAGATCCAAGACGTTCTTCTGATCAGCGTTGAGAGATCCAAGCGTCCCGTCTACAACTATCTGCAGGGCCCTTTCCAATGACAGGACAGGATTTCTCAAGTCATGGGTGATCATTCCGATCAGGTCTTCTTTCATGCGCTCAAGTTTTTTCTCCTCGGAAATGTCCCTGACCACCCCCACATAGCCGGCCTTTCTTTCGTGCTCGTCATGAAGCGCGGAGAAGGATACCTGCACGGGAAATATCGAGCCGTCCGCCTTAATCGCCGTTAAATAGGCCCGCCAATGACCACCTGAATGTGACATAGAGTTCTTAAAGTAAGTGGGTCGAGACCGTTCGTCAGTCAGGAGCTGTCTGATCGGCTGACCGATCATTTGGCTCATCTGATATCCAAACATGGCGGCGCCAGCCTGGTTTATCATGCTGACCGTATTGTCCGCGTCCGTCGAGATAATACAATCGGAAGCACTGTTAATGAGCCTGCAAAGGTAGCGCTCTGAGTTTTGCTGTGAGATATGCTTCTGGATGGCCAGTTCACTGATCGTGACGGTGATCTCGGCCATCAGGTTGGCGATATTTAGAAGTCTTTCACGACTCATCATGGGGACCTTGGCAAGTTCGCGAAGATAACCCTCGACGTCTTCGATGCCGATCGCTTGTGCCCGCTGGATTGCCACTTCCGTATCGATCGGCTTCTCCAGAATCTGACCGCATAGGACGGTAGCAAGGTGATGCCCGTTTACGATAACCGGAGCCGCGCAGTCGCTCAGACCGCTGTTAAGGCATGGATAGCTGAGAGGTTTCTCAAGGCGAGCCGACTCAAATCCTCCGTACCTGTCGCTTTCAAAACATTTACTCCTGCCCCTGGCAGTGGCGCGGCAATAATTAAGGCAGAAGGAGGTGAAACGGTGGGGCGCGGTGATAGGGTGGCCGTCCGCGTAGGTAATAATCGAGGCCACCTCTGCCACCTCCGTAAAAACCTGGAGAATTCTCTCCAGTTTTTCCTTGCTGACCAAATCCAGGAGGTGAATTGGGCGACTCATAACTGCATTCCCCCAATATACGAGAGAAGCGGATCCTTACTCATTTGAATTCTACAGGGATATAACGATCTGCGGGCTAGTGCGACGGTGATCAGCCGTAAATTATAATACGCCTCCGCTAACAGGCACCACACCAGTGCAGAGAATCCGGACAAAGGGACCATTCCCCTCGAAATCATCCGGTGCTTTTGGTCGTACCATGTCTCGGATCTAGATGAGCGATGAGATTCTTGCTAAATTTTTTTTACAAGTCAATACATTTTTGTAATAGCGGGGAGACTGCAGTATTTGCCAAAATGAGCCAGGCTTACGCGCAGCGGGCAGAAAAAACATCAATAAGTGTAATCAAGATTGCGAGAGGCCCGGCAAGCAAATGTCTATTGGACAGAACATCCGCATCCCGATGCCCGAACGGGAGCGGGATGGCGAACGCCATCCCGCTTTTGTGCTGATATACTGTAGCCGGAGGCTATGCCCGGCATTTTCCTTCAAGCCGTCTACTACTTCCCGGCCTTCTGGAAAAGATGCTTCACCTGAGAAAAGCCCATTTTGCGGCGAAGCATGCCGAGTTGATCCTGGAGCGGAATCTTCTTCGGACACATGTCCTCGCAGCCCAGAAGCCCGAGGCAGCCGAAGATTCCATCCTCGTTGCCCACTACCTCGAAATACTCATCGTTCTTTCTTTCATCGCGCGGGTCCATCATGAACCTGGCAACCCGGTTGAAGGCGGTAGCTCCCATGAAGCCTTCCGGCAGCATGTTCGCCTTTCCGCAGGCCGCGACACAGCAGCCGCATTCGATGCAGCGTTCGAGTTCGTAAATCTCATCGGCGAGCGCATTATCCATCCGCTCTTCTTCCGCTTCCGGAACGAATGCCTTCTTGGTATGGACCCACGACTGCACCTTCTCGTTCATCCCACGGAACCAGGTCCCCGTATCGACCGAGAGGTCACCGACCAGCTTGAATACAGGCATGGGCATCAGAGTGATCTCGCCGGGCAACTTTTTGGTCTTGGTATGGCACGCAAGGTCGGGCTTTCCATTTATCATAACTGCGCAGGAGCCGCAGATACCCGCCCTGCACATGAAATCGAACATGAGGGTTGGGTCCTGTTCCTCTCTGATACGGTTAAGTGCAATGAAAAGAGTCATGGCCTCGGTTTCTTCGAGATAATACGCATCCATGTGCGGAACCGAAGCCGGGTCCTCCGGGTTATATCTGAAGACGTTGAACTTTAGAGTCCTTCCCATCAAAACACCTCTCGCTTAGTTGGTTTCCGGCTTTGGAACGCAAATCTCAGGGTCTTCGGTGCAAATTATCTTCGCAGAACCGTACCCTCTCTCACCTGGCGGAATCTCCCAGACTTTTGAAGGCTTTTCGTATTCCAGGGTCGGCAGCGTGTCTTTTTCACTCTTCCAGTACGCAAGAGTGCGCTTCAACCAGTCTTTGTCATTGCGTTCAGGGTAATCTTCGCGTGCGTGCGCTCCACGACTCTCGGTCCGCATCAGCGCTCCGTAGGCAATGCACAGCGAAAGCCGCAGCATTCCAGGCACCCGCAGTGCAACTCCCAGTTCGGGATTCGGGCCATGCACGCTGGTCGAGCGAAGGCCGAGGTTTTTCGAGCGTTCCAGGAGCACCTGCAGCTTATCGACGGCCGTCTGAAGATCATCGTGCTTGCGGAAAATGCCAACTCCCTCCATAAGTGCATCACCCATAGCCGCGCGCAAATCGTACGCGTTTTCTTTTCCACTCCCGCGTACCAGGCTCTCGATTCTTACCTGTTGTTTCCTGACCGCATCCTGGACTACACCCGTTTTGAAATCGACCTGGTAGCCCTGGAGAAATTCCACTATCTTTCCGCCCACGATCCTTCCGGCCACAATTGTCTCGGCCAGTGAGTTTCCACCAAGGCGGTTAAATCCATGCATATCCCAGCACGCAGCCTCACCGGCCGAATAAAGGCCTTTGAGGCCGTAGGCGCCGCCGTCCTTGTTTGTGCGAACTCCGCCCATGCTGTAATGCTGACAGGGACGAACAGGGATCAACTGGGTAATCGGATCTCGATCGAGGAACTCATTGCAGATTTCTTCAACTTCACGGAGCTTGGTCTTGATGTGATGGGCCCCCAAATGGCGGATGTCCAGCCAAAGGTGATCTCCGTATGGGCTCTTCACACCTTTTCCGATCCGCATATGATGGTACATCCAGCGGGAAACAACGTCGCGAGAGGCAAGTTCCTGTTTGCCCGGCTCGTAAATATCCATGAATCTTTCTTCATTGACGTCTTTGAGCGTCCCACCGTCACCGCGGCAACCCTCGGTTACCAGAATGTTTGTCGGCACGATTCCCGTCGGGTGGAACTGCACGGCCTCCGGGTTGCCGATCGGGACAATGCCGGTGTCAAGCGAGATTGCGCCGCCGTCACCCCAGCAGATTACCGCATTGGTGCTTTCGCGGTAAAGTTTGCCGTAGCCGCCGGTGGCAATCAGCGTTGCCTTGGCCAGATAAGTCCTCAGTTTGCCGGTCTTCAGGCAACGCGCCACAACGCCCATGCAGGTCGTTCCGTCATGGATCAGGGACAGCACCTCGATCCTGTCGTGAACGGTTACGCCCAAGCGCACGACCTCATTGTCCATGGTAAAAAGAAGAGTATGGCCGGTCCCGTCCGAGGTATAACAGGTGCGCCATTTCGCGGTCCCGCCGAAATCGCGCGCCGTAATCGTTCCCTCTTTTTCGGCCGCCTCAACCTTCTCGAATTGTTTTCCGGCTTTATAGTAGATGCCTTTTCCAGGGACGACCCGGTTCCAGGGAATGCCCCAAAATGCCATCTCGCGAACAGCAATCGGCGCAGTTTCGGCGAACAGACGCGCACATTCCTGATCGCACCCCCAGTCGGACCCTTTAACAGTATCGGCAAAATGGACGTCCGGGCAGTCGCCCTCGCCCTTGCAGCAGTTCCCCAAAGAAGCCTGCATACCGCCCTGAGCGGCGGAAGAGTGGGAACGTCTCGGCGGAACGATACTGAGGCAGATAGTCTCAAATCCTGCCGAGGCCGCCGCCACTGCCACACGCTCGCCTGCAAGACCCGCTCCGACGCATAAGAGATCAGTGTAGAAGGTATCCAATTTCAGCTCCTTACATTGCTTTAGTCAAGACGAAGAAGGTGAACAGAGTGACAAGCCCTATCGCAATCATCACTATGGTGAGCTTGTTTTCGAAGCCATGCAGCACCTTACGGTTAGACCTCTTGATGAATCCCCATTTTACACCGATTCTGTAGATTCCGATCCCGACGTGAAGCTCTATCATCGGAAGCAGGAAGATGTAGAAGGCCAGCCACCATCCCCCCTGAATTCTCGCGGCGCTCTTTGCTGCGGTTATCGGCAGATTGGTGAGCACCGTCCACATGTGGATACATCCCATGATCAGAATTATGAAAGCGGTTACCGCCTGAATGATCCACAACCAGGTATCGGTGTGGTTGAAGTTGACGGTGTGCCTCCACATGGCCTTCTGTTCACGGGCGCGGAAGGGAAGCTTGCGGGCCGCCAGCACAAAATGGGCCAGCATTGTCAGAGCAATCATCGGACCGCCGATTTGGGCCATGTAAGTGACCTCAAAAAAATGCGCGATCGCGTTCATCACCCTGCCCCCGCCAAGGTCCAGGTTAACACTGGCTACCAGAATCATATGGCACCACATAAACGCCACGAGCCCGACTCCGGTAAGCATTTGGAAAAAATCCAAATACGCCTCAGTTCTAACAGGTTCCACTCGAGCAATAGTTTGATCCGCCATCATCTTGCCTCAACTCCTGAATAGCTGTTGTGGGATAGTATGAAAAATACCTGAGTTCGCGTATACCGCATCAGAAAATGACATAATCGACTAAAAGTCAAGTACTTTTTATCACAACTCCAACTCCGCCAAAGTGCATCATGGATAATAATGATTATCCAAAATGCCCAAATCTTAAGGCTTGGGGAAAATTCGTTCAGTAATTTCCACTGCTCGACTCCCCGAATATTTGCAACTATGCCCCAAGGTGGATAAAGTTTTCACAAATCCGTTGCCGGACTGAACCCAGGGCGCCTGGTTGGATGTTGCCCGCTCCAGAAACCTCTGCGCGCATCCGTCGGAGCCTGAAGATAAACGAACCCGGAACTACGCCCGCGTCAGTTGCCTGTACTTGATCCTGTGTGGCTGGTCGGCTGCTGCGCCGAGGCGGGCTTTCTTGTCGGCTTCATATTCGGAGTAGTTGCCGTCGAACCAGACTACCGCGCTGTCGCCTTCGAAGGCGATTATGTGAGTTGCGATTCTGTCAAGAAACCACCTGTCGTGACTGATCACCACCGCGCACCCCGCGAAGTTTTCGAGGGCCTCTTCGAGCGAGCGCATCGTGTTGACATCGAGGTCATTTGTGGGCTCGTCCAGAAGGATCACATTGGCGCCCTCTTTTAGAATTCTTGCCAAATGGACCCGGTTGCGCTCGCCTCCCGAGAGCAGTCCCACCTTTTTTTGCTGATCGGTTCCCGAGAAATTAAACCGGGCAACATAAGCTCGCGAGTTAATGGAGCGGCTTCCAAGCTCGATAGTATCCCGGCCCTCCGAGATAGCCTCCCAGATGCTCTTTTCGGGATCAAGCGTCTCCCGGCTCTGCTCAACGTAAGCGAGCTTCACCGTGTCGCCCAGTCTGATCGTTCCCGAATCGGGCTTTTCCTGGCTCGTAATCATTCTAAACAGGGTAGTCTTTCCGGCGCCGTTTGGCCCGATCACCCCGATGATGCCTCCCGGCGGCAACGCGAACGAAAAGTTTTCCATCAGAAGATTTTCACCGTATGTCTTGCTTATGGCGCCGGCCTCGATAACCACATTGCCCAGCCTCGGACCGGGCGGGATGTATATTTCGAGCTCATTTGCCTGCTTTTCATAATCCTGACGCAGCAGCGAATCATAAGCCTGTATGCGGGCTTTCGATTTGGCATGCCTCCCTTTGGGTGACATTCTTATCCATTCCAACTCGCGATCCAGCGTCTTCTGCCGTTCAGTTTCTCCTTTTGCCTCCACTCTGAGTCTGGCGCTCTTCTGCTCGAGCCACGACGAGTAGTTTCCCTGCCATGGAATGCCCTGCCCTCTGTCAAGCTCCAATATCCACCCGGCCACGTTATCGAGAAAGTACCTGTCGTGAGTCACTGCTATAACCGTACCGGGATAGCGTTGAAGATGGTGTTCGAGCCATGAGATCGTTTCGGCGTCAAGGTGATTGGTAGGTTCATCGAGAAGCAAAATGTCGGGCTGCTGGAGCAGTAGCCGGCAAAGGGCGACGCGCCGTCTTTCGCCTCCCGAGAGGAGCTTGACCGGGGTCTCTCCGGGAGGGCACCTCAATGCGTCCATAGCCATCTCGAGTCTTGAGTCGAGATCCCAGGCATCGATGGAATCGAGTTTTTCCTGCACCTCTCCCTGCCTCGCGATGAGTTTATCCATATCCTCATCGGACATAGGTTCGGCAAACTGCTCGTTGATCCGGTTGAATTCGTTGAGCAGCAAGACGGTCTCCCGGACCCCCTGTTCGACTGTTTCCCGCACGCTCAGGGCATCATCGAGTTGAGGCTCCTGTTCGAGAAAACCGACCGCATGACCCGGTGCGATTGTGGTCTTTCCATTGAAATCCGTATCCACCCCGGCAAGTATCCTCAAAAGTGAACTCTTGCCCGAACCGTTAAGACCCACCACTCCGATCTTTGCGCCGTAGAAATAGGATAAATATATGTCTTTGAGAATTGGCCGTTTGTTGTAGAACTTGCTTACCCCGATCATGGAGTAGATGACTTTGTTTGGCTCCGCGCTCATTTAATCTCCAGTATTCCTTTTCCGGTAAAATTCCTGTTTAATCACTCCAATCAACAAGGTGAGAGGACTTGACGCTGACATCCTTAACTCCGGGAATCCGGCGGACAATCCTTTCCATTTCCTGAACCATATTCGGATCTTTCATGATAAGAGCGCTGGCGCCAAGGCTTACTTCGCCGTCGCGCACAAATACCTCGATGTCAGGCTTGATTTCGATCAGGGTCGTTTTAACCTCGGATGCCAAAACCAGGTCGTCCATTGCCTTTTGGGATTCGAAGGTAGTCTTGAAAGTTGGCATTCCCACGGTATGGCAAATCAAGTCCACGGCGTCATCCACCGTGACTTTGCCCACGTGAATGACTAAATCGTACAAAATGGGGTCGGCGGTGTCGATCCCATACAGATGCTGACTCCATTTGCGCCTTTCGGAGTCATCTCTTTTGAGCACGGCAAGCGCCTCTTCCCGGGAGATACGTTGCCGTTCCATCTCGAGTTTGACCCGGTCCTCCATGTCGGAAATAATCCTGACCTTGAGGACGTGGCCGATCTCTTTGAGAAAAAAATGCCCCGCCAGTCCATGATATACGACATTGTCCCGCTGGACACATTTCAAAAGAGCCGATTGAAAGTACGCTATGAACTTGTCCTTGCCGTAAGAGAACCTTTCAAAAATGGAAGGAGCGTCATGAATGGCGCGCGCCAGCTTGATTTGAGGAATGTTGAACTCTTTCGAGGCCTCCAGAAGGACCTCACGGGCAAAACACTGATATCCCAGCTTCATAGCCACCTTTTCCGCAACTTCTTTACCCTTGCTGTATGAACCTCTTGAGATCGTTATAATTGCCATCCAAGCCTTTCCTTTCCACGAGGCGGAGCGAGCCTCACAATGCCAACATGCAATCGGGGTTATTGAAGGTTGTATCTTTTAATTTTCCTCCAAAGCGATACTCTGTCAATGCCCAGAATTTCAGCGGCCTTAGTCTTATTGTCGTTTACCTGTTGGAGCACCCAGAGAATATACTCACGTTCATTATCACCCAGGGTAAGGAACTCCTCCTGCGGCCGCCGTATCTTGAATGCGAGTTGCTGCAGATCGAGCGGCAGGTGTCTCCGCTCTATGGAGTCCCCGTTTGACAGGGTTACAGCTCTTTCGATAATATTTTCAAGTTCACGCACGTTCCCGGGATATTCATAAGAAAGAAGTATTTTGACCGCTTCGTCCGAAATGCTCCCTACCTGCTTTCCCTGTGACTTTGCAATCTTGTGGAGAAAATGAAGAGCCAGCAGGAGGATGTCGTCTTCACGATCCGTCAGGCGCGGCACATGAAGTGTTATCACGTTCAGCCGATAATAGAAATCCTGGCGAAAGGTCCCGCATTCGACCTCCTGTTTCAGATTTTTGTTGGTGGCGGCAACGACCCGGATATCAACAGGTATTTCTTCTGTGCCCCCCACCCGCATCATCACACGTTCCTGAAGCACCCGCAAAAGCTTCACCTGCATCGATAGCGGCATATCCCCGATCTCGTCAAGAAAGATCGTGCCTCCCTGGGCGGCTTCCAATAATCCCCGCTTGATGCCTTTAGCGCCGGTGAACGCCTCGCGCTCATGCCCGAACAGTTCGTTTGCGAGAAGCTCTTCGCTGAAGGCGCCGCAGTTGATTGCAAGAAAACGCTTCCCGGCCCGAAGACTCATGCTGTGGATGGTCTTTGCCACAAGTTCCTTGCCTGTTCCAGTTTCGCCCTGGATGAGCACACTGGAATCAGAGGCCGAAATCTGCCCGATGGTCTTTTTCAGCACTTCCATTTCGGGACTGTTGCCAATCAGAAGCGAGGTTTTGCTCTGCTCCTGAACCTGCCGCCGCAGCTCTCTTACTTCCCTGAGTAAGCCGCTCTTCTCGATGGCCTGTTTAACAAGGACCCTGACTTCATCGATTTTGTACGGTTTGGCGATATAGTAGTAGGCCCCTTTTCTCATCGCCTCGACGGCCGAGGAGACTGAAGCATATCCCGTGATGACGATTACCTCGATACTGGGATAAAGCTCCCTGGCACGCTCGAGCACCTGGATGCCGTCCACCGGCTGCATTCGGATGTCCGTAAGCACCAGGTCGAACTCTTCCTTTTCAAGCTCCCTGATAGCGGCGAGGCCGTTATGAACGCTTACCGTCTCATAGCCCTGCCCTCGCAGCACATGCTCGAGGTTTTCCCGGGCGATCTGCTCGTCATCGACTATCAGGATGCGAGATCCTCTCATCGAGCCTCTTTCTTTTGTCACACCGTTTCCATCGGAAAACGTATCGTGAATCGCGTGCCTTCTTTTTCCTTGCTGTCCACCGAAATCGATCCCTGATGTTTCTGGACAATCCCGAAAACTATCGATAAGCCGAGGCCGGTCCCTAAACCGACTTTCTTGGTCGTAAAGAACGGATCGAAAACCCTTCCCAGCTCAGCTTCCGGGATGCCCGCTCCGGTGTCTTCGACCGTAATGAGCGCCTGTTTTTGAGCCAGGTCCACTCCCGCCTTGATCGTGATCTGCCCGGGAGGTTCTATTGAATGAAGGGCGTTCTCGATCAAATTCAAAAATACCTGCTGCATCCGCTGGCCATCGATTTCGAGTAAGAGGTCATGGGGTACATCCAACGAAATCTCGATTCCCGGAGGAACTTGACTTGAAATCAGTTTGACCGCCCGATCCACCACCTGGAAAAGCGGCGTCGGCATGAGAGAGAATTCCTTAGCCCGGGCAAATTCCAGCAGCGCTCGCACTATATCACGGGCGCGATGGACTTCATGCTCGATATTGCTTAGCATCCGATGCGAAAACTCCGCGTCCAACTTGTCGAATTCCTCAATAAGAATCTGGCAGGATGTAGAGATATTGTTAAGAGGGTTGTTTAACTCGTGGGCAATACCGGAAGTAAAGGTACCCAGAGAACTAAGCTTCTTGGCCTGGAGCAATTGGTCCTGCCGCTTTTCGAGCTCGCCGATCATCCGGTTGAACCCTTCGACTACACGCTGTGTCTCATCTCGCGTATCCGGGACCGCTATTGGTCTGAAATCCCCCTCCGCAATGCGGTGCGTCGTTCTTTCAATTTCCCTGAGCGGACGAACTATCTTTCTAAATAGAACCGGCAGAAGCAGACTGCCGGCAATGATCATCATCCCAAGGGAAGCCAGTAGCTGCGTCTTGAGCGATTCTACGATTTGAAGAATCCGTTCGCGCTCAAAGGAAACCAGACTCTGAGACAAATCCACCAGGGCCTTGCCGTGTTCCCGCAACTGATCTACGGGCAACCCCGAGTTGCTCCCTCGCCCGGGGGCCGTCTGCTCCATCAGTCGTTGATAGTCTCCAAGCTGCGACTTGATCTTGGTTAACTGAGGAACACCACGAAAATCTTTGATTTCCGGAATCGTCTTTTCGAGCATGTCCATTGCGAGCCGGGTGAATCTGCGGTTCTCGTTCAGGTCTTCAGCGGAGCCATAAAGCAGAAAATTCTTCTCGTAGCGGCGCGCCTCGAGGATGGAATCTCTCAGGTCATCTGCAACCTCAACGAAACGCTGTTTTCGTTCAACTTCTCGAAGATACTCGTATGAAACCGCGCCAAACGAACAAATAATTATCACGAGTATAATAAAACCGACCATTACCTTCTGACGGATGTTCAAGATAGTCGGGAATCTCATTGGCAAGGCAGCTCCGATGTTGTCTGCTGGAAATGAAGCTTCGCCGGCCGGGCGGCATCGGGGGATAGTCCAAAAGACGGCGTCTGAAGCGCTCCAGGTAGAAACAGGAACCAGTATATTCCAATTTTCGCGCGCTGAGAAGCCTGCGAGCGCACTGGCTTCACGGAATGTTGCGTTGTTTCGTGAAATTCAAGGATTCAGGGATTTGATTTGAATCTCTCAATCCCTCAATCCCTCAACCCTGAAAACGGCTCTCCCCCTATCTGAACTACACAGAGAGGGGGAGATTGGGGGAAAGTATGCGCTATATCAGCGGGATGGGATGATTTGATTCATCGGGCTTCAGCAAGGGCTTTGGGGGTGTACGCCGACTTCTTTGCCCTGTACATGGCAGCCAGAATGATTATGGCCCCTGCAAGCAGCGCCAGGCACATTGAAATAAAGCTGACAGCGTCAAGCACGGTTATCGTTTTCTGACCCGCCGAGATCACCCCGAGTTGATTAAGGTACCTCGGTATTGCAAGCGCCCTGCTCACGGCAACTATGAGCATGATGGTCGCCATTACAACTTTTATCATATACTCCTTCACATAAGTGGTCCCGATTGCACCAAGCTGGACCCCCAGGAGCGAGCCGGCAAGTATGATCAAAACGAGCCGAATGTCCACCATGCCATGCATTGCCCAGTTTATGGAGCCGCCCAACCCCATCACGAAGGCGATTACCAGCTCCGTGGCCGATGAAACGAGTCCCGAAACACCGAGCATATATATCATCCCGGGGACTCCAACGAACCCGCCGACCGCAATCGTCGCTGCGAGCATACCGGTAGCAAAGCCCACCGGAAGCGTGAACCAGAAGGAAATGCGCACATTTGCAGTCTTAAAGGTCATCATTGGGGGAAGGTTTATACTCTGGAGCTTCCTGGCGATAAGTGAGACTCTTTCATTTCCTCCGGATTTTGAGATATTCATGGCATCCCGTAAGACATATGCGCCGACAACTATCAGCACGAGTACAAAGGAAACACTCACATAGAGGTCGGACCCGGCCTGTCCCCATTTTTCCAGAATCAACCGCTGGATTTTTATGCCTACTTGAACACCCAAACCGGCCGAAACCGCGAGAATGAGGCCCAGCTTTATATCCACCTGACCGTATTTGAAACGTTTGTATGCGCCGACAAAAGCCTTGGGAAATTTGTGGCACATGTTGCTGGCGACGGCTACAGTCCCGGACACTCCCAGACTCATCATGCCGGGGGTCAGGACGAAGGCGCCGCCCGATCCGATGAATCCGCTCACAAGACCGCCAATGAAACCTACTATAAAGAGGAAAATAACATAGGTCACATTGAGATCGATGAACTTTACAGCTTCATTTGCTATATCGTGCATTGCGATTCCTTACTCGAAACTTTGGGTTTGCAGCAAAATCCCGGACATGACCCGAGCGTAGGCTTATCAGTCAATCTTGTGAAACGGGTTGACGTAGGCATAGGCGCGCGGTCTTCTTCGCTGCTGTTTCCTTTTCTCGATGACTTTGTGTTCCGTCTGCCTGACCTGATCTCGTTTGAAAGCCTCGATACCAAGAGCGGACCAGAGATTGTGAGCAAATGAGCCGTGCACGAATGAAAACACCAGCACTGTGGCAATGGGAAGCGCCGCGTACCAGCCGCCTCTTGAACAGACTTGCGCGATGGTATCCGAGTGTGTAAAGGCGGCCGCACAAAATGCGGCGCTCAGGACACCGTAACCGGCCGTTTTCCCGATGACGACAGCTTTCGAGGATTTGCCCGCAATCATGGAAGTATCTCCTTTTCTGTTTGTGTCCGATAAGACACTGACGATAGGAACCGATATATTCCGAATGCTCTCGCTATTTGTCTCCGATTCCACTACGACGACCTCAACCCGCTTTATCTCGTGAATTGTTTCCTCCACCGCAAATTCAATGTCGCCGCTTCTTACTATCTGACTGCAATGTATCCCGTAGCGACCGGCCATATCGAACAGTTTCCTTGCCGATGCCGCGCTGTTCCCGAATGCCTTGCCTTCACATTGCGCATCCACACTGAGAGCCACCAGATCGTATCCGAGGCGCTCGGCAAGGTGTATGGAGTGATTTATGACATTCTCCGCAAAAAATCCTTTGTCGCCTACGACAAGGATCTTCCGGCTGTTGCGAAGCTCATTTTTATGATTTGTTCCACTTAGATCTGACATCATCAACCCACCTGAGCATGATTTTTTCAATGCACACTATAGTCAAGAGTCGTGCCATCTGGTAAAAAGCTTATGAAATCAATGCTAAATGCGGCTGAAGCGGCAAAGAGACATCTCGGCAGAACCGATCCTCATGTTTCAAAATGCAATAGCCATTTTTGCCTTGCTCCTGCTGCGCTTGGGATTAGCTTCATATCGTTTTTGCAACATATGACCCCTGAGTGTTACCATTTGCAACACCCGTCGAAAGGCTGACAATGGGTTTTTTTAAAAAAATTGAAACGATGGAAGATAAATCCCCTGAACAATCATCGGGCGAGCTGGTCGATCTTCGCAAGGCTACTGAGGCTGCGAGAATACCGAAGACAATTTCGGCGCTGGCCTACAGAGAGTTGGACCGGCTTGAAAGAATGGACCCGGGTATTCCCGAATACTCGATAGGGGTGAGTTATCTTGAGTTCCTCGTCTCGCTTCCCTGGCATAGCTTTACCGACGACAACCTGGATATCGCGCAGGCGGAGACAAATCTTGAGCTGCAGCACTATGGATTGAAACACGTAAAGGAAAGAATCCTCGAATACCTGGCCGTAAAGACTCTGTGCAGCCTCAACGAGTTCAATATCCTGGTGGTGGACGACGAAGAGATAGCCAGGACGAACCTGGAACACGTGCTGCGGAAGGAAGGCTATCAGGTAAGCACCGCCGCAAACGGCAGGGACGCTCTGGACAAGCTCGGTCAAAAAGAATTCGAGCTGATCCTGACCGATCTCAAAATGGAAAAGCTGGACGGCATCCAACTCCTCGAATCGGTAAAGCAGTTGGCTCCGAACACCGAGATCGTGATGATTACCGGCTATGCCACGGTAAGTTCTGCGGTTGACGCCCTTAAAAAGGGAGCAGCCCATTATCTTCCCAAACCCATCGACCTAGAGGAACTCCGCTCCACCGTGCGGCAGATCAACCAAAAAAAACGATACATCCAGATGTCGAGAAGCCCGATCCTTTGCTTTACGGGGCCGCCCGGCACAGGAAAGACTTCAATCGGCATGTCCATCGCCAAAGCGCTTGGAAGGAAATTCGTCCGCATTTCTCTTGCCGGTTTGCGTGATGAAGCAGAACTTAAAGGGCACCGAAGGACTTATGTCGGCTCGATGCCCGGCAGAATCATGACCGAGATTCGACGCCTCGGGGCCAGGAATCCTGTTTTCATGCTGGACGAAATAGACAAGATCGGACAGGACTTTCGAGGCGATCCCGCTTCGGTCCTCCTGGAAATCCTCGATCCCGAGCAGAACAGCCGGTTCCTGGATTACTACATGGATGTCCCGTTCGATCTTTCCAGCGTTATGTTCATTGCAACTGCGAATTTGGTCGAAAAGCTTCCCGCTCCGCTCCTGGACCGGCTCGAAGTGATCCCTTTCCCCGGCTACACTGAAAAAGAAAAGCTTGCCGTCGCAAAAGAATACCTCATTCCCCGCCAATTGAGGGACCACGGCCTCAAAAACAGGAATATCGAGTTTCTTGATGGTGCGATTATAAGACTCATCAGGGATTACACGCTCGAGGCCGGACTGCGGAATTTCGAACGTGAAATTGCCACTGTCTGCCGAAAAATTGCCAAACTTTGTCTTCAAAAGGAAAATGACCGCTCGTCCATATCCGTGGATGAGGACATGGTAGAGGGCCTGCTTGGGCCGCGAAAATTCACTCATGAAACAGCCGAAGCGCAACTGCGTATAGGAGTCACTACCGGCCTGGTGTGGACTGAATCCGGAGGAGAGATAATCTCCGTCGAGGCTACCATGATGAAAGGGAACCAGCAGTTAATATTGACCGGCTCCCTGGGGGAGATAATCCGCGAGTCTGCCCAGACGGCTTTGAGTTATGTACGCAGCCACGCGGAAGATTTTTCCTTGGACCCTGATTTTTTTCAGGGACATGACATTCACATCCACATTCCCTCCGGAGGTATTCCCAAAGATGGGCCTTCTGCGGGCGTCACAATAGCGCTCGCCCTCATTTCGCTTCTAACCCGAAGACCCGCGCGCCGCGATGTTGCCCTTTCCGGAGAATTCACTCTCAGCGGCAGGGTGCTTCCAGTCAGCGGAATCCGCGACAAAGTGCTGGCTGCGCAAAGAGCCGGAGTGAAAGAAATCATATTTCCCGAAGCAAACAAAATCGATATCGAGGGTCTGGACTCCGATGTTCGGGAAGGAGTCAAGCTTTTGGTGGCCGGAGATATCTTTTCAATCCTGGATAAGGTATTGACTCAGGATACCGGCGCTCGCAGGGCGGGAAGTTCTAATTCAGATTAATTCTTTCAGAGCTCCAACTTTTTCCAGCCATTCAGTATACATGTTCGGCTTGGTTATGAAAAGCTTGGCTCCAAGAGAGCTGCACAGAGCAACATCCTGGGGTTCGTCCGAAGTCGTAAGGATCACCGTAGGTATCTTATTGAGCCTTGGATGAGCGCTGATCTCCCTCAGGGCCTCCCGGCCTCCTTTGCGGGGCATATTGAGGTCCAGCACGATCAGGTCGGGGAAGCAGCAGTCTCCCTGCCCTTCCAGCCGCTCACAATTATCCAGATACTCCATCAACTCGATTCCATCACCCACAAACCGGGTTTCCCAGTTCAAACCATTGTCGATCAAAGCGTCCTTTATAAGCAGGCAATCGTCAGCATCATCGTCCGCCACGAGGATGATTTTTCTATCTTCACTCGAATCCTTCACCAGGCTCGCCCCCTTTTGACACAGAATCCGGGACAATGTTCGATCGATATCCAAATCGATATACTAAAAAACTTGTTTTGGGACCACCACAGATTCAAAATGATGGTCACACAAATCACCGCTTATGTTAATGTGAAGTGTTTTTGCGTGGTGGAAAAATTTCAAGTGGGCGATCATATCAAATCCCAAGGAGCTGCACGATGAAACCAGGATTTCTTTTCCGCTTATCTGTAGTCGTTTCGGCTCTTTTCGCTGCGGGGTTGCAGATCAGCGCCGCCGCCGGGTTCGTCGCACCCGCAGACCGCCTCTCTATCCCACAGCCCCACGTCTCCGCAGTGTGGAAAGGCCCGGACCTTACCGTCAACTACACCTATTCGGCTGAACAGGGGCAAATGGAGCTTTCGGGCAACATCCGTTTTTCCGATTCCATGTCCATGGGCTTCGCGCTCCTGCACGACTTTCGTCTCAGCGTGTTATTTCTGGATCAAAACGGCAGAGTTCTCGAACAAAAAGTACTGGCGACAAGTCGCGGCGGCTTCGATCCCATCCCTTTTAAGACCAGGCTGACACTCCCGCCCGGAGCAGTTTCCATGGCCTTCAGCTACCAGGGCCAAGCTGTAGATAGTGCGAGTGGCGGTGGCGGTGGCGGGTTCAATTCTTTTTGGTACTCTCCGGTCCACTGACAGATTTTTTCGTTACATACTCAACGACCAGAGGGTCGCCAGGGTGGAAACCACAAGCGATCGTACCGAGCCGGATTTCGGCCAGGCAAGTTCACAGAGATGATCGCAAGTCCAAACGCTACTTAAGGCTGAAAATGGAGTTGCTGGCAAGCGACCAGAAGTAGGAGGGGAATATTCCCATAAAGAGGACAGCCGCGGTCGTTGCCGCCAATGCGATAACTGTTCCGGGTGAAATCGCCGTGAGCATTATCGGATTTCCAGTTGGCTGGGGCTGGAAATACATCACTACGACCACACGCAAGTAGTAGTAAATCGAAACCACGCTGTTTACACCCGCAGCGATTACCAGCCAGACATACCCGGATCGCAGCGCCTCGGTGAAGATATACAATTTCCCCATAAATCCCCCTGTCGGCGGAATGCCGGCCAGGGAGAGCAAAAATATCGACATGGCCAATCCCACTGCGGGGTACTTAAAACCAAGGCCGGAAAAATCCGAGATGCTGTTGAATTCCTCCCCCTTCTTGCAGAGCAGCGCGACAACGGCGAACGCCCCTATGTTCATGAAAGCATAGGCCATGAGATAAAAAAGCATTCCCGCCTGGGCAAACTTTGTGCCGGCGACAAACCCAAGGAGTATATACCCTGCATGGGCGATACTGGAATAAGCCAGCATCCGCTTTACGTTATCCTGGGCAAGGGCGATTATATTTCCGGCGGTCATAGTTAACAAAGCGGCGACCCACATGATCGTGATCCAGCTTCCCTGCATGGGGGCCAGGGGAACGAGGACTGCCCGGATAAGGGCCGCAAAAGCTGCGGCCTTAACACCTGTTGCCATGAATCCCGTGATGGATGTGGGGGCGCCTTCGTATGCATCGGGTGTCCACATGTGAAAGGGCACCATCGATATTTTGAATCCAAACCCGGCAGTCATCAAGACCAGCCCGATGACAAGGAATTTGAATTGAACGATTTGCGGATGGGTCTGAATAAAGCCGGCTATTTTAATAATGTCCAGGCTTCCGGTGGCCCCGTAGACGAAGGCGAAGCCGTACAGGAGAAAAGCGGAGCCAAAGGCGCCCAACAGAAAATATTTCAAGGCTGCTTCCCCGGATTTCAACTGATTTTTATGAAATCCGGTCAGGGCATAGATGGAAATGGACATCGTTTCAAGGGCCACAAACAAAAGAATCAGATTACCTGCTGTTGCCATGAAGATCATGCCGACGCCGGCAAACAGAACCAGCGCGTAATATTCGCCGGACCTGATGTTTTCAAAGAACTTCTGATAGTTTAGCGAGACCAGTATGGTCAGAACAACTATCAGGCAGATAACAAGGCTGATGAAAAAAGAAAATCTGTCGGTTAAGACCATTCCGCCGAATGAGGAGAATGGGGACGCTGCGGAGCCGGTAAAAACTACGCTGACGAGGGCAAGGACCGAGCCCAGGAGGGACACGTGACCGATGAAGGCGCCCTTTGCCCATTCTTTGAAAACACCGAGAACAAGTATGATCAGTGCCGTTGCAACAAGAATCACCTGCGGTAAGACAGCCATGTAGTCCATTACCGGCGGGGTGAATTTCAACGTCTCCATTCGGTTCCTCCAGATTTAAAGCAATCTACCCTGCACATTCGATATTCTTCGATCATCGACTGGGCGAAAGCACCCCGACGCGGGAAACTGCAACGGAATGACAACACTATTATCCCGCTGCAAGGCTGCTGCGACAGGATTGCCTGTTTTTTCAGCCACATACGATTCATATTTGTATTGGTATTGCTTGATGAAGTTATTGACCGATGCATCCATTTTGCGCAAAAACAGGCCCGGAAAGATCCCCATTACGAACACCAGCACCGCTATGGGAACCATTGTCACGATCTCTCTGGTGTTCAGGTCGGTCAGTTTGAGATTGGCATCCCCTGTAACGGGCCCGAACATCACTCTCTGGTACATCCAGAGCATATAGACGACTCCAAGGACCATTCCGGAAACCGCAAATACGCCGAATGCGGGATAGGTTCTAAACACACCCACCAGTATCATTATCTCGCCCACAAAACCGTTTGTCCCTGGAACCGCCACGGATGCAAGCGTTGCGATCATGAGAAAGGTGGCAAACACCGGCATTATCTTGGCGAGGCCGCCGAAATCATCCATGAGCCTCGTGTGGCGCCGCTCATAGATCATGCCGACGAGAAGAAAGAGTGCGCCCGTGTTAACCCCGTGGTTCAACATCTGATAGATGCCGCCTTCTATCCCCTGGATATTTAGTGCAAACAATCCGAGCATCACGAATCCCAGGTGGCTTACGCTGGAGTACGCCACGAGTTTTTTCATGTCCGGCTGCACCCAGGCCACCAATGCAGCATAGATGATTCCGGCAACAGCCAGACAAGCAATCACCGGGAGAAACTGGTGGGAGGCATACGGAAAAAGGGGCATCGAAAATCTCAGGAAACCGTACGTTCCCATTTTAAGAAGGATGGCGGCCAGCAGGACACTGCCCGCGGTGGGCGCCTCGACATGGGCGTCCGGAAGCCAGGTATGCAGCGGAAAAATCGGCACTTTGATGGCGAATGCGACGCTGAATGCGGCGCACAGCCAGAATTGGATGGATATCGGGATATGCAGATTATAGAGGTCGAGCAGGTTGAAGGTGCCCGTTCCCGTGGTTTTATAACTGTAATAATATAGATAAATAATGGCGACCAGCATGAATATGCTTCCTGCCGCCGTATATAAGAAGAACTTGACTGCCGAATAGATGCGGCGTTCACCCCCCCAGACGCCGATGAGAAGAAACATGGGGATCAACATGACTTCCCAGAAAATATAAAAGACAATAAGATCAAGGGCGACAAAGGTGCCTATCATGGCGCTTTCGAGGAAGAGTATAGAGATCAGAAAATACTTCGTTTTTTCTTTTATATAGGTCCACGAACACAGCACGCACAACGGTACGAAAAAAGTGGTCAAAATAACGAGCCAAAGGCTTATCCCGTCCAATCCGACATGATAGTTCAGCGAAAAGCTCTCGACCCAGGGGACAAATTCCACAAACTGCATACCGGGAACGGCCGCATCGAAGCGGACAAGGAGCAAAAGCGAAATCAAAAATTCAATTACAGAAGCAGCAAGGGCGATTTTTCGTAAGAATTCATCATTTTTACCGCCTTCGCTTCTGATAAACATCAGCAAAAACACACATAACAGCGGAAAGAAAATGAGGGTGCTGAGGATCGGCAAACTAAATTGATTCATTGCGTTGCTCCCGAAGATACATCCGAAACCTATAAATTATCTCCGTTAAAATCCATTGATTGACATCTGCCATCATCGATCAGCGGATGTACATGTAATAAGCGACCAGGATGAACACCCCCACCAGAAAGGATACGGCATACCGTTGGACATAACCGGTCTGGGACGATTTCAATATGACCCCGAACTTCATAAAAAATGCGGCAGTCGAATTGACAAGCCCGTCAATGACGACCACGTCTATGCCTTTCCACAGAAAGGCACTGAGTGAACGTAAAGGTTTGATGACCGTTTTTTCATAGAGCTCGTCCACATACCACTTGTTCAGCAACAGACGGTAGACGGATGGATTTGCGGCCGCCAAAGATTCAGGCATCGATCTTTTTTTCATATACATCGTGTAGGCGAAAAGAATTCCTCCGAACACGATAATGACGGTAAGGAGCATGAGCCCATATTCGAGATCGAACGAGTGGTGGACGCCGGTTTCGGATACCAGGTGCATCAATTCAGGACCTCCGGCGGATTGAAGTAGTTTGTCTTGTCCGAGTCCAATCACCGGGTCGAGGAAATGTTCGACAAGATTGCTCCCCCCGAGGGATGCGGGAACGCCGATGTAACCGCCGAAAATCGACAGAACCGCAAGAATCATCAGCGGAACGGTCATCGATCTCGGAGCTTCGTGGATATGTTTTTTCACCTCTTCGGAGGCCCGGCACTCATTGAAGAATGTCATGAAAATCAGGCGGAACATGTAAAAAGCGGTCATGGCCGCAGCGAGAACACCCATAAGCCACAGGATGAAATTTCCATGCTCCCCGCTGAACGCTTTCCACAGGATTTCGTCCTTGCTGAAAAAACCGGAAAGTCCCGGAAACCCGACGATGGCAAGGGTACCGATCACCATGGTAATAAAGGTGATGGGCATTTTTTTTCTTAGCCCTCCCATGTTCCTCATGTCCTGTTCTCCGCTCAGGGCGTGGATGACGCAACCCGAACACATGAAGAGCAGCGCTTTGAAAAAGGAGTGAGTAAGTACATGGAAAAGACCGGCGGCAAATGCTCCCACACCCAGCCCCAGGAACATGTAGCCGAGCTGGCTCACGGTGGAGTAGGCCAGAACCTTCTTGATATCGTTTTGGGTCAGAGCAATGGTGGCGGCTAACAACGCGGTTAAAGCGCCGACAACTGCAACCACCCCCATGGCCAGAGAGGACATTGAATAAAGGACGTTGCAGCGGGCCACAAAGTAGACGCCGGCGGTAACCATTGTGGCGGCATGGATAAGGGCGCTGACAGGGGTCGGGCCGGCCATGGCGTCAGGGAGCCAGATATAAAGGGGTATTTGGGCCGATTTGGCGGTGCATCCCAGAAAGAATAACAGGCATATGAGCGTAATGAGGTTGGGGGAGAGGAGGTATGCGTTTGAAAACACGTCAGAAAATTTCAGCGACCATATCCCGTGCGCTCCCAGATTAGTCAGCAGCAGGAGCATTCCCACCGCGAAGAAAAAATCGCCCACCCGGTTGGTGATAAACGCCTTTTTGCCGGCAATTGCGTTTGCCAGGTCGGAAAACCAGAAAGATATCAGCAGGTACGAACAAACGCCAACCCCTTCCCATCCCAGAAACATCAGCAGAAAGTTATCGGCCAGAACCAACGTGATCATTGAAAACATAAAAAGGTTGAGATAGGTAAAGTACCGGTAGTACCCGCCTTCGTCATGCCACATGTACCCGATTGAATAGACATGAATCAGGAACCCGACCCCGGTCACGAACATGCACATGAACGTTGAGAGCGGATCGATCTGATATCCCACGCTCACGTGAAAGTCCCCTGCGGCTATCCAGGTAAACCAGGTAAAATCATACAACCGTTTGTCCGAGGGAAGCTCCAGCAAATGGACAAACAGGACCAGCGTGACCAGAAAGGAGAGCCCGACAGCGCCGCAGGCGATCCAGTGCACGAGGCTTTTGTTCTTTCTCTCGATTCTGCGGCCGAGCAGGCCGTTGATCAACACCCCCGCGAGGGGAAATGTCGGAATAAGCCATACTAAATCAAACATCATCGTAAGCCCCGATTTACCATTTTAACAGGTTGAATTTATCGATATTGATGGTGCCTGTTTTCCTGTATAGAAGGACAAAGATTGCAAGTCCGATTGCAGCCTCAGCTCCGGCTACGGCCATGACGCACATGACCATGAATATCCCTTCAGCCGATTGATTGGCGCGTGAAAAGGCGACAAATGCCAGATTCACGGCCCCAAGCATGATCTCTATGCTCAAAAAGACGACAATGGCGTCTTTGCGGCTGATAACTCCGAGTGTGCCGATAGCAAAGAGTATCGCGGACAATATGAGATAGGTGTTTTGATAATCGTTCACTGAGACATTCCCCTATCAAGATTCCCGTCACCGAAAAAACCAAACCGGGTCATTAATCGACCCGGTGCTGAGCATCCCCTCTTGCCAGAAAGACCGCGCCGACCACTGCGGCGGTCAATAGAACCGAAACCAGCTCAAAGGGGCAAAGCCCTTCGACAAAGATATAATTTGCGATCAGATTTACCTCGCCAAACGCAGCCAGAGCAGTGGGCACCATAGCTCCCTTCAGCGCCGTGGGGCTCAATCCTACGCCAAGGATCAAGAGGCCGATAAAGAAAAGACAAAGAATGACAAAGCGGCCGGTGAAAAGGTTTTTCTTGAAATCTTCTTCCCCACCCGCCCTCAGATTCAGCATCATGATGGCATAGAGAATGAACATCATGATGGCGCCGGCGTAGACGATCACCTGGAGGATGGCTATAAACTGACTGTTTAACAATAAAAACAGGACCGCCAGCGCCAGGCAGTTTCCGACCATCCAGAGCGCGCTGTGCACGGTATTTTTCGAAAAAATGACAAGAAGCGCGGTCCCCACCGCCGCCATGCCGCAGATTATTATCGCTGTCAGTTCCATTCCTGTTTGCCCTTTTACTTTTCGCTCGTGTGAAGCCGCCCCGATTCTCATCAAATACGCAGTCCAAGAACCGGCTATTTTTTTAATCCGGATCGCCCGGTGGTTTTTAATCTTGCGATATCGAACAGAAAATCTAAACGGCTGTAATCTACATAATCATATACTTCCGTCAAACTGATGGCCCCCTTCGGGCATGCCTCCTGGCAGAATCCGCAGAAAACGCATCGAAGCTCATCGACAATGAACTTTTCCGGATACCGCGTTTTTCCTTCCTCTTCATAGGGCACAAGGGATATCGCCTGTGACGGGCATATGGCGGCGCAAAGTCCGCAGGCCACACATTTGAGCTCGCCCCGTTCATCGACATTCAGCCTGTGAAGACCCCGCCAGCGCGCGCTTCTTTTCGTTTTCTCATCCGGGTACTGAATGGTGATGGGTTTTTTAAAAAAATTGCCAAGCGTATACCCAAGTCCTTTCAGAAAAGGCGCGACATAGTGCCCTTTTTCAGATCGGTCTCTGCTGACGCAAATAATTTCGGATTTTTCCATTATTGCTCCTGTTTTCAAGCGCGCCCTCCTTTCAGTCTCCCCATGAGCATGGAGGGCCGCCATGAATATATCAGCCCCAAAGGGCCATCACCGCGCCGGTTGCGATGACATTTGCCAAGGCTACCGGCAGCAGGAATTTCCACTCCAGTTTCATCACTTTGTCGTAGCGCAGGCGGGGAATAGTGGCCCTTATCCATATGCATATAAAAATGATGAAAAATGTCTTTATAAAAAACCAGACAACGCCCGGCAAAAGAGGTCCATGCCATCCCCCTAAAAACAGGGTGGTCACAAGGGAGGCAAAAACAAACAAATGAGTATATTCGGCAAGAAAGAAAAGCGCGAATTTCATGCTGCTGTATTCGATATTGTACCCGCAGCAGAGCTCGGATTCAGCCTCAGGCATGTCAAAAGGAATACGGTTCAGCTCCGCGATCCCGCTGATGAAAAACACGAGAAAAGCGACCGGTTCGCGCACAATATTCCAAACATTGTGCTGAGCGGCAACCATGTCCACCAGGCTGAAGGACCCGCTCACCATTATGATGCTGATAACGGAAAAGGCCATGGAGAGTTCATAGCTGATGATCATGGCCGATGCCCTCAGACCGCCCATGTATCCGTATTTATTTCCCGACGACCATCCGCCCAGTATCGTCCCGTATGAACCGATGGTCGCAAATCCCAGGATGAAAAGTATCCCGATGGACGGGTCCGCCAAGTACAGATTGATTTTCTTGCCAAAGATCGTAATGGAGTCTCCAAACGGAATTACTGCGAGGAGTATAACGGCCATGGAAATGCTGATAATCGGCGCCAGAACAAAAACGGCCTTATCGGCATTTTCCGGGATCACTTCCTCCTTGAAAATATTCTTTATCCCGTCCGCAATGGGCTGAAGAAGCCCGTGAAACCCTACCCTCATCGGCCCGTATCTGAGTTGGAAATGGCCCAGGGCTTTTCTTTCAAGCCACGTGGTATAGGTAATGAAAAACAGGCATACTCCGAAAATAACAAGCAGTTTGATAACAGGAATGATGAAGAGATCATTCATCAATTATACTCCGTTAAGCAGCTTTTTCGATTTTGACGGCGCTCACCTTGTACTCAGGAATTTTCGACACGGGATCGACCTCTGCGTGGGTCAGGAGGTTGACCGCCGCCTCGTGAAAATGGAACGGCACAAAAACCATCCCCCGCTGCGAGCGCTCGCTGAGCTTGGCTTTTACCTTGATACTGCCCCGTTTGGATGTAATTCTAATATAGTCGCCTTCCGAAATTCCAAGTCTCTCCGCATCGCTGGGATTTACCTCGGCCAAAAGCTCCGGATAGAGACGATTCAAACCGGTGCCACACCTTGACATGGTCCCCGTATGATAATGCTCCAGGACCCTGCCGGTGCTCAGTATGAATGGATACTCTCTGTCGGCTGACTCAACCGGGGGTTTAAAGGGGATTGAAAAAAACTGCCCTTTTCCCCTGCTGAATTTCCCCCTGTGAAGAACGGGGGTCCCGGGATGATTTTTATCCGGACATGGCCAGACAAGTCCTGCCTCTTCGAGTCTCGCGTAAGTTATCCCGCCGTAACTCGGGGTCGTCGAGTTGATCTCCTTCATAATCTCCTCGGCCGCAGACGGCATTGCGTAGCCCATTCTTTTTGAAATTTCGCTGATTATCCACGCATCCTCTTTTGCCTCGCCCGGCGGTTCGACAGCTTTTCTCACCCGTTGGACAAGACGTTCCGTATTGGTGAAAGTGCCCTCCTTCTCCGCAAAGCAAGTGGAGGGAAAAACCACATCGGCCAACCTTGCCGTTTCGGTCAGAAAGATGTCCTGCACGACAAAAAAATCAAGACAACCGATGCAGTGTTCGAGATGTTGCTGGTCCGGGTCGCTGAGCACCGGGTTTTCACCCATGACATAGATAGCTTTGATCTGACCGGATTCGGCGCCGCCAAACATCTCGGTGAGGGTGATGCCGGGCTTGGGAGCTGTCTTAAGTTCCCCCCAGACGCCGGCGAATTTCTTGATGTTATTTTCATCGGCCACCGGCTGATATCCGGAAAAAACATTTGGCAGACAGCCCATGTCGCAGGCCCCCTGCACATTGTTCTGTCCGCGCAACGGGTTTACCCCGCCTCCGTCAACGCCCATATTGCCGCAGAGCATAGCCAGATTGGCCAGGGATTTCACATTGTCCGTTCCGGTGGTATGCTGAGTAATGCCCATGGCATACAGGATGGAGCCCGGTCTGGCGTTTCCGAAAAGGCGCGCCGCTTCGTACAGGTCATCAGCGGCAATACCGGTTATCGCGGATACATGCTCGGGCGTGTATGCTTCCAGGTGGGCGCTTAATTCCTCAAAACCTTCCGTCCGCTCATCAACGTATTCTTTGGCATGCCAGCCTTCTTTAATGATGATGTGCATGAGGCCGTTGATCCAGGCGACATCGGTTCCCGGTTTGGGCCGAAGCCACATGACGGCGTGATCGACCAGGGAAATTCGTCTGGGATCGATCACCAGAAGCTTCGCGCCGTTTCTCGTCACCGCTTCCTTGACGTAATTGGCGATGATGGGATGATTTTCATCGGTATTGGTACCGGTTGCAAGGATCACTTCCGCTTTCAATACATCGCTGATCGGGTTTGTCATGGCCCCGCTTCCGAATGAGGCGGCAAGTCCTGCCACCGTCGAGGAATGTCAGAGCCTGGCGCAGTGATCCACATTATTAGTGCCGATCACCGCGCGCATAAACTTTTGAAACAGGTAGTTTTCCTCATTGGTACACCTGGCCGACGACAGGCCGGAGATGCTGTCCGGTCCGAATTCGTTCTTTATGGCGGAGAACCGTTTGGCTGTAAGGTCTAACGCCTCATCCCAGGTTGCTTCCCGGAACTTGCCGTTTTCCTTGATGAGAGGGGTTTTCAACCGCTTGTCGTCACCGATGAATTCATAGCCGAATCGGCCTTTTACACAGAGACTTCCCCGATTTACCCCGTCATCGGTCTTCGTGGTCACACCGATGACCCGGTTATCGAGCACGCTGAGTTCAAGCTGACACCCGCAGCCGCAATAGGCGCAGGTCGTTTTTACCCGTTTGCCAAGCCAGGGCCGTCCCTTGTACCGGCTCAGGTTTTCGGTCAATGCGCCGGTGGGACAGACAAACATGCATTCACCGCAGGATTTGCACTTGTCGGCGGCTACAGGAACCAATCTAGAGTCTTCGTTTTCTCCGAGGATATCTATAGCGCCGATCTTTTTTATCTCCTGGCATGCGGTGACGCAACGGCGGCACATGATGCACCGCTCCGGCCAGTAGCGCATCAGGGAGGTGGCGTAGCTGTTATCCCGTTTCTGCTTACGGGGTTCAAACAACACATCGGTAACGCCGAGCCGGTAGACGATATCCTGAAGATCGCATTCCCCCGCCGCGTCGCAGATGGGGCAGTCAAGGGCATGATGCCGCAGAATCTTTTTCAGATTGACAACCCTGTGCTCGTGAAGGGCCTCTGATTCGGTGGTGACTTCGATCCCTTCCTCGACCGGGGTGCTGCAGGAGGTGACCGGCTCCGGGCGCCCCTCTATATCGACAATACACATGCTGCATGAGCCGATGGGCAAAAGCCGCTTGTGGTAACAAAGACTTGGAATATCAATCCCGACGCTCCGGGCAGCTTCCATGATCGTCGTCCCTGCCGGAACAGACATCTCGCGTCCATCAATCTTTAAACGGACCATACTTACATCTTTCCTTATAAAGTATTAAAGCATTCACCAATTAATACGCCCTACCGGTCGATTTCGCCCAGCACCACATCCAAGCTGCCGATAATGGCAACGGCGTCGGCGACCATATGGCCCACCAACAGACGGGGGAGAGCGCTCGCCAGGTAAAAACATGACGAACGTATTTTCAGCCGGTACGGATGCTCACTCCCATTACCGACAAGATAGAATCCGAGTTCCCCTTTGGCCCCTTCGACCGCCGCATACACCTCTCCTGAGGGTACAGATACGCCTTTAGCATGGATTAAGAATCGGCGAATAAGCGCACTGATGTCATTCTGGACTTCAGGCAAGCCAGGGTTTGCGACCCAGGGGTTATCCGTTTGAACAGGTCCGGCCGGAAGGTTTTCAATCGCCTGGCCGACGATGTTTATCGACTGCTTGAACTCTTCCATCCTCACGAGGTAACGGTCGTAAATATCTCCGTATTGCCCGACCGGGACCTGAAAATCGAAGTCATCGTAACTGGAGTAAGGAAACGTCTTGCGCACATCATAAGCCACGCCCGATCCCCTGAGACAGGGACCGGTCAATCCGTAGTTAATCGCTTCTTCGGCTGAAATCGCCCCGATGTTCTGGGTCCGGGTGGTCCAAATCTTATTCTCCGTCAGAAGCGTGTGATAGCCTTCCAGCGCTTTGGGAAACCACTTAACGAAATCACGCACTTTTTTGATAAAGTCACCGGTAGCATCATGGGCCACGCCTCCGATACGAATGAAAGAGGGCGTGAGCCTATATCCGGCTATCTCTTCATTGATGGCCATGATCATTTCGCGGTCCCGAAATGCGTAGAAAATGACGGTCATGGCTCCGATGTCCAAGGCATGGGTGCCCAGCCAAAGATGGTGACCCATGATCCTGGCGAGTTCTGCCATGATTACTCTCAGATATTGCGCTCTTTTCGGAACATCGATGCCCATAAGTTTTTCGACGGCCAAACAGTATCCGATATTGTTTGCCGAGGCGGCCGAGTAGTCGAGCCTGTCGGTAAGGGGAATGATCTGCTGGTAGTTGCGGCTCTCGCAGATCTTTTCAATCCCTCTGTGGAGATATCCGATAACGGGTGTGGCATTTACAATGGTTTCCCCGTCGAGTTCCAGAATCACCCGCAGCACACCGTGTGTGGCCGGATGATGGGGTCCCATGTTCAGGGTAACGGTTTTGCGTTCAGTCATGATTTCCTGTGCCCGGCTATTTTGTTGTTCCATTCCAATCAGCAGTAATCTTTAATTGTTTTAGTATCAAAGGGCTTGTCGAAATCTTTGCCCTCAAGCGGGAAATCCTTTCTCAACGGGTGTCCCTCAAAATTTTCCCATGTGAGAATCCGCCGGAGGTCCGGGTGATTTGAAAAACTTATCCCCAAAAGATCGAACACTTCCCTTTCCGCCCAATTGGCGGAATGCCAAATACCGCTCACAGAGGGGACATCCTGCCCCTCGTCAGTTTCCAGTCTGACGCTCAAGCGGGTAAAATTCTTTGAGGATAACAGCAGGTAGAGCACATCAAAACGCGGCGCTCTCGGCGTGCGGTCGATGCCAACGACATCGGTTAACATATCAAATCCGAACTCCTTATCACCATGCAGGGTTTTCATCACTTCATAAAAAGATTGCACGGCAACCGTGATTTCGTGAATATCGTGATGGTCGGTCTCTTTTAGAATTGCCCCCGGACATCTTTCGCAGATCGTATTAACTATCGTGGTAAGCTCCATCGGTGTTATCCTGTCCACTATCGCAGCATGCCGGATTTGAAGTCGGGGCGCTGGTCTAATTTTTCGGTTCTGATTTTTTCCTGGACTTTCATCAGGCCGGCCAGTACGGCTTCCGGGCGGGGCGGGCATCCAGGGATGTAGACATCGACCGGTATAATCTGGTCAACGCCCTGGACTACGGAATAGCTCTTAAATATCCCGCCGCATGAGGAACAGGCCCCCATTGCGATCACCCATTTGGGGTCCGCCATCTGGTCATATATCCGTTTGACCATCACAGACATTTTCTTGGTCAGGGTGCCGGCAATGATGATCAGGTCGGACTGCCTGGGGGATGGACGGAAAACCTCGGAACCGAAACGGGAGATGTCAAAGTCGGCCAGTGTACTGGCGATCATTTCCAGGGCGCAGCAGGCAAGGCCGAAGGTACACGGCCATACTGAATTGCTCCTGCTCCAGTTCACGAGCTTCGTCAGGCTGGTAACCAGTACGTTATCGCCTACCAGTTGATTTTCTAGTCCCATTCCAATGCTCCCTTTTTCCACACGTACAGATAACAGATCAGAAGTATCAGCAGAAAAATCATCATTTCGACAAACCCGAACATGCCCAGCTTTTGGAAGTAAACCGCCCACGGGTAAAGAAATACGCATTCAAGGTCAAAGACAAGGAAAAGCAGCGCAATGATATAAAACTTGATGGGAGTTTTTGCATACTGCGCGCCCTCGCTGGGAATGCCGCATTCATAGGCTTCGTCCTTAACTTTAAAAGACCGCCTGGGGCCGAGAATATGCGAAAGAAACACGGTCCCGGCGCCAAAAAGTATGGCAAGAACAATAATATAGAGAATGGGTAAATACTCAGACAGCATAAGACCAAGCCTCCAAGCCATTCGCAGACAGCCCGCCAAGTCTGAAAAACGCAATCCGGTGCGAGCTGGCGCGGGTTATGGGCCGCGAGGCGGTTCAGACTGTAGAGCCGCCGGGCGGAACTTCAGTTTTTGAGGGTGACCCTCGATGCCAGGGGAATAGGCGTATGAGATGCGAGAACGAAGACAGACCAACGGAGATTGGCAAAAAGGAACCCAGAATAGGCAACTGGATTAATAAGCCATCGCCTTTGATATGACAACCTTTTTTTCCAGTTCGGAAAAATTTCGGAAATCGCCCAAACTGGTCTGCTATGCGTTTCAGTTACATGATATATTTCGTAAGAGGTTCGATCAGGCCGAAATGTTATATTGTGATCGGGACCATGAGGGTTGAAAACAACTTTGGAAAGGTGAAAAAGATGTCGGAAAAGACCTTTAACCCACAGTATGTATTTGACAAATCAGGCAAAAAGGCTTTCGTGGTTCTCCCTGTTGACGAGTACGAATCTCTTCTCGAAGACCTTCAGGACCTGGCTGTAATTGCCGAACGGCGGGATGAGGCCAAGATCAGCCTTGAGGAGTTCGAGCAGGGTCTCAAAGCCGATGGTCTCATATAATGTTCTGCTCGGAGCCGCTCGCAACGGGAAACTTACTGGAAGAGACAAATTGTTGGCCTACCCCGGAGTTTTCGAAAATCATCAACAAAAAGGAACCAGGAAACCCGGGATTAAATTGCGAAGAAGAGGCCTGCATCGACGCCTTTCTCAAAGCCCTTCTAGATGGCTTGAGGCCGGCTGCTGCTAAAAACCGTGTAACAAAAAGGACGCTGCGGCTTCGCGAGATACCTGCTGAATATAGAGAGTACAGGCGCCTTCTTTGGAAATATTCTGTCCGAAGTGGGCATAGAGACTATGCCCGGCGTTTTACCACTCACCCGTCGAGGAACCTGGTTCCTTATCAAAATTCAAAAAGGAGACTGCAATGGCTGACAAAGTAGAAGTATGCATGTGCGAAAAATGCGGAAATGAAGCTGAGATGACCATAAGCTGCCAATGGGTCGACATTCCGGCGCCAACCGGTGAAATCCAAAAAAAACAAAAAGAGACCAGGACCTGCAAAGTATGCGGCAATGAAGCCGACATGATCATCGACTTTGGTGAGTAGTTCGTGACCGTCCCCAAATACCGGATGAGCCCCCGGGAGAGCAAAAACGGGGCCTTGCCCTCCCTGGGACTCTAGAGGCCGGACCGGTTCCAATTTTGCTGATCGCCGTCACCACGAATCTATAGGCAGTGGCGTTGGCCAGGTTTTGCGTGATTAAGGGGCTTCCCAAACCTTTGCCTGTTAAGGCCGGTTAAGCGGCGCGGCGGCGCTACCACATACCCACACAATCGTTCATCACGATTGCGTGACTATTCCGTTACAAATCGACTGCGTTTCCGCTCATTTACGGTGAACTTGTTTCCGGAGCTGATACTCCTGGTTGATGAAAGCCAGGGGCGATCAATAAGTGGGTGAAAAGGGGCGGCAGGCTTAACTCGTAACCCATCGCTTTCTCTGGCAGGCCAGGAGGGATTCGAACCCCCAACGACCGGATTTGGAGTCCGGTGCTCTAGCCGTTAGAGCTACTGGCCTGCAGGAAAAAACCTTATAACTGGTTTGGCTTTTCCATGTAAAGCAAAAACAAATGCACCCGTCCACCCGTGGTTCACCAGCCCCCCACTCACTCGCCGCTCCCCACTCACTTTTTTTCTCACGTTTTTGGGCAAAAAAAGAGCGATGCACAGATTTTTTCGATCACTTAAATTTTTTCTTTCACAAGAGAACAATTTAGGGTATATTCGATGTACTTCAAATGACTTATCCCAATTCGAGATCTAACGCCAATTGGTTCAATCGGCTTTTCTCTTCCGAATCAAGTTCGAGAACCCATATTGCGCTGGATAAATTGTGGATTATATTGCGCCTTATTCTTCAAGGCGCGATACCTTCCGGTGGGGGCCGGCAGGGATCAAAGCAGAGGGGGATTCCAATGAAAATCAAATATTGCAAGAAGTACGAGAAATATGTGAGCGAACAGCATTGTGAATTTTTTAATGAGGGCGATTCATGTGAGTTCTATAGTCCGACGCGCTGGTCAAGCATCAAGGACCTGCTCAAGGACGACGACAGGCCCAAGTGGGACGCCGACGCCATAATAAAGCCCTTCAAGTGCAGCCTCATGGACAGAGAGGACACGCACCAGAGGGCACGTCGCGCGGGCAAACGAGTGGGCATGTCCTTTTAGCCCTCCATCAGACCACGGACAGCAACCGATTAAAGCCCTCACGATCCAACATGCGGGCCATCGCGGATATTTGCTCTTTTTCCGCCTCCCCGGCTCGTTACCATCCGGATGTTTCGAATCCTCATCGACACGCCCAGTGTCGTTGACATTAGCTCATTGAACTTTTTTCACTCCCTATGATATAGACCAACTGATTGTCCATTTCTAAAAGACTCTAATCGATTATCTTTTTTTGAAAGCGAGCCGGAAGATGTTCAAAAAGTTGCTGGTTGCAAACAGAGGCGAGATCGCCATTCGCATAATGCGCTCCGCCGAAGAGCTTGGAATAAAGACTGTAGCCGTCTACGAAGAGACGGACAAGACGTCCATGCACATCATGCGCGCCGATGAAGCCATCTGCATCGGAACCGGCCCCAGGCGCGACTACCTCAATGTCGAGCGCATTATACAGGCGGCACAGAGCAGCAAGGCCGATGCGATACACCCCGGTTACGGTTTTCTTGCTGAAAATCCTGCTTTTTCGAAGCAGTGCACGGAAGCGGGCCTCGTTTTCGTCGGACCTCCTCCCCAAGTCATAATCGATATGGGCAGCAAGGTAATAGCACGCGAGATCATGGAGCGAGCGGGAATTCCCGTGATCCCCGGAACCCAGGTGCTTCCGCCGGGCGATGAAGGAAAACAGATCGCGACGGCTTTCGCCGAAAGGCACCGCTTCCCCATCATGGTGAAGGCGGTTGCAGGGGGTGGGGGCCGTGGAATTCGCGACGCTCAAAACATGGACGAACTTTTGAAGTACATCGACATTGGGCGTTCGGAAGCAAAAATGGCATTCGGCAACGATGAAGTCTACCTCGAGAAAGGCCTTACCAACACGCGCCACGTCGAAGTTCAGATTCTGGCCGACGGGCACGGCAATGTCATTCACCTGGGGACCCGAAATTGTTCGATCCAGAGACGGCACCAGAAGATGATCGAAATAGCTCCGGCGTTTCTGCCGGAAGACCTTACCAGCAGAATCTGCGATACGGCCGTGAGGGCAGCCCGCGCTTCCAATTATCTAAGCGCCGGAACAGTCGAATTTCTGCTCGACCAAGACGACAACTATAGTTTTCTCGAGGTCAACACCAGAATCCAGGTTGAGCACACGGTCACGGAGGTCATAACTGGAATAGACATTGTGCGCGAGCAGCTTCTTGTCGCAACCGGCAACCCCCTTTCCGTATCGCAGAAAGACATATACTTCAGAGGGACTGCGATCGAGTTGAGGATAACGGCAGAGGACCCCAAGAGCAATTTTATGCCCAACCCCGGACTGATCGAATTATTCCAGTCACCCGGCGGCCACGGGGTGCGTATCGATGGCGCAGTCTATCAGGGTTATGAAATCCCCAGCTTCTACGACTCGATGCTGTGCAAACTCACCGTTTACGGATTTACCTGGCGCGAAGCTGTCGACAGGCTGCGCAGATCGCTCGACGGCTTTCTTATCGCAGGAGTAAAGACCACGATCCCCTATTACAAACAAATAGTGACGGACCCTGATTTTATAAACCAGAATTTCGACACTTCTTATATTGAAAAACATCCACAACTTTTGGACTATCAGGAGGAAGTGCCGCCTATGGGCAAACTGGCCAACCTGTTGGCCGAAATAAATGCCTACGGCTATAATCCCTACGGGTAAGCGCATTTAGGAATTGGGGCGAATTCAGGAATTGAGGAATTGCCTTTAATTCCTCGATCTTTTAATCCCTCAATCCTTCACCCTATTAGAGCTGATGGAGTTTTAGCAATGCCCGAGCGAGAGAGAGTTTCACCAAACATGACTTCCGGAGAGATCCTGGATTTCCTGCACCAGACCCCAGGGGTGTTTCTCACCAATAATGAACGGGACGTTTCGCAGTCGGATTTCAAGTGCCGGATCATGCCCCAGACAACCCTGAAGGTCGCTCCCTATCGGGACGCGACAGGGTATTTCGGTTTTGAAGTAGTCGGCGGCGCCACAGTACATATCGATCTCATGAAAAAGCAAATAAACCCTTTCGAAAAGCTGAGGCTGGTTCGCAAGGCCATGCCCAACACCCTCATCCAGGGCCTGTGCCGGGGAAGATACTTATTCGGCTATAGACCATATCCGGATAATGTAATCGAAATGACGGTGAGGCTTTTTTCCAGGTACGTCGACATCTGGCGGATCTATGATTTTATGAACTACATCCCCAACCTTGTGGTCGCAGCCGAAGCGGTGAAGAAAGCAGGCAAACTCCTGATGCCCTGTATCTGCTTCAGCACCGGAGTTGGGCATACAGACGATTTCTACGTACAGAAGGCCGAAGAGGTGCTGTCTCTTCTTGGAGAAGATATCATTCTCTGCGTCAAGAACCATTCTGCCCAGGGCTCGCCCGCCCGGATAGCACAGCTCGTGCGCGCCATCCGAAAAAGGTTTCCCGACCTGCTTATCTCCTACCACGGCCACAATACCGACGGCAACGAACTGGCCCGCATCATGGCAGGCGTACAGGAAGGAGTGACAATAGCCGAGGTCTCGGACCACGGCTATGGCGGCATTTATAGCCAGGCCCCGGCGCTGAGCCTCATTCAGAACCTTCATGACTACGGGTTCAAGACCCCTGGCCTGAGCGTTCCTCCGGTGCTGGACTCTTCCGATATTCTGCGGCGGGAGCGGCGGCTATACGAGAAATTCACAAGCCCATTTCGCGGTTTCGACCCTACCGTCAAAAGACACAAGATGCCGGGGGGCGCCGTCAGCCTCGCCCTGGAGCAAGCCGAGAAGGCGGGACTGATTGAGCGGGCCCACGAGGTCTTCAGCGAACTCATCGAAGTGCGCAAAGAGATGGGAAACATCTGGATGGTTACTCCCGGAAGCCAGATTCTATGGTCAACAGCTCTGAGCAATGTACTGAACGGCCGCTACGAAAAGCCCTCGGACGACCTGAAGAAGCTGCTTCTCGGAGGCTACGGCCCGTTTCCTTTCTATGATCCCCACGAGTGGATTTTTCAGAAGGTGCTCGAGAGCGGCAGAACGGACGGAAAGAGGTGGGACGAGATCCTCTCCGAAGAAGCCGGGCTGCACCAACCCGCCGACGAGGACCTGAATGCCGGGCGCCATCAGCTCGAACTTCAGCTCAAGAGGGCCGCGACGGACGAAGAGCTTTGCATGTACGCACAATTTCCGAGGGACGCCCTCGATTTCTTCAAATTCGAAGAGCGCTTCGGGCAGACATGGCTCCTTCCCCCGGATGTATGGTTCCACGAAGGCGGCTTTCCCGACGGCACCAAAATCTCGTTTCCCGATGAAACAGGGCGAACTCACAATATCGAGCTCATATCGACAAGGCGGTCCGCAGACAGCGTTCATACTTCGTTGCTGGTGGACTATCATTTCCAGACTAACACGACGCAGGTTGCAAAAAACAGGGCAAAGTAGGGTATCGGGATTGCGGGAGAAATGAAGATTTAAACATGGACACCGAAATCGATCTCTTTATGAACAACCTGTCTGTCGAGCGCGGATTGAGCGCGAACACCATAGTCGCCTATTCGGGTGATCTGAGGCATTTTCAAAACTATTTGAGAGAATCGGGCGTTTCCCTTTGGCATGAAGTTTCCAGGGCGAGCGTAAGCGGGTATATGCAACAGTTGGGGCCTTCATTTTCGCCGCGCTCGCGTGCCCGCAGGCTGGCAGCTTTACGGACGTTTTTCAGGTTTTTGGAAAAGGAAGGCCTGGTGCAGGGTAATCCGACCTCTTTGGTCCATTTTCCCAAACTCGGTCCGCAACTGCCCAAATTTCTTACTTCCGCTGCAATCGAATCCCTGCTGGCACTGCCGGATACTGCCAAACCGCTTGGACAAAGGGATCGGGCAATGTTCGAGCTGCTCTACGCCTGCGGCCTGAGAGTAAGCGAGTTGAGCGGACTCCAGTTGAGCCAGATTGCCCTCGAGCCGGGTTATCTGACAGTACTGGGAAAGGGAGAAAAAGAGCGCCTGGTCCCGATGGGTGAACTTGCAGCCGAGTCTCTAAAGACCTACCTGCAGTTTGGACGTCTTAAATTATTGAAGAAAGGCATTGTTCCCGAGGTTTTTGTCAACGCCAGGGGCGAGAAGCTCTCAAGGCAGGGCATCTGGAAGATAATTAAAAGCAGTGCGCTCAAAGCGGGCATAACCATCAATATCACCCCGCACATGCTGAGGCATTCGTTTGCGACGCATCTTCTCCAAAATGGAGCCGATCTTCGCTCGCTCCAGGTGATGCTCGGACATGCGGATATCGCTACGACTCAGATATATACCCATGTAGCCAGGGAGCGGCTCAAAGAAATACACAGAAAGTACCACCCACGGCCCTGAGAGGCGGGACTGCTCCGGATGGAAGTCATTACCACGCACATAAACGCAGACTTCGACGCAATGGGATCGATGATTGCGGCCAGAAAGCTCTATCCTGGCGCTCTGCTGGTTTTTCCCGGATCTCAGGAACGAACCCTTCGTGAATACTTTATAAAATCGACCGTTTACATATACGGTTTCAAACGCCTGCGCGACATCGACGTAGAAAAGGTAACCCGGCTCATCCTGGTCGACACCAGGCAGTCCTCCCGAATCGGCAAGTTCGTCGATATCTTGCAGAAACCTGGCCTCGAAGTGCATGTCTACGACCATCATCCTGACGCCGAGGACGATGTCAGGGCAGACCTGTCCATCGTCAAACCCTATGGTTCCACGGTGACTCTGTTCACCCGATTGTTTCGGGAGCGCGGCATAGAAATCACGGCCGAGGAAGCGACCATGATGAGTCTGGGTGTGTTCGAGGACACCGGGTCGTTCACCTTCAGCAACACGACGCCGGAAGATTTCGAAGCCGCCGCTTTTCTGCTCAGGTCTGGAGCCGACCTGAACGTGGTCTCGGACATGGTCACGCGGGAACTGACCGCCGAACAGGTCAGTCTGCTGAACGAACTGATCCTTTCGGCGAAAAACTATAATTTTCAGGGAATAGAGGTATGTGTCACCACGGTTTCGATCGACAGGTACGTGGGCGATTTTGCCGTGCTGGTCCATAAGCTGCGCGATATCGAGAATCTTGACGTGGTGTTTGCCCTGGCCCGCATGGATGACCGCGTCTATCTGGTTGCCAGGAGCCGCATCGCCGAGGTAAACGTCGGCGCGATCGTTTCCCTTCTCGGAGGAGGGGGACATGCAACCGCTGCTTCCGCCAGCATTAAGGACCTGACTCTGGTTCAGGCCGAAGAGAAGCTGCTTGAGCTTCTACGGAGCCACATTCATCCCTACCCCACGGCCGAAACTCTCATGACGAGCCCGGCTGTCGTCACTGAACCCAACTTGGAGATCGGGGAAGCCGAGCTCACGATGGTACGCTACAACATAAATGCCATGCCCGTAGTCGAGGGCGGGGTGCTCATCGGGCTTATTACGCGCCAGGTGCTTGAAAAGGCGCTTTTCCACGGCCTCACGCAGCAGACTGTGGCCGAGTTCATGAATACCGACGTCGCATCTGTGGGGCTAACCGCGACTCTTGTTGAAATTCAGACCCATTTGGTTGAACGGCATCAACGTATTCTACCTGTCGTGGACAAGGACAAAGTGCTGGGGGTCATCACTCGCCGCGACCTGCTCGATTTCATGCTGGACGAGCACAATGACGACAGAAGGCTCAATGATGAAACGTCTCTCACGCATTGGCCGAAGCGGAAAAACATCCAGTCCGTCCTTTCCGAACAGCTTCCGAAGAACATAATTCAAATGCTCAAGGAATTCGGCACTCTGGCCGCACGCCTGGGAGCCCGGGCATATGCGGTAGGCGGCTTCGTCCGCGACCTTCTCCTACGCCAACCGAATTTCGATATAGATATCGTTTTGGAGGGAGACGCGATTGAATTTGCCCGGACCTTTGCCGAGCAGCACGGGATAAAGGTCAAGCTGCACAGAAAGTTCAACACCGCCATGCTGGTCTTTGACAACGGGCAGACGGTGGATATAGCTTCGGCAAGGTTCGAGTATTATCAGCACCCGGCCGCCCTGCCGATTGTCGAATCCAGCTCACTCAAGATGGACCTCTACCGCAGGGATTTTACGATAAACATTCTGGCCATCGAGCTTAACCCGAACGAGTTCGGCCAACTCATCGATTTTTTCAGCGGGCAGCGGGATATCAAAGAGAAAATAATAAGGGTCCTGCACAACCTGAGTTTTGTCGAAGACCCTACGCGAATCCTGCGGGCCGTTCGTTTTGAACAGCGGTTCGGTTTCCGGATTGGAAAGCAGACCGCAGGTCTAATACGAAACGCTGTGCACATGGGCCTTATTCAGAAACTCGGCGGCCGTCGTTTGCTTCACGAGGTCAAACTCATTCTCGAAGAAGAGGACCCCGTACCTGCGCTTCGCAGGATGACTGACTTCGGAGTTATGCCTGCTCTCTCCGCCGCTATCATCTTCGACAAAAAAATGGAAGAGCTTTTCGCCAGGCTGCGGGAGGTCATCTCCTGGTATCGGCTGAGTTTTCTCGACGAACCTCTTGAGCGGTGGTGGGTCTATCTTTTGGGGCTTTTCTCATACGTGGGCATTCATGAAGTGGAAGCCGCGTGCGAAAGGCTTCTGTTGACGCCAAACCAGCGTGACCGCCTGCTTTGGACCTATGAAAACGTCGGCAGGCTGCTTAAATCCTTTTTCGTGTCCGATCGAAAACCCAGTGAAGTCTTCCGGGCACTGCTCCCGTTCAGGCCAGAGGAACTGCTTTTCCTGATGGGCAGAGCCGACAAAGAATCGACGAGAATGGCGGTCAGTCATTATTTCCATAGGTACAGAAATGTGCAGACTGAACTTAAGGGAAAAGACCTCAAGGCGATGGGAATTCCCCCCGGCCCGATTTACCGGCAGTTGCTCGATGAGCTTCTCGACGCCAGAATCAACAAACAGGTCACAAATCGCCCCGAAGAGCTTGGTTTTCTAGCCTCCAGGCACCCTGAACTTTTTTCCGAAATGACTCAGCCTGCCGAGTGCAAAAACATCTGCTGAAAAACTTTTATCGAGCGAAAACGGGGTCCCGGCCGCCGGAAAGCGCAAAAATTACGAATTGGGCTGGAGGAAAACGATAGATACTGATATATCCGCGCTTTGATCTTACGAACCTGGGGGTGTCGGGCTTCTATGCATGACATTGAAAACATCGTCCTTTCCATCGCCCTTTCTGCAGTTCCGCTGTTGTTAGCTATTATTCTCCATGAAATTTCTCACGGCTGGGTTGCGGAGAAACTGGGGGACCCCACCGCCAGGATGCTTGGGCGAATAACTCTCAATCCGATTTCGCATATCGACCCCATAGGGTCGATTATCCTTCCGGGAATTCTTCTGCTCACCGGTTCGCCCTATCTTTTCGGCTGGGCCAAACCCGTGCCCGTCAATTTCGGAAATTTGCGGGGCGGCCGCAGGGACATGGCGTTGGTAGCGCTTTCCGGTCCTCTTACCAATTTTTTGCTTGCTGTCCTGAGTTCAATTATTTTTCATCTGACATTTGGCGGCTTCACAGGTTCCGCGGGCGTATGGGGCAGGATAATCGTGCCGGTTCACCTCATGGCGAAATACTCGGTCATGGTCAACCTTGTATTGATGGCTATAAATCTTCTTCCGATCCTCCCTCTGGACGGGGGAAGGATCGTTGCGGGATTGGCTCCCGAGCCATTAGCTATGGCAATGGGGCGGATTGAAAGATACGGAATGCTCATTGTGCTGCTCTTGATTGCTTCCGGGATATGGAGTTATGTAGTCACGCCGGTTATATACTTATTCTGGCGGATCTTGATGTAAAAAAAAGGTGAATGGACCTCGCGCGGGACATGGAGCAGGTCACCGATTTACCGATTAAAGGAGACAGGTTCTGTTATGGTCGAAAGGAAGAGAATTCTAAGCGGCATGCGCCCCACCGGGCGGCTTCATCTCGGCAACCTTCATGGCGCCCTGGAAAACTGGATTCAGCTCCAGAACCAGTACGACTGCTATTTCTTTGTCGCAGACTGGCACGCTCTTACCACCGACTACGCCTCTCCTCAAGGAATTCGCGAAAACACCTGGGACATGATTCTCGACTGGTTAAGCGCCGGTCTTGACCCGAAGCTCTGTACGATGTTCATCCAGTCTGAAATTAAAGAGCATGCCGAACTCTATCTTCTGCTCGCAATGATAACCCCCCTGCCCTGGCTCGAGCGCAATCCCACCTATAAAGAACAGCAGCAGCAGCTCGATCAAAAGGACCTCGCAACCTACGGCTTTCTGGGCTATCCGGTGCTCCAGGCCGCCGACATCATCATATACCGAGCAAACGGTGTTCCCGTCGGAAAAGACCAGCTCCCTCACATCGAGTTGACCAGGGAAATAGCCCGCAGGTTCAATTTCATGTATAAATCCGAGATTTTTCCCGTTCCGGACGGGCTGCTGACCGAATCGCCGGTGCTCCCGGGTCTCGACGGCAGGAAGATGAGCAAGAGTTATGGAAATTGCATCTTCATCACGGAATCCGAAAAAGACATCACGGAAAAAATCTCGAAAATGATGACCGACCCTCAGAGAGTAAGGCGAAATGACCCCGGCGACCCCGAAGTCTCCCCCGTTTTCGCTTATCACAAGCTCTATTCTTCACCCGACGAGGTCGCCCGGATTGCCGATGGATGCCGCACTGCAGCCATTGGCTGCGTCGAGTGCAAGAAGATTCTCATTCGCAATGTCGTCTCCCGGCTTGCGCCGATACGGGAGAGACGCCTCAAACTCGAAGGGGAACTCGATGACGTAAAGCAAGTCATAGCCGAGGGCAACGCCAGGGCAAGGCGTGAGTCAATCATCACAATGGAACTGGTCCGCCGGGCCATAGGTATCTAACAGTTAAATTCGTTGGATTGAGGGATTGAAGGATTCAAACGACTAAAGCTTCCTCAATTCCTAAATTCATCAATTCCCGAATTCGTTGGATTTGATGCGGCTTCAAAAATTTCTTGCACAGGCCGGCGTCTGCTCGAGGCGCGCCGCCGAGGAATTGATCAGGCAGGGCCGGGTTGAGGTGAACGCCGAGAAGGCCGAACTCGGCCGCAGCGTCGATCCGTCAAAGGACAGCATTCGCCTGGACGGAAAGCCCGTATTTCTCCAGACACAGAGAATTCTTCTGGCTCTCAATAAGCCCTGCAACTGCGTAACCACCGCTTCCGATCCCCAGGGCCGCCGGACTGTCCTGGATTTTCTCCCAGACCTGGGCGTACGGATTTTTCCTGTCGGCAGGCTGGACTACGACGCCGAAGGACTTCTTCTGCTTACCAACGACGGGGAGCTTGCCAATCGCCTGCTTCATCCTCGCTATGGAATATCGAAAGTATATGATGTAAAAATAAAGGGACATCCTGACAAAAAAGCGATAGAACATCTCCGGTCCGGTGTCCGGATCGAAGAGGGCGTTACGGCCCCGGCCGGAGTGGAAATTATTCGGGAATTGCCGAACTCAACATGGTTAAGGATTACACTTCACCAGGGTTGGAATCGCCAGATAAAACGCATGGGCGAAGCGGTTGGGCACCCGGTTGTGAAGATAAGGCGTATTTCTTACGGGCCGGTGTGCCTGGGCCGATTAAAGCCGGGCCGTCACCGGTTGCTCAGGCCGGATGAAATCCTGAAAATCTACGAGGAAACCAGAATCTACAGGAGTGATGCCGGTGATGAATTCTAGGCGCGGTTATCCTTATGGATCTCCCGGTTCCTTCTACCGTGGTGGGGGGGGGGATAAAGAAAAAAAACCGCGGTCATCCTCCCGCATGCTCATCATTGCCGTTGTTGTTCTTGTCTTGGCATTAGGCGCCGTATGCGCTCTTGTCATGGCCTGGGGAGGCGCGACTTCCGCGCTGACGATCTTTCCCTCAAAACTCGTCGCCCTTCATTTTCAGCACAACGGTCAGGAACTGCTCCTGCTCCCGGACTCCCAGGTCATCGTAAACCCCAGGGATTCTCTCCTGCTTGTCCAGGTCAAAACTGACGGATGGCTCTCCTGGGGAACCAAGGTGGTCTCTTCGGATATGGACGTGAAAGCAATCTGCAGAAAACCCGGCGTGACTATAAAAGATCTTTTTCCCCAGGAATCTTTCGAAACACCTAAAAACGTAGAGTTGCGGGTATTGCTTTGGAATCGTCCGATCGGCAAGGTCTCTCTCCTTGTTCAACTCGATTATAGAGACTGGCTCCACAGGGCGAATACAAGCGCCGACATTGATAAGAGAATCGCCTACCTGGAAAAGGCGCTCAGTGACAATGGCTCAAACATACTTATTAAGACACAACTTGCCGGGCTTTATTTTGACAGCAAGCGTTACGCTGATGCGGCCCACCTTTATAAGGAAATAAACGAATCCGGCAAATCTACAAATATTTCCGAAAAGCTTCTTGTCGTCTATCAAATAATGAACAAAACCGATGAGGCACTCCAGGTCTACCTCGACCTCCTGAAACTGACAGAAGAGCAGCAGACTTTCAGGGAATTTCTCTCCTACCTGAAGAACAAAAAGACGAGCGAGCTGGCCGGGAAGTTTCTCGAGAAACATGAGCGCGAAATTCCACAATCCTTCCGATCCCAGGTGCTGGTCGAAATCGCCCAGCTTGCCAGCGACGGAAAGGACTGGCAAAAGGCGGCTTCGGCATGGGAGAGGGCCGAGAAGGCAGGCGTAATGGACTCCAATGTCCAATATAACCTGGCGGTCACGCTGCTCCGAAATGGCAAAACCGATGAGGCTGTCGTTGAATTAGAGAAATACCTGCATAAAAATTCAAATGATGTGAAAACCTGGCAACTGCTTGCCGACCTTTACGAGAAGAAGGGAAATCACGCCCAGGCCAAAGCCTGTTACGAATCCGTGGTGCAGAAGAACCCGCATAACAAGGAAGCGCTTATCAGCCTCATCCCCATCCTGGAAAAAATGGATGATAAGACCGGGGAAATCGCGAACTACGAAAAACTTCTCCAAATGGAACCTAATAACCGCAAATATCTCTTTAACGCCGCAATGCTCTATATGGATCTAAAAAGGTATGATAAGGCGCAGGCCCATTTGTATTCAATAGCTTCCATGGACCCCAAAGACGTTGAATCCAGGAAACAGTTGCTCATTATTTATCAAAAGCTCAGAAACGATAAAGCCGAGATCCAGGTCCGCCAGGAACTCGCGCGGCTCGATCCCAAAAACCCAGCCGGTTTGGACTCGGTATATAAATACTACGAAGACCGGAAGGACTACAAAGGCATGCAGGCCTATTTCCGTGGCTTGGCGGAGAAGGACCCTGATTCGACCAGCCTGCACAAATATCTTCTTCAGGCAGCAACCAAACTGGGTGATAAGAAAGCAGCCCTGCAAGAACTCGAACACCTGATCCGGCTGCAGCCCAAGGAGAAAAAATACTGCAGGCTCGCAGCGGACCTCTACGAGGAAACCGGAAACTATGCCGAGGCATCGAAAAAACTCGAGGCCATCCTCAAAATTGATTTCAGAGATCAGAGGGCAAGAGAGGATTACGAACGCTTAAAGATAGAGCAACTGAAAAAGGCGCCCCAACACGGCAAGCAGAAACCTTCCTGATTAGTGTTCACCGAATTGTTCGGCATTTTGCACCATTCGTCGGCATACCTGGGGCATGATTCGGCATTGAGTATTGCGTTTAGCGAACGTATCAGATATAAAGGGCGGCGATGAAATACAATCCCGCAGTGCTGTTGCGGGGCCTGACGGGCGGGTAACTCAGCGGTGAGAGTGCCATCCTCACACGGTGGAAGTCGGAGGTTCAAATCCTCTCCCGCCTATCTGAGTTCTTGATTTTACAATCATGAGCCGGCGTGTTCAGAACCCTGATACACGCCCGATACACCAAGGGGTATCCGGCCCGTTGCGGATGCTCCTTCTCAATTTTGTGGCACGTTACAAGGAATACTCTGTATGGGTTTTACTGTGCTCGGAACGGAAGTTGCCTCCCGTGGCTGACCGTGCAACCGGCGGACTTCCGGGATCAAAGTTCTGGCTGTTTGTAGGTTCGCTGGCTATTGCAGCGACCTTTGTAATCTCCCTCTGTTTGGTCTTCGAGGCAAGATGGGAGACGAATGACGATGTTGCCATGTCCATGGTCGCTCACGGTTATGGCGTGGCAGCCTTCGGGTCGCCTAATATTATTTTTTCGAATGTTCTTTGGGGGTACCTGGTCCGCGCGATTCCGCAAGTCGGTGGAATCCTCGGCTACTCAATTGCTACGCTGGGTGTGCTTATTACCGTAGGGACAGTAGTGCTGTTTGGCTTGTACCGGCTCGGTGCCGGCTATGTAGCCCCCCTGTTTATGCTTGCCCTGTTGCTGGTGCGCCCGGTGCTTTTCCCGCAGTTCACCATTAATGCAGGTTTGCTCCTGGTAGGCGCGATTATATGCTGTCACCTGTTTGCGCGTCAGAACAACCGGCAGGCACTATTGATCGGATGCCTGCTTGCCTTCTCCAGCTACCTGGTGAGAAGCAACGAGTTTTTATTGGTTCTCTTTGGAGCTCTGCCGTTGCTTCCGTGGCGAACCCTATTGTGGCGCCGATTCTCACAGGTTTCGTTGTTGGCCCTTATTCTACTAATTGCAGCCTCAACGGTTATCGATCATAAGGCTTACCAGGGGCAGGAATGGAAGGCCTTCAATGAGCTTAATCCGGTTCGCACGCCTTTCACCGATTTTGGCGCAGATGAGCATCTGAAGAAGCGTCCGGACATATTGGGCCGATATGGCTTCAGTAATAACGATATTGACTTGATACGAGAATGGTTTTTCGTTGATCCCGAAATCGTCAATCCACAAACCCTGCGGGCAATGTCGGCTGAACTGGGTCCACTACCGGCTCAAGGAAACTCGGTCGCCAAAGGTTGGGCCGGGGTCCAAACCTTGTGGGACCTCAAGTTGCTGCCATTTGTGCTGGCTGCATTGTTATTGGCCTTGCTCCGTCCAAGTTGGCGGGTAGCAGCCAGTTGGGGATTATGTATTGGAGCTGTCTTTGCCATAGGTCTATCAGGGCGCCCTGGAATAATAAGGGTTTATGTGCCTTTGGTTTGCTTACTCACACTTGCCCCCTTCCTGACAGGGCAAGTTCCAGGTTGGCGTAATCGTCTCGGTACCGCAGTACTGATTCTGGCGGCAGTAGTCAATACTTCCCTTGTTATTGCCGAGTCGAAAACCGAGCAAATTACTTCCGAGCAGGCCCGGAAAGGGTTAGACACCTTCCCCCGTGATCCGGTGGTCATCTGGGGGATAGGGTTCCCCCTCGAGGCAGTTTATCCGGTCACGGGGGCATCGCCCTCTGCAATGTCTTGTAAGTTTTATGGCTTGGGAGCCTTTACGCTCGCACCTTTCTCGGTCGCGTACACCGAACAGCAACAGGGACGCGGCATGATCGATCGCCTTGTTGAAGAGACTGGCATTCCGATAGTTGCCTCGCCGAAGTGTCTTCGATATCTCGAAGCTTATTGCAGGGAGCGCCTTCGTGGAGAACTAAAAGAACTGTCTGCCCAACAGCATGGGTCGATTATGGTGAGTGTGCGTCGATGCGAGACACCACTATAAATGTCACGCCCTATCGAGCTGCCTCTTTATTGGCGGTACCGGCACAAGAATCATAACTACCAACCTCACTTCATCAAAACGGCTGCAAGTCTTTGGCGATCCCGGGATGGCAACCGCCTTCATGGGTAAAATGACACGTCACTGTCACGATTCCTGAAGAATGAAAAACGAAATATTTTGGAGAACCTGATTCCTGCCCATAAAGGACCGCATGACCGGAAGCGGCATCAAGGTCCGGCCCTGACGGATTCCGGGATGCCCTGAAATGTGCTTGAAGGAATTTGCTTACAGGGGTGGGGCAATTTTCGACGCCTGAAATGGGCCGGTTCTCAACGCCGATTGACATCGGGCATGGTCTTGGATTATTTATGCCGCACAACCTGCTGAATGAGCGTTGAACTGGATTCATCCAGCTCGGATTAAATGAGCTTGGTTTGATACGGCCTGTTCGCTGAAGGCATCTTGACGAAATTGAGCGAAATTGGGATGTGTTGCATTCTTGGGTTAGAGAAATCGAGTGGGTGGACACACCCGCAGCCATCACGATTCCGTTTGGAAACTGCAAACATTTGTTCTTTTTGGATATAATTTGTGCAAAAGCTTGACCTTCCTGTGCAGAATGTTGAAAGTTCCTCGACCATCGATATCAAAGAGCTAGCCCTTGTTCATCCGGGTGCAGCAACTACTCCCGGATGTTCCGGACTTGCTCTGCCCGCAACAGGCTCCCACTGGTACCGTGTTGCTGCAATCCTCTTCAGCGCTGTGGTTTTCGTCGGCAGCACGGTTTACGTCGCCCTTACCTTCCAATGGGGGGCGATCGCCCTGGCCCTGAAGGAAGTTAATCTGATCCATCTGATCGGCTATGGCGGATCGTCTATTGTGCTCTACTGGATGATTCGCGCCCTGCGCTGGCATTTGCTCCTGAAGCGCACAGACACGATCGTTCCCTTCTTCGATCTCTACATGTGCACTGCAGTCTCGCTGAGCTTTTCGATCTTCACTCCCCTGCAGTCGGGAGAGATGCTCAAGGTGGAACTGCTGAAAAAGCACGGCATGATCCAACGCTTTCCCGGATACGGATCTTTCCTGGTAGAACGGGCGCTGGACCTGGGAACAGTCTTGAGCATAGCCGGCATCAGCCTCCTTACGGCCCTTAGCTTCCTGCCCCACAGGTCCTATGCTTTTTACTTCATCGCTGCATCAATGTCCCTTGGAGTTATAGGAATCTACACTCTTTACAAGCTGCGATTTACCGGGCGGGCACAGCAGTTGCTGAACCACATGAACCAGTGCATCAGAAATCTGCCTACGCTGCTGTTGGTCACCTTTATCACGTGCATCTCCTGGGCTTCGGTTGCATTCAGTTGGTACATCTTGCTGTATTGCGGGTCGCTGCCTTTGGATTTTCTTAAGACGCTGGCCCTGATGTCAACCGTTACGTTAATCAGCATTCTCAGCCTGGTCCCGGGCGGTCTGGGCATTTCAGAAGCCGGAACATCACAAGTGCTCGTTTGGCTCGGATTCACTTCCACAGCCGCCCAGACCGGCACACTGCTGCTGCGTTCCTATTCGATAATCGCCATTGTTCTCGGTGTTGCCCATCTTGCTTTGTGGAAAATGGTGCGAAAGCGTCGGAGTCGTCGTCCAGCGGCTGCTACGTCTGCAACGATCCCAACAGAAGCGGGCACCGCTGGAGCTGCTTGAGCGCCACTTTCGGAAGAGATTACGCCAATGGGCAAACGGATAGCCATCCTCCAATCAAACTATATCCCGTGGAAGGGCTACTTCGACTTGATCGATTCCGTCGATGAATTCATTCTCTATGACACCGCGCAATTCACTAAGAACGATTGGCGCAACCGCAACAAGATCAAGAGCACCGGCGGCTTGCTATGGCTGAGTATTCCCGTCCGTCACAAGTTCGGTCAACTCATTCAGGATACTATTATCTCCGATTCGACCTGGAGCCGGACGCACTGGCGGTCTCTTTCACAGGCCTACGCCAAGGCCGCTTTCTTCAATATGTACAAGCCGGCCTTTGAAGAATTATACAAGAAATGTAGTGCTGAGAGTAAACTAAGCAATGTCAACTTTCAGTTCATCAAGGAAGTGTGCGCGATTCTCGGCATCAAAACGAATATAACCTGGTCGCAGGATTACAGCCTGGTAGACGGCCAGACAAAGCGTCTCGTCGATTTGTGCAAACAGCTTGGCGCCAGCGAATATATTTCCGGCCCCGCCGCTATGAACTATATAGAGTCTGACTTGTTTGCTCAGGAAAATATAAAAATTACCTACATTGATTACTCCGGGTATCCTGAATACCCCCAGCTTCACCCCCCTTTCGAGCACGGTGTCAGCATTCTCGATCTGATTTTTAACACTGGTCCAGAAGCCCGGATGTATATGAAGAACTTTCGCGGCCTTGGTGCATGCAAGTCACCAGATGGAGAGAGATAAAAGATAATGGTTATTTCTGTTGTCATCCCGGTGTATGGCTGCAAGACTTGCCTGAAAGAACTCTATCGCCGTCTGGTAACGTCACTCGAAGCCATTACCCCCAGTTTCGAAATCATCCTGGTGAATGATGCCTGCCCGCAGAATTCGTGGGAAATAATCCGTGAGATCGCTTTGAAAGATGTAAGAGTAAAGGGTCTGGACCTTTCCCGTAACTTCGGTCAGATCCGCGCGATAACCGCCGGTTTGCACCACGCCACCGGCGAGTGGATCGTGGTCATGGACTGCGACCTTCAAGACAGACCCGAAGAAATCCACCGCTTCTATTCCAAAGCCCAGGAAGGCTATGACGTGGTCTTTTCCCGCAGAACCGCCCGGAAGGATAAATTTCTAAAAAGACTCTCTTCAAAGATCTTTCATGCTTTATACGGATACTTCACGGGCGGCGCCTTTGACAGCACGATCAGCAATTTCAGCATGTGCAGACGCATGGTCGCAGACAACTACAAGCGCATGGGCGACCGAAATCGCGCTTTCATACTGTTTATAAAATGGATGGGCTTCAGGACGGGGGTTATTGACGTAGAGCACTCTGAACGCAGCTCGGGCACATCCTCATACACTCTTAAAAAGCAACTTCGGCTGGCGTTCGAAATCATCACGACCCAATCCAACAAACCCCTGGTCATGTCGATCAAGGTCGGCTGTACCGTGACCCTTGCCTCTTTCTTATACGGAGTAGTGGTTTTCTACCAGTATTTGATTAAGGGCATCAACGTTCATGGTTGGACCAGCATAATTATGTCCATCTGTTTCGTCGGCGGGATTATTATTGCCGAAGTGGGGGTACTTGGACTTTACATAGGTTACGTTTTTGATCAGACCAAAGGAAGGCCGCTTTACATAGTACGTGAAACCGTCGAGTTCCAAACTTCAAGACTGGGGGAATAATATGATCGTAATCACGGGAGCGACAGGTTTCTTGGGCCGCTATCTGGTTGATCACCTGCTGAGGGCCGGTGAAAAGGTTATCGCCGCGGGCCGCACCCGGAAATACGACTCGTTTTTCCATGAGTTGGGAGTTCCTTTCGTGCATCTGGACGTTACCAGGCCTGAGGACTTTAAAAGTCTGCCCACTGAGGATGTAAAGGCATTCATTCATCTTGCCGCAATCATCCCGGCAGCCTGCCAGGATTGCGCCCCTGACATTTTCCTGAAGGTCAATACCCTCGGCACTTTCTACGCATTGGAACATTGCCGCCACAATAATATAGGAAAGTTCATCTTCACCACCACCCTGTATGAGGGCATGGAGCATACCGAACTGCCCGTCACGGAAGCAATGGGCCGGAAGTATGCCCTGACAGGTGACCACGCGGCTTATGTTATCTCCAAGATAGCCGCCGCCGAGTATGTCGAGCATTACGCACAGGAATTTGGCGTCCAGGGGATTATCTTGCGGCTGACGGGCCTGCTGGGCTACGGTCGCCTGGAAGGGTCCTGGACCGATGGAGTATTCAATCCAAGTGCTTTTGAAGTCTTTTACAAGCTGGCGAAGGCTGGCCAAGCACTTGAAATCTGGGGCAAACATGAGGCAAGGCGCGACTCTCTATACGTCAAGGATGCGGTCCGCGCCATCCATATGGCGGTCTCGTCAGATCGGGCTCGAGGCCTCTATCTTATCGGGGCCGGCATTGGACGAACCAACGAAGAAGAAGTCAAGACCTTCTCGGAAGTCTTCAGTTCCAAGAACCATGCTGTCCCGGTCGTTTACAGACCGGATCTGCCCGAGAAAAAAAAGAGCTATTATTTTGATATCGGCAATGCTAAACGTGACTTCGATTGGGAACCGGTCTATAGTTATCGGGACATTCTTATCGACTATGATAAGGAAGTTCAGTCCGGTCGGTTCAAGAGCTTGTAATCGACTGACAACATCGAGGCAACTTAAACTGACTTTCTTGCTAAAATGAATCGACAGACCGGCAGATCTTGATAACGTATTGGACTCACTAGATCACGATGATCGTCTCGGGCGCCGGCCTTGCCTGTCGAGGCTGCCGCATCCAACAACAGGTTCTGATATGACAAAAGATAAAAATCCAGTTCCCTTCAACTGGCCTTACATGACCGGCAAAGAACTCTATTTCATTGCAGAAGCCCATTTCAATGGGCGTCTGGCCGGTGACGGTCCCTTTACCGAGCGTTGCCATAAATGGATCGAAGCCAAGACGGGCTGCGCCAGGGCCCTATTGACACATTCTTGTACGGCGGCGCTGGAAATGGCGGCCCTGCTCCTTGAAATAGAGGCGGGCGATGAGGTCATCATGCCCTCTTACACTTTCGTATCCACGGCCAACGCGTTTGTGCTGAGGGGAGCAAAGCCGGTCTTTGTGGATGTGAGAGAAGATACGTTAAACATCGACGAAGGCTTGATCGAGGCGGCCATTTCGCCGCGCACGCGGGCAATTGTCCCGGTCCACTATGCGGGGGTTGGCTGCGAGATGGATACGATCATGCAAATTGCCGGGGCTTACGGCCTGAAAGTGGTAGAGGATGCCGCGCAGGGAGTGATGGCGACATACAGGGGGCGGACCCTGGGAAGTATCGGCCACCTCGGCGCCTATAGCTTTCACGAAACCAAGAATGTAATTTCCGGCGAGGGAGGCGCGCTAATCGTCAATACACCCGATCTGATCGGTATGGCCGAGATTTACAGGGAAAAAGGTACGGACCGCAGCCGCTTTTTTCGCGGAGAAGTGGACAAATACACGTGGCAGGCCGTCGGTTCGTCGTATCTTCCGGGTGAGTTGGTCGCGGCATTTCTTTTTGCGCAGCTCGAGGAAGCCGACCGTATCACCGTCGCGCGCCTCGAGGCCTGGAATCGTTATCACGAGCTTCTTGAACCCTTTGAATCGGCTGGATATCTACGTCGACCGATCGTTCCCGTTGAATGCGAACACAACGCGCACATGTATTACATCCTGCTGCCACCCGAGATCGACCGGCAAATGGTCCTTTCCGAAATGAAGTGCCACGGGATCTCGGCGATCTTTCACTATGTTCCGCTGCATCGATCCCCTGCAGGCTTACGCTATTGCAGGACAAGCGGCGAGTTGCCCGTTACGGACTCGGTTTCTCAGCGCCTGATTCGGTTGCCGCTCTGGATGGGGATATCGTATGAGCAGCAAGTCCGGGTTGTGAAGACCCTGGTTGGCGCCATAAAGGACGATATGTTCCGAGGAGACATTGCCTCCAGAAAAGGAGCCAGCGTTTTGTCAACAAGTTTTCAGAGTCGATGAAGGGAGCCCGGGGCTCGAACAGTCGTTGAATTAATTGGCGAGCATCCTCAGGATGTGTTTTGCAAGACGGTCGTTGATCTCGCGGTGGAGGGGAATGGGTTGGCACATACGGGTTACCGGGTTTTGATACCAATCGTGCTTGCTTCCATGGCAAATCAGTTCGCAACCCCGCTCTTCAGGAGTTCTAACGAGGTCTCTTCTCTTCATCAGATCGCCATATCTTCATGAGTCCGCACCAACGGGATATCTTTACTCTCCAGATCGCCGAGGATGTCTTTGAGGTTTTCCTTCAGCTCGTCGAGGGTTTCGCCCTGAGTCATATAATCCGGGTATGCTTCGAGGTGACCCAGCCACATACCATCATTTTCCCGCCAGTAAACGATTTTGACCGTCTTCATTTTCGCCCTTTCGTAAGTCCTATCTATTCGCATTTTAACCATTTGGTCAACAGATAATGACGAATCAATCCTCCGCACGGGACTAAAGAAATTCGGCGCTATGCAGAAGGCGGCTCATCTTCTCCCTCTTCGTGCCGATCTAAGTCTGCCGGACCGCAAGGTGAGAGGGATTGCATGTTCCTTCTATCGCTAACTACTTTGGCAGGAACCTGCGGGCCTCATTTGCCACCAAATTCGGAACGGACTTGCTTCGAGAGATGTTTTTCAGATCTTGGCGTTTGAGGGTTGGGACAAGTTTTCTGGCAATCGAGATCGGGGTTTTGGGATTTGTCGCAAGAGCCAGACGAACGGGATAGAGTCTGGTCCATTCCTTATCTGCGGCAATCCTTCGCAGGACCTCGTCGTCAACGTGCCTGGAATAAGCTATGGCCGCCACCTCGCCATCGGTTATCTTGGGATTGGAAATCACAGCCACTTGGATCATGCGATTACTGTCCCGGATCAAGATGGCCCTGGTTTCTTTATCCGCGGTCATTGCGAGTCGGATTTTTTCTGCCATTTTCTTTTTCTGCACCTTTTGCAGCAGAGTGTCGGCTCTTTCTTCGGCTTGCTCTTCGTCGATTACCCCCAATGTTTCATCCAGAAAACGCATGGCTTCGATGAGCAGGTGTTCCCATGGCACCGTGATGGTAACTTCGCCTTCCTCAGAACCGGGAAGTGTCACGAAGCTCCCGCTACGGGCCGCAAGCATCTTGAAGAAAGCCTCCCGGCCCACAAAATCGCCGGTTTGTGCATGGCAAACCTGTCCGCCTCGGATGTGAATTGTTCCCGTAAGCGTCTCTGAGCTGACCTCAACAATGCGGTCCACGCTGTCAAGGCAGGCCAACTGAACGAGGTCGGTCAAACCGATGTCATTTATAGTGCCCCAAAAGCCGCGCGATGGGCCTTGAGATGCGGGGGGTCCCTTTTCTCCGCCAACTTTTTCCCCTGCAAGATTAATCGCCTGGATGAGCAGATATTCCCATGGCCGGTTTATTGAAACGGTCACCTCCTCGGGAAGGGGTAGCGTTTCAAAACGGCCCATCTCCCACTGGAGCAGTTCGAAAAAACCTTCCTCCCCGATTTTATTGCCCGATTCCACGTGAATCACATTTCCGGAGTCTAAGTAGGCGCGGCCGGATTCGCTGGGGGAATCAACTTTAATTACATGGCTCATTTTAGCAAGGCAGGAAACCTGGATGAGATCAATCAATCGAATGTATTGGATTGTTCCACTGAAACCGCGGCCGGCTACTTGAACATCGTCCATATCACGTCCGTTTTGATCTCATCCCTGTTTGACGGAATGAGCGTTGCTTGCAGCGAAAAACGACACTGATGGAGCATGGACCAGAAAACGAGATTTTTCGCTCTCCCATTGCTGTTCGGGAAAGCGCTTCACAAAAGATCCCAACCCTTTCAGGCATCAGTCGGGTCGCACAGGGAAAGGCGTGGCGGATCCCCCCCCGGAGCAATCTTCCCGATTTCATTATAGCTTCATGCGCATTGACTGTATACCTTTGTCTGAGAAAGTCGCAAGCGATTCGAATGTAATCAGTAAAAGACAGCCAATCTGCTCCTTGTTAAGGTCAATTGAGAACCCCAAACCTATGGGTAGAAGTCCGGTCTTTTGGGGCCTGTAAACTCGCTGTAAAGTTCTTCGTCCAATCCGGTTCAGTTTCACGGAAGAGCTGCAAGGCGGATTTTCACGGCCTCTTTTTCCAATTGACGTAGACGCTGCACAGTTGTAAAATAAAGTAGGGTAAGAGTTTATAGTAGCTTGGTTAGAGTACTCCTGCGCCCCCCCTGCTGGTTTAATTCCCTTCACAGCCGCTAATTCGAGGGGCCGGGAATGAACAGGTTCAAATTAGTGCTCATAATGGCTTTACTGATCGAATCAGCCTCAATCGCCTAAGCTCGCGAAACCGTCTCACCCGAAGAAGCAGCTAAGTTTATCGGCCGGTAAAAGATCCTATACGGCGTGATTGCGAGTGCTCGTTTCGTTGCCGAAAGAAAGGGACGCCCCACCGTCCCGCACCTCTACAAACCTTATCCGGCTCAGGTTTCACGCTGGTCATCCGGGGACCTGACCCGGCCAAGTTCGAAAAGTTGCCCGAAAACGCTGTTGCTTCTCGAAAGAGAGTTGCGCAAGAGGGGTGATAGCCGGCTCAACCTTGGAAGAGGAGATGGCTATGAGAAGAAAGCTGATGCCGTACTCAGCCATCGTCGCTCTGGCACTCAGTTTGCTTTTCGCGCCAACCCTGCCCGTTGCCGCGCGCGGCCCTGACGGCCTTGCCTGCGATCTGCGCTTCATATTCGTTGCCCCATATTGGCCGAATACATCGACATTACTCGGGATCAACAATTGGCGCGAAACCGCAGGCGGCTACCCGCATGATTCAACAGGGCTTGGCGGCTTCTATCTCGACAGATCGGCTGATGAGTTCGTGAAGTCGGAACCGCCTGGTTCCGGCACGACAAATCTGCTTATCGAGGCGCTCCCGATTAACAACGAGGGCTATATCCCGGGCCAATACCTCGACACCTCAGGCGTGAATCACGCCCACTCCTTGACCGAAAATGCCGGGAGATTTCTGAATCCTATCGACCGTCCGGGCGCGGGTTCTACTAACAGCTACGGCGTGAACGATCAAAAAAATATGGCTGCGGCGAATGTCAATTCAACGAATAACTTGAGGCCTGCGCATTTCCCGAGCGATCATGGCGGGGAAGCAACAACGTTATATCCTCCCGGGAGTTTCGACACGATTGACTTGAGCGGCATAGGGGGAATCGTCGGCACCTGCCTCAATATCGGCAGCAGCCTTATCAACGATAACCTCAGCCACCTCGGCGGCGACTCTGCCGGTTTCAGCCCTCAGAGAGATGTCCCTCCTCAAACTGCGACTACGCAAAACCTCGGTGAGGGAGATCGCCGTCATACAATAGTTATTCGTTGCTTTGGGTGGTGAGTAGTGAAGGAGAGGCCACACCCATAATCGCTCGATTGCCCTTAAGCGCTGCATGGAAATTGTCCCGTGTTCCAGAAAAGTGGAATCATGCATGTCTAGTTTATTATTTGAGCGCTTATGGATTTGTCCCCCTCTCTTGTTCTCTTCTCAAGAGTCCTGACGAGATAATCTTCTCTTCGCCGGATCGCCATATCTTCATGAGTCCGCACCAGCGGGATATCCTTACTTTCCGCATCGCCGAAAATTTCATTGAGATTTTCTTTTAACTCTTACCGTCCGGCACAGTCCACGACCATTAGGATGAACTCATCCGTATCCGGATCGCTCACTTCCCGCAAGAAATGGATATGGCTTGTTGCCGACCAGGGGTATGATCCATTACACTGTCGCGAGCGCACCACAACGATTCGGATATACCCTTCCCTATCTGGATTCCTCGGCTTCGACCTATTGCCTTGACGTGGCTCTGAACTTATCTGAACTTATCATTGAATAATCAGGAGATCGAACTGCCAGTGCCTGCGCCACGCGGACCTGATGGCCGGCTTTATTTACGATGATTTCCTTGAAGCCGGAGCAGTGCTGGAGGCAATTCCGATTAAAGCAGTCCCTTTAATCAGTGATTGAGGACATCCCGTGGGAAAGCATCTTGTTTTGGTCGGAGGAGGCCATGCTCATTTAACTGCGCTGGCCCATCTCGAGTGTTATCTCGCGCGCGGCCACCGGGCGACTTTGATCAGCCCCTGCCGTTATCATTACTACTCTGGTATGGGTCCGGGCATGCTTTCCGGCCTCTACGAACCCCGGCAAGTCCGCTTCAACATCCAGAGAATGGTCCGGGAGCGTGGCGGTCAATTCATCGAGGCCGGAGTCACAGCGGTTGATCCTGTGGCCCAGAAGCTCTACTTGGACAACGATGCGCAGGTACCATATGATATAGCATCTTTCAACATCGGCAGCGTGGTGCCCACCGCAGAGCTTGCCGCTGCCGATGAATATGTTTTTTCAGTAAAGCCCATCCTCAATCTCTGCAAGGCTCGAAACCTCATCTTGAGTCAAAACGCTAAAGGGATAACACGAGTTTTGGTTGCAGGAGGCGGTCCGGCCGGCATTGAAATCGCCGCCAACGTCTGGAAGCTGTTGCACGATAATAGGGCCACGCCGGCGATCACCCTTGTCGCCGGAAACCAGATTCTCCAGGGCGTTCCCGGAAGGGTCAGACGTCTTGCCGTTGCTTCTCTGGCCGTAAGGCGAATCGCTATTCTCGAAGGGGTCAGGGTACGTTCCTTCGAGAACAGAAGCGCGACGCTCACCGATGGCCGGAGCATTCCTTTCGACTTTGCCTTTGTGGCCGTTGGAGTTCGACCTCCCGCACTGTTCCGGGAATCCAGGATACCCGTCGGAGAAGACGGCGGCATGTCGGTCAACGGGTGGCTTCAGAGCACTGCCCACCCGCAACTCTTTGGCGGCGGGGATTGCATCAGTGTAGAAGGGCACGCCGTGGCAAAGGTCGGAGTTCATGCAGTGCGGCAAAACCCCATTCTGCTGCATAACCTTGGAGTCGCCCTCGACGGTGGTGAAATGAAACGCTTTGCTCCCAATCCAGACTACATGCTCATTATGAACATGGGTAACGGCAAGGGAATCATGTGGAAGAAAAACATCGTTCTTAATGGGGGCTTAGCGTTCTTGCTCAAGGACTTCATTGACAGGCGCTTCATGAAGAGGTTTCAAGTTTCAGGTGAATTGAAAGATTTCTCAAACGGACTTTGAAAGAGGAGTTGGAGCCTATGGGCGTGCTCGATCACTTCAAACGGGTTTCTGAGTGGAAGGTGCAGAAGGTTAAAGACTTTCTGGAAGACAAAAAGTCCGAGGATTTCAATCTTTTGGATGTGCGCCAGCCCGGTGAATATGAACAGAGCCACCTGCCCGGCGCAAAGCTGATCCCCGTCGGAGAGCTGCCGGAACGGCTCCGTGAGCTTGACCCGAAGAAGCCGACGATCACCTACTGAACGGCCGGTGTCCGCAGCCGTGCTGCTGCAATCGTCTTACGGCGGGCCGGGTTCAAAGACGTCCATAGCATGCAGGGAGGGCTCCGCGCGTGGGAAGGCATTCTCGCTCAAGGTTTTCCGGAACCCCTGATGTACTTCTTCGCCCACGTACAAAGCCCTGAAGAATATGCTGCGCTCGCCTGGATTCTGGAAGACGGGATGAAGCGGTTCTACTCGCAAATGGCCAACACTTTCAGCGCATCCCACACGGCTGCCCAACTCTTTGAACAACTGGCTGCTGCAGAGGAACACCATAAATCTGAGCTGGTCAACCTGTATGCTTCGATTTCAGGAAAAAAAGCAGATCCCGGTTTTCCTTACTTCCTGGTTTCTGAATCTTCCCGGAACGGGTTTCTGGAGGGGGGCGTGGCTTTGGAAGAGGCGCTTGGTTGGGCTGATGGCAAGGAGGTCATCGAGGTTTTCGAGCTGTGCATTGCCATCGAGACGACCGCTTACGATCGCTACCTTCTCATGGAAGATCAGGTGCAGGACGCTGGCTCCAAGCGGGTGTTCCATCTCCTGTCAGGAGAGGAAAAACGTCATGTAAGAAGCATGAGCGAACAATTTGACACGATGAGAAAAGGCCGGATTGGTGTATGAAATCACAGGAGAGACTTACGGCTATGCACGTGGGTGCTCCGCTTTTCCCCTGAAGCACGTTTTCAATGACACGATGACCGTGTAGGGCATCGCCAAATGTGGAGCGTCATATTTTGTGGTTGACTCCATTTCAAAGGTTTCCTATAAGTGAAATTACGTGGCTTTTTAGCATCAGGTACACATAAGTTTAATAGGGAATCCCGTGAAAACCGGGAACGGTCCCGCCGCTGTAAACGGGTACGAAATCCGATCATACCACTTTCTCGCTCGAGCGAGATGGGAAGGTTCGGAGAGTAGGGTGATCCGTGAGCCAGAAGACCTGCCTGATGCTGTTTGGTGAACCCGTGCGTGGAAATATCGGGAAAGCCGGCATAAGGATCAAGTAAACAGGGTGCAATCCTTAGGGCGTTTTAGCTCTAGGGATTTTTTTTTGTCCGTCGGGAGCAAAAGTGAGCCGGGAGCCAGGCTGAGAGCATCTGCGAATCCCCGGTCCACGAACATGACTAAGAGGTATAGAACGTCACTAATTTACAGGAGGCAGGTATGAACACCAACCACCGCTCCATCACGGTAGTTTTTCTATTCACCTCATTGTGCGTGCTGTCAGCCGTTCCGGCGTACGCGATGCACATCACCGAGGGAATTCTGCCTGCGCAGTGGGCGCTGCTGTGGTTTGCGGTGTCTGCGCCGTTCCTCATCCGGGGACTGCGTGACTTGCGTCTGCGCGGGCAGCAGAACAAGCAGCTCATGCCTATGATCGGATTGATAGGGGCGGCTGTATTCATAATATCCTGCATGCCGATTCCAGTCCCTGCGGCAGGTACTTGTTCTCATCCCTGCGGGACGGGTATTGCCGCCATTTTCATCGGCCCGCTTCTCACGGTTGTCGTGAGCAGCGTTGCATTGCTGCTGCAGGCACTTTTCCTTGCTCATGGCGGACTTTCCACTCTCGGCGCCAATCTCGCCTCAATGGGAATCGCCGGCGCTTTTGCGGGCTACGGCATATTTATCTTGGTCAAGCGGCTGACCGGCAGTTGGTGGATTGCTGCTTTCCTTTGCGGCCTGCTTTCGGATTGGGCCACATACAGCGTCACTTCTCTTCAACTCGCCAGTGCTCTGCACGGTTCTGCTCCCTTCGGCAGTTTTTTCTTACGGTGCTTCTGGCATTCGTACCCACCCAGGTACCGCTTGGGATTCTTGAGGGCTTCCTGTGTGTAGGCGCCTACTGGTTCATACTGATCCGCAGGCCTGAATTGCTGAAAATCTTTGCGGTTTAGACGGAGGATTTATGAAAAAAATCTGGCTTGCAAGCGGTCTTATCATTTTACTGGCTCTGGGCATGTATATCGGCCTGCGGAACTCCGATTCGAAATGGACCGGGGTTGATGAATCGGTAGTAGAGAAATTCGCGATAGAGGCAAACCGCCCTCCACATGAGCCTCTGATCAACATCGAATATGGTGACTTGCCTCTTTTGCTGTTTATTTTGGCGGGCGCAGCAGGTTATTCTTTTCGGGGTTTATTTCCCCCGAAAGACAAAGGCGAACCTCTTACGACCGGCGTTTGAGTTTTTCTCCGCATCGATTCGAGGCAAGGAAGAGCAACTCATCTGCCGCCCCGCCACTGTGATCGGAACGAAAGTCGCTGAATTGCCACTGTCATGCTCAAAGCGTGACGGAAGGCGTGGTGAGCAGGATGAACGTGAGCCAGGAGACATGATCGATGCACCTTGGCCTTACTCATATTTCCCGAGGGGGAAGTTGTGGATCTTGTTCCGAAGAGTGCTGCATTCGCGCTGATTTTCGTTTGTCTCGTATTTCCCTTCACTTGTACGGCGGAAGAATCAGGCCCGGAACCCATTGAAACTGTTCAGATCCAACCGGACCAGCGGACAGGAACCAAAGCTGAACCCTCCGAGGGCGCTGGTTCCGTCAACGGGGAAAACTCCGCCGAGCCAAATCCTGCAGTGTGCGCCTGGTTGGAATCCGCGGCGCCCAAGCTCCTGGGGCTGCAGTTCAACGGCGTGTATCAGTACATGCCGCCTTTTCACAGCCCCTACCAGGGCCCTCACAGCCTGAGTTTTCTAAATGGCGAAGGGCAGGACACCACCCATACGTACGGAGTGTATTTCGGATCGCAATTGGCGAGGAATCTGCAGCTCTATGTCGATCTCGAGTTGTTCTAGGGAAACGGAGTCGGCGACGGCCTTGGACTTGCCGGGTATGTCAACGGGGACGTCATAAGAGCGGGATCCTCCAACCTGCCAAAGGTTCCCTACCTGGCGCGTTACTATTTCAGATATTTTGTCCCGCTTTCTTCCGAAACCGAGAAGGTGGAAAGGTGCATGGACCAACTCCCGGGAGAGCAGCCTGTCAGCAGGTTTGAAATAAAATTCGGGAGGCTGGCTTTAACGGACGATTTCGACCAAAACCGCTACGCCAACAATAACCGCATACAGTTTATGAACTATGATTTCATGTTCAATACTGCGTGGGACTATGCTGCAGACACCAGGGGCTACAGCGTCGGGGCTGTGACGACCCTGTTCGAGCCGCGATGGAAACTGGCCTTCGGGGTGTTTATGCTCCCTAATACGCAGAACGGTGCGCAATTCGACTATTTTGACACTGAGGAATTTGGATACAATCTCGAACTCACTGTGAAGCCCAATGACGCCGGTACGGTAATCCGTCTGCTCACCTACTACAATCAGGGGCGGATGGGCGACTATGACGAGGCGCTGGAGTTAGCCCAAGTCACCCACACTGTGCCCAATATCCTGCTCGTTGAAGAAACCGGCGGCACCAAATATGGTTTTGGATTGAATTTCGAACAGCCGCTGGCTGACGATGGAGAAACAGGCATTTTCGGGCGTCTCGGCTGGAACGACGGGAGTCACGAGAGTTGGGAGTACGTGGAATGCGACCGCCATGCGAGCCTCGGCTTACAGTTGAGCGGAATACATTGGAACAGGCCTGACGACCGCGTGGGTATTGCCTATGGAGTCAACGGCTTGTCAGACGCGCACAAAGACTACCTCGAGGCCGGAGGGATCGGCATGCTCCTGGGAGACGGCAAACTCAATTACGGCCTGGAGCAGGCCATGGAAATCTATTACCGCATCCCACTCGGCCGCTATGTGCAAATCAGTCCGGACTTTCAATTCATCCAGAATCCCGGCTACAACAGGGACCGGGGTCCCGCCGAGGTATACGGCGTGCGGTTGCATCTGAGCTATTGATTTGTTTATCTGCGTTTCAATTAACGCCTTTCAGCCGGCGTTTACGGCGTGATGTATTCATCGAGCCGATTATCCTTTATCCTCTCTTCCAGCAGTTCCTCAGCCAGGGATTTTCCACCCTTCAACATACCCCGCACTGCCTAAATGGGGTCGTCGGGAAAAGGGACCATTTCGGCTATTTCATCATGGTCCCCCGCAATGCGAATCAACACCTTCCCCCCGGGCTTAACTCCAAGTCTATCCCTGATTTCTTTCAGAATGACAATTTGACCTTTTGAGGATGTTTTGACTATGGGCATTTCGTTTTACCTCCTGGACATCTGCCTTACTTTGCAATGATTAGTTTAATTCGAAGTAATATGGTACACAAGTCCACATTCCTGGTTCCAGCTAGACAGAAGGAGCAGGCAGATCTTATCCTTTGAGTATTAACACTATCTTGATAACACTTGGAATTATACGATACTTCAAGAAGGAGAATAGAATGACCAGGGCCCTTTACTCGACAATTCTTCTCACTGTTGCCTGCCTGGCGCTTATGTTCACATTATCGTCCGCGTATGCCGGCGCCGATGCCGTTGCGACGCCGGGCGATCCTGCCACCGGCCCGCTATTCAACGAGAATCTCGCCGGGCTTAACCAGTTGGCGCAGCCGGAATCTCCAGGCCTAATGATGGCGCAGACAGAAGCACAGGCCGATGAACATTATTGCATCGGTCATTGCCGCAAGCATTTTGAAGAACGCATGAAGGAATGCAGCGCGCCCGACCACCCGCATCATCACCGATGCGAAGAGTGGGCACGGGAACGTGAACAGGAATGCCTCGACGGTTGTTATAAGGAGCATCCGAGGTATTAATTAGAGGTATGAGAGATATGAAGGTCGCCGATGGGGCGTTGTTACGTAGAGAGCGGCAGAGTAGAGTCAGTCTTCCGCGGAGAAAGCGTATTCAAGGCAAGGCGCCGGGGTTGTTTCAACACCCGATTACCTGAAAGGGAATATTCGGATTATGGAGGATCGCAACGCAAAACTTTTCGAGCATATCGGTTAAGTCTTGAAACCTGTCGGGTTTGGATAGAAAGGAAGAAGCACCGGCCTGTTTGCTCAAGGCTATATCCCGCTCCTCCCTGGATGTAGTGAAAATAAGTATGGGGATATTCTTCAGTTGCGGATCGGATTTGATTGTTGTCAGAGCTTCCCGGCCGTCTATTAGCGGCATATTTAGATCGAGAAGGATCAAATCGGGTCTGGGGTGCTTTTCAGGGTCCGCAAAATCCCCTTCGTTGTATAGGTAATCCAGTAGTTCCCGGCCATCGTCTACAAAGCGTAAATCATGGGCAATGCCAATCTCCTGAAAAGCTGATTCCACGAGAAGGCAATCGTCTTCGTCATCATCCGCCATAAGCACTATGAATGAAGGGTTTTGCTTTCCCATTCACCACCTTTTCTCTGTGCTGCCGGGAGGGACACAATGAAGGTTGTGCCCTGTCCCGGGATACTTTTTACCGTAATCTCACCGCCATGCCGGTTCACGATCTTTTTGCAAATGGCGAGGCCCATGCCGGTTCCGGTGTATGGGGTATTCTTGCCATGAAGCCGCTCGAATGGTTTAAAAATCTTGTGCGAATAACATTCATCGAAACCGATGCCGTTGTCCTCTATGAATACCCGGCAGACAGAATCGGCGATGCTTCCATAGATCTTCACGACAGGCGGTTCCGATTCCTTCCGGTACTTTATCGAATTTTCGATAAAATTCTGAAATAGTTGTCGCAATAACGCGGCGTCGGCCTCCACGGTTGGCAGCTCACCGATCTCCACACTCCCTTTGGCCTTATTGATCGAGATTTCCAGGTCGCTGGCGGCGTCTCTGGCAACTTCGGTCAGGGAGACAGGCTTGTAGTTTAACTGGCTCATGCCGGTTCTGGAGTAGTCGAGAAGGGACCGCAGCAACTCGGACATACGGTTTGCCGCTTTGATCATGCGCTCCATATAGTCCTGACCCTGGGGATCGAGGGATTCCTGATGTTTTTTAGCTATGATGCTCCCGAATGCCTGAATCTTGCGCAGTGGTTCCTGAAGATCATGAGAGGCAATAAAAGCGAATTCCTGTAACTCCTCGTTTAGTTGTTTGAGCCTGGTCACTGTTCCGACAAGTTCGGCGGTGCGCTCGCGCACACGCAATTCAAGTTCGTCACGCGATCTGCGCAGTTCCTGCTCCATCTGCTTGCGCCCGGTTATATCCACGAACGCCGCAATTGCCCCGTATGCCTTTCCTGCAGCGTCATAGAGCGGTGTGGTATTCCCTAAAGTGATCTTGGACGTACCATCATTAAATAGATATTCGAGCTCATAATCCTGCGTCCCCCTGCCTTTTGCCGCCTGTTGCATGGGAAGCTCATCCAGAGAAATTTCCATACCGTGTCTCAACGCCTTGAAATGTACCGGCCGCCCAGTTTCAGGCGCTGTCTTCGAAACGTTTGCTCCAAAGGGCATCCCGAGGAATTCATAGACGGCGCGGTTCCCCGTCATCGAAAGGCATTCGGCATCACGAGTGATCCAAATCATAGCGGGGACTGCATCCATGAGAGCTTCAAGCTCTTTGGCGTGCCTCTCAGCTTCTTCCTTTGCCTTGTGAAGCTCTTCCTCGGCCCGCTTGCGCCCGGTGATGTCCACAAATGCCCCTATCGAGCCGTACACCTTCCCTTCCACATCGCGGAGCGGGGTGGCGTTTCCCAATAGATGCAGTGACACACCATCATCGAACAGCAGCTCGAATTCATAATCGCGGATTTCCGTTCCTTTTGCGGCCATTTGTACCGGAAGCTTATCCGGGGGAATTTCGACCCCGTCTTTCATAGCCCTGAAGTGGGCCGGGCTCTCAGGCGGCGGAGCGGATTTGGAGAAATTGGCGGTGGCGGGCAGCCCCAATAGCTCCTGGGTGAAGCGGCTGCCGGACATGTGACGGCACTCGACATCATGGGCTACAAAGACTGCCACCGGCAGCGCGTCCATGAGCGAAGCCATCTCTGCTCCATGCCTTGCAGCCTCGCTTTGGGCCTGTCTCAGCGTCGCCTCCACTCGCTTGCGTTCGACGATTTCCTGCTGAAGGTCGGCCGTGCGCTCCCCGACCAAAAGCTCAAGCTCCGTGCGGTGTCTTCTAAGCTCTTCCTCAACTCGTTTCTGTTCGGACAGATCGGTGATAACCGCGCAGACGCCCTCAAAATCTCCAGTGCTCATACGATTAAGCGAAACGTTGACCGGCAGGAGTGGCCCGTCATCCCGTTTCATCAGGAACTCGCCCTTAGCCGCCCCACAACTGCGGCTCTCCTTGATGAGTTCCATCAATTGCGCGCGGCCTTCGGAAGCAGTATAAGAGTCCAGTTTTGTACTGATGATTTTGTGAATCGGAAGTCCCAGCATTGCCCCCAGAGTGCGGTTGCAATAATAAATAGAATCGTCGGATGAGAGTATAAGTGCACCCTCGCTAACTGACTCCACCAGGATACGGTACCCGTGGTCGGCCCCTGTCAGAGTGTAGAGCCTTTCTCCATCGGGCTCATGGATAACGAGGGCATCGACCTCCCCGCTCTGGATCGCCTTGATGGTCTGTTCCGCTTCCCATAGGCGCTCTTCCAGCATCCTGACTTTTTCGAGCAACTCTTCCCTGGTCGGCTCGCGATTTTCCATTGATACACCTCTGTTACTTTTTCATTCAAATATGTGTCAGGGACTCGATTTTTCTTCTCTTAGAGCTAACCTTACCAGAATAGGTTCGGGGTCGGAAAGATCGCCTATGAATCTCTGAAGCGGCGGCGGCAGATGCTTGACCAGAGTCGGGGCGGCAATCACCTGCGCATCCCTGGCCAAACCCGGCTGCTGATACACGTCGATTACTTCGAGTTCGCACCTGCCTTTAAGATATTTTTCGCAAAGCTGCCTGGCGTTTTCGATTGCCCTGAGCGATCGGGGAGTCATTCCAGCGACGAAAAGGCTCAAGACGAATCTTTGCGATCCACCCTTAGCTGCAGCTTCTTCGAATACCTCGGTTGTTGTTTTACCTTCGGACATCGCGGCCCTTTCATAGTTTGCGCGGGCGTAAATCCAACCCAACAAGAACCCGTTCCGCATCTGCCAATGTTCCGATTATGTTTCGAACCGGCTCAGGGAGTTTTCTAACCAGAGTCGGGATTGCGAGAATCTGATCGCCCTTTCCCAGTATGGGATTTTCAAGTAAGTGGATTACATGTATCGAGTACCGATCCCTTTAATGTTCTTCGCATATCTTTTTCAGATTGCTGGATTATGAGGCAATGTTGTGCAATATGCCCCTCGGTCCTGACGAACCTTTCGAAGGTAAACCTGATCGATTCCTCAAAATCGACTATAAGAATTCGAACACTCATTCTCCAGCCCTTAGCGGCTTCGATTAGCTGGTAAATCAATTATGACCCTGGTGAATTCCCCTTTGGTACTCTCGAAGCTGAGCTGCCCGCCATGATCTGCGATGATCTTTTGAGTGATGTTTAACCCAAGGCCGGTCCCTTTTCCGAACGGCTTTGTGGAAAAGAATGGCTTCGTCAGCATGGAGAGCTCATGGGCGGAAATTCCCACCCCTTGATCGTAAATTACGATTCGTACATACGGGCGGCCGCTGATAGTCACTCTTTCGCCGGTGATCTCGAAGCGTTTATTTTTATGCTTTTCGGGATACTTCTGGTTTAAGGCATAGCGCGCGTTGTTTATAATATTTATAAAACACTGCTGGATCTGTTGAAAGTTAGCATCCACTTCAGGAAGATCGTCGTGCAGATCTATCTTTAGATCGATGCCTTCCTTCCGGATTTGTCCCTGAATCAGGATAATGGATTCTTCAAGAATGGCAGGGACGCGAACCGGCTTTTTTTCTTCTCGCCCATTGCGCGCATAGGAGAGCAGGGTCTTTACAATACGGCCGATACGCTCACCTTCCTTTACGATGCGACCTCCAATGTCCTTTTCCATGCTCTCGGGGCTGCACTCATTTATCAGTATTTGGCCATAGTTTATGATGCCGGTGATGGGATTGTTGATTTCATGAGCAACTCCGGCGGCCAACTCCCCCAGTGAGGCCATATGAGCTGCCTGCATCGCTTCTGCCTGCATCGCCATCTTTTCGGTAATATCGCTCACCAGCAGAAGCACACTGCTGACTCTCTCAGCCTCCTTGATCGGAAAGGCCCTTATGTCCAGTACCGCCCCATGGTGCGTTATGACTGCGACTTCCTTTTCAGCAGTATCGAAACATCTTTTTATCGGGCTGTCCTCAGAGGGAGCAGGACCATCATGTAACAATTTATAACAGTATTGCCCTACCGCATCGGATACCGTCTCATTCAACTCCAAAGCATTTTCGCTGTTTGTCCACAATACTTCCATTTCGGGAGAGAGCAGGATCAATGTATCGCTGATAGCATTAAGAAGAGTCTGAAATTCCTGTGAGAGTTTTCTAAACTTCCGTTCGTTCTCACTGAGCTGCGCCGTGCGTTCCAGGACACGCAATTCCAGTTCGTCGTGCGCCACAAGGAGGGCCTCATCCGTCCGCTTACGTTCAATGATCTCCTGCTGAAGTTCGGCATTTGTCCTGGCAAGGTCCGCCGTGCGTTCGGCGACCAAAAATTCAAGTTCTGCGCGGTGTCTTCTAAGCTCTTCTTCAACCTGCTTCTGCCCGGATAGATCAGTAACAATGGCACATACGACGTCGAAGTCCTTCATGGTGATGAAATTTAGTGACAGGCTCACCGGCAGGAAAGTCCCGTCACTTCGCTCCAGAATGCATTCGCCTCTTGCCACGCCGGTTTCTCTCGTCTTCCGGATTTTATCAGCTATCAGCTTCTGCGAATCGGGGATGAAAAATGACCGAATATGGGTACCAATGATCTTTTGAATCGGCACGCCAACCATCGCGCTAAAGCAGCCATTGCAGTAAAAAATCGAATCATCGGAAGCAAGGATAAGCGCGCCCTCGTTGAGTGATTCCACCAGAATGCGGTATGCGACATCGGCTCCCTTGAGGGTGTAAACTTGTTCTTCGCCCGATTCCTGGACTACGAAGGCGTCCACCTCGCCACCCCGGATAGCCTTTATGGTCTGATCCGCCTCCCACAGGCGCTCCTTGAGGGTCTCGTTTTCCTCAATCAGCTCTTGCCGCGTTGGCTCGGCTTGCTTCACAGGAATAGCCCTGCTTTCTACTTTGGATAAACGGATTGTCAGGAATCTCCTTTGCCTTCTTTCTTTATTGCAAGCCTTATCAGAATCGGTTCAGGATCGGAAAGATCACCTATAAACTTTTGGAGTGGCGGCGGAAGACTCTTGACGAGAGTGGGGACGGCAATCACTTGTGCGTCTTTGGCCAGATAAGGCTGTTGATATACATCTATTATTTCAAGATCGTATCTGTCTTTAAGGTACGTTTCGCAAAGCTGTCTTGCATTCTCTATTGCTCTCAAAGATTTCGGTGTGAGCCCGGCGACAAATAGACTGAGGACAAACTTTTGCGATTCGATTTTGGTTGCAGCTTCTTCAAATAGGTCAGTCGCTGTTTTCTTGTCGGACATGGTCGAGCTTTCAAAGTTTGCGCGGGCGTAAATCCAATCCCACCAGAACACGTTCCGTATCTGCCAGCGTTCCGATTATTTTACGGACCGGTTCGGGCAGTCTTCTGACCAATGTCGGAATCGCGAGAATCTGGTCGCCCTTTGCCAGCCGGGGATTTTCAAGCAGGTCGATTACTTCTATCGTGCACTGCCCCTTCAAATGCTCTTCGCATATCTTTTTCAAATTGTTGAAAGCTTCCATCGACCGGGCTGTCTGTCCGGCCACATAGAGCCTAAGTTCATACTGGTCCCCGGATTCGTGACGCTTCCGAGCTTCTTCCTCGCCAGCGGCAGTAGAGCGATTGTCGTCTGATGGAGCCATTGTTCAATCCTCCTTAATGATAACCTAATCGGCATGCCTCTGGCGCGCTATTTCGCTCCTTTGGCGGTCGAGCCTGCGCTGCCTCTCATCTTCCTCTGCGACGACCTTCTTGAGTTCTTTTTCCTGAGCGCTCAAATCCGCCATCATTCCGGAAACCTGCGCTTCCACCGATAGCTTTCGGATATCAAACTCCCGCTTTCTCCGTTCGATTTCCTCCGCGCGCTCTTTTTCCTCCAGCCGGTCTTTCGATTCCTGGGCAAGCCGCGCAGCTCCGGTCAGAACGCCTCCGGGGCCGACATAAACATCTACAAGTCTTACACCATCGGAAGAAAGCACGAATTCTCGGACCTGATTTGAGTGGGCCATGCCGCGCGATTTAATTACATAGAGGCCGCGGTTGCGCTCGCCGCCACTTTCGATGTCCCGTACGGTAATCCATGTATCCATGAGGGAGGAAACGCCCATGTCAGTCAAATCCTGCTGCTGCCCGAAGATCAGGCATGTAAAAAGGGCGGTTATGCCCTCCATTTTCAGGCTGTCAATGAAGCGCATCAGTGCGGATTTAACCTCGACGGCGCTGCCCACCGAAATCATATTTGAAACAGGGTCCATTATTACGACGGAAGGTTTGAAATCCCTTACCAGCTTGTTCATACTGACCAGGTGCATTTCAAGCCCGAAGATAGTGGGGCGCGTAGCGTGGACATGGAGCGATCCATTATCCAGCCAGGGCTGGAGGTCTACGCCGATAGAGCGCATATTGCGCACGATCTGGCTTTCCGACTCTTCGAAGGCCAAATAGAGGCATCTTTCGCCCCGCGAACACACGCTGTTTGCAAAATGGGCGGCAAGGCTCGTTTTCCCCGTCCCGGCCGTACCCGTAATCAGAATACTGCTTCCGCGAAAGTACCCTTCACCGCCAAGCATCGTGTCGAGGCGCGGCACCCCGCTTGATATGCGCTCAGTGGGGGCCTTGTGAGTGAGGCCTATAGAAGTGAAGGGCAGAACATAAAGGCCCCCTTCGTCGATCAGGAAGGGGTATTCATTTGTCCCGTGGGTTGTCCCGCGATATTTGACAATGCGCAACCGCCGTGTTGCCACTTGTTCTATCATGCGATGGTCGAGCAAGATTACGCAATCGGAAACATACTCTTCAAGGCCATGGCGGGTAAGTGTTCCCTTTCCCTGCTCGCACGTAATTACCGCCGTTACGCCCCGGTCTTTTAGCCATCGGAAAAGCCTCCGGATCTCCGCCCGGAGAATGCCCTCGTTGGGAAAGCCCGAGAAAAGGGCTTCAATTGTGTCCAGGACCACACGTTTGGCCCCTATGGAATCGATGGCAAAACCAAGCCGCACGAAAAGCCCTTCGAGGTCGAACTCACCTGTTTCGAGTATTTCGCTTCTCTCGATATGAACATAGTCGAGAGCCATCTTATCATGGGCCACCAGGTCGTCGATATCGAACCCAAGGGAGGAGAAATTTTCGACCAGGTCAGTATCTTTTTCCTCAAAAGACATGAAGACACCGGGCTCATCAAATTCTCTGGCGCCCCGGACGAGGAACTCCATCCCAAAAAGGGTCTTACCACTTCCCGGCCCCCCGCAGATGAGGGTGGGACGCCCCTTCGGAACACCCCCGCCCGTAATCTCGTCAAACCCACCGATGCCGGTTGGTACTTTTTCCAGTTGCTTCACTGGAGTGGATTTTTTCGAACTCGACATTGCTTCCCCCATTTGCAGCAAGTATTAAGTGTCGCTTCCATCATCTTATTTGTATTGTTAGAGACATTCCGGGCTGGCAGTAAATCACACTGTAATTTTGCGATTATGCGACAAAATAAAATATAAGCAACCCCAATAATCCGTGTGCCTGATGATTTTAGAAGTGCTATTTGTATCTATCTGCGTTCAATCCCTGACAGCAGAAGATTCACACGCTGAAGATCGGCCTCGGTGTCCACCCCCACCGTGTCATAAGGGGTCTCCACAACGTAAATTTCTACGCCGTTCTGCAGGAAGCGCAGTTGCTCCAGCTTCTCCGCCGATTCCAGGGATGACTCCGGCAGCGAATGAAAAAGTCTGAGCGCTGCCCGCGTATATGCGTAGATGCCTATGTGCTTGTAGCGCTTAACGCCGGCGCCGTCCCTGTCGAACGGAATCGGGAGGCGGGAAAAATAGAGCGCTCGTCCGGAATGGTCGGTTACGACCTTCACACTATCGGAATCCAGTGCAGCCGACTCGTCCATGGCAACTTTGAGTGTCGCCACCTGGGCGTCTCCGGCCAGAAACGGCGACACAACAGCGTCCAGGTGGTCCGGGCGCAGCATTGGTTCATCCCCCTGAATGTTGATGTAGATGTCCGCATCAACACGCTCCATTACCTCTCGCAGCCGGTCCGTCCCTGAAGGATGCCGCCCTGTGAGCATGACGGGGATGGCCTCCTGTTCACAGAACCTCAGTACCTTCTCGCTGTCCGTGGCCACCAGTAGATCTGAGAGCAGACTGGACTTACGAGCGTTCTTATAGACCCAGTAGAGCATCGGTTTGCCCGCTATATCCCGCAACACCTTGCCCGGAAGGCGGGTAGAATCGTAGCGCGCCGGTATTACCCCCAATATTTTCAAATTGTCAGCCATGAGAGGTCCTTCGGTTTTCTTAGCCTGCGTCTAAAGATCAAACAGATGTAAATCATTAAAAAGCACTCTCCCGCGTTCCAGGAGGGTGAGGAATGTTTTTGTGGAGTCTTTGGCGCCGTGGCCTTGTGGGTGGGATGTTAATTGATCTGAAGTTTTTACTACTAGTTCCATCAGGGTGTCAAATAGTCTTTCGGAGACTTGGGACGCGATGTTCCGGATTTGTTGCTCGTAACTCTTTTGCATAGTCGCCCCGGCTTTTTGTGCAGCGTTTCCCTGCCCGGTCGCCTCCCGCTCCCCGCTTCGAATCCTTCAATCGGTAAAATGGAAATGACACTGAAAGTGTGTAAACAAACTCGAAAGGGATTCCGTCAATACCGGGAAAGAAAGGAGGTGACCGGCAGGAATAATCTGGAAACTGGATTCAAGTAAATCGATCGAATCGTTCAATACTTAATCAAGTAATCAAGGAGATTTAAAAATGAGAAAACTCGCGGTTCTGATGGCACTGTTTAGTTTATTGATCGGAAGCAGCGCTTTTGCTTTACCACTGCCTCTTAATTTCGATGGAACAGTCTGGCAGGGCACCGTCGAATTACAAAGCCCCGGCAGTGGAGGCTCTGTGCAACAGGCCACGATCGTGATGACTTTCGATAACGCCGATGGACCAAATAACAACTATATTTCCGGGACCATTGCAGCCGCTTCCGGATCGACCCTTCCTGCAGGTTTTCCAACCGAATTCAGCGCCGTCATCGGTCCGTTTGCCACGAGCCTGTTGCATATGACCGCTACAGATACCACGCCGGGCGGTGTTGACAATACCATCATTTTTGCCGATGCTTTCAAGAAAGGAAGACTGCATACGCTCGGCATTCGGGGAAGCGTTCTGGGCGGCCCGCTTGCCGGAACGACTTTCATGGGATCGTTGAAACTTCAATAATCCGAATCTTCCTGCGGGACGGGGAACTGTGTCATTACGGACTCGGTTGCCCGTCCTTTTTCGACCCCTCACATATTATATCCCGGCCCTTCACTCCAGGCAGTTCGTCAACCTGAACCATTTTCGTTTTTGAGACATCCGCAAACCACAAATCCATTCCCACGCGGCAAGCCGGACCGCCTCGGATAATCTTTTCAGCCAAATTCTTCGCCAAAGCCCTCAAAACAAAGTGAAAAGCCGGCGGGCAAGTGATATAGGTTTGCAGGAGTCCCGAAACGCGGCATAATCCATGAAATCGCTTCCGGCATCAATCCCGGGATCAATCCAATAAAAGGCTCAGACGTGATCGACATTCATTGCCATATACTTCCGGGTCTGGACGATGGCGCCGAAGACTGGGCCCATAGTATCGAGATGGCCCAAATTGCCGCCATTGACGGTATCTCGGGGATCGTATGCACTCCCCATTTTTCTCATGCCTTTCCAGGAAACAACCTGACAACAATCCTGGCCGCCATTGAAGAACTGCGAGCGAGGCTCCGGCAAACAGAAATCCGGCTCGAACTCTATCCCGGCTGCGAGTTGGCCATCGACTCCAATCTGCCCGAAAAGATCGAGGCAGGAGAGCTGCTGACCATCAATAACAATCGGAGGGTCGCTCTGATTGAAATGCCGGCTGAGGTCATTCCCCCCAACCTGGACAGATTTTTCTGGATGATGCTCACAAGAGGCATCACCCCCGTGCTGGCGCACCCTGAAAGAAACTACCACCTCATGAAGAATCCGTCAGTACTGTTAAATTGGATTCAGACGGGTGTTCTGGTCCAGATCACGGGCTCCAGCCTGAGGGGACATTACGGGCAGGAGATTCGAGATTTTTCCGCGAAGCTCCTTCAGCATCGAATGGTTCATTGCGTGGCATCTGACTCTCACGGTCCCGATAGGAGAAGACCGGTGCTTTCGAAGGCGCGCGCAATGACCGAAACCATTATCGGCCCTGAGGAGGCATACAAAATCTTTCATGAATATCCGGTTCAGCTCCTGAGTGGAGAGGTCCCTGACGTAATGCCCCCTATTCCGTTCGAAAAGAAAAAGTCCCTGATCCGGCGGATTTTTCCATTCTGGTAAATTGGCGCAAAAGCAAAACTCCGTAGCTCTTTAGCAAGAGGGTCCTGCGAAAGTGCCGCGGGGAACCGAAGCCGGTCCTCAACGAAAAGCTTTGGCCCGTTGTATTCCTGTTAATCCTATCGAAGGTCTTTTTCGGAGCAGCAGCTCGTGCTCCCGCGAAGCAAATCCCCCCTTAAAAGGCTTTTCTTCGCGGCCTTCACCCCGCTGCGCTCCTATCCCTTCACCGCGCTACGCTCCCTCTTCGTGTCAAAAATTAGCGCGATGGCACTCCCTGATGGCTTCTGCGACAGTATCGGCGTCATCAGGCGCTAAACCATGGTGTACCGGTATTGCAAGGATTTTTTCGGCTGTTGCTTCAGTGACCGGAAGCTTTAATGGACCGTAGAGTTTTTCAAAGACAGGCTGTTGGTGTAAGCCTCGCGGATAGTGCACCCCACTGGCGATGCCCTTCTCTTTGAGCCGGTCGGCCAGAGTATCGCGGTTGCATCCGAATTCATCGGGATCAACGACGAGGCAATACTGATGCCAGGCATGTACCCCACCAGAGGTCAGCTTCTGAGGTCGAATACCGGGAACATCCGCCAGCCCTCGGGTTAGGATCTCGGCATTGTGTCGCCTTTTGGTCAGCATCTCATCGAGTCTGCCAAGCTGTTTGCGTCCAATTGCCGCTTCAACATCGGTCATCCGGTAGTTGTGTCCGAGAGACGTATGGTAATACCTGTCCACCTCGCCGTGACTGCGCATGGATCGCATTTTTTCGTAATATTCTTTGTCATTTGTGCATATCATTCCCCCTTCGCCGACGAACATGTTTTTCGAAGGGTAAAAAGAGTAGGAGACAAAATGATCGAAAGCACCGATATCTCGATTATTCCATGCTGTACCGTGCGCCTGTGCGGCATCCCACACGACTATAAGATTATGGCGCGCTGCAAGATCCTCCACAGCGCCGATATCGACCGGATTCCCGAACAGGTGGACCGGAGAGATGGCGCGGGTCCGCTCGGTAATGCGCCTCTCGGCATCCTCAAGATCTATCATAAATGTAGCGGGATCGATATCGCAGAACACCGGCCTCCCCCGGCTCATCTCTACCATCGAACCGGTTGCCATAAAGGTAAAGGAAGGCACAAGGACTTCATCGCCCGGTTTCAGGAATGTCATATACGCCAGGTGAAGGGAAGCCGTGCCGCTGGCGCAGGTCAAAGCATAACGTGACCCCACCTTGAGCGCAAATTCGCCTTCGAAAGCCTCGCACTGACTACCCTGACGAAGATTGCCGGACCGCAGTACCTCAACGGCGGCCTGTATTTCTTCCTCGGTCAACTTCACCTCGGAAATCTTTATAGTCCCCACTAACTCACTCCTCTCGACGGCTCATGAATCGATTGAAAAAGTTCACCTTACCGATTCTTTTGTGGCGTATTTTCGGCCCCTTATGACTTTGTTTCTCATGTCATAACAGTAACTTACCACAAAACAACATGACAGAAACCACGAAAATATGCCAGTAAAAAGCGCACTTTAGTCCACTTCGGACTGCCAATCTTCCCGGCCGGGGAAAGATTCGAGGCGCACAGTTACTTGAAAGTGGCGGCGTGATTATGAATACTGTTAAAGGGTGAGGAATTGAGGAATTGCAGGAGGTACGAAATGCGTTCTCAAAAACCAGGCAAAATCGAACGTAATTTATGGTACCTGGGCGCAGAGGAATCGGGGATATATTTTCTTAGGGGAAACCATGGGGCGGCGTTGATCAACGGTGGGATGAGCTACATTCTTCCTGATGTCCTGGCCCAGATGAGACGATTAGGGATCGACCCCGGCGAGATCACCAGGTTTTTGATCCTCCATTCACATTTTGACCACGTGGGCATAGTCCCCTATTTCAAAAGGAATTACCCGGCAATTGAAGTACTCGCGTCGGAAGCGGCCGTTAAGACTTTCGAGAAACCAAAGGCGATAGAATTTATAAACAGCTACAACCAATTGAGCGCGGGGGAGAGGAATGAATCACTAAAGGGTTTCGATCTGGAATGGCGAGCCGACGTAGCACCATCGGTTGTTCGGGAGGGCGAAATCATTGACCTGGGCGGGGTGGCGTTGAAGATTTATGAGACTCCCGGGCACTCCAACTGTTCAATTGCGGCTTACGAGCCCGATGCAGGCATCCTGTTCGGCTCCGACGCAATCGGCATACCCTTTTCGGATAATCTCTTCCCCTCAATGAACACCAATATCGAACAATTTCTAAACAGCCTGGAAAAACTGAGGTCTTTGAAAGTAGATCTTTTTTGTGCCGATCACTATGGCTACATAACCGGAGACGAAGCGCAAAGAATCGTCTCTAAAACAATCGAAGAGGCATCGAGATGGAAAGTACGGCTGTTCGAAGTCTTCAGGCGCAACGCCTCCGACATTGACGCAGCCGCCCGTGAGATCACCTCTTCCTTTTATCAGGAAATGCCCGGCTACTTTCTCGCCTCCGAAATCCTTGAAGGAGTTTTCAAACAGATATTCAAGTATATCGCAAAAAGCTCGCAGCCGCAGACCTAGACGGGCGTTGCGCTTCGCCTGGCCGAACCTGATCTAGAAACCGAAGTCGGCCAACAGCGAATCGACGTCATCCTGGCTGTGGACAGCGTTGTCCATGGCGGCGTGCGCTGGACCATAGAGTTCGTCGCTCCCCTTTTTGGAGCCTACCGGCTTCACCCCGAACGTGCGAATCAGGTCGACCAGTTTGAGTTCCATATCCTTTAGCAGTTGCGATATTTTGAGAATGATCTGACCGCTTAAATCCTGGTAGTCCTGAGCAGTGAGGATTGTATCCAGGTCTGAGCGATGCTCGCCGATTATCGTTTCCATGGCGTTCAGGGCTTCCGCGCCATCGGTGAGTTTTTTCGCGGCCGCGTCGCCTATAGCATGCAACCCTCCGAGCTGCGCGCGCAAGTTGGAGATCAGTTCCAATTCGCCCGTAAGCCGCTCCTGCATGGCGTCCACGTGATCCAAGGTGGTTATGGCCGCTTTCTCCGTCATCTCCATCATGTGTTCGAGGCGGTTCCCGGAATCGGGTATCGTATTAACCACAATCTCCTGCAGGGACGGGTCGAGAGTGCTGAGAAAACCGCGTATCGAATCGTGCAACCCCCTGGCCAGGCTGCCAACCTCTTTGTAAAGGACGGAGCCGTGTTTCTGGCCATCGGCCAGATTGAGCAGGATTTCCTGCGCGCGCGGTAGATCGCCCTCGGAAAAAGCGTCCATGAACTCCTTGCCCCTGGCGATCACCTTCTCGATCAACACGTCTTCTGCAGGACCGTCCTGGGGCTTTGCTGAAGGGTCCTCTGCGCTGAGGAGTTGTTCGACTCTTTGCAGGTATTCAGCCGAACCCGTGATGGTAAGGCTAAATTGAGCTCCGTCGGAACTCACCGACAACTCACCGCCCCAGTTTCTTACCAGTTCGTTCAGCTTGCTGTAGGAAGCACTTTCTTCGATTCCGGCAAGAGTTTCAGGGCACGTTTCATCCTCTATTGTTTCGCCAGTCTCGGGCGCGACAGGAGCCGACTCATCCGCAACAGGGACGCTTTCCGTTGTCGTCGGTTGTCCCAACAATTCCAATATCTCGTTTAGATCGATTTGCACACCCCCGTTGCCGTTCGTAAAAGTTCCCATCTGGTCAATAACTGAACTTACGGCGAATCCCAATACGGCAATAGAGTCTACGCTGCCAGGAGAGACCTCGGTGGTCAGAAATTTTTCGAGTTCGAGTCCGGCCTTCTCCAAGGTCTCCAGACCAAGCATGGCCGACGTAGTGTGAAAAGACATAAGAGAACGGCGAGATTTTTCAATCTCTTTTTCTGCGTCCCCGGCACTCAGGGCCGACAGGCTTTCTTCAGTTTCTTTTAGAAGTCCTACCAGCTCGTTCCAATCCTGTGGTTCCAATGGCGTCATTTTGTGCTTTCCTCGTATTGGCTGATTATGCCTTTTACATCGATTATCAGTGCAACCTTGCCATCTCCAAGTATGGCGCCCCCTGAAACCCCCGACAATTGCTGAAAGAGGCCTCCGAGACTCTTGATCACTACCTCCTGCCTCCCAACGATTGCATCGGCAAGCAGGCAATAGGATTTAACACCCTCGGTGACCACCAGGAGCAGTCCCTCCCAAGCGTTGCGGTATTTGGGTTCTTCGTTGAAAAAGTCGTGCAGGCGCACAAGCGGCATCATGGAATTTCTCACCTTAACCAGTTCTCCACTGCCATGGACGGTATAATATGCCTCCTTCGACAGCTTGAGGGATTCCTTGAGAGAAATCGTCGGCACGATAAACCGTTCGGCCCCGATTTGTATTATCATCCCATCGATGATCGCCATCGTGAGCGGAATTTTCATGTGAAAGGAAGATCCCTTGCCTAAATGGCTGGTGATTTCCATCTTCCCGCGGAGGCGCTCGACGCATTTCTTTACTACGTCCATTCCAACGCCACGGCCGGAGACTTCGGTCACCTTCTCATTAGTCGAAAACCCGGGATGGAAGATCAATTCGAAAATCGCATTTTCATCGAGTTGATCTGACGCGCTGATTATTCCCCGTTCGATCCCCTTATCGCGAATCTTTTTTGAGTCAAGTCCCTGTCCATCGTCTTCAATATCGATTACGATGTTGCCGCCTTTCTGTTCGGCGGCGATAAGTATCGTTCCCGTTGGATTTTTGCCTGCCCGGATACGCTCCTCGGGCACTTCGATGCCATGGTCAATAGAATTTCGGACCATATGCACGAGCGGCTCATATATCTCCTCGACCATGTTGCGGTCGATTTCGGTCTCCTCCCCCTTCATGCTCAAAACGACTTCTTTTCCCATTTTTTTGGAAAGATCACGCACCAGCCGGGTCATCTTCTGGAACGTGCTCTTGATGGGGACCATACGCATGGACATGCTGATACGCTGAAGCTCGGCAGTGATCCTGGTGAGTTGAACGCTGTCCTTCTGGAGTTTTTGGTCTTTTACTTTCAGTATCTCACCATTCTGCAATACCATCGACTGGGCAATGACCAGTTCCCCCACCATATCGACGAGGTTGTCCAGCTTTCGCGTGTCAACCCTGACAGATGCGGCGCTTTCCGTATTGTGTCGCTGCTCACGCAAAGCCTTTGAGACTTCCCGCGGGCTGGCAGCCCCCTCTTCTATTGCCGTCTCGCCGAATTTCCTTCCTTCCGCTTTGCCTTTTTCAGCAATCCCATCGACTGCTTCATCTTCCAGGACTCCATGCTCAACGAGGATTTCTCCAACCTTTCTTACCGGGACCGCGCTTCCGACCGAGGGATCGCCGCTGAAGTTCTTTACTTTTTCCAGAAAGTTTCTAACTATGGGCGAGGTCTCTCTGCGTCCTCCCTGGCCCTTTTCCAGTTCCTCGAGCAGACCTTTCAAAATATCGGTCCCACCCAGGACTATATCGATTACAGAATCGGTTACCGCCAGCTTGCCCGATCTTGCAGAATCCAGCAGGTTCTCGACCTCGTGGCTCAAATGATGGATTTCCGTCAAATTGAGAAAACCAGCCACGCCCTTTATGCTGTGAAAAGGCCGGAATACCGTGTTTATCGCCTCGGTGTCCTCCGGGTTGGTTTCAAGGCCCAGCATGTTGAGCTCAATCGTCGAAAGATGCTCTTTGGCCTCCTCGATGAATTCCTTCAGCAGTTCAGGGTCTTGCAGCTCGGCCACGTCGAAACCGCTTTCCTCATTGTAGAAAGCCTCCGGTTCGTCAGCCGGTTCGTCAGCCGGTTCGCCAGCCGGTTCGCCAGCCGGTTCGCCGGAACCGTTACCATTCCCTGACTCCTTGGCCATGGACGCAAAGATGTCCTCTTCGTCATCTGCCTGCGACACGGTCCCGGTGATTGCCGCGCCGTCCTCCTCAACTGCGCCTTGCCCGGAATACAGAGGACCAAGGGAACCGAGCAGCTTTTGAATCTGCAGCCAATCCGCGCTCCGGTCGGGGGACTCCTCCAGAATTAGCTGCTTGAAAATTAGCCGTGCTCTTTCAATAGTCTTAGCCAGCGGTCCCGTCGTGCCAATTTGCCCCTCAAGATCATCGAGAAGATTTAAACACTCCCCGATCCCCATCAGGTCGTCAGGACCGTCAATTACTCCGCTGGCAAGCATGTTCAGTATCTTTTCCATAGAAATAGCCGCCCGAAATTAGAATCAACTCAATGAAATTATCGCAAAAATGGCGTCAGACAACTCAGACCATTGCCGCTAACGCGGCACGATCTTAGCCAGCTTCTCCTCGAGAATTGCTGCTGTGAATGGCTTGACGATGTAATTGCTGACCCTTGCCTTGACCGCTTCTACTATGTTTTCCTTCTGAGCTTCCGCTGTTACCATCAGAAAGGGGGTATCCTTAATGCTGTCGTTGCCCCGGACTTCTTTGAGCAGATCCAGGCCTGTCATCTTGGGCATGTTCCAATCCGAGACGATCAGATCCACTTTCGTCGTTTTTAAAATGTCGAGGGCTGCCGATCCATCTTCAGCTTCGATGATTTTTTCAAAATCCAGGTCGCGCAGGATCTTTCTGACTATGCGCCGCATCGTAAGGAAATCGTCAACTATGAGTACCGTAAGGTCCTTGTAGGCCATGGAATTGCACCTCCTTTTAAATCCCCGTTGCCTTGCCTGCGCCGTGGCTCAAAGGTCAACTCTGCGAATTCAAAACGTTAATCAGGTTCCGCGGGATATCGGATAACGAGACGACACTCTCGGCCCCCCCCATCAGTATTGCCTCTTTGGGCATCCCGAACACCACACAGCTCGCTTCATCCTGGGCCACCGTATAGGCGCCAGCCTTTTTCATCTCGAGCAATCCCGCGGCGCCGTCCCGGCCCATGCCAGTCATGATCACGCCAAGCGCGTTCGAGCCGGCATGGCGCGCGACCGAAAGGAAAAGCACGTCAACTGACGGGCGTTGATGAAAAACGAGAGCGCCGGTTTGAACCTCCACGTAGTACGTACCGCCGACACGCTTGAGAAGCATGTGGTAGTTGCCGGGCGCTATAAGTGCGATTCCCGGAAGAACCGCATCCCCGTCTTTGGCCTCGCGCACCTCTATCCGGCACAAGCCGTTAAGCCGGTTGGCAAAAGCTGTCGTAAAACGCGGGGGCATATGCTGGACGATAACTATTCCAGGGCTGTTCGCAGGCATTTCCATGAGAACGGATTTCAGCGCTTCAGTTCCTCCAGTCGATGCGCCCATTGCAATAACCTTATGAGTCGATCGCTTGAGAGCCAGGCTGCCCTCAGAGCCGGCCTTCTTCCCGGCAGTAGCCGCCGGCGGCGCAAGGGTTCGCACACGCACGTGGGCAGCAGCCCTGATTTTTTCGGCCAACTGTACACTCATATCACCAACCCCGTATGAGCCGCCGGGCTTGGCCATTACTTCGACTGCCCCACAGTCCAGTGCCTCCATGGCCATTTCGCTGTTGACAGGCGAAAGTGAGCTCACGATAATTGCCGGTATTGGATAATACTTCATCAATTTCCGCAAAAAGCTCAAACCGTCCATCCGCGGCATCTCGATGTCCAGAGTGATGACGTCGGGTTTTAGATTCACGATCTTATCCCTGGCCACATAGGGATCGGGCGCCACACCTACAACTAAGATATCGGGGTATTTCGACAATTCCTGTGAGAAGATCTTTCTCACAATGGCTGAATCATCAACTATGAGTACTTTTATCTGCTTCATTTCGACTGCCTGGAAATTCTCAATCGGTTAATTCCAATGCCATAACTCAAAAGGACAAATAATTGACAACTGCCGAACCTGCCGATTCTCCAAAAAAGGCGAAGCCTAGCCCCGCGGGTGCCTGAGTCGTATCCACCCCTTCAACCCCGAGCTTCCAGACCTTGGGTATTCCCAGTTGCCAGTCGGGATCATTGATGCGGGCATGGTAGCCGCCCCCCACCATATTCGCCAGTTCCTTCAGGCTGTCTTCGAGGTCATCATCCTTAACCTGGTTTTCTTCAATGCCCAGAAAGTTAGCAGTTAGCATTCTGGCGAATTCTTCACTCACTCGCAGAGAAATAGCGATACGCCCTTTGTGATTCAGGAGATGGATTTCCGATTCATAGTCGAAGGATCGAACCGGTCCACCCTCCTCGAAATCCACCATGGCAAAAAACATAGCCTCGAGGACTTCAGAAATCACATCCCTCAACACTTGTTCCCACTCTAGTGCCATCTGCCTCTCCCATGATGCGGCTCAGCAAGGCCCGGATCTCTTCGGGCCGGAACGGTTTGCGAATGTAACCGCTGCCGCCCAGAACCATCAACAGATTGAGCCGGTCTTCGTTTGCTTCCGTCGTAACGAAAATTACCGGGGTATCCTTGCAAATATCCTTCTCCCTCAAAGTCCGGATGAACCCAAACCCGTCCATTACAGGCATATGAACGTCGGACAAAATCAGGTCGATCCATTTGCCATCCAGAATGTCCAATGCTTCCTGGCCGTTTGAGGCTTCCAGGCACTCTCCAATCTCGAAGCCCGAGAGTTGAAGAGTTTTCAAAATGACCTTCCGCATCGATCTGGAATCATCCACTATCATAACGTTGTATGACATGACGCCCCTCGCGCGCAGCGATTTAAACCGTGCACATCAAATTTCGATCTCAGCTTCGCATCCTACCTTCAGAGCCACTCGACCGGTATCCATCTCCAGCCTTACAGTCCTGTTAGCGTCACCCCCAACGTGCTCAGCGGCAATCGGCACGTTGTTTTTCCAAAGAATTTTGCGCATGGCCAGATAGTTTCTCTTGCCGATATTGAAAATTCCCTTTGGGTCCAGCATCTGCGCGCCCCCGACTGCTTTGACCACAATGTTCTCTTTTTTGGCCCCCAGTTGGTAGCTGGTCCTGAAAAGGAGCGTGATTCCAGTATCCGCAAACATGCACGGATTTTTCTTTGCTTTCTCCTGATCGATGGAAGACTCCGGAAGCATATAATGCAGCATTCCGCCTACCCTTGAGACAGGATCGAAAATTATTACCGCAATACAGGAACCCAGAGAATATGTGACCAGAAGTTCGGCCGGAGAGTTCCTCACCGCCATATCGGCCACTCCGACGACTATTCTCCTCTGACAATTGTCTGTGTGAAACGGTGCCGCATAATCCATCAGAGATCAGATCCACTGTAATAGTTTCCGGTTAGTTCCCTCGAACATGTCAGTATCTCATCCGGTGTTTCCGGACGTACACTAGTTCCGGTATATGGCCGGCCGCACATAAGTCAGTTTATGCGACAGTCCGGTCAGACTCTCGGAGTGGCCGACACAAAAATATCCTCCCGGGCATAGAAATCTCGCCATTTTGTTGACGAGTTCCTCCTGCGTCTTCTTGTCGAAATAGATCATCACGTTTCGGCAGAAAATAAAATCAAATGGACCTTTTAACGGATAAGGCTCTTTGAGGTTTAAACGTTGAAAAGTGACGATCCGTTTGACATGAGAAGCTATCTCGTACTCCGGCCTGCCATTTCCGTTGCTGACCTTGTGAAAATTGCCCTGCCGCATAGCCAAAGGGACTTTTTGTATCTTATCCTCCGAGTAAACCCCGCCGCTCGCCGCTTGCAGAACACGCGTCGATATGTCGGTCGCCAGTATCCGGAAATCCCATTTTGCGGGCTGTGGCAGGTTTCCCAGCAAACACATCGCAAGACTGTATGGTTCTTCGCCTGTCGAACACCCTGCGCTCCAGATCCTGATCCTGGAATCCCCGGCCTTTTGTTTTTTTTCGATCATTTCAGGCAGCGCGACCTGTTCCAGAAAATCAAAATGCTGGGACTCTCGAAAAAAATACGTAAGGTTCGTCGAAATAGAATCTAGAAAATGGACGAATTCGGCGGCATTTGCTCCAGATGTTATAATTTTGTAATATTCTCCGTATGAATCTATCCCGGTCATTCTGAGCCGCTTGTTGAGCCTTGCCTGAAGAAGCGCTTTTTTGCCTTCGTGCAAATTTATACCGCACTGCTCGTAAACAAGTTGGCTGAACTTCTGGAACAGGCCATCCGACAGATTATTTTCCATTCCGTCTGCTGCCTTTCCGGGGATCTTGCGAACACAAACAGCTTTGCATTTATGCCACTTTATCCAGAAGAATTAATTCGTTGTTGCTCAAAACACGGTCGATCTCGAGCAATATCTTCACCCCTCCGCCCGTTTTTGCCATCCCGAGGATGTATTCGGTATTCAAAGAAGTTCCGAAGCTCGGTGTGTCTTCGATATCTGCGCCCTTTATATTGAGCACCTCGGAAACCGAATCCACCACCACACCTATGTGCAGCTTGCCGCTCACGCCGTCGATTTCGACCACTACAATGCATGTGCGCTCTGTATAGCCGTTTTCTTCCATACCGAATCTGAGTCGCAGGTCAATTACCGGGATTACCTTACCTCTGAGATTTATCACCCCTTTAACGAAATCGGGTGTCTGCGGAACCGGGGTAATCCTCATCATGCCGATTATTTCTTTAACCTTTAAAATGCCGATCCCGTATTCTTCATCCCCCAGAGAAAAGGTGAGATACTTTCCCTCCCTGTCCATCCCCGAACCTCCCAACCGATTTACCTCGCCAGGCTGATCTTTCATAAGAAATCCCTTCTCGTTCCGCGTCTGTCATGCATTCCATCTCTCGCAGACGGCTGGACGGCTTTACAAGCAACGGCTCCGGCCCCCTGACGTCCGACACTCAGTGCCTGAGTGCTAGGCTGATTCCTCTTCTGATGAAGAGCCAACTCTTCAAAATGCGACGATCTTCGCCGCTCTTTGCGTATACATCGGCAAAAGAAATTTTTTTCTTCAATCCAACTGTCGAAAATTCTGCGCAGATGTGTGGAATAAAGAGAATCAAAGGAGAATCGATCGATAATCGAGGTTGGAGGAAAAATTGCCCCTTGACTTTCACCTTTCATTCACCTTAAATTCAAATAAAAAAATGAGGCCCAAGATGGCAGGGCTTACTCGGTGCAGGAAAAAGGGTCTTTTGCGCAATTACCGAAATTATCGGCATTGAGTTCACCAATAGTAACTCATGTCCCATCGATCCAGGCGGAACGTATGCTCCGGAATATAGTTCATCTCGGGATTCCCGATTTTTATACGACGATCGAGGAACTGAGGCGGCCGGAATTGAAGAGGCGCCCCCTCGTTCTGGCGCAAGGGGGCGAGAGATCCGTTATCCAGGGTGTAAACGGCAATGCCAGAAAAGAGGGCATCCGGGAGGGCCTGCCTCTTTGCCGGGCTCGCCGCCTGTGCCGCCGGATTCATGTAATGCCGCCTGATTTTTATCATTACCGGGAAAAACACCGGGACATAGTCCGGAAATCCGGGATCTTTTCGCCGCTGGTAGAAGGGAGCCGCCCGGGAAGTTATTTCATAGATATTACCGGTACCCACCGCCTATGGGGACCCGGACCGGACCTCGCCTGCCGGATGGAAAAGAACCTGTACGGGGAAATGGGGCTTCGTGCACGGATCGGACTTGCTTCGAACAAGCTGGTAAGCCAGGTTGCCGCAGATTGCACCAGCCCGGGAGACCTGAGTTTTATCTTCCCCGGCAATGAAGAATCTTTCTTTTCGCCCCTGCCGGTGGATTTTCTTCCCGGCGTGGGTGAAGTTACCACTTCCAGGCTGGCCGGCTTCAACATCCTGAAAATCGGGCAACTCGCATCCTTTCCCCTCGACATGCTTGCGGCGGTTTTCGGCAGGAGTGCCGAGCGTCTTCTTAAAATCGCAAAAGGGATGGATCGTTCCCCGGTACTCCCCGATCAACAGGTCCCGCGGGTAACGAGTATGAAAATTCTGGACCGGGATGAAATCGACCAGGGACGGCTTGAATCCGTTTTGTTCCAACAGGTTGAAGAGGCCGGATGGAACCTGCGGCGCCATAATCGCCGTCCGGGAAACTTCAGATTGGAGATTCTGTACGCGGACGGCAAGTCGGTCGAAACCCGCAGGCGGATTTTTTCCGGTTCTTTCCAGTCTGACCGGTTTCTTTTCCGGTCGATTCTTCCCGCTTTTTATCAGCTCTTTCAAAGACGTGTGGCCGTACGCCGACTGGTGTTGGAATTTTCGGACCTTGTGATGCCGTTTACTCAGCTTTCGCTTTTCACCTGGGAAAAGAAGACATCGTCAAAAGAGCGCAACCTTCAGAAAGTACTGGATGCGATTCGCATGAAATTCGGAAAAGGAATAATTGCCTGGGGAAAGATAGCTTAATTGAGCAAATTTTAACTCAAAACTAAAAACTCTCATGACTGATTTTGTCCACCTGCATGTCCATTCCTTCTATTCCATGATGCAGGGCGTAAGTTCACCCGAAGTCCTTTGCAGGGAGGCCAGGAAAGCCGGCTTTACCCATCTTGCCCTGACAGATACAAACGGTTTCTACGGCCTTGTTAATTTTCTGGAAGCCGCACGCGCAATTGGAATCGAACCTGTAGTCGGGGCCGAGATAAAAACAGCACAAACGAGTGCGGTGCTTCTTGCCGGAACCGCCGCGGGATATGAAATCCTCTCGGACCTGATTACCCGCCGCCATATCGAGAATGACTTCTCGCTTATCCGAAGCCTCCCGGAAAAAAGCTCCGATCTTGTGCTCCTCAGCGCCGATCCGGAATTGCTGAAAGTATTGCGTAACCGGCTGGAATGCTTTTTTGAAGTAGTGCCAGGTCCATCCGACCGCAGGCTCCTCCATGCGGCAAAGGAGATCGGCATTGCCCCTGTGGCCACAAACGCGGTTCATTTTGTCAGGGAGGATGACTACCCTCTCCACAGGCTCGTTCGGGCTATAGACCTGAGCAAAACCCTGGGATCTCTTGCGCCGGTGGAGACAGCAACTCCGGGCCGATGGCTCAAATCAGCCCGCGAGATGTCCGCACACTTCCCCAACTGTCCGGAAGCGCTGGCTAACTCGGTAAAAATTGCCCGGGCCTGCCATACCGCCTGGGACCGTTTTCAGACCGTTTTCCCCCATTACCTCGACAAAAACGAGGACCATTTCGCCCTCCTTGCCTCCGAGTGCCGCGAAAGGATTGGCTGGCGTTACGGAAAAACCTCCAGGGCAATTGAAGATCGCCTCACCGAAGAACTCGATCTTATCCGCTCGAAGGGGTTTGTCGATTATTTCCTCGTAGTGGCTGATATCGTACGCCGCCGCCCGATCCACTGCGGACGAGGAAGCGGGGCCGCAAGCCTGGTAAGCTATCTTTTGGGAATTACGCATGTCGACCCCATCCGGCACAATCTTCTGTTCGGGCGGTTTCTAAACCCCGAACGCAAGGACCTTCCAGACATCGACGTCGATTTTCCGTGGGACGAACGCGATGAGCTTTTTGAAGAAATAACGGCTCATTACGGAAGCCAGAGGATGGCCTTGGTCAGCAATCACGTTGGGTTCCGGGCCAGGGCCTCGGTGCGGGAAGTTGCGAAAGTATACGGCATCCCCGCCTCCGAAATAAAGGAGGTAACCCGCAGAATGAACTACTGGAGCTCGCGGGGGATATGGGAGCACATAAAATCCGATCCCAAGTTCCACGATTTCCCCCTGGACCCGCCCTGGCCGGAAATCATCGGCCTTGCTTCGCGCCTGGACTCAATGCCCCGAAACATCGGGACCCACTGCGGCGGGATGGTGCTGGTTCCGGATCGGGTATCGAGGTATGTTCCTGTCCAGATAAGCGCCAAAGGGGTCCGAATCATCCAATGGGAAAAAGACCAGACTGAAAAGGCGGGCCTCGTCAAAATAGACCTTCTCGGCAATCGCTCACTTGCTGTGATCCGCGACACCATCGAGTCGATTCGGAAAAATACGGCGAAGAACATCAACTACGCAAACTTCAATCCCATTGACGACCCGCAAACCCGGCAAATCATCAGCCGGGGAGATACAATGGGCGTCTTCTATCTGGAATCCCCAGCCATGCGACTGCTCCAGGCAAAGGCAGGAACGGGCGATTTCGAGCATGCCGTAATCCATTCGTCCATCATCCGCCCGGCCGCAAACCGGTTTATTCGGCAATACCTGAGCCGGCTTCATGGAGAGCCGTATGAACCGCTCCATCCAAGCCTCAGGGAGATCCTCGTAGAAAATTACGGGATACTGGTCTATCAGGAAGATGTCGTACAGGCGGCGATGGCGCTTGCCGGCTTTTCATGGGGCGAGGCGGACAGCCTTAGAAAAGTGATAAGCAAAAAAAGCCGGGAGCAACTCTCAGACTACAAGGCGCGCTTTGAGCAGGGATGCGTTCGAAACGGGATTTCCCACGAGGTAGTGGAAAGCGTCTGGGACATGTTCACCTCTTTTTCCGGCTATTCGTTTTGCAAGCCGCACTCGGCCTCATATGCCCTGGTGAGCTTCAAGTCCGCATATCTTAAAGCTCATCATCCGGCGGAGTTCATGGCGGCGGTCCTCGCCAATGGAGGAGGCTATTACAGCACCTTCGCCTACGTTTCGGAAGCCAGGCGCATGGGGATCGAGGTCCTGGGACCCGACATAAATGAAAGCCGGATGCCCTACACCGGCATGGGACAAACGATACGAACCGGTTTTCAACAGCTTCAGGCAATAAGGAAGAGCGCCATCGAAGCCATCCTCAAAGAAAGAAGCCGAGGTGGACCCTTTTCATCAATCGAGGACTTTCTCGAACGGCTGATAGGGCAAATATCTGCCGCGGACGCTGCGATACTTGCTAAAAGCGGCGCCATGGACTCCATTTCCGGGGCCTTCAACCACCCGCAAATTCTCTGGTTTACCGCAGCATGGCTAAATAGATTCGGGGCGTCGAACAACACGCAATCCAGATCGGGACCATCGCATGATCCACAGGCGCCGCCGAAGGCAGCGCCGGCCCCGCCGCTTTCACGCTCCCCGTTTCTCGATTCTTTTCCCCGCTCGCAAATAACTGCATTCCACTCGCGCTCTCCCATACAGATCCCTGCCCTCCCGGATTTTTCCGAGCGCCGGAAATGGACGCATGAATTCGAAACCCTGGGATTTCTCCTCTCGGTCCACCCCCTTGAACTGGCTGAGCCGTTTTTCCGGTCCCTCAGGCAGCCCGTGGTTGCTGCATCCGATATGGCCGCGCACGTTGGGAAGAAAATTCGTATGAAAGGATGGCCCGTCACCCGTAAGGAAGTCTTGACCAGGGAAGGGGAAGAAATGGAGTTTTTTACCTTCGAAGATCAAACCGGAATCTTTGAGACGGTCTTTTTCCCGAAACCATTCAGACGATTTTGCCAGGACCTGGATATGGGTCATGCATATCTACTGCACGGCCTGGTGGAAAGCGAATTTGACGTGGTTTCTCTAAATGTGGATTATGCCCGTCGGGTACCTTGACAGATTCGCACGCCGTTTTGAAGATTTATTACTTTGTAAAAGGAACTCGGCCGGGGGATTTCTTACATTTCTGCAATTGGTAATTCGCCTCGTGAGATCTGGGGCCATTCTGCGAAGCTTCTCCAAGATCTCACCCGGCGGGCGTGACCTTCAACCTCAGCGCAGGAGCCATCCAACAACAATTGGTACTGTTCTTGCTCTACTCCCTTCGCGGAAGAGTCCTCCCGTATCGCAGGACATAGGAAAGACAAAAAAACAGGGCAATCGGCAAGATTATTAATTTGAAGTGTGAGACAACGATGAAAAAGAGAATCCTTTTTGTAGATGATGAATACAAGGTGCTGGATGGCCTCCGGAAGAGGCTGCGAGGCATGCGCTCGGAGTGGGAAATGGAATTTGCCGCGAGCGGGCAGGAAGCCCTCGAGGTCCTCAAGGGCAAGTCGTTCCATGTGGTGGCGACGGACATGCGGATGCCGGGGATGGACGGGTGTCAGCTCCTGGAACGGGTAAAAAATCTGCACCCTCAGGTCGTCCGTATCATTTTCTCTGAGTATTCGGATAAAGATCTGATCCTCAACTCGGCAGGGCTGACTCACCAGTTTCTCGCCAAACCCTGTGACGCGCAGGCGCTGAAAAAAACGCTGGGGCGCGCATGCGCGGTGCGCGAACTGCTCGAAGATGAATCTCTCATAAACGTCATTTCCAAAATAGAATCGCTGCCGAGTCTGCCGTCTCTTTATCAGGAAGTGCTGGAAGAGGTGAACTCTCCCAATGGGTCGCTTGCAAGAGTCGGTGAAATCATCTCGACAGATGTTGGAATGTCGGCGAAGCTCCTCCAGTTGGTCAACTCCGCCTTTTTTGGCCTCCCGGCGCCAGTCTCCAGTACGGTGAGGGCTGTCAACCTCCTTGGGCTGGAAACCATCAAGACGCTTATCCTCACCATAAAAATCTTCTCGCAGTTTGACTGCGCCGGTTTGCCCAGTTACTTCATTTCAAGCCTGCTGGACCACAGCATCTCGACGGGCATACTCGCCAGAAGCATAGCTACACAGGAAGATCTTGAACAAAACCAGATCGATCAGGCTTTCATGGCTGGTTTGCTCCACGATATAGGCAAACTTATCCTGCTGGACAAATTACCTTCGAAGTGTCTCGAAATCTCTGATGCCGTTAATTCCGGTGATTATCAGCTCTGGGAAGCCGAGCAAAAAGTCCTGGGGACCTCTCATGCGCAGGTCGGGGCCTACCTGATGGGCATATGGGGGTTTCCGGAATCCGTCGTGGAGGCAATTGCGTTCCACCATTGTCCGAGCAAGTGTTCTAACTGCTCCTTTGGCGTTCTGAGCGTCATTCACCTTGCTAACGCGTCCGAACACGACGGTCACGCTAAAAATAATGGCAACCGGCTCGACACTGACTATCTGGACAAACTCGGAATTGTCGACACATTTGATGCAAACCCCGCAATGTATTCAGATGCCATGTAAAAGACCTGTATCCGACCCCGGGAGGCGCCTCTTTGTTCTCCCGGACAAAATCAAAGTCGGCCGTGGGTGCGGGTTCGATTACAGATCAGACGCATTGCTCTCTTCCCCAAGCTGTTGAAATATATTGAATTCAACCGCAGAGCAGTATAAATTCTCAGAAAACCTCATTGCTCCTCAGGTGTTGCGCGCACGGCAAGAGTTGCACGTACCACCACAGGTCGATGGTCTGTAGTGCAGCCGGCGAAAGATGAGAAGTTTGGCGCTCAATTGGCCACCGGTTCGATGGCGTGTTATGTGGGCAGAACTCCAAATCCGCATCTTATGCGGATCAGCCCGATTATTGCCCGGAGATAATGGAAAGCGCCTCATGCCCGTCATCTCTGTCTTTTTCGGAATCGTCATTAGGATGTTCTATGATGATCACAATCCGCCGCACATTCATGTGGAGTATCAAGGTAGTAAGGCGCTCCTGGATTTTCGAGGCAACATTTTGAAGGGAGACCTGCAATCGCGGACTGCCTTGAAGCTTGTCCGCGAATGGATCGATTTGCGGTATGCGGAACTCCTTGAAGACTGGGAATTGGCCGAACGTGGCAAAGAGATTAAAACGATTGATCCATTGCAATGAGGTGTGCCATGTGGAATATGAACGAGGTGACGAAGGTCGAATACCGCGGTGAATATGTCTACCACATCATATTTGATGATGGCGTGGAGGGAGAAATCGATTTTTCTGTTTATCTCTCCCGGGGGCCTATTTTTGAGCCGCTTAAGGACAGGACCTTTTTCTCCAGGGCGACCGTGGAGGGCGGCGCCATCGCCTGGCCGAACGGGGCTGACGTAGCGCCCGAGACGCTCTATGAGAAACTGCTCCATGCAGGCAAGCCGCTCAACCGTCCGCGCAAAAAGCCGCGTGCCGCCTAGTCAAGCGCTATGCTCTCGCAAGCGGCCCAAACAGTTATACGATGCCTCCAATCCTTATCTGTGATTTGATAGGACCTTTTCACCCGATGGTGAACGGGATGCTTTATCAAAAACGACCCTGTCCGCTAATGACTTTTTCGAGACACGGGAAGCGACTCTACACTGTAAACATTGGACACTTTCAAGCAAACCGTCTCATCTTGGATTGAAGCATAGGAAATAGTGTCGAAGCCTCGCTGGCCAATCTGCTATTTTTTCTCTGCGTTTTTCTCCGCGATCTCTGCGCCTTCTGCGGTGATAGCTTTTAGTCTCTTGGTTGCGGCCTGGGGCTGCCCTGTGTAACTAACATCCAAATCTTTTGAAATTTTATCAAGATTTTCATCTAAGTTGTTGTTTTCTCTGTGTCTCTGTGGTGAATCGCTTTTTGTTTTTTAATTGCGGCCGAAGGCTGCTATTTACCCGTGAGATTGTCACAGAATTAGCATTAGGAGCCGGTTTATGTTAATATGACTCCGCTATGCAAAAGACTTTAACGTCCTGCGACCGAAAAGAAATGCCTCCGCTCCAATTCTACGAGGGTAAATTACCCCGCAGAGCGCCGGCTCTTGCACAGGATTAGGCAGTGCAGCAACCCCGAGCGCATTCTGAAAAATCATCAGGGAGAGGAGGCGCATCGAATGGAACCGGAAATAATTGTTCTGCGCGGAGGTGGTGACTTGGGGTCCGGAGTCGCATGTCGCCTGCACCGCAGCGGATTCCGGGTGGTCATCCTCGAAGTCGGGAAGCCCTTGGTCGTCCGGAGAACCGTAGCGTTTGCGCAGGCGGTCATCGACGGCAAAACGACAGTTGAGAAGATAACCGCGGTTCGGGTTGAGACGCTCGCGGAGGTCCGCCAGGCATGGCAGGACGGGCATCTGCCGGTCATGGTCGACCCGGAGGTAAAAATCCGCGCCGAGCTGAAGCCTGACGTCATTATTGACGCCACGCTGGCAAAGCGGGATACCGGGCTGCGCTGCAATATGGCCCCCCTTACCATCGCTCTGGGACCAGGCTTTGAGGCCGGCAACCATGCCCATATCGTGATCGAGACAAATCGCGGCCACAACTTAGGGAGGCTAATCTTTCAGGGCGGGGCCGAGCCAAACACGGGCATTCCCGCGCCGATCGAAGGTCACGGCGCCGATCGCTTGCTGCGGGCCCCCTGCGACGGAACGGTCAGCCACGTTCTCGACATAGGCACTGAAGTCCGGAAGGACGAGGTTATCTGCCGTGTTGACGGCCAGCCGGTTGCAGCCTCGTTTGACGGAATTGTCCGGGGACTCATCATGAACGGCAGGAGAGTACCGCAGGGGCTTAAAATAGGCGATGTCGACCCACGGCTTGTCAGGTCACACTGCTACATTATATCGGATAAGGCCCGCGCTCTGGGCGGTTCGGTTCTTGAGGCGATACTCTACTTCCGCAACAGAGCTGAAACAAAAGCCCGAAGAGCGAGGGAAAGCGTGCAGATCGGCATCCCGGCGATCCGCTGCGCGATACATAAACGGGGGTGACATCTCACCCCAACCGTTATCTCCTGCCGGCCCCCTCCCCTCCTTTGATTCTTTAAGCCCTGTCACTTCCGCTGCGTGGAGACATTGGCCTGCTGAAAAGACCTCAACTCTCAATCTGCACTATTCCTTCAGGATCTAACAGGTTGAAGTCACCTTGCGCAGAGAGGAAACAGCCATGAATAAGCCCATTTGAAAACATGCTTGCCGCCACTGAGGCACCACGGTCCAGGGCATCTTTGCGCTGCGATGGGCTCAGGTCGTGAACGGCTGTCGTAACCTTCATGTCGCCTAGATCGAATGTTGGATCAAGATCGGCCACATGGGCTTGTTTGACGTTAATCCCGCAAGCCGTTATCTTCCCAGCGATCAAGGTGGCGGCGGCATCGGCAATACTGGCGCTGCTGCCCCAAACTGTCACCAGATCCGCGACTCCGGGTGAATAACTCCACCCCATCCATCCACTGGAAGCGACACCGCCAATGCCTGACCCGCCCCGGACATAAAGTCTGCCGGCCATCTTCCCTGCGCCGATCGCTCGCCCAAAAGGGAAATCGTGAGAATGCATGTGCTATTGAGCGACGGCCTCGTCCTTGATCGCTTTCACGCTGCTGTCAAAATAAGGTGTAAATATCTCATAATCTTGGCCGTCTATACTATAGCTGTTCACTCCATTGGCCAGGTTGTTCGCATTGTTGCCGCCGGGAACGAAATCCTTGATCCATGGACCGCCGCTGCAGCCGCCAAGCTGAGTTGTGCCAATCCCGAGGGTATTGGGGGTCTTGTTGCCATCCACTGACGCGTAGGATGCTTCTGTTTCTGCCATGAACTTACCATTCCAAGGCTTTACGGCAGGGTATCCAAACATGCTCCAGTGCTGCACCGCCGAGAAATTGTAAGCTAAGCCCAGATTCCCAACCTTCTGAGAGAGTTTCACTCCCATCTCATTTTTGACTACGCCAAAAGCAACGTCGCGCGCCATATTCCCGCCGTTGTGATACGAGTCGAACGTTAAGAACGAGGACCCCACCCACTTGCCGAATGGCTCTTCCCTATTGTGGTAGGCTGGAACGAAGATCCAGTTGGTGTAGTAGGTTCCTTTCTCGTCCGATACGCAATGCCCCGCTGTCAAAACTGCTCTCCCACCGATGGAGGCGCCCGAACACACATAATCCACGCCGTCGGTCCCAGTGTAGAAAACCTTTCCGATGGCCTTGTAGGGGAACGGTGTGGACTTTGTTCCATAAAGAGAGCTCAACACATAGAAAGTTGTGTGGGGCGGAGGGTAGTTGTATCCGATGGACGCGTTATCCGTCGCCGTACTCAGAGCGCCGGCCTCATCATCGGGGAGAAGAACCGAAGTCTGGCATTCTTTCTGTCGCGGGTCGTAACTCGGGTCATAGCCGGGTGTGTCCGTGGATTGTTGAAGAGTCCCGGTCGATGATTGCAGCAGAGTTGCGGTTTTCTTGGGAGTGGGACGGGGTATTGCATTGTTCATTCTCTCTGCGGTCCAATACTTCGCTGCGGCCGCGCTGTGGTCTGGGGGAATGTTGTAGATTGAAAACGCCTCTGTGGCCCAAGTTCCTGCGGCCGATGCAACGATGAGGAAAAGAACCCCGAACAAGATGCAAACGAATTTTCTCACTGACGTCCTCCTTGAGTTGATTTCTGCTCAGCTACAAAGATAGGTGATCCATAAGAACGAAAAACGACTTTGAGACAAAACATCTCCTCGTGTTGCCGCGGCCCTGTGAATAATCGCGCTCCTGCAGCATAAGAGCGCATTTCGGCAATTGTTTTTGAGTATTCGCAAAGCGCGGACAGCGCAAGAATCATGCCACATTGACTTCGGTCAGCAAGTAAAACGACCTCTACATCAGCTCGCTGATAAGAGAGAAATCGCTTCCGCCGAGTCCACTTTCGTCGGCAAGCGTACCGCTTTTCTGTGTCGTAATCGCCACTTATGATACAAAATTTACATTCGACCAGCGCTTTTCCCGGATACAGGCCTGCCTGCTTGTGCGCGGGTTCAACTGCTGCGGTTTCTTTTCACCGGTCCGCAAATGTCCGATAGCTCAAAATTGCCGATCAAGATGGCGGAACAACAAAACAATATCTCAAACCCGGAGGTTCAAATCCGCTTGCCACGTAGGTTTGAGCAGTTTGAAGTTGTCTTGGTGCGTGGGTCTGGTGCGTGGTTTTGCATTTTGAGGCTGGCGGCCGAGCTGAGGATCATACCTATACTCGTGAGACGAAAAGGGCGCCATATTTTGTTCCCGCGTCATTTTTTTGGCTAGCTTCAAATACCTCTGTTTCTGCACCCGCAGACCGGTACGCGAGTGGAGACCGTCGCCTGCTGAAAAGCCCTCAACTCTCAATCTGCGCAATTCCTTCAGGATCTAACAGACTGAAGTCACCTTGCACAGACAGAAAGCATCCATGAATAAGCCCGTTTGAATACATGCCTGCCGCCACGGCGGTGCCCCGGTCCAGGGCGTCTTTGCGCTGCGATGGGCTCAGGTCGTGAACGGCTGTCGTAACCTTCATGTCGCCCAGATCTGATGCCGGATCAAGATCGGCCGCGCGCGCCTGTTCGACATTAATCCCGCAAGCCGTTATTTTCCCGGCGATCAAGGTGGCCGCGGCATCGGCAACACTGGCGCTGCTGCCCCAAACTGTCACCAGGTCCGCGACTCCGGGTGAATAACTCCGCCCCATCCATCCACTGGAAGCGACGCCGCCAATGCCTGACCCGCCCCGGACATAAAGTCTGCCGGCCATCTTCTCTGCGCCGATCGCTTTCAGTCCCACCACGGCCGTTTTGCCCCGCGCAAGGCGAAGGGCAATATCCCCGCCGTTGTTGACGATCACCTTGTCCGCTCCCATACGCGCAGCGGCATCGGCTACATGGTCGGCGGCCGCTCCTGCGACTGCGGCTAAAGATGTAAGTTCTTTGGACACTTTTGCAGCGGCTATGAATGCTCGCCTGACTACATCAGGCAATTGGGGATCTGATGGCAGGCAACATACCGGAACTTTGAGAAATCCTTGAAAATCAGACAAAACTTGCAGGCAGGTCAATGCAGAACGCGAAGCGACGGCGGCCATGACCGGCCTCGCCCGTTCCTTGTCCCAAACGGATATGGTCATGGTCATCGGACCCCAGTCCACCAGGACGAGGTCGTCGGCCAGGACCCTTACCGGCACAAAAGCTTCAATCGGATCTAACATGCCGATAGCTCAGCGGCGTCAGAGCGGAAAAAGGCTTCATAGCCTCAATATGTCCGCCCATGGTCTCATAATCGTCGATACGCATGGTATATTCCACCGGGACCACGGTAGCAGGGGTGGGAACCCAGGTGAAAGCACCTCTTTGCACCTGCTGCACATCCACATAAAAAGTAATCCCGCCTCCCGGCAGGACAAACACCGGGGCGCCGCCGCAGGTCAATACGGCGCGTTGGGAGTGGACGGCCCGGGTGAGCCGCAGGGGATATTTTACCACCCCTGCCCGGGCTGAGCCGCCAACACCGCCCACATATAGCGCCGATACCAGCGATTCCTGGCAAGTTTCAGAAATGGCTTGAATTGCGGTGCGGGCTGCATCGCTCATTTCCATCGGCTCGAACCCCCACTCCTCGTTTAGCCGGAACATCGCAAACCGTTCACCGGTCGTTTCGGTGATCAGCAATGTGGTGCCCGGAGCAGTCAGCTCCTTATCGATCGAGGCGACGATACTCAACGGATCTTGAATGTCCGTACCGCCCCAGCCGTCGCCATGATTGCCGAAATAACGGCCCGGGGTGGATAAACGGTATATCAGGCTAAGGCCGGAGGGTTTCTTACCCAGGAATCGGCCGGCGGTATGATGAGTAAAAAGTGAGGTGATGTGGGAGTCCAACACGATGACCTCATCGGCGGCTTCCTCGAAAAACCTGGCGAACAAGCCTGCCGTAGCCGATCCGCAGCCGACCCGCATTTTTGCTATTCTTTTTTTGTTGACTATCGGGGCCTGTCCCACCTGGATCTCCAAATTGGCTCCGCCTTTTACGGTCAACTCGATGGCTTCTCGATTGGCAATGGTCGCCACTGCACGGGCAGCGGCAAATCCTGCTTTCCCCGTAAGCCGGTTTACTCCGCCGATGCACAGTATCTTAGACCCATATTCTTCGGTCTCCACCATGCCCACCGTGCGCCCTTCAAACTTGACCGGAGCACCTTCAGCGCCGATTGAAAGATCCGTGTCGATCTTCACTTTGATACTGGAATAGGAAAGAGGAGCTTCCGTGACCACGGTAACCACATCTACGCCGTTCCTTCGATCCGAAACGATATAGGGCGCAGGGACATAGTCCGGGTAAGTACCTCCCGCACCGATCGCCGTGATGATGGGCTGCCTGATTTCCAGGCCCGCCTCCGGCGCCAGAAAAGCGGCCACATCCTGATAAGTCAAAAGTGGCCGGGTACGAAGCAGGTCTCCCTGTTGGTTCTGAAAACGACGACATGCGCCGGTTTGTCCTTCAGGAATCTGGCACGCCACCGGACATTTCCCGCAGATCATGCTGCCGGGAACTAAAGTCTGTAGTTCTGTAACGGCCTGTCTGGGGCAGACTTTAAAACAGGTCTGGCATGCAACGCATCCTTCACCGATAACCGCTTTTTTGTTTTCCAGGCGAACAATGCATAAAGGACAATCTTTAACGCAAAGTCCACAACCGTTGCACTTTTCCGGATCGATCTTCATATTATTCGAACCCCTGGCGCTTAAAGATCAGCGTTCTCCAAAACCGGCAACCTGCTCGTATCGTAAACTGGAGCATGAGAAGCATGGACGAATTTGCTCCTGAAGTCATTCAAGGCAGCCAATACATGTTCTCGCGACAGTCTTACCGTCTCTCCCAGATCGCCACACATGAAAGCTTCGCAAATCTTGCGGTGATAGTGACAGGAACTTTCAATGTGGCCACGATCTGACAGTGTCTGGTAACTGAAGTATCTGATTTGATTGTGGAGTCTCTGCAGCATGTGCTTCAGCCGCTTATGTCCGGAGGCTTCAGTCGGCACATCGTGAAAGCTCACATTCAATTCCTGATATGCGAGGATTCTAGGGGGATCTGACCGGACACATTCTTCCATTGCTTCAACCAGGCGACCCATCCGGCTGATGTCCGCCGTGGTAAGCCGGTCAAATGAAAGAGTTATGGAGAATGCATACAGCTCGGCTTTTAGCGTATAGATTTCCAATGCATCCTGCTCGCCGATTTCTGCTACGAAAACTCCACGTCTCGGGATCCTGAGAATAAGGCCTTCAGCCTCCAAAAGTTTAAAGGCCTCGCGAATCGGCGGACGGCTGATTTTTAACTCCGCCGCCACCTCCGCCTCGGTAACCTTGCTTCCGGGTTTGAATTTCCCCGTATAAATTGATTTTTCAATATATTCACGAACTATATCGGTAATAGAAGGCACCCTCATACAGAACTCTTTCTATGCTTTGGCTACCGTAAGCCATCTTCAAACTTTGCCTGTTCTTTGGTCAATCCCCCGATGCGGGGCAGAGGCCGGCCCGAATCCGTGACGACCAGGGCCACCAGGATTTCATCGGGACCTGGAGCATCCTCCACTGAAACAGTCATCCCGTCGAAATGAGATCGGATAAAGGCAGCATCTTTATGGTTGAGGGGGATATCGAGTGTACACCCGGCCGAACCCCGTTTCTTGATCGAAGGGACGAGGGCCAGGCCTCCTCCCAATACGTCCCGAAAAGGTTTGCCCAGCTTGGGATGCATGATGGCTGCCGCATGCTCCAGCTCCCCGTTGGTACCTGTTATGCAACCTTTGGCGTAACTTTCAGCCCGCTCCGGACCGATATTCAAGGCCTCAAGGCACTTCTTGCCAAGCAGTTCACCCAGTTCGGCTCCAATATCCATCAGTTCTGTAAGGTCTTCCACATAACGGCCGGCACAGGGGTTATTGATCACCGCAATCGCCGCTGCCTTGCGGGTTGGCGGACTGATTTCACGATCCATCTCCCTGATCGTTTCTTCTACAACAGTCACAAGCTTGCGAATTTTCATATCTTCATCTCCTTATTTGTTTCATCCCGGCTCACTCGCCCCTATCCATCACAAAATCGCGGCCTTGCGCACGGGCGGGGGAGTGTTGCGGCTGGTCGTCACCACTACCTTACCGTCGACCATGATGACAGACACACCCGGCGTATCTCCCTCGGCCAGACAGGCTAAAACGTCTTTGCCCGTCGATCCGATAGACGTATCCAGGAAAACCAGATCGGCCTCGAGCCCTTGAGCAATCCGGCCCCGGTTGAGGCCGAAGACACGGGCGGTGTTCCCTGTGGCGGCGCAGACAGCCAGAGCTGGGTCCATACCACCCAACGCGGCCAGCCATGAGATATTTCTCAAAATGCCCAGGGTCACGACTCCGGTGCCCGATGGCGAATCATTGCCCAGAATCAAACGGTGGTATTCACCTCTGGCTGCGATCAACTCGCTCACCTGCGCCGCTCGCTTGACGTTGCCGCATTGGACAATTTCTATGGCCGCATCGATTTGCTCGATAACCTGTTTTGCTTCATCAAAACTCATAGCGGTAGGCCCGCCATTGATATGGGACACGATGCTCGGCTTCACCGCAAGGAGTTGCCGGGCGCCGACCACCGACGACCCCGGGATTGAAGTACCGCCCGAATGCATCATGACTACCATTTGGTATTTTTTGGCCCACCTGCACATTTCAGCCGCTTCATTCGGTTCTTTGACCGAGCCGAGCCCGATTTCCCCGACAACTGAGACCCCTTCCCGGGCCATCTCTTCAAAATCTGCCTCGGTGAGTCCTTTTTCCAATATTACCGCCCCGCCGAGCACCTTCATCCCGCCGGGCCTGTAGTTTGCCCAGGCCTGGGCAGCCAAAATGGCCAGTGCCTTGGTTCCAGCCGCCGTTTTCGGGCGTCCGGCCAGGTGGACCTCTCCGGCCGAAATGCTCGTGGTCACTCCACCGTGAAGGGTCGAATCCAGGAAATTCTGCATCTGCTGCCTGGGCGTATAATCGCCCAGAACCACGTGACAGTGCGAGTCTATGAGTCCAGGACACAGGGCGCCCCCGCCGGCGTCGATCACTCCTGCTCCGGGTGGAACACTCAGGCCGGTGCCGATTTCCGCAATCAGCCCTTCTTTGACCAGTAACGAATCGAAATCCAGAATCGGGTGAGCGACATCGCCTGAAAGCATTAACCCCACATTCTTTACGAGCCAATCTGTCATTTCTGTCCTCCATTAGCACAAGACATCAAATCTAAAGCGTCTAACCTACGCTTTAGTTGTGCTGATTCTCTCTAACGCCAGTCCCTTTGTCTCAATACCAAGAATTGCCACAATTACTCCAGCCAAAGCAAATGCACATGCAACAACCGTAAAGACACCACCTATGCCGATTGAACTCAGACTGAAACCGACTATGAGGGGGGCCAGCATCGATCCAACACGTGATAATGTTGCCGCCCAACTGGTCCCTGTAACCCTGATCCCAGTGGGATATAACTCTGGCGTGTACATATAGGTTATACCCCATACTCCCGATACAAAGAAAGATACAATTATTCCTAACATAACCACATGAACAGTTGTAAGTTCATGTCCAAGCGCATAGCCGAATGCCAATGTGGCTAACATTGCCATAAAAAGATTAATAACAAGAAGCTTTTTCCTACCAAACCTATCCATTAAATATGCCGAAAGAACTTGATTAGGAACATAAGCAAGCTGCATAATCAGGACATACATAAATGATCGGACCATAGTATGGCCGCTCTTTACAAGGATACTGGGCAGCCATGCAAATAGCCCGTAGTATCCAAACATAGCCAGAAACCATAGCGACCAAAGCATAGCGGTCCTGGGTAGATATTGCCGTGAAAATAAAGCAGCCGTAGAAACTTTTTTCTCTTCATAAGTGGCAATGACTTCTTCATTTAGTTTCGGTAATGAATGGGTCTTGGACACTTGTTCCTCGATGACCTTAACAATCTTATCGGCCTCATCCACACGACCGTTGAGAGCAAGCCACCTTGGGGACTCAGGCATTGACCTGCGAACAACCCAAATATAGAAGGCGGGCAATGCGCCGGCAACGAAAGCCCACTGCCAGCCAAGCCAGGGAATGATGTAATAGGAAATTGCGGCTGCCACCAACCAACCAATTGCCCAAAAAGAATTCAACAAACCCTGGATCCTTCCTCGCCCGCTTGAAGGAACAAATTCACCCAATAACGAAGTGACTACAGGTGTTTCTCCTCCGAGTCCCAAGCCCGTAAAAAAACGAAACACAATGAGTGAATTGAAATTCCAGGCTGTCGCGCAGAGCAGCGAGGAGATTGAGAATATCAGCATTGTCCATTGGAAAATCGCTTTTCTTCCAAAACGGTCCGCGAGAGGACCCGACAGAAACGCTCCGATCAGCATTCCGAACATTCCTGAACTAAGCACTATCCCGGTTTGGGCCGCTGTAAGATTCCAGGCTTTGTTCAGGGCCGCAACTACGAAAGTGATAAGTCCCACGTCAAACGCGTCAAAGGCCCATGCAAAGCCATTGATTACCAAAAGCCGATAATGGAATTGTGAAACAGGCAGCCTGTCTAACCTAGCTGCAATACTTGCCTGCCCTGTTGCCATAGAAGGACCCCCTATAATTATTCTTACCCTTTTTCCTCATTTGCCCCGGGGTGTATAACCCCAAAAGCACCGCCACCCCCCAGGTTGATTCTCTCGATCACTGAAAAGATATGTTCAGCCATGAGAGGCTGAGGGCCCGTTGAGGGCTCGCCCAGAGTCGAGTGAGCATTGTCATCATGACGCCCTTGCCTGCTCGACGTTGCCCCTCGACAGCTCATCGAGCGTTTTGCCCTTGGTTTCCACGCCAAGAATAAGAACCGACAGGGCAACAATGATAAAGACCCCTGTGAGCATGCCGAAAACGATGCCGTAACCCGACTCCTTGCCATAAGACTGGTAAATCAATCCCACGACAAAAGGGGCAGTCATGGCCCCGATTCGGCCAAATGCCGCGGCCCAACCGACGCCACTCGCTCTGGCCTCAGTCGGATACAATTCCGGTCCATAGGCGTATACGGCTCCCCACGTGCCCAGGCTGAAAAAGTACAAGAGGCAGCCCCATATCAATATTTGCGTAACAGAGTCGCTCAGGCCGTAAAAATGGGCTGCCAGCGCGGTACCCGCAAAAAAGATGACCAGGACCGCCTTTCTTCCTATAACTTCGATAAGGTAGGCCGCACTGAAGTAGCCGGGCAACTGGGCCAAGGTCATGATGAGGGTATACTGGAGACTCTTGATCAAAAGGAATCCCTTGCCGACCATCAGGGTTGGAATCCATACGACGAAGCCGTAATATCCAAAATTGAGTCCAAACCACATAATCCACAGGCAAATGGTACGGCGCAAAAACACACTCGAGAAAAGCTGTGCTAAGCCCAACCCCCCGGTTTTGGCAGCGGATGGGGTCATCGACACCTCTTTGGACGGTTCGATCCCCGCTGCCCTCTCCATCTGGCTCACGATTTCTTCAGCTTCCTGTTGCCGGCCGACAAGCTCAAGATACCGGGGAGACTCCGGGAGGTCTTTTCTCAGGTATGCGGCATAAAGCGCCGGCAGAGCTCCCAGGAAAAAAGCTACCCGCCACCCGTACACCGGTATAACGAGATACGCGATCAGAGCGGCCAATATCCAGCCCCAGGCCCAAAAACTCTCGAGCAGAACGACCATCCTGCCCCGGTTTTTGGCTGGCGAGAATTCAGAGACCAGCGTCGAAGCAGCGGGCAGTTCACCACCGAGCCCCACGCCAACGAAGAAGCGAACAATCACCAGCATCAACAGGCTGGTGGACAGACCGGCCAAGGCTGACATTATACCGTACAGGACAAGGGTATAAAGAATGGTTTGCCTTCGGCCCAACTTGTCGGATAACATGCCAACCACGGCCGCCCCAATACACATTCCCGCCATCGTCATGCTGCCCAGGATACCTAGTTCGGACGGACTTAAACTCCATTGCTTTTGAACTGCAGGCATCACAAATGAGACAAGTCCCACATCCATGGAGTCGAACATCCAGCCGATGCCGCACAGCAGCAGGATCTTCCAATGGAGGCGCACTAAGGGCAATCTTTCCAACCGCTCGGAAATGTTCATAAAACTCTCCTCCTTCTTCCTGGCTTTCTCTCGAAATCAGCCGATAAGGGTACGTGAACATGAACGACAACCCAACATTCTGAAGACAGCAACTTTTGACAATGTCATTTCTGCAATCCGTTCATAACTTTAGCTGATCCTCTACTTAATACGACGATTGCCCAAATGTGAGATCTACACCGCGCCTGCAGGCCGATGCGGGATATATTTCTCATTCAACGCCTTGATTGCATCCAGCCCGATCAGGTGGTTGAACTCGGCAAAGGTGAGCATCTGGGGAATCATGCCCCGGGTTGTGCCTTGCGATCTCAAATGTTCCATAAGGCTCCAGATGGCTTTGGAGACTATAAAGGTCGAGGCCGTCGGATAGATCACCAGGTCGTAGCCGATCTCGGCCAGTTCGTGATCCGTCAGCATGGGCGTCCGGCCGCCTTCCACCATATTGGCAAGGGTCGGCTTGTGAATCACCGAGTTGATCTTTCTCATCTCGTCGATATTTTCCGGCGATTCGACGAACAGGATATCCGCGCCGGCTTCTTCGTAGGCTATGGCCCGCTCGATGGCATCCTCGATGCCGTAAACGGTCCTGGCGTCGGTGCGGGCAACGATCAGGAAATCGGACTCCCGTCTCGTATCCACCGCAGCCTTGATTTTACCCACCATTTCGTCCATGGTAATGACTTCACGCCCAAGCATGTGCCCGCACCGTTTCGGGGAAACCTGGTCTTCCAGTTGGATGGCCGCCACCCCCGCAGCCTCGTATTCACGCACTGTGCGTATGACGTTCACCGCGTTGCCGAATCCAGTGTCCGCGTCGGCTATAACGGGCAGAGTGACAGCCTCGGCGATGTTCCTTGCCCGCTGCACCATTTCTGTCATGGACATGAGGCCGATATCCGGCTGTCCGAGATGGCTGGCGGCTTGCCCATAGCCCGTCATGTAAACCGCTGAAAAGCCGACCTTCTCGATGATTCTTGCCGTCAAAGCGTCATGTGCGCCAGGAGCTACAAGTGGCTTTTCGTTCCGCAGAAGCTCCCTGAGTCGGGTGTTGTTCTTCACGATTGTCCTCCAAATGAAAATACTTTTTGGCAAAAGTAAGGGTCACGTCCGGATCTACTTGAGACAGTGCGCCAATGGCGTAAAGGAGATACCGATCATCGAAGTGAAAATCAGGTGAAACCGGCAGGAGTGATATGCCGGGATTGGCGAAGGATCGCGAGAGTATGGCGCGGCGATCCTCATCGCTCATATGCGTGAAGATTCCTCCGACGACAAGAACGGTCTTTACGTTTCGAAGGTCCCGGCCGATGGGAGTCCCCGGTGCGACACCCATTACCGGGTTGTACTTTTGGGTAATGTGGCCGGCATGGCGCTTGAGCGCAACTTCAACGGCAATCGATGCCATGGCGAAATCGAACGCTTGACCTCTCGAGGTGGCGGCGATGTGCTCGGGGTGTTCTTCAACCAAACGGGCATAATCCTCAAGCTCTTTTTCCAGCCCCTGTGCACCGAACCCGCATCTGGCCAGGACAGCCTCAGACCCCACAGTGTCGAGGATTCCCGTTGCGCTTACGCGCAATCCCAGGTTGCCTTCCACCGTTCGGTAGGAGGGCTGCTTTTCATTGGTGACCACCAGCCCCCTTTCTTCTATTGAGAGGCCTTCCAGGCTCGGCAGAATGGAATGGACGTCCGTTGTGGCGCCCCCGATGTCTATCACCAGCAGGTCGCCCACTCCACCCTGACGATGCGTTCCTCCGGCAATGAGTTCGGCAGCCAGCAATACCGCTCCGGGCGTGGGCGCCACCTTGTGGTTCGAAACCATATCGATCAATTTGTGCAGTCCCTTGGCCAGGGAAATCTGGCGGATGAACTCCTCGTGAATGGCTTCGCGGGCAGGACCGACCTTCAGGTCATGGATGGTCGGCATGACATTGGACACCCGTCGCGAGTCGAGTCCGTGCTCGTTCAAAATAGCCTCCACGGCAACCTGAGCCAACTGATTTCCCGCAATGATCGTCACGGCTTTAACGCCGGATTCGGCAATAATGCGGGCATTCTGGATGATATTGTCCTGCTCTCCTCCGTCGGTCCCACCCGCAAGCAAAATGATATCCGGCCGTATTTCCCGCAGGATCTCCGTTCGGTAATCGGGTGCATCTTCGTGGGTAATGATCTCGATCACTCGGGCTCCGGCATTCATGGCCACTTCCTTGGCCGCTTTGGCTGTCACCCGCGGCATATAGCCCATGGCAACCATGCGCAGCCCTCCGGCCGCCGAACTGGTGGCGAGGCAGGTAGCTGACGGTTCGACCGTCACCCCCTGGGCCTCGAGGTGCCGCAATGCATTGCCCAGCCCCAGCTCGATATCATCCACCGTGGTAGGGACCTCATCTCGTGCGATCCATTGCAATTCGGTCGTGGTCCTCAGGAATCCCGTAACCTTGGTGTAGGTGCTCCCCACATCGTAGACAATCAAATTGCTTCTCATCGAAGTCTATCCAACGAGCCTGTCCTTGGGCACATACACGTAACCGTCCATGATCCGCCGTGCCGTGCGGGCAAAGGCGGCTCGAGTCACGACCCCTTTTTCCACGGCGGCCTCGATTTGAATCACTCCCGCGGGATGGCCGATTTTGATGATATCGATGCGGTCGATGCCGGGAATCATCTCGTAGACCAGAGTGCCGGGAATTTTGGCCGCTGCTCCCGTGCAGACCGTCCCGGTCCCCGCGTAAGTCTTGTGGAGAATCTGCATGTACATCAACCGCGACACCAGGGATACGTCTGACGCCGGGATGGTGCGGCCGCTGGTAAAGTCAGTGTAATTCTGAGGAGGCGATACCATGGCGATCATGGGAAATGCGGGGCTCTTGGCGGTTGCCGTTTCCACGTCGGGCGCCATTCCTATCTTCACTGCCACGAGCGCCCGGATCTCTTCGAGACGGCTAAGAAGCTCCGTATTTCCATCGATTTCCACGGGGCTTTCAGTGCCCGTGATGCCCATGTCCGAGGCCCTCACGAACACCATCGGGTTGGCGCAATCCACAATGGATGCCTGGATCGGACCCTGGCTCGTTTCGATGGTGTCTATCACGTTCCCGGTGGGGAGCAGCTTACCTGTGACTGAACCGGCGGTTCCCGCGAAGTTCAACATGATCCTTGCTCCCGCTCCCGGCACGCCGCTGATCTTGCAGTCGCCGGCGACCTTCGGCGATCCGCACGCAACCGGCACCTCGGCCACCAGGATCTTGTTGGTGTTGGTCCTATGGATCCTTACCGTGGTGAAAGGCTCAGAACATTTCACGAATCCTTCCTCGATGGCGTAAGGGCCTACTGCCGAAGATATATTTCCGCAGTTCCCGGAATAGTCGACGTTTGCGGCGTTGATGCTCACCTGCCCGAAGGTGTAGTCCACGTCAGCATCCGGACGACTTGGAGGACCAATGACCGCCAATTTGCTGGTCAATGGGTCGGCCCCTCCCAGGCCGTCGATTTGACGCACGTCCGGGCTGCCGAAGATCGCGAGCACCATGCGGTCCCGCTGCTGGAAATCCTGTGGCAGGTAGTTGGCTTTAATGAAAATCCCCTTGCTGGTCCCGCCTCTCATGATGGCGCATGGAATACGCTCCGTTTCACTCATGACAATGTGCTCCTTTTTCCGCTTTTGCCCTCAGGTGTGCTTCCAGCCATGCTATGAAGTCGGCCGGATCAGTCCCCGGGCCGAAAAACCCGTCAACTCCCAGGAAGCCGTCTCCCTCTCTCTTGATCTTCTCCTCGTACAAGGCATGTTCTTCTTCCTTTTCCGTGATACGTCCGCCCGCAACAACTGTGACACTGTCGCGCAGGTTGAGTTCCATCAACCGCCTGCCAGCGCGAGGGAAGAGCTCGATTCCGAGGCCCAGCAGATTGCTCATGCCGAGCACATCCGCCTTGGTTTCCGCAGCCACTTCGGCAACGGTTTCCGGAAGATTCATCCCCCGCATGAAGACCACCTCGAATCCGGCGTTTTCGAGGGCTTCCCGAATGACGTTGATTCCACGGACATGAGCGTCGGCGCCGACAGTGGCCAGTACCACTTTCTCCTTTCGCCTCGCTTTCGGGGGCGCTGCGACCTTGATTGGCTCCTCCGTGAAGACCACCTTCTGCGGATCAACACCCAGGGGCGAATAACCGGGGACATATCGCCGGATGCCGTCCACATCGCGATGCGTCTTCACATGGCGCTTCAGGTCCCATCCCCCGGCTTTCGGCGCATCGAGAATGCCCGATTTTCCGGCTGCAACAATCTTGTAGATCAGTTCTTCAGCATCGAATCGTTTCCAGAAGGACTCGTTGACTTCGCTTGGGGCAAGATCGTGTTTGATGCCGAAGGCTGCCCTGAGAACGGCCATGGCCTCGGTCAGGATTTCCTCCTTGCGCTTGTCGATGGAAGGGTCGCAAATCTCCACACGGAAGGTGTTTTCAAACACGTTCTGAGCCGCCCACATGGCTTTGGCCATAGACGCGCCGCTAGGAATTCCCACCGACTCGGCAGCCTTGGGCCGAAAGAAATGGGCTCCCCCCAATCTGGCGCTCACAGCCATTCGGGCGAAATGGGCTGCCTCAGCAATCAGGTCCGCAGGCGGATTTTGAAAAGTCTCCGGCACCACCACCACCGATGCGCTCCACATCGTTTCCTTAAAAGCCCGCATGGAGGCCAGGTCAGCCAGAAGGTTGATTCCACCGACATTCATCTGAAGTGCGGAGAGCTCTCGCGGCAAACCGGCCAAAATCGCAAGACCTTCGGACATCAGGCACATGGCCAAAGCCATGCCGTCCGTACCGTCCAGGTTGTTGAGGTGCTTGTGAGAGTCGGTCTGAACGAATACGTTGTTGTCCGCGCAGATTTCGAACGCCTTAAACCCGTTGGTCACCTTCGTGCGGTAATCGTGGATGCCGCGGCCCCCGAAATGTACATGGATCACAGGTCCGATGTCCGTACCATCAAAGCCGGCAATGAAAGAATTGATAATGGTCAGATGAGGTGTGTCGCCGGTGGCATTGACCCGCATGGGGTGCTTTCGGCCGCCCCCCAGTTTCACGTATTCACGCTCTCCAAGAGGCGTGATCCCTCCCTTTCCTCGGGATTGCTCGATAAGCTCGCGGCCGTCCAGCGGATCGATGTGCCTGGTGGCCTCCGAGTGCACAAAATGAAAGAAGGTTATGCCGAGCTGATCCGCCATCTCATGCAGGAACTCCGCCTCCCTGAGGGTTTCTTCCGCGGAGTTTCTGCCGAGAATTGGGTTGAGCACCGGGATCCCGGTTCTTTCGGCTTGTTGGGCCAGTTCGAAGATTCGATAGCCGCTCCGCACCACCCCGTCCATTTCCCTTGGAAAAGGTGCGGGAAGCCCTTCAACGCTGCCGTCCCGGCCTACTCGGGGCATCGGAACACCAAAGGTCTCCTCGTAGGCCCTCACCCACTTATCGTCTTCTATCAGAATTCTCTCGGTCTTTTCTTGCATCGTATCCCCTTCTTCCTGCCACTATCCCTCTGTTCGGTTATTCCACAATCTCAATTTCCAGTTCTCTGGCGAGCCTAAGGGCTTCATCCATGTCCGGCTCCACATGCACCAGGGCCAGCCGGCCCCCGCCCCGATTGCGCGCATCAACAAAAGCATTCCTCTCGCCGGCTTCGATGATCACCCGTTGGGCCTGGTATTCCTCCGCCTGACGGATTTGCACCTCGATGCCGTCGGCCAGAATCCGATCCATCACCGATCTGTACATGACGCCATCGGCTGTTGAGGCCCCGTAGGCCGCGCCCATGAGCACCCCTGGAACGGTGATCCCCCGGCGGGCAAAGAGCTCGGGATAGAGCTCGATCGTTACTTTTCTGATTCGCCCTCTCGAAAGGTAATGAGCAAGTCGCCCGGCATTGGTGGGCGAGCCCACGGCCTGGCTCGATCCGCCGACCACCGCCGTGCCGAATGGCTTAACGACCGAGTTGGCGCTTCTGGCAAGGTCTCGAACCTGGTTGAGGGCGACCTTCCGGATGTCCGTCTGACGCGCCTCTTCGGCTGCCTTAATATCGGCATCAATATACTTCTCCACGGACGGATTTCCTCGGAAGAAGGGCTCCATGTATTGAATGACGGTGGGCACGACGTGTTTGGCCGAGACCGAATGGACCGCGGCAGCCATCGCCATCATGACGTCAACGGGAACGTTGACCGGAAGGTGAGTGCGCAGTGCAAGGTGACTGGCTAGCCGCCCCACCAGGATGGCGCCCCCGATATGGGTTGCGCACAATCCCGGCACCATCACCCGGGGCGTGCAAGGTGTGGCGACGGTTGGCGAGATGGCAAGAACCACGGCCTTGCCAAGCTGCTGGGGACTTCCGCCCTCAAGCTCCACAAAGGCCGCCGCCGTAGCAGCCGCTCCGGCGCCGAAGCCCTCCATGTTGCAGCCGGTGCTCGATTTCCCGGCTCGAAAAAGGGTTCCTGTCTTCAGCATCACGGCTGCTGCTGCCGTCACGCGGGCCTTGTCTCCCACTTCCTCCATCGCCGCTCTCATAAACCCCGAGTAGGGGCAGGAGTCTCCGGTCCCGGCGCAGGGCTGCAGTCCCACGCAGTGGTTGCCGACCTGGGCGGCCAGAGTGTAAATGATCATCTTGTTGACGAGCCGATCATCGAGGACAGGCGGATTAGCCTCCGAAGCCAGTTCACGCGCCACCTTCCCGAACAGGAAGCTTTCTGCCTCTCCCAGCCCGGCCTCCAGAGCATCGAGGTTGTGAGAGAAGCTGTTCATGATCGCTTCTTCGACCTGGGATCTGGATATGCCGTTCGCGATCATGGCTTCCGTTACAACCACATCGCTCGCGCTTGTTTCCACCTCGTCAGCCACCGAGATGCAGTCTCCCAGGGTGAGATCTCCGGCCTCGAGACCTCTTGCCGCAATGGAATCGGCTATTTCCCTTGATTTCCCGTTCTGTTTCATGTCCTCATCCTCGCACCCGTGTAGTCATCAGCTCTTCCCACACCTTCACGACCGAGGACATGTCCTCTTGCCCATAGCCTTTGGCCCGGGCCATTTCGAACACCTGCAGTGCGGTGGTGGTCATGGGCAGCGGCATGCTCACGTCTCGCGCTGCTTCGACGGCCATGGTGAGGTCTTTGTACTGGAGGTCCAGCATGAAGCCCGGAGCGAAGTCACCCTTCAAGACGAAACCCGGTACCTTGATCTCGAGGGCGTAGCTGCGGGCCGAGCTCTGACTGAGGATCTCGTACATGACTTGGGGATCGAGCCCGATTTTCGTTCCCAGCACAAGAGCTTCGGCCAGGGAAGCCATATTGGCTCCCAGGAGCATGTTGTTGACGATTTTGACCGCGTTGCCACTCCCCACTTCACCCACGAAATAGATCTTACTGCCCAGGGCATCCAGGATGGGCTTGACCCGAAGGAATGCTGCTTCGCCGGGGGCCCCGACCATGATGGTCAGGCTCCCGTTGGCAGCTCCCTTGACACCGCCGCTCACGGGAGCGTCCAGGTAATCTATTCCACTGAGAGACGCCTGCCTGGCAAGCTTCTTCGTGGACTCCGGACCCACACTGCTCAAGTCAATAACAGTGTGGCCCTCGCGAGCTCCGGCAAAGATACCGTCGCTCCCTGTCATTACTGAGGCCACGATGGCCGCGTTCGGAAGGCTGGTCAGCGTGACCTGGGTCTGTTCGGCGACATGCCGGGGACTGAGACCCCGCTCCGCTCCGTCCCCCGCCAGCGCATCCACGTTGGCAGTGACTACGTCGAAGACCACAAGCTCGTGCCGGGCACTAATCAGTCGTTTCGCCATGGGTCTTCCCATGGCGCCTAATCCGACAAAGCCGATTTTCATAAATTTCCTTTCAAAATGTCATCGGTTGTGCGTTTGGATCGGGCCTGGATTAGGTCCTGCCGAACGTGCTTCCGATAGTTAAGACAGTATCCTTCTGGTTTTTCTCCGCTTCACCCTTCACTGCCGCCCCGCCCATTCACCTATTCTCCCATTCACCCGCCCTGAACTTACCGGATCGAATACTTGCCTCCATAACTCTTTCCAGGTTGGCCGGAAGGTTCCATATTCTTTCTCCTAACGCATCTGCCAGTGCATTGAGAATTGCCGGCGCGGTAGGTATAAGGGCTGGTTCGCCGACCCCCTTGGCGCCGAAAGGCCCGGTAGGTTCCGGTGATTCAATGATGATGGCCACAACTTCGGGCATATCGGCACTGGTGGGGATATAAAAATCCTTCATGGATATGGTCTTGCCCGGTTCAAACTCTTCCATCAGAGCAAAACCCACTCCCATGGCCACACCACCGCAAAGTTGCCCGACCACGTTCTCCGGATGGATAGCTTTTCCCACATCATGGGCTGCTATAATCTTTTCAACTGTAACTTCACCGGTAAGCACGTCTACGGTAATCATTGCCATCTGTGCGCCAAAAGCATATGTCCCGTAGGGGTCTCCCTGTCCGTTTTCATCTAAAGGGATAGTCGCCGGATCGAAAAAACCCTGCCAGGAAAGGGAGGAGCCTTTTGCCTTGATTCGCTTGGCCAGATCGGCGAAGGCGATCCGCTTCTCGGGATTTGTGGTGACAAACACATGGCCCGAAGCAAATGCGAGGGAAGATTTACCCGCTTTTAGTCGATTCACCGCCTCGGTTAAGAGGACCTCTGCAAGTTTTTCAGATGCCTCCTTAACGGCATTGCCGGAAATGTAGGTTTGGCGGCTGGCGGAAGTTGCACCTGCATTGGTCGTATACTTGGTGTCTCCCACAACGGTTCGAATCGTATGCGGTTCAATTCCCAGGACTTCTGCAGCGATTTGAGTCAAGGTTGTGGTGGAACCCTGACCGATGTCCGCACATCCGGTGTAGAGCGTTACGGTTCCGTCTAAATCCATTTCGACCCTGGCCGTAGAGGGATTCTGCGCCCCGGTATTGCCAATGCCGTACCACATGGCGCCGATCCCTATCCCTCGTTTCCGGAAACCATTCACCGCGGATTTTTTCCAGGACTTCCTGGACTCGTCATAATAGGGTTTCAGCGCCTGGAGGCACTCGGTGATGCCGATACTCGCGTTCAGGGTTTGACCTGTGGCGGTTTTTGTACCGGGCCGGTGCGCATTGATCAGGCGGATCTCCAGAGGGTCTATCAGCAACTCTTCCGCATGCAGGTCAATCTGGCTCTCGTGGGCGAAAGCGATCTGCGGCGTGCCGAACCCCCGCATTGCACCGCAGAAAGGGCTGTTCGTATAGACACAATAGCTCTCGATATCGACATTATCGACCTCATAGGGGCCCGTTGCTTGAACCGCAGCACGGTTCGCAACCGCTATGCCATACGATCCGTAAGCCCCCGTGTCACAAATGATTGTGGCCTTCATCGCAAGCAGCCGGCCCTTATCGTCGCAGCCTGTTTTCATTCTGATCAGCAGTGGATGGCGCTTCGCCGTGGCGAGATAAGACTCTTCGCGAGTGTAAACATAGCGGACAGGCCTTTTCAAATGATACAGCGCCAACGCGATGAATCCCTGTACATTAAGATCGAGTTTGGAGCCAAATCCTCCTCCGGTAGCAGCCTGAATAACGCGAACCTGGTCATCCTCAAGGGCCAGGAGTGACACGAGTTCCTTATGATCGTAATGGGGATTCTGAGTGGAGGCATACACCACCAGGGTGCCGTCGTCATCGACGAACCCGGCTCCGGCATCGGGTTCCAGGTAGTTGTGTTCCACCATGGAAGTTCGATAGGTTTTCTCAATAACGCTTTGGCACCGCTCGAACGCTCGCTCCGCATCCCCTCTGCGAACTTTGCGTACGGATAAAATATTGCCCTTCGCATGAACTTTCGGGGCATTTGGCCCCATGGCCTCTTCAGGATCGAAAACAGCCGGCAGGTCCCGGTAGGTAACCTCTATAGCGCTCAGTGCCCTGTTCGCGGCCTCTTCCGTATCCGCTGCAACCAGCGCCACCGCATCGGCGATAGATCGAACCTTATCGGAAGCCAGCACGGGTTGGTCTTTGTTGATAATGCCAGTGAGATTTTTTCCCGGAATGTCTTTTGCCGTAAATACGGCTACAACCCCTTCGACTTCCAGGGCCTTTGCGGGATCGATGCCGACCACCTCCGCGTGGGCTCTGCCGCTCCGAAGAGCCTTTAGAACCAGCGGAGAATCGAGCTCGACATCAGCGCTGAACACGGCTTCTCCCGTGAGCTTTTCGATTGCCCCGCGTCTAATGATATTTTTCCCGATAAATTTGCAGGCATTGTCCATAACTATGCCTCCACCCGCAGCAGAGGATAAAGCAACCTGACCAAAAGTCCCCTGACGGCCGGCTCCTTATAAATGGCCGAAGCCCTTCTTCCCGTGAGTTCCAATACCCTTTCGGCTAACATGCCTCCGGCTTCCCAGAGCATCTGCACAGTGGGGACCTTGCCGACAAGATAATCTTCTATGAACTCCATACGCTGAGGCGTTGAAGTGCATGCCCCCAACGCGAAACGCAGGAAAGAAATCTTCCTGTCTGTGTCCTGGCGCGCCATCGAGGCCATACTTATCCTGGCGGTCGCCAACTCTTTTCTTCTTCCGATTTTCTGGAAATCGGCAAAATTGATATCCTTGCACGGCTTGAGGATAAATCGAACGATGATTTCATCGGGACGCAGCGAACTCATATAAGGCCCTGATGCAATATCTTGAACGGGCTCTTCTCGCAAACCATTCCTGCTCGCCAAAATCGCTTTGGCCTCATGAACAAGCAACGGCGGCATCGTATCGGCGCACGGAGAACAATGGGCCACATTGCCACCGATGGTGGCAACGTTTCGAATCTGTTTACTGGCAAAAGTGGCGGCACATTTCTGAAGCGCAGGTGCATACCGCTCCAAAAGAGTCGATCCGTAAATTTCAGTCAGGGTCACGCCGGCCCCTACGCGTAGCTGCCCATCACTGAGTTCGATCCCTTTCAGTTCGTGAAGCCGGGCTGTATCCAGAACATATTCGGGCTGAACCGAACCTTGCCGAAGATCGATAGTGAGATCGGTCCCTCCCGCCAGGAGCACGGTGTTACCTCCACAAGCTGCCAGAAAATCGAGCGCTTCGGCCAGCGATTGCGGCCGGCGGTATGCGAAGTTATTCATCACGTCCCTCTTCGGAGCCGGCTTGAATAGCATCCTGGATGGAAGAAAAAATCTGCTGGTAGCCGGTGCATCGGCACAGATTGCCGGCAATCGCCTTGGAAATCTGTGTCCGATTCGGGCTGGGGTTCTCATCTAAGAGCGCTTTAGCGCTCATGATCAACCCCGGTGTGCAAAAGCCGCACTGTACGGCATGGTTTCTGGCAAAAGATTCCTGGAGAGGGTGAAGCTTTCCTGAGTCGGCCAGACCTTCGATGGTGACGATGTTACGCCCATCCAGTTGAGCCGCCAGCATCAGGCAGGCATTTACCGCCTTGCCATCCACCTGTATGGTGCAGGCCCCGCATTCTCCAATCCCGCAGCCCTCTTTGGTTCCCTTGAGCTTTAAAACGTCCCTCAGCAGTTCCAGGGCCGTGAGATGGCTGGGAATGTCAATTGTCTTTTGTCTACTATTTATTGTGAAACAGATATGTATCGTTTGAAACCCCATGTCAATTTCCCCAAATCCCGGCAAAGCCGAAGCGTTACAGGCCCCCCGGCAGCTCCATGAGCCGCCGGCGCAAGGCCCGCCGAACCGGCTCCCCACCAAGCCCGGGCCTTGCCTGCACGCTGGCCGTAAACTTTCCGCATAGTCGGCATCAATGCCGTTTCACGCTGACCCGGCGCACGCCTTTGACGGTACCCTAAAAGTCTATTGTCGTCAATATTTTTCACCTCGCGCTCGATGCTCAGCCAGGCCCGCCCATAGCACTCAGAAAACCACCGATTTCACGAATATCACGGATCGGGTCTTTATCCCTCGTAGCGCACCACACGCTGCCAGCGCAGATCTTTGTGTTTGGAGCTGAGTAGAAGTGCCTGTGTCAATCTTTCTTATCCGTGATCATCCACCCCGCTGCGCTCCCTATTCGCGGTTTAAATTTGCTCAGGTAGTCTTCCCATGTATCCACGTCCAAAAGGATACCGTCATGCTCAACGTCAACGGTTTCGATGAGGTCCTCGTGGGCGGCCAGGATAGCGCGGGCGCCGATATCTCCTTCCAGCGCCAGGACCATCGGAAAAAGGGACCGCGCCAGAAGGACCGGATTGCCGCGCCTGCCGGCAAAAACCGGGACCACGATTGATGCACGGGCTGCTTTGTGTTTTTGCAGGAGCGCGTCAATGACTCCTGAATCCACAAGGGGCATATCGCCCAAAAGAAAGAGCGCGGCATCGCAGTTTTCCCCCACTGCCGCGATCCCGGCCTTCAAAGAGGTGCTCTGTCCTTTAAGGAAGTCAGCATTGAAAACTACGGTGGCAACCTTGAAATCAATACTCGCAAGCACACGTTCATATTCGTTGCCCAAAACAACGATAACCTGATCCAGGGCTGAGTGCAGCGCGCTTTCCACCACATGCCCCAGCATAGGCTTCCCGTGGACGTCGAGAAGGAGCTTCATCTTCCCCATTCGAGAAGATTTTCCGGCAGCCAGGATGATGCCTGCGACTCGACCCATGTGGTCCTCTCAGCTTCCCGTGTTCACGCATTTCCAGAGGGTCGGGTCTTCCTCCGCCGATCCGACGAAAATCCGTTTCAGTTTACCCCGGCATCCTTCCTGGAGCTGTGCGACGACTTCTTCTCCGGTCTCGTGGAGATCTTCGCGCCGGGCCTTGTTGAGGAACACGAATCTTTGAACCTCGGAGGGAGCGCCTTTCATGATTCCTTCCGGGTGGAGGAGCGCGGCTGCCACGGAGGAACTCGTGATCGTTTCCCCGGAGCCTAAGCCGGTTAGGGCGGCATACCGGTCGGCTCTGAACACATGTCTTTCATCGAGGGGGAGTCCGATCGCGCTCAGGCCGGCGACGGCGACCAGGTGGCTCGTGACTGCTGGAATGACGGGTTCGTGAGACGCCGGGGCCTTTAAAGGGCGTCCAGCGGCGCCGTCGGCTTCGACGATGATCCAGTCCGCAGTTCCCGATTGCCAAAGCCGCGCTATCATTTCGGACGTAAATCCCCTGATCTTATCGCTGTCTTTCAGGTAACCGGCGCCTGCGCTCACGTGGCCGTGGAGCTTCAGAAGTCTTTCGATCTCCGGCAGGAGCACCTCCGGGGCCTCCGAAACAACGGTCGCGGGCGACTGGCTGATTGCAGGCACAAAGATCCTGGTGGTTGTCGTGGTGAGGACCGTTTTCCCGCAATCCTTCATCCGCTTCGCCAGTGAGAACATGAGGGTGGTCTTGCCTCCGGCTCCCACCAGGGATATCAGTCCCCGGTCCTCATCCAGCAGCAGGATATTCTTCAAGGAATTCCAGTCCAAGGTATCTATCTCTCCGGTAGCGAGGGTATGAAGATCCAGCGGTTGCCGCGATCCTCGCGCACGCCGGGACTCACGTTTCCGCAACTGAAGAGCCCTGCGCCGGCCATCACGAAGAGTGCGATGGCCAGGGCAAGAAGGGCCGGGTGGGAGAAAAAGCCGGCAAATCCGCCCCGGCCGAGGACCGCGAGCCCGAGATAGGTAAAGGTCGAGACCATGTTGATGAACGCTAATCTGGGTGTGACCATTACCGCCTCGCTGCCAAGCAGGAGTCAAGGAAGGCCTGCCTCTGTTAACTAGGTAAATACGGCGTTTTAAATAATATAAGCGAGTGGTTGTAGTCACGATAGGGTTTTAATAGAAAACCGCAACCCAGATCGTCTTCTCACCCGGATCGGTCCATTCCACCCGATGCCTCACGTGCGCCGGGATATCGACCCAGTCGCCCGGTTTCAAAACAAGGATTTCCTCTTCTCCGCCAAACCTCAATCCGGCGCTTCCTTCCAAAACCATCACCCATTCGCTCTCGTCCTGATCGTACCAGAACCCCTCCGGTGAAGCATGCGCATCGGATACTATCCTTTCGATCCTCACCTCCCCGGACTCGGCAAGGGTTTCAAAAATTTCCTCCGGCGCCCGGACCGGAACAACTGAGTAGATATTTCCTTTGCGCATGATCGGCTCGCTTCCCAGAGTTTAAGGTTCATCGATCGAAAACAAAAATCCCCCGGACAGGATCTTCATACCTGCCCGGAGGATTTAAGAATCGACTCGGGTTCGAGCTCCGGAAATCTTCCAAAGCCCGACACACCAGCTAACTTATATGTCGAAGTAGAGTTTGAATTCCATGGGATGCGGCCGCATGCGTATAACGTCCACTTCGTTCAGGGTCTTGTATTCGATCCACGTGTCGATGACATCCTGTGTGAAAACATCGCCCTTGAGCAGGAACTCGTGGTCTTGTTCGAGCGCCTTGAGGGATTCTTCAAGAGATCCCGGAGTCGATGGAACCTTTGCCAGCTCTTCAGGGCTCAATGCGTAGATGTCCGCATCGAGCGGATCGCCCGGATCGGTCCGGTTTTCGATACCGTCAAGGGCGGCCATAAGCAGCGCGCTGAAAGCGAGGTAGCCGTTGCACGACGGGTCGGGGAAACGCACCTCGAGCCTTTTGAGCTTCGGAGACGGTGAGTACATCGGAATACGGATGCCGGCGCTGCGGTTACGGCTGGAGTAAGCCAGGTTCACCGGAGCTTCATATCCGGGGACCAGCCTCTTGTAGGAATTCGTTGTCGGGTTGGTTATGGCGCACAGCGCGCGGGCATGTTTCAGTATCCCGCCTGCCGCCCAAAGTGCCATTTGACTCAGACCCGCGTACTTGTCCCCGGCAAATAGAGGCTTGCCCTCTTTCCAGATGCTTATGTGGGTGTGCATGCCCGTGCCGTTGTCGCCATAAAGCGGCTTCGGCATAAGGGTAACCGTCTTGCCATATTTCCTGGCCACATTCTTTAGAACGTATTTGTACCACGCCAGGTTATCGGCCATTTTGACGAGGGGGGCTGCCTTCATATCGATTTCAGCCTGACCGGCGGTCGCGACCTCGTGGTGCTGACATTCCGTGCGGACACCGACCTGCTCCATTGTCAGGATCATCTCGGAACGGATGTCCTGCTGCGAATCCGTCGGCGGCACAGGGAAATAGCCCTCTTTGTATCGGGGCTTGTAGCCGAGGTTCGGGTTCTCGATTCTTCCGGTATTCCACTGACCCTCGACGGAATCAATGTAGTAGTAGCCAAAATTAACCGAGCTGTCGAAACGGATATCGTCGAAGATGAAGAATTCTGCTTCCGGGCCGAACCAGGCCATATCGCCGATCCCTGTGAACTTCAGGTATTCTTCAGCCTTCTGGGCAATGTTTCTGGGATCGCGAGTGTATTTTTCCTTCGTAACGGGATCGACTATATTGCAGATCATCGTAACAGTTGGATGGGCTGTGAACGGCTCCATCACCGTCGTTGTCGGGTCCGGAATAATCAGCATGTCACTGGCGTGGATCGGCTGCCATCCCCGGATGCTGGATCCATCGAAACCGTAGCCGTTTTCGAAATCGCTTTCTCCCAGCTCTGAGATCGGAACTGAAAAATGCTGCCATATCCCGATAAAGTCCATGAACTTGAAGTCTACTATCTTGGCGCCGTTTTGTTTTGCAAAAGCCAGTACTTCCTTTGGGGTCATATTGTCCTCCTGTGAGTTTTCAAAATAGGGACCGAACGGTTCAATCCCGAACGTCTAGGCAATTTGCTTGCCAAACTCAACACTTTCCTTCCTTCCGCCATCCCAACTTCTGCCCGAAAGCATCTTAAGGATGCCGAGCCCTGAAATAAAGGCGCATGAATCTCAGCCCGGCCTGCGAAAAAAAAACATTTTTGTTACGCAAAGGATGCCAAAAATCCCAAACGCCATACTCTAAGGATAATCAAAACTGTAATTAGCCGATAATTCAACTAAAATTATTATCCAAAAGCCCAAGCCGGTTTTGAACAAAAAAGTACTTTCCCACCTGACTCTAAAAAATCCGGTAAACGGGTAAGATCAACAGCATGTAGACAGACACTCGAGCAGCTTTTCTTTTACCTCCTCATGCCTTTCGTAACTCATCAGCTTCTCGCTGCTCAAGTCGGTAACGTAAAAAATATCGACAACCTGCGCTCCGGGGGTCGATATCTTGGCAAGTTGAATATTTATGCCAAGTTCGAACAGCGCCCTGGTGATCGTGTGCAATACTCCCGGCCGGTCCCAGGTATATACTTCGATCAAGGTGTAAAAGTCCGATGCGTCTTCATCGATTATAACCTTATCATCTTTGCGCGGATGGCTGTATGTGTGCAAAACTAACGGCTTGCGCTTGTTTTCCAGTATTTCGCCCAGATATGATGAATCGGCAAGGACCCGCCCCAGGTCACTCTCCACCCTGGTCCACAGTTCATCAGGATGCAGTGGGTCGAGAATCCGCTCGACACGCAGAATATCGCAGGCCACGCCGGGTTCGCGGGTGTAGATATCGGCGGAAAGGATATTCAGCCCCCTTGACCACAGAACACCGGTGATGAGAGCAAAAAGCCCCGGCCGATCACGTGTTATGACCGTCGTCTGCCACATCTCACCTTCAACCGGTTCGGCCTTGAAGCAAACTGAACGCTGAGCCAGTTCCTTTTCCATGCTGTAGTGCTTGAGAATCTCTGAAGGGGCCTGAGACAGCAGATACCTGAAAGGCAGCTTTTCCATCCATTCGGACAGCTTTTCGGCTTCCGCCGCATCGTTTAGAAGGGCCAAAACTTTTCCCTGTGTTTCCGCGGTGCGCGCCTCGATGTCTTCGGGTTCGAGATCTGCCCTCAGCAACAGTCTGTCAACCTTGAAAAAGAGCTCCCTCAGCAAGGACGCTTTCCATGTGTTCCAGGCCTGCGTTCCGGTCGCCAGGCTGTCGGCTACCGTAAGCATATAGAGCATAAGCAGACGCTCGCGGTCCTTGATCGTCACCGCGCACTGCGCTATGGGCTTTTCATCCATCAAATCCCGCTTGAGCGCAGTTTCGGCAAGAATGAGGTGATGTTCGATCAAAAAACAGAGAAGACTTCTATCCCTTTCGTTCAAGCCGAGCCTTGCCGCGATTTCCCCGGCCATCATGGCGCCGCGTATCGAATGATTCTTGCCACCCCCTTTCCCAATGTCGTGCAGAATGGCGGCGAGGTACAAAATACGCCGGTCCTCGGGTTTCAATAATTCGCCGGCGTTTTTCAACGGCTCATTGCCATTGATCTTCCCCGCTTCTATCAAATGAAGCTCGTGGACAGTGCGCAGCAGGTGCTCGTCAACCGTATACACATGGTACACATCGTTCTGGACACGATAGCGCACCGCTGCGAACTCCGGGATGAAGGCCTGGAGAAAAGCTGTCTCGAGCATGGTCTTTAAGACTGAAAATGAGCTTTCCGGATCGAGCAGAATGTCAAAGAACTGATTTACGACCTCGGGATTTCGCCTTTCACGCTCCCCGAAACCGCCCAGATTTTCCCGAATTATTTTCCCGGCATTGTGGTGAAAATTAGCTTTGGAATGCGCCGCCTGCCAGAAGAATCGCATGAGAACGGCCGGGTCTTTCCTCACCCATTCCGGGTCCATAAAATGAAGGTGCTTTGCTTCCAGCAAGAATGGGCCCGGTAGTATGCGCCTGCGCAGGTGAAAACCGCGAAACCTTTTCTGAGATTCTTCAAGTCGTTCCAGAAAAAAAGAAGTCGTTCTGCGTACCCGTGAAGTGTACCGATAATAAAGGCGCATGAAAGCCTCCACGGCGGAACCTTCCGTACCGGCCATGCAGCCCACCCGCCCGGCAATCTGTTCCTGCTCCGGGAAGAGCAGCCGGTCCTGCCTTCTTCCCGATAACTGGTGCAGTTGAAGCCTCACCCGCCACAGGAAATCGTAAGACTGCTCGAGCCAGAGTTTTTCGGTCTCCGTAAGCCACTCATTTTTGAGCATCGGCTCCAGCGAGGGATCCTGAAGGTAAACGATTCCCGCCCACCTGATCGTATGAAGGTCACGCAGACCTCCCACGCCGTCCTTGACGTGCGGCTCCAGCAGGTATGGGCTTTCACCATACTGTTGGAGTCTTGTCTGCCTGTAACCGATCAGATTCTGAAGAAAACGCCTCCTGTTCGGGTTGCCGAACATCTTTACAAAGGACCGCTTCCAGTCATCGAAAAATTCAGCGTCGCCTGCAACAAAGCGGGCTTCGAGATAATTAGTCAGAATGGAAAAATCGTTATGAACCATGTTGCGGACGGCGGAAACCGAAGCGGTGGCATGTCCCACTTCGAAGGCGCCATCCCATAGTCCGTATATGAGATCGTGAACCAGCTCCGGAAGGAATGCCGGTAAACGCTTTTTATAAAGGAACAGAAGATCGAGGTCGGAAGCGAAGCTTAGTTCACCGCGGCCGAAGCCTCCCACAGCAACGAGAGCCCACCCTTCGCGGAAGACCGGATCCTCGCTGAATGCGCTGTTCAGTGCCTCATGAACGCTGGACGAATAGGTGCGCGCTCCCAGCAGTCCAGGGACATCCGTGCGGCATTCCTGAACGAAATGATCTCGGAGATCTTTTAGTTTTCGTGGAAGATTTGAACGTTGGACCATGAATCGATCTTTAGGGTCCGGCTAAAAACGGGCGAGACCAAGAATACATGCCCGGAAACCAATCCCATCTGCTCTCTTAAAGTGTTTTTAAAAACTGCCGGTGTCACAATCAGCAGGTTCCCGGACACGATCTGGCAGGGTGATGAAAAAGAAGTCATCTTCCCCCGACGAGGGGAAAAACTACACAAACGTCACCCCGGTGAAAACCGGGGTCCAACGGCTTTCGATTTAAACACCGATGACTCGATAAGAAACCTGGATCACGGCTTCCGCCGCAATGACGAGATCATGAGCCCTGTTCAAATTCTTTCCCCGCCCCAACAATCTTTTGCATCATCCTGCTAGAGCGCGTCTTCTCCGGTCTCGCCGGTCCGGATTCGAATACACTCCTCAACAGGTATAACAAAAATCTTGCCATCTCCGATTTTGCCTGTATTTGCCGACTCACGAATAGCTGCCACCACCTCCGGCAACTGCCAGTCGGGAACAGCTACTTCTATTTTAATTTTAGGTAGAAAATCAACTACATATTCAGCACCACGATAAACTTCCGTGTGCCCCTTCTGCCGGCCGAAACCTTTGACCTCGGACACTGTCATCCCTTTGATTCCAAGGCTCGTAAGCTTTTCTTTCACATCGTCGAGCCTGAATGGCTTGATAATCGCTTCGATTTTTTTCATCCTTATTCCTTCCCTTGGAAGTCAAAAACTATTCTCTGAGGACAGCAAAAAATAACAAAAATGTACTTCAACCCTCGATATATCCTTGCGCGATCGGATTTCGCCTGCCGATCCCGAACGCTTTTGTCGTTATCCGCAGTATGGGAGGCGCCTGCCAGCGTTTGTATTCGTTGAGTTCTACTCGCTTTACCACCCACCTCACGGTTTCCGGATCGAGCCCTCCGGCTATTATCTCCTTTACAGACAGGCGGCGCTCGACATATCCCGCTAAAATAGCATCCAGAATATCGTAAGGCGGAAGGCTGTCCTGGTCAGTCTGATTTGGCCGCAGCTCAGCGGAGGGAGCCCGCGTGAGTATTCGCCCCGGTATCCATCCATGTTCATCGTTCAGTCTGTGAGCCAGATCATAGACCATCGTTTTCGGTACATCGCCCAGAACCGCGAGCCCGCCGTTCATGTCACCGTAAAGTGTACAATATCCTACGGCGATTTCCGATTTATTGCCCGTGCTGAGAAGCAACCTGCGGAATTTGTTCGAAATGGACATGAGCACCATGCCCCTGAGTCGTGCCTGGAGATTTTCTTCGGTGAAGTCATGTGGCAAATCGTCAAAAATAGGCTTCAAAGATCGCAGCACCGTTGAAAAAAGCGCCTCTATGGAAATAGCCTCAAAGTCGATTCCAAGCCGGGAAGCGAGTTCACGAGCGTCGGCCAGGCTTTCGGGAGCGTTAAACGGCCCGGGCATTCCGACCCCGAGAACGTTCTGCGCGCCAAGGGCAAGTACGGCCAGGCAGGCCGTAAGCGCTGAATCCACTCCACCGCTGAGTCCAACTACCGCCTGTTTGAAAGAGCATTTGTGAGCATAGTCACGCAGACCCAGGGTTAAAGCGCCGATTACTTCCGAGATCCGGTCGCAGTCCGCCGCATGCAGCTCACAACTGCTGCCGCTGGTGTCACAGACGATCAGGTCCTCCGCGAAATCAGCGCCCGTAGCGAGAACGTTCCCCTTTTCATCCCAAACCATGCTGTGGCCCTGGAAAATGAGCTCGTCGTTGCCTCCAACCTGGTTGACATATACTATAGGGCCGCCTGCACAGCTTGCCTGTCCGCTCAGGAGCCTGCCGACCCAGGGGGCCTTTCCGGCATGATACGGGGATGCGGAAAGATTGACGATCAGATCGACCGAGGCTTTTTGCAATTCACTTATTGGATCGACATTATATAGAGGTCCCGGAAGATAAGCCGGAACATTCCATGCGTCCTCGCAAATCGTGATGCCTATCCGCTTGCCCCTGAAATCTACCCACCCGGGGGCTTTGCCGGGATGGAAGTATCTCTCCTCATCGAAGACATCATAGGAAGGCAGCAGCATTTTATGGGTTATGGTCAGGAGCTTGCCGTCTTCATAAAACACCGCGGAATTGTGGTAGGGTTTTCCGCCGCCCTCATTGAAGGAAACCGCTCCAAAGATTACTCCGATCCCTTTAGCCGAGTTTGCTATACGCTCCCAATAGCGAATGCTGCCGGCCACAAAGTCATGCTTATCGAGAAGGTCCCGTGGCGGATATCCCATGATGGCCAATTCGGGAAAAACGACTAGCTCGGCGCCTGCCTTTTTCGCCTTCTCGATGAAATCGCATATTTTGAGCGTGTTGCCATTGAAATCTCCAATCAAAGGATTTATCTGCCCCATCGCGATACGCATCATCCGTTCCTTCCCATCAGCCTTACAGTGAATGCCGAACTCAGCGCTAATTTTAAAGCATATCCCGGTTTCCGCAGGGAAAGCCCGTGTTTCCGAATGGACACCGTCCTATATTCTAAAGACAAATACTTCTTAAGTAATCCCTTTTTTCAAACCAGTATGCTATAAAAAAATGGTCATTAACCATGATCAGGAGAATCAGAGGTTATGGAGCAGTGGAACTCACGGGTTCTAGAGAGAAAACAGGGCGCAGATGAGATCCTCCGCAAAGTGTTGCACGACGGAAACCGGATTTATATCGGGTCGGGCTGCGGGGAACCACAGTACCTGGTCCGTTCTCTGATCGAGCTTTTGCCGGGATACCAGGACCTTGAGGTAGTGCAGAATCTTTCCTATGGCTCCCTCCCGGAAGACTGGAAGCGCTTTGAGCAAAACGCGCGGCTCAAGACCTTTTTCGTCGGACCCAGGTCCAGAAACGCGGTAAACGATGGCCTGGCCGATTACATTCCTATTTATTTCTCATCCATACCCGGCCTTTTTAGAGAAGAGCCGCTGTGGAAGCTAGACATCGCTCTTGTTCAGGTCACACCTCCGGACGAGCATGGCTACTGTTCGATGGGAATTTCCATCGGAACGGATAAAAGCGCCGTCGAATCCGCCAATATAGTTATAGCTCAGATAAACCCTCAAATGCCGCGCACTCTCGGCGATACCTTCCTTCATGCGTCCCGGATTCACCACCTTGTGGAATATGATGAGCCACTGATCGAGGTCATTTTCCGGGAGCGGAGCGCCGTCGCCGAACGGATAGCCAAATACGTTTCCATACTGGTCGAGGACGGCTCCACAATTCAGGTTGGAGCCGGAAGAATCACCAATTCGGTCCTCAGATACCTCGAAGGCAAGCGGGACCTTGGAATCCATACTGAGAACCTGACCGACTCCCATCTGCACCTCATTCAATCTGGCGCCGTAACGGGGCTCAGGAAAACCGTACATCAGGGCAAGATCGTGGCCAGCTTCTGCATGGGTAGCAGGGAACTCTACGATTTCGTGGACAATAACCCCGAGGTGGAACTCTACCCTATAGAATATGTAAACAACCGTAAACTGATAAGCCGGCATGACCGGATGGTCGCCATCAATTCGGCCCTGGAAATTGATCTTACCGGCCAGATATGCGCCGATTCGATAGGCCACAAGGTTTACAGCGGAATCGGAGGCTACGTTGATTTCATGCACGGCGCATCGAGCGCGAACAGAGGCAAGACCATCATCGTTCTGCCATCCACGAGCCCCAATGGACGCAAATCGCGAATCGTAAGCCATCTGACAGCCGGCGCAGGGGTGGTCAGTCCGCGCAGTACGGTCCGTTATATCGTTACAGAGTTCGGCATCGCTTATCTCCATGGTAAGACGATCCGCGAACGTGCGCTCGCCCTTATCAACATAGCCCATCCACGTTTCCGTGAGCGGTTGCTGGCCGAGGCCAAGAGCCTCAACTACGTATACCAGGACCAGATCCTGCCTCCCATCTATGAGCCGCTCTACCCTGGCCAGTGGGAGACGCACCAGGTCTTTCCGCCAAACGAAAATCTCTTTTTCCGCCCAATCAAGCCAACCGATGAGCGAGCGCTCCAAGAGTTTTTCTATTCTCTGCCCGATCAGGACATTTACTACCGCTTCCTTTCCGCAATGAAGGTTTTCCCGCACAGAAACACCCAGGCCATGTGCAATATCGATTACGAGCACGAAATGGCCATTGTTGCGGTTACCGGGGAAATGGGCTCCGAGAAGATCATCGCGACCGGCAGGTACATCCTCGACCAGAAGACCAATATCGCTGAAGTGGATTTTGCGGTCTTGTCAAACTGGCAGCGCAAAGGAATCGCGACATTCCTGCTGGACTACCTGTGCGAGATTGCAAAAACCAAGGGCATTACGGGATTCTCGGCCTACGTCCTTGCCGCGAATACCCCCATGCGCAAAGTATTCAACAGCGTCAGCTACGCCGTGCATTCGATATTGGATGAGGGCATATACGAGATATCGTTCCGGTTCGATCAACCGGCTTTGACCTGTCGTACGGAAGAATATGCATGACAGCCGGCCCTACCTGCCCGATAGATCCCTGTACGCTGGCTTTCGACGTTGATGGAGTGGTAGCCGACACTATGGAGGTATTCGTCAGGCTTGCCCACGAAAAATACGCACTCACCCGTCTCTCAAAGCAGGACATGCTCTGCTACAACCTCTATGAGTGCCTCGACCTCGAGAAGGATATTATAGACGACCTTATAAGCCTGACGCTCGACCATGAACACACCATGCAGATACCTCCTCTGCCCGGTGCGCCGGCGGTGCTCACCGAGCTTGCCGGGACTGCCCCTCTTCTGTTCGTTACGGCCCGCATCTGGCCCGAATCTATTACACAATGGATTTTCACCATTTTGCCCGGTGTGCCCCGCGAAAGAATAACCGTTATAGCCTCAGGCGCTCCGGAAATTAAGCTCCAGATCCTCAAAGGATATGGCGTACGCTATTTTGTCGAAGACAGGGCTGAAACCTGCCGGCAGCTAAAGGAGGCTGGAATCCAGCCTCTTCTTTTCGAGCAACCGTGGAACCGCAATGAGCCGGCGGATGGTTTCATTCGGATCGAGAACTGGATGCAACTGAGAGAATGGGTATTGCCCTCCGGCATAAACTTGGGGTAAAGTGATCTTCACTTGGAGGGAACCATCTTCGCAAAGCCGTCTTGAATCAACAGTCCTGATTGCACATCGTATTTATTTTATTGCCTGATCGGCATTTTCAGGTCCAATGGGCAGATGTTATGACCTTAGCCGAAGCGCCGCCTGTACAGGTAAAAGCCGACCGTAGCGGTTTGACGCTGGTTCCAGACCCGGCCGCCTCCTTCGATGCCATCATGGCCTTCATGGATGTGCGATTGAAGCAGTCGCGCGAGTTCTTTCAGAAGACCGAAATGGTTCTGGATCTTAGGATCAGACCTATGCGCACCGATGAAATTTTGGCGCTCTACGAGAAACTCTACGAGAAAGCGCAGGTCAAGGTAGTAGAAGTCCGGCTTAGCGACGATCTCTCATTTTCGGTCGAAGGCGATGTGCGAAAGTCGCGCTTAAAAGCCCGGCCCGCCGTCCGGGAGCCGGAAAACTCTGCTCCGGTTATTGTCCGCAATACCTGCCGGTCCGGCGTCCGGATCGTCTCTCCATCTGACTGTGTCGTCCTCGGAGATGTGAATCCGGGCGCAGAGATCATTGCCGAGGGTGACGTCGTCGTTTTCGGCGCCTTGCGCGGACTTGCCCATGCTGGCGCAGGAGGCGAGCGAACTGCGCGGATTTGGGCGTTGAGCATTCAGCCCAATCAGATCAGGATTGCCGATCTGGTTGCTGTGCCTCCACGGGGAGTAAAGACTTCGCCGAACAGATTCGCCGTTGCGGAGATACAAAACGAAGTTATTCAGGTTATCACTTTATGAAAATGTATTGGTTGTGGTCGGGAAAGAAGGTACTGCACGGAAACCAGTTTTTGAGAAATTACAGGTGATTTTATGGCGGGCAAAACAATCGTGGTCACTTCTGGCAAGGGGGGGGTCGGCAAGACTACTACCGTAGCCAACCTGGGGACGACGCTGGCCAAGAAGAAGCACAGTGTTGTGATGGTCGATACGGACATAGGCTTGCGCAATCTCGATGTTGTCATGGGGCTGGAGAACCGGATAGTCTATAACCTGGTTGACATCATCGAAGGTAAATGCCGCAAAGAACAGGCAATGATCCGGGACAGAAAGCTTCCGAACCTTTTCATCATTCCTGCGGCTCAAACCCGGGAAAAGAGTTCGGTAACCCCGGAACAGATGAAAGAACTCTGTTCCAATCTGGCCGCCGACTTCGACTATGTGTTGATAGACTGCCCCGCTGGAATAGAACAGGGATTCAAAAACGCAATCGCCGGGGCCGATTTCGCAGTGGTCGTAACTACGCCCGAAGTTTCTGCAATCCGGGATGCCGACAGAGTGATCGGGTTGCTCGAAGCTGCCATGCTCAAACAAATCAGCCTCATCATAAACAGGCTTAACGTGAAAATGGTCAAAAGGGGTGACATGATGTCCACAGAGGACATCATTTCCCTGCTTTCCGTCCCGCTTCTGGGCGTTGTCCCGGAAAGCGAGGAGGTGGTGGTTTCGACCAACCGCGGGGTCCCGCTCGTTCACGAAAGGGCCAGCAAGGCCGGAGCTGCTTTCAGACGGATAGCCTCTCGTCTCAACGGTGAAAGCCTTCCACCGGATGGGGATGGGTCCGACGGGTTTTTCAACCGCGTGAAACGGTTCATCTGGAACTGAAAGGAGAGAGGCCAATGCTGAGTATTTTGCGGCGCTTTTTGGGAGACAGATCGAGCGGGCAGATCGCGCGTAAGAGGATGCAGTTCGTTCTGATGCACGACAGGGTGGACATCACGCCGGACATGATGGAAGCGCTCAAAAATGATATAATCAAAGTACTTTCGAGGTACATGGAAATAGACAACAGGTCTATCAAGGTTGATTTGGAGCAGGGGAAGGACTTTATGGCCCTGATCTCCAACGTGCAGATAAAGCGCGTTTACAGGCACGCCGAGTCGAACTGAATTGAAATGGCATCCGAGGCCCGAGCCTGAGACGCCCCATGAACCAAGGTTTAAGAATGGGGATTGCCAATTGGCTGTCAGGTTGATGCTTGACGCTACTTTGAGAAAATATGTCCCCGGCTACAACGGCGAAACCGGTTGCCGGGTCAGCGTAGAGCCGGGGACCACTGTTCGATCCATGGCCCGGTTGCTCTCGGTTCCGGAGCAGGAAGTGAAGTTGATCATGATCGAGGGAGTTGCCGCTGATTGGGACGCTGTTCTGGCCGAACGAGCGGGTCGCCCTTTTCCCGCCTATTGGAGGCGGCTAAGCGGACACCTCGGGGCGGGCTCAGCAAAATAGCACTCTCACGGTCGATAATTCCAAAAACCCGGCGGCCGCTTCGAAAGGCTGGCGCCTGTCTTTAGAGGCGCAAAGAACGTAGAGTGGAAATAGGTCGCGGGCAAATGCCGCATCGAACTCCGGGGTTCAATTCATTCCTTTAAGCCCGGGACAATCCTTTTGATTCCATCCCTGAATAACGGGACGGCAGATCCCGCCTCTTCAGCAGACTGCCGGGACCCGGTTGCCTAAAAGACTTAGCACTGCTGACTATTGTTCGTCCAATGCTTCCTTCAGTTTTTGAAAGCCAATCTCAAGTTCTGGGAAAAGCTCTACTGATATGGTCAGCCCTTTCTTCGAGGGGTGGAACTCTCCATCATCGCCTTTGTAATAGACGCGAAGATCCACATACTGTTTTCCTTTGAAATACGTTATCGACGATCTGACTTCCTCCAGGGGATTCTTGGGGAAAGAGTGTACGATCTGAGGTTCTTTTGCCATTTTTAACTAATCCTCGATTCAGGTGAATGCTCTCACGGGGATCGGAGGCCAGGGGCGGAAAAACTTCCGATCTCCAACATCCTGTTTCTGCCCTATCCCCAAAAAGCTCTATTATGTCCAACTTCCTGCTTCCAACCTCCGACACCCGCCGCTGGGTCTTCTTTTCATGAATTAAGTTAAACATCAACAAAAAATACAACAGGTCCGCCGCAATCCTGGATTTTGAAAATGAATAATGGATCTCCCTGCCCCGCGCGCCGCGCGCCCAATTGCTCGTGTCTTTGGTTGCCGAGCTTTTCACAGAGCACTATTTTAATGATTAGGCACAACTGCGTTTCGACCTGAACGCTTTCAGGCATTTTTGTGCCAAATGGAACAATCCAAATTCGGCAGGAGGTACTAAAGTGGACACTAACATCCCTTATAGGGACATAAATGAACTGCACAAAAACATCGGATGGTATATCGCGCTTGCAGTCGGAATGATGATCCTGGGCGTTCTTGCCATAATTGCACCGTTGGCGGCCACGTTTGCCCTCGAACAGCTTGCCGGGGTCGCCATTGCTGTCGGTGGAATCATTTTGGTCATACATGCGTTTAGGTGGAGAATATCCGAAAGATTTTTTTTCTCGCTTATTCTCGGAATACTTTACTTCGCAGCCGGCATAATTCTGCTCGCGTATCCGCTTACCGGAATATTGTCGCTCACAATAGCGCTTGGCGCGTTCTTCTTCGTGGCGGGGGTGCTCAAGATAATAAACGCATTTCGCATCCGTCCGTCTTCAACGTGGGGATGGGTGCTCTTCAGCGGGCTGATATCGCTCTTCCTATCCTTTCTCATCATGGTAGGAATGCCTCTTACGGCATTATGGGTTGTAGGCCTGATCGTCGGAATCGACCTCTTGTTCGGCGGCTTGGCGATGCTAATGATAATGCTGGCCGTGCGGAAAGCCTTTGGCAGCAAACAGGCATTCTGTCTTGGGGGGGAGTGTTACTCATTCTGAGCTCTTATGCTACGAGGGCGTCAGCCACCATCGAGCTCAGGAAAAGCACCTCAACTCCCATTTGATAATGTTTATTGAGATCACTCAGTTGAGTATGGCAATTTTCACATGCGGTAACGAGAATCCCGGCCCCGGATTGCTTCACCTGGTCGGCCTTGACCCTGGAAGACTTCATCCGGAAATCCAGGGTCTCTTCTCCGAGAGCAACCAGTCCCCCTCCCCCTCCGCAACACCAATTGTATTGGGGGTCGGGCGACATGTCCCTGAAATCGCCTGTCAGATGCTCGATAATATAGCGTGGCTCGTCCATTATGCCCCCATTTCGGGCAATCTGGCAGGGATCGTGGTACGTGATCGGCCCCTGGAATTTGGACTTGTCCAGTTTGATGCGCCCCTCCCTGATGTATCGGGCGTGAACTTCGGTAACCGATGAGACTTTGAAGGGCTGGTTGCCCGAAAGTTGTTTCATCACGCGAAAAGCGGTCCCGCACTCGCAGATGCAGACCTCCTTAACCTTGAGCCGCTTCGCCTCGTTGACGATTCGCTCCAGGATAAGCTTCGTGCGCGAAGGGTCTCCTACAAACGCCCCGAAATTTACCGCTTCAAAAAAACTGAGGGTCCAGTTTTCGCCGGCGGCGTTGAACACCGCTGCCGCCGGGATAATAGAATGCGCTCCCGCAAGCGCTACATAGAGCAGGCCCGCTCCTTCTGCGTCAACGGGTATCACAGTTTTCCCTTCGGCCTCGGTTTTCCACTTACCGAGCACTTCGGCCTCCAGATTCTTGATGCCGGTGAGAAACCCTTCTTTAAACAGGTCGAGCGATCTGCCCTTTTCGATCGACATGTCGGCGAGCATCGTCAGCGTTTCCGGTTCTTCCTTCGCTCCTATGAGGAGCAGTTTTGCTATGGACATGACCATCTGGGTATCTATTCCGAACGGGCAATAGACCATGCATCTCCGGCACCCGGTGCACGAATAAGCGGCGTCATAGAGATCCTGCAGCGCCATTTCGCTCAGCTCCCTGGATTCCCCGAGAGACGGCCAGAGTTTCCCCTGTTTCTTGAAGTACTTTTTATAGATTCTCCGCACGATCTCGGCCCTGTATGCGGCTATGTACTTGACCTGAGGCATGGATTCATGCACATGGCAGGCTTTTACGCACACGCCGCACCTGGAGCACGTTTCCAGGTAGAGCTTCATTGCCCGGGTCAGCTTACTCCCAAAGAGCTTCAGCAACTCCGATCGAGTTTTCTCGTCCATTGTCAACCTCTTCTCAGTTTATTGATCGGCAAGGCCAGAAAGGCATGCATGATCTTGCTGAAGGGGAAAAATATCAGGAACAGGTTAGCAAAAAATACGTGCAGCACCAGCATGAAAGAGTGACCGGAGCCGGTTATGGCCTCAGGCAGGGCCGGTTTGAGGATAAGAAGGCTGAATAGGTAAGCCCTGTAATCCTGCACGGTAATTTCCGAATAGCCATACCACCTCCTGGCCCAATCCATCTCGCTACCGAAAATCACCGTTAGAAAAAGCAAAATCAGCAGGTAGTAATCCTCGGGAACCGAAAGATCCCGGTTTGGCGACACGAAACGCCGGAAAAGAAAGAAGAGCAGCGCAATCGCCAAAATCAGGCCGATAAAACCTTTCCCGAGAAAAATCTCGTGAGCGATTACCTGGAACGCATCGATCCTGGCTATCAGCTCTAAATGACCGATTATGAGCAAGAAAAAACAGATGTGGAACAGCGTCAGAAAAACCCACAGAAGCGGATTATGCTTTCTGACAGTGGGAAGCGTAAAGGAATCATAAAGAGCAAGAACCCAGCCCGAACCCTTCTTCGGAAAAATCTGCAATGTCGGGGCATAAACAGGAAGGCCGGCAATCCTGATGAGTCGAGAGACCGTTCCAACCAGGAAAACGGCAAACGCGACGTAGACCATAGGCACCAGTATCAAATAATATAAAGTTTGAACTCTCATGGCTAGACGTTGCGCTTGATGTAAAACTTGATAATTCCATTCTCCTGCACGGTTTCCAGGATTTCGTTGCCGCTGGTTCTGGCCCATGCCGGGAAATCGGCCAAAGCGCCAGGGTCTGTTGTAAGCGCTTCTACGACCTGGCCCACCTGCACCTCCTTTATACCTTTGCTGACCTTCACTACAGGCATCGGACAAGGCAGACCTTTGAGATCCATCGTTTTATCGACTTTAATCGTTTCACTCATTTGAAACCTCCTGATAGTGTGCGTCCGGAAACACCGTGACACATTCGCAGTTTCCGATTCGAATTCTCGAAAAATCCGGACCGAAACCTAGATGAAAAGTTGAACTCTGCTGTGCATTGCTTCTTCAAGGAATTTCGCCACTCCCGCATAGGCAAGGCCCGGATAGTCGATCATTTCCTCTCGCTTGAGTCCCATCAGGTCCATGGACATCTCGCAGACATAGATCCGAACCCCCAGCTCACCGGCCATCTCAATCATCTGTTCGAGAGAGGCCACATTTTTCTTCTGCATAAGAGACTTCATCATGGCGGTACCCATTCCCCCCATGTTCATCTTGGACAGTTTCACCGCCCCTGCCCCCCTGGGCAGCATTTTCCCGAACATCGTTCCCATCAGGTCCTTGCCCGGCTCCTTTTTGTTTTTGTCCCTGAGCACCGGGGTACCCCAAAAGGTGAAAAACATAACCACCTCAAGCCCCATCGCGACCGCGCCCGTGGCTATCACGAACGAGGCGAGCACCTTGTCCAGGTCGCCGCTGAATACGACCATCGACAGCTTGTTTTCAGGCGCTTTACCCGAGAGCACCTCCAATTGCGCTTTCATGCGCGTAATTTCCGCCTCGATGCGTTCCATTTCCTGAGCCATGCGAAACCCCTCTGTTTGAATTAGTTAATAGCGTGAACTATCTGGTCAAAAAATTTAAACCAGCTCTTTTTTGACGGCTTCCATACCGACCCTCAGCGTCTCAAGCGATGTGATAACGCTGCGCCGCTCTTCGGGATCAAGCTCCAGCAGAAGTTTTTCATGCGCGCCCCAGATATACTCCCCCATCTCTTCGCACTTTTTGTCTCCGAGCGCAGTCAGGCTGAGCAGCTTTACCCTGCCATCCCTGGGATCGTCGCTGCAGTCAATGAATCCTTTGTTCTGTAATCCATTGATTACCTTGGTCACGCGGCTTTTGGCCACATCGAGCTTCTGCGATATGCCCTTGACGGTCAGGTACCGCTCGCCCCTGAAGAGCAGAAGACAGCGGATTTCCGCCTGCGGAATACGAAACTTCTGGGACAGGAAACTCGTCTGCATCTGGCAGCACTGGATAATCCCCTCGATGAGGTCTTTAATCCGCGCAGTCTGGTAATGGAGAAGTTCTTCCGTGGGTTTTGCGGCAATATGATTCATAGTGAGAACGATTATAAACGTGGGATAATCAGTGGTCAAGAGGAAAAATTCAAGAAAGGAGAAAAAGTCGTTAACGAAAGGATAGGTTCTCGGGGCGCGGCTATGCTTATCGATTTCATTTTTCGCTTGCCCGTTGGTTCGTGCGAAATTACTATACACACTATGGTGCGGGGTGCTATCTGTATATGGAGATGTAATAATGCGTGTAATCCCCAAGGAACCGGGGCTAAAGGTATCTGAAGGAGTTCGACTATGTTGACAACCCAGCAAAACCGGGTAAATCGAACCACGCGGGTGAATCTAAGCATCAGGCAAGTTGTGTGGAAAGAGTTTGAAAGTCTGGTCCCCGGGCGGCACAAAAGTGCGATTATTACGAAGCTGCTCGAAAATGAAATTGAAAGGATCAAAGAGGCGAAGTGGCGCGAGGAATTGGCTCTCAGCTTCCAGGAAATGGCAGGGGACGAAGAATATTGGAAAGAAGCCGCCGAATGGGACGCACTCGATGTGGAGGGATGGCCGGAATGAAACAGGGGGATGTGTACCTGGTGGATTTAGATCCACAGCACCGCACCGAGGTGGGCAAAGTTAGACCGGCATTGATCATTTCGATCGATGAGATGAACGACCATACGCCCAGAGTCATTATTGCGCCGATTACTTCAAACGTGAGCAGAGTATATAGAAGTGAAATGCTAATCCCGATAATTGGAGGACTCAAGAAAGCGTCAAAGGTTATGCTCAACCAGCTCCGGAGCATAGACAAGAGAAGGCTCAAAGACCGGTTGGGGCAAGTTGACCGGCTTACACTGCGATCCGTATGCGATCTTGCCATAATGCTCATCACACCACCCAAAGAGTAAATGATCCGAAGCAATATCGTCGAGGTGTTGAAGAACGAGGAGAAGTCCATGTCGTTACCGGAAAGCTCCTTATGGTCGGATTAACTATTTCGAGGCGATGTTCGAGTTGGACGTTTGATCGAAAAGCACGCAGCGGGTAACATGCGGCGTGCTCTTTAGCCGGCTGCTTCCCTTGGGACCCGGCTCGCCCAGTGGAAGAGCTTCTTTCCCTACAGTTGACAGGGGCGCGTTCCCAAAGTCTTAAATACAAAAAGCCCGTCCGAAGACGGGCTTTTTGTTTACTGGAATTAACTGATTTGGCAATTCGCCGGTTTGGTTCAGACGGCGGGCTTTGCCGCGAGAACCGCCCCTTCGACTTGCTCATGTTCGGCAATATATTTTTGTTTCACGTTCAGCAGCATAAGAACGACAGGCCGGTAGGCCAGGTGAGCCCATTTGGCGAATGGCACCTCAAGCACCAGCATGGGGATTGCCACCATCATGTGAATGACATAGATCACGTAGGTAGGCCAGGGCCAATCCAGAAGGCGTGTGAAATTTATGAAAATGCCGGTCATGGTGGTCAACTGGAGCAGAGCCAGGAACATCCAGTCGGTCCCATGCGAATTCTTATATTGAGGCTTGCTTTTCTTGAGACGTCCGATCAGCGCGTATGTAGTGCCGTACATGATTGCGAACGTGGCATAATAGCCGATCAGCCGGATCGGATGGAAGATCGAATACTCGGTCTTTCCGCCCAGCGAAGCCCAGCCGCGCTGAAACTTCAGCCAGTCGATCCCGAAGGGCAGGCCGTTTACCAAAACGACCACCATCAGGAAGATGGAAGCATATCCGGTCATAATTGCAAGATGGACGATCCACTGCTGCCTGTCTTTGCATTTGCCGAACTGTTTTTGAGTGAAAAGGTGGGTAAGCATGAATTTGAGTTCGTCTAAATACATCCCCAGGGGGACCTTCTTGAAATAGTCTCCCATGACGATTTTTATGCAGCGGTAAACGTTGGTCAGCAGGAAAAACGACAATATGGCGGCCATCACCAGGTCCGCCTTTTCGATTCCATCCGAAGGCCATACGGAGTTAAGGTCCGTGTGCGTAGTGTTTATCGGGGAGCTGTGGAAAATGAGCAGTCCGAGGCCCACGAGGAGACCCACTATTGCGACAGCAGCGATTTCGAATGTTTCAGAGGTATAGAATTTCCTCGCGAAACCGGTCCAGTCGTAGAGTGAGGTGAGATATCTTCGCAAAACCATCATCGTCTCGCCGGGGTCCGCCCCGCGAGGGCACCTGGTCGAGCAGTCACCGCAGTAATAGCACAGCCAGGGTTCGGGCGACTTCAAGATCTTCTCTTTTTGCCCCAATTGAATGTACCTTACCATTTTTCTCGGCATGGGGTTCTCGGGAGTCGCCAGGTCGCAAATAGCGGTGCAGTTACCGCAGTTGTAGCACTTGCTCGCATCCTTTAGCCCGTATTCCTCCAATTCCCTTATCAAATTAGGATCAACTTTGTTGCTCATCCCTTTTCCTCCTGGACTCTCGGTCCCGGCATGCGGAAGCAGAAGCGCCGCCCCCTTGCTGAGAGGGCGGCCACTTCCGACAGTAGTTAATATCCTTTGTAGGGATTCGGACCAATCTCGACAAGTCTTTCAGCAAATGCATCGAGCAGACCCGGAATCTTATCGTAATCGGTAATGGACACTGTCTCGAACCGGACGCGATCCGACTCCAGCACGAGCCGATCGAGAGTTTCCCTGACCTTGCTGAGTCGAATGTTTGCCAGTTCGCTGCCTTTGACGAAATGGCACTGATAATCGTCGCCGTGGCGGCATCCCAGCAGCATGATTCCATCGATGCCTTTGGACAGAGAATCGGCGATCCACACCAGGTTGAGCGAACCGAGGCAGCGCATGGGAATTACGCGAACCCACGCGTTGTAGTTCATTCTGCGAAGCCCGCTCATATCCAGCGAGGGATAGGCGTCGTTTTCGCAGCAGAGCACGATGACGCGGGGTTTCTCCTCGTATTCGTCAGGAACATTGATCGACTTGATGATATCGCCGACCATTCCCACTGAATAGTTCTTGAAGGAGATGATGCGCTCGGGACAGGCGCCCATGCACACGGAACATCGGCGGCACCTGGTCGGCTGGGGAAGAGGATTGCCTTTTTCGTCCTCGTTGATCGCGCCGAAAGGGCATTCTTCCGTACACCGTTTGCACTGAGTACAGCGTTGCATGAAAAATTCAGGGTAGGTCAAGTCACCGGCCCTGGGATGAACGGACTGGCCGTTGCTGGTCAGCTCCACACACTGGATGGCCTTCATGGCGGCGCCGGTAGCGTCTTCAATGGCGCCTGCAATACCCATGGGACGGCGGACCGGACCGGCCGCATAAATACCGGTTCGACGGCTCTCATAAGGGAAGCAGATGAAGTGGGAATCGGGGAACCCGTTCTTAAGCTCGGGGAGCTCCGGACCCTGGCGGTACTCGAGGTTCAGGATGTCCGAGACAAAGATGGAGTCGACCGTGGCGACCATTGCATCTTTTTTCTCTTCGTCTTCTTCCTTCTTCAGCTTGAAGTCTTCGCCGAACGCCGTTACCGGCACCATGCCGGTGGCGAGCACAACCATATCCACATCGTCCAGAAGAATCTTGTCCCCGAGAAGCTCGTCAAAAGCTTCCACGGCAAGCTTTCCGCCGTTCGCGAGAACTTCGGGCGCCTGGGTCCTGACGAAAATTACGCCCTCCTGCTGGGCCTTTCTGAAGAAATCCTCGCCTTGGCCGGGCGTACGCATTTCCTGGTAGAAGACAAATACGTTCGACTTCGGGTCTTGCTGCTTTACCTGGATAGCCTGCTTAAGGGCAGTGAAGCAGCAGACCGAAGAACAGTAAGGCAGATGTTGCGGATCGCGCTGACCGGCGCACTGAATAAAGGCGACTGTCTTCAGGGCCTTGCCGTCGGCCGGCCTTGTAATTTGGCCCGACTTCGCGCGTTCTTCAAACTGAACGTTTGTTATAACGTTCGCGGATGCGCCGTAGCCGAGTTTCTTGTCGAGCTTTTCAGGGTCGTAGGGCTTCCAGCCCGCAGCAAGAACGACCGCGCCGATACTGTGATCGCTCGTGGACCCGTTCTGTTTGATCTGTGCATTGAAAACACAGGGGCCGCCGGAGAGCTTTTCGAGTTTGGATCCGGTCAGGACCTTAATCTTGTCGTTGCTCTTGACCGCTGCAATGAGCTTGTTGATTTCGTTGGCCTGCACGTCCTTGAATGGAAAGGTGACGTTTTTTGAGACGTTTTTCTGAAAACCGCCGAGCTCGTTTTCCTTCTCGACCAGCACGGCGGAATATCCCGCCCTGGCCGCTTCGAGGGCCGCCGTCATACCGGTTGTCCCGCCGCCAACGACCAGGATGTCTTTCGACATTTCCTGCTCCGGCTTGTATGGATCGGGAGGCTCCGTTTGCTTCATCCTGGCGGCGCCCATCCGAAGGTAGTCTTCGGCCATCATCTGCGTGTCTTCATCGTTTGCCGGATGACTCCACACGACCTGCTCGCGCAGGTTCACGCGATCCATGATGGTCCCTTCGAAGTTGAAGACATCGTACATCACGCGCGGCGAACAGGCGGCAATGATCAGGGTATTTACACCGTCGTTTGCAATGTCATCCTTGATTACCTGCGCGCCTGCGGAGCTGCAAAGATTCGGGTGATTCCTGCACACATCGGCCTTGCATTCGGACGTCGCAACCTTGCTGAGCTGGTCTATGTCGAGGGCCTCCCCGATTCCGCAGCCCGTACAAATATATACCGCAATTTTTTTGTCCATCGTGTCTACCTCCTGCCTACGGATTGGATGGCTTTGAGAGCTGCCGCCGTGCCGTCCTGAACAGATTCGGAAACGCCCGCCGGGGTTTTTGTACAGCCTGCGGCAAAGAACCCGGGGGTGGTTTCCAGGGAGGCGATGAATCCGTAGTCATCGCGCTGAGCAAAAGCGGGTACGGGCGAAAGGGAAGTGTTGGGCTGCATGCCGGTAGCGAGTACCGCCAGGTCGACGCTGATCTCGTTCAAAGTACCGGCGGTGGTGTCCTCAACCCTGAGAATGGGGTTCTTCGTTGCGCCGTCCTCTTCGATTTTGGCGACCTTGCCCTTGAAGAAGACTATGTTGCCGTCTTCCTTCAACTTGGCGTAGAAGGACTCCAACCGGTCCATCGCCCGAATGTCGATGAAGAAAATGTATATCTTGGCATCCGGATACTGCTCCCGCACATAGGTGGCCTGCTTCATTGAAGCCATGCAGCAAATGGAGGAGCAAAACGGAAGGTTGTTTTCATCGCGCGAACCGGCGCATTGAACGAAAGCAACCGTCTGCGGCTCCTTGCCGTCCGAAGGACGAACGATCTTACCTTTTGTGGGGCCGTTACCAGCAGCAAGGCGCTCCATCATAACGTTGGTTATGACATTGGGATAGGCTCCGAAACCGAGGGTATCAAGCTTCTTGGCGTCGTAGGGGGTCCAGCCTGTTGCCCAGACCACCGCTGCGACCTTCAGCTCAAATGTCTTGGCCTGCATGTCCAGTTCGATCGCCTCATAGGGACACGCTTCCTTTACCTTCTGCCCCTCAGAGCTTTTGACAAGCGCGGGGTCGATCACAAAGCGCTGAGGAAAGGCCATCTCGTGAGGCAGATAGGCGGCCTTGATCTTGTCCATCCCGTAATTAAACGGATTGTCGATCTCCATCGTGCAGGCCTCGGAACATTTTCCGCAACCCGTACACTTCTCGTTGACGTAGCGGGGACTCATTTTAATCTTGACATCCCAGTTCCCTTTCTGGCCGGAAACCGATTCCACCTCAGCCATCGTGAAGAACTTGATCTTGCTGCTGTTTTTTATCCGGCGAAAATTGAGTTCGAGGCCGCAGTACGGGGGGCAAAGCTTCGGAAAGTATTGATGAAGCTGAGCTACTCGACCTCCCAGGTAGGGATTTTTTTCCACGAGATAGACCTCGTGGCCGGTTTCTGCTGCTTCGATGGCGGCTGTAAGTCCGCTCATGCCGCCTCCGACCACCAGAATACTCTGCGTTACTGCATTAACCATGCTTAACCTCCTAAGCTGATTAGTTTTCGTCCAAAGAGGTTTCTCTTCGGCCCGGACGGGTCGCTGAAACCGCCGGCCCGCGGCAAAAGCCAAGTACTCTAACTCGACACCTCGCAGGGCGTAGAATACTAGGTATGCTTGCGCCAGCCGTCGGTTTCCCTGCCGAGACCCCCAAAAACCCTTCTTTTACGACGAAAAACCCGAATCGGAAACTGCTGGTGTCCCATCCCGTGTTGCGGACGGACACAGATTAGAAAAAACTATCGAGAACCCCACGTGCAATTTGGGCGCAATCACATAGAAGTAAATCGGATTTCTCTGCTGGATTGCAAACCGGCAAGCCGTTCTCGCGATGCATGTAAATCCAAAAAGATTACCACGTTCAGTGAAAAGCGGATCAGCTACGGTGGACCAGTCTCCCCTGGATCTCAACAGAACAGTTACAGAATATGGGAGTAAGCAGGAAGCGATTTCCGGAGAATTACACCAAGCTGGCGACAAAATTTTTAATTTACGTCATTTTCTTTCCACACAAACAAATAAGGCAGTCCGAAACTCAAAAAACCCGGCGAGTATGCCCTATCCGACATCCGATGTCAATATTTTCGTCAACTTAACAGGGGATTTTGCAAAAAAAATTATAGCTGCAAACCCACAAATAAGCAGTATTGGCATCCATGCCTTCCATTCGATAGGACTTCAGCAAAATCTCAATTGATTTCTTCCGGCTCCGGGTCCGAATTATTTGGAACCAGCAGTACTTCGGCTTCTTCAGACGGAAGCTCCTGAACATTGCGCAGCTTTCGCTCTATCGCGCGAGACCTCTTTGCGGCGTCATCCATGGTATTGGATGCCTGATCCAATTTTTTCTTGACCCCTTCGAGGGTAGTTCCGAATTTTCCGAACTCAGTTTTGACCGCCCCGAGAAGGTTCCAGACCTCACCGGATCTCTTCTGGATGGCAAGGGTGCGAAATCCCATCTGAAGACTGTTCAGAAGGGCGGCCAGGGTGGTCGGTCCCGCAACAATGACTCGGCATTCGCGCTGCAGACTTTCAACCAGCCAGGTCCTTCTGATTACCTCGGCATACAGGCCCTCGGTCGGAAGAAACATTATGCCGAAGTCGGTAGTTGCGGGCGGGTTCAGGTATTTTTCGCAAATGGTTTTTGCGCAATTCTTTATTGTGGCGGAGAGCATTTTCCCCGCCTGTTCAGCGGCTGCGGGGTCGGAATTATCCTGGGCCTCAACCAGCCTCTGGTAATCTTCGATCGGGAATTTTGCGTCAATTGGAAGCCATACGACCTCGCTGCAGTCTCCTTCACCTCTCCCCGGCAGCCTGATGGCGAATTCCACGGCCTCCGCGGAGTTCTCCTTGGTCTGCACATTTCGTTCGAATTGCTCCGGTGTCAGAATCTGTTCAAGAAGCGTTTCGAGCTGGATTTCACCCCATACGCCTCTGGTTTTCACATTCGTCAGTACCCGCTTCAGGTCGCCGACCCCGGCCGCCAGCGACTGCATCTCGCCCAATCCTTTATGAACCTGCTCCAGTCGTTCCGATACCTGCTTGAACGATTCACCGAGCCTTTTTTCAAGCGTACCCTGAAGCTTTTCATCAACGGTAGCCCGCATCTGTTCGAGCTGCTTCGAGTTGTCCTCCTGGATCTGTTTGAGCTTGCCGTCTATTGCGTTTCGAAGGGCCTCCAGGCGGTTTTCGTTGGATTCGGTCAACCTTGCCAGCCTGACGGAAAACGCCTCCATCTGCTCCTTCTGAAGACTCGACATTCCGGACATCCCCTTGAGCACGGAATCGTTGAAATTCTTCAGGCCCGCAGAGACCTCATCCTTGAGTATTCTCGAGCTTGAATTGGATTCTTCCCTTAACTGGTCGAGTTTTTTACTGTTTTCGGATTGAAGGAGAGTGAGCCTTTGTTCCAGGGTTTCGCGGGCCGCGCCCAGCTTCTGTTCATTTGTTTCGGTTAACTTCGAAAGTCTTTCTGAAAAAATATCGAGCTGTTCCTTCTGAAGACCTGCAATATTGGTCATGCTGGTTTGGAGTGAGTCTCCGAAAGACCTCAGAGTGTTTCCGGTCTCTTCGCGTCCCTGCCGCGCCACCAGTGTTGCTTCTTCGCGGTTCTTGGCGATTTCATCCCGCAGGGAGCGCTCGCATCTGTCCAAATCCTTATCCACCGAATCCAGGCGAAACGATAGATCTCTCCCCCTGCTTCTGCGGAGCATAATCACCACGGAGACGATATTAAAGCCCAGCAGGACGACTATGATTACCAGTGCAGACAAGAAACCCATTTGAAATAAGTCCGTGCTGCCGGATAACTGCATCTTTACTCCGTCTTTTGAGCACCTGCCCCGAGAACTTAAGGACAGCAAGGGTTTGTGAGCGATTTTTTATCCGTGTTTTCGTATCACGACCTTTCTAGTATCCCTTGCACTACTGAGAGTCAAACGATTTGAAAGAATAATCGGCCGGGGCGCCCGAATTGGAGCGCTGCCCCCGGGAGAACATTACGGCTCGCAGATCGACATTGTAATTCGAGGGGATTTCCGTTAGATATTATGTTAGCCATGGAATTTGCCGGGATTTATTATTCCCGTCTCGCTTGAGAACGGCCCTTTATGAATGCATACGAAAAAATCGGCAAAAAACTTCAGGAAGCCCGTGAGGAAGCGGGTCTTAGCCAGGACGAACTGGCAAAAAAGATCGGGTGCACTCAAGCATCTCTTTCCAACTATGAATTGGGAAAGCGGCGCCTCTACCTCGCCGACCTTCAGCGAATCGGCCTGTTACTGGGCAAGCAGGTCACCTATTTTCTCGATGAATCCAACGAACCCGATTCCTTTTCTCTGGATGAGATCCAGCAAATCATAAAAGAGCAATACCTGCACGAAATCCTTCTTGCAGCCAAGCAACTAAAAGCCTCTCAAAGAAAATCCGTACTCGACTACATCCGGTGGCAACAAGATCAGGGAGCAAATAATTGATTTCATTCGAGCTTTCCACCGAACAGAAAAGGGTTGAACTCAAGTTCAGGCACCTTGCGAAAAAAAAGCTTCACCCTCTTTCTTTGAAGATCGACGCAGAAGAGCCCGGCCCAATCGCCCCAGTCTATCTCGAAATATTCGCTGAAGAGGACCTCAATGCGTTCCTTGTTCCCAAAGAATACGGCGGCCGTCCTTTAGACTTCCTCACGCTCTCCCTTGTCATAGAGGAACTCGGGTATGGGTGCGCCGGGTTTGCAAGCATCTACGGCGCAACCCTGCACGCCGTTTCGGCCCTGCTGATCGGAGGCTCGCACGACCAGAAAGCCGCCTACCTTCCCCTTCTTCTGGGCCATCGAGGAAGGCCTGCCGGCTGCTGCATAACGGAGGCAAAAGGAGGCTCCCATACTTCGGGTTTTTCGACTGACGCACATCCGGATGGTGAAAATTACATTATAAACGGCACGAAATCTCCGGTGATAAACGCCGGATGCGCCGCCTTTTACGTAATCTGGGCCAATACCAATAGCGGCAGAGGAAGAAGCAACATAAATGCCTTCATCGTTCCTGGCGACGCACCGGGTATCAGCATAGGCCAATACCATGATAAACTCGGACTTCGCTGCGCTCCGTCCGCCACGCTATCCTTACACAACGTGAAGGTTCATAAGTCCGACATGGTTGGTGTTCCCGGCAGCGGATACCCCCTTCTGATGCAGTCGCTCGATTGGGGTAGAACGCTTTTTTCGGCAATCTGCGTAGGAGTGGCCAAAGCCGCATTCGATCAGACCGCAGCTTTTGCCAAGCAACGCTCCATCCGCAACAAACTTATCATCAAAAACCAGGGGATCAGCTTTTCTCTGGCCGATTACGCAACGGACATATGCGCGGCAAGGCTGCTTGTCTGGAGAGCCTGCCGTATGATGGACCGAAACGTTCACTACACCAGGGAAGCTTCGATGGCCAAGCTCTTCGCATCCCGCATGGCGGCCGCCTTAACCAGCGACGGAATGCTGATAATGGGCCAGGCGGCCCACACGGGACCCAATCTTCTCGCCAAGTTTCAGCGGGACGCGCAGGTGCTTCGAATTCTCGAGGGTACCGACCATGTACAGAAAATGATCATATCAAGCCAGATATAGAATTTTTCGGCTCCTTTCCTCGAAAACTGCGCGCACCGCTTGCTTTTCGCAATCCCCTGTCTTTTGAGGATTATCGCTTTTCTCCGTCAACATGCCCGGATATAGGGTTTGCTCACTAGATTGTGCTATTTAGCACAATTAAACCCCCGAGTCTTTGTGCTCTGTGGGCATGTTCATGACTCCTGGTGAATTTACCCGTATTATGTCTCTATTATGTGCATTACAGAACGTTATATTATCGCCCTGCCCTATCACCCCTAAAAGCCTTGACAAGCGGTCCGACCGGCATTCAAATCGAGACCGCGTCTCCGTAAGAAGCGCACATCTAACTGCTTTCCATCCTTGATCGGCAGAAGCCTTTTTATCTCGACGGCTGGATTTTTTCACTTGACATTTTTAATAACGATTCGTTATAAAAAATAGTGCTATATTTCACGCATGCGCATTGACAACATTTTCTCACAGATTCTGTACACCGGTCCGGAGGAGTCCACATGCCAAACAAGCTCATCACTCTAAAAGATGCTGTTTCAAAGTTCACGCGCGACGGCATGAAATACGCCAGCGGCGCTGCTCTACCAGTAGGATCGGATTCGATCGCCTTCGGGCGCGAAATGGTCCGGCAGGGCCGCAAAAACATCTATTACTATGCCCATTGCAACAACCAGCAAGTCAACCTTTTTAGTGCGCTGGGAGTATGCGACAAGATTGACGGAGGCTTTTCCGGCCTTGAGGTCTACGGATTCGCAAATGGCTTCCGGCGCGCGGTCGAATCCGGCAAGGTCCTCTACGAAGACTATACCAATCTGAGTATGCCGCTTCGGTTTCTGGGAGCAGCTCTCGGATGGCCCTTTGTTCCCACCATCACCAATATCGGTACGGACATTCAGGACCGTAGCTCATTAAACCCGGATGAGTTCCCCTGCAAGTCGAAAATCCCGGAAGTCAAGGATCCTTTCACCGGACTGATTTGTGGCGTGCTGCCTGTCGCAAAACCCGAATTGGCGTCCATTCACGTCACAATGGCTGACGTACAGGGCAACGCCATCCTCATTGGAACCGAATGGAGCCGGTACGAACTCGCCCGCGCAGCCGAAAAAGTCGTCCTTCAGGCCGATTTTATCGTCGACACGGATTGTATGCGTCAGTACCCGAACCTGGTCAGGATTCCCGACCTGCTGGTCGAGGCGGTAATTCCCTGGCAGCTCGGCGCATGGCCGCAGTGCTCTGTCGGAATCTATGACAGCGATGAGGAACACATGTTCATGATGAACAAAATGCTGGGCAGCGATGAAGGCGCGCTCGACTACAAGGCCAAGTACATCGACTCATGGGAGACCCATGAGGAATATCTGGCCGTTATCGGGAAAGAGAAAATCGAAAAGATCATGACCAACCCGACGACGCACCTGATTGATCCTTACCGCAAGTGGATCAAAACGGACGAGGAAATAAACGCATTAATGGCCCAATCCCGATTTGCGAAACCCGAAACTGTTGCTTGCGGGCGCTGACATCGAGAGCGGACATCTACCCACAGGAGGCGTTCAGATGGAATTTACAAAACAGGAGATGATGGCCATCGCGACCGGGCGTGAGATTCGTGACGGTGATCTTTGTATATTCGGCGTTGGACTGAGCATGCTGGCGGGATACTTTGCGCTTGCATATCACGCGCCCAACGCAATATCCATGACCGAAGGCGGTGTATACGGCTCTATGCCGGTTGGCGGCCTGCCCTGGGGAATAGAGGACAATCGCATTTCCGCCAATGCGACGTGCTTTACGAATGCTATTGACGCTCTTGGTTTCTTGTGTTCCTCGGGCCGTGTGGACCTGGGAATCATCGGCGCCGCTCAGGTGGACAAATTCGGCAACGTGAACACAACCGGATTCTGGACGGACCCGTCGAACCCCCATTTCGGACCACCGAAAACCAGGCTGAACGGCAGCGGAGGGGCAAATGACCTCGGCAGCGGCTGCAAACGCGTTGTCATCATGATGGCCCACGATGCAAAAAGATTTGCCGAAAAGGTCGATTACATAACCACACCGGGCTACCTCACCGGCGGCGATGCACGCGAAAAATACGGTTTCAAGGGAGGCGGCCCGGTCGCAATCGTCACCACGCTCGGAATCCTTAGGCCCGATCCGGTAACAAAGGAATTTATGCTGGATTCTTATTATTCGTTCTCCAGCATCGATGAAATCAAAGCCGCCACAGCCTGGGACCTGAAGATTTCACCCAACGTGCACATAACGCCCGAGCCCACGGCCGGGGAACTCGAAACCCTGCGCTCTGTTGACGTCACGGGCATGCTGAAGAAGAAATAGCAGATTTGAGCGCACGCCGCTCTCAAGGGCGTGCGCTCTTTATGCTTCGTGGCTGGAGTCTCCTTGCTCACCAAAGAAAGGATCGGGCTCATGGGAACACCGGTGGCACTCGAAAGGACATTCGCCAACGAAATTGTCCGCAGGATGCAAAATTACAGGGTATTGATTTTCCTTGCCATTTCAGCCGCCTATCTCGTTTCCTATTTCCACAGGGCGGCCCCGGCGGTTGTTAGTACCGAAATCGTCAAGGACCTTGCCATTGCCCCGGCCGCCCTGGGCTTCATGGGGTCCATGTATTTCTGGGCATATGCAGCGGCGATGCTTCCGGCCGGTGTTCTGGCCGACACATGGGGATCGCGCAAGACGATGTCGGTATTTATCCTGGTCGCGGCCGTGGGAGGCTTCATTTTCGGACTTGCGCCAAGTGTTGCATACCTGGCGTTTGGCAGGTTCCTGGTCGGCTTCGGGGTGGGGTTCATTTATGTGCCCGCTGTCCGCATCATGGCGGACTGGTACAGACCTGATGAACTCGCCACGTACAGCGGAATACTGCTGGCCGTCGGCAATATCGGCGCCCTGATCTCGGCCGCTCCGCTCGTTGCCCTCATGTCAGTTATCGGCTGGCGGAACTGTTTTCACGTTGTCGGCGTCTTCACCCTGCTGGCGGCCCTTTTCACCTGGCTGGTCGTCCGCAACAAACCGGCAGAACTCAATTTTCCTACTCCGCGTGATCTCATGGGTTTACCCCCGGCCCCTCCCACTGCGAAGGTGAGCCTCGGTTCAGCAGTAAAGGCTGTTTTTACAAATCCACAATTTTACCTGCTCGGGCTGCTTCTGTTTTCCTATTACGGAACGTTCATGGGCGTGGGTTCCCTTTGGGCCGGGCCTTACCTGCAGCATGTTTACGGCCTGTCCAAACAAGCGGCCGGAAACATTATAATGATGTTCCCGCTGGGAATGATTTTTGGCTGCCCGATCTCAGGCTACATTTCCGATAAGATTCTTAAGTCGAGGAAAAAAGTTCTCCTCGCAGGCGTTGCGCTTCACGCCCTGTCCTACATCCCTCTTGTGTTCTTCCCGGATAAGATGTCCCTAACTCAACTCTATGCTCTTTTCTTCTGGTATGGGTTATCCGGGGGCGCTTTCGTCTCATGTTTTGCTTGCGCCAAAGAAACCTGTGATCCGAGGTTCGCAGGCACAGCCGTCGGCTCGCTCAATATTTTCATCTTCGTCGGCGGGGCATTCTATCAGCAGGTGATGGGGCTGGTTATCCAGCATTATCCGGCGGTCAAGGCGGGAGTTTACCCGCTTGCTGCATATCAGGCTTGTTTCTGGGTACCTTTCATCGGCTTGATCGTGGGCTTTATTCTGTACTTGTTCTTTAAGGAAAAGCCCATAACCTGAGGGGCCGGATTCAGACACCGCAGCAGGTGAGTTTTCTTTGAGACAGCTTTTCTAAAGGAGCTGTGAATTTCATAGGAAAGTCTTTATCCATGCCCAGAGAAAAAGAAAAAGATCTTGAGCAGGATCTCTACTCTCGAGTCGATGTCTACAAGCTTGCGCCGAATCTTGAAACCTGTCTTCAGTGCGGCAAATGCGTCGGGGTCTGCCCGGTGGCCAATATTTCGCCGTCCTACAGCCCCCGGATGATTATAAACGACATCCTCAGAGGGCGGGAAGACAGGTGGCTCAAGAGCGAGGAGATATGGCGGTGCTTTTGGTGCGCGAATTGTTACACCGTGTGCCCCATGGATATCCCCTATCCAATGTTGATAATGCAGATGCGTTATCTGGCAATCGAGAAAGGATACGGCCTCAAGTACTTTTTCCCATTCAAAAAATTTGCACTGAGGGCCCGGGACGATGGTCTCACCTTCGCCCCGGGCAGTCCAAAAGCGCGAGAGAAGATAGCAAGAATCCGTCAGGCAATAGGCCTAAGCCCGTGGCCCGAGATTTCCGACAAGGCCCGCGAGGAATACAAGTCTCTTTTTGACATGACGGGGGTGACGGATTTCCTGGCTTCGATCGCGGAAGAGGATGAAAAACCGGTGCATTCGACTTACCTGGAAGGAAGGATCACGCGTGCTAGAGGCAAGGGTAATTAGACCGGAAGAGAGAATCCCCGATATTCCCGAGAGGGTCTTCCTGTTTCGCAGTTGCACCGGCAGCATCGAGTATCCGGGGACGGAAAGCGCAATCAGGGAAACGCTGAAGATGCTCGGGGTGGATGCCGTAATGGATCCCGACCAGACGTGCTGTTCGGGCTATCTTCTTACCTGTTCGGCGCACAAGCCGGAGGCATCCCTGGCTGTAACGGCCCGCAATCTGGCTATCGTGGAGAAAAAAGGGCTCGATACCTACACTTTTTGCAACGGCTGCTTCGGTTATATCAGCGAACTCTCTCACATACTTCTGCACAACCCGGCCTATCTCGACATGGCAAACGGAGTCGTCGGAAAGCTTGGCTACAAGTTCGAGGGCAAAACCAGGATTTTCCATGTCCAGGAGCTTTGGTATCGCATGAAGGATATCATCGCCGGGAAGCTGGTCAGACCGCTCAACGGCCTCAGGGTTGCGGCACATAACGGCTGCCACTATGTGGCCCGCCAGTATGGAATTCTCGATGACGGCGGATACCCGACTTTCCATGAGGAGCTGTTCGAGCTTCTTGGTGCAAAGCCCGTGTTCTACAAGGAAAGGCAACTGTGCTGCGGCTATTCGGTGGGCAGGGGTTTTACCCACAAAGAAGAACTGGTGCAGCCGCATTTATATAAAAAATTCAAAAGCGCGGAACAGGCCGGGGTGGAGCTGATGACCACAGTTTGCCCGGGCTGCAACGTGGCGCTCGACCGCGAGCAGCCCAACATCAACAAGCGCTACGGCGAGGCTTTCAACATTCCTGTGATAGACCTGTCGCAGCTTATCGCGCTTTCCCTGGGGGTACCGATTCACAAACTGGGGTTTGCCGCGAACACGACTCCTCTTAACGGCGTTCTGGAGAGGCTCGGGATCGGAAAGGAAACTGCTGATGGGTAAACGGTCAAAGACGGCGGTTGTAATAGGCGGGGGCCCGGCGGGAATTGAAACGGCTCTGAGAATCGCACAGGCTGGCTTCGAAGCTTTACTTGTCGAAAAAGAGCCTGAGCTGGGAGGCACTCTAAAACAGCTCTGCAGCAGCTTCCCACGCTGGGAAGATCCTCAGGAACTCCTGGATCGCAAAATCCAGGAGCTACAAAGCTGCCCGAAGGCTACGATCAGGACAAACTCCGTCGTGACCGCCGGCGCGCCCAACGAAAACGGGTATACCCTCACCCTTTCGGACGCCCGGGACGGCCAGACCGGCGAAGTCAACGCCGATGCTGTCGTTTTGGCGACCGGCTTCGAATTGATGGACATATCCATCTACGGCGAGTACGGGTACGGGGTCTATCCTGACGTTGTGAACGCGCTCGAATTCGAAGCGTTGCTCAAGGAATGGAAGCTTGGCAGAGGCAAGCCGCCCAAGGGGGTAGCCCTGATCAAATGCGTCGGTTCCCGCGACCGCTCCAAGGGTAATCCGTATTGTTCCAAGATCTGCTGCATGTACACGGCAAAGCAGGCCGGCATGGTCAAAGAACTTTTTCCGGAAGCTAAGGTCTACGTCTTCTACATGGATTACCGGGCTGCTGGAAAGCAGTATGAGGAATTCGTCAGGGAAGTTATCGAAGATAGGCATGTCCGTTATATTCGCGGCCGTCCGGCGAAGGTCCTTTGCGAAGAAGGCAGGCTCCTCGTGCGGGCTGAGGACACGCTGCTCGGTCTTCCAATCGAGGCCCTCGTTGACATTGTGGTTCTGGCCTCCGCCGTCGTGCCCAGACCCGCCACCCGGACACTGGCCGAAATGTTAGGTGCCAATACGGACGAATACGGCTTCATCGAACCCGATCGTTTCAATCCGGTGCAGGCGGCTGCCAGGACCTTTTTTGCCGGGGGATGTGGATTCGCGGTTGAGACCCCTCTTGCCCTGCAGCAGGGGGGAGCCGCCGCGGCCAACGTCATCGCCCTGTTCAACCTGGAGTGAGATCATGCACTCTGATTACAGGCCAATGCGCCTCGATGAAATCGATGATTCTCTGCAGAAGGAGATCAGGGAGAACTGCGGTGTGGACGTCGAAATGTGCATGGAGTGCGGAAAGTGCTCCGGCGGATGCTCGAACGGCCACGTTTTCGACTACACGCCCAGGAAAATCATCCAGCTTGTAAAGCTGAATGCCGAAGACTCACTGATGAATATGGACGCCCTCTGGATATGTCTTTCCTGTCATCTGTGCGTGGACAGATGTCCATCGGGCATCGATACACCGCGCATACTGGACTATATGCGGGAAAAGGCTTACCGGAAGGGAGTAACAACCCACCCCAACATCACGCTTTTCCATGAACTCATGCTCTCCTCTGTCAGGAAATCCGGTCGGATTTCAGAACTGCCGCTGCTTTTGAAATTTAACTGGAAGACCCGCCAGTACATGAAAGACGCCTTCCTTGGATTGAAGATGCTGTTGAAGGGGAAAATCAGTTTTAACGCACCGGGTGTAAAGGACAGGGAGCGCATTCGGTACTTATTCACCAAGAGCAGTACAAAGGCAGGAGGGGCCAGGCAATGAAAATCGCATATTTCCCCGGCTGCTCCGTTCACTCGATGGCAAGAGAATACGACAGGTCCGCCCGTTTGGTATCCAATGACCTTGGCGTCCAACTGGAGGAGGTGACTGATTGGAATTGCTGCGGGGCTACCGCCGCGCACAGCCTCGACCATGCCCTGACGCTCGAACTCAATGGCCGTAACCTGGCGGCCGTGCGCGCGATGGGTTTCGATCAGGTAACAACGCCCTGTGCGGGCTGTTTCAACCGGATGAAAACAGTCGGTTTGGAACTCAAGAGTTCCGAACTTGTGAAGCGGGACATACCTGATGTCATGCACCTGCTTCAGTTATTTACCGAGCAGATCGGATTGGACAAAATTGCAGGATCGGTCGTGAGATCTGCCCGAGGTCTCAAGCTGGCTGCCTATTACGGATGCCTCATCACCAGGCCCCGAAAGATTGCCGGGTTCGACGATCCCGAACAGCCTTCCTCGATGGATCGGATACTTCAGGCCATCGGCGCTGAAACCGTCAAGTGGTCGCATAAAGCCGAGTGTTGCGGCGGCGGTTTTGCGGCTTCGGAGACCTCGATAATCATCGATCTGGCTGGACAGGTGCTGGAGGCTGCACGCCAGGCCGGGGCTCAAGCCATTGTTGTGGCGTGCCCCATGTGCCAGGCAAACCTGGACACAAGGCAAAAAAACATAGAGGAGGAGCGAGGAATCATTTACGGACTGCCTATCATCTATTTCACCCAGTTGATTGCTCTGGCTTTTGGCCATTCGCGCAGGGAGGCCGGTTTAAGGCGTCTGCTCGTCAGTCCGTTACCTCTTCTGAGCAGATGCGGACTGGCCTGATCTGCTGTATCCGGATACGTGACAGGAGGATAAAGATGCAGGAAAAAGTGATGTCCCTCTCTCAAGCCGCCGACCTGGTCCAGGACGGCATGTTGCTGGCGATTGGCGGAAACGCCATGCACCGCAACCCTAGTCTCTTTGTTCTTGAACTGACCAGAAGGCCGGTTAAGAACCTTAAGGTCTGTGGAGCAGCGATTGGAATAGCCGCCGATTATCTGTTCGCCACCTTCCAGGCCGACACAGCCTATTTCGGGTTTTTCGGATTGGAAAATGAAGCGGGTCTCGCCCCCGGAATGCGCAAATCAATGGAGAAGGACGGACCGGGGCGAGCGATTGAAGGGTCCTGAACTGCTATGATCAATGCTCTCCGTGCGGGAGCATACGGAATCCCCTTCATGCCGGTCGGCGGAATGTGGGGAAGCGATCTTGTGGCCCTCAGGCCGGAGTTTTTTCAAGTCTCCAAAAGCCCGTTCGACGGCAAGGAAGTTGTCTGCGTTAAGGCCCTTGTGCCCGACTACGCAATCATTCACGTCCAGGAAGCAGACAAATACGGAAATGCCCGGATTCTCGGACCCGATTACCAGGACGTTCTGCTGGCCAGGGCGGCCCGGAAGACCATTATTACTACCGAGCGGATCGTCGGCACCTATCGCATGAAGGAAGAGCCAAAACTCACCGCGATTCCCTACCTGACGGTCGAGGCTGTAGTCGAACTGCCGGGCGGGGCCAAACCTGGTATATGCTACCCCGATTATCTCACTGTGGATTGGGATGATCACAAAACCTATGTCGGAGCGGTCAAGGCCGGAGAGGTCCCATCCTTTGCGGAAAAAATGCTGAAAGGGAGGGTGTAGCATGGAATACGGAAAAGATTACGGGAAACCGGAAATGATGGCTGTAGCCATAATGCGGGAGATCAGGGAGGGCGACGTCGTTTTCCACGGTCTGGCTTCCCCGACTCCAATGGTTGCCATGAAAGCCGCCAAAGCTCTCGGGAAAGACTTCTCTTACGTAACGCTCAGCGACGGTCTTGATCATGACTGGTCGAGGCCTCCTTACTGTGCCTCAACACTTACGGAAAACACCTATGAGGGCTCGGTCGCCTCATTCGGGCTGGACTGCATATTCGACCTCTTTTGCTCCGGCAAGGGCGATATAGCCTTTCTGTCGTGTCTCCAGATGGACAAGGAAGGACGCATAGCCATGTCCTTCCTCGGTGGAGATTATGAACACCCGAAGCTCAGAGGACCAGGGGGAGCCGGAAGCGCCACGCTCACTCCGGTTACTCCCAGGACCACCATATGGAAGTCGGCGCATGACGCGCGAACATTTGTCGAGCGGGTCGGCTTTGCGACGACGGCCCCTGCTTTGGACAAGCTGTTTACAGTGATCACGCCGCTTTGCATTTTCAGAAAGCAGCCGGGTCAGAAATTCCTCGCTCTCGACTCGATCTACCCGTACACTACGGTCGAGGAAGTAAAAGAAAATACCGGATGGGAAATCGAGGAGACAAAGGTTGCAACCATGGACCCGCCAACTGCCGAGGAACTGGCTGCAATCAAGAAGGTTGATGTGAACAACATCCTGTCCTACGAGTTCAAGTAGGCAGGTTCCCGGGAAGGAGCTAAAGAATAAGGCTGCTTCTTCCAACCCGCAGGCGGGCGATCGGAGATTTCGGTCGCCCGCCGTTTTCTTGTCGTTCTTTTCCGATCCTCCGAAGTTCGATCCAACCCCGTATTCTCTTGACAGATCTTATCACTTGACTATTTTCCACTATCGGAGAGTAAATATTGTTTTTCTTATGAGGAGTGGAAATGAGCGTCGTATGCAAACTGCCGGATGCACCGGCAACAGATGTGGATATAAAATCTATTCTCGACAATGCGAAAACCGTTGCCGTCGTCGGGCTCTCGACTAAAAAGGACAGTTCCAGCCAAAGGGTTGCGAAGTATCTGCAGGAGCATGGCTTCAGAGTGATTGCGGTCAATCCGAATTGCGAAGAAGTTCTCGGAGAAAAATGCTATCCGGATTTGAAGTCAATTCCCGAGCACGTGGACGTGGTGGATATCTTCAGGCAACCGGACGCTATTGCGGCCGTTGTTGAGGAAGCAGTGGAAATCGGGGCCGGGACTGTCTGGATGCAACTGGGGCTCGAACACGAAGAAGCCGCTCAAATGGCCAGGCTTGCAGGTCTGAACGTCGTGATGAACAGGTGCATGAAAGTAGAGCACACCCGCTACTTTGCAAACGGTAAAGCCTCTCATCTCCCTGACGAGGACGCCCCCTTCGATGACGCGCTATAGGGGCGAGTCGGATGCCCATCACCTCTTTCAATTATTTCCAGGCAGCGATGTTACGGGGTTCGCTGTGCGAAATTCAGAGTTGAATCTATTATCCGGTCCCCACCATCCCCGGAGGTTTTATGGGCGAGCAGATTCTGTTCGGCAAAACGGGTTTTGAGGTCTCGAGGCTTGTTCAGGGGACATGGGTAACCGGGGGCTGGGGATGGGGAGGCTCTGATGAAAAAGAATCCCTGCTCGCGATCATGCGGGCGCTCGAACTGGGGATAAATTTCATCGACACTGCTCCCGTTTACGGATTCGGAAAATCGGAAGAGATAGTCGGACGTGCAATCCGCCAATGGGGGCGTGACAAAATCACAGTCGCGACTAAATGCGGCCTTGAGTGGGACAAGGGCCGGCGGATCCGCCACAATTGCAGCCCCGAGCGCATCGTACTGGAAGCCGAAGAGAGCCTTCGGCGGCTTGGAGTCGACTGCATCGACCTCTACCAGATCCATTGGCCCGATCCGGACGTGCCTTCCGAAAAATCCATGCAGACACTGATAAAGCTAAGGGAGCAGGGTAAAATCCGCTTCTTCGGCCTGAGCAATTTCAGCCGCGAGCAGGTCGAAGAGTGCCTGAGAACGAGTCCCATTCACAGCCTCCAGCCTCCTTACAATATTTTTGAACGGGAAACCGAAAAAGAGTTGCTCCCGTTTTGCATCGAGAATGAGATCCCCACTCTGGTTTATGGAGGACTGTGCCGAGGGCTTCTCACCGGCAAATTCGCCGGAAACGAAAGGTTTCGCAAGGGCGACCTTCGCCGGAAGGACCCCACGTTCAAGCCGGACCGCTTTAAAAAATATGTGGACGCGGTGAATGAAATCAAGACTGTTGCGGCTCAATATGGAAAGACACCAGCGCAGTTTGCCCTCAGATGGGCGATTCAGCAGCCCGGAGTGACCTGCGTCATAGCCGGAGCAAGGACCGCAAAGCAGGCCGAAGATAATGCGGGAGGGCTGGGCTGGGAAATTGCGCCTGGTGACTTGAAAAGAGTGGATGAAATCCTCGCCGCGCACATCGGCGAAGATCAACCTTAGGTATCAGGGTTTTCCAGGAACCCCTCTATGTAACTTCGTCATTACGATCCAACAATTCGGGGGTAAAACACGATCCGCGCACCCCGCGATTTCCCATCCTCCAATTCCCGGCACACAATGTCGTTCTTTTCTCATGCCTGCATGAAGCCGCAGACAAAAACACCGCCGTATTGACTGGCTTCTAGGAATATGCGCTATTGTGGTCAGGGTGGAGCGAAAGGAAACGCATGAATTGACCTTCTCTATAAACAAGCGCCCGGAATTTGTCGCTCAAGCGAATAGTGTAAAGACGAGCCCCTCTCGGTCCCGTTTTGGATTGGACAAGTTCCCAATGCAAGCCTTTGTCTCTGTATATTCGAGACCATTGCAGTTTCTTGATCTTGCGAAGGGCGGCAAGAACTCGTCCTGCGTCCTCTTTCGCAAGACCCAAAAGATCGTCCTGAAAAAAAGGATTATTGAGATCAAGTAAGACGTCAGGAGATTCGCCCAATCAGACTCTCCAAATCGGTTTCCTCAGGCGGATTCTCAGCGGCCCATGAAATTGCCTTATCGATCTGCGTGTTTTTGGCCTCATCATGCATCCAAAGCTCACTATCCGGGATGACCTTAGCGAGCTTGAGGAGCCAGACTCCCTCCTGAATATTTTCTATGAGGACAGTATGCCCGGCGTATTTCTTCCCCAAGGAAATCTGGCCGCTTGCTCCGACGACTTTAACTGCTTGACCGCGTTCCATTATGTTCCTCCGGCAACTGATTATTATCGCATTATAGCATGAGTGCATGAAACGATCAAGGAACCACCAGCCACGGAGCGGCATCCAATGCGGTAAAAGAGCATTGGGGCAAACCTGCTCTCTTCACATGGACCCGCGCGTCGCATGCCTACAGGTTGCTCCATGATCGAAACCATCGGGGAAAGAAATCCGACCGCCTGCTCCGACGCCTTTAACTGCTCGACTGTGTTCCATAATGTTCCTCCAGCAACTGATTATTATCGCATTATAGCATGAATGCATGGAACAACCAAGCAACCACCAGTCACGGAGCGGCATCTAATGCGGTAACAGAGCATTGGGGCAAACCTGCCGCAGCGGAAACGCCTCCGCCATTTTGGCACCCTGCAAACCTGATTTCCCGAGATGAAATTCTCAGGTAACCTTCTAAAAGCAAATCATATCTTGAAAAATCTGGAGGTTACTACGTTGGCAAGTTCCAGCGAATTTCCAGCCAATAATTCACTGAGGTTTCGGATCTGAGCCGTGTATTATGGCGGTGGTATGAGATTTATTAGATTGTACCGAATGCCATAAAACCCAATTACCAGCGGGGCGGATAGCCCGGATAAAAAAGACTTATCGGGTCACCGCTCGTCAGGAAGAACTCTGATCCAACAACACGAAAGGGCACTATTTTGCATCAACTGAGACTGGCAATTATGATGGGTTGGTGTGCGCTGCTGATTTTTGCGCTCGGCGGTTGCATTGCATATGTTGGATCAGATTCAGCCCGATCTAATCTCAATGTAGAGACCGTTTCCAAAATCATACCGCGAAAGTCAACCTAGGCAGATGTTTTAATGATGCTGGGGCAGCCTGACGAGGTTTTGGCAGACGGGAAGCAATTTAGGTATGTGAGGAAATATCAACTAGCCGTGATCTTTCCGGGATCAGGCAGCAAACCGGACCCGGCTAATCGCTATGTACTTAGCATAGAATTTGATGAACAAGGCATTGTCTCTCGGCGGAATTTCACTGCACCTTACGAACTTCATGACAAGCCTGTTCAGGGAGTTCCTCCTCTTACCCACCCGCCTCTATTTCGTTAGTACAGAGGACTCTAATCTAAGATCATAATGGCTTAGTTTTCGGGGGGAAGATCACCAACCGCAAGCTTAAGACAGCTCTCCTCGTTCTTGAGAAACGGAACGCCAAAATCCTCAACAGGACCGGATCATAGGGCAAACATCTTTAGGATCGGGGTTTTCACTGGACTCCTTTATGCAACCTTCGTTATTAGTATCCCACCAGTCAGCTCGAGGGAAAAATCTTCGCAGGGGAGGACCGCTGTGACCTGGAGTGGAAAAATTCAGCAGGGTGAACCGGGTGATCTCCGGGAGCGGGCCGAAAGATTCCAGAGCATCTTTGAGAACTCGACTCTTGGCATCTTTCAGTCTTCGCTGGATGGGCGCTTTTTGATGGTCAACCCGGCTTTTGCGAAAATACTTGGTTACGACGACCCGGAAGATCTCAGAAAATCAGTTCAAGACATCGAGAGCCAATTCTATCACCAGCCGGAACGCAGGTCCGAGATCCTTGCGGCAATCGACGGAAAAGCCGGCGTATCGAGGTTCGAAACGGAGCTCTACCGCAAAGACGGAAGCCTCATTACCTGCTCTTTGAGCATACAGGCAATCATGGGAAGCGACGGCAAAATCAGCCACCTCGATGGGTTTATCGAGGACGTAACGGAGGCCAGGCTCAGGGAAAAGAAGCTCCGGGAACGCTCCGATACCCTGACCCGGGAGAACCTGCACCTTCGCACCCTGTTCAAAGATCGCTACCGTTTCGGCAAGATCATTGGAAAGAGCCCGCTGATGCAGGAAGTATATGAAAACATACTCCAGGCCGCGGGATCGGACACGGCTACCATCGTGTACGGAGAATCGGGGACCGGAAAAGAACTGGTGGCCCGGGCCATTCACGAACTGAGTAGACGCGGCAAAAAGGAATTCGTGCCGGTCAACTGCGGCGCAATTCCCGAGCACCTGCTGGAAAGCGAGTTTTTCGGCCACAAGAGAGGAGCCTTTACAGGCGCCTCGATGGATTCACGCGGTTTCCTGGACAGGGCCGACGGCGGCACGCTGTTTCTGGACGAGGTGGGAGAACTGCGCCTTGACTTGCAGGTGAAGTTGCTCAGGGCCATTGATGGCGGATCTTATTTCCCGGTAGGCGACAATAGGCCCGGCAGGTCGGATTTTCGCCTCATTTCCGCAACCAACCGAAACCTTCGGGACATGGTCAAGAGCGGCGCTATGAGGGAAGATTTCTTTTTTCGAATCGATATAGTACCGATCGACCTGCCTCCGTTGAGAAATCGCCGCGATGACATCCCCCTTCTTGTCGACCACTATTTGCGCGAGTTCACCGAGGGTGAAAACCTTCCCGTGCTTCCCGGCTGGGTCCTGGAATCCCTATACAAATACAATTATCCCGGCAACGTGCGCGAACTCCAGAATATTCTGCGCCGTTACCTGGCAACCGGAAAAATTGACCTTCTCGGGCACGATCAACAAAATTCCGATGCGAAGCAGGAAGGGAGCCTTGCAGAAAGGCTCAACTCCTATGAGAAAGAGATAATAGAAAGCTGCCTTATCCGGAACCGGTGGCACCGCGGGCTCACTGCTGCATCTCTGGGAATTGACCGCAAGACCCTTTACACTAGGATGAGAGCATATGGGCTGGATTTCCCCCAAACAGGGAGAAATCGCTCTTGACATTTTCCGATTTAATTTCAACTACCTGTGGAATCCACTCGCTGGGTTTGGGGCAAATCCTCCCCGAAACTCCGCCCCTGCCTGCGCACACTCAATAAAGTTACTGAAATTCCACATACTTATACTCCTCGTCTCACGGCACGGGAAATGCTCCCCAACCTGCCGGCAACATGGGAGGCAAATTCAACTCGAAGGGAGAACGAAATGGACACTCGTGAACGCATGAACGTAAGGCGTTGGGTTCAGGGAGCTATCGCTTTGTATGAGCGCGCAGGCAAGCAAGCGACCCTGGTGCGAATCGCCGATCCGGAAGGTCCGTTCGTTGAGGGCGAGCGCTACATTTTTGCCCTGGACCTTGAGGGCAACCTCCTTGCTCACCCTTTCTCAAAACAGCTTGTAGGCCAAAACCTCACCGATCTCACGGATCAAGACGGCAAGAGCTTCATCGAGAAAGTGGTCGCCACATCCAAAACCAGAGGCTACGGCTTTATTGAATACAGGTGGGCGCTCCCTAATTCGAATGATGACCTTCACAAGACAGTCTTTTTCGAACGAGTCGACGAGATGGTCCTTTGCAGCGGATTCTACACTGTAGGAAGTCCGCTCGAAGACATTTTCAGATGTTTTAGTTTCTATGGGCCGTGCTGAGAATAAATAACCTCCGTGGATTAAGCTCAAACGGTGGAGGATCCAGATAGACTTCTTCTTCGTACCGGCGATGCGGCAATGCGGCAGTCGCGACGGCCGGTTCAACTTAAGGCCAGGAATGCACGAGCACCGGACGGCGGCCAGCCGGGAAAACGCCTGCAGATATGCAGTTATCTCCCGGCATAGCGGCCTTCGCCCGAACGCACGCATCGACATCAAATTTCTTCGCGTATATATCTCTATTTACCGAACGCTTGGACCAGCCACTGCTTCGGCTTGGGGCTTCTTACGTGTGAGCATGCTTACGCCAACCAGAACAACGGCGCTGACCGCAAGTCCCGGGTACAGCGGATCCAATCCCTTCGGGTACATTAAATGCCATATGAGATCGGTTAATGGCCCCGTTATCGCAGCCGCTATACCGGCTGCCGGGGTAACTAAGCGTTTGAAGAACATCGCTCCCAATAGTGGGAAGAGTGCGCTACAACCTCGCAATCCCATGGAAAGGAAGGAAAAACCGAGGATCAAACCGCCTAAACTGCTGCTGACCGCCACGACAGTGATGCCGCAAAGACAAAGTATTAACAGCCTTTGTACGAGAAGGGTCCTTTTGTCGTCGGCTTTCTTATCAATATAGCGCTTGTAGATATCGCGGGTAAGCATGGTGGAAATCCCGAGGCTCAAGCCGGCCCAGGTCCCTATTACCGCGACAAGCAAGGTGGCCAGGACCACCCCGCCAAGTAATGGCGGCATGTAGTGCAGAATAAAAGTCGGCAAAACGTCTGCGGATTTTATCCCGGGGAAGCTGGCTACGTGCGCCTTCATATACAAGCCGACCAGGATGCCGCCAATACCGACCGGCGGGATAAAAAATGCCGATATTAATGCCCCCCGGCGGGCATGTTTAAAACTCCTGGCCGATAAAACAGCTTGAATGTAGGTTTGAGTGCTGAGCACCCCGACCACCAGTGAGAATCCAGCCGCAAAATCCGGGGAAAAGCCGCGGCCGAACAAAGAAAACCAGGGAAAGTGATCCGGGAAGGCTTCAAATAGCCCGCTCATTCCTCCAAACTTGAAGAGCGCGATTCCGCCGGCAGCTATAGTCGCCCCGTAGAGCAGGATTAACTTGATGGTTCCGACAATTCCCGTACCCTGGAGCCCGCCCGCCAGTACGTAAGCGAGGACCAGCGCTGTGCTGATCAACAGGGCGTCGGTGGAACTGACATGAGCCATCGAAGTCAGCAGGGCTACCGCTGCCAGGCCCTGGCCGATGACGTTGATAAATATCCCGATCGATGTGAACACACTGGCGATGGGTCCGATCGCGTCGCCGTATGTGTGAGTCAGGAACTGAGGGATGGTGGATTTGTTGCTTTTATAGAGAGGCCCGAGCATAAAGGTGCCCAAAAAAAGGCAGGCAATCCCTGCTCCGAGCGTAAACCACCAGCCGTCCAAACCGAATCGAAACGCTAATTGCGCGGTGCCGATAGTGGACGCTCCACCTACCAGTGTCCCCATAATAGTTCCCGCAACAACCGCCGAACCTGCTTTACGGGCGGCGCCCGAAAAGTCTTTTTCGTCTTTAACCCTGCTTCCGGCATAGATTCCGGCGCCAACAATGATCAATAATGTGATAACCATCCCTATAATATGGCTTGTGGTAATTGCTATCATCAGTCGCCCCTTGTGAGAAAAATATGGCGTTCATGGCGGCAGTGCAGAGTTTCTTCGCCCGGATCGTTCATAACCCGTAAGAGTCCCTTCCAGATTGAACACTAACTTTTTAAAACCATTCTATCGGGATCGCACTGTGTTCGAAGAATGTTCAGTTCGTGTTCGGTCGGAGGTTTTGCTTCAGTCGCCCTGGTCAAATCCACCTCAAAACCGATCTCCTCCTGGATGGCTTCAGGCGTGAAACCTGGATAGTAACTATGGAGGTACATTTTTTTGGTAGTATCGTCAAAACGGAAAGAGGCCTTATTGGTTATGACCAGTGAAGGGCCCCCGCCGGGCAATCCGGCTTTTTCACGCGCTCCAGCCCCGTCCAGGAAGCCGGGTGTGGTTAAATAATCGACCTTTTCAACGAACTTTTTCTTTCCTAATTCCATGAAGACCCAAAATTGACCGGCCACCGAGCCTATATCGCATGCCCCGCCGCTCCCGCTAAAACGTACCTTCGGTCTCCAGTAATCTCCTATTGACGTGGAATTCAAATTTCCATAAATGTCGATCTGGGCAGCGCCGAGGATGCTGATAACGTTTGGCCCGGTGGTTCGATTTTGGATAATATTGAATGCCTCCACCAACCCTGCCAGACGTATCGCTCCGTGCATAATTCTCGGATCGGCCAGGCTTAAAGGGGTTTGCGCAAACTGAACGTCTATCGCTCCCGTCTCAAAAAAAATCGACGCCTCCGGGGCGGTAATTTTCTTGGCCGCTATAGCGGCGAGCATAGCTATTCCAGTACCGCACAGAACAATGTCGGTGTTTTTAACTTCTCTTGCCGCCATAACTGCCATCATCTCTTGCAGGCTATAGTCAGCCATTATCCTTACCTCCGGTTTAAGCTTGGATTGTATCCCACTTCTTTATCAGCGTATAAAGTCTGCAGCCTGTCCTTGCCGATCAATTCCAGGAATTCCTGTCTGTCTTTGACTCCGTAGACATATTTATCGAGATAGTTTTGCCATTCGGAGTCATTCTTTGCCACCTTTTGGTACAGGTCACGTAAAAACCAGGGATCGTAGTCATAGTATCCAAATACGGCACAAGGGTAGGCGCCCCAGGGAATTTCGACCACAGCACTTACCTGGAAGGTAAGAATATGATTTCTATGAGGCTCTTTTCTGAGTGTTTCGGTCTCGACTATCTCTTCGCAAGTTACAATTAATTTTTTGGAAGCCTTGGCCTGCTCAATATCTGCAAAATGCAGACCCATTAATTGAACGTTGCCCCAGATATCGGCTCTTTGAGCATGGATAATGGTAACGTCCGGCTCCAGGGCCGGTACGAGCACAACTTGATCTACCTGCCTATTGACGTTGAACGGGTTATCGACAATGACAAGTTTCTTCGGAGCCAGCCGCGGATTTTGGCGTCTATCTTCTTCTCCATATCCCCACTTGTTAACAATATCGGTGCCAAGGGAGCTATACGTCGGAAGAAAAGGAACACCCATGGCGCCGGCCATGAACCTTAAGCTCATTTGATAATTTGAGTAATCCTCTACCTTGATTTCACCTTTTTCAATGGCCCTTCTGAAGCGAATGCAAGTCGATGCAAACCTGCCGTTGCCACCGTAGGCTATTTCAATGCCTTCAACACAGCCACCACCAACCAGTTCATCGACGGCCTGTCCGTTCGAAGCTGCCACGACGTGAAGGTTCTTAATCCTGTGGCGAATGATTTCGTGAACTGCAGCCATCGGGCATTGGGTAGAGGAGAATCCGCCAAACGAAATCAGGGCTCCATCATGTACATACCTCTCGATTGCCTCTGATAAACCCAATACTTTGCCTCCATGACCCATACATTACCCCCTTTAGATTCTGACGAATCGGCTTGTGCAGGAATCCGAATCGTTGGCAGTAAACATTTTTATGATAGCTACAACACGTAAAGCTTTGCATTGGGGCGCGATCGCTCAAGGCTGTCTTTGTAAGCGGCGCAGCTTATAGCCAGGGACTTACTTCATTGAGCGATTTAAGACTTCGAAGAGCTGAGATCTTTGTAATCAGACCGATATCTAAAAGCGAGAGGCAGGGACCCGGAACGATTGGAGAAGACCGGGTCCACACCTGAATGTGTTGCACAACCCGGCAGAGGCCCACACCCCTGCCGGGTCGAAGACGCCCTGACCGTTTACCAGGCTACTTTCCCTCAAACCTGGGTGCGCGTTTCTCCAAAAAGGCGGCTACTCCTTCTCTTTTGTCCTGAGTCCCGCAAGAAAGCGCATGAAGATACGACTCATGGGCCAGGCCCGCGGCAAAGGACCCCTCGTTGTACCTCAAGACGGCTTCCTTCGCATATTGGATGGCCATTTTGGGGTTGGAGGAAATGACCGTGGCAAGTTTTTTAGCTTCTTCCATCAACAATTCCGGCGCGACTACACGATTGACAAGACCAATCGACAAAGCCTGCTCGGCGGATATGGGCTCGCCGGTCAGAATCATTTCCATGGCCCGCCCCATCCCGACCAGTCGGGGAAGCCTCTGGGTCCCGCCAGCACCTGGAGTTATTCCAAGCTTTACTTCCGGCTGGCCCAGTTTCGAAAAACTGGAAGCCACCCGTAGTGTGCATGCCATGGCAAGCTCCAGGCCGGTGCCGAGCGCAAAGCCGTTTATAGCGGCGATCGACGGAATTTCCAACGTCTCTATGCGCGTATAGACTTCCTGGCGCCTCCGGGTTTCACTTCTGCCCAGCAGAGTATCGCGCAGGGCAAGTTCCTTGATGTCGGCCCCGGCAACAAATGCCTTGTCTCCTGCCCCGGTAAGTATCAACACACGCGTCGCCTCGCTTTTCTCAAGCTCGGACAGCGCCCTGTCAATCTCTTCCACCGTAGCATTGTTGACGGCGTTGCGTTTCTCAGGCCGGTTGATGGTCAGAATAGCAATTGCGCCTTCATATTCGAGTTTGATGTTTTCTAACATCATTTTCCCTCTTCATATGCGTAGAAACCCTTGCCAACTTTCTTGCCCAGGCGGCCTTCGTCAATCATCCGGTCGATGAGTTCAGGATGCTTGTAGCGGGGGTCGTCAAGAGTGCCGGCCAGAGTTCGCATCTTAGCGCGGTGCACGTCGAGACCGATAAGATCGATTAGTTCAAAGGGACCCATCGGATGATTGGCGCCGAGCTTCATGGCTTTGTCAACGTCTTCGGGCGCTGCCACCCCGGACGCTACCAGCCATGTCGCTTCGTTGAGCAGTTGCCCCAGAATCCGGCTTACAATCCCCGCGGGTGCTTCGTTTTTGCAGACCACCGGGTCTTTGCCCAACTGTTTTGCCAGCTCCCTGGCTACGGTCAGGGTCTCAGGCGAGGTTTTCACCCCCGGCATAATCTCCAACAGTTTCATAATCACAGGTGGATTGAAAAAATGCATCTGGACTACTTTATCCGGACGTTTGGTGGCCTCAGCCATGGCGCTGATGGAAAGCGAGGTCGTGTTCGTAGCGATGATGACGTCCGGCCGCGCAAGCCGGTCCAACTCGGCAAAGACTTTCCGCTTTATCTCCATTTGCTCTAAAACGCTCTCGATTACGAAATCGCATTCCCGAGCGGGACTCAGATCACCCGCAACAGATATGCGTGAAACAACGGAGTTTTTCTGATCTTCGGTCAGCTTTCCCTGCTCCACCCTTTTCTGCAGCCCCTTGTCTATGCGCGCTTTGGCTTTGGTGGAAAGATCCAGGCTGATATCGGTGAGAACTACTTCAAAACCCTGCTGGGCGCAGAGCTGAGCAATTCCCGCTCCCATGTTCCCAGCGCCGACGACGAGAATCTTTTTGACAGGCATATTTTGAACTCTCCTCGTAAGATAGACTTTTTAATTAGTTAAGCCGCTCGACAACCGCAGCCACACCGTTGCCCCCACCGATGCACATACTCACCGTTCCGAACGTCACATCGCGCTGCTTCATCGCATAGAGCAACGTAGTCAGCAGCTTCGTACCCGTAGCTGCAACAGGATGCCCCAAGGCGATAGCTCCTCCGTAGACGTTGACTTTGGAGCGGTCGAGACCCAGGTCTTGCTCGCAGGCAATATACTGGGCAGCGAATGCCTCGTTAAGTTCGATGAGTTCGATATCGCCCAGCGCGAGGCCGGCTTTTTTGAGCGCCGCCGGGATGGCTTTCACGGGCGATATGCCGAAGCGTTTGGGATCGACCCCGACAAACGAATAGCCGCGCAGCAGGGCCATGGGTTTCAGCCCCATGGATTCCGCCTTGGCCCTCTCCATGAGCACAACGGCGGCGGCGGCATCGCACAGGGCGCATGCGTTGCCTGCCGTGACGCTCCCGCCCTTTTTAAAAACCGGCGCCAATTTGCTCAAACTTTCAGCAGTGACCCCTTGCCGATAAATCTCTTCGTCAATAACCGGGACGAGTTCCCCCTTTTTCCCCTTGATTTCAATCGGGACGATTTCTTCCAGGAATCTTCCGGCCTTAACCGCAGCCTCGGCCTTGTTGTGAGATTCGGCAGCAAACGCGTCCTGTTCCTGTCGGGAAATGCCTTTTTCCTCGGCAAGCCATTCAGTTATTTCACCCATAAGACCGCCGCCGAGCGGGCACCGAAACCCATCCTTGTGCATAAAATCGATTAATTGGCCATCGCCCATTCGGTAGCCCCAGCGGGCCCGCGGCAGGCCGTACGGGATCTGGCTTGCGCTCTCAGTCCCGCCCACCAGAACAGTGTCGACGTCACCCGCCTTGATTGCCTGCGCTCCGAAAATCAAAGCTTGAATACTCGAACCACAGCGGACGTTGACCGTAACCGCTGGAGCCTCTATCGGCACACCGCCCATAACCGAACTGAGCCTTGCCGCATTAGGTCCGACTCCCGCCTGCCAGGCGTTGCCGAAGATGGTTTGCTCGATAACATCAGGTGTAATTCCGGAACGCTTTATAGATTCCCTGACGGCTGCAGCGCCGAGTTCCGGGGCGGTCAGGTTTTTGAGCGATCCTCCGAATTGTCCGCCAATGGTGCGCGCTGCCCCAAGTATTACCACTTCTCTCATATGCTACTCCCAATTGTTCCCACAGGTTAATTTTCAGATTTTCATCTGTTGGCCTTTTTCAACCCGAGTGCATCTGCCGCGATGATCATCTTCATGATATTCGTGGCCCCTTCGAGGATCTTGTATACCTTTCCGTCCCGAAGTATTCGAGCTATCGGGTATTCATTGGAATACCCATATGCGCTCAGGATCTCCAGCCCCAGGTTGGGGACTTCGTCCGCAGCGCGGGATGCATAAAACTTTGCCAGTACGGTCTCTCTCATGTTGTTTACCAAACCACGGTCCTTCTGAAGGGCGCATCTCCAGACCAACGCTCTGGCCGCCTCTGTTTCAACGACCATCCTCGCGATAACTTCTTGGACCATCTGGAATTCGGCGATTGGACGGCCGAACTGCCTGCGTTCGTTCGCGTATTTGACGGCCGCGTCCAGAGCTGCCTGACAAGTTCCCACCGCGCCGGCAGCGGCGGTAAGCCGGGTGCTGACCAGTTCCTGCATGAGGTAGACAAAGCCTTTTCCCTCTTCACCAAGGAGATTGCCTGCCGGGACCTTTACATCCTCCATAATTATTTCACCGGTCGGGCAGGCCCAGATACCCAGCTTTTCTTTCGTGGTAATAGTGGACACACCGGGCGAGTGCATGTCCATGAGGAAGGCGCTCATCCCTTTGTGTTTTGCGGCCTTGTCAGTCATTGCGAATATCACCCCTATGTCGGCAACAGGCGCCCAACTGATCCACATCTTCCGGCCGTTGAGAATGTAGTGGTCACCGTTCCTCACCGCTGTACTGCCCATTGCAACGGTATCCGAACCCGTATCCGGTTCGGTCATTGCGAAGCAGCCCAGCAGCCTGGCCGACATGAGTTCCGGAATATATTTCTTTTTGAGTTCTTCACTACCCCATTTAACAAGAGACAGGGAAGTTCCCATGGTTTGCATGTTTAAAGAGATTCTGAGTGAACCCGACACCCTGCCGATCTCTTCAGTTACTATGGCGTGGGCCAGGTAACCCATATTGTTCCCGCCGTATTCCTCCGGGATCGGACAGCCGAAAAGATTCAATTCCGCCATCTTCTCCACCATGTCTCGCTGGAAACGATGGTCATTTTCATCCTGATCGACAAAAGGTGCAATTTCCTTGGCTGCGAATTTACGGACCATATCTCGAAGAATAATATGGTCTTCGCTCAACTCGACATCGTACTCATCGCTCATGAACTTGGCTCCTTTGAAAAGGTTCTGCAGTTAGATAAGTGGCGTCAGCATGATAACCATGTCGTTGACTGCACATCCTCCTCCGCTTGGCGTGAGAGTGGGGTCAAAAAACAGGAAAACTCAAAATCCTTAGCACACACTCCGAAGGCGCACAAGGTCTTTTGTCCATGTCTTTTGTACATTATGAGATGGATTTAATTAAGCAGGCGTAAAGCGGAGATCAGACTGCAACTTTACCAAGAACGACTGTAATCGGCATTCCTCCATGCCGAATATTCCACAAGCGCGCCTTCCCCATCCCCAATGAGGCGGCTTCAGGCCGTGATCCCGCCAGGACGGCGTATTTCCACCCCTTGAAATGCAGCCTCAGGTGTGCGCCGATTCGCTCATAAAGGCCCGTTCCTCCAGTATCCAGCCGTACCCCGTATGGTGGATTTAACACCAGCAGACCTTTTTTCAGCCCGCGCTTCAGGGGATTGAACTCGAAAAAGTCCATCCGCTCCCATTCAATGTCGCCGCTCACCCCGGCGCGACTTGCATTTTCAGCCGACACACCAATCGCCTCCGGATCGATATCGATACCGATGATGGTATCGGGCGCTTTGGGAAGCATAGCTTCGCCTGCCTTGCGAAGAAGATATTTCCAGGTCTCCATCTGAAATGAGGGCCACTTCTGGAACAAAAAATCACGGCCAAACCCTGGAGCAATCCTTCGGGAAATCAGAGCCGCCTCTATCGGGAAAGTTCCGGAACCGCACATTCCGTCGATGAGCGGCTCACCGGATGTCCAGTCCGATTTCAAGAGGATGGCTGCGGCAAGGGTCTCTCGCAGGGGAGCGCCTGTGTGGCGAAGTCTATAGCCCCTTTCGTGCAAATGGGCGCCTGAGGTATCGAGGCTGATTTGGCACTGATTTTCCACGAGGCGAACCAGGATTTTCTGCTTAAATTCGGTGTCATCAATCCCGGGCTTGCTGCCGGCTTGGCCCGGCGCGCCGCGCGCCGTGCCTTCGGAGGAATGGGCTGCCACTCTTTTACGGAGGCTCTTCTCGATGCTCTCGGAAATTATCTCTGCCACCCTGCCCTCGTGGCTTATCCGCGAATATTCCACGTGGGCGTCGATATCGAGCCGAACCTCCGGATTCAGCCAAAGCTCCCAGGGAATCCGCAGAACTTTATGGAAAAGTTCTTCGGCAACACCGGCCCGAAAAGGAACCAGCCTGCAAAGTACCCGACTGGCGGACCTGAGCCACAGATTGCAAACATAGGCATTCTTCAGCCTGCCGTTGAATTCGACCCCGGCTTCGCTCACTGCCGGTTCCTGAATTTCGAGCAAACGGGTTTCGTTAAGACATATCTGTGCAAGTTCGGGCGGGACGACGATGGCGAACCGATACTGCGGCCCCACGATGCGGGTCTTGATTCGGCGCGAAAAACTCCCTGTATGAGTCTGATTGGCGGTCACATTTTACCCGAAGAGCTGTTTTTATGTTCCCTTCACTCGCGATAATACTCCCACTAATTTAGCAAAATCACGGAAAAGATCAATCACGCTAACCGAGCGCGGGGTTGCCCTTGACAACGCCAGGGCACTGAAATTTACAAATCCTTTCCGGACGGAATGTAGCTTGACTAGGCACAGACCGTCGTGTAGATTGTTCCCGGACCGGTGGTAGACCGGGTTCAAGTCCATCCTTTATTTATCCTGCACTTTTTATTCTAAATCAGTTCTTTTGGTTTTCTTTTGCAGAGGAGTGGCCCGATGGAAGGGACATCTCGCCTCCGTTCCAATGTCTTTGACCTAAATACTCCCTACATGCCCAGGCAGTACTCTTCCATCTGGAAGGCGCCGTTGCCTGATTGGAGGGAGATGCTGGACGAAGCATCAGCAAAACTGGCTTCTACGGGCTTGCCTCCGATTTTCTTTCGTGCTGACGATATTGGAGCTGCCAGCAAAGCTTTTGACGCTCTCTGCAGTTTGTTCCGATTCCACCAGGTCCCGCTTGCCATGGCGGTCATTCCCGCCTGGCTCAGCGATGCGCGGCAGGAAAAACTTTTCCAGGCGGCGCCCGTAAATGAGGAACTCTGGAGTTGGCACCAGCATGGCTGGAGACATATCAACTGGCAAAAAGATGGCAAGAAATGTGAATTCGGGTCGGATCGGGCGCAGGAGCGCCAACGCGAGGACATTCTCCAGGGCCGCGTTAAAATGGAACGCATTTTCGGCCCCAATTTTGTCGAGGTGTTTACTCCTCCTTGGAACCGCTTCTCAACCGCAACCTTGAAGTCCTTGCGCGAACTGGACTTCAAAGCCATTTCAGCGATCGACCCTTTTCCTGCTGGAATAAGGTCCCGTTACGGGATTCAACACCTGCCGGTCCGCCTTGACCTTCATACCCGCAAGGCAAAAGATCCCGTGGCCGACTTTGCACTGTTGATCGATCAATTTACAGCGATATCGACAATGAAGGGGCTGACCGGAGTAATGATCCACCACCAGCGGATGACCCCCTTTGCCTTCGAATTTCTGGAACGGATGATTTATAATTTAAAATACGTTATTAAAGCTCGATTTTGCAGTTTCAAGGAGATATTGAAGAGCCCCAATGAAAAACAGGCCGTCGCTCGTTTACGCTGACGTCAATGGAAATATATTCGACTGGCCGGCTCTGGAGATGGCTGGAGCCAGCGCAAACGAATGCCTGAGGCCGCTGCATTCTGAACTCATTGCGCTCCCCGAAGGAAGCGAACTCTTCCTTCTCCCCGAGCGCCTGCCTGTTGGATTCGATCCCGCAGCCGGCACTTTCGAGCCACTCTCAGCGGACCCTTACGATTCGGCCAAGCCCGTCCGGGCAGTAGCCGCATTCATTTCCCCAGCTTATACCCATCTCTACTCCACCGCTTATAAGACCAATGCCGGTGCGCCTCTTCTGCCCCTTTTCGCTTATACTGCCGTGGGCTGGCTAAATGGAGGCTTTGTAGTCCCGGCGGTGCGGATCGACAGTGACCACCGGCAGGATTTCCGAAATTTCGATCGAAAGACAATCGAGCGAAACGCGCGCAGACGCATGAAAGCCGAACAACAAAACAGGCTCCTGCAGCACCTCGGCAGATGCGCCCTTCACTACGGCTGCCCCGCGGCAAGAAATCTCTTCATGAACCGCTGGGAGGCCCCGCTTCCGACCTCCACCGAGTGCAACGCCCGGTGCCTCGGCTGCATCAGCCGTCAGGACGGGACCGGAATCTGCGCAACCCAGGACCGCATAACTTTCGTGCCCACGCCCGATGAGATATGCGGCGTCGCAATACCGCACCTGCAAAATGCGTCTCGCGCAGTAGTGAGCTTCGGACAGGGCTGCGAGGGAGAACCGCTCCTGCAGGCTAAAACGCTTGAAGCCTCCATTTCCATGATGCGCAAGGCCACGGGCCGGGGCACCATAAACCTCAACACAAACGGAAGTCTTCCGAATGATGTGGAAAAGCTCTGTCGCGCCGGTCTGCAGAGTATCCGCGTCAGCATGAACAGCGTGAGGCCCGAGTATTATGAGATATACTTCCGCCCCAGGGGTTTTACCTTCGAGGACGCGAAGCGCTCTATCTCCGTCGTAAAAGCCAACGGCGGTTTTGCCTCCATCAATTACTTCGTTCTACCGGGATTTACAGACCAGGAAAGCGAATTCAACGCCCTCCGAAAACTCATATCCGAAACCCGCCTTGATATGATCCAGATGCGAAACCTTAATATCGATCCCGCCTGGTACCTCCAGCAGATGAGTCCGGACCTTGCAGAAAAAAAGCTGGGAATCCGGAAAATGATCTCCCATATCCGAAATGAATTCCCGGATGTCAGGCTCGGCTACTTCAATCCTCCACTGGACTGAGAAACACCACAGTGTGGGCAAAGTTGAATAACAGATCCGGCTTTCTCAACTTTTATCGAACCGCAACTTGAGCATAATTGAATACGTGCTTAATTTGCCAACGATCCAACTTCTAAATTCACACTTCAAAATGCAGTCAACCAAAGCAACACACAAGGAGAAGATGCATGGCTCTCACACTACCCGACCTGCCGTATGCGAAGAATGCGCTCGAGCCCTATCTAAGCGCAAGGACCCTGGAATTTCACCACGACAAGCACCACAAGACCTATGTCGATACTGGAAACAAGCTCGTGGCCGGGACCGATCTGGAAAAAGAGGACTCAGAGGCAATAATCAAAAAAGTTGCCGGGGACGCTTCCAAAGCCGGGATTTTCAATAATGCGGCTCAAACCTGGAATCATTCTTTTTTCTGGAATTCCTTGAAACCCAAGGGCGGTGGCCCCCCCACAGGCCAGATAGCGCAAAAGATCAATGCTGATTTCGGAAGTTACGAAAAATTTGCGGAAGAATTGAAAAATGCCGGACTCACGCAGTTCGGGAGCGGATGGGCGTGGCTGGTACAAAAAAACGGCAAGCTTGAAGTGATGAAAACCGCAAACGCCGATACCCCGGTCGCCCACTCAATCAATGCACTCCTGACAGTGGACGTATGGGAGCATGCTTACTACCTGGACTACCAGAACAGGAGGGCCGACTACCTCCAGGCCGTAATCGACAATCTGCTCAACTGGGATTTTGCAAACTCGCGCCTGAAATAACAGCAGCGGCCCCGGGACACAATTTCCCGGAAATCACTGAAGAACCAATTTAGCACCTTCAAACGGCAAACGGCGGGCAAAAAGCCCGCCGTTCAGATTTGACGACTCCCGTGAGACATCCTGAAACTAGTTGGGGTAGACGTTTCCCGTTTCCAGGATGCACCACCCGTTTCGTGTCTTTCCCAGGAGCAGGTTGACCTGCCACCCTTTCCGGCAGTGGTCGGTTATCTCTTTTGGCACACGCACTTCGACAGTCCCCGAACTCGCTATCCCGGACATGATCAAGATGCCGGGATGGACCTGCTCGACGACAAAGTAGTCATCCAACTCGGCAGTCCAGTATCTCGGCGCGTGGCTCTGAGCGTATTCGTAAATCAATCTTGCAAGCCGTTCGGCCGCAGGCAACTCTCTTGCCGCCTCGGCGGCCAGCCTGACACCCCTGTCGGCCGTTTCCTTTTCAATGTAGCCGTTTTCCTCGAGCCACTTTACAAGCTTCTTGGTAACTATCCCCGCTGCCTGAAGCAAAGCCTCGGAAGCCATTACCTTTCGTATCATGAAATAGTTCAGGAAGTTGCCCAGCGAGGACACAACTTTTTCCGGACCGAAGATAAAACAGAATTCAAGGTTTTTCTGAAAGTAAAGCTTCTCGTAGAGCGCCACCTCGGACGAATTATCAAGATCGTGATATCCATGTCCGTTCAGACAATGGCGCAATAGATCTATGACTTCCTCATACCTGTTGAAAGTCCGGGGCTTCAGCCGCTTCTGCTGGTCCTTCAGGAAGAGCGTCAGCACTTCCTCGATGCTGGGCCGGGAAACGGTCGGAAAATGCAAAACTTTCTTGCTCTCGCTCATAGTCGTCATCATATACGCTTCATCCCCTTATATTCGCGTTCCGCACGCAGGGCAATAGCGAAAATCGCGAGCCACGGGATAGCCGCACTGGGGACATCCGTCCGTGCGGGCTTCCTGCACGGACCCCCGGGAAATTCTTTCCGGAGAGGAAATTGCTCCGCAACGATCACAGTTCAGAAGGGGGGCGCCTTTCTTAACGCGAAAAAGAGGCATAAAAAACAGGCTTACGTAATAATCAACCCGCTTCAGCCTGGCTTGAGCCAGTCCACAGGCGGGGCAAATCCTTTGAGTCTCACCCACGACAATAGTCTTGGGCTGAACTCCACCGATAAGAAAGAACATCGCTCCCCCGCGCTCAAGAATTTCAGCAGAAGATATATCACATTTTTTTGAGGAAGGCTACGATTCCAATGCAGACAACTCAAAGCCTGCTGACTCGCCATCCCGGGAGACCGCTCACTGAGCCGGGCGCAGTTCTTGTGATGCCGCCGGCAGACACGATGTCCAACGTTTCGTAAATTAAATGGCTTTCTTTAGAGCGGCCACGAACTCCCCTACCCTTTCAGCGATATCTCCGTTCCCCGGGCTGGATTCGATCAGTCGCTCAAAAGCACTCCCGACAACTATTCCGTCCGCGAACCTCGACAGTCTTGCGGCATCGTCCGGTGTGGAAATTCCGAACCCGATGCAAATCGGCAGCTCCCCGCAGCTCGTTTTTAAATCTTGCGCTACGCAAGCTATCTCACCATGATTCAATCCGCCGCTGCCTGTAACGCCCGTCATGGAAACCAGATAAATGAACCCGGAAGCCCTTGCCGCTATCTCGGCCATTCGCCCCGGAGGGGTAGTCGGGGCTACCAGCCTTATAAAATCGAGCCCATTTCCCCAGAGGCCGGTCAGCTCGTCGGATTCTTCCGGCGGAAGATCTACGACCAGTGTCCCATCGGCCCCGGCCGCGACCGCATCCCTGTAGAAATCTTCGGCTCCGTATGCGAGAATCGGGTTATAGTAGCTGAACAGTACTATGGGAATCGAGCTAAACTCTCTTACCCCGCGAACCATCGCGATAACGCTTTTCATGTTTACGCCGGCGCCGATCGCGCGCGCTGATGAGCGTTGTATTACCGGGCCATCGGCAGTCGGATCGGAAAATGGGACGCCTAATTCAAGGAGGTCCAGCCCGGAGATGCACATTCGCCTTACTATCTCCAAAGAAAGCCCGGGGTTGGGATCTCCGGCGGTGACAAAACCCACGAGCGCCTTTTCTCCGTTCGCGCGCAGCCTCTTGAATGTTTCTTCTATCCTGCTCATGATAGCTTATCCTTTCCATCGGACGTCCCGCGCTGGAAACGCGATACAATTCCCAGGTCCTTGTCGCCGCGCCCGGAAAGATTGACGATAACGATGCTTGTCGCCGGCAGCCGCGCAGCTTCGACCATGGCTCGTGCCACGGCATGAGAGCTCTCAAGGGCGGGGATTATTCCCTCTAGCAAGCTAAGCAGATTGAATGCACTCAAGGCTTCCTCATCCACAACGCTCTCATAGCGGACACGGCCGGTGTCTTTTAGCCAGGAATGCTCCGGCCCCACGCCAGGGTAGTCAAGACCCGCGGATATCGAGTGCGCCTCCAGAATCTGGCCGTTTTCATCCTGCAGGACGTAAGATTTGGAGCCGTGAAGAACACCGACCGACCCGGCCCCAAGCGTCGCCGCGTGCTTTCCGGTACCGATTCCGAGGCCGGCTGCCTCAACTCCCACCATTTCGGTCGAATCATCGAGGAACGGATAAAAAAGGCCCATAGCGTTGCTGCCTCCGCCTACGCAAGCCACCAGCATGTCCGGCAGCACACCTTCAGCTTCCATGATTTGGGCCCTGGCCTCGTCGCCGATCACCCGCTGAAAATCACGAACCATTACCGGGTAGGGATGAGGACCGGCAACCGAACCGATAATATAGAATGTGTCGCGAACGGAGCTCACCCAGTACCGCATGGCTTCGTTCATGGCGTCTTTGAGGGTCCCGGTCCCTGAATCGACCGGCACCACCTCGGCTCCCAGAAGCTTCATCCGCTGCACGTTCGGGGCCTGCCTGGAGATATCCTCGGTCCCCATGAAGACCTTGCACTCCATGCCAAACAGCGCCGCAGCCGTAGCTGTAGCAACGCCGTGCTGGCCGGCCCCGGTCTCGGCGATAACCTTGGCTTTCCCCATCCATTTGGCAAGAAGCCCCTGACCCAATGTATTGTTGATTTTATGCGCACCGGTATGGGCAAGGTCCTCTCTTTTCAGATAAATGGATGCTCCGCCGACATGCGCGCTCAACCTCCTGGCCCGGAAAAGCGGCGTGGGCCTTCCGGCGTAGTCTTTGAGGAGCTGTTTCAATTCCGCCTGGAAAGCAGGTTCGCCGCATATCGAAGAATAGGCCCGTTCCAGTTCAATGAGAGCAGGCATCAGCGTTTCGGCGACATAGCGCCCGCCGTATGGGCCAAAATGCCCTGCTGCATCTGGCTGGAGCGGTTTTTCCAGCGGGAAAGAATTCCTTGTAAAATTTTGCTCGGCCAATTTCATTTGAATATCCTCCCTGGCTTACGCGGCGACCCGGCGTTCCGAACCGCCTCAACAAAAGCACGCACTTTAACAATGTCCTTGCGTCCCGGCTCGGATTCCACGCCTGAACTGACGTCAACTGCGTCCGGACCGAATTCATGGATTGCCTCGCTCACGTTTTCCGGACTGAGACCGCCCGACAGGATGCAGGGCTGCACACCCGCCAAATGCCTTGCCTCGCCCCATTTCCAGCCCAGCCCCGTTCCCCCCGGAACACGCCCTTCCCCGCTCTCGAGAAGGTACGCCGAAGCCCGGTATAGGACGGCTTCAGAGAAACCCGGCTCTTTTTTGGCAAAAAGAGTTTTAATTACGCTCATTCCCGCCGACTCCAGGTATTGAACCATCTCGGGAGTTTCGGTCCCGTGTAACTGAACGCAGTCCAAGCGGCAAAATTCGGCCTTTTTCATGACCTCCATGAGAGGCTCATTGACAAAAACCCCTATTTTCCAGACCCGCTTCGGAAGACTTGCGCAGATTTCCCGTGCCTTCAGTTCGCTTACAAAACGCGGACTCGCGGGATAAAATACGAGCCCTATCGCGTCTGCGCCCGATTCAGCACAGGCAATGGCTTCCTCTACCAGGGTCAGACCGCAGACTTTTACCTGGGGATACGCGTAAGAATATCTCAGCGTGTCCTTTATCATGATTGCGCTCCGTGCAGGATCTTAAGCAATGTTACCGGATCTTCCGACCTCATGAGGCTCTCGCCAATAAGAAAGTTCCTTATCCCGGCATCGAGGAGCCTAGCGATATCCGAGCGGGTGTGAATCCCGCTCTCGGCGACAAGAACATGGCCGCAAGCGACTCGCCCGGCAAGGTCGATAGAGGTCGAAATGTCCGTTTCAAAGGTCCTCAGGTTACGATTGTTTATTCCAATCAGCCTGGCCCCGGCGTTTTCCGCAATTTCGTACTCACCTTCATCATGGACCTCGACAAGGGCGTCCAGGCCGAGGCTTTCGCACAATGATATCAGGTCTCTCAAAAATTGCGGCAAAAGCGCCCGCACTATCAGCAATACAGCATCCGCCCCAATGACGGCCGATTCATAGACCTGGTAGGAGCTTATCAGGAAATCCTTCCTGAGAATCGGAAGGGCGACCGCCGATTTGACGTTTTTCAGATCCTCCGGGCTCCCGCCGAAAGATTGTTTGTCAGTGAGCACGGAAATGGCTGCGGCTCCTCCCAGTTCATACTTGCGGGCATATTCAGCCGGATCGACATTTTCTCTTATTTTGCCTTTCGAAGGCGAAGCCCGCTTGATTTCTGCAATAACGTTCATCCCCAGCGGACCCGGTCTGGCAAGGCGTTCAATGAAAGGTCTCCGGCCTTTCGACTTCTCGGCCGCCTCCCGCAGGACCCTCTCCGGAACCCGTTGTGCCGCAGCCCTGACTTCTTCTTTCTTGTGGTCAAGAATTTTGGAAAAAAAATCTGACATCGGGATTTATCCTATCCGTCTATTTGACTGGTAAACCGCACAAGTTCCTGAAGTTTTTGCAGCGCCCTGCCCTGGTCAATCGCGGCTTCAGCCAATCTGATACCCTCGCGGAAATCCTGCGCGACCCCGGAGGCCGTCAAAGCCGCCCCCGCGTTCACCACAACGACGTCTCGCCTCGGCCCTTTTTCACCCGAGAGAATTTTTACGGTTATCTCGGCGTTCCCGGCCGGCGTCCCTCCAGCCATGTCCGTCGGGTCGGCGGTCCGTCCCAGAAGCTGTTCGGGAGAGATGTCGTAGGTCCGGATAAATCCATTATTCAATTCCGAAACCCTGGTCGGGGCGCAGACGCTGATTTCATCCAACCCTTCATGTCCATGCACGACAAACGCCCGCCTGGCTCCCAGAAGTTGGAGCGCCTGCGCGAACATTTCCGTAAGCTGCGGCGCGTATACGCCGATCAACTGGCAGTTCGCCCCGGCAGGGTTTGTCAAAGGCCCGAGCATATTGAAAATCGAGCGCACCCCGAGTTCTTTTCGAGCCCTGGCCGCGTAGCGCATTGCACCGTGAAAGAGCGGCGCGAAAAGAAATCCTATGCCGATCTGCCTGACCGCCTCTTCAACTGCTTCCGGACCGAGTTCCAGGTTTACCCCCAGCGCCTCCAGTAAATCCGCGCTGCCGCACTTGCTGGAAACCGAGCGGTTCCCATGCTTGGCCACCGTCACACCGCATCCAGCCACCACGAATGCAGCCGTAGTCGAGATGTTGAAGGTATTTGAACCGTCTCCGCCCGTCCCACAGGTATCCACTACCACATCGGCATTTGTCTGGATCCTTGTGGCTTTGCGCCGCATGGCGCGCGCGGCCCCGGCAAGCTCCGAGAAAGTTTCGCCCTTTGTGGCCAGCGCAGCCATTATGGCTCCGATTTGGGCGTCTGTCGCATTGCCCGACATGATCTCACCTACTAATGCTGCCATTTCCTCTTCGCTAAGGTCTGTCTTTCCAATCAGCCTTTTCAGGCTCTCGCGTATCATGCTCCGTTGCCTCCCGCAGCCGTTTGCCCGTTGGCAAGCTTGAGAAAGTTCTTTAACAGTCTCTTGCCCACTGGCGTCATGATCGATTCAGGATGAAACTGCACACCCTCGATGAGGTGTTCTTTATGACGGATTCCCATAACTTCGCCATCCTCGGAATACGCCGTAATCTCCAGGCATTCCGGCAGGCTCCCCGGCGCAACGGCAAGAGAATGATAGCGCATTGCCTGGAAAGGATTCGAAATCCCGCTGTAGATAGACCTTCCGTCCGAGGTTACCGTGGAAACTTTTCCGTGCATAAGCCTTTTCGCATGAACCACGGAGCCTCCGAAAGCGGACGCAATCGCCTGGTGGCCAAGGCAAATTCCGAGAATCGGAATTTTTCCGGAAAATTTATGAATTGCGGCGATAGAAACTCCGGCGTCCTCCGGCCTGCACGGACCGGGGGAAATCACAATGGCCGAAGGTCTCAGACCTTCAATATAGTCAATAGTGACCCGATCATTTCTGGCGACCTCAACTTCGGCCCCAAGCATCCGGAAGTACTGGAAAAGATTGTAAGTGAAAGAATCGTAGTTATCGATCATAAAAAGCATACGCTTAAACCTCCTTTACGCCGCATGAGACCGCGCGTCCGGTATCGGATGCACCGTTTCCTTCGAGCATTTGGAGCGCCCTGCGGATGGATTTGGCTTTGTTGACCGTTTCCTGTCTTTCGAGTTCGGGATCGGAGTCGGCGACTATTCCAGCCCCGGCTCTAACCGTCAGCTTGCCATTCTGAATGCAGGCTGTACGGATCGTGATCGCCAGGTCCATGTTGCCCGTATAGGAAAAATATCCGATTGCGCCTCCATACGGACCGCGCGGCAGATCTTCGAGCTCCGCAATGATTTCCATTGCCCTTACTTTCGGCGCGCCGGAAAGGGTCCCGGCCGGAAAGGAGGCCCGGAAGAGGTCGAACGCATCAAGGCCGTCGCGCAGATCGCAGTTGATGTTGGAGACAAGGTGCATAACATGCGAGTATCTTTCGACCACCATCAGATCGGTTACCTGGACCGTGCCGATTTCGGCCACTCGCCCCAGGTCGTTTCTGCCCAGGTCTACAAGCATGAGGTGCTCGGCCCTTTCTTTTTCATCCTGGAGCAACTCGTTGGCAAGCTCCCGGTCCTGCTGCTCGGTCATTCCACGAGGGCGAGTCCCGGCAATCGGGCGAAGAGTGGCAACGCCGTTTTCCAGGCGCACCATCGTTTCCGGAGAAGAGCCGACCAGCACCGTATCGTCAAAATGGAGAAAATAGAGGTATGGAGACGGATTTATAAAGCGCTGAGCGCGGTAGAGCGACCAGGGGTCCGGGGGAGCCGGGCAGTTGAACTGTTGTGAAACGACCGCCTGGATGATATCCCCCTCCCTGATGTATTCTTTGATTTTGGCAACCCGGGAGCGGAACTTCTCAGGTTCGACCTCAGGATCGAGTGGAAATTCGTCGGCCGCAGGCCGCGCCGCTGTTTTGGCCACCCGCGAGAGCTTGCCTTTCATTTCCTCCAGGGTCTCGAGCGCCCTGTCATAGGCGTCATCGGCTTCCCCGTTTTCCACAAGACCATATGCCACGAGGGTCAGCGTGTGGCGGACGTTGTCGAATATGAAAAGTTGTCCGGGGAGAATAAAATGCGCCATCGGGACGTCCGGGGGCAGCCGGTTTGGGATCGTTTCGAGAAAAGATACGAACTCGTAGCTGAAAAACCCGACCATGCCGCCCCAGAATCTCGGCAGTCTCGCCAGTTTGACCGGTTTGTACTGGGCCATTATGGAGCGCAGAATCGTAAGCGGATCGCCATTATGGGCAATACGTTCCCTTTTCGGCCCGCTCACAATTTCGACTTCATCCCGGAAAACTCTGACCGTCCTGGTGGCCGAATTTCCCAGGAAGCTGTACCTTCCCCACCTCTCACCGCCCTCCATGCTTTCCAGCAGGAAAACCGGCCCATGTCCGTCATAAATTTTGGCCAGTGCTGAAACGGGAGTTTGCGTATCGGCAAGCACCTCGATGCAGACGGGGATAAGATTTCCCTTTTCAGCCATCGTGCGGAATTCCGCCCTTTTCGGGTAAATCCCCAATTCCATGGTCTTTCTCCTTCTCAGCCGATCAGGCTTTTGCTCCGATATTGCCGCGCTCGGCGAGGTATCCGTTTTTTGACATCTTGTACACGCCGAAGATGGGTCCTATTTGCCTGCACAGATCGTCGAACTGAGCAGGATAAAGCGACTGAGGACCATCGCTCAGGGCAGTTTCAGGAGCGTGATGCACCTCCACCATCAAGCCATGGCAGCCTACTGCCACAGCGGCCCGGCTAAGCGGAATGACCTGGTCCCTGAGGCCCGCCGCGTGACTCGGATCTACGATCACCGGTAGATGGCTCTCCTGGCTGACAACAGGAATAGCCGAAAGATCCAGGGTATTGCGGCTGTGGTTGGCGAAGGTGCGGACTCCGCGCTCGCACAGGATTACCTTGTCATTTCCGCCTTCCATCACGTATTCGGCCGCCATGAGCCACTCCTCGATAGTAGCAGCCATACCCCGCTTGAGCAGGACCGGTTTCCGTGACTTCCCCGCTCGCCGCAGCAGGCTGAAGTTCTGCATATTCCTCGCCCCTATCTGGACGATGTCAGCGTATTGCTCGACCAGGTCGAAGACTTCATGGTCGATTGCCTCGGTAACCACCGGCATCTCCGTTTCCTCGCGCACTTTGGCCAGGATTTTGAGCCCTTCCTCTCCCAGTCCCTGAAATGCGTAAGGCGAGGTCCTGGGCTTGAACGCGCCTCCCCGGAAAATCTGGGCGCCTGCCTTCTTCACGATTCGCGCGATCCTTAACGCCTGCATTTCGCTCTCTATCGCGCAAGGTCCGGCCATTAGAGTGAGATGGCCATTTCCTACCAGGACCCCACCGACATCTATAACGCTGTCCCATGCCTGCGATTCCCGGCTCACCAGCTTGTAGGGCCGTGTTACCGGAATTGCCTCTTTTACCCCGGGAAGCTGCAAAAATGCCGCAGCGTCCACCGGACCGTTATTATGGAGAACGCAGATCGCCACCCGTTCTCCACCGGGAATCGGCCTGGCAATGCAGCCCTTTTGCTCGATGCCTGAGGTCACTGCTTCGATTTCCTCTTGTGTGGCGCCCTTCTTCATTACGACAAGCACGACTTTTGCCTCCTTTTCGCGGTTTGCGCTTCCACGAAACAAAAAAAGGGACCGCAGAGTCTATCCACGGTCCCCTCAAAAAATCAAAAGGACCGTGGGCCTTTGTGCGGCCCACGGTCCCAAGTCTCCTAATTCCAACTGATGGCTATCCCGTCAGGCGCGCACCTCCCAGGTAAACCACCAGAGCCAGACATTTGCGGTATGGACGTACTGATTCATAAATTCATCCCCGATTAAAAGTGGCTATCCTATAGCAACCCGCGAGGAAAATGGCAACAAGATTTTTCGCCTGTTCCGCTTTTTTCTTTTTCATCCTGTCCTGTCCGGTCCCGGTATCAGGCTGTCGTCCGCCGGAATTGTTTTTCCTCGGTGGAGCCCTTTAGGGCCCCGGTTGAGAACTCATCGCCGCTGATCGCCTGCGCCACGGCGTCGAAGTAGCCCGTCCCGACGAAGGCCTGGTGTTTCACGGCTTTGTATCCAAACTTTTCCATCTCGAACTCGTTATCCTGAAAATGCGAGTAGGCGCTCATCCCCTTCTCTCTGAAATCCCTGGCTAGCTCGTACATCCCGAGATTAACCGAGTGAAAACCGGCAAGCGTTACGAATTGAAACCTGTACCCATAGGAAGCGAGCTTATTCTGGAATTCGGCTATGGCTGATTTATCGAGCTTAGCGCTCCAGTTGAATGAGGGTGAAAGGTTATAGGCCAGCAGTTTACCCGGAAATGAGGCATGGACGCCTTCTGCAAACCTTCTGGCCTCCGCGAGGTCCGGCGCCGATGTTTCGCACCAGAGCATGTCGGCGTAAGGGGCGTAAGCCAGCGCGCGCCCTATGGCCGATTCTATCCCGCTTTTAACGGTGAAAAACCCTTCAACCGTTCTACTGCCGTTTATGAACCCGCGGTCTCTTTCGTCTACGTCATTGGCCAGCAGTGTCGCGGCATTGGCGTCCGTTCTGGCGATAAGGACAGTGGGAACCCCGCAGATATCGGCGGCCAGTCTGGCGGCAATAAGCTTTTTTACTGCCTCGGAGGTAGGTATTATCACCTTTCCCCCCAAATGCCCGCACTTTTTGGCTGACGCGAGCTGGTCTTCGAAGTGGACAGCCGCTGCCCCGGCCTCGATCATTGCCTTCATCAGCTCGAAGGAGTTCAAAATCCCTCCGAAACCGGCTTCGGCGTCCGCAACAATTGGCGCAAACCAGTGTGGCCCTTTCTTGCCTTCCATATGGTCGATCTGATCGGCCCTGATGAATGCGTTATTGATCCTTCGCACAAGATTGGGAACGCTATCCACGGGATAAAGGCTTTGATCGGGATACGTATGGCCGATGCTGTTGTTATCAGCGGCAACCTGCCATCCGCTCACGTATATTGCCTTCAACCCGGCTTGCACCTGCTGTACGCCCTGGCTGCCGGTCAAAGCGCCCAGGGCCGCCGTGAACGGATCTGCATGGAGCAATTCCCAGAGCCGGCGCGAACCATGATTGGCCAATGTATATTCGATTTGGATCGAACCGCGAAGCCTGACTACGTCATCGGCCGTATAAGGGCGCTCTATGCCCTTCCAGCGCTCCTCCCCTTTCCATTGCGGAACGGAATCCTGTTTTTTATCGTCAATTATCATTTATATTTAACCTCCTTTGACACATGCACATGCGTAATGACCTTTGTCCTCGCCCATAATTTCATAAGTCCAGACCCTGATCCGCTAATGCTTCTCGGGCAAGAGGAATTCACTGACAGAAAACTATGATCGACTCCCCCTTTTGGCAAGTAGGTAGTCTTAGAACCGCGTTTGGCTGTGGGAAAATAGGAAAATGAAACCCTGACACGGTAAAAGGCGGGTGGGCTTGCCGCATCTCGATCCTCCCGATTGCAATCCCGGCATTTTCACAAAAAAGCACTTTGAAAACTTCCGCCCCTCTAGCGTGGTCAGCTTCAAGGCATTAGTATGTAGTTACGTTTCTTTGAAAAACATGATTCCTGGTTGATAACACTTACTACAATGGGTTTTCTCCTCTCGTTGGCTCAATGGAGTTTACCTGTTTGTATTGAAAGGGGGCCCGAAATGAATCTCGATGATATACAGCGGTGCATCAGAGCATTTTGCAACGCCTGCAACGGAAGCGGCTTCGACCACTTCGAGGACCGACAGTGCGAAAACTGCTGGGGCGCGGGTGAATTCGAGATTTGCGGAGGCTGAGGCTGTTTGTAAGGCCAAAACAGTGAGGCCCGAATTTGGTGGTCTAGAGCGAAGCGCTTGGGGATCTGAAGGAAAATAGCAGATCACGAGCGCTTTTCTTTTAATTGCGCACGACGATCAATGACAAAGTATTCAAAAACTCAAAAGTGAGTCATTGACTTAGTTTAGTTTCTGCCTAACTATTGAGCTATGATTAGATTGAACATTCATGAAGCAAAAACCAATCTGTCAAAGTACCTCGATCGCCTTGCGAAGGGGGAAAAGATATTGCTTTGCCGGAGAAACGTACCGATAGCCGAAATCCGCCCTTTGCCTCCTAAAACTGGGTCCAAACGCCCGGTCGGTTTGGCTAAAGGTCAGTTCGAGGTACCGGAGAGTTTCTTCGAGCCTCTTCCGGACGATCTTCTCGATGCATTCGGCGGGAAAAAATCTTAAATATTCTTCTGGACACCCGTACCTTCCTCTGGCTTATCAGCGACTCCATGTGACTCTCCCAACGCGCGCGCGAAGTTTTTTCAATATGATTCCGCCTCTGTTTTTCTCAGTAGCGTGTCCGTTTGGGAAATCTTTGTCAAGCACGCTTTGGGGCGGCTGCCGCTGCCGCATCCGCCCGCCCAATTCATTGCCGGGATGGGAGCGCTTCATTCCATCGAACCACTGCCGCTGGAAGAAGAAGCAGTCCTGATGCTGCCAAAGTTGCCCGATATCCACAGAGACCCTTTTGACCGCATGTTGGTTTGTCAAGCGCTGGCACATGGTTTGTCCCTGCTTACTCCGGATTCCTCGATCCGCCAATATCCTGTCCCTGTCGTCTGGTAGGCGGCAAAGGTTGTTGTTGCCTGTTCCGAGTGGTACTCCATGGTGGAGATCCTGTGGGAGGTGTCAGGGTGTATGCACGATCAAGAAGATCAGGTGATTTGCCTGCGGGATATTCCATGATTGAAACCATGTAGGGTCATTCCGGCGATGAAACTACACTCGAAAACTGGGTTGATTGCACCCGGAAGAAATTCGATTTCCTTTACCACCGCAAGATTGCTGCTGAAGAAGAGCCCTTTCGGGGCATACCGAAGCCTGGGTGCGTACAGGATGGCGCTGAATTCATTTGACTTCGGACATATTGTGGCTACAATAGCTACAAGAGGTGCACTATGCAGGTAGGCATACGAGATTTAAAAAACAAGCTGACCCACTATCTTGAAATGGCCAAAAGGGGTCATACCGTCATTATCACGGACAGAGGAGCGCCTGTTGCGGTTATGCACAATCTTGACAAGGTAGAGGAAGAAGCCGGGTCCGAGGAGCATCTGGCTTATCTTGCCGCTCAGGGTTTTCTCACCTTACCGGAGATGCGGGAGGAACCGGCATTTGCGCCTATTGAAAGAGCGGAGGCAAAAGGTGAGCCGGTATCCGAGACGATCACTAGGGAGCGCAGATGATCTACCTTGACAGCAGCGCACTGGTCAAACGTTATATAGAAGAAGAGGGAAGTGACAAAGTAAATGCCTTGCTCGAAGATACGTCTGTTGCGGCTGCTTCGAGGCTCGCCTACCCTGAGATACTGGCGGCAATCACTCGCAGGCACAGAGCTGCAGAGATCGAAACCGGCACCTTTGAGCGAATCAAGAAAGCCTTTAAAGTCGATTGGACATCCCTTACTGTCATCGAAATGCACAAGGAGGTGTTTCAGTTTATTGATGAAGTGATTGCTAAACATGCATTGAAGGGGGCTGACAGCATACATCTTTCGACCGCATTATGGCTCAGGAAAGTAACGAAAGAAGATGTGGTTTTCGTTGCTTCCGATCTTGAACTGCTCAAAGCGGCAAAAGCTGAAAAACTCTCCGTATGCAATCCCGGTAGATAAATAGCAAACCATAAACGCAGCCGTCCCGGACCATCTGGAAGCCCTTCGAAGGGATACTCTATGATTGAAGCCACCGGGGAGGTTTCCGGCATGAAGAAGCCTTCGGGCAGTGGCATTCATCGTGAAAAGTCAGCATTTCTATCCTTAAAAAAACGGATTTCCAAAATGCGCATTTTAATTTCAGGATTAATAAAGAAGCAGCCCAAAATCCATCGGCTCTCACAGTGAAGAGCCTATTCCGCAACCGGGCAGCCACCTAAAAGATTTTTCCCGGCGATAGCCTCCAGCACCATCTCGGGCGTAACCTCCCGGATGCACCTCCAGTCCGCGCAGGGCTTTCTCGTGAAACAGGGCGAACAGGGAAGCTCCAATCGTATGATCGTATGAATCTTACCGTAGGGACCGGTGCGCACGGGACTCGTCGGTCCGAAGATCGCAAAAACGGGAATGCTCAGCGCTGCCGCCAGATGCATAGGGCCTGAATCCGAAGTCACCAGGAATTTCGCGTCGCGGATTATTGCGCCAAGTTCCTTGATGCTCGTCTTACCGGCAAGTGAAACAGAGCGCGAGCCGGACAGGCGCGCAACTTCATCTCCGAGCGCCTCGTCCGGCCTGCCGCCCACAATGATCGAGGGTATGGGCAGAAGGGACGCAAGTCGTCCGAAATACTCCGCGGGCCATCTCTTCACCAGGGTCCCGGCGGAGGGAGCGATGACCGCATATTGCCCCATATCCTTTACAATCTCCGGAACTTCACCCAGGGGAGGCAGCGTGAATACCGGGCCGGCCGGCTCGCAGCCGACGAATTGGGCGAGCAGGAGATTTTTATCGACGGCGTGCAGTTCAGTTTCTGTCCTGACCCTGTATTTGTATGAAAACTTCGACCCTTCCCTGGCGCTCTCAAAGCCGACTCTTTCCTGGGCGCCCGTGAAAAGACATATCATAGCGCTCCTGAAAAGCCCCTGAAGGTCGATCACCAGGTCGAATTTTTCCGCGCGCAGGTCTCGCGACAGCCTTTTGAGTTCCGACAAGGTGCGCGGCAGGTTCCCCGGCTTTCTCCAGGAATCCTTGTCTATGATCCAGAGCCTGTGAATCAGGGGATGGTCTTCGAGTATGCCGTCAAACCCTTTTGCCACGACCCAGTGAAGCTCGGCTTTGGGGAAACGCAGGCTCAGCGCGTGGAGTACCGGCAGCCCATGAATGACATCTCCAAAAGAGCTGGGCTTTATAATGAGAATTTTGCGCGGGTCTGAAAGCGGCATGCGGATGTTTTTCATCGACGCTCAGCCCCTTGCTCCGAGTTCAACAGGGTCTTCACCGCGTCGAGAACATCTTTTACGGAAATGCCGGCCATGCACCGGTGGTCGGTCGGGCATTGCCTTTTGAGGCAGGGAGCGCACTCGGTTTCTTTGCGCACCAATAAGAACCGGGAACATAAGGGAGACGTGGTAGAGTGGTCCGTAGGGCCGAAGAGCGCGACTATCGGGCGGTCGAAGGCTGCGGCCACGTGCATCGGGCCGGAATCATTGGTTATGACCAGGTCTACCGAGGCAAGCAGGGAAGTCAACTGCCGCACGGAAGTCCCGCCGATCAGGTTCACGGGCTTCGAACACATTTGGGACTCAATTTCAGAGCCGATCCCGGCCTCCCCTCGCCCGCCCACGAGCACCGATCTGTAACCAAGTTCAGAGGCAAGAGCGTCTGCAACCTGTCCGAATCTTTCCGGATACCATCTTTTTGCGGAACCGTAGGCTGCGCCGGGATTTATCGCCACCCATTTCCCCGGACCAAGCATAGTTTGCGCCCAGCGCTTTTCTTCATCCGTACACTGAAGGCGAAGCTTTTGCCCCGCGGAAGGAATTCCCAAATTGGCGAGCATGTTCAGGTAATATTGAGTATGGTGCAGTCTGCGGGCCTCTTTGGTTACTGGAATTCCATGGGTGAGAAAAATTCCGCGGGCGTCCGTATTATACCCGGCCCGCATCTTTATACCGGCCAGTTTAGCCATAATCGCGGCTTCGATGGCATTCTGGAAAAGGATAGCAAGGTCGAACCGCTCCCCGGCAATGAACCGGCCAAACCTCATAAGACCCCGAAGCCCCCTGTGCGCCCCTCTTTTGTCGTAGACGATCACCCGGTCGCAAAAAGGATGCGGGGTCATTAATTCAGAGATAACGGGATTTGCAGCCAGCACGATTTCCGATGACGGGAAAGCCGCCCTGATCGCGCCCAGGGCCGGCGTGGTCATAACCGCGTCCCCGATCCAGTTTGTGGATCGCACCAGTATTTTCCGGATATAATTGCTGTCGAGTTTCTGCACTTTATTTACGCCCTGCGCAACCTTGCCATGAAGGATGGAACTGCCGGAGTTCCGTCCGGAGTTTTCCGGACCGGCCCTATAATACCCGGGCGGGGATAAACCCAGGGATAAACCCCGCCCCTACAGCTTGTCGCGCGGCTCATTCGTAGGGGAGGGCTTTACGCCCTCCCTACAGCATTGTCGTACGGTTCTTCGTAGGGGAGGGCTTTACGCCCTCCCGATAGACAACACGCAAAATCCCGCAATGTGTTTCGGGGGGCCAAGTTGATCATTACACCCGATTTGAACGCAACTCCGTATTAGAGGATTGCCGAAGCTGTTCTTCAGCAAAAGCAACTTTCCATAACATAAACCCGATAAAATTTCGAAAACTAATGTTTGGGGCTCAGAATAGGCCGGCGGCGGGTGAAAATGATCTTCCCCCTTAGCAAAGACTATGACAGGCGCGGTTTCCAAACCGAAGACTTTGAAACCTTGCCTACTCAAACTCGCCCTGATATTATTCCGCGACTTTAAAACCGATCCGTACAGGAGTAAGAGTATGAGGCGCCCGAACGTAGCCGAGACCAGCATAGGAATTTTAGTATTGGCTCTTCTGGCTGGAATAGCAGGTGGGGTCTATATCGTGCAGTCGCGGTTCGATCCGGACTTCTATAGGGTCACTCTCCAGAAAGAGGGCAATGGCTCGGTCCGCAAGATCTCCCTGCCGGCACCCGGCGCGGCGCCCGTACCTGCCTACCTTCCCGAAAATCTGATTCCGCTTGGCCCGGAGGAAACGTTCGATTCCGAGACCTTATCCGATAAAATTGACGGCAAGGCCGAACTCTACCTTTCAAGCGGCTTTGTAAAGCTTTCCACGAGGCGTTTTGCAAGGAAAGCGGACCCGAAAAACTGGCTCGAGCTTTTCATATACGATATGGGAAACCCAACAAACGCGTTCTCCGTGTACAGTAATCAGAAAAGAAAAGACTCGCGGCCGGTCGACCTTGGCGTTGCCGCATACACCACGGAGGATGCCTTTTTTTTCGCAAACGGCCCCAAATACTTTGAAATAATTTGCGCGTCCAAAGACCTCTCTGATGAGATGACCACACTGGCGAAAAACCTGATCGAAACGGAGCCCAAATATGCCGGGCAGCAAACGGAATCTTCACTCTTCCCGACTGAATCCCTTGACGAGTCCAGCATATCGCTCCATATGACCGATGTTTTCGGCTTCAGCGCGCTCGACCGCGTGTATACGGCCAGCTACTCTGCTGAGAATACCCAGGTTACCGCGTTCCTCTCCAAGCGTCAGAGCGCCGAGGAAGCCGCCGATCTTGCGGCGGCATACGGCCGGTTCCTGGTTGAAAACGGAGGCTCGGAAGCCGGCGAAATCCCTGAAGCACCCGGCTCTAAGATATATAAGGTATATGATACTTATGAACTCGTACTGCATAGAGGGAAGTTTTTTGCCGGGACTCACGAGGCAGATAACCTGCAAAGTGCAACGGATGTGGCTTCACGCATCTACCGCAAACTGGACATAACTGAGAAATGACTAAAATATCGAAAGGTGATCCACCCCGGCCGGAAATCGACAGGCGCGATTTTCTCATCCGCTCCGCGAAGGCCGGAATAGCCGTGGCGGCCGCAGGCGCTCTTGGCTATTTTTTGTATGACCCTATAGGACCCGGCGCGCCGGTCGAAAAATCCTCGATCGCCCTGCCTGACTTTTCGGTTCCTGAGGCCGGTAAAAAGATAGCGATAGCGACCGGCGAGGACAGGGTTAAAACTGTAAACGCCGCCATCGAGGCGCTCGGTGGAATCGAAAGTTACGTGAAAAGAGGCGACAGGGTCCTCATAAAGGTGAATGCCGCTTTTGCAACTCCCCCTTCCCTTTGCGCCACCACCAACCCGGAGCTGCTTGCCGAAGTCGCGCGGTTGTGCCTGAAGGCAGGCGCAGCGGCAGTTGCCGTTACCGACAATCCGATCAATAATCCGGAAAGCTGTTTTGAGCTCAGCGGCATCGCCGAAGCTGCCCAAAGTTCGGGGGCGGACCTGGTTATGCCAAGGGAATCGCTGTTCGCCAACATTACAGTGCCCGGCTCCAATCTGATCCGCAATTGGCCCGTTCTCTACGGAGCTTTCCAGGGGGCGACAAAGCTAATCGGTATAGCTCCGGTGAAGGACCATCACAGGAGCGGCGCTTCGATGTCGATGAAAAACTGGTACGGGTTCGTGGGAGGCAGGCGAAACATCTTTCATCAGGACATCCACACATTCATAAAAGATCTTGCGCTCATGGTAAAGCCTACTCTTGTCATACTGGACGGGACCTTCGCCATGATTTCCAACGGACCGACCGGGGGCTCCGTTTCAGATCTCAAGCAGACGAACACGATGATCGTCAGTACCGACCAGGTTGCTGCCGACGCGGCCGGGGTGGCCCTGCTGGGTAAAACACCCGCGGATCTGCCCTTTATAGCCAAAGCTGAACAGGCAGGGGCCGGAACTTCCAACTTCGAATCCCTGAGTCCTTTCCGTGTATCAACAGGTTAAAAATCTGATGAGAATTACAACTGTCAGGCGCATATCCCAGATATTCTTTTTTCTTCTGTTTGTATGGTTCTGTATTGTGAGCACCTTCGGGCAATCCTTCTGGCAATTGAGGAACTGGCCGGTAAACTGGTTTTTACAACTCGATCCCCTTGTGGGCCTGGGAACCATTCTCACGACCCGCACCCTGTATTCGGGACTGCTCTGGGCCATAGCAACGGTCGCCCTTACTCTCCTTCTGGGAAGATTCTTCTGCGGATGGCTTTGCCCCTTCGGGGCCATGCACCATTTCATCGGTTATCTCGGCTCGCTTGGACGCTCCACACGAGAAAAAATCACCGGGAATCGATACATGGGCACTCAGAGGATAAAATATTACATACTTCTTATTCTGCTTGCCCCGGCCGCCGCCGCGTTGCTGGTAAACATCGCGGATTCTTCCGAGCAGAACTCGCTCATCGTTGCCGGGACCGTATGCATTCTGGCAATTGCCACGGCAGCTTCGCGAAAGGCCAATCCTCTGATCAGTCGCTCTGTCGCTGTTTTGTTTGGCCTTGCGGCATTCTGGGCTGGCGCCGGCTATTTTCTCAAGCTTGACGGAACATTTTCCGCCTCGCTCATGACCGGACTGCTGGATCCGATTCCCCTCGTATATCGCTCGGTAAATTTCCTGCTTCTCCCCTTTGCGGACTCTTCCTTTCATCTGACTTCCGCGGCGCAAAGGCATTATGAAGGGGCCTGGCTTACGGCTTCAGTATTTTTTGCCGCGCTTTTTCTGAACCTGGCAATACCTCGTTTTTATTGCAGGTTCGTATGCCCTTTGGGCGCGCTCTATGGCGTTTTTGGTAGATACGCTCTGTGGAGGATAGGAAAGAAAACCGCCGAATGCAGCCAATGCAGGCTTTGCGATTCCAGGTGCGAAGGCGCTTGCGACCCGGCGGGACGCATCCGGATCCACGAATGCGTGCTCTGTATGAACTGCCTCTACACCTGCAATGACGAGTTGATCGGCTATAATATGTTCCGTTCGGCTTCAGGCGAGATCGTTTCTCCCGACCTGTCACGCAGGGGATTCGTCGCGGCCGCGGTTTGCGCAGTCGCCGCCGTCCCGATACTGCGCATAGACGGACGGCTCGGCCAAAACTACGATTCAGCCTTGATTCGACCGCCCGGGGCACTGCCGGAACCCGGGTTTTTCGACCGCTGTATCAAATGCGGGCAATGCGCGCGTGTTTGTCCCACTAACGTTATACAACCCGATATTAAAAGGGCCGGGCTCGAAGGCCTGTGGACCCCCGCTCTGAATATGCGAACCGGGTCAAGCGGCTGTCAGATGAATTGCACTGCCTGCAGCCATATCTGCCCAACCGCAGCAATCCGCCCGATTTCTCTCGATGAAAAGCTGGGGCGCGGCACTTTTGAAAAGGCCGGTCCCCTGCGGATCGGCACTGCTTTCGTCGACCGAAGCCGCTGCCTGCCGTGGGCCATGGACAAACCGTGCATCGTCTGCCAGGAAAACTGTCCGGTAAGCCCGAAAGCGATATTCGTTAAAGAGAGCTTCACCACGGTCCGAAACGGGAACCTGGAGCACGCAAAAGTCTCCGGCGCAATCGTTCAGCTTGCCGACCCGCTCCTTCAGCCGGATCGATTCGCGACGGGCGACTTTTTCGTTCTGGTGGAAAGCGGCGGCATCTCCTCAAGAACGCGAATTCTTTCTAATTCGCAGAATTCGATCACTCTGGAATCACGGGTTCCACCCGAACTCGACACCTCCGATTTGGAAAAAATTGCGTTGCAGGTCCGGCTCCAGGCCCCCCAGGTAGATCCCGAGCAGTGCATCGGATGCGGTATCTGTGAGCACGAGTGTCCGGTGAGCGGCTTGAGGGCTATTCGGGTGAGCGCGGAGGGCGAATCGAGACATAAGAAACATTCGCTCCTGCTGAAATAACTCACCTCAATTCTTTACATCGTTTCGAGGGCTGAGCAGACATGTCCCTACAAGATCAAAATCGGAGATCTCGTCGGGAAGGCCGGCAAACATTGTTGCGCGAATCGGATTTGGCTAACCGCCGGCCATTGCGCTCAGGCAGATATTCGCCTGCTGGCCAAAGCAGGTGAAGCTCTCAAAGCTTTCCTCATCCAGGCAGCGGCCGCTCCGGCTTCGGTCCGCGTAGACAACCCCTATCGCCGTTCCCTTGATGGCAATCGACACTGCGAAGAACGGGCCGCCTCCGGTTAGATTAGTGAGTTCCTCACTCAGGAGGTGAACGATGCTGTTGTCAGGTTTTTCTTTTACCCAGACCGGATTGCGATTTCCCAGCAAGTGACCGAGGATATTAAGCATCCCTGGATTATTCGCGCTGACCCTGAAATTTTCGACGTAGCCGTCTATCCACCCCAGTCCGTACTTTCCCTTGAGATGCTGCCGGTCCGGAGTAAGCAGCGCAAAAATGACCCTGTCCATGCCTATACCGCGATAAATCCCCTCCAGGATAATGGAAAGCCCCAGGTTCAAGTCTCCTTTCCCCGACGTCACCAGGGCGGAGAGGTCGCGAAGGTTGCTCATTTGAATCTTGGGATCGGGCGCCGGGTATTCGTGCCTTGTCACTGCATCCTGCTGAAGTAATTGCGCCGTTGCATCCATGGGGAGAGGAACCAGGCGGTCGCTCTTATTGGCCTCGGGGCTTCCGGCGGCGGCTTCGATTTCTACAGCCTTCTCGGGTAATTTCGCCGTTGCCTCCATGGGAAGCGGAACCAGGCGACTGCTCTTTTCCGCTCCGTAGGATTGGGCGGTTTTAGCCGCGGCGATGGCAGATTCATGTAGAGTTTTGGCCGTCTCCTCGCCTGAGAGATGGAGGAAATTACCTACCTCTTTCATTATTTCCTTGATCTGAGGACAATCCCAGCCGTTTTCGGATGACTGTGCAATTGCGCATCCAAGCTTGATACATTGGGCCATGGGATCGGTCGCGTTTTTTCTAAGCAAGGCGGATTCCAGAAGATCGCTCAATTTCCATTCCTGGCTAAGCCTGAGGGTCAGCCGCCCGAGTCCGAATCCAAGGACTTTGATTTCAGCCTGTTCCTCGCTTTCGCCATTGAGCATCTCGCTATCGAGCCTGTCCCCGACCTCCCCGGCAAAACACCAGAAGGCTATCTGGCCAATGCGGGTGAGGAGCGCCGCTATAAATACTTCCTCAGGTCGCGGCAGACCGCGCCGGATCGCGATTGTTCTAGCCTGCACAGCCGCGTGGAATGCCCTTGCCACCTCGAGAGCCACTTTTCCCTTGTGCCGGCTGGAAAGCGCAGTCTCAATCAAGGAGATTGTGAGGCATATTTCCTTTATCGTGTTGAACCCCAGCCTCATCACGGCCCGGCTCACAGTGTTTATCCGTTTCGAGGAGTGGGGATGGTAATACATGCTGTTCGCCAATTTAAGCACCTGGGCTGTCAGGGTCGGGTCTTCCAGAATCACCCAGGCCAGATCTGAAAGCGAACTATTCTCACTGCTTGCCGTTCCGGCAACGCATTGAACAGTACGGGAGAAAATCGGCATATTCTCCCGTACAATCCGCTCTACCCAAAGATCAAATTCGTTTTCTGCCATTCTCGTAAGCCACTCTTTCTCGTGCCATGAACTTGATAACCACTTCAAAACAGAAATCGGAACAATGCGCGTATGACTGCAGAATAATTTATTCTTCCAGGGAGATTACAACTCCTTGCTCTCAGGCCCGCGGAGACCGCAGCAGAATGGATTTAAATAATTGCCCCAATCATGTGGTATGTCCTTGACTTCGCAGCCGCTCCGGGCTATTAGCATACATCCGCTAAAGCTAAATGTTGATATGGGGATTCTGCCGAACTCTGTTGAAAATTGTTTTCGATCTGACTTCACTGAAGAATCAATCGGTATGCTGCATGGCTTCAATCTTCTCGGGCTTCCGCGATAAGCGCCCCGTAATAGTCTCATTCCAGTTCGCCCCGACATGGCAGGAAATTACCCCATTATATCTGTCTGACAGTGTTAATCGGTCGGCTCTTTTGGTTGGTTTCCTGTTGTTCGCAGTCTCAGGGTTCGTATACCTGAAGGGGTGAGTGCTGTTCGAGTTTGTGAATTCTGTCACAATAGTCTCTTACCCGCAATTGCATTCGTAGGCCACGCGCTCGCGGGTGTGGGAACGTCCGCAAATTTGATCTTAACCTTAAGCGTAAGTGAGTTCTATTCCGGAAAAGCTCAGGAGTGAATGTTCATGAGTGATAAGAATGCTTTGAAGCCAATGACTGGCGCCGTTATGGTGGTCGGAGGCGGTATCGCCGGGATGCAGTCAGCTCTCGATCTTGCCGATTCTGGCTATTACGTCTATCTGGTCGAAAAACAGCCGTCTATCGGCGGTGTCATGGCGCAACTCGACAAGACCTTCCCCACCAACGACTGCGCTATGTGAATTATCTCTCCCAAGCTGGTCGAGGTCGGCCGGCATCTCAACATCGAGTTGCTTACCCTTTCAGAAGTTCAGGAAGTTTCCGGCGAACCGGGAAATTTCAAGGTAAAGCTCCTTCAGCAGCCGCGTTTCATTGACATTTCCAAATGTACCGGCTGCGGCGAATGCGCCAGAGTCTGTCCGGTCGAGCGCAAGAACGAATACGATATGGAGTTGAACAAACGCCGCGCTGCGTTCCGCAGGTACGCCCAGGCCGTACCGGGCGCCTTTTCGATCGAAAAGCGAGGCACTTCTCCCTGTAAAGCGACCTGCCCCGCTCACATTTCGGTCCAGGGGTATGTGGCCCTGACTGCTCAGGGCAAATACCGGGAAGCCTTGCAGCTTATCAAGGAAGAAAACCCCCTGCCCGCTATCTGCGGACGGGTGTGCCACCATCCCTGCGAATCCGCCTGCATGCGCGGCCAACTCGACGAACCGGTGGCAATCGATTCCATCAAGCGTTTCCTGGCCGATCTGGATCTGAATTCCGAAACCAGGTTCGTCCCAGAAATAAAAGAGAAGCGCAACGAAAAGGTCGCAATCATCGGTTCGGGTCCGGCAGGCTTATCCTGCGCCTATTACCTGGCAATCGAAGGCTACCGGGTAACGGTTTTTGAAAAACTGCCGGTCCTTGGAGGAATGCTGACAGTCGGTATTCCCTCCTACAGGCTCCCGAGAAACACCATCGAGGCCGAAATCCAGGTCTTGCGGGATATGGGCGTAGAGTTCAAAACGGGGGTGGAGATCGGCAAAGACTTTACCGTCTCTCAACTCAGAGACCAGGGATATAAGGCCTTTTTCATGGGCATAGGCGCCCAGGAATGCAAGGCGCTCGGAATCCCCGGCGAGGACCTCGAAGGGGTGGTCCCGGGCGTCGAGTACCTGAGAGACATAAGCCTCGGCAAAGAAGTCTCCCTTGGCGACCGGGTCGCGGTTATCGGAGGGGGAAACGTCGCGATGGATACCGTGCGTACCGCCCTTCGCAACGGATCGGGCAAGCCCTTTATCATCTATCGCCGTAGCGAGCACGAAATGCCCGCCAACGAGGAAGAGATCCACGAGTGCCGCGAAGAAGGCATCGAGATCATGACCCTCACCAACCCCATACGGGTCATCGGAGAAAAAGGGCGGGTAAAGGCGGTCGAATGCATAAGAATGCAGCTCGGAGAGCCGGATGCAAGCGGGCGAAGGCGGCCCGTGGCCATTCCGGGATCTGAGTTCGTTATGGAAGTTGACGCGCTCGTTCCGGCGATCGGGCAGGAGTCCGACTGGGCGTGTCTTACCGAAGAGTGCGCCTGCAAGCTTACCGACTGGGGCACCATGAAGGTGGACCCTCTCACCTGCCAGACGCATGACAATGACATATTCGCAGGCGGCGACGCGGTGACCGGCCCCAAGACGGTAATAGAAGCGATTGCAGCGGGCAAGCAGGCGGCCATTTCGATCGGCCGGTACATCCGGGGCGAAGACATCAAAGCCGGGCGGGAGCGCGAATGGGAAGCGGTCCGGGAAGTCGCGACCGAAGGCTATGACAGAATACCGCGAGCACGGATGCCCGTTGTGTCTCCGGAGATCCGCACCGGCAATTTCGAAGAAGTGCAGCTTGGCTTGACCGAAGAGCAGGTCCGGGCCGAAGCAAACCGCTGCCTTAGTTGCGGCGTGTGCTCCGAATGCTACCAGTGTGTCGAGGCCTGCCTTGCCAATGCTGTCAATCATGACGAACTGCCCAAAGAACTGGAGCTAAACGTCGGAGCCATTATCGCGGCGCCTGGCTTTCAACCCTTCGATCCGTCTAAATTCGATACCTATGCCTACGCAAACCTGCCAAATGTCGTGACCTCAATGGAATTCGAGCGCATCCTCTCGGCGTCCGGTCCCACCATGGGCCACCTCACGCGGCCGTCCGATCACCAGGAACCCAAAAAGATAGCATGGATCCAGTGTGTAGGTTCAAGGGATATTAATCATTGCGATCATAAGTACTGCTCGGGCGTCTGTTGCATGTACGCCATTAAGGAAGCGGTGATTGCAAAGGAGCATTCAGGGGGTAATCTGGACACGGCCGTGTTCTACATGGATATGCGGACGCACGGCAAGGACTTCGAAAGATATTTCAACCGCGCAAAGGACCAGCACGGCGTCCGTTTCATCCGATCTCGCGTCCATACGATTAACCCTGTCCTGGGGTCGGACGATCTGGAGATAGATTACGTAACTGAAGATGGAATCATCACAGGCGAACACTTCGACATGATCGTGCTTTCGGTGGGCTTTGAGACAGCGGAATCGGCCAAGGAGCTTGCGAAGCTGCTTGACGTGCGTCTCAACGACAACAACTTCAGCGAAAGCTCCTCGTTTAGTCCCGTTTCCACCAGCAAGCCCGGGATTTTTGTCTGCGGATCGTTCCAGTCACCCAAAGACATTCCGCAGTCTGTAGTGGAAGCCAGCGCGGCTGCGGCTGCGGCCGGAGGCCTCCTGGCGCCGGCCCGCGGAAGCATGGCCAAGGATAAAGTAATCCCGACTCAAGTCAACGTCATAGGCGAGCGGCCGAGGATCGGCGTGTTTGTGTGCAATTGCGGCATCAATATCGCCGGGGTTGTCGACGTCAAGGCCGTACGTGACTATGCCAAGTCGCTGCCCTATGTCGAGTATGTGACGGACAATCTCTACACGTGCTCTCAGGATACCCAGACCGCGATGCGCGGCCTGATCCAGGAACATAACCTCAACCGGATAGTTGTCGCGGCCTGTACTCCACGAACCCACGAACCTCTTTTCCAGGAAACGATGGCCGAAGCCGGCTTGAATAAATACCTCTTCGAGATGGCAAACATCCGGAACCACGACTCGTGGGTACACAACGCCACACCCGATCTGGCCACCGCCAAGGCGAAGGATCTGGTCAGGATGGCTGTCTCCAAGGTCGCCCTGCTCGAGCCGCTCCCGGAACCGGCGCTCAGCGTCATCCAGAAAGCGCTGGTGATCGGCGGAGGGGTGGCGGGCATGAGCGCGGCAAAAGCAATCGCCGACCTTGGCTACCCTGTAGACTTGATTGAAAGAACGGGTCAACTGGGAGGCCAGGCGCTCAACCTCTACAGGACGTGGCGCAATGAGGAAATTCAGTCTTTTGTCGAAAATCTGACTGAATCGGTCAGCGTACATCCCAATATTACCCTGCACCTCTCGACCAGCCTGGTGAACGTAGAAGGCTTCGTGGGCAACTTCAAGACGACGGTCCAGAACGGAGGGCAACCTCAGGTCATCGAACATGGAGTTGCCGTAATCGCAACCGGCGGCAAGCAATTCACGCCTACCCAATACGGCTACGGTACTGACCCCGAAATCGTTACGCATCTGGAACTGGACCGCCGCCTTATGCAGGGCGATCCGAACCTGAGCAGCATCAACTCGGCTGTCTTCATTCAGTGCGTCGGCTCGCGCGAGCCTGAGCGGCCATATTGCAGCAGGGTGTGCTGCACGCACTCCCTCGAGAGCGCGCTGCAGTTGAAGAAGCTCAACCCGGATATAGACGTCTATCTGCTTTACCGCGACCTGAGGTCCTACGGTGAGCGCGAAGCGCTCTATCTGGAAGCGCGAAAGGCCGGGGTCATTTTCATCCGCTTCTCGGTCGATGATAAGCCCGTGGTCGTCAAGTCAGGAGGCAAGCTCATGGTCACGGTAACCGATCACGTACTTCGCAGACCGATAGTCCTGACTCCCGACCTGATCACCCTTTCGACGGCCATTCTGCCCAACGAGACTGAAACCATTGGGCAGTTCTTCAAGGTCCCGGTTAATGAAGACGGCTTCTTCATAGAAGCCCATGCAAAGTTGCGCCCTGTGGATTTCGCTACGGACGGCGTCTTTCTGTGCGGTCTTGCGCACTACCCTAAACCGATAGACGAGAGCATCGCGCAGGCGCAGGCAGCCGGATCCAGGGCGGCAACCATTCTATCAAAGTCGACCATCTATTTTGCCGGAACGATCGCATATACCTCTGCCCTGGATTGCAGCACATGCGGCACATGTGTGAGCATATGTCCTTACTCGGCCCCCGCTTTCAACGAAAAGACCGGCAAGGCGGAAATAAACCCCGCGCTTTGCAAAGGCTGCGGTCTTTGCGTAGCGTCGTGCCGCTCCGGGGCGATAAGGCTTCGAGGCTTTGAGGATGCCCAGATATACAGCATGATCGATAGCGTCTAAAAAAATTATGAGGTCCTGTTGGACCCATGACTGAAAATGCCCCTCTACTTTAAGAAACAGGGGTAAACGTACAGGCAGGAGAAATCAAATGTCCGATTGGGAACCAAAAATAATAGCCTTTCTGTGCAACTGGTGCTCTTACGGCGCGGCAGACCTTGCCGGAGTGAGCCGGTTCCAGTATCCGGCAAATATCAGGATCATTCGCCTACCCTGCTCCGGCAGGATAAACCCGAAGTTCATCCTGGCCGCTTTAAGGCATGGCGCCGACGGGGTCTGGGTTTCCGGATGCCATCCCGGGGACTGCCATTATATAGAGGGCAATATGTACGCGAGGCGAAAATTCGCTCTGCTGAAGAGCCAGATCGAGTACACGGGTATCACGGAACCCGGCCGTCTTCATTTCTCCTGGATTTCGTCGGCCGAGGGGACCAAATTCGCTGAAATGGCCCGCCATGTCGTCGAAGCGGTAAAGGCAGCCGGGCCGGCGCGGCATTTTATCAAGAAGCAAGCTGAGGTGGCGTAGATGCAAGCATATAGCGAAAAAATCAGAGAGGCGGCCAAACGGCTGCTCTCGGAAAAACGCGTGGACTCGGTGATCGGGTTCCGAAAAGGTACAGTTCCGTTCATGAACGAGCCGTTTTTGGCCAAGACTCCCGAGCAGGCCGACCAGTTTGTCTGGGACGGAAATTGTGGAATCAACCTGGCCAATTACCTGCCGAAAAGGACCGGTAATATCGCCATTGCAGCAAAAGGATGCGACTCGCGCAGCATCGTTATCCATCTGCTGGAAAACCAGATCAAGCGCGAACAGCTCTATATTCTCGGGATTCCATGCCAGGCAATGACCGATAAGACTAAGATCCACGAGAAGCTCAACGGCAGACAGGTCCTCATGGCCGAAGATACGGGCGACAGGGTGCGGGTTTCCGGCCGTGATTTCGAGCAGACCTTTGAGCGTGCTGACTTTCTCCAGCAAAACTGCTCTATCTGCACCCATAAAAATCCGGTCATCTATGACGAACTGCTGGGGGAACCGGTCAAGGAGCAGGAGATCGACCGCTACGAGGACATCAGGAAAATCGAATCCATGCTGCCCGAAGAAAAACGTCTCTATTTCGACGATCTGGTCAAACCCTGCATCCGGTGTTATGCCTGCCGCAACGCCTGCCCCGCATGCTACTGTCCGACGTGTTTCGTTGACGAATCCAAGCCGCAGTGGATGGGCAAGACTACCGATCCAACGGACACCCGCACTTTCCATTTCTTGAGGGCGTTCCATGTGGCCGGGCGCTGCACCGACTGCGGATCGTGCGAACGCTCGTGCCCGGTAGGGATAAAAGTGCGCCTGTTCACCAAGAAACTGGAAAAGGAAGTCAAGGAACTCTACGGCTATGAAGCTGGTGTGATCCAGGATCAGCGGCCTCCGCTCGACACCCACCGGCCTGACGATCCGGAACCCTTCCTCGGCTAAGCTGCGCGGCAGTGGATGGATCGCCGGTCATGACAGATAGAGAAGGAACAGTCAATGTATGATATCTACATCGAAAAAGGGGACTTCGTTCCCGGAGTAATCGAGCGGCTGATGGGCCGCTACCGGGTCCACGGGCCCGTGAAAAACGGTCGTTTCCACGAATTTAGCCTCCTCAGGAACGCGGCGGATGCTGACCTGGACTTTCAGAATACACGCCTGTCACCCAAGGGGATTTTTCACCCGCAAGCCGAGCGGATGTTCGACTTTAGCCTTGCGAAGGACGATCCGCAGGCCGGAATCCTCAAAGAGACTGACAAGGATTTCTCGCCCCGGGTCGTTCTTGGAATCCGGCCGTGCGACGCAAAAGCTTTTCAGCTCGATGACGCCAACTTCATCACCGAAACCATAAAGGACCCATGGTGGACACGAAGGCGAGAGGCGACCACCATGATTGGCCTTGCCTGCAACTCGCCTTGCCCAACCTGTTTTTGCACGTCGATGGGAAGCGGTCCCTGCGATACCGCGGGCCTCGATGTGCTGCTTGTGGATACTGGTGATGGATACGCCGCCGAAGTACTGAGCGAAAAAGGCAAAAACACCCTCCTTGTTACCTCCGGCTGGTCATCGGTCACCGGTTCAATACGGGCATCTCTGGCCGACAAGAAAAAGGCAGCCGAGCAGAGCATCGCCGGCTCCTTCGACCCGGCCCCCATTGCGAAAAAAGAGATGCTCGAGCTCTATAACTCACCGATCTGGGAAGAAGTCCAGTTCGCCTGCATTAATTGCGGTACATGCACTTTCGTCTGCCCCACCTGCTGGTGCTTCGACATCCAGGAGGAAGTATGTGAGGACAAAGGCGAACGGCTGCGGATGTGGGATTCCTGCATGTTCCCGCTTTTTACGCTTCACGGTTCGGGCCACAATCCGCGTAACCAGAAAACTCAGCGGGTGCGCCAGCGCTTCATGCACAAACTCAAGTATTATCAGGACAAGTACAACAGCGGCCCCGCCTGCGTTGGCTGCGGCCGTTGCGTACAGGCCTGTCCGGTCAATATCGATATAAGGCAAGTCGGCCGCCAAATGGCCTCGCCCGACTGCGTGTGTCCGGCCTAGAGCCGTTTCGCTAATGGAGGAACAAAGGTGAATAACCCTTACCTGCCCTACCCGGTCCGAATCGATTCCGTTATAACGGAAACCGAAGATCGCAATTTGAAGACATTCAAGCTGGTCTTTCTTGATCCGGAAGACGAGAAGAAGTTCGCATACACACCCGGCCAGTTCGCGATTCTTTCGGTTGCCGGTCTTGGCGAAATCCCTATTGGGATCGCCACGTCTCCAACCGAGAAGGGGTTTATCAAATTTACGGTGAACAAGGTCGGAAAGGTAACCAACCACCTGCACAATATGCAAGCGGGTGACATAATGGGCGTGCGCGGCCCCATGGGCAACTGCTATCCCTGGGACCTGCTGGAAGGCAAAAACGTCGTGATCATCGGGGGAGGGTTTGCATTCACGACCCTTCGTTCTTCGATAGTATACATGATCGATCCGAAAAACCGCTCGAGGTTTGGAAAGATCGACGTTGTTTACGGCGCGCGCTTCCCCGGCCTCCTTCTGTACAAGGATGAACTGGCCCAATGGGAAAGTCGTTCCGACATAAACATGCATATAACGGTGGACAGCTCCAGCGACCCGAACTGGAAATACAACGTCGGCTTCGTTCCCGCGGTTACCAAACAGAAGGCGCCAAGCGCTGAAAACTCCTACGCGATAATTTGCGGTCCGCCGATCATGATCAAGTTTACCCTGCCCGTTCTCACGGAACTGGGATTTCCGCCCGAGCGGATCATATCGAGCCTTGAAATGCGCATGAAGTGCGGAATAGGCATTTGCGGCCGATGCAACATCGGGACTGAATACGTTTGCAAGGACGGTCCTGTATTTACGCTCGAACAGTTATCGAAATTGCCTAACGAATATTAAATATGCAGGGAATAGTTGCATTCGCGTGGAATAAGAGTTATATGGGAAATCGCTGCTAAAAACGACCTCGTTTACTTCCGCTGCATTTCTGACGCAATTTCCTCTGGCCCCGGCGAGCAGTTGTCCCCCAGCTTAGGGGCGTGAATTAGAATAGGCTTACAGCGCAGAGTACACTTAGGAGAAGAAAAAAATGGAGCCAATGTTACTTACAAAGCGTGAAAAGCGCAAAGTGGCGAGTCAGTTCGCCGACTTGTGCCTCACCTGCGGCACGTGCGCAGGCGGGTGTCCGGTCACCGGCGTGGACGATTTGGACGTGCGGAAAGCCGTTCGCCTGGCCTTGCTGGGCATGGACCAGGAATTGATCGATTCAAGATTCCCCTGGATTTGCACCCTTTGCGGCCGTTGCGAACATGCCTGCCCCATGGGTATCGACCTCGTCGCAATGCTTCGCTCGGCCCGAGGCATGAGGGCAAGAGACAAGGTACCCGGAGTTCTCCACAAGGGCGTTCAGATGTGCCTAGATAGAGGGAACAACGTCGGGATTCCCAAGGAAGACTTTCTTTTCCTGCTCGAAGATCTTGGCGCGGAGCTGGCGGAAGAGCTTCCCGGCTTCGAAGTCCCTGTCGACAAGAAAGGGGCAAAATACCTTTTCACCATTAACTCCAAAGAGCCTTTCGGCGAACCCGAGGACATGATGTACTGGTGGCGAATTTTATACGCCGCCAACGAGTCCTGGACGACTACTTCCGAGAACTGGGAAGGCGTAAACTGGGGCCTTTTCACGGGCGACGACGAATCGATGAAAACAGTCGTCGGGCGGATTGTAAAGAATTACAAAGAATTGGGGTGCGAGTATCTCGTCTTGCCAGAGTGAGGGCACGCCTACTATGCGACCAGGCTTGGTCTCAAAAAATGGTATGCGAATGAAAACGTCAAGTTCGTCAGCGTCCACGATCTGCTCAAACAGTATATCGAGGAGGGGCGAATCAAGGTTGATAAATCGATCCATCAACACCTTACTACCTTCCACGACCCGTGTAATTACGGCCGGAAAAGTGAACGCGCTTTCGGCCAGGGTTATTACGAGGAACCCAGGTGGGTTACGCAGCAGTGCTGCGAAAATTTCGTAGACATGTATCCCAACCGGGCGAACAACTTCTGCTGCGGCGCCGGCGGCGGCGCGTGGGCGGCTCCCTATGTGGAGGAGAGAATCTTCTACGGCCGCGTGAAGGCAAAGCAGATAAAGGACACCGGGGCCAAGCTGCTCATCGCCCCCTGCCATAACTGCCGCGATCAGATTATGAAGAGCCTCCGGAAGGAATACGACTTCATGGACGTCGAAGTAAAGTACCTCTGGGAACTTGTAGCCGACTCCCTGATTATCGAGCCGCGCGAGGTGGAATCCGAAGAGGAAGAATAGATATTACCTGCTCAGATAAAAACAGCCCCAGAATCACGTTGACGTGTGCATGGGGCTTTTCTATTTTAATGGATTGAGTCTGTTGATCGCGGCACCATCTCGCGGAGCTTGGATTTGAATTCAACTCGAGCGCAAGCTCATTTGACAATGGAGCAATATGAGCAGAAAGCAAAGTGTGATCAAAAAAGGAAAAGAAGACCTCTCTCTGACTGCCGAGCAATCCGACGAACTGCAAATGATCCTTGACCGTCTGGCTGTCCAGGACCCCGAAGGTGAGAGTTTCGAGGGCTACCTGCACTCACTTCGGAACTCACTTTCCGGAAGACCGCTCGAAGCAGCCGCACTCATCGACAGGCTGAGCCGCAGTCCAGCCCCTACCGGCTTTCGCACATTCCAATGTCTCGAAACAATCGTGGAGAGCTCTCCTTACAAAAGAAACCTTAAGCAGGCAGCCTACCGCTTCTCGCAAAAGGGCTTCACTGCGGCCGGGCAGACCTCCGCGCCAGAAAAGGTCGTCCTGATCCAGGGTGAGCAGAGAAAGGCTGCCGCTCACCTCTTAATGGTCCAGGGGACCATGTGGATCGTTTCCGCTCTGATTCCCGAGGCGTCTACCGGAAGTTATGTTCTTCTGACCTCGTTCCTTGAAGACGATTTTGCCACCTTCAATGTGCGAGTAGCCGAAGCCAGCTCTCCGAAACTATACAGGGATTACCTCCAGGTACTCTCAGCCCATGCGATTGGCCGCAGATACGTGGAAATTCCACTCCGGCACGTAGCACGACTCTTCTTTGACATGCTCGACTTTTGGACCGGCAAAGGCACATATACCCAATTGGAACGCGCCAGAGATCTCCTTAAGCCGTATCATGACCCGGAAAGAAAGCCCTACGTCTATGAGCTGATGCCTGAAATCGAGAATCCCGAGAAGTATTTTCCCGAATTGAAAATCGAAGAACTCCTGGAAGCTATGGACCTCTCATGGCTTAGATTTGACAAGGTGGAGCTGGCGCCTTATCACGAAAAACTAAAGGCTCTGGACAGTCCGCTTCTTGTCGTCCCGCGGGAAGTCCAGGCCGTGCGCATCGAGGAAGTGCTCTATAATGCGGCTGAAACGTTATGCGTTGGGTCGAAGCGATACCTTTTCACGAGGTTTTTCGAAGAGCAGGCGATGGCCTTCAAACTCTCCGGTGCTGAAGACAAGGCGCGCTGGGCATGGATAGCTGCCGGCAATCTTGCGGGCCCGTCGCCTGTTGGAAAAAACCCCGCCGTGTTAAAGTTACTAATGTATTCAATAAGGTTCTACTGGCCTGAGGATTTCAAGGCCGCCCAGCCGACCGGGGAAACCCGCGAGCGCGAGCACCGAACCCAATCGGGGATCATTCTGCCCTGAACCGGGAGATCGATACTGCAACCTTACAGATCAGTACCCCGGCCCGTTCGTGATCTGTCGATATAACTTGGAGGCATTGCGCGGATGAATTCAGATGGAGGTATTTACGATCTCATAATCCTGGGCGCAGGGCCGGCAGGGCTTACAGCCGGACTTTACGCCATGAGGGCGGTGCTCAAAACCATCCTCATCGAACGCGCAACTCACGGCGGTCAGGTAGCCATTACAAAAGGGGTTGAGAATTATCCGGGGTTCGAGGACATCAGTGGGCTCGACCTCTCCGATAAACTCCTCCACCACGCTCAATCCTACGGCCTCGAGGTCATGCGGGACGAAGCCGTCGCCATCAATCCGGGGACTGACCTTCACACAGTGGCCCTTGGCAGCGGGAAAACTCTGCAGGCTCATGCAGTAATCATTGCAACGGGCGGGAATCCAAGACGGCTTGGAGTTCCCGGCGAATTAGAGTACGTGGGAAGAGGCGTTTCCTATTGCGCCAAATGCGACGGTTTCTTTTTCCAGAACCGAGTTGTAACCGTTGTTGGCGGAGGAGATACGGCGCTCGAGGAGGCGCTCTATCTCGCAAAGCTTGCCTCAAAAGTTTACCTGCTCCATCGGCGCGACTCTTTCAGAGCGAGCAGAATACTCCAGAGAAGGATCCATGAATCCAATATCGAGCTGGTTCTGAATTCGGAAATCACTGAGATATGCGCTAATGAAGACGGGGTTCACTCGATTTACGTGAAAGACCTGCGGACCGGGAACGACCGGACCATCGAAACAGAGGGAGTTTTTATCTTTGTCGGCCTTCTGCCGAACAACCAGGTTGTGCCTCCCGGGATAAAACTTGACGGCGCCGGCTACGCAATAACTGATGAGAAATGCGCCACCGATATCCCGGGTATCTACGTAGCGGGGGACCTGAGAACAAAATTCGCCAAACAGATAGTGATTGCTGCGGCTGAGGGATGCACAGCCGCCCTGGCCGCGGCTGATTATGTCGACGCGAAGAAAAACTAGCCGGTTATTTTGACCATCCGCTCCCGATACGTTTAAGTGGTTCAGCCCAGGTTTCCATCAAGTTCGTCAAATAAATCCTCCAGTCGGTACAGAAGCCGGTCCAGCTCATTGAGCCGCCGTGCCAGAAGCAGTTCCCGCGCCTGGTCCCGCACTGTTACCAACTCGCCCAGCCTCCCGATTATCGCTTTTTTTGACTCCCCGCCAACGTGTGGATCGTTTTTGATTCGGATCATTACCTCGACCATTTCATAAAGCGAAGGTTCATTCGCAACGACCAGGTCGTATCCGTTATGCGTCAAAAACTCAAATAAATGGGGAAAAGAACCCTTCAAGCCGCCCGTTCCGTAAGCCGGAAGGAGCCTGATATCGATCTGTATAAATTTGCTCATATTCTTCCTCGATTCAGTCGATATAATTCTCTGTGTTTATCAAGTCCCGCACCATCATCCATGCCGGAGGCTGTTACGAAAGTTAAACATTTTAGTCCCATTATCAAAAATGATCCATAAACCGAATATCGCCTTTTTGCTCTTGAGTTGCTGCCAAATCGCTGTATTATGGCCGCTCGGAAAAAAGCTGACCGTTTACCAGACGATGACTGCACGAAAGAGCGCTCGGGAACTTCCAACTGAAACCTTGAGCTGCCTTAACTTTGCGGATTTAGTGGCATGACATTTCACAGGCAAATCATTCCCCTGGCTCTTGCGCTGTTTGCAGGCTCGTTATCACTGACCGGCTGCATCAAGGTTGGTCCGGATTTTACCAAGCCTGAGGCGGCAATTTCATCGAACTGGCTTGAAACCTCTGATGAACGCGTGAAAAATGAGCCGGCAAACTATCGTGCATGGTGGGAATCTTTCGGCGATGCAGGATTGAACCGCGCAATCGACAGGGCCTATCGCGAGAACATATCATTAAAAATTGCCGGTGTCAGAGTTCTGGAGGCCAGGGCTCAGCTCGGCATTGCCGTAGGAAGCCTCTATCCTCAAACTCAACAGTTGAACGGCACGACGACATACAACCAGGCAAGTTCGTTTACGGCTACATCGGCAGCCGAACAGGCGATCCTTTCGCCTGGGCAGGCGGCGGCTGTCCCAACCGTCTACTGGCAGGACCAGGCGAATTTAAACATAGCCTGGGAGCTCGATTTCTGGGGGAAATTCAGAAGAGCAGTCGAATCGGCCGACGCAACCCTGCGTGCAACACTTGCCGATTATGACAGTGCGCTCGTAACCCTTACAGCCGACGCGGCTAATGCATACATCCAGATCAGGACCCTCGAAAAGCGAATCGAGATCGCGCGGCAAAACCTCGAAACCCAGAAGGAAGGCCTCAGGATAGCAGAAGCCCGTTTCAACGGCGGCTCAACCTCTGAGCGCGACGTCGAACAGGCAAGAACGATTCTTTTCAACACTCAGGCAGCCATTCCGGTCCTGGAGGCACAGCTAAGGCAGAGCAAAGACGCGCTGAGCGTGTTAATTGGCATCCCGCCCGATAATCTTTTGGACATTCTCAGCGAAGCCTCGGAAATTCCGGTTCCTCCGCCCCAGGTTGCCGTCGGGATTCCAGCCGACCTGCTCAGGCGACGTCCGGACGTCCGTAACGCTGAGCTTCTGGCGGCCGCGCAGTCCGCGCAAATAGGAGTTGCCAAAGCAGCCCTTTACCCCGCATTTTCGCTTACAGGCTCTTTCGGTTATTTATCCACAGATCTTGGAACGGCCAAACTCTCTGACATATTCAAGGCAAACGCGGCGATGGTGACCGTCGGCCCTTCTATTACATGGAATATTCTCAACTATGGGCAAATCACCAATAATGTGCGCGTGCAGGATGCGCGTTTCCAGCAGCTTTTCCTTTCCTATCAAAACACAGTACTGCAGGCGCAACAGGAGGTCGAGAATTTCCTGGCAGGCTTTCTGCGGTACCAGGAAAGCACGGAAAGCCTTGCTATCAGCACATCGGCCGCAAAACATTCACTTGATCTTGCCTTCATTCAGTACCAACATGGAAGCACCGATTTTACGACTGTCCTCACCGCCCAGCAGTCTCTTCTCGCTTCACAGGACAGCCTCGCAATCTCCATGGGCAATATCGCATTAAACCTCGTAGGGGTCTACAGAGCGCTTGGCGGCGGATGGGAGCTCCGGCAGGGAGAGGACATCGTCCCACCTCAAATAAAAGAGGCCATGGCAAAGCGCACTAACTGGGGATGTCTGCTTTCACCGGCCGCATATATGCCTCCTCCCGGCGCCAAATCCGATATTCGAAGCCCGGACTGGTAGAGACCGGCGGCTAAATTCAGAAAAAACACAGGTTGTATCCGGAGAAATCATGATCTCGGTTCTCAAATCCATGGCGTTAATGAAAAAGACGGCCGCCGCTTTACTCGGCTTAATCCTGCTTTTCACGGTCGGCTGTCAGCAAAAGCAGCAAGCCGCTCCACCTCCTCCGCCTAAGGTCACCGTAAGCCAGCCCGTGCGGAAGGACATTGTCGACTACCTTGAATATAGCGGCAATACGCAGGCGATCAACACCGTCCAGCTCCGCGCTCGAGTGGAGGGATATCTGGACGCCGTTTACTTCAAGGACGGGGATATGGTGAAGAAAGATCAGTATCTTTTCCTCATCCAGCAAAATACATATTTTGCGTTGCTCCAGCAGGCCGAAGGCAACGTTCTAAACCAAAAATCCCTGCTCGAGCACGCTAAAACGGAGCTCGCGCGTTACACCAAACTCTTTGAGCAAAAAGCCGCCGCCGATACAGACGTCGAAAACTGGCGTAATCAGCGCGACACGGCCCAGGCTGGTCTCCTCTCGGCCGAAGCGCAGCGCGATCTTGCAAAGCTCAATCTCACATATACATGGGTAGTCGCCCCCTTCACGGGACGCATCGACAGGAGGCTTGTCGATCCCGGAAACCTCGTAGGCAGTGGATCAAGCACTGTTTTGGCCGAATTGACCCAGATCGACCCTCTCTATGTCTACTTCAACATCGCCGAAACCGATATTCCGCCTTATATGTGGGAGGCAAGAACTGCTTCGCTCAAGTCTTCCAAATCAGCCGAAAAGCCGGAAAAAACTCCTGTCTTCATGGGGCTGGCCAATGAAGAAAAATATCCGCACGAGGGATATATCGATTTCTCATCGAGTACGGTAAACACCTCAACAGGGACACTGCTTGTCAGAGGAGTTTTTCCAAACCCCGATGCCAAAATGGTGCCGGGCCAGTTTGCCAGAGTCAGGCTGCCGATCGGGAAAAAGAATGGCGCTATCCTCGTTCCGCAGGCTGCGGTAAGCTACGACCAGTTGGGGAACTATCTGCTGATAGTGAATGAAAAAAATACGGTCGAACGCCGTAACGTCAAAACCGGCCCTCAGAAAGATCATTCCTATGTGATCGAGGAAGGCCTGACCGGAGATGAGTGGATCGTCACAAATGGCGTGCTCAAGGCAATTCCCGGCAGGCAGGTCAGCCCCGAACGCGCTCAGGGGCAGGGCTCGGCCGAAAAACCCGTTCAAGGGGCAGGCAAATGATTTCAGAGTTTTTCGTTGACAGGCCTATTTTCGCAAACGTAATCGCCTTCGTAACAGTCATAATCGGCCTCGTCGCTTTATACGGCCTCCCGGTTGCCCAATATCCGCAGATCGTTCCGCCAACGATACAGATTTCGACGCGATACCCGGGGGCGAGCGCCCAGGTCGTCGCCGAAACCATCGGCGTTCCCATCGAGCAGGCCGTCAACGGGGTCGAGGGCGCGATATACATGTCGTCGGCCAGCAGCAGCGACGGCTCCTATACCCTTACGATCACCTTCGACGTCGGGACCAATCTCAACGCTTCCCTTGCCCTCGTACAGAATCTGGTAAACAGTTCCCTTGCCCAGCTTCCGGGCGGCGCTCAGCAACAGGGAGTGACCATAAGGAAAGTCTCTCCGAACATCCTGCTCGTGGTGAGCCTATATGCAGACGATGACCGTTTCGATGAAATTTTCCTCTCAAATTACGCGGTCATAAATCTTCAGAATCCACTGGCCAGGCTCCCGGGCGTCGCCCTGGTGAGAGTTTTCGGCGCAGGACCTTACAGCATGAGAGTATGGCTCGACCCTCTCAAGCTCCACTCGCTGGGCATTACGTCTACCGACGTCATGACCGCCATTCAGGGACAAAACGATCAAGTCGCATTAGGTCAGCTCGGCGCGCCCCCCGTAGCCGAGGGGCAACCCTTCCAGCTTACGATCAATACCCTCGGCCGTCTTTCCGACGCCGCCCAGTTCGAAAACATAATCGTCAAAACGGCGACCGATCAAGCCCCGCAGACCGTTCGTCTGCGCGACGTAGCCCGAGTCGAGTTGAGCCAGCAGAACTTCACTAATTTCGCGTATTATAATGGCCACCCAACGTCGCTGATCCCGATTTTCGCCCTTCCGGACGCAAACGCCATTACGGTCGCCGACAGCGTCTATAAGGCAATGGGCGAAATGAGCAAGGCTTTTCCCGAGGGGCTCAAATGGGCAACCCGCTATGACACGACCCAGTTTGTCCGCCAGGCAATCTCGAAGGTATATGAAACTCTTTTCATAGCCGCTGTCCTGGTCCTGATAGTGGTGCTCCTTTTCCTACAGAGCTTCCGCGCGATGCTTGTTCCCGCCACAACCGTACCGGTCACCATCATCGGCGCTTTCATCGCGATGGCCGCACTCGGGTTTACAGTTAATCTAATGACGCTTTTCGCTCTCATTCTGGCTATCGGCATCGTAGTCGACGACGCAATCGTTGTCGTTGAGGGCGCCTCATACCACATAGAACGTGGAATGACGCCCAGGAACGCCACAATCAAGGCAATGCAGGAATTGACGGGACCGATCATGGGAATCACGCTCGCCCTGGTTGCGGTTTTCCTGCCGGCGGCATTTTTCCCGGGCATAAGCGGGCAAATATTTCGCCAGTTTGCCCTCGTTATCGCTGCAACTGCCGTAATAAGCGCCATCAACGCCCTTACCCTGAAACCGGTCCAGTGCGCTTTGTGGTTGAAACCGCACAGCAAAAAACGTCCTAATTTCATCTACCGCGGGTTCAACAGGCTTTTTCAATGGATGACCGACATATACATGGTGGTGGTTGTCAACATGGTGAAACGGCCGTTCATGATGCTGATCGTATTCGCTATCATCGTCACCGTTTCCTTCTGGCAGTTTCTCAGCCGGCCGAGCGGATTTCTCCCCACAGAGGACCAGGGATACGGGATCTTATTTACCCGCCTGCCCGAAGGCTCATCGCTGCCGCGCAATCGTGAGTTGGCCGACAAGGTGAACGCTATCCTCAAGCGAGTTCCCGGCATTGCGGCGTGGGTGACAATCGGAGGCTACTCCGTTTTGGATGGGGCAAACAGCGCCAACATTTCATCATCATTTGTCAATTTCCAGGATTGGAAGGTGCGGGGCAGCGCCCTGAACCAGGACGTGATCATAGCCAATTTGAACCGGGAACTGGCGGGACTCGAGGAAGCCCAGGCACTTTTTATCATCCCGCCTTCCATTCGGGGATTAGGCCAAACAGGAGGCTTTCAGATGATGATCGAGGACCGCGGCGGATACCTCGGACTCAAAGGAGTCGAGCAGGCTACTCAAGCACTCATGCACGCGGGAAATTCACACGCTGAGCTGCGAAATCTGATAACGCCGTTTAGCATGACCAGTCCGCAACTCTACCTCAACATCGACCGGACCAAGGCCGAGTCGCTGCATGTCCCCATGGCGAACGTTTTCGGTGCGCTCCAGGACTACCTTGGGTCATCATATGTAAATCTTTTCAACAAATTCAACCAGGTATTTCAGGTCTATATCCAGGCTGAAAGCAATTACCGGATGGATCCCAGGGACATCAAGAGCCTCTATGTCCGCAACCAGACGGGAGGTATGGTCCCCTTGGGTACACTGATGAATGTAGAGCGTCAGGAAGGCTCGGAGTTGATCACCCGCTACAATCTCTACCCGGCCGCGCCCATCTTCGGGTCTGCAGCCCCGGGGTTCAGCTCCGGCCAGGCACTGGCGCAAATGGAGCAGCTTGCCGCAGATACGCTGCCTCAAAGCATAGCCTACGACTGGACTTCAACGAGCTACCAGGAGAAGAAGCTGGGCTACCAGGCCTATTTCATTTACGCCCTTTCCATATTTCTGGTCTATATGGTGCTTGCGGCCCTATACGAGAGCTGGACCTCGCCCGGCGCCGTTATCCTGGTTGTGCCGGTTGCGATCGTCGGGGTTCTCCTCGCTCTTTTAGCCCGAGGATACGAAACCAATCTCTACACTCAGGTTGGACTCATCCTCATGATCGCCCTGGCAAGCAAGAACGCCATACTTATCGTGGAATTCGCCCGTGACCTCCACCATGGCGGCTTGTCCATCGAGGAGGCAGCGATCGAAGCCACCCGCAGGCGGTTTCGCCCCATCGTCATGACCTCATTCGCTTTCATCCTGGGAGTTGTGCCCCTCCTGGTGGCTTTCGGCGCTGGGTCCGCCAGCCAGCGCGCCCTCGGGACAGTCGTTTTCGGCGGCATGATTTCCTCTACGCTCCTGGCTATCCCGTTTGTGCCGGTATTCTATATACTGCTGGAACGCCTTAGCGAACGTTTTCAACGCTCAAAGCCAAAAGAAGACAGCTTCGGCTAGTGCCTTGTAACGCTTGAGGCTTCGTATAATGCTGGGCGATCTGAAGTTATCGGGTTTAGATTTTTGACGGACTCAGTCGGGCCTCGATCCCCATTCTCTTGATCACGGAGGCAGCAGCAGGCGGCACGAGATGCTCCCAGGCCTGCCCTCCAGCTATACGTCTTCTTACCTCTTTTGCGCTTATGCCTTTTTGTTCGCTGGATTTTTCCCAGAGCACTTCCACCTTCAGCCCCAACGATTGAAACAAGTCAAGCTTCCTCCTCCCCCAATCGTCGTAAATGGTGAGATAAAAAACGGCATCAAGCGGAACGTAAAAATGATAGAGATCCGGGAAATTTATCGGAAGGGGTACTATGGAAAACTCCGCATGGTCCAGCCCCACCTCTAACAAGACCGCCCGAATGATGCTGTAGCGCTCGAAATATGTGAGCGGGTTTGCTTCAGGTGAGCTACGGTAAAGATCGGCCGCATCGATCTTTGTAAGGGTCGGGTCAGGGTTTGTGATGCCGACTACCAGGTGTCTGCACCTCTGCCTCGCCGCCAGGAGATACTTTAGATGATCGAGATGGAAAATCTGAAAACGGCCGTGAACGACGCCGGTTTCTATCATAACTCCTCGACTTAATTATAGATTATCCGAGTAGACATGCGCGAGGAAAATGCGCCTTATTACGACTATATTTGGATGCAAGGCCAGATAGCTCAGTGCAAGAAGCGGCGCGGGCGGCCATAACAGGCTTGCCCATCCGCAAAGTACTATGACGCTCGTCCTCGTCCCTTTGCTTGCCAGGGTAGGTTTTCCCATTGGAATTCCGAGACTCTCAGCCCGTGCGGTCGTGTAGCTGATGAGGCTGCCCCCGGCAAGAGCAAGAAACGCGACCACCAGCAGCAACCATAAGGGGAAACCCACTGGAAGCCTGATGAGATAGACAACCAGACCGATCGTTAAGGCCGAGTCAAAGTAGCGGTCCAGGACCGAGTCCAGGAAAGCCCCCCCTTTGCTCTGCATGCCTGTAAGTCTGGCGAACTGCCCGTCAACACCATCCATCACCTGGGCGAAGGCGGCTAGAAATCCAGCAATCCATCCCCAGCCGGCAGCAAAAACAACTCCGGCAAGAATCCCGACGCTCGTCGAAAACAGCGTAATCATCCATGGGCACAGTCGCTGTAAAGCAACGAGCTTTGGCGTAATGCGCGCGGAAAGATTAATCTTGATCCACTTGAGAATAAATCTGTCAGTGGGTTTTGTTTTCCAGTCGCTCATCGCAGGCTCAGCTTTTCCATTCACGCTTATGATTCAAAGGAGGTTTGCGCCACCGGTTAAATCACAACTTTCAAGATACTCGCGGACTGCTTTCAGGGTCGCCAGGAGAGGATCTGTCTCCCGCAGCTCAAGGACCCACCAGCCGCATCCAAGTGATACCAGAAGGTCAAGCCGGCCGCGAATATCCTCCAGACACCCGGGCGGGACATGCCGGTCATCGATTTCCTCATGATAGACGTGTGCATTAAAAACACGCTCGGGATGGGGGAGCACGAAATCTTCGAGTTCGAAGACCTGACACTGCACGGACTGGCAAACGCGGGCATGGCCGATATCAAGTGTTACTCCGGCTCCCGTTTTCCGAATTAGTTTTTCAAAGAGCAGAGGTCTGCTCGACCATCCGGAAGCAAGATTCTCAAGACAAAGATGCACTCCGAGGCCTTTTCCATATCCGACAAGATCGGCCAGCGCGCTTATCGTACGTTCCCAGGAAAGGCCCTCCGATGACGTTCTTCCCAATCCGAGATGTACGGTCATAAACCTGCCCTCAAGCCTCGACACAATCCTGCAGACCTTTTGAAAAATTTCCATGGCGGCCCCAGCTTTGCCGTCGTCCTCGTCGCCAAGGTCAATACCTTTGAAAGCGCAATGATACCGCAATTCCAGACCCTTGAGCTTCGATATGTCGCCAAGGAGCCTCGACTCTTCGATTTCATTTCGTGGGAGGTCTTCCGGCTTGAATGTCCAGTCCACCCCTGAGAAACCGTACTGCAATGCAGTCTCCCTGAGAATGACGGTATCAGGAATGAAATTACAGATAGCAATAGATGGCGGATTCATTTGATCAAATACTCTCTTCTGAAACGGCATGCCGCGGCCGTTTTCCATAAAATCGCTAATAATCCATGCAGTTAAACTGCTTAAATATAGATTGAATAAATAAACATATCAAATGCATAATTAATTGGATGTCACACCGATGATAGGACCTCAGAATATCCTGGAAGGGGAACCGAGCCGGGAGTTGGGGGGGGGCCTTTCTCCCGGCCCTGTTCGAGGGGTAGATTAAATGGGGTTTAATCTCCGTTTATATTGTCGGAAGAATGTGTCCTGAGCTGAAGACAAAAAACGAAAAACTCTCGACCAAATCAAAAAAACCGTCGAAAACAAAAAGGCCGGAAAACAAACTCCGACCTTTAGGGGTTTCCACAGGGCTGAAGGAGGTTAGATCTTTTTGACCTTGACTGCCTGGGGGCCTTTTGCTCCCTGCTCGACAACGAATTCGACGTGATCGCCCTCCTGTAGACTCTTGAAGCCGGTGCCTTCGATTGCGCTATGGTGAACAAAGTAGTCTTTGCCACCATCTTCACCTGTAATAAACCCGTAACCCTTTTGGTCGTTGAACCACTTAACAGTACCTTGCGCCATCTCTTCTTAATTCCTTTTGAATGTGTTTGATTTAAGACTTACGTGGAAGACCATATTAAAATAGCGACCAACCAAAATAAATGCAAGCAAGAAAAACAGTCAATCAAGCTTATTGGAGTTTCGATACTCATAGCTGGTGTCCTTTCGGCGGCGCGCCCACCTGGTCGCAGCCGGGATCTCGACGCTCCGCGAGGCGGTTGGTGAGACCACAGACCGGATTCGCCACTCTAACCTTCGGCAAGGGACACAGGCAGAATCTGAATGGAGCAAAAACACTTGCTTTATCTAAGGGAAATTTAGGGGGGATAGCTGTATAATCAAATCCGGGATACGCGAGAGACGCAATCGGTGGATTGTGTCTGATAGAGCAATACTGCTATTGATTCGATGTTGCATTCAATGAAAGAGGCAAGTCGACATGTCTGACTATGTGATAAAGCACCAAACTGAAAACCGGATCGATAATCTCCCCCAAGATCCTTTTCATAAACTAATCTGGCTGGGACCTCGAATACGGGTTTATCGAACTGCTCACGGCCCATCAGGACAAGTTCAGCGCCGTTGAGGCTTGTTGCAATTTCATCTTCATGGCTGAGCGCCAACCCGTTCACGGATATGTCTATAATCCGGCCGATAATGACCTTGAGGGTTCCCGGCACAGGCAGTGCCGCTAAGATTCCGTCTTTCATCTTATACCGAACATGTTCTCTGGCCTCAAAAGACATTTTCGGACTTCCTCCTGAACTACATCAGCAGACGGCCATCCGCAGCCTCTGACGTTGATGTGGAATCTATATCGGGCTACTTTTATGATCGGACTCTCAGGCCGGAAGCATTAGCGAAATTTAGACAATGTGAAATTATGGTCTGACGCCAGGCAATGCAGACAGCCGCCTTTTCCCCGGTATACCCGGCCCGTTGATCTTGTTGGAAAAGCACATCCTGCGGGAAAAACAGACCGGCTGCCGGGCGGCGGCCGGCCTTTATTCCGATGGAAGTCAGGTTAAGATTGCCGCTCAGCTTATCGGAGGCCGTCTTCCCGTAAGCAAGGAAACAAGGAAAAAAACGAGGAACAGGACAAAAAGAACCTGCGCAATCCAAGCTGAGGTCCCGGCAATTCCAGCAAAGCCAAAGATACCGGCAATGATGGCTATCACAAGGAACATCAAGGCGTATGAGAGAACCATTGAATATTCTCCTTTCACTTCTGATACGGCCGGCCGGATCAGAATAACCCATATACCGTATAACCTCATTCATTTCAACTGCTTATTCAGAAGGTAATACTTGCTGATCGATAGTCAATCAAGACATATGGAACACTATGATCCGGCATAATCGGTGCCCGGCTAAACGCCATATCCCCGTTGCCCCGGAGACAACCCGCGGTCCGTATTTTCCTCTTAATAGTTAAGTCAATTTTATCAGCTTTGTCACAGGAGGCTGTCATGCCTGGAGGTGCGAGTAAGAAGCGTGAGAGACAATAGGAATAACTCAAGGACAAATTTCGTGAGTCCGGACAGGGATGCGGGCGGAAAACTCTCTTTCCGAGTCAGAATCATAGTGTTAAGTAGAAAATGAAGGGGAAACGAAAAAGGCCGGACGAAAGCCGGGTCCCTCGAACTAATCCTCAACGGACAAACCGTTATCATGCCGGCGAATCCAGAATGCGACCCAGCGGGATGCCCCTTAAGTCCGCTTTTTTCGTTCAAATCCATAGTTGATCCCGAGGCACCAACGAGACCATCAACCGAAGCGCAGGGAGTCCGCCCTGAAATTCCACAAATCAGCCTGATAGACATTTGGCTTGCAAGTTCGATAGTGGAATCGTATGATTTTTGCCTACTTTGCCGTTGTCTCAGATCCATTCCAGTCCAAAAAAATTGCTGTCTGTAGCATCAAATTGAATCGTTCCTGCCGTAATCACAGAAATGGAAAAATCATTAGCAGTGGGTTTATTGTCACTGCTCAAAGATCCCAAGTAATTACTCGATTTCATGAAAACATTGTCATACCCATAGGCTCCTTGTGTCGCAACGATTAGTTCAGCGCTACTCACGGTGCCTGAAAACGAGGTTTTTATGGAAAAATCATACTGATTAGAATTCCACCAATTAACATTTTCATTTTCGGAAATAACGCCAGAGTCATATAATACTGTGGCACTTGCAACCCCTATCATCCCAAACAACAATACTGTTGCGAACAAGAAACCAACCGCCTTTCGCATTGAACCTACCTCCCGGGTTTAACAATAATTTGTGTGTTCTCAATCTTTGATTGCAACTTATCTTCTAATTAAGATCAGTCCAGCATTAGTCAACATCAATACTACAAAGGTTTCAGCACGTGTCGCATCTGCTAAGTAACGGATTTATCATAACATATTGATTACTGGAGATGTTTCAAGACAGCTTGCTCAGCTCTTCGGTTTGAATAATTGCAAAGAAAACCGACAGTCATTTTAGACCGATCACTTCCTAAAGCCAAGTGTGGTGCGGCTTTTGGGTTAAGTTATCACTTGTAAAGCTTTCCGACGTTTGACGATTTTAAATTAATTTATCATTGCTAAAGCTCCCCGGCGTAACAAGGGATTTTGAGAGGTAGGAATTAGATAAATAGTCTACAGAAAAGAGGAATTTATATCACACAGTTTAATGTCTTGGCAGCGGTACGATAATTAATGCCAAATACTGAAATTCTTATGACGAAGTGCACTGGAAATCGAGGGAAAAGGCGCTTTAGTGGATATTCCGCTTTTCATCCGTATTCTATCGCCAGGGGCACGGTCTGCAGCGCTCGCCTGTGACTCATGGCTGGAGGAAGGCCGGTACGGGGGAGATTGACATCCCCGCCCCGGTATAGATGCCTCGGCAAAATATATTTTCGCGATGTTATCCAAGGCCGTTAATTCCGCAATGTTATCTGAATATTATCCAAACGCACATTTTGACGCAAAAAAGGGACTCAGCCCTAAGACTGAATCCCTAATCTTTTTAAGAGGTTGCCGAAGCGGGGACTCGAACCCCGACAGCCGTGAAGCCACTAGACCCTGAACCTAGCGCGTCTACCAGTTCCGCCACTTCGGCAATTTGCCTTGAAAAAGGCACGGCATTAACGTATTCTAAAAGTCTTTGCCTGTCAAGGCGTTTCCAGCTAACTTTCAGGAAGGTGTCTCAATATCATGCAGGTGTTTCACGGAATCGATGCCATCGAGGGCAAACTCAAAAACCCGGCCATAACAATCGGAAACTTTGATGGGGTCCATAAAGGCCACCAGACCCTTTTCCAGAGGGTAAAACAATTGGCCGCAGAACTCAACGGGGACTCGGTCGTGGTTACATTCGACCCTCATCCGCTCCAAGTGCTGTTCCCTCAAAAGGCCCTTTCATTCATTACGTCTCACCGGCAAAAGCTTGATCTGATCGCAAGCTGTGGGATTGACGCAACGCTGGTAATCCCCTTCGACCATGGGTTCTCACGAATGTCTGCCCGCGAATTTGTGGAGGTCGTTGTCCTTGAGAAGATCGGCGCCAAGGCGATTGTCGTCGGCCATGATTACCGCTTCGGACACAGCCGCGAGGGCGACATCCCCTTTCTGAAGCTGTTGGGGGAGCACTACGGCTTTAAGGTCGCAATCGTCTCAGGAATCAAGATGAACGATACCGTCGTGAGCAGCACGGCCATCCGGCAGATGATCATGGACGGCAATATCAAGACGGCCAACAAGCTGCTGGGACGATTCTTCGAGGTAAGCGGGACCGTCATTGCCGGCCGCAAAAGGGGGGTCACACTGGGTTTTCCGACCGCCAACATCCGTATGCCTCCCGTGACCTCGCCACGAACAGGGGTCTATGTGATCGACGCTGAAGTGGACGGCAAAAAGTACGGAGGCGCGGCCAACCTCGGATATAATCCTACCTTCGGCGACAGTGAGCTGTCCCTGGAGGCGAACCTCTTTGATTTTGACCAGGACATCTACGGAAAGATCATCACCATAAGGTTCATTGACAGGCTCAGGGATGAGCGCCGTTTTTCAAGCCCGGATGAACTCGCCCTGCAGATCAGAAAGGATGTGGACACTGCGAAGAAAATCCTGGCTGAAATGAAAATCTGCGAACCTGAGTGAGAGAATCTTATCCGGGAGAACAGGCGTTACCCGCCGAATGGGTGAACAGGTAAAGGAGTGAGTGGGAAAACCATTCGTCGGTAGTCTGCGATTTTCTCGATTGAACTAGTATTGCGAGTACCACGAAGAGCATGGTGACTTCCTGGTCAGGCAGCCGGTTTAAATGTTGCGGCTATGCCGTTCCAAGGTCTTCCTGGCAATAAACTGAAATTTACTCTTTCGGCATCCAAAAGCGCGGACTAGCCTGCATTTACCACGAAGAATACCAAGGCGGCAAACGCCTGAGGCTCTATTCACCCACTCACCCATTCACCTGCCACTAACTCACCCGTTCGCTGCCTTCGCCTTCTACCACGTAGTTTCCAACTGCCCTGTCCATAAAATTGGCGATACGGTCCTGCATGGCCAGGATCAGTGGCTCGAGAGTGCGCGCATTGACCGCGGATACGCATACTCCCCCGTGTCTTCTTATCTGGTGCTCGACGAGGTCGAGCGCGACGAGGTCCGCCTTGTTGAAAACCGTTATGACAGGTTTTGAATTGAGTTCCAGCTTCTCCAGGATCCTTTCTACAGCGGCCTTCTGCTCTTCGAACCGCGCGTTGCTGATGTCGATTACATGAAGCAGCAGGTCGGCATCATGCAATTCTTCCAAAGTGGCCGCAAAAGCTTCCAACAGGTCTTTAGGCAAATCTCTTATGAATCCGACCGTGTCGGATATTATCACTTCGAAGTCTCTTGGGAATCGTAGCCTGCGGCTTGTAGGGTCAAGGGTAGCAAAGAGTTTGTCTTCGACGAAAACCGAGCTGTGGGTTAAAGCATTGAGCAGGGTGGATTTACCGGCATTCGTATAGCCCACAATGGAAATAGTCGGCATCTCTTTCCTTGCCCTTTTTGCACGCCTCAGAGTTCTTCTCTTTGCGAGGCTTCTCAGGTCATCTTCGAGTTGGCCTATGCGGTCTTTGGTGCGGCGCCGGTTTATCTCAAGGGTCGTCTCTCCCGGCCCCCTTGTACCGATGCCGCCGGTCAGCCTCGACAGGGCGTCATCTTTCACTCCCAGTCGGGGGAGCAGGTACTTGAGCTGCGCCATTTCAACCTGAATCTTTCCTTCCCGGGTCTGTGCCCGCCGAGCGAAGATATCCAGGATGAGCTGGGTCCTGTCCACTACCCGCAGCTCTGTCGTATCGGTTATGGCGCGCACCTGCGAGGGATTGAGCTCCTGGTCGAATATTAGCAAATCCACTCCGCACTGAAGCGCTCTCAAGACGATTTCACTCAACTTGCCTTTGCCTATAAGGTACTTCGGATTTTTTTTGCGCTGTCTTTGAATAACCGTATCGGCAGCGATAATTGCTCCCGTGCGGGCAAGTTCGACCAGTTCATCCATTGACCTTCTGGCGGTTTCCCTGTCGGCATCGGTTACGCTCACCAGAATGGCCCGGTCTTCTCCGGGGGCGGCTGCGGGGATAGCCAACCGATTGCGTTCGAGTTCGTCTTCCAGCGATCGGACAAGAGCGGGAAAATCGAGGTCAGGGTCATAACAGGGCATCGGAGGCAAGACCTCCCAGCCGTTTAAACCGTTCGCGGCCCCCGGCAGTATATGGGCGACCTCAAGCTCAGTGGCCCCTCCATGTTGATCCACATACACAGCCCCGATGCAGTCGAGCCGCAGAAAGACCAGGTCCATCAGGTCGTCCTGGGAAAGAGGTTCGGATTGCAAATGCGTATGCAGGAGACGAAGGCCCCGCAGACGCCACCGCCCTCCGCGGCTTTTGGGCAGGTCCGGTATGTAGAGCGCGCGCGGCCCTCCGATAAGTACAGTTTCGACGCCGCCGTCGCGGCCTATGAGCAATCCGACCTGACGTCCGGCTTCAAATGAGAGGTGTGCAAGATCACGGGAAAGTTCGGGTGAAATAACCTGGTTTGCCGGGACCTTTCGGTGGCCGAGCTTCTCCAGGCGCTGACGAATGCCGGGTTTTAGACCTGTCATACTTAAACCAATGATTTTCGTATGGCGCCCCCGCTGTAGTTAGATAATAACCATTATACACATTTACACCGTAGAAATCCTCAGGCCGCCGCCTCACGCGGATTCTTACCTGCTTGAAAGATCGCTTGCCTCATTGCTATTATTCGAGCTCTTTCCCGATCAAAACAGATCTTAAGGGTGTCATTGAGCGAGAACCATATTTTCGAAACGCGTGTAGGTGCTTATGTAAGCCAGCTTAACAGTCTCACCGGAAGGACCGTTTCTCTGCTTTCCGATTATGATTTCCGCAACCCCCGGTTCTTTACAGGCTTGTTTCGCATAGACTTCATCCCGATAGATGAAGGCGATTACGTCCGCATCCTGCTCTATGGCACCGGATTCGCGAAGGTCGCTCAGAAGCGGCCTTTTGTCGGTTCGTTCCTCTACCTTTCGATTCAACTGCGCAAGGGCGATTACGGGGATATCGAGTTCTTTTGCCAGACCTTTCAGCGAACGCGATATTTCAGATATTTCCTGCTCTCTACGCTCCACGTTATCGCGCCCTCTCATAAGCTGCAGGTAGTCTACGACAACAAGTCCCAGCCCCTGGTCGGACATCATCCTGCGTGCTTTAGCCCGCAGTTCCAGGGGAGAAATGGAGGGGGTGTCATCTATGTATATCGGCACATCCATGAAAAGGCCGGCAGCCTGAAGAAGCTTGCCGCATTCCTGCCTGCTCAAAAAACCCGACCGGATTTTGTGCGAATCGACCCTGGCCTCGGCGCACAAGAGCCGCATGGCAAGCTGCTCCTTGCTCATTTCCAGTGAAAAAAAGCCTACCGGGACCCCGCTCTCCTTTGCCGCATTTCTTGCGATGCATAAACCAAGAGCGGTTTTTCCCATACTCGGCCTGGCGGCGATTATGATGAGATCGGATTTCTGGAACCCGGCCGTTAACTTATCGAGGTCCTTGTAGCCGCTCGTGACGCCCGTAACGCTCTCCCGATATTCCTGGTAGCGTTCGATCATCTCGATGTTCTTCTTGATGACTTCCTTCAGCGGAAAATAGGAATTGCGGATCCTGCGTTCCGCAATCTTGAAAATGGCGGCCTCGGCGTTGTCCAGGACCTCTTCGGTACTTTTCCCTCCGCCATAGGCAAATGACATGATTTCGTTTGCAGACTGGATAAGCCGCCTTAACACGGATTTTTCGCTGATGATTTTAGCATAGGCGCCGACGTTGGCGACCGAGGGCATCGCGTCCACAAGGGCGGCGATATATGAAGCTCCGCCTACTCCCTCCAGTTGCTTGCGCTCTACGAGGAGGTTCGTAACGGTCAGGATGTCAACAGGTTCGTTTCGCTCAAAAAGGTCTTGAATTGCCGTGAAGATTATACGGTGGGATTCTTTGTAAAACTCGTCGCCCTTCAAAACCTCGAGGGCAGACGGCAAACTGGATCCGTCTTGCATGATTCCCCCCAGCAGCGACTGTTCAGCCTCGATCTGCTGGGGAGGAATTTTGCGGAGTTCCGCTGAGAGATCCTCCATAAACTACTCTTCTTTTTCAATCACCACGCGGATATTTGCTGTAATCTGGGCGCCGACCCGGATCGACACTTTAAACTCTCCGAGCTGTTTTATCGGCTGTTCGAGCAGTACATCCTTCCTGTCGGTCGTGAATCCCCGCTCCTCGAGTCCCTTGGAGATGTCCGCCACGCTTACGGAACCGTAGAGTTTATTATCTTCGGCGACTTTGCGGCGCAGGGAAATTGTGACGGAATTAAGCTTATCGGCAATGGAGAGCATCTCCTGGCGCTGTTGTTCGCGTTTTTGCGCAATGAGCCGCTTCTTATGTTCCAGCTCGCGTACATTCTTGCCGCTGGCTTCCATAGCCAGCCCTTTTGGCAGAAGAAAATTTCGGGCAAAGCCTCGAGCCACATTCAACACGTCGCCAATTTCACCGATAGACGCCACAGTTTCGGTCAATATCACTTTCATTTGCGATACTCCTTATGAGATGAGCCGACAGGCTCATGCAGGATACATCATAACCGGGAACGGAAGCAAGCCGGTTGCCCAACCTTTTGAGCATGGCCTTAGGCCGGCTTTTTTACCAGTTTTCGAAAATCGAACCAGACATCAAACAGTCCCAGAACTGCAGTCGCCATCAATGCGAACTGCTGGAGGAAAAGTACCGCATAAACAAAACCCTTCACGAAAAACGGCATTTTCCATTTCTCAAAATAGAAGGAAACTATTGCAAGACCCTGGAAAAAATATATGGTCCCGATAACGATAAGTAAATTGAACCCGAGCAGTTTCAAATCGCCCACAGGCAAAAGGGCCATCAGGCCGCCTGCTATTACGAACCAAACGATAAATTCCGGAGTCTTCCACAGTGTCAATTTCTCACGGACGCAAGACTCAATGCCCGCTGCTCGGCAAAATCTGCGCGAAATGAGCAAATTCAGCCAGGAAATCCCGAGAGTGCAGGATATAAACACCCCTGGAATGATTCTCACTATCAGCGGTACGGTATCAAGGAGATTTTGCTCCAGCTCCCGGGTCTCGGGGGAAGAACTCGCAAACTGTTTCAGGGCGGCAGAGATTGCGCCCTGAAGGTCCTGCTCGATCAGCCGGACCATCTCACCTTTTGTTTCGCTGAACACCAGGATCGAAAACAGGCCGGCTATCCCGATCACAAGCAGACTGGAAATCCCGATCGTCTTCTCTATAGACCATTGACTCCTGCAACCGTATCCTATGATTGCGCCCATGCCGATCAAGGCCAGCAGGTATGGAATGCTGTGGGACGAGTCCAGCAGGTATAAAATCAGTGAACCAAGCACTCCTGCGCAACCCGGCACATACCAGGCGGCAGGAAGCCCCCACCTGATAATCGCGAGCGCTGTAGGCGCAGGAGTAACGAGCCCGGTAAAAAACCCCGCCAGCGGTACGAACGAGATTGACAGAAAAAGGCCAATCGTCAGTACAATCTGGAAAAAAAACTCTTTTCCCGCAGAACTCAACCGCAAAAACGGCAAATTTCCATTGGGCGCATTCATTTCTTCAGGGGTTCACCCTGCTAAAGCATGTGTAGGGCAGTATATGGCAGAAGTGCAATCTGGCGCGCTCTCTTTATTGCAAGCGTCAGCACGCGCTGATGTTTTGCGCAGTTGCCCGATATTCTTCTCGGAACTATCTTACCTCGTTCCGTCACAAAGTAACGGAGCGTTTTCGAATCTTTGTAATCGATCCTCAGATCGGAATCCACGCAGAAACGGCAGATTTTACGCCGCGCAAATGTACGCCTCTTACGCCTGACGGTCATCATATTTCAGCTCTCTTTCCATATTTTGACGATTTTCGAATCTCTTACTCTTCTTCGTCCTTCAGATCTTCAGCCTCGAAATCCTCCGGCATCTCCTCGTCTTCTTCCTCGCCAAGGGAGACATGTTCGGATTCTTCTTCCTCACTGAAAGGAACAGCAGCGGCCGCCTTCGCTATGCGCTCCCTTTCCTTTTCAGGGTCGAAACGGTCTTCGAGCATAACCGTGATGAACTTGAGGATACGTTCATCGATCCGAAGATTTCGTTCCAGTTCGGACACAAGTGTGGGTCCGCCGGCGTATTCCATCAGGACGTAGAGCCCGCGTGTGCGCTTCCGGATCGCATAGGCAAGCTTTCTTTTGCCCCATGGGACGTAGGTCAAGACCTCGCCTCCATTTGAGGTAACGATAGACTGAACTTTGTTGTCCACGGCTGAGATTGATTCGTCAGGCAGATCTGGGTCTGCGATAAAAAAAGTTTCGTACTTACGCATCGGATCTCCTCTCGGGTTAAATCGCCCCTTCACGCTGGAAGGAGCAAGGAGTTGGGGTAAATGGGAAAAGAGTTATATAGCATCACACTCAGCTCGGGTCAAGGAGAGGTTTCGACCGGTAGTGGGTCATTTTGGAAGGAAGGGGCGACGCGGCGCCATTTCCGCAATGAACCGGTGATCCTGGCAGCACTCGGTAACTTGCACATCGGTTCCCTTTAATTCATTATAGTATACTATCCATACCCGGTAAAAAAAGAACTCTGCCTGTTTAAGCTTTTGGACCGCTTCCTCATGCTGAAAATTTCGTGGAGAGTTGTTATAGTTCCTGCATGAATCTTCCGATTCAGAAAGCGAAATACAGCGCATTTACCCCATGGATTCCATTTGACTTTGGGGCCAAGATGGACAAAAAAAGACGCGGCCAGTGTTACTGGCACACATCGTTCAAAGAATTTCTTCCTCAGCGAACCTAGGGGACCAGGCGATGAACCATTCTGCCAGCATGATTTTTAACATTCTCATCAAAAAAGAAGATGAGGCGTTCGTTGCCCATTGCATGGAGTTGGATATCGTCGCAACTGGCCAATCCATTGACGAAGCGACCAACGATTTAATAGACCTCATTGTAGCTCAGTTAGAATACGCTTTTATGAACGACAATCTCGATCATCTTTACCGGCCTGCTCCCCTGGAAGTATGGCGGCAATTTTATACGTGCGAACGGTCATTGGGAGAAAGGGAAATCGCGCTATCGCTATCCCCCAAAGGAGCCTCACGACTAAACTTTATGCCGCCTTACATCATAGCAAAAATGTGCGAAGCGCAAATGGAAAGCCATGTCTAGGGGCACTCTCAAGCTGCGTGAGTTGCTTGATCGGCTAAAGCCTTATGGCATAGAAGTGTTTCCGGCAACCGGCAGTTCTAAGCGTGGCAAAGGTTCAGAAATAATCCTCGTTAAACCTAATACCCCGGGTTCACGGCAAGGCCCCCAATATTCTATTAAAAACCATGGGATGGGAACAGAGATTAGCGCGCAGGTGATTGACGCCGTTCTTAGACGGTTTCAAATTTCAAAGAACAAGTTTTGGGGCTTGCCGGACAAGAATACGGTAAATTGAAATTTGGCGGTTAGCTGCCATTTCCGAAATCTAAGATTCTGTATTTTCTCCCGCCGTGCTTTGGCAACTTTTGTGGCAATTAACTTCCGTTCCTCTGGTGTGAGCTTCTCGGCCCTTTCCCGCCCTTCTTTCCCCCTAATCGCCCAAGTTCAACTGCGGCAGGATCATTTTGCGGTTCCGCGAATCAAAGCTGCCCACTGCCTTTCGGCCACTGGCTAGTAGCGATCAAAACATTACCTCATCGCCATTGCCCACGTAAAGTTTACTCCTGCTCCCGTATTTTGCCGATCCGCGTTCGACGGGTATGCCGGCGGCGATCATCTTCTCTATTGCCAGGACCCCGGTGCAATGGTTGGCGGCAACTTTATTGAGTCCCATCGAAGCGAGATCGCCGATGATTGGATCGAACTTTTCCTCCCATTTGTCAAAGGGGGCAATGTGCAGGCCCCCGTAGATACCGTAAGGCTGCGGGTGCCCTTCGATCTGGTTTGTTCCGGCTTTGATCAGCTCGATTACTCCCATGTGACAGCAGCCGGTTACCGTAACCAGCCCCTTGTCTTTCAGATTGAAAAAAAGCCCCTGTTCGCCATGAACCCTGAGCATTATGGGAATATCGAACGCAAATGAACCGCATCCGGTGAACAGCTTCCGGATTTTCCCCGCTTCGACCTCGATCAGCTCTCCACTGTGCCCGCTCGAGCGGATGATTTCTTTGCCTTCGGCATAATAGCTCTTCGAGATCAGAACCTTGATCTGCGGATTGTATTTCATAACGACGGGCAATCCCCAGAAGTGGTCCATATGCTCATGCGAAATATACAGGAAATCGATCTCGCCTTTTTCCAGCATCTTATCGATTCCCTCCCGTTGGAATGCATATTCCATCCATGCATGGTTCCAGCCGGCGTCGAGCAGGAATTTTGTCCGTTTTCCTTCCAGATCTTCGCTTTCAACCAGTGCGCTGTAGCCGCCCGAGTTTTTGGAATTCCAGGCAATTGCATATTGGCTTTGCGTATTGCCCCCGCCGGCTTTTACATCGGCGAGCAACTGTTCGGCGTCAAACCAGCTCGTTTCTGAAATGCAGCGAATTTTCAGGCTCTTGCACGTTCCAATATCCGTCTGTTCTATTGACGGTCCCATTGCGACTCCTTTTCCAAAACTGATGAACCTTCATTCTACGGACAGATTTCTTCCGGCCCAATTAAGTTAATATGTGGTAACTATATATACCAATTATGCGGGTACTTTTAAGCGGAAAGATTTATAATAGCGCCGGTTGTGCCGCTGCCCCAAGGGCCGGTCTTCACTATTACATACCAGGAGGCTTACATGAAAATCGGCTGCCCGAAAGAAATCAAGAGCCAGGAATTCCGGGTGGGAATTATCCCTGCAGCGGTCAAGGCCTACGTGGACGCCGGACATGAGGTGTTCGTCCAGGAAGGGGCCGGCATCGGTTCTGGAATCGCGGACGAGCAATATCAGCAGGCCGGAGCGCGCGTTTGTCCGACGGCGGATGAAGTCTGGGGCGCCTCGGATATGATCATCAAGGTCAAAGAGCCTCTTCCCGCGGAATATGATTTCATGAGACCGGAGCAGCTTATCTATACGTATTTCCATTTCGCTGCCGATGAAAAGCTCACCCGTGCATGTCTGGAAAAAAGGATAGTGGCGCTTGCCTATGAGACGGTGCAAAAACCTGACGGCTCATTGCCTCTGCTAAAACCGATGAGCGAAGTCGCCGGCAGAATGGCCCCCCTCATGGGAGCCTTCTACATAGGCAAGATCCATGGAGGCAGGGGCCTTTTGCCGACCGGCGTTCCGGGAGTTGCCCCGGCAGACGTGCTGATAATCGGGGGCGGCACGGTTGGAAGCAACGCGGCCAAAGTTGCCGCGGGTCTTGGCGCCAGGGTAACTCTGCTCGACATAGATCTCGACACCCTCGAACACCTGGGCAATGTCATGCCTTCAAACGTTTCTCCAATTTACGCGGACGCCTACACACTCGATAGAGGACTCAGAGAGGCGGACATCGTGATCGGGGCAGTTCTGGTAACCGGCGCGAAAGCCCCTAAAATAATAAAGCGCGAGCACCTGCGCATAATGAAACCCGGATCTGTTCTCGTCGATGTCGCAATCGACCAGGGAGGCTGCGCGGAAACCTCCCGGCCCACGACTCACAGCGACCCGATATATACAGTGGACGGCGTAATTCATTATTGCGTCGCCAACATGCCGGGCGCTTACGCCCGGACCTCGACTTTTGCCCTCAACAACCGTACGGGAAAATACGGCGTCAGGCTGGCTTACCAGGGAGTGGAAACCGCCTGTCTAAAGGAACCGGCGTTGATGAACGGACTGAATATCTACAAAGGCTATATAACCTTCAAGCCCGTGGCGGAGGCGTTAGGCCTGGAAGAGTTTTATAAACCGGCCGCTGAAGCCCTTGCCCACCCTTAGCGGAAAGGTGAAAATATCGGCCTTTGACTCCGTAAATAACGCAGTATAAAAGTCTGTCATTTCGCCGGTTCTTCGTCTATTATACTCATACAAATGAGGGGCTTATAGATACTCGATGCCATGAAAGGTAAACTTCAGATCCTGCATTTCTGGACGGACCCTGGAGACGCAGAACGGCTTATTCGCGAACTTGCCGCAATCGGGTTCGAGTTCGAGGCCAGGCTCGTGAAAACACACGCGGAATATGTAGCCGCTCTGGTTAGAGGAAAATTTGCGCTTATCATTGCCGACGCAAGGGCCGAGACCGCTGCCGGTGCTGAAGACGTCTCCCTTTACCACATCGCGCGGGAGATTTCGCCTGGGACTGCTTTCGTACTGCTTTGCGATTCCACTGACCGGGAACGTGAAGCCGGTGAGAATGTAAACAGTTTCTCATTTGTGTCGCGAAAGGATCTGCACCGGCTTAAAAGTGTAATTGACCGTACCTTGAGCGGTTCGGATATTGAATCACGTTGACAGTTCGGTAACGTATGGCTTCGCTTCATATGGCCCGAAGGTGAGAGCCTGAGAATGTTTTTGTCCGACCGAATAAACCGGATACATGCGCTAATCGATAATCACATCCACGTCTGGTCGACTGTTCCCTCTTTTGCCCCGCTGGCTCGAGTCCTCGAAGAAGACAGAGATATACTTGTAGAAAAGGTTCTGTCCTTGACCGCCCGATGTGATCCCGGAGGCGATAACGGGCGCGATGCCGTGCGTCAATTCCTGCTGAGCTATGCCCTCGAGCGTACTGCAGGCGAAATCACTTCAGAGCATTTTACTATTTTCCGCGAAGCGGAAACCGTTGAGGTTATTCTTGAAGATTCATATGGTGTAAGAGTTGGCGCCGAAAGGGATGAAATTCTTATTCCACATCAGATCGAGGCGCTTAAAATCATTGTACAATGCTTTTTTCATAATAAACCAGCCGACCAAAAGGATGTGATCTGTTTTCTCCATCTTTTCAGCAGGGAGAAGACCCATTTGCGCCCGGACCAGGACAGGACAATGCGCTTCAGGTCCATGATCTGGTTTGTTTACCTGGCGATTGAAATTATAATAAACGAGCCGGCTGTATGCCTGAAGGGCTTAGAATTTTTCAGGAATAAATTCAAAAACTTGCTGGATCGTACGATCGACGCGACAATCATAAATGAGGAATCCAGAATGCCCGGGTTTGAAGGCGGAAAGTGGGAGAGCACCCTTTTTGGCTGGCTCCAGGGCGAAGACCGAAAGCAATTTGTTAACAAACTCAAACGCCAGTTCAACCTGGAAAACAGGATTGAGCATGCCAACCGGCGCCTTCTGGCCGACCATAGGAAATGTGTATTGGAACAGGTCTTGGCGCTGTTTTGCAAATAACGCGTCGCAGCCCTGAATGCGAGACGTCGGTACGGCAATTACCCTTAATCGCGCATCCAGCTTGGAAATTACACAAGTGCCGGAGCTTATTCATCGCCTTTTCGATTCCACACCGTTGTTCAATGCGCTTTTTCGGAGAACAATGTGAATCCTGACGAACTATACGAGAACTTTCCGGACCTTCTCTTCTCGAGCTTCAGAAAGCAGATGCTTCTGGGCAACGCCCCTGCAGAGACGGTTCAAAGGATTCTCGAACCACTCCTGACGAATTTCCATAACCTGATGCTCCAACTCCCACCTTATCTCCAAACCGACTTCCAAAATATTCTAAGGATTTATCCGGACGTTGCCGAGCGCTTCGGCGTGCGGATTAAACCGTCTATCCTGGAGTCTTTGCAGTGTCTCGCCGAATACCGGTTCGGGGTAGGTTCCAGTGAAACTCCGGCCAATTTGGAATTTGATCATGCGGCAGAACCTCAGCAAAAGCTCGAAGGAGCAAAACGGTCATTCGTGCGGGAAGGGCAGGGATTTTTCACTACCGATAAGGGCAGCCCTGTTTATCTCGAGTTCTTTTACTCCGAAGGTGACGATCGGGCTTGCTTTGAATACAGACCTTCCGAATTCGAAATCGAGATTTATATCTGCGGCATTTACACTACAACTCTTAGCCCCCGGACTCCGAAGCGGAAGATTCCGGTTAACGACCTTGGGAGAATGCTCATGCAATGCCCTCGGGGCGTGACCATCAAGACGATCGAATTGAGCCCTCATTCTAAAGAGCAGTTGCCCGGAGATTTGCAATCAAACGAGTAATAAAACGAGATTGTAGAGGCTGGAATCGAAATCTAACCCTTCTCAAGATTAAAGCTGTTTGGTGAAGCCCTTGGCCCGGGAAAGAAAAGAAAAAAATCACTCCATTAATTTCCGCATGGCCTCCCTCTTCGGGCTTGGCGAAGCGCCGGTTGCGCCAGGCACGGTGGCGACACTCATGGCCGGAGTTCCGTGTTTTCTTGCTGCCGGACGCTTTTCCTGGCAAATGCAGTTAGCTTTCTCCACCGTCGTATTCGTGATCGGATGGTATGTTTCCGCAAATACGCAACGCGAGCTGGGCAGGATCGACCCGGGCGAAGTCGTCATCGATGAACTATGCGGATATCTCGTGGCCATGGCTGGCCATCCGGTAAGCTTTGTATCGATTCTGTGCGGCTTTTTGCTCTTTCGACTGTTCGATATATGGAAACCCTGGCCAATCCGTTCAGTTGAGAAAAAGCTGCAGGGGGGTGCCGGGATAATGCTCGACGATGTCCTGGCAGGAATTTACGCCAATGTTCTCGCACTTATTCTTTTGAAACTGGTGAGATGGTGAAAATTATTCTCGACAGTGGACCGACTGTGTTTAAAAAACCTGCAAATTAGGGTAAAAATAACAGTTGAGTTCGGAGAAGAACGGATGGACCAAAAGACTTTTGAATTCTTGCGTCAGCACTCCGTGAATTTCCTGACCATGGCGTTGGACAACGAGCGGCAGGAAAAGTTACTGCATCCCGATGGCTATGGAAAGTGCAGCCGGCAATGCGGCGATACTCTGGAAATATTCCTGATGGCGCGAAACGGCAGGATCGGTTCGGCCTCCTTTTACACAAAAGGCTGTATTTATACGGTCGCATGCGCTAATACGTTGGTCCACATGATCGAAGGCAAACCGGTTGAAGATGCCGGGGCCATTTCATCTCAGCATATTGCCGATTTTCTCGAGACTTTGCCAAAGGCCGAATTCCACTGCGCTGAACTTGCCGTCCAGACTCTTCGAACCGCTCTTATCGACCTGAAGGAAACCCAACGCCAACCGTGGACTAAATTTTACAGAAAGGTGTAGAGAAACTGAAACCGTTTGCTTTTCTTTCTTGGGCGGTTTTTGTTGTATAAGTCTTCGCGTAGCTGCTGACTTGGTTTTTCCTGTAGCTGAGGGCACTTTTTCCCCGCTGACAATCATGCCCCCTCTAATAATCGGCGACTGCAATTTAGCCTCACGGCGCGGACTTTTCAGGTTTGGATGTTTTAGTAGAGATTTATCGGGGAAGCACGAGCGGGCCCTGCTCATATCCGCTTCGCCAAATACAAAAGGAACTCGAACATCGGCATGCTGATTCCGTCCCGAACCGAATGCCTGGAATTGCTCCAGCGATTCGATATGCCTCATCATATACGCAGGCACAGTCTTCTGGTTGCTGAAGTGGCGCTCTTTCTTGCCGCCCGGTTAAACCGGAACAGCTCCCGGTTGGATTTGCGGCTGATAGAAGCTGCGGCCCTTTTGCATGACGTAGGAAAAGTGTCCAGCTTTCTGACGGGTGAGAACCACGCCGTACTTGGGGCTCAAATGCTCGATGGGATTGTGCACCCGGCCGTTTCCCGTATTGTTGAAGAACACATATCTTTGGCGTCCTCGCAGGTTGCCGGTCCCATTACGGAATCCTTGATCGTCAACTACTCCGATAAAAGAGTGATGCACGACAAGGTTGTTTCGGTGGAGAAACGCTATGAAGACCTCATCGCGCGTTATGCAAAAGGGCCCTCACAGGAGCAATTCCTGCGCCGTAAACTCGATCTCTACTCAGCTCTTGAAACAACCGTTTTTTCTCACCTGGGCTTAGCGCCTCATGACCCTGAAATTATGGAGATCACAATTGACCGCATCGAAGGAGCGTGACTGGATATCATGGAAACGAAAAAGCTGACGATCGCCTTGCTGGCGGGAGGGAAATCGGCTGAACGCGAGGTTTCCCTGGAGAGTGGTGAGCAGGTTTTTCGCGCGCTCGATAAACTGCGCTACGAGATTCTCAGGTACGATCCGGCAACGGACCTGCCATTACTGGCAAAGGATGCTCAGCGGATAGATGGCGCCCTTATAATTCTCCACGGGCGAATGGGCGAAGATGGAACCATCCAGGGACTGCTGGACTCTTTGGGAATACCATACCAGGGCAGCGGCGTACTCGGCAGCGCCATTGCCATGAATAAAATCCTGAGCAAGCAGCTTTACGTCCAGGCAGGGCTGCCTACCGCCCCTTACAACGTGGCTGACAGGCTGGACCCCCCGCAGGCCTCGGCCGTTCTTGACAAACTGGGGCTGCCGGTTGTCATCAAGCCTGAACATGAGGGGTCAAGCATTGGTTTGACAATCGTAAAAGAAGCAAAGGACCTCCAGGGCGCGCTGGAAAAGGCGTGGCGTTTCGACAGGCGCTGTCTGGTCGAAAAATATATTAACGGAATAGAGATCACCGCCGGAGTTCTGGGAAACGATGATCTGACTGCTCTTCCCCTGATTGAAATCTGTCCCGGCGAGAAGTACGAATTCTTCGATTACGAGGCCAAATATACCCCGGGCGCAACAAAAGAGATCTGCCCCGCCCGCATTGCGCCGGACCTCACCGAAAAAGCCCAGCAATACGCCAGGCGCGCCCACAATGCGCTCCACTGCAGAGGCTACAGCAGGACCGACATGATCCTTTCGGGAAACGATCTCTACCTGCTGGAGACAAACACCATACCCGGAATGACCGCCACAAGCCTTTTCCCCCAAGCCGCAGCACAGGCGGGCATCGGGTTTTCCCAGCTCCTGGACAGGCTGATCGAGCTTGCTCTGGAGAAGTAGGCAGGAAACAAGGATCAGGAAGCGGGAAGCGAAAAAACCATTCCTGCTTACTGCTCCTCGCGAAGCGATAGAACCAAAAGGAATTATTTTCTTTTGCTTTTTCTGTTCACTATTCACTATTCACTACTCACTATTCACCGGCCTCACAGTTGCGCGATTATCCGCTCTATTTGCGCGCGCTTTTTCGAATAGGCGCTGGAGAGTATCGTCCTCAGGTTTGCCTCGATGTCATCTTCTGTGTCGACCCTGGCGTGCTGTTCCGGGGAGAGTTCATCCAGGTTCTCAAACTCATCGATAAGTCCGGGCAGGTGCTCAACCCTTGCATCCGAACCGCCGCTTTCGCCTTGCCTGCGCCTGCCGAGCCTCTCCCGGATGGTCGCCGGGGAGCTTACGCACTCGAAGAACAAAATATTGGCATCCAGGTCCTGAGCCAGCCTTAGCGCCTCTTCGCGCCATTTTTGCCTTGAGAACGTGGCGTCCAGAATCACCGAACGCCCGTTTTTCAGCTCCTCCTGAGCCATCGAGAGCAGCCGTGAATAGACGTGCCCCCGCATCTCTGACTTGTATATTCCTGTACCGAAGGGTACTGAGCCGCTGTACCCTGGAAGCTCTTTCCGCGCCTCGTCGGACCTGAGAAGAATTATATCGAATATCTCGCGCACCCGCTCGGCAAAGGTTGATTTCCCGGTCCCCGGCATGCCGCACATGATCCAGAGCGTAGGCCGGGCAAATTGAATTGCGTATCTGAAAGCAAGATCGAGACACTCTACAGCGCGCCTTTCCATTAGGCGCTTTCTCTGGCCTTCTGCCAGTTCAGCCATGCTCAGGCATGATATTTTCATCTTAACCACCGCGCGATAGCACGAGTAGAAATCCAGCAGTGTGTATATGCCGTAGTCGCGGCTGAGTTCAGTGTAGCCGTTCAACACGGCAAGGCTCAAATCAGCGCCCCCGAGCCGCTCGATATCCATGTGAAGAAACGCGAGATCCACAGCGGTATCGCCGTACCGGAAACGTTCGTTAAATTCTATGCAATCGATTATCTGAATTTGGTCTAGGAAGTAAACATGCTCGGCTCTCAGGTCTCCATGACCGTCGCAGATGTGTCCTTCTGCAATCCTGCGCTGGAAAAGGCTCCCTCGATCCCTGAGAAATCCGCGGCTCGACTCCTTTACAAAGTCGAAGTGATCCTCCACAAGAAGGTTTCCGACAAAAGGCGCCAGTTGGCGGAAATTCTCCTCTAAATTGAACTCTATAACTTCGTGACTGCCGTAACGGTCGATTTGCTCATTGCGCTCGCTCACAGCGTAAAACTCAGCCAGGCGCACGCCCAGGGGCAACATCCGATCGCTGCTGATTGTTCCGCTCACGACGAGATTGGAAAGAGAAGCCTCATCCGGGAGCTGTTTCATCTTAACAGCATATTCGACCACCTCGCCGCTGTCCCCCTGTTGAAACCCGTCCCCCACCCTGCTCAGGGGAACCACGGCAAGATACACTCCATGAGAGAGCCTCTGGTTGAGGCAAACTTCAAGTTCACACATCCGCCGCCTGGTCTCCAGGCCTGTGTAGTCCAGAAAGCCGAAGTCGATCGGCTTCTTGAGCTTATAAACGAAATCCCCGGTTAGAAAGACAGATGATATATGCGTATCACGCCTTTCCAGTTTTGATACCGGATGCGGGTAGAAGGCGGGATCGGCCATGGCCCGGCATATCTGCTCAAATGTTTTTCGGTCGCTCACTGGATTTTCTCCGAAAGGAAATCGCCGAGCTTAATATAAGTACCGGGGGGTGTATTACTCTGAAAAGGGAGGGAGAAAAGCTTGCACCGCACAGAACGGTCAACGGCTTTACTTTTGTCTTTCGATAAATGCATAAGCGCTGTGGTTATGAATGGACTCGAAATTTTCCACGTCCACCAGGAACCACGTGACGTTCGAATCCTGTTTCAATTCGTAAGCTATGTCGCGCACCACATCTTCGACGAATTTGGGATTCTCGTAGCCGTGCTCGGTGACATATTTTTCATCGGGCCTTTTGAGAACCGAGTAAACGTCGCAGGAAGCGGCGCTTTCCACGATTCCTATGAGGTCCTCTATCCAGACAAAATGTTTGAAGCGAACGGCGAGCCGTACAGTACCCCTCTGGTTATGGGCTCCATAATCGCTGACCTCTTTTGAACACGGGCAAACGGTCATAATGGGAACATTTACTTCGAGTACCAGATCATAGCCCTTCAGGCTGTCCAGGGAACCGACTATACGGCAGCGGTATTCCATCAAACCCGCGCTCTCCGTAACAGGTGAGAGCTTCCGAATGAAATAGGGGAAATTTAATTCAATATGGGCAGATTCGGACTGGAGATGCTCCTGAAGAGCTTTCAGAATATTGGAAAATTCCCTTATATCGAGATGGCCGTGGAATTCGTTCAGGAGTTCGATGAAACGGCTCATGTGCGTGCCCTTGAACTCCCGCGGCAGATCAACGTACATGTTTATGGAGGCCACCGTATGCTGGACCCCGTTTTGCTTGTCCATCACGGTGACCGGGTAGCGGATATCTTTCACACCCACCTTGTCGACGCTTATGTTCCTGTAATCAGCCTGATTCTGGACATCGATCATAAAAAGGTCGTCCTGCTCTAGAGTCCGACAGCTTCGGATGCTTCCACCAGGTTCTTCACTATTTTGTCGAGACCCGCCCTGGTTCCATCGCTGACTTTTTCAGCAAATGTTGCCTGGAGGTCTGCTTCGATAATAAGGTCATCATAAGGCATGAAGCCCAGAATCATTTGGCCGCTAAGGACCTTTCGCAAAAACGAGCGATCTTTCTCGTTGCGGATCTTGTTCCCAACCAGGCCGATCCTGGTCAGCCCGATATCCTTTCCCAGTTCGCGTATGCGGGAAGCCGTCTCAACGCTGCGCTGCCCGGGTTCTACGACCGTGATCAACCAGTCGACGAACTTCGAGGTTCCGCGGCCAAGGTGTTCGATCCCGGCCTCCATATCCATAACCACGACTTCGTCACGTCTCAATATCAGGTGCTGGACCAGGTTTTTGAGCAGAATGCTCTCCGGACACACACAGCCCGTTCCGCCTTTCTTGATCCCGCCCATGACCATCAGCCGTATGTTTTCCCCCTGGCGGACGGAAAGTTTTTCCGGCAGATCGTCAACCCGCGGATTGAGCTTGAAAAAGCCGCCGTAGGTGCCTGGAACTGACTCGGTTCGTTCGGCGACCAATTCCTTCATCTGCGAGATAGGAGTTATCGATCCGGCGTTTTCTATCCCCAGGGCGTGCGCAAGATTTGCATCGGGGTCGGCGTCGATCGCGAGAACACTTTTGCCCTGATCGGCGAACCACTTTACAAGAAAAGCGCAAAAGGTAGTCTTTCCAACTCCGCCCTTTCCAGTTACCGCTATTTTCAAAATACCTCCTCCAACTATATTGCGGATCAGGCTTCCGATTGAATTTTTCTTCCCAAACCGATAAGCCGATAAACCAGGCATCCGCTCATCACCGCGATGTCCTCAGCCGTAAGATTCCGATGAATGCTCTCATCAAATAGAATCGTAGCATCCGGAGGAAACTCCTCATCACCCTTCCATAGAACCAGTTGAACGCAAATATTTGGGAAGACGGCAAATTCCATGGCGAAATCCCCATTTTCCACCCGCGAGGCCCCCATCTTCGTGGCACACTCAACAAAAAGCCTCCCGTTATTGCCGTAAAAATTTACGAACGGGTCTCTAGCTCGTTTCTGAAAAGCTTCGAAGTAAAACTGACCATCGGGTATCTGGCGAAAAGTGATAACCTTTCCATTTCTTTTCTTTCCTGAAGCGCCCAGCAGATAATGCGCGATAAGAATTTTGTCCGGAAGCGGAACCTCTTCGCTCGAATTTTTCTTGCGAATATCCGTCTCAGGATGGATTTGCACCACGTACCTGTTGCCCAGAAATGCAACGACCAGGCCCTCTTCGGGACAAAACTCGGCCCCGGCCGCTTTGGCGAGCGTCGCGGCATCTCTTTTTTTTAGTTCTAACGAAGCTAAACGGAAGGATTCCTTGTAATCGTCAATCCGAGCCACTGCAACACCTCGCTTTGTTCGGCATACAACTCAAGAGCTGAACACCAGGGGAAAAAGTCGGCACTTTTCGGTTCGAAGTCTTCGGAATGAAAAAATAGATGGGCTTGAGCAGGATGATCCACTACCGCTTGTCTTGCATAGAAAAAATATAGTGATTAACCGTTGCTCATCTACACCGAATCCAAGCTTTGTATTCTAAATCAAATGGAGTCCCCAGATCAATGCTTCAAGACAATTTTATAGTAAGATGCACCCGGTGCGGAGCAAAAAATCGCATCCCACGCTCGCGGCTGGGAGAAAAAGCCGTTTGCGGCAAATGCCGCACTCCCCTCAATTTCACCGCCGCATACCCCGAACGCACACTGGTTGTTGACGAACGCATGTTTGACGCCGAAGTCCTCAGGTTCCCCGGCCCCGTGCTGGCCCTTTTCTGGGCGCCTTGGTGCGGCCACTGCCAGCGCTTGCTGCCTCTTTTTGATGAACTCGCCACGGAGTACGCCGGGCTTGTAAAATTCATCAAAATCGACATGGATAAGAGCCCCGGCCTGACTTCCCAATACCAGGTAATGAGTGTCCCCACAATGCTCGTGTTCAAAAACGGCAAGGTTGCGAACCGGCTCCTGGGGGCTCTTCCCAAAGACCAGATCGTCAACCATTTGCGTGCATTTCTGTAGCCGAACAAAATAATAGATCGAATGATGAATCGGGCATCCACAGGTTTCCTCAGGTAAACACGCCCCGGCTGGTGAAAAAGCAATGGGGTTTCTCACGCGTCGCGTGGAAACCCCATTTTGTATTCAGGTTTTATGGTCTCACCCGGGTGAGATCATAAATCGTACTACTCGGATTCCTGCCTTGCCTCCGTAAGACGCCTTGCGGCAACTTCGTCGGTTGAATAATCAGGCAACAGGATCGGAGCGACAATCGGGTCGGTAACCCCCTCCTGTATGAGTTCATTTTCAAATTTGACCACGTGGTCCAGCGTGGGTCTCTTGAGATCCACGCCGGAGAGCACGTATTTTGCCGCGCTCACACCGGCTCTTCTCCCAAATGTGATGACATCCTGCAGGCTGTTGCCCATGAGACGGTTTTCTCCGTGCAGACCGCCCGTGCACTCGCCGGCCGAAAACAGGCCGGGAACCACCGTCTCGCAGTTCGCATCTATGGCGATCCCGCCGTTCTGGTAGTGCAGGGTTGGGTAGACGAGCATAGGTTCCTTGCTGATGTCGATTCCATGCCGCTCAAACTGTATGAACTTGGCGGGAAGTTCCTTGCGCACTGTGCCTTCTCCATGCAGCAGGTCGATCATCGGCGAATCTAGCCACAAGCCAAAACGTCCTGTCGGTGTAATTATTGCCTTGTGGATTTCGACGGCTTCCTTGATTAGTTCTGCTGATTCGACGTCGCGGGGTTCGAGAGGAAAGCAGAACTGCTCGCCCTCGACATTGAGAACGTGGGCGCCCAGTCCGCGAACTTTTTCCGTAATGAGCAGTCCCACATTCTGCTCCGGATACGCAACGCCGGTGGGGTGATACTGGGTCGACGGCAGGCAGGTCGTGCCGACGCCGGCCCTGTAAGCCATGACGACTCCGTCCATCGTGGCGCCGTAGTGGTTTGTTGTAGCAAAGCCTTTTATGTGAAGCCGGCCGTTTCCTCCGGTAGCAATGATTACAGCTTTTGCGCGCGTGATAAAAAACTCGCGGGTTTCCATGTTGTAGAGGATAGCGCCTGCGCATTTTCCGGTTTCGTCCAGAATAAGCTCGACTGCGGGACAGAACTCGATGACCCTGATTCGGTCTCTGCGGTTTCTGGCCTCATCCCTCAGTACGCGCATGATTTCAGCGCCGGTCATGTCGCCCGACGATTGCATGCGCTTCCGGCACGATCCGCCGAAGTGACGGGAATCGAGGCGCCCGTCGGGCAGTTTGTTGAAGATCATGCCCAAAGATTCCAGCCAGGCTATTGAAAGCGGCGCGTCGTGCGCAAGTGCCGCGACCAGGTCGGGCTGGTTGGTGAAATGGCCTCCGCCTATGGTGTCCATATAATGATAGAAGGGCGAATCGCATTCCTGCGTAGCAGCCTGTATCCCGCCCTCGGCCATCATGGTGTTGGCGTCGCCATGGCGCAGCTTGGTGGCCATAATTACGGACAGGCCTGCCTCGGTAGCCATGAGTGCCGCGGAAGTCCCCCCTCCCCCGGCCCCGAGAATCAATATGTCGGTCTCGTAGTCGGGCTTCGAAAGATCGACCTTATCGTGGCGAAGCAGCGATCTGGACTCCATTACCCTTGCGATCTCTTCAGGCACGACCAGCCCTTTATCGGGGCCGGCCTTGAGCGCCCTGCGGCCTTCTTTCTGATAGTCGGGATGAAACTTGCCCAGGACCACCGCACGCTCTTCCAGCGACAGCGCCGGAAAATTTTCCCCTCGTTTCGATCTCGCTACACGCTCCGGCCTGGTTGCCTCGACCTTCTTTATAAGTTCCTTCATCTCAGGTGTGTAACCCATAATGTCTTTCTCCTTGAATTGCATGCATCTCTATAACTGAAATACAAAGTCCGGTAAGACCGCCGCATCCGCGAAGATCATAGATACTTGGTATCCTTTGGCATCCAGGTCCCCAGAGGGGCCATGTCGGGTTCGCGTTCGCGCTCTTTGTATATCTTTTCAAGCTCGGCATGACTCACTTTCTGAAGCTCGTCGAGCATCCCGTCATATTTTCCCGCTTCGATTTCTCCAACCCGTTTGCGCAGGTGTTCGGCATTGGGCTGGATATACTTGCCGTAAATGCGTCGAACAAGCTGTGCGATGTGATACTGCGGCAGTTCGCCCATACAGCGGCTGGCGCACATTCCGCACTGGATGCAGTCGAATGAAAGCCGGGCAGCTCTGGCGATGTCGCCCTGCTTGACCGCTGAAATGTAATCGAGCACCTCCACGTGCATCGGGCAGGCTTTGGTACAGTTATTACACGCGACGCAGCGGAACAGCTCCGGGTAAAGAGAGTGAATCGTCTCAGCGACAGGCTCTATCTTTTCGATATCGTATGCCGCGCGGTTCGCGGGATAAAAAGGGATCTGCGCCAGGTACATATTGGGTTCAACGACGGTCTGGCAGGCCAGGCCGAAGTAGAGCTTGTAGTCGCCTTCTCTGCGGTAAACCGTCGGGCACGCTCCGCAGATGCCGCCTCGGCAGCCTGCGCCCCTCAGAAACTTGAATCCTGCAAATTCCATTGCTTTCATGATAGTGAGGGTTTCAGGGACTTCGTAGCGCTTGCCCATCACATAAATGGGGATCGTCTTCGCTCCCTCGGGAAGAATGGCTCTGTCTCCAGTTGCAACCTGTCTTGCGGGTGCTGACATCTTATTTCTCCTTGGCTTGAAAATCTAACTCGTCCTAATCTGAATATCCGGCCACAACATTCGGCCCTAGGCGTGGACCGGCGGTCCGGCCGAAAAGTTTTTCGACTTTAGAAATTCGCCGCAGCTCGGGTCATTCAAATCGAGCCGGTAAGTTTCGTGGGATAGCCCCAGGGCAATAGCCAGAATTTGTGTGAAATAGTAAACAGGCAGCTTCCTCGATATTTTTTGGCTGCGAAGAAGCTCTTCCTGTTTTTTCGCAAGGTTATACTCGCAAAGCGGGCAGCTCAGGATGAGTGCCTCCGCGCCCGCATTCGAAGCGCTTTCAATAACTCGTGCGATTACTTCGAGAGCGGCCTCGGGGTTGGCCACGATTTGATACGACCCGCAGCAGACCGTGCTCGCCGCAAAATCCACCGGGACGCCGCCGAGTGCCTCCACGAATTCATTCATTATTTTGCCGCCGCCTTCAGGCTCGATTGCCACATCTTTGGGCCTGACCAGCGTACAGCCATAATACGAGGCTATTTTCATTCCATTGAGCGGGGCTTTGAGCCTGGCTCGCAGGTTGTCCCAACCCAGCGTATCTCGCAGAAAGTTCAGGAAGTGCACGACTTCGACTTCGCCGCTGTATGGCTTTTCTTCGCTCATGAAGTCGTTGATGGTCTTCCTTTTCACCTCATCGTTTCGCATCAGAAGATTCGCTCTGGCTAGCGTGTTATAGCACATGGAACAAAGCGTCACGATCCGGTCGCTTCCCTGCTCCATGGCTCTTGTGAGGTCGCGTACCGGCGCAACGTGGTGGATCAGATCGTCATCGGCCAGAGAGTGAACCGCGCCGCAGCAATTCCATCTTGACAACTCCTCGAATTCGATACCAAGGGCCGCCATGGACGCTACTGCCGCATCCTCCAGGTTCTTCGCTTTTGTCTTCAGGGTACATCCGGGATAGTAGCTAACTTTCATGATAATCCTCAACTGGTCAGTTTTCTGAAACAGCTTACCAGAGCCATCTGAGGCAGATCTCTGATGGTCTCGGCATCCAGCCTGGAAGGCTCTATCATATTGATGTTTTTCCTAAGGGTCAGAAGCCGTACCGCCTCCATGACTCTTGCCAGATCGATGCCCCTGGGGCAGTTTGCCGTGCAGGTATGACAGGATGCACAGATATGGCTGGTCTTGGAACCTGCAACCCTTTCTTCCATCCCAAGTTGAACCATTCGCATGATCCTTCTCGGCAGAGTCTCCATCTGGCCCGACATCGGACAGGCGCCCCCGCAGGTGCCGCATTGAAAACACTTGTAGATGTCCTGCCCGCTCAGTTGACCGATTCTCTCGATGAACTCGTGTTTGATCGTCTTTTCAGAAATTTCGATCGGCATTTTCTTCCTCTTTTCCTTTGCGTTCAGTCCGGCGCCTCAAATCGCCCGGGTCCTCGTTCTACGCCCAAGAATCCAAGACGCAGGTTTTGAGCCCCGGGACAATCTAAACTCATGCCAGGGTCGACCGGCACACTTTTTGGGATACTACCTGCAGTAATAGCCCGCTATTCTGGCTTCGAAAATTCCGGATTTTGGAACAGGCTTTTAGATGCTTGTACCAGGAAAAACACTTTGCATATCAGCTACAGGAGGAATCCAGAAGTCCAAAACCCAACTTCAAAAATAATTGAACCGCAACACTGTGAATGATCGAAAATCTTCAGCAGATGCCTGGTAAAGCTTCCGGTCCTGAGACCGGCGGAAGGCTGCTTACAGGGAAGGCTTTTTAGTACATTCAGATCGATTTGTGAAGAATAAAGTGCGAATATTTTCCTCATTGTGCACTTTGAAATGTGCAAAATTTGAGTCCCGAAACTCCGGGCCGGGACAATTTGATTGAAATATTCCAAAAAATCTCTAAACTCTGTGCTTTTAAAACATAATTTTCCTTCCATGAAGGTATATATGGAAATTAGCGTTCTCGGATCTGCAGGTTCGGAAGCCCCGGGACTCAACCCCCCGGCTTTTCTCATTGACAATTTTCTCATGCTCGATGCGGGAACCGTTGCGCTCTCTCTGGAAAAAATCGCGCAGTGCCGTATAACTCACATATTCCTTACTCATGCCCACCTGGACCATTTGAAAGGCATACCCTTCCTTTTGGACAACCTGAACGCAATGAACCCGACCTGCCAAATTCTGGTCCTTGGCGGCAAAGAGGTCATATCCGATATCCGGAGGCATATATTTAACAACAGGATCTGGCCTGATTTCACGACCATCCCCAATACCGAGAATCCTCTTATGCGCTATCGGGTGATCTCGACTCGAAGCCCCGTGGTTATTGGCGACTATAAAATCCTCGCAACGAGAGTCAACCACTCGGTTCCGGCCTACGGATACCTAGTCGAGCATACTTCAGGCGCGTCTTTGCTCTACACCGGCGATACCGGCCCCACCGAGGCGATCTGGAAAAAGATGCGCAACCGTAATGTAAAAGCGCTCATCGTGGAGGTTTCATTTCCCGATGAACTCAGCTCGCGTGCTCTGGCCACCGGTCATCTCTCCCCATCTCTTCTGGAAGCAGAGATCCGCAAGATGCCGAGCCTGCCTGAAAAGATTTATATTTCACACCTGAAACCTCCTTACAGGTCGCAGATAGAGGCCGAACTGGCGCTCATTCCAGGTGTATGCCTGGAACTGCTCGAGGAAGGCAAAACTTTCAAAATACAGTGAACTTCAACACAACTAAACTCCCAATCCTGCTTTTGTTGTTATCCGAAGTCCTGCTCATTCTTCTTTTCCCTGCCACCCTTATTTTTGAATCAAACGTGACCGCCGGAGGCGACACCCCGTCGCATTTCATTGCAGCCGTGGCGATGAGCAAGGGGCTGCGCTTTTTTTTCTCGCCGGTCACCTGGATTCACGGCGATTACGCAGGTTTTCCGCTCTTCCTTCAGTACTTTCCCCTGCCATTTGATATCATGGCCCTCTTCTCGCTGGTCCTTTCCTTCAAGATCGCCTTCAAGCTCGTTACGCTGCTGGCCATTATCCCTATGCCTGCCGCCGTCTATCTGTGCCTCAGGCGCCTTCGCTATGCACAGAATACCGCGGCAATCGGCGCTGTGATGTCGCTCCAGTTCCTCTTCATGACTGAGAATTCGATGTGGGGAGCAAACATCTTCAGCACTCTTTCCGGTGAGTTCGCCTTTGGAATTTCGACCATTCTATACATCATCTTAACCGGGAAGCTTTACGCGGACATCGCCGGCCGCAAATCCACGCTCGGCGGTTCCGCCCTGGAAGCCTCAATAGCCTTGAGCAGCGGATATCCTCTTCTCCAGTCCGCAATGGGGACATCCTATTTCATTCTGCGGGGCGGCAACCTGCGATACATACTCCGGCTCCATGCCGCGGCGTTCGGACTTGCCGCATTCTGGCTGCTCCCGGTCCTCTGGCGCATCCGCTGGAATACGCCCTACGTGCATTCCTGGCATTTCGAACACTGGACTGAAATAGCGCCCCCCCTTCTGTGGCCTTCATTTGCCGGGACTTTGATTCTCGCTTTCTCGGGCATTCGGAGCCTCTTCGGACAGGGTAAGCGATTAACCGCCATCTTTCATGACTCAATCGACAGTCCCGAATTCTATCTATTCTGGCAGTTTGCAATGGCCCTGCTCGGTTTCAGCCTGGCCACTTCCCTCGGGACTCGTGGATATCCGCTTTTTGCCTTTGGCCCAGATAATGCTCGTCCTGCTTGGCGCGGTTGGATGGGGCAGGCTCTTATCGCGTCTGCCGCGCCCCAACCTGTGGCTGGCTGCATTTTGTGCCGCGCTTATCGCCCTCACGCTGACCAGGGCTTATGCCATCGATACGTGGATCAGGTGGAATTATTCCGGCATGGAATCCAAGCCGCTCTCGAACTCTTACCGCATGGTGAACGATTATTTGCGCGGAGATGAAAACAGCCCCAGGGTGGTTTACGAGCACAATCCAATAACAAACGACGCCGGCAGCGTGAGGGCTTTCGAGCTGCTCCCGTACTTTTCGGGAAGGTCAACACTCGAAGGGCTTTACATGCAATCGAGCCCCAGTTCGCCGTTCGTCTTTTACATTCAATCGGAGTTGACTCAAACCCCGTCGTCCCCTTTTTCCCGGTATTATTATTCAAGGCCCGATCCGGACCGGGCAGCCGCTCACCTGCGTCTGTTCAACGTCAGCCAGGTCATTGCGGCCTCCGGCGATATGGCCAATGCGCTTGACTATTCGCCACTCTATGAGCTCAGCATGGAATTCCCGCCTTTCAGGATTTATCGGGTCAGGCAATGCGACAATTCCTATGTGGAGCCCCTGAGGTTCAAACCCTTACGAATTCCACCCAAAGATTGGAAAAACGTTCAGTTCGAATGGTTCCGCAAATCCTCTTTGAAAGTGCCTCTTGTTGTGGCGTCGGAAGATTCCCCCGGTAATTTCTGGAAAAGCCTGCAGACTTACGATGGGAGGCCCGATCGCATTGTCGAGACCCCAATTCCCACCGATGAAAAAATTCAAGCGAGCGCCACCCTGGGAGATCAAAAGATCACCATCAATACCTCGAAGCCGGGCCATCCGCTCTGGATAAAGGTCTCATATCATCCGGACTGGCGCATCACCGAGGGGGCCGGAGAACTTTACCTGGCCTCTCCGGCCTTTATGCTCCTGGTGCCGCAAACCTCCAGGGTGGTCCTCACATTCGACACCGGCTCAGGGATTTATCTTTGGGGAAAAATCCTGACCCTGCTCACCATCCTGGTATTCCTGTTCAAGGCCCTCCTTACCCGGACCATCCACTCGACTCCTTTTTCCGCATGGAGACCCCGCTGGATTTCAGAGCGCAAAAGTGGCGCCGGCGGCAAAGACCCCGACCGGACGGAATCCAGGGTCCCCCGGACCGCAAGAATCGGACGAAACGCAAGATGTCCTCGCCGCATTGGTCCTGCTGGCCATAATTATTCCAATGGCAATATTGACGCGGAATCATCATGATCCGGTTCTTTTGTACGACCTTGCAGCCGAAAAACTGAAAGGAATCATCGATGAGCCGAACCCCGGCGCCCCTTCGTCTCAAGCCTTACCCGATCTGTCACAATCCGCCCGGACTTTGCAGGCCCTTAAGCTCCTGGACGAATGCATCGTAAAATTCGGACATTCCTCGGTGCTCGACTATTGCGTGTTGTACAAGGCGCGGGTGATGGACGCCGAGAAAAAGTGGAGTGATTTGCGTTCGATGTTGGAGGACTTTTTCGAAAACAATCCGGATAGTCTTATTTACGCGGAAGGTCTCACGATGTTGGGGGAAGCGTGCCTCAACATGGACCAAAAAGAAGATGCCGAGAGGTATTTTCGACAGGCCCTCTTTACTTGGCCCCCAAATGGCGCTACAGAACGGGCGGGCCTGCATCTGGCGCGGATGGTCGGAGGCGGAGGCCGTCTTCGCGGAGACCAAAGCGCTGCTCGCATCCGGCGGATATCTCGAGGCTTACAATCTTTACCGTGGACTGACCTTCTCTGCTGATAAGAAAACCGCCGATCGAGCCGTTCTTTCTCTTGCCTGTCGTTCATTTTACATGAACAGGTTCCTGGAGGCATCCGATCTCTTCACTAAATGGCTTAACGGCAATTTCGATGCGCCGGAGTCCGCCGAGGCCCAGGCCCATTTGAGACAATGCCTGGCCATCATTGCTCAGTACAGGGAGTGGGAGAAGGGACCCTATCCGGACTCAGCCCCCCCTGCCCGCGCCGGGTTGCTCGTTCGCTTTCTCGATTGGGCCGGGCAGAAACTGCATGGTTATGTTAAGAATCCGGCGCTTCGCCTCTAAGCGGTAAATTTGGCAACTGTGCCGAAAATTCTGCAATTAAATATCTCCAGGCCCTGCCAGGTGGGTGAAAGTTTCCGGGCTGTTGCCCAAAAGACATGCATAGAGGGGATTGCAAAGCGTCATTCCCGCGAAGCATGCCCTCGAAGTGTTTAGTCGGGGGGCGGGAATCCAGAAAGAGCGGTCCAGGGTCTTCCGGCAAACGCGTACCTGCACAATTTACGGGCGATGAAAGGGATTGCAAAACGTCGTTCCCGCGAAGCATGCCCTCGAAGTGTTTAGTCGGGGGGCGGGAATCCAGGAAGGGTGGCTGGGCGTGGCAAAACAGTTCTTTGTCTACATCATGGCAAGCAGACGAAACGGCACATTGTATATCGGCGTAACATCGAATCTGGTGCAAAGAGTATGGAATCACAAACAGGGTCTGGTTGAAGGATTCACCAGCAAATATGGCGTTAAAATGCTTGTCTATTTTGAGCCGCACGAAAGTGCCGAGTCTGCGATTACAAGGGAAAAGCGTCATTCCCGAGGAGCATGCCCTCGAAGTGTTTAGTCGGGGGCATGCTCCTCGGGAATGACGCCTCTGGGCCAATTATAAAGGGTCGCGTGAAAATATTGGAAGTACTCGTTTGCCGGATGAACCACATTTCGTCATTCCGGCAGGGCTTTTGGGCCGGAATCCAGTGTTTTTTGGCCTAAAGACATGCATATCGGAAAAGACATCCCGGTGTGGGAGAATCTAACATTTCGTCATTCCGGCAGGGCCTTTGGGCCGGAATCCGTGCGCCTGGGAGCGCGCACGATCTGAGGGGTGAAAGTCCCCTCCCGGGAGATGCCCGCTCCCGGTAGTCAAAGGTAACTGCGTCGCCGCGAGGCGGGGTGGAGAGCAACCCGAGACGAACATGCAGTCCGTAGGATAATGACGAACACGATTCGGCCGTACGTTGCGACGAGCCTCCGGATTCAAGGTGAAGTCCAGACCGGGAGGGGCCGGGCGAACCCATCAGAGCCGCTCCGGGAAGTCTGTCACGCTGGGCGGGCAGCGCGTAAGCGATGACAGGGCGCGTCAGGTGTTTGGTGACAGAATGCATGGAAGGTCGTGTGACGTGAACCAGGGAGACCTGCCCGGAGAAAGGTTGGTGTTCATGCGAAGTTTGCCGAAGAGCCAGCCGGGCAGGAGTCAGAGCATCCATAATAGCGAGGAAACAGGGTAATGCCTGTGGAGCGAAGGGATGCAGGAAGATGGATGAGCTTTGATCCCACATAACGAAAACATACCCGCGGCAGTGCCGGAAACGACTAAGCAAGCGGGAGAAGCCTGGCCCACACGGTGGGACTGGGTGGAACGGTCTGTGTGGACGGAGCGCATGCTGGAAGCCCTCGAAAGGGGGGTGAAAGGAAATGTTTGGTTCAGCTTGATCGATAAGGTCTGCCGACCTGCAACGCTTAAGGCCGGATGGCTCAGCGTGAGGGCAAATGGAGGCAGTGCCGGATCGGACCATCAAAGCATCAAGTGTTTCGAACGGGATCTTGAGGCAAACCTGTCCCGACTCGAAGAGGAACTGCGCAGTGGGACTTATCGCCCGAAAGGCATCCGGCGGGTCTACATCGACAAGTCCGGAAGCAAGGACAAAAGGCCACTTGGTATACCCGCAGTGCGGGACCGCGTGGTGCAGGCGGCGCTGCGTATGACCATAGAACCAATCTTCGAACGGGAATTTGTGTCGAGGAGCTACGGGTTTCGCTCGAGGCGCGGGTGCAAGGATGCCCTTCGAGAGGTCGATAAACTCCTTAAGTCCGGGTGCATCCATGTAGTGGATGCGGACATCAAAGCCTATTTTGATAGCATCCCGCACGATCTGCTCATGAACGAGGTACGCAAATACATCTCGGATGGGCGCGTTCTTAAGCTGCTTGAGACCTTCCTCAAAGTAGACATTCTCGATGGAATGAATCGATGGACTCCCGAAGGGGGTACCCCACAAGGGGCTGTAATTAGTCCGCTGCTCGCCAACCTCTTCCTCCACCCGGTCGATCTCGCGATGGCCGGGGCGGGATACAGGATGGTCAGATACGCAGATGATTTTGTGGTTCTTTGCGGGAGTCATGCCGAAGCCCAATCCGCACTGGCTCTGGTCAGCAAACTGATTGAAGAAAGAGGACTGACTCTGCATCCCGAAAAGACAAAGACCGTGGATCTGTCTCAGCCCAAATCCGGGTTTGAATTTCTGGGATATCGCTTTGGAAGGTATACCCGATGGCCACGCAAGAAGAGTCTTGCGAAAGTCAAAGAGGCGATACGCCTGAAAACCGGGAGAAGCAACGGCCATAGTCTTGAAGTCATAATCGAGGATGTGAACAAGACCCTCAAAGGCTGGTTTGAATACTTCAAGCACGCCAACGCTCGCACCTTCCCACGCCTTGACGGATGGATACGCAGACGTCTTCGCAGCATAATGCGGGAAAGGCGGAAGAAGGGCGGAATCAGTCGCGGATACCATCATATGCTTTGGCCCAACAACTTCTTTCGTGAGCACGGGCTGTTTAGCCTTAAGACCGCCCGTGATTCATTGCTCCAGTCCTCGATGAGGTAAGACCATCAACTGGAGAGCCGGATGCGGGAGATCCGCCAGTCCGGTTCGGAGGGAGGGGCGACGCAATCCAATGCGCCGTCCCTACCTCTATAGTGTTTTTGCCCAAAAGACGGCGACGCAATCCAATGTGCCGTCCCTACCTCTATAGTGTTTTTGCCCAAAAGACATGCATATCGGAAAAAACATCCCGGTGGGGGAGAATCTAACATTTCGTCATTCCGGCAGGGCTTTTGGGCCGGAATCCAGTGTTTTTGGCCTAAAGACATGCATATCGGAAAAAACATCCCGGTGGGGGAGAATCTAACATTTCGTCATTCCGGCAGGGCTTTTGGGCCGGAATCCAGTGTTTTTGGCCTAAAAGACATGCATATCGGAAAAAACATCCCGGTGGGGGAGAATCTAACATTTCGTCATTCCGGCAGGGCTTTTGGGCCGGAATCCAGTGTTTTTGGCCTAAAGACATGCATATCGGAAAAAACATCCCGGTGGGGGAGAATCTAACATTTCGTCATTCCGGCAGGGCTTTTGGGCCGGAATCCAGTGTTTTTGCCCAAAAGACATGCATATCGGAAAAAACATCCCGGTGGGGGAGAATCTAACATTTCGTCATTCCGGCAGGGCTTTTGGGCCGGAATCCAGTGTTTTTGGCCTAAAGACATGCATATCGGAAAAAACATCCCGGTGTGGGAGTATCTAACATTTCGTCATTCCGGCAGGGCTTTTGGGCCGGAATCCAGTGTTTTCGGCCTTCGGAGCTTTTGTTGAAAATTCTGCTCATAAATCCTTCATGGGGCGGGAAAATGCGCTCCCAGCGTTATAACCGCCGCTGGCCCCCCCTCGATATGCTCAACCTTGCAGCCATTTTGCAAAATAACGGGCACTTCGTGGTTTTGTACGACGCGCGGGCTGAGGGGCTTTCTCCTGGCCGCCTGCGCGCGTTGACGGCGGAGGCTGACCGGGTGGTAGTCAATACCTCGCCCCTCGACAGATGGCAATGCCCGAACCTCGACCTCACCCATCTCGTCCGGTTGACCGGGTCCATACCTGCGGAAAAGCTCATCTTGTGTGGAGTTCACGGGACCCTCTTTCCCGCAAAAATAGCGGAACTTACGGGCGCTCGCGTGATAATTTCCGGAGAACCCGAGGTATCGGGGCCCGCTCTTTTCAACGCGCTTGACCGAAAAATCCCTTTGCCGGACGTACCCGGCATCCATTGGATAGAGGGGGGCAAAATACAAAGCGGCCCCCCTGCCCCTCTTGCGGACCTTCGCGCCTTGCCGCCTCCGGCCTACTCGCTCGTTCGCCCCGAAATGTATGAGTACGAATTGCTCGGGAATAAACTCGCCGTCCTCGAGACCGCCCGCGGCTGTCCAAACCGGTGTACGTTTTGCCTCAAGACGATGTATGGGTCGAAGGTCCGCATGAAAGACCCCCTTCAGGTCGCATCCGAACTCGAACTTGTGCTTTCCCTGGGATTCGAAACCGTTTACTTCATCGACCTCGAATTCACGATGCTGCGGGAAAGGACCCTGGAGTTATGCGAGATAGTGGGCAAGTACGGTTTGCGCTGGTGCTGCCAGACCCGCGCCGATGCCGTGGACGCTCGTTTGCTTCGGCAAATGAGAATATCGGGCTGCTCTCTAATTCATTACGGCATCGAAAGCGGCATGGAGAAGACCAGGGAACTTGCCGGAAAACCCATCTCGAACGCCCGAATCGAGCGGGCTATCCTGGAGACTCGACAGGCAGGCATTGCGGCAGCCGGGTTCTTTCTGTTTGGATTTCCATGGGAGACTGCATCCGACTGGAGACAAACGGGCCGCTTCGCCCGCGGACTGCCTCTCTCCTATGCCTCGTTTCACAGGGTAACGCCTTATCCGGGGACTTCCCTGGGAAAAGCCTTCGATCATGAGCCCTGGTGGGTTTCCGGCCGGACCGGGGCGGCGGGCAGCGGCCCCGATCTGACCAGGGAGTTTCTCAAATTTTACCTGCGCCCTGCGTATCTGCTGGATGTCTTCCGCAGCGGCGCAGACCCTGCCGCCTCCTTTCGCCTCTTTGCCGGCTTTTTGTCCGGTATGCTCTCTTCTTTCACTCCGCCCGGCAAAGAGGCGCCGGAATTGACAAGACCTGCCCCTCCTTCGGAAATCCGTGAGATTTCAGTGCAAACTGCCACAGCGAATACAACATTGAAGAATTCACATTACTATCAGGAACCGCCTGCCCTTTCCCTGCTCATACCCGTCTATAACGAGCAGGACATTCTTATTCCGAACCTTCGCAAACTGCTCCTCTTTTTTCAGGATAAGGGAATCGACGCCGAAATCATCATCGGGAGCAACGGTTCCACCGACGCAACCGAAGAGATAGGCAGGATGATCGAATCTATCCGGCCGGGGCGGATCGGGTTCTTTCACATAAAAAGCCGAGGCGCCGTGGGGGAGGTCTTCAAAATAGCGGCCGGACTGGCTGCAGCCCCCATCCTTATCTCCATGGATATGGACCTCTCTGTTGATCTCGAATTCATTACCAGTGCTTTGGATTTGCTCCGGACAACAGACGTGGTAGTCGGGTCAAAAAAATCAGGCGCTCAAAGCCGCTCTCCGGTGAGGCTTCTTGGGAGCAAGCTTTTCATCCTGTGCGCCGGGGTCCTTCTGCGCCTGCCGTATGACGATTATTCCATCGGCGCAAAAGCCTACAGGGCGTCTTCAGTACGGCCCTTGCTGCCGGGAATGAGCGAGGACACAAACTATGTCCTGGACTTGCTCTACAGGGCCCGGAGGGCGGGACTCAGCATCGATGTCCTACCGATAGCCTGCTCGGACTGGCGCAAGAGCCGCTTCAGGCTGCTAAGAGAAGCCCTCACGCGCTTTCTTTACTTGTTTCGTTTATGGACTCGGCAAATGGGCAACAGCTCACACACTAGACTCTCAATCTGACGGATCGCCTACCAAGCCCTACCCCAAGCCACTTTACAAGCGGCAAGTCAACGCCTGGTCAATATTTGTTGCGAACATCTTGAGCCTTCGAGTGGTGGATTTTCTTAACAATAAGGAGATCTGTTTTGATTCCAAATTGCAGGATAATCGCGGGTGGCCCGGATACTCGCTATCCGGGCGCGAAGCGCGAGATGCGTCAGATGAATTAACCTCGGAAGTCCCACATGATACCGATATTACTTGACATTTGAGTCCTTTGGTGCAATACGTCAAAGGTCAAAAGGTGTTGACTTTTCGAATCAAACAGGTCAACATGACCCATATACTATCGGCTGTGGAGGTCAGAATGATTCGGAAGACAATAAATGTTGCAGAAGCAAAGAAGCATTTATCGGAACTTCTTGGGCGAGTCGCCTATGGAGGAGAGCAGATAGTGATCACCAAGCGAGGAAAACCATTGGTCAGACTTGTTCCGGCAACAGCAGAATCCGGACACCTCGCGGACGCAAAAGGGTGGCTCGACAATGAAGATGATTTCTTCAACACCATTGACCAGATCATCGAGCACCGCGATGAACATATTCCTCGAGTGCTCGGAGGGCAAGTGACGGAATGAGGTATCTTCTGGATACCAACATACTTAGCGAATTGTTGAAGAAACGACCGAATCCTCGCCTGGTTGATCGGCTGAGATCAAGACAGCCGGACTCATTATGCACATCTTGCATTTGCGTCATGGAGCTGCGTTTCGGCGCTGCTTTACGCGCTGATGCCGACGTCTTTTGGGATAAGATCACAGAAGAAATACTTTCCAAGCTGACCATTTTACCGTTAGAGTCTCGCGAGGCGGTTACCGCTGGAAGCCTTCTCGCCTCCTTTCAAAGGGCTGGTCAAATGATCGGGACGGAAGATATTCTAATTGCGTCAACTGCACTGCAACAGGGCTGCGTTGTGGTAACGGGAAACATTCGCCATTTTTCCAGGGTGAAGGATTTGCGCGTTGAGAACTGGCTGGAACTTTGAGTATCAGCGGCGGGCTTCCAGATGGTCTCGATGTTACCGGACATTTAATTACGCGGAATAAAGTCCAAAACGTCTAATTTACGCTAGGCTAAAATTACTAAGACGATACGGTTTCCGGTCCGAACATACAAGAGGTATCCCGCGCGGGAATCCCCATTGCCCGTTTCCCTGCGCGAACGGGTTATAACCTTGCCGAAATCCGCGATTACATTCAGCGACCGTTCAATGTGGTGCTTCAACAAGATATCAAGGCGCCAACACCTCTTATACTAAGTTGCGTTCAAGATGAATGTGATGGGTTTCGCTCCACTCTATCCGTCCAACGTATTATCGCAGCCGGTACAAACGCGTAGGATGGGTGAAGCGGAGCGAAACCCATCGCCATGGGCACATCTTGAAGGCAAATTGGTATTAGACCGGTGACCCCGGCCAAAACAGCCTCTGTTTGTGATTTCAGTTATCAGGCAGGCCCGGATGCCCCTGCAAACAGGAGATACCTGCCTGAAAACGCTCGATCCTGCTGCTCGCCCGCCGTATGATTATTCTTTGGAACCGCCCACAATTGGCGGCCGACACGCAAGCTGCATTGTAAATTCAATCACTTAATTTTAGGCATCCTCGTACTTCATAAGATGAATCATTACTACGAGACCTGAAGCAATAATGTACTCTTTCTATTTCTGGGCCGCAGTCTCTCCGCGCCTCTAAAGATCGACCCTAGCCCCTCGAAGCAGGCCACCGGATTTTTGGAATTATCGAACGCTTCCGCGTCTGGTGAGATGATCTTCACCCTTCACTTTGTGTTTGACATCACTTCCAATAATGAAGTATAATTTCCTCCGTCGTTCTCTGCGCCTCTGCGGTGAACGCTTACAGGAATTTGCTTTTCACCCATTCACTATTCACTATTCACTATTCACTATTCACTATCCACTATTCACTATTCACTAACTCAGGAGCCCTCCCGCATGAAAAGCGTAATAGATGATAACCAATTACTTCAATTGATCAGGAACGGCGACACTGTCTCCGAAGCCGCCCGTAAGCTGGGAGTCGGCCTGGCGGCTGTATCTAAACGGTTGAAGAGGTTAAATGTCGCCATAAGCCGGAATGTAACCCTCCGGGTAGCCCACAAGATTGTTGACCGCGAAATCAATGCGCTGGACCAGTTGCAGAAGATCAACCGCGACGCAAACGAGCTGCTCGACCTGCTCATGCGCTGGAACCGGGGCGAAGAAGATGCGCTTCAGGTACTCGAATCTCAGGCCCGCAAAATCAAGGTCCGGGGGCAGAAAGAGGAAATCTCCGAGTACAGATTCAAGGACCCGCGCGAACTCGCTTTAAAGGCCATGGGGGAAATCCGTGGCCAACTGAAGCTGCAGCTCGAAATCTTCCAGGCGCTTTTCGACATGCAGGCCGTCCGGCAATTTCAGTCTGAAGTATTGGAGGTGATCGCAAGTGTCTCAACGGAAGCAAGAAATGAAATCATCCGACGGCTCACGGAAAGAAATGCTCTTCGGTCAACTCTTGACCTCGATCGAGCAGAAGTTTCGCCGGGATGACGGAAAGGCTTTCGGCGTCTCTTGGAATTTGGCCCCTCACAGCTCACTCTTCGCTATTCACTATTCACTATTCATTGCTCGAAGTATTGGAGGTGATCGCAAGTGTCTCAACAGAAGCAAGAGATGAAATCATCCGTCGGCTCACCGAAAGAAATGCTCTCCGGTCAACTCTTGAGCTCGATCGAACAGAAGTTTCGCCGGGATGACGGAAAGGATTACAACGTCTCTGCGTGCCTCTTTTGGAATTCGGCCCCTCACTCTTCACTCTCGGTGATCGCAAGTGTCTCAACGGAAGAAAGAGATGAAATCATCCGTCGGCTCACGGAAAGAAATGCTCTTCGGTCAACTCTTGACCTCGATCGAGCAGAAGTTTCGCCGGGATGACGGAAAGGCCTACGGCTCGCTCGGGGTTTGGGCAGAAAAGACGCCTGTTATCCTCGACGGCCGGCCCTTCACCTTTCTTAACCACGAATACCTTATGGCCGCCTACGCCGACAATCACCCGCACGTGGTCGAGATCAAAGCGGCACAAATGGGGCTTACCACCAAGGCTATGCTCAGGGCGATGTACGCGGCCAGATACAGGAATTCCCGTGGCATTCTGTATCTTTTCCCGTCGAGGACCGATGTGACCGAATTCGCCAAGGGCAGGATCGACCCCTTAATCGAGGATAACCCGGATACTTTCGGCCGATGGCTGCGGAAAGCCGATTCCGCCAATATCAAACAGATTTGCAATCCGTTTGGCGCTTTAGCCTGGAGGAAACCGACTCCGGAAACTCGGCCGGCCCCGGAGATCGAAACGGACCATCACCCATACGGCGAAATGGCGGACCGCGGTAGCAGGAATATTTCCAGCAACCACTTACAAACTAAGGAGAGGAAAAATCGATGGAAGCACCTGAAAGCGCCCCAATAGTCACCGAGTCCGCGCAGCTCGACAAGGCTTATCCGACCATGACCGAAATTCTGACCTCAGAAGGGGGACTTGAGCAAGGGCCTGACCAGGGCGAACCAGCAAAGGCTCTCGTAAAGACAGACACCGTGAAGGCGACGCCGGAGAAGGCAGAGTCGGCCGCGCCGGAGCGGTACAAGGATCCTCGATCTCCGGTAGGCGCCCCGGTCGACCAGATCGCCCTGGAGCAATTTAGCTTACTTGCAAAAGCCCAGAATCTGAAACCGGCGCAAGCACAGAAGCTTCTCCACTTTGGCGGGGAGAAGTTACGGGCCATAACCGAGGCGCCGTACAAAGCATGGATGAATAGACCGGAAGCTTGGGAGGCCGAAGTCAAAAAAGATCCGGCTATCGGGGGAAGGAATTTCCAACAAAATGTTGTCGAGGCTCAGCCCATCTTTATTGTCTAAACTGCGGAAGAGGCGCACCCGCTGAAAGTTGCGCTTTGCACAACGGGGGCCGGATCTAACCCCTCTTTTGTCCGGCTGTTCGTCAGGCCCGGAAGACTCATTCAGGCGCGGGCGGCACGGGCAAAATTGAATGACGCATACCCGACGATGGGCTAAACCCTCGATGGCAGAAGAACAGACGGCGCAATGGCTGTACGCTACTTGTAAAGAGGCTTGGCAGGCTAGCCGGCACACCAACCGCCAGGCCCGCTACGGAGGTAAAAAAATATGGTGCAGATTCACGACCATGACATCAGAATGGATTTAGGGAAAGCTTCTATAAATCCGATTATCATTCATTCCCTATTATTTAGAGAATTATTTGTTGAAAAAATCAGAATGTTAAGTATCTTAAGTATCTTGAACAACTTTTTTGCGGGGTAACCTGATGCCGGTCTGCAAAGTCATTTTCCGACTTGATTTCAAACCCAACTTCGGAATCATTGATTCCCCAGGGAAAATCTTCGAGATTTTTTGGGATACGTTAAACCTTGAGAATAGACCCAACAGCCAGCTAAGCGAGAGCCCACCCCATCGTATTATTAGTGTCCAAACCCGAAATGGAGAAGGTGATCTCGTAGCATTCTTCAATGCTTCTCCGAACAGCCTTGATGGGGCCTTCGAAAAAGCCGAAGGGATCGAATTGCTTAACTTACTGGAAACTGAGCCCTTGGTTTCGCTATTCAAACTGGCGGATAGATTATGCGAGGATTTCAAAATTGATGCAATCTCTCGATCCGGTTTCCGATTGATTTATCTGGGTAAGGTAGGGAATTCTTTCCAGGACGCCCTTGCTTCGTTCAACGGTTTTTTCAAACCAAATTATATCACTTCCGTTGAAGAAAACCTTGGTAGTATCTCTGATGTCGGTATAACTTGGGAAGGAGCGGATGAATCTGGAGTAAAATATCGGTGCCACTCAGGTCCATATAGATCGCAAGAGGCTCTAAGGCATTTCACCTCCATTATTGATAAAATAAGTACATCTTCTGATTTCGACACAATATGCGATCTCGATCTATATGAACAAAGCTTCTCGATTTCGAAAAGGACTATCTCAAATCTTTATCGTCCGATCGTACTTAAAGCAAATAAATTCATCAAAGATATAGAAAATGAACTTATCCAGAATATGGAGAAAACAAATGCCAACAGAAAATAGATCAGCATCTGATCAACAATATACACTTTATAATAGTCAAACAGATAACATCACAAGATTAGGTTTAATTAAGCAGGATGAACAAGACCATTCGCTTAACTATCCAATGGGTCCTATCGAATCAAACATAAGTAATGCTAATGAAAGTGGTAAGATTGTTTTGGTTAGTAATTCTGCTGCATCAGTAGTTGTTAGTGAATCTCCTAAGAACAAGTTAAATAAGGTAGCTGGAACTGTCTTAAAAATCTTAGACAATTATGTGTTATGCGAAATTTACCTTGATACAGCTTATACCAGAAAAACGCAGATAAATCTGCACAGAAGCCTTTTCCCTCAAGATATCCACCATGGATCACCAATAAGTCTAAGTTACTCTGCGAATCAAGATGGAATACGTTGCCCATCCATATCAATGAGGAAGGTAAAGTTCTCCGAAAGAGCGGTTACAGAAAACATGGAAATAGACTCCATGATCAATGATTTATGAGAGGAAAACGTGCTTACAATCCACATTCTACAGGTAGCACATGGCGATTCAATAATAGTTGAATACAATAGTTCTTCTGGCCACTATTTCGGGGTCATAGACTCAAACCAGGTATCCGATGGTGATCCCCCTGCATTATCTAAACTAAAGCTTCTTGGCGCTGAGAAATTAAGTTTTGCTGCCATTACACATCCGCATGCTGACCATTACAAAGGGTTCCTTAAAATACTTAGAGCATATGAAGGCAATATAGGAGGATTTTATACTTTTCCTCTTGCTAGGCAACGGAGACTCAAACCGTTGGCTACACTGTACCAAAAGATGCTTTTAGAGACCGACAGCATGACTGTTCGCGGAAATTTAATAGAGTTGATTGTCCCTGAGCAAGATAATTGATGGAAAGGAGGGCCAAAATGTGCAAGTTAAGTGAGCGAGAGGGCAGGATTCCCCTCAACTAGCCTGCACGCTGCCCGAAGGTTCTCCTGCCCGTACCACTATGGGTAGGAGGGTTATGTTACCAGAGCTTCTTCAAAGAATCAGCCTTTTTCAACTTCTTCATCGTATCGACCTCGACCTTGCGGCATCCCATCGACAGAGAGGGTGTCCCCATTGCGGCGCTCCGCTGCATCAGGCCAATTATCTTAGAAAACCAAGGGGTGGTCATCCGCAGATTCCAGAGCAATTCTGCGTTCGGCAGAGCCTGTGCTGTGGCCGGGAGGGTTGCCGGCACAGGAGTCCGCCCCCGTCATGCCTTTTCATGGGCCGACGGGTGTACTGGCGCTGCGTCGTGTTGGTCGTAACGGCGCTCAGACAGCGCAGGCCAAACGGTATCAGCGCGGGTAGACTTTCCAGGATGTTTTCGATACCAAGAAAGACCCTGATGCGCTGGTTTGGTTACTTCCAGGATCAGTTTCAAGGCAGTGCTGAGTGGCAAAGGATTCGTGGCCGTCTTGGCGCTAGGGTCATAGATAGTGAACTGCCCGCAAGCCTTCTCGACTATTTTATCGAGCAAAGCGCCGATGATCTGAGCGGGCTTGTGGGATGCCTGCGGCTGCTTTCCTCGTGATAAGGGATCACAATGAGTGATGGGTGAGCGTTGTCGCGCAGAAGATGGGGAATTCCATGTCAGGGGCTATTCGGACTATAGAGCGGCTGTCGAATAAGGGGTGTTTGTAAATGACCTTCAAACCACAAGGAGCCGCCACATGTCTGAGGAACCCAAGGCAACTCTCAGGAGTTGGGCACATCTAAGGTTTTCAATAATAGGCCCTCTTTTGGCCTGCCCTCCCGAAAGGGGAGACCTCAAAGCCGAACTCGAAGCGCTGGCCGCCCGCAGCTACGCTCATCCCACCCGCAAGGGGGAGTCGGTTCGTTTTGCTGTCTCTACCATCGAGCGATGGTATTATCAGGCGCAGACAAACTCCGATCCCATCGTGGCGCTCTCCCGAAGGGTCCGTACCGATGCCGGAGAGCGCAAGGCTATCGATTCCCGATTACTCAACGTGCTCTGCGAGCAGTACAAGAGCTTTCCCAGTTGGAGCGTCAAACTCCATAGCGACAACCTGGTGGAGTACCTGCGGGAGCACCCGGAGCTTGGGGTCCCTCCGTCCTATTCCTCCGTGCGGCGCCTTATGGTGCAAAAGGGTTGGCTCAAAAGATCAGTTCTCCGGACCGCCGGAAGGCTCCGTGCGGCTGAGCGGCTGGAATCGAGGGAAGTCCGAAGCTACGAGTCCCAGTATGTGCACGGTCTTTGGCACCTCGACTTCCACCATTGCAGTAGAAGAGTGGTGGATGCAAAAGGCGTCTGGCATACTCCAAAAGCGCTGTGTGTCCTTGATGATCGCTCCCGTCTTTGCTGTCATATCCAGTGGTATCTTGCCGAAACCGCTGAAAACCTCATTCATGGCCTTACTCAGGCCTTTCAAAAGAGGGGACTGCCCCGTGCGCTCATGAGCGATAACGGTCCCGCGATGCTTGCCGCCGAAACGGAAAACGGACTGCTGCGCCTGGGTATCGTTCATGAGACGACCTTGCCCTACAGCCCGTATCAAAACGGAAAACAGGAGTCGTTCTGGGGACAGCTCGAAGGGCGTCTTATCGCAATGCTCAAAAACGTAGACCTACTGAGCCTGGAGTTTTTAAACCGTGCATCTCAGGCATGGGCCGAACTGGAGTATAATCGCGGGGTCCACTGCGAAATTGCGACCACTCCCATTGACCGTCTGGTGCGGGATAAAACGGTTTGCCGCCCGTGTCCGGACACCAGGGAACTTCGGCTTGCATTCTGTGCCGAGGAATCAAGAACTCAGCGCCGAAGCGACGGTACCGTGGCCATCAAAGGGGTGCGTTTCGAAGTGCCTTCCCGAATGCGACATATCGAAAGGCTCCACATTCTCTACCAGACATGGGATTTAAGCGTTGCATATCTGGTTGGTCCAACGGATGGCCGGCTCATCACGCAAATTTATCCGCAGGACAAAACCCGGAACTCCAGTGGAGTAAGACGCACCATCACACCCGATGCCCCACTTAAACCGCCTTCCACTCCCCGGCAAACGGAGCCGCTGCCTCCGCTGCTTCGCCGGTTGCTCGCCGACTATGCCGCCACCGGACTTCCACCCGCTTATATCCCCAAAGATGAAAAGGACAAATCCGATGACCTCTGAAAAACAGATCCTCGCACTCTACGGTCTTAAATGGAATCCTTTTTTACCGGACATCCCGGTGGAAGCCGTATGGACGCCCCCGCAGCTTGATTCTTTTTCCTTCAGGATGGAGAGCCTGGTGATGGAAGGGGGGTTCGCCATGATAAGCGGCGATCCGGGTTTAGGCAAATCGAAGATCTTGCAGCTTACGGCTCACAGGCTCGGCAGGCTTGCCGATGTTGTCGTTGGAGTGATGGAGCGGCCGCAGAGCAGCCTGCAGGACTTCTATCGGGAGATGAGCGCTCTTTTTGGCGTAAACCTGTCCCCGGCCAATCGATACGGCGGGTTCAAAGCCCTTCGCGAGCGTTGGCAAAGCCATATACGCACCACGCTCTTTAGGCCCGTCCTCCTTATTGACGAAGCCCAGGAAATGGTTGCATCCTCGCTTAACGAGATCAGGTTACTTGCCAGCACCCAGTTCGACTCCCAGTCCATCCTTACCGTCCTTCTTTGCGGTGACGGCCGACTTCCGGAACGTTTCCGAACAGATCCCCTGGTATCCCTTGGAACACGCATCCGGGTGCGCCTGCCACTTGAACCTCTAAGCCGCGACCAGTTGCTCGATTACCTGCACCACGCCCTGGAGCAGGCCGGGGCGCCACACCTCATGACCGATGCCCTCATGGAAGCCCTGGCCGATCACTGCTGTGGAAATTTACGGATGCTTAACCAGATGGCTGCCGATCTGCTTGCAAGCGCGGCACAAAAACAGATGCCCCACATCGATGAGAAGCTCTTTCTCGAAACATTTACCCGGCAACCAGGTTCCCGAAAGCCCAAGCCTGTCAAAAAGGATGGGGTGAACGGGTAGCTGGAGCTTCCCATCCCTCAAACATCTCCTTAGTTGTGTGCAATCCGGCATCCGGGTCGTCGGTTCCGTTGCTTTTAAAAACCGCGCATCTCACAACCAACTGAGCGCAGGGCCGCCGGAACGGGGTCACCCACAACCCCTGGAGGCGGCCCGGAGCGGCTCAGGCGGCCGACTTTATCGCAAAACCCAACCGATTACCCTCGCAGGCGATGACCAACTCGTCGACTCATGTCCTCCAGATCCCCGATCTAACCCCACCATCTGCTCAATCCTGCTGTCCTGCCAGAGCAATATCCTTTCGCAACGACAGTGGAATCGTTTTGCAGGAATCATTCGCATTATTTATCGTGAAAACTTAACCATCGATTATCGTGCTCCGACTCAGTTGATTAAGATTCTTCATTTTGCAAAGGAGAATATCGGTTTTGACAATTGGGCAGAACCAAACGGACACTTTAATGTGATCACTCCGATTGGATTCAACGGTGTTCAGATTGCTGTAATCATGCCCCATCCCAAGGTGAAAGGTACATACTTCCAGATGCTGGAAAAAGGGACATTCGATATCGTCGAAAGCAAAAGTGAAAATGATCTCAGTATGGCTTTCTACATTAACTATGGAGGCCGGGCCATCGTTCTCGGGGGAGATGGAACCAATTCAAATTGGCGGTACAGGATGCGTGCTTTTACCGATCGTGGTGGCCCAGAACTCAACGGGGAAGCTGTTAAGCTACCCCATCATGGTTCAAACGAAGATTGTTCCGAGAAGGTGCTCGCATATCTTTTTCGAACAGATGGAGACCGATTTGCTCTCATTTCGGCTAACGGCCTTTCTCATCCTCATCCTGAAGTTTTGGCTCACCTGAAGGCATTGAATATTAGACCATACTGCACATGCTAGACTGAAGGGTGCAGGGGCAGGATGGCAGATTTACTTGAATTTAGTGATGAAATCGAACCCGGGTTACTGCACTTTATAAACGGTGTGCTCGAAACGCATACAGATGCTTTTTCGCGACCCTGCCAGGGTGACATCCAGATTAAGGTTTCCTCATCCGGATCTCTAGAAATAGTACCGGAAAACCCCATACTTTGTGCTTATCGCGGAGACATGGATTTTCTATCGGTCTGAATTCACCTTCGATCAATTTCGCACTGCCCTTCGATTGCCCCAGTATGGGAAGATCCAGCCGAACCAAGCGGACAATACGAAGCCAAGCAACCACAAACCGGCCTCGGAGAGATCCGGGGCCTTTCCTTTCTGGACGGATAGATCATGGAAACTCTCGATTAAAAACCGGCCCTCGCGGAAGGCCGCTATCGGGCAAAATGTTCATACGAAACAAGGGGTCTTGAAAAGGGAATTTGTAAATTTTACGAGCCGCCTGACCAGCCTGCGCTCCAGATGACAGAGGGCCACTCTGGTCCGTTGTCAGGCGGGGCGGTCGCTCTCGTTTCGCTCAAGAGTTTCATGACGTTCCACCCCGTCTATTTTTCCTTTTTCAAGGCCCCTTTCTTTCACGGTTGGACCCATTCTCAGCGCCCTTTGCAGCTTAATTCAGTCGTTTGCGAAGTTTTTCGAAAAAAACCAGATAACAAACTTCCCCGACGGTGGACTTTGCAGATAGGAGATGTGTTAAGGAAGGATTGCTAATTTTGCAGAAAGACAGTGAAGGATAATTCTCCACATACTGACCTTCTCAGCTCTTTTCTATCCATTCCACTTGGCTCTTATGCTCTCCCATGATTCACCTGACTCGGCATCTTCGGCAATTCCCGGCGCCTGGCTGGCTTCCTTGCCCCAAATTCCCAGTTCGAAACTGGTCACGTACTCTTCAGTGACTGCTCCACCTCCGCAGACGAAAGGAATTTCAATGCCTGCGAGTTTGAGTTGATGCGCAATCTTGGGGAAGGCGGTCATTGTAGTAGTCATGAGAGCCGTACCTGTAACCATGACGGGCTTGTGGAGTTTGACCGCCTCCACAACCTTGTCAACGGGGACATCAGCGCCAAGATTGATCACCTCGAATCCATTGGCGTTGAGCAAAGCATTGACGATTTCCTGGCCTATATCGTGAATGTCGCCTTCGGCGGTATGGGTAACTACTTTGCCCCTCCTGTCCATGGACTTGCCCATGGACTTTTCACATTCGGCAATGCCGACATTCATAGCATCAGAAGAGAGGATTACCTGGGGGAGAAAGTAGACACCCTCGTCCCACAAGCGGCTCACCTCGTTCATCCCCGCGATGAGCGCTCCGTTTATTATATCCAGGGGCGATTTGTCCTTCAGAGCGTCCTTAACGGCTGGCAGAATGCTCTCATCGTCCCCGTCCACAAGAAATTTAGCAATTTTTTGCAGAACTGGGTCCTTTGAGACGTCTCTGGCAGCTCCTGCTTTTTCGGTATCGAGGTCGTACCTTTTGAATATGTTGCTATAGTCCTTTATCGCTTTTAATATGTTACTATGGTCCTTTATCGCTTTTAATATGTTACTATGGTCCTTTATCGCTAGCGACCTAGGTTCTCCTCCTTGTAATTGGTCTTTTATCCTGAGTGCATATAGATGCACCTGCTCATCCGTTAAATTGGTAAGCCCTATTGAATGTAGAATTTCTAGCCACATCGTTGATACTCTTTATTTTAGTACCGCTCCTAAGGTTGCTTCAACAATCGCGGTCACCTTTACCCTTACTAACTCTAAAACGCGAGCCCATGCAACACCAATACAAAAGGCTGTCACGACTATGTAAACCGCTGGTAGTTTCGAGAACATAAGTATAGATACAAAGGAAGCCGTTAGGCCTCCACCTATTATTTCCAGCGCAAGTTTTCTGCTATACTTGTTGTTTTTTATAATCCCTTTTCTTAGACCAAGTAGAAAAGTAGCTAGTCCACCTCCCGCGCCGGGTAATGAACAGTGCCCTATTATGTATAAAATAGTTAAGTCATCGTTCATTGTTAGGTGAGTTCCATCTTCTTGGGAGGCGAACAGCATCGCACCACTTTAAGTATAAAGGTCTAGCTTCGGGTTGTCAAGGGAATTGAGAGATGATTACGCTTGGTGCGGGCTGGCTGAGTCGTCCGTGCGCGGCGACTAAAACAAAGGGTAGAGTAGAGAGCAGGCATTGTGCCTGCTCTCCCTCATCAAACCGTGCGTGCAGTTTTCCCGCACACGGCTTTCCGATGTCCTTCACCTCAAGGCATGCGCCTTCTTCCAGCCTGCTGTCGTAGGCACTTTGTACAAGCCATATCTCTCGTAGAGAGCCTGATTGCCGAATCTGGCAAAACCCGCCAACCTGCCCCTGACCTTGTGGCGCTTGCGCAGGTGTGTCCGCAGCCGTTCTTCAACATGGCCCCGTACATGAAAAACAAAGGGGTCAGCCCTTGAAAAAGGAAAATTACGATTCGAAACGATTGTGTGAAGGCGAGAGGGGCGAGGGTAGAGTAGAGAGCAGGCGTTGAGCCTGCCCTCGACTCTACCCCAGCATTTTTCCTTGAGTACCTTTTGAGAACAAGACTGCCTTAAACCGGATTTTTCGATGCCAAAGACAGCGTCTTAAGCCATGTATGATGGGAGAATTTGGTAGGTTTTGCAACAGATGCAAATACTTATCTTGACGCCTCCCGATTGGCCCATTTGACCTGCAAAAATCAACTGAGAACCCTCCCTCATCACTTCAGCCGCTGCAACTCCGAAACAGCGCCGCTATATTCCCTGATGTTCAACGACAATTATTTAACCCGGACAACGACAATTAAAATTCCCGGTCGGCGTCAACTATTTTTCCCGGCCAGCGACAATTAGGCCATCCCTTCCCCCTTGTAAGGGCCATCTTTGTTTTTGATTTCAGTATGATATCATCAGCTTACCCACCCGGAGGGTAAGGCACTGCTGGAGAGCACCCTGAGCGCCGAGGTGGGGGAACGACGGAGGGGCAGGGCATTTCGCTCTGCCTTTCTTTCTCCTGCCCCTCTTGAGTTCCTGAATGCGCTAAACTCCGGGGGTTTGGGGGCAGAGCCCCCATGTCCAATCGATTCGCCCAAGATACACCTTTTGCTGGTGTGTGATATCTCTGGAAGAAGCGTTAACCCCGATCCTTTTTCTTCGAGTGCTCCAGCCTGAAGCTGGCAATGTTAAGCTCCAGGATAATACTATGGTGGACCACTCGATCTATGGCGGCAGCCGTTGTCATGGGGTCTTTAAAGATTTTCTCCCATTTGGAAAAGGGAAGATTGCTCGTGACCATTAAGGAAGCCTTCTCGTAACGGTTGGCCATGAAGGTAAAAAGCACCTCCATTTCCTCGCGGCTCTGCTGCACATAGCCGATGTCATCGATGACGACGGCATCATACCGGGACAGCCGTTTGAGGGCGGAGGTGAGCTTAAGGTCTTTTTTCGCCGCAAGTAAGCCCTCGACCAGGACGTTGCAGGAGGTAAACAGAACCCTGCGCCCCCGGTGAATCAGCTCATTGGCGATTGCACACAGAAGATGCGTTTTCCCACTCCCGGGATTGCCAAAGGCAAGTACATTTTCCGACCGGTCAAGAAAGGTTCCTTCGACAAGCAGGTTAATGTGGGCTTCGACTTTTTGAGGCAGCCGGGAGCGATCAAAACTTGCCATTGTTTTTTCCAATGGTAGTCCGGATTCGCGAAGATATCGCTCGATACGGCTCTGGCGCCTGGCCTCCATTTCGCGCTCAAACACTTCCAGCAGATACTGCTCGAAGCTCAATCCATTGCGCCTGGCCAGATCGGCCTCAGACTCAAAGCAAGCCCGAACCGTCGGAAGATGGAGATCTTTTAAGTGTCTGACGATTTTGTCGTTAGTTTCCACAGGCTGCCTCCTGTGAAAGAAGACAGTCGTAGCTCACGAGGTCGACTTCGGCGATCTCCACCTCGGTTGGCGCCGAAACTTTCTCTGAACTTCCGAGCAATTTTTCCACGCTCTGGGCGTCGGGGACCTCTCCTTTTTCCAGCAGCACTCTCATTGCGTCATCGACCTTGGCCTCGCCCTGTTTTGCAGCCAGATTCAGCAGGGCAAGATATGCCTTGGCATTTTTCCTAAGGAGATCGTATGCCATCCGGAACCGGTGGCTTGGGAACAGATCTTCCCTGTAGCGGTAGTTCTCAAAAGCTCCCGGCTTTCTTAAGAGCCAATCGATTATATGCCGGTACTCGATGCGATGCTTTTCCGCCCCCCTGGTTCTGGGAAGCTTGTCGACCAGGCGTTGAGCATACCAGATTTCCAGATGTTCCATATAAAGCCGCACCTCGACGGTTTCTCCGATAAGGCGGCTGTCCACCGAATATACATTATGGAGGACCCGCACAGTGCTTGAAGGCCCAACCTTGACCCTCAGCCTTTTGCATGCCTCAAGCCTCCTTGCCGGCAACGGCTTCAATACTTCCAGTTCATCTTTAAATCTTTCCCGCCTTCCGGCATTTAGTTGGCTAAAGAGCTTCTTCAGGAACGCGGCGTATTCTTCCCGGCTCGCAAAATCCCTGTTGCCCCGAAGAAGCAACGCCTGTTCCAGCGCCCTTTTGAGGCGGTGATGGCGTTGCTCGGCATCCCCGTTTTCATGAGGGCTATTGGCATGGGTTGCCTCGGCACAAATATCATAATGTTTCAAAAGAGCGCGGTAGCGCTGCGTGAACTCTTCCGGTGAGTCTGCCTTATGAACGGCCGTGCTCAGCCGGTCCGTCCGGTGAGCTTTGGGAACGCCTCCAAGTTGCCAAAGCGCGCTCTGAAGTCCTTCGCTCAAGCTCTCAAAGCTTTCCGAAAAGCAGATTATGCCTGTTTCCCAGTTCGAGTACGGAAGCACAAAATGATAAAGCAAATGATCGAAAAACTGTCCATGGATTGTAATCTCCAGTTTTCCCATCCGCGTAAAGTCAGACTCACACAACTCCCCGGGATTATGAACCTGGGGGAAAAATACCTCTTTTGAAGGACCCTCCAGCGCGCGCCATGCTTTGATCCGGCGCTGCAAAGATCGAATCTGTCCATCCGAAAATCGCCCCGGATAGCGCCGTTGCAGATCCTCGAAAAGAGTCTTCGCCTCGAAGCCGGCATTAACCTTAAGTTTCGCCTGAATCTCTTCCCAGACATCCTCAAAGGGATCCGGCCTGGTCCGCCATGTGTGTTCCACCTTGGCTTGGGTCGGAAGCATGCCGCTATCCCGCCATTTTCTTGCCGTCTTTTCGTCCATTCCAGCCTTGGCCGCCGCCGCGGCTAACGTTTCTTCCTCGTTTATAAGCTTCATAAGCATTCTCACCTGCCTGTCCGTCACCATCCCGAGCTCTCCTTCCAGAAAAAAAATTGCTCGGTTGGCGCAATAACAATTCAATCCAAAACCGGGAATTCTAATTGTCGTCAGACAGGAATTTTGGTTGTCGCCAGGCGGGAATTATAATTGTCACTGATCACCCTGAAGGCCTTCGGGCACTCGTTCTGCGCCTTGGTCAAGAACATACGGGCCTCTTGTTCCTCCTTGCGCAGTAAGTGCCACTCTCCCACGTAGAAATTGGCCTCGCACTGTTGTTCTGTCTGCTTCTGTGCGTCAGGATCGGCAGCCTGAGAGATGACTGTGTTGGAGTCAGCCTTGCCCAGATATAGCGCCACTAGGGGGGCGGGCCATTTCTTCCCGTCCATGGCCCTGGTGTTCATTGTCAGTTCTGTCTTGGCATCGCTGTTGCCGTGCGCGCGGGCAAGATACAACCAGATGGCGGCGTATGTGCCGGGCTTAAGTTGCTGCGACTGCGTAATATCTGACGCCGCGGAAGAGAAATCCCCTTTGTTAAACCACGCGATACCGCGGTCGAAGTAGGCAGGAGCGTCGCGCGGATTGAGGCGGATCGCTTCGTTGAAATCTGCTATCGCCTTGCCGTTGTCTCCTTTTTGTTTCCACGCATTGCCGCGGTTGTAGTAGGCGGGAGCGTACCGCGGATTGAGGCGAATCGCTTCGTTGTAATCTGCTATTGCCTTGTCGTTGTCTCCTTTTTGGTCCCACGTGTCGCCGCGGTTGTAGTAGGCGGGAGCGTACTGCGGATTGAGGCGAATCGCTTCTTTGTAGTCTGCTATTGCCTTGTCGTAGTCTCCTTTATTCCCCCACGCAATACCACGGTTGTAGTAACCAAAAGGGTCATGCGGATTGAGGCGGATCGCTTCGTTGAAATCTGCTATTGCCTTGCCGTTGTCCCCTTTTTGTTGCCACGCATTGCCGCGGTTGTTGTAGGCGAGCGGTAAAGTCCGGGGTCGGACCACGCTAAATCTGCTACAGCCAAAGATCTATACGATAAAAATAGGCTTTAATCTGGCTTAGAGCCATATTTTCGATACCGAAATCGTCGCTCTAAGGAGCGCAGTCGCTCACGAGAGCATCCATGAGAAACGACGGGACTAACTGAAGTCCGAGAGAATTGATCACCGTCGCATTTCTGCTGTTCTCCGTTTACTTTCCCGGCTGTATGTTGGGCTTTTTCGTCCCCTGCCATCATGGCCTGCCGCATAATACCAGACAGCAATGCGAAACCCTCGGCGGAAAGATTGCCCGTGAAAACACCCCTATCTTGCCATGTATATAACAAATCCTGAAACCAACATGAATTCAATACCATGGAAAGTTGCGTACAGCTTGCCAACGTCGTAATTTTTCGATTTTTCAATATATGATTTGCCTTTATAAGCCTACCTTAGAATTTCAGTTCAGGAAATCTGGTTTGCAGAGCGCCAAAATGGCGGGTCCATTTCCGGTGCGGCAGGTTCTCTGCACATAATGCTTCTCTTGTAGAGGCAAACCCTCTGGGCGCGGCCACTGATTCCGGACGATTCCGGCCACCGATTCCGATTGAAGGCGGCCACCTGTTGCGGGTGAATCCGGTTTTCAGGACGCCAAAATGGCGGAGGCATTTCCGGTGCGGCAGGTTTGCCGCACATAATGCTTATCTCGTAGAGGGAATCTCGATGTGCCCCGAGTGAATAACGCAAATGGATTTAATATGTTTACTAGACGGGATTAGTTTCTCCGAGAAAACCAAGAAGCAGCTTACAGTATGCACGGAAGGCGGCGGGGAGATCATCGGGGAGGTTGCTTGGAACAATGTTGCTCTCGGCGCCGGAGTGGCAGTGTCTGGGATATGTGGCGCATGTTGAGGCGCTTCCGTGTGGTGCGCTGTCGTGACGGTAAATGCCGCGCTCAGTGGACCGGCCTTCGAAATGAAAAGCAAAACGACCGCTTTGCGCCGCATAGGCATCGACGAAGTCGCCGTTTATAAGCCAGAACCGTAGTTTAACGACTACGCCTGAAGGAGTCGTGATAAACTGAACCTGATCGAGCCACGCCCCCAATTCGCTGGTCCCGGTTTTCTTCAACTCTTCATAGAGAGGCGAGAGCACTGTCAACGTTACTCAGGGCCTCCTGGAGGTTGTCAAGAGCGATCCGATCTTCCCAGGCGGGAGATTCCGGCAGCATTCCTTCGCGGATCTTATCGTCCAGTGCCTCGCCGCTCGACACCTGGTATCGCTTGAGGATGTCCAGTCGGTCATTCTGAATAGCACGCTTTTTCTCTCTCAAAAGAGACCTTAAAGCTTCTCTGATGAGAACGTCTTCCGGAATGCGTTCTGACGCAGCTAAGTCAGTGATAAGCTTGCTGACGCGCGATGAAAGCATCGTGACCTCACTCACGCCGTTTCTCGGTTCCCTCTAAATCAGTCCTTGTAAGGATTCACCAGCTAGATCTCACAATAATCAATCAAGGGGCAAAATGAAAGATCGAATTGTCGAGCGACATGATAATTCCTCCCCTTTTGAGGGGAGTATGAAATTAAAAAGGTCCATCCGGCATACGCTTACCTGGGCAGTTGCACGCGAAGCCGCGAAAAAGAGATGGAGGGTAGAACGGTAGCGAGCAGGGGAGCGGGTAAACGAAGTTTGAAGTGCGAAGAGTGAACGGTGAAATTTTCACCTTTCTAACCTTACCCTTCACATCTGGAGCCAGGCGACCTCCCGCTACTACCTACGCAACTTCGCTGTAATGCATTTAACCTACTTCCTCTTCTTCGCGTTCTTCAACTGCGTCGATTTGTTGTCCTTCTTCGCGACTTCGCGGCTTCGCGTGCAAATTCTCTAGGTACGCGTTCCATTTGACCTGCAAAAATCAACTGAGAACCCTCCCTCATCACTTCAGCCGCTGCAACTCCGAAACAGCACCGCTATATTCCCTGAAGGCCTTCGGGCACTCGTTCTGCGCCTTGGTCAAGAACATACGGGCCTCTTGTTCCTCCTTGCGCAGTAAGTGCCACTCTCCCACGTAGAAATTGGCCTCGCACTGTTGTTCTGTCTGCTTCTGTGCGTCAGGATCGGCAGCCTGAGAGATGACTGTGTTGGAGTCGGCCTTGCCCAGATATAGCGCGACTACGGGGGCGGGCCATTTCTTCCCGTCCATGGCCCTGGTGTCCATTGTCAGTTCTGTCTTGGCATCGCTGTTGCCGTGCGCGCGGGCAAGATACAACCAGATGGCGGCGTATGTACCGGGCTTAAGTTGCTCCGACTGCGTAATATCCGACGCCGCGGAAGAGAAATCTCCTTTGTTAAACCACGCAATACCGCGGTCGAAGTAGGCAGGAGCGTCGTGCGGATTGAGGCGGATCGCTTCGTTGAAATCTGCTATTGCCTTGCCGTTGTCTCCTTTTTGTTTCCACGCATTGCCGCGGTTGTAGTAGGCGGGAGCGTACCGCGGATTGAGCCGAATCGCTTCGTTGTAATCTGCTATTGCCTTGTCGCTGTCTCCTTTTTGGTCCCACGCATCGCCGAGGTTGTAGTAGGCGGGAGCGAGGCGCGGATTGAGGCGAATCGCTTCTTTGTAGTCTTCTATTGCCTTGTCGTAGTCTCCTTTATTCCCCCACGCAATACCGCGGTTGTAGTAACCAAAAGGGTCATGCGGATTGAGGCGGATCGCTTCGTTGAAATCTGCTATTGCCTTGCCGTTGTCTCCTTTTTGTTGCCACGCATTGCCGCGGTTGTTGTAGGCGAGAGCGTACCGCGGATTGAGGCGGATCGCTTCGTTGTAATCTGCTATTGCCTTGTCGCTGTCTCCTTTTTGATTCCACGCAATGCCGCGGTTGTAATAGGCAGTCGCAAGCGCATCTGTTGAAAGCTGTCCTGATGTGATCGCGCGTGTGCAGGCCGCCGTTCTTTCGTCAGCAGTACCTGTGCCGGCGCAGGTCTCCTCGTCCGACATCCCTGAGGCCGGCACTTCGACAGCACTTGCAAGCAACAAGACCCCAAGCGTCAGAAGCAATAATCTCATCGACAATTGCATAGCTTTCCTCCTTTGTTACGCCATTACATAAATTAATTCGTGCGTCCAGGCGCGTCCAGGTTTGTGAAGTGCACAATCCCTCAATCCCTCAATATTTGTTGCGAACATCTTGAGCCCTTGAGTGGAGAATTTTCTGAACAATAAGGAGAGCTGTACGTGACGTTTTCACGATGAATGCCCTGCCCGGGCGATATTCCATGATGGAAACCATCGGGGAGTATCCCTTAAAGGGCGTATTAGCAGGTCCGTGTGAAAAGTGTAAGTTTCACCCCATGAACGGTGGCGTGCGAAGAAGTTCTTCCTGGCGTCTTTTGTCATGATGTCGCCGTGGATGTGAGAAAAACCGAGTTGTTTTGGGTCTTCCGGCAAACGCGTACCTGGACGGTTTGCACGCGAAGCCTCGTTTTTTGACGTCGAAGAACGCGAAGAAGCGGTAGCGCCATCTTCCACGGCGGCGCAAGAGAACAGGTTTTGTGGGGCTTCAGGCACACATGTATTGTGTTGTTTGGACACGGAGCTCCAGGCTAAGAGCTTACAATGGACGGCGTGAATTTCTGGGAAATGGAATGAACCGATTACGCTAAGATGAAAAGAAGATGACACAGTTAAATCCGTTACCAAGAAGTTGCGTAGGCAGTAGCGAGAACCGAGGGCCGAAGCACAAAGAAAGCCGTCTCCCCGCTCGCTATCCCTCTTCTCCGCCTTCTCTTTCTTCGCGTCTTCGCGTGAAAAATATTGGAGGTACTCGTTTGCCGGATGAACCGTTGTTTTTACCTCTTCGAGCTGTTATGCTCATACACACATATATGTTCTTGCGTCAATCATTATGAAAAGGAGAGCTGGATGCGCGTTACTGTTCACATCCCGGATGACCTGGGACCGAAACTGAAACAGGCCGCCAATAATGAAGGGCTGTCGATTTCCGCTCTTACCGCCAAGGCCCTGGAAAAGTATCTCGCACAAAGGCGAAAGAAAGCGGCGGGCAGTAGGCTCCTTGGCCTGATTCGTGGCGATTCCGTGACAACTGACGCTTGGGAAGAATTAGAGAGAGGTAGAATTGATGATCGGACTTGACACCGGGTTTTTCCTCGAGCTTTCAAGCGGTAATGACGAAGCGATAAGGCTCTGGAAGTCCTGCCTGGATGACGAGGTGGATTTTGCTGTTTCCGCGATCAGCCTCTTTGAAGTCGAACGTCTTGGACTCAAGGGGAAATTGAAAAATGTGGAAGCCGTTTTGGATGCGATAAATGATGTCACGTCCGTGGTGTGGCTGGATCAAGAGATACTGAGCAACGCCGCCCGATTATCTCACGGGTTGGGAATTCCCGCCGTTGATTCATTAATCTTGGCGTCTTTGGTGTCCATTGACTGCTCTGAGATTTATACGACGGACTCCCATCTGGAAGCTTATCCTCATAATGGAATCACCGTCAGAAATTTGCGGAAAGCCTGACAGACGAATAGCGAATTGACCTATCACAATCATTGCGATCATCTTCGGTATGAAACGAACTACCCAAAATGATTGGGTCTTCCGGCAAATGAGTGCCCGTGGTTCGGATTTTTGCCCCGAGGGGCTGCATATAATAGCCCGGGGTCAGAGGAGCGCCACCCTGGGGTTGTGCCGCCAAAAAGAACCAGTTCTTACCCTGTAGGGGTTGCATAGCCGATCCTTTGATGTTCGAGCACCCTCTGATTTAATCATGAATACTCTTTTTATATAACCTTTTCAGGGTATTAGGACTAATTTGCGGCCCTGTTCTCCCCAGGGTGGCGCGGTGCTGACCCTGGGCTACCCTATGCAGCCCTTTCAGGGCAAGAAACTCAAAATCCCCCACTGGGCGAGTTCACAGCAGACAGATGCTGCCCTTTCTCGTCTGCAGGTACTCGATTGCCGGATGAACCAATGATTTCACTCATAAAGCCAATCAGCCCAGCCTTGTTATTCTTCGAGAGGCAGACTGATCGGCTGGTCCCGGTATAAGAGCCGGCATCGCTACTTCGAGCATTTTGAAGGACCGGCGCTGACCGGCCAGAAATAATTATAGTAATCCTTATGCGTGAAGAACTGGTAACCCCAGTGAAAACAAGGGCTGACCCCTGTTTCACACGGATAGAAGAAAATCGGTATCGGCCTCACTGACGATTTCATCCAGACCCGATAATTCTTGATGCAGTTGGGAGGAAATCATACAAAGCAACCAATCATCAAAATCGTTGGGCACTTTTGCCAAGAGCAGGGCCGGCCGAGTTTTCCCTTCAGCCAGGCTGGTATTCGGAAACCTGAAAACACATCGACCACTGGGTCTTCGAACATCTTTGGCACATGTTAAAAAGGCGGCATCCAAATAAGCCGGCTCACTGGCTGATCCAGCATTATTGGACAGCCGCAGGGTTAAAGAGCGTCTTTGCCGTCGAAGCCAAGACATCCAAGGGAACGGCCAAAATCTATCAACTGTTTCGGCTCAGTTCCATGGGTATTCGAAGATATGTGAAAATACGGGCTGCGGCAAACCCTTATATGCCTGAACACGCCGCCTACTTCGCGCGACGCAGACATCATAAGGAAAAAAAGCTACTTCCAGCCATGTCGGCCCGTGAATTCCAAACCAAGTTCGGTGCAATCAGGAAGTAACACAACCGGGGCGCCTCACCGGGGTTGCCTTTAGAGATGCTCGAGCCGTGTGCGGCGAAAGTTGCATGCACGATTCCAAGGGGGCTTGGGGCTGGCAACAGCCCCTGGCTACCCGGTAGAAGCAGCAAAGGGCTGACTTGAAGCCCGGATCGACCCGACGAGAAACCATTCTGCGAGGGTTTTCCTGCCTGGCCATTAGCTTTCTGAACTTTCTAAAATTCCTTGAATAACGTATTTTAGTTGTCTCCCCACTTAAAATGGCATGGGCAAATTGCATACCGAACTCCCCTCTACCTGTCTTCCTCACCGTTTCCGCCATTCGTGCTGAAACCGTTGCGCTATCCGTCATCTGCGGTGCTTGATTCCTTCAATATAGGCGCAGAACATTTCACCAATTGCCACTGCCATGGCATTCACTTCAGATTCCGAGCGGGCTTGCTGGGAAACCCTCTCTCCCACGGCGCACATTACCGTCATTACCATATCTGCCGCAAATGCACGGTCTTCGACAGGTGCTTGTGGTAGTGCCTCATTCATAAAAACGAGTACGCAACGTGTGCAGGCTTTCCAATTCTCATGCGCTTCAGGCGTGTCGCGATAAAGAGGCGTCGCATCGTCTAGCGCCATACGGAACTCAGCCTCCTGCCATTCGGTCAGGAAGAACGCCTGCACAGCCCCCCTCAGTCGCTCGAATGGAGGACGAGTCGAGTCGGCAAGGATGCGTCCAAGCAGTTCGCGAGTTTCCTGCCACTCCTCGGCCTGAAGCCTGAACAGAATCGCCTCCTTGTTGGGAAAGTATTGATAGAGCGAGCCAACGCTAACACCAGCCTTTTCTGCCACACGCGCTGTTGTGAAATGGCGAGCGCCATCCGAAGCCAAAACGCGAACTGCTGCTTCCAAAATGTCGGCGACAAGTTGCGTTGAGCGGGCCTGTAATGGGCGTTTTCTTACCGAAATAACAGGGGGTTTCTGAGTTTTCATGGACAATGCTCCAAAACGCGAATTTTAAATGCGACTGATTATTCGTATTATAGAATGACACAAATTATTGTGCCATTCACTTTACGGAGTTTGAAATGAACACACTAATGGGCCCACCTTTAGCACCGCTTCTCCCGCAAAATATTCGCCGGCACGAACGTAACGCAAGCCACGCTTGAACAGCAACTAGAGAATTCTTCCCCTGAAGAACGGGACGCGTTGAAGGAGCAGCTCAATTGACGGAAACGCCACAAACCGTAAATCGAGACTCATACGAACCAGCGTATGCACAGCTCGTCAGACTGCTGCGGCAGCAGATATCGTCCGGAGTTTTCCGTCGTGGCGATCGACTCCCATCGGAGGCTGCTATTTGCAGTCGCTACGGAGTCAGTCCTATGACCGTGCGCCGGGCCGTTAACATGCTTGTAGATCAGGGCGTAGTGAACACGGTCCAGGGTCGCGGAACATTTGTCAAACGCTTGGAATTAGGAAGCTCGACTTTTGCTTTGGACGGTTTTCAAAACTTTTTTCGAGATAAAGAAAGTACGAAGGTACAACTCCTTACCACGCGAATTGTGCCCGCAAGCGAGGTGGTGGCCGGCGCGATGGCCATTTCCACAGGACGAAAAGTTATCTATCTCCGTCGATTACTGCTCAAAAACCACACCCCGATCCTCTCTCATGAACAAACTTAATCTACGACCCCATGCGCCCCATTGTCGAGGCAGAGATGGACGTGACTTCTCTTCACGCTCTGTTAAGCGGTTCCGGCGAAACGGATACCAAAAAAGGGTTGCTGGTAATCAGGTCCGCTCTGCTGGATGAGGAAAACGCTGCATTGCTGCGTGTAAAGCCCTCGACCCCGGCGTTTCGCCTGGAGCACACGTTTTTTGATTTCGATGATCGGCCCGTTAGCTTTGGGTGTTTTACTTGCTCCTCGGATAATCTGAACTTCTCTGCGAGAGTAGGTATTTGGGATTAGTCGAAAGGGACATCCACGACCTTGGGAAGAACCTCGTTGGAGTAATTCTGCGATGACACGGCTTGGACCTCCATCAACGGCACAAATTATTGATCCATCCACTTTGAGGAGTTTGAAATGAACACACTAATGACCCCACCTTTGGCGCCGCTTCTTGCACAAATATTCGCCGACGCGGACGTAACGCAAGCCACGCTTGAACAGCAACTGGAAAATTTTTCCCCTGAAGAACGCGACGCGTTGAAGGAAGGTGGCGACTACCGGGAACTCTACGGCCGGATGAAGGACTTCCATCTCGCTGTCTCTAGGGATACGGGCGTTCTGCTATACATGCTCGCGCGCTCTATAGGAGCACGCTCGATCGTCGAATTCGGGACTTCTTTCGGCATCTCGACACTACATCTTGCCGCCGCTCTCAAGGACAACGGTGGCGGCCACCTCATCAGCACAGAGTTTGAGCCGTCAAAGGTCGTTCGGGCACGCCAAAATATAATAGAGGCAAACCTGTCCGATCTTGTTGAAATACGAGAAGGCGACGCGCTGGAGACGCTCGCGCGTGATTTGCCTGAAACGATCGATCTTGTTCTTCTCGACGGAGCCAAAGCGCTCTACCCCCGCGTCCTCTCGCTTCTGGAGGCGCATCTACGTGCTGGTGCGCTCATCATTGCCGACAACGCCGACTGGAGTCCGGATTATCTCGCTAAGGTCCGTTCACCAACTGGAGAATATTTCTCCGTGCCTTTTGCGAGTGATGTGGAATTGTCGATGAAACTAGGTGTATCTGAGTGATAAGCTGGATCGATAAGCAAGCGGAAATTCGCTTGACATAGCGCTCAAACGTGACGGTCGCTATTCTTCGCAAGTCGCGGGTGGCCCGGATACTCGCTATCCGGGCGCGAAGCGCAAGAGGCGACAGATGAATTAACCTCGGAGGGCCCACAGGATCTCCACCGTCAAGTATCCCTCGGCCCCGGACCCGGGCATCCTGATCCTTGTGTTTCCGGCCTAATCGAGTCCGGCCCGCAATCGGGCGGGTGGCCCGGATACTCGCTATCCGGGCGCGAAGCGCAGGAGGCGACAGGTGAATTAACCTCGGAAGGCCCACAGGATCTCCACCGTCAAGTATCCCTCGACCCCGGACCCGGGCGCCGTGATCCTTGTGTTTCCGGCCTAATCGAGTCCGGCCAGCAATCGGGCGGGTGGCCCGGATACTCGCTATCCGGGCGCGAAGCGTAAGAGGCGACAGGTGAATTAACCTCGGAGGGCCCACAGGATCTCCATCGTCAAGTATCCCTCGACCCCGGACCCGGGCGCCGTGATCCTTGTGTTTTCGATCTAATCGAGTCCGGCCCGTATTCGGGCCGATTCCGCAGGAGTTGCAAACCGGGGTGGGGTGGGAAAACTTGCTCCGCATACCTGGCTTATCATGTTGGCGGTAAGCAGGGTGGGTTTGCCGGGGAGTTCAAGGCCTATCACGATGATGGAATTCTCGAGGCATAACGCTGCCGTCAGCCCATCCCGGCAAACTTCGTCCCGGGGCAGTTCCGGATCGTAAGCTACGATGAAGTCGGTATCGCGGCTCCCTACGATAGCCGTCCTGGTTTGAACGCGAAACCGCCTGTCGTTGAATTCCTGAAGGTCCTCGACGGCAAACCTGGCTTTGCCCGATGTCAGCGAGATAAGTCCCTGCCTGATTCTTTCGGCCGGATTGTATAGATACCCGGTAATCTCCAGATCGGTGTTCGCGGCAATTTTCATCCTGCTTTTATCGACGAAGACGATCTCGGCGGCGCTCTCGGGACAGGTCATTATCCTGTCTTTAACGAACACGGGGTCCCCGGCCTTGAATACCTCCAGCTTCCCGGCCCTTTCAAAGGTCACATTGCCCCTGAGAGTTTCGACTCGTCCGGCGGGCTCCGGCTCAGCCCATACTTGAGGGGCCGCAAGCAGAAATGCGATGGCGAAGGCCGCGAAAAAAAGGGCGGCCCCGGCAGCAATCCGTCCGCCGATGATCGACCTTCGAAAAAGGGCCAGGGCCTCCCGCAACAGCTATTCCTCGCCATTCTTTCGAACTGAACGTTCGAAAGAGCAATTCATGTCCCACTGCATTTCTTCGCGTCTTCGCGTCTTCGCGTCTTCGCGTGAAACACCGTCTTTTCGAGCCGGCAGGTCTCAGCCGTAACGGTAGTGAACTCCGAATCCGCCACGGGGATATTCCCATTCGATCGCGTCACCTGCATGGGGACACACTACCCGGCATGTTCCACACTCCAGGCACCCCGCGCAATCAAAACTCAATTCTTCGTTCACTATGGTAAAGAGGCTTGCAGGACACGCGAGCGTGCATGGCTTGGATTCACAGCGCGAGCAGAGTTCCTTCTTCACTTTGATATGCGGATGTCCCTCGTCTACGACAAACTTGTTTACGCCCAGCAACTGTTCGATCGTTAGCCTTTTCAAAGATTTCTCACTCCTTTCCAACCGTCGCGGGCCAATTGGATCAGGCTTATACCGCTTTCCTTTATCTGGCCCATAATCATCTTCATGAGATGGACGGGCGGAGTGCCGTCGACCGTGAACAACTTGCCGGCAAGGCCCGTGACAAGCTCGGGATACGCCTTGAACATGCGTTTGTTCTCCAGTAATTCCGGCGCGTTCCGGTAAGCCTCGAGGTCTCTTAAAACAAAGCTCTGTTCCAATAACTCTTTATACCTGCTGAGTCCGCGCTCGGAGAAGTCCTCGCGGCTCTTGGCCTCGATAACTGTCCTGGCGGCGGCCTCACCGGACGCGATGGCAAAATCCATTCCGCGTACCGTATAGCCGAGATTGAGAACGAATCCCGCGGCATCGCCCGTCACAATCATCCCGTCCCCATACAGCTTGGGCATCATGGCCAAACCGGCCTCGGGCACCAGGTGGGCCGAATATTCAGCCACCTCTCCGCCTTCGATCAAAGGTGCGATATGGGGATTGCTCTTGAAATCCTCCATGATGTCGCAGAGCTTTACATTGGTGCGTTGGAGTTCTCCCACATTGACGACCAGTCCAAGGGAGATGCTGCTTTTATTAGTGTAAAGAAAGCCGCCTCCCTGCATGCCGTTGGAGCAGTCGCCAACGAACAGCCGCGCCGCGCCGCTGTTGCCCGCAAGCTGAAACCGCTGGCTGATGGTTTCGGCCGGCAGCTCGATGATCTCCTTAACCCCTGTGGCCACCTGGCTCGGAGTAAACATCTTCGCCCAGCCTGCCTTTTGGGCCAGTATCGAATTGACGCCGTCCGCCAGAATCACTACGTCCGCCAGCATTTCGTCCTCGCCGGCTCGTATGCCCAGGACCCGTCCGCCCTCCATCAGCAGCTCATCCACGCGTATGCCGCAGGCGAGCATCGCGCCGGCCTCCTCGGCCTTCGCTGCAAGCCAGGCGTCGAATTCAGCCCTCAACAGCGTAAAGGAATGATAGGGGTCGGTCGCCCAGTCCATATTCTGGCAACTGATCGAAACGCTCTGATCGCCGTTGAGAAAGGTGATGGTCTCCTGGCCGATCGGCCGCTCGACCGGAGCTTCTTTCCAGAACTCCGGAATAATGCGGTTAAGAGCGTGACTGTACATTCGCCCGCCGTACATGTTCTTGCAGCCGGGCGCCGTTCCTCTTTCAACCAGCACCACATCGTGGCCCTCTTTGGCCAAAAGATAAGCGGCCGTACTGCCGGCAGGACCCGCGCCTACCACGATCGCAGTAGATTTTTCCTCTGCCATATCCAGCACCACGCAATCTTAGTTGACGTTCGAGATTTACTTAAGAATGTCCGGCTCTACGCGTCCTACTTCTTAAGTGCTTTTTTCAGTTCTTCGATAAGTATCGGGACCACTTGGTAGAGATCACCCACTATGCCGTAGTCGGAAGCTTCGAAAATGGGCGCGTTCTCATCGCGATTAATGGCCACGATGATCTTACTGTCGCGAATACCGGTCACGTGTTGAATCTGTCCGGAAACCCCGACGCCGACATAGAGGTCCGGCTTGATTTTCTTTCCGGATATCCCCAGGTATACATCTTCGGGAAGCCAGCGCAGTTCTTCGGCGATGGGTCTTGAACAGCCCACCTCGCCCCCCAGCACCTCCGCCAGGTCTCGAGCCAACTTGACATCTGCCTCTTTTTCAAAACCACGGCCGATGCAGACCACTATCTTTGCTTCCGTTATATCTACAGCCTCACGCGACTTGGCAGTCCGGCTGACGACCGTGACCGCCGATGAGGGCACGTCGGAAATCTCGCGGACCGTCCCTTCATTCCCTTCCACCACGGGCGCCGGATCGAAAACTCGCGGAGCAATGGCGGCCATCTGGGGCCGGGACGTACAAACCACCGTCTGGACTGCCAAACCGCCGTAAAGCAACCGATCCATCCGCAGGAGCTTTTTTTCATTGTCAAATTCGAAGCCGATGCAACCGCTGCACAACCCGGTGTTCAATTGCGCGGCAAGACGAGCGCTTATCTCCTTTCCCCTCTGAGTCGCCCCGACGAGGAAAACGTCCGGGTCCTCCTCACGGGCCACCCGCGCTAAAATGGGCACATAGGATTCCAGTGGCTGGTCCTGCGCCAGGGGCTGCAGCAGAAGGACCTCGTTGGCGCCGTGGCCGATGTATTCCTGGGCAGACTCGCTGCTCGTGGCGAATGCTGCCAGCTTCGTCCCCAATTCCCGGGCAATATTGGCGCCCGCATTGAGGAGTTCCAGAGTATGTTCACGCGTTTCTGCAAAAACAAAAATTCCAGCCATTTATGAATTCTCCTCAGGCAATCACGCCGTCTTTCACAAGAGCTTTTATCAGCGAACCGATCTCCTCGGGCTGGGCGCTGAACTTCAAGTGCCGCCGGTCCATGGTCGCTGCCAGAACGCCGGTTGTCTGCAGACATGCATCGAGACTTACACCGAGCTTATCGAGGGTGATATTTTCCACGGGCTTTTTCGCCGCTCCCAGGACCTGCTTCAAAGAAGGTATCCTTGGGGTGTTGATATCGGGCAAGACCGTTATCAAGGCCGGCAGCGGAATGGATACGGCTTCAATCCCGTCATCGAGCTTGCGCTCCGCTACTATTCTGTTTTCGCTTTCAAAGTACGTAAGCTTGTTAACGTATGTGGCGCACGGAATGCCGAGTTTCTCCGCTAAAACCGGTCCGACCTGCTGTGTGTAGAGATCGCTCGAACCCTCGCCGCAGATGATGAGATCGAACTCGATATTCCCCTGGATCGCCGCCGCCAGCACGCCGCTCGTCTGCAAAGGCTCGAGGTCGGCAAACGATGGATCGTTTATGAAATATGCCTTCTCCGGCCCCCGGGACAGAACGTCTTTCAGACAACTCTTGGCCGTGGGCGGAGCAACGGTCACAGCGGCCACGCCCGCGCCATGCTGTTCCTGAAGATGCATGGCTTCTTCAACGGCGTTGCGATCGTAGGGGCTTATCTTGTAACTGACCCTGTCAAGTATTAACCGGCGAGAACCGGCATCGATCTTGATGTCCGCTTCGTCGACCACCCACTTGAAACAAGTTAAGATCTTAAGCATTTCCTTTCCTTTCCAGGAACGTGGCCGGCCGGTTTCCGGCGTCAAAGAATCCGAATTGCAAACCTCGCGGGGCGCGCAGTTCTCGTCCGGAGTCTCCGGAGGACTACCAGCCCAGCATGTTGTCGGCTATCACCGTCTTTGTGAATCCCGATGTGCCTCCGTGAATCTGGGTTATCTTGGCGTCACGATAAAGCCGTTCGACTTTTTGACCCTTTACGGTGCCCATGCCGCCGTGGATCTGCACAGCGGTATCAGACTGGTGCACCGCCGCGTCAGAAGCCATGAGCTTCGCCATTGCAGCTTCCTTGCTGTAAGGCAGATTTTGATCGTAACACCAGGCGGCGTAATAGGTTAAATATCTTGCAACCTCTATTTCGATCGCCATATTGGCGAGCATCCACTGGATCGCCTGGAAATTGCTGATCGGCTGGCCGAACTGCACTCTTTCCTTTGAATAACGAATGGACTCATCCATGGCAGCCTGAGCAATACCCAGCGCCAGGGCGGCGATCCCTACCCTGCTGCCGTCAAGGGCCGCCGCAGCGATAGCAGGTCCCTGCCCTTCCTGGCCCAACAGGTTCTCTTTAGGGATGCGGCAGTCTTTCAGCAAAACTTCGGAACCCGGCGCGCCTCTCATTCCCATCTTATCGACGTGCTTGCCCACTTCAATCCCGGGAGTCCCCGCGGGCACTATAAAAGCGCTGATTCCGCCGGACTTGTCGGTCTTGGCAAACACGATGAAGGTCCCCGCGTTCGGGGCATTCCAGACGAAGGTCTTGACGCCGTTCAGCACGTATCCACTGCCGTCCGGAGCAGCGGTTGCCGCCACATCGTCACCTGCTCCCTGTTCCATTAATGCCACGGCGCCCAACATATCTCCATTGCAAAGGGGGACGAGGTATTTTTTCTTTTGGGCTTCGGAGCCAAATTTATACAGGGGGTTGCACGCCAGCGACGTATGTGCCTCGACGACAAAGCCCGTGGCCGCGCAAGTACGGGAGAGCTCCTCAAGGGTCATGATATAGGTTAAATAGTCCGACCCGCCCCCACCGTACTGCTCGGGATATGGGATACCCAACATCTCCTGCTCGGCCAGTCTCTTGATATTCTCGGCCGGAAAACGCGCTTCCTGATCGACCTGGTCTGCGATGGGTTCAACGTACTTTTCACAAAACTCTTTCATATTGGCTTTGACCAGTTCCTGTTCTTCCGTCAGTTCGAAATCCATAGTGACGTCCCCCATCTCGATTACCTTAACAGTTCGCGAGCGATGATCAACCGCTGTATCTCGCTGGTTCCTTCATAGATTGCGGTTACGCGCACATCCCGGTAGAAACGCTCCGTGGGACAATCCCGGGTGTAGCCATAGTCGCCAACGATTTGCATGGCGTCATGGCAGGCCTTGTTCGCCGATTCGGTAGCAAAGACCTTGGCCATCGAAGCTTCCTTGGCGTAGAACTTCTTCTGGTCTTTGAGCGACGCTGCGCGCAGAAGCAGGAATCTCGCGCCTGCGAGCCGCGTGTAGTTCTCCGCGATCATCGATCGAATACCCTGCCTGTCGGCCATGGTCCCCTTGCCCTGCGCTTGCTCTTTGGCGTACTTTGCGGCAAAATCCATGGCGGAAAACCCGACGCCCAGCGCCATCGAACCTATGCCGATCCGCCCGCCCGCCAGTTCAGATGCGGCAATGCGGAAACCATCATTCTGGACGCCCAGAAGATTTTCCTTCGGGACGCGGCAGTTGTCAAAGATCACTTCATTGGTCGGAGAGGCAAGCTGTCCAAGCTTATTTTCATGTTGGCCCACCCGGAAGCCGGGAAACGATGGTTCCACCAGAAAAGCGCTGATGCCTCTGCCCTTTCGCGCTTCCTTGTCGGTTACCGCCCACACCACGAAAACACCCGCAAATTCGGCGCTGGAAATGAAAATCTTTTGACCGTCCAGCACCCAGTGATCGCCGTCGAGAACCGCGCTCATGCGCATCGCGGCCGGGTCCGAACCCGCGACGGTCTCGGTCAGGGCAAAACCACCCGCGGCAAACTCGCCGCTGCAAAGGGGCGGGATATATTTCTCTCTAAGTTGTTCGGTCCCCATGCCCTGGATCACTTCGGCCACCATGTTGGTGACCGATGAGGTCACTCCCGTTGAAGCGCAGGCTCGGCCGATTTCGGTCATGACCAGGGAGAAGGACACTGTCTCCGCCCCGGTTCCGCCGTATTTGGGATCTATGGTGATGCCCATAAAACCCAGTCCCGCAAGCTTCTTCAAAGTAGCAAGCAGCTTCTCGCGGTTCTTGGTCCGGTCCAATTCGGCAGCTATGGGCTCCAGTTCGCTTTTGACAAATTCCGCGGCGGTTTCCTGAATTCTTTTCTGCTTTTCCGTCAGTTCAAAATCCATTTTATCCACCCTGTCAGATCAATAAGTGTAGAACCCACGCCCTACTTTTCGCCCCAGCCATCCGGCTTCCACGTACTTCCGCAGAAGGGGACACGGTCGGTATTTTGAATCGCAAAACCCGTTGTACAACACTTCCATAATTGCCAGACACGTATCAAGACCAATGAGGTCGGCGAGTGCAAGAGGGCCCATCGGGTGATTCATCCCGAGCTTCATGACGGTGTCGATGTCTTCGACCTTTCCCACTCCATGATAAAGCGTATATATCGCTTCGTTGATCATGGGCATGAGAATCCGGTTGGCAATGAAACCCGGAAAGTCGTTGGCAAGGGCCGGGGTCTTGCCGAACTTGATCGACAGGTCCCATGTCGTCTGATAAGTCTCATCGGAAGTGGCAAGTCCACGGATTACCTCGACGAGCTTCATAACCGGCACCGGGTTCATGAAGTGCATGCCGATAACCTTGTCGGGCCTTTTCGTCTGGGCCGCAATCCGGCCGATGGGAATAGAGGAAGTATTGCTTGAAAGGATCACTTCCGGGCGGCAGACCGACTCCAGCTCGCGAAAGATTCCGAATTTTATCGATTCGTTCTCGCTTGCGGCTTCGACGACGAAATCTGCAGAAGCCATGTCTTTGAGGCTCGTGCTGGTTTTAATGCGCCCCAGTACGCTTTGCTTCTCCTCCTGGGCCATTTTCCCTTTTTCGACATTTTTGGTCAGTAAATTCGTGATGTTCTTGAGACCACGCTCGACGAACTCATCTTTGATGTCGTTCATGATCACCTGGAGGCCGCTCATTGCAGCGACCTGGGCAATCCCGTTTCCCATCTGCCCCGCACCCACAACTCCAAAAGTCTTTACTTCCATTCGAATCTCCTCCTTTTCCCGATGTCTACCTCTTGACCACCATCGCCACCGCTTCCCCGCCCCCAAGGCACAGCGTAACAAGCCCCGTCTTCTTATCGGAACGTATCATTTCATGGAGCAAGGTGACCAGAAGGCGGCAGCCGCTCGCCCCTATAGGATGCCCCAGCGAAACGCTGCCCCCTGCAACGTTCACTTTGGAGGCATCCAGCTTCAGCTCTTTCATCACGCATACAGTTGATCCGCTGAAGGCTTCGTTGACCTCGAAGATATCGACCTTGTCCAGCCCGATGCCCTCTTTCTTCAGACATTTGGGTATGGCCCAGATCGGAGCTACCAGGACGTATTTCATATCGATGGCGCTCGATGCCTGTGCCCCTATCGTGCCCATGATATTGCAGCCCAGTTCCATCGCCTTTTCCCTGGACATTACAACTACCGCTGCGGCCCCGTCGCTTATTACCGAGGCATTTCCGGCGGTCGTGACACCCCCTTCTTTGAAGGCGGGCTTCATCTTCGCGAGTTGTTCGTAAGAAGTCTCCCTGGGGCACTCATCCTCGCTGAAAATAACCTGCTCGCCTTTCTTGCGCGGCAACTCCACAGGGACGATCTGCTCTTTGAATTTACCGCTGGAAATAGAGGCCAGGGACCGCTTATAGGATTCGAGGGCATATCGGTCCTGGTCTTCGCGCGTTACACCGTATCTCTCACTGCAAAGCTCGTTTGAAATGCCCATGTGGAAATCATTTACTATGTCCCACAAACCGTCATGAACCATGTGGTCCACTATGGCCCCATCGCCCATCCGGTAGCCGGTCCGCGCTTTTGCCAAATAGTACGGAGCCATGCTCATGGTTTCCATTCCGCCTGCAACTACAACATCGGCATCGCCCACCTGGATGGCCTGAGCGGCAAGCATCACCGTCTTCAAACCCGAACCGCAGACCTTGTTCACCGTGATGGCTTCCACCCCCCAGGGCATGCCGGCGGCAATTGCAGCCTGTTTGGCCGGATTCTGCCCGTAGCCGCATGGGAGCACCATACCCATTATTACTTCGTTTACCTGATCTTTGCCTATTCCCGCGCGTTTAACAGCTTCTTCGATTACGATACCACCCAGCTTGGTGCCCCCGATGGAACTGAGCGATCCATTGAAGCTCCCCAGCGGGGTCCGAACGGCGCTGACAATTACAGCTTCTCGCATGGCAATCTCCTCATTGTGAAAAAGGGCAGGTTCTTTAGCTCAATACATTCGCTCGATAGGCTAGCGGAAAGGAATGCAGAAAAGCCTGGAATAATCGAAACCACGAATTGAACACCTTATGCGGCTATGAGAAAGAGGTGGCATTTCTCCGCTGACCGGCAAAAAAGGATGGCGTAAAAGGACAAAGCGGGCTCAAGGTACATTATTGTATTCTCCCTTTGGTGTTTCGCCACTCCTTCTAGCAGAAGTGGCAATTTTTAACAAAAAAAATGTGGCGCCACAAGATCGGAACTACTATTTAAAAACGCTCCAAACCCGCTTCCCTTAATTTCTCCCGAACGAACGAGATCGGTCTTGAAATAACAAAAGTCTTCTCACGCGACTTCTCACCTTTGAGCAGTCTGACCTCGGATTTGGAGACACCAAGTTTTGCTGCTAGGAACCCGATGCACTCCCGGTTTGCCTCCCCTTCAACCGGGGGTGAGCTGATGCGTATTTTCAGCCTTTCCCGGAAAAACCCTGAAAACTCGCTTTTCGCAGCCCTGGGTTGGACGTAAACGCAAAGAACCGTTTCTCCCGCTTTCTCCGATAAGTAAGTGAAACCTTCCTGCACCACGGTTAATCCCGGTCGGTTTGAGTTTAGCGGCGAGGCGAATAACAGGTCACCTGTCGTCTCGCAGTTATTGACACTGTGGTGAGTACAATATATATCTCAGGACGATCAGGCAGAAGTAAAAAGGATCAGTTTCCGAAATTCATATGCGGGCGAGGCATTCCCACCTGCCACTCAAAAAATCCGAATCCGGCGAGGTATGTAATGAGAAGAATCCTGCTTTTTTCCGTTATCTTTTCCGTGTTGCTCGCGGTCCTGTCGCTTCTGGGGCCGGTGCAGGCCAAGGCAATCGAGTTTTCATCCGATATGGTCATAGTGCCCAAAGGCGATGAACCGATGGAGGGCAAGATATTCGTGAAGGGCGACAAGATCAGACAGGAAACCTCTGAAGAGGACGGAACTCAGATCATGATTATCCGGCCCGATAAAAAGGTGACCTGGATGATAACGCCGGAAGACAAGACATACATGGAGATGCCCTATCAGTCTGAAGATAAGACCTTTGAGGAATGGACTCCCGAGAAGGAAAAGAAGGCGACATTGCTCGGCCAGGAAACCGTTTCCGGAATAGCCTGCAAGAAATTCGAAACCGTGGAAGACGGCGAAAAGACTACCTTATGGGTTTCCACGCAATTTCCATTTCCGATCAAGGTCGAAGACTCCGAAGTGACAATGGAATACCGCAACATCAAGTTGGGTCCTCTTCCGGATTCTCTCTTCGAACTCCCGGCAGGATACGAAAAGATGGCTATGCCGGTAATTCCACAAAAGGAGTAAGGATAAAAGAAATGCTCCAGTTACCGATTTTCGGCAAATCGACGCCATACCAGGTAAGCCCGTCAAAAATAATCGCACTCGGCCTGAACTACCGCAGCCACATTGCGGAGAGCCACTCGGTCAAGGTCCGAGGTTTTACAGAGGAGGTTCCGGAAGAACCCATACTGTTCCCGAAGACTCCGAACGTCCTCATCGGGCCGGGCGAATCCATCGTGATACCAAGGTTCCTGCTGGAGTACGGATTCGAGGATCTTCGTACAGATTATGAAGCCGAGCTTGCAGTAATAATAGGAAAGAAGTGCAGGAACGTAGCGCCGGAGGAAGCGCTGAACCATGTTCTCGGCTATACGTGCATGAACGACGTAAGCCAGCGCAATATTCAAACCGGCGACCGGTCGGGATGGTTTCGGGGAAAATCTCTTGATACCTTCGGCCCTATCGGGCCGCAGATCGTTCTGCACGAGGATATCGGCGACCCTCAGAACCTGCGCATTCAATGCCGGCTAAACGGGAGAACAACTCAGGATGCCGGCACCGCTCAGATGATTTTCCCGATTGACCGGATGATAGCATTCATATCAAAAAACTTTACTCTCGTGCCCGGTGACATCATCGCAACCGGCACTCCCAGCGGAGTGGGACGAATCCGCCACGGAGATATTGTAGAAATCGAAATAGAGAAGATCGGCACCCTGAGAAACCCGGTGGTTGAGGAGTGGATGCAATAACCCCATGGAGTCAAAAGAAAGAACCGGCAGTCCTTCCCTCTGATCAACAGCGGGAAGGACCGGCCGGCTCTGAGAGTCGTCCGACAATTGATGTTTGTTAGCTTCTCAAGTCTTACTAGCAGCCGGGTAACTGGCTGAAAAAGTCGTTGCCTTTGTCATCCACGAGAATGAAAGCGGGGAAATCCACCACCTCGATCTTCCAGATGGCTTCCATACCCAGTTCGGGATACTCCAGCACTTCGACTTTCGTTATGTTTTCCTGGGCCAGAATAGCGGCAGCACCGCCGATCGAACCGAGATAAAACCCGCCGTGTTTTTTGCAGGCGTCGGTTACCTGTTTTGTACGATTACCCTTGGCGATCATAATGAGCGAACCGCCATTAGACTGGAACAGGTCTACATAGGAATCCATCCGGCCGGCGGTTGTCGGGCCGAATGAGCCCGAAGGCATTCCCTTGGGGGTTTTTGCCGGGCCCGCGTAATAAATAGGATGATCCTTCAGGTACTGAGGCAGACCCTCGCCCTTGTCGATTCTCTCCTTGAGCTTGGCATGGGCAATATCTCTGCCGACCACAATCGTTCCGGACAAAGATAACTGAGTCTTTATAGGATACTTTGTCAAATCGGCCAGGATCTCTTTCATCGGTCTGTTCAGATCGACTTTGACAACCCCGTGTTCGTGTTTTCCGCGGAACTTTGCAGGTATGTATTTCTCAGGATGCGCTTCCAGTTCTTCGAGCCAGATGCCGTCCTTGTTGATTTTAGCCTTGATGTTTCTGTCCGCTGAACACGATACTCCCATTGCAACCGGACAGGACGCGCCGTGGCGCGGCAGCCTGACGATTCTTACACCCAGGGCGAAGTGCTTCCCGCCATACTGAGCGCCAAATCCGAGCTTGTAGGAAGCCTGGAGGATTTTTTCCTCCAGTTCCACATCGCGGAACGCCCGGCCCCACTCGTTTCCGGTAGTGGGAAGGGTATCGAGATATCCGGTGGTAGCAAGCTTTACCGTCTTCAGACAGGCCTCAGCCGATGTGCCGCCGATTACGAAGGCTACGGTGTACGGCGGGCATGCGGCCGTACCGAGGGACTTCATCTTTTCGACCAGAAATTTTTCAAGGCTCGCCGGGTTCAAAAGAGCCTTCGTTTCCTGGTAGAGCATATTCTTGTTGGCAGACCCCCCGCCTTTGGCCAGAAACAAGAACTTGTATTCATCCCCTTCGGTCGCATAGATGTCTATCTGACCGGGGAGATTACACCCTGAGTTTTTCTCTTCATACGTGGTCAGCGGGACCGTCTGAGAGTAGCGCAAATTTTCCTCTGTATAGGTCTTATAGATGCCCTTGGAAATATATTCCTCATCCTTTACCCCCGTCCAGACCTGCTGTCCCTTTTTGGCGACAATTGTGGCGGTCCCGGTATCCTGGCAAAGCGGCAGCACGAACTTGGATGACACCTCCGCATTCTGAAGAAGCGCTATCGCCACGCCCCGGTCATTCGGCGAGGATTCGGGATCTTCCAGGATTGCAGCCCATTGCTTGAGCTGTTTTGGGCGAAGCAGAAAGGAAACGGAACGCATCGCCTGATTTGCGAGGTATTCGAGTCCTTCGCCTTCCACCTTCAGAATCTTCTTTCCATCGAAGTTTGCAACAGAAACATAACCTTTTGCGAGCAGCTTGTACTTTGTGTCATCTTTTCCAAGTGGAAAAGGATCCTGGTAACTGAACTCGGGCATTTTCAACTCCTTTTACAGTAGCAAGTTAAATAAGCGCGCTAATTTGGAAAAACTTTCACAAGCCTTAAAGCCACATCATATAAAAAAAAAAGATTTTGTCGAGCACTGAATTAAGACAAATTGCAAGCTTTGCGGCCGAGCCGGGGCAAATCGGTGTAACTTAGCCGAAACACTCTCCTTTTTACCTTGCAGATTGCAAGCAGAGAGTAAAAGAAATTAATAAAACAGATCGTGTTGAGGAAGCTTGTAGAGCTGGCGTATGTACATCACGAGGGTGTCAGGCAAATACCTTCCCCACAGCTTTATGGGAACGTCCCCGATCTCGGCCGCGGGACTGAAGCCCACAGCAAACAGGTACTCAAGAAGAAATTCGACGTTCATGGGAATGTATCCCTTGTAGGGCTTAAAGTCTCGCTGCGCCATTATCCTCTCTTCGTGGATGCTGTTGCCAAACTCGGATTCCACCATTGCTTCAGTGGTCGACAGGATCAACTCGATTTTGATTCGCGCCTCCGAATTCTCCATGTAGGGTTCGATCCCCTTTTTCAGTTCAGAGGCCGAAATGCCGCGGTTAGTGTAATTCTGCCAGTTTTCCCGGAATTTTCGGCACACCTCTTCACGGTCCCAGGGAATATCGAGAATCAGGCTGGTCGCTTCATAGTTCCCGTAAAAATTCTCCCGTTCTCCTACCAGGATGGATGGATCGCTTCTGAGGGTATTTTCAAACTTTGCAAGCTGCTCCCGGGTTCCCAAAATCTTGATCCCACCCACGTCGTTTATAGTAAACGAGGACCGGTCAAACCGCACCGTACCGGCGCGGAAGCTCTCGGCAATGCTTTCCTCTGCCTCGATGAATTCCCTGTCCATCTCCTCGCGGGAGGTAATCAGCTCATCGAAAGGAATCCCGACCTTTGTCGCGCGCGCGCGGGCCATTGTGAGGGCTTTCTTCTGAACAGTTTCAAAAATCCAGTTGGCAATCCGCCTGTTGGCCTTTTCGGCAATTCTTTTGGGCCGCTTGATCCTGTACGAGCCGATGAGCCGGCCGCCATCGTCAACGCACAGCACCCCGTTGATCGGGGTTTGATAATAGAAGTACTCCCGATTATTCCGATACCGCTCAAAGAGGTACTCCATCCTGGGGCTGATCGGACCGTTACATTTGCACAGCGCATCCCTCAGCTCTCCCTTGAACCGGATGCGAACCTTTCTGCACTCATCGGAACAATACTTCCCGACAATTTTCTCTGTCACGGTTTCCAGTGTCTCGCCCAGGACATACCCATCGCAGATAAATATCCGCGTCAGTTGCATGGCGTCTGAAGGCAGCGGTCTTCCACACAGCCAGCGCTCGGCAATGTGGAGCAACTCCTCGCGGTGAATGAATGAAGTTATATACATATTTATCTTTATCGCGTCTTATCGTCTGATTACCAATTACCAAACCCCGCAACATTTTAATCATAGCACTTTTCGAGAAAAAGTGCATAAGCTGCCAGTCCGGCGAGGGGCCGGCGCCGGAAAGATGAAAGAAACGGCAGGCTGAAGCGGTCGACTGATTTTAAAACCCGGCCCCGCGTTTTGCCCGCCAGACTAATCAGCAAGCCTTGTAGGTTTGTCTGAAACCCGCTATATTCCCGGTGTATTCGGGTTCGGAATTCTCAGTGCGGCAATCTGGCTCTCTATCTTTTGCTCCATCAGTTGCTTTTTCGCCTCTTTAGCCCGAGTGCGTCTAATTTCTCCCTGTGGAGACCATAATGGCCAAGATAACGGTAACTTTCCAGCCGGAATCCACCCGCACCGAAGCGCAATCAGGTGAAAAGCTGATCGACGTCGCATCCTATGCCGGCATTGACATAAGCAACCTTTGCGGTGGGCAGGGGATCTGCGGCAGATGTCGCGTTAAAATCAAACAGGGCAATGTAAATCTAACCGGAAAAGTCATCGGTAAGCTGAGCCGCAAAGAAATCGAACAGGGTTATACGCTCGCCTGCCAGGCGGAACTCACTGAAGATGACGTCGAAGTTTGGATTCCACCTGAATCGCGAAGCGATGTTCAGATCCAGATTTCGGATTACATCGTTTCCTACGATGACCCAACTCACGCGCACGGCCCGGATTACGGCCCCGCCCCTACGGTCAGGCCCCTGTGCCAGAAATATTATCTCCAGTTGCCGGAGCCTACAATTCGCGACAGCCTTTCCGACCTGGACCGAATTTACAGGGAGCTCAGGAAGGAGATCCCTCAATTCCCCCATATCCAGGCTCATTTTTCATGCCTGTGGGGCCTGGCCGAACTGCTGCGCAGAAGCAAATGGGAAATAACGGCGCTCGTGCACTTCCGTGATGTCGACTGCCCGATGATCCGTGAAATAGAAGGTGGTGATACCACTTCACGGAATATGGGGGTTGCGGTCGACGTGGGAACCACCACCATTGTCGCCCAGTTAATCGATTTGCGCTCCGGGGCCATCCTGGGATCGCAGGCCAGCCATAACAGTCAAGCCCGATACGGAGAAGACGTCATCTCCCGAATGATCTTTGCCTGCAACCATGCCGGCCTGGGGCCCCTGACCGAAGCAGTAACCTTTACAATCGACGCCCTGATTGATTCTCTGGTCGAAAATAGCAATATCAAGCATAACGATATCACTTCCCTGGTGGCTGCCGGAAACACGGTCATGAGCCATTTGCTCCTCGGCCTCGAACCATGCAACATCCGTGTGGCCCCATATATACCCACTGCCACACGGTTTCCCCAGTTCACGGCCGCGGAGGTCGGACTGAAGGCCAATCCCAAGGCCCTGGTGCACACTATGCCCTGCGTTAGCAGCTATGTCGGAGGCGATATCACGGCAGGCGTTTATGCCTGCGGGATGCATGACCACAATGAAATAAGCGCTCTTATCGACGTCGGAACGAACGGGGAAATCGTAATCGGCAATAACCAATGGCTGGTGTGTTGCTCGTCTTCGGCCGGTCCGGCATTTGAGGGCGGAGGGATCAAATGCGGAACCAGGGCGGTACTGGGAGCCATTGAGAAGATCGTTATCGACGGGGACCGCATTCATTACGAGACCATAGGTGGAAAGCCGCCCATAGGGCTTTGCGGCTCCGCCATCATAGAAGGAATTGCCGAACTCCTTTCTGCCGGTATCATAGATCAAAGCGGAAGGTTCGCTCTCCTGGAACATCCAAGGGTCCGGGTGGTAGAGGAAGTTCCCGAATTCGTTGTGGCCTACGCTGATGAAACCGGCACAGAGGAGCCGATCGTAATCACCGAGGATGACATCATCAATCTTATCAAGAGCAAGGGTGCAGTACTTGCGGCTGTGCGGGTACTGCTCAAGACCCTAGAACTGGATTTTGCAGACCTTGAGAAGGTTTTTGTCGCCGGTGGCTTTGGCGCTCATCTGGATATTGCGAAAGCGATTTTCATAGGCCTTTTGCCCGACATCCCCCGGGAGCGAATCCGCTATATCGGGAACAGCTCCCTTGCGGGGGCGAGGCTAGCCCTTCTCTCCGTTAATGCCTTTCACAGGGCTGAGGAAATCGCAAACCGCATGACTTACATAGAATTGAGCGTAAACCCTCAATTCATGGACGAGTTCGTAGCTTCACTCTTTCTGCCTCACACTGATATGGAGCTTTTCCCGACCGTCAGAGAATTAATGGACCGGAAGAAAAACGGATTCAAAGACGCCGGGATACAGTTGGATTCGGCAGTTGGGGACGATCCGCCAAGGTGAGTTGCGACAGTATGCTGTCTCTATTATTATCATTTTTCTACCACTCGCTTTATTAGGCACCATCATGCCTGATTTTCCTCCGAAGGCAATCCGTTCGCCCATGCGCAAACCGAAAGTCATTCTTTTCGACTTGGGCAATACTCTGGTTACATCAATTGCCGATACCCCGCATAACCGGCTCTCCGAGAGGCTGGGTCTCACAGAAAAGCAGGCCAAGAAGGCCGGCCGCCTGCTCATGACCTTTCATGCCTATAAAGCCATCGAACTGGCTGAGGCGCTGACGCATATCCTCCCGGACAAAGACCCTGCGAGAATCGAGTCTGTGGTCTCGAGTCTCTGGGACGAACAGGAGTCCTCAGTGCGGGAGATTGATGGAGCAAGCGCCCTGCTCGAAGAGTTGAAACGTTCAGGTTTCATGCTGGGCCTCATTTCCAATACCTGGCGTCCTTACTATCTGGGATTTTGCCTTGCATGTCCGGAAATGGCCAAGATTTTCGACTTCAACTTTTTAAGCTTTGAACTTGGAATCAAAAAGCCTTCTCCCCAATTTTTCGAACACGCTCTCGGCGCGGCGGCCACTCCTGCGTCCTGTTCTCTGGTCGTAGGAGACAGCTTTGAGCTTGACATCGGACCGGCAAGGATGGTCGGATGTCCGGGCGCGTGGATTCTCTTCAGTATGGAAAGAGAAAAAACAACGATAAGCCGCATGCTTCAAGGAATTATCGCTCCTCCTGAAATAATAGCCGAGGATATCAAAAATCTTGGAGATATTCTCAGGGATCAATGGCCATGATTGCTCTGCTTCTCCTGGTCTGCCTCTTGTTGTTCGTCGCGATCTGGGCGTCGCTGGTAACCTATTCCTTTTTCTGGTACGAAAACGCATGGAGCGCTGGACTTGCACCGGACGGCGGCGCAAAACTGAGATGGATGGTCCTTTCAGGTTTACTTTCCTCCATTGCGAGCGTCTTTTTTATATTTATCTGCTACCCGCTTGGCGCGATCGGGCGCCTTTGGGCGCCGAAGGACGTTCATGCCGGGCAACCCGTGATTATCCTGACACACGGACTCTATCATAATGCAAGCGCCTGGCTGCTCTTCAGAAGACATCTGCGGAAGGCCGGCTTCAAAAATATTTTTGTCATGAATTACTCGAGTTTTTTTACCTCTATTGAACAAACCCTAAAGCAACTGGAAGAATTTATCTCCCATGCCAGGCTGAGGGTCCCGGACCAGCCGGTATATCTGATAGGCCACAGTCTCGGGGGACTTCTATCCAGGTTTTATTCGGAACAATCCCGGGGCGAAGCGATACCCGCAGCCGTTATAACTTTGGGAACCCCGCACCAGGGGTCCAAAGTCGCGGCTTTTGGCCTGGGAAGGCTGGCTTCAAGTTTGCTCTACCGTGGACCTGTTTTCACAGAACGTGAATCGCCGCGCCCGGAGGGGCTTCCATGTACCGGGGTTGCTCTCTTTTCACCGGTCGATAATATGGTGCTGCCCTTTGAAGCCCTCAATGCGCCCTACCCCGGGTGGGTCTACTATCAAACGGGCCCTCTGAGCCATACTGCAATGCTCTATTCAAAATCCACAGCAGAAATGGTGATCGAAATCCTGCAGGGCAAGACGCCTGCTCAATGAACGGGGCTTATTTTCTTCTCCCGTTATAGATTTTTCGAGAAAAATCGTCTTTACCCGGTTTTTTCAGATTTTGTTGTTAAATTGTTACTTAAGGAAACCGACCAATTTACCGATGTTCACATTTCAGGAAACCTTCGCATAGTTGACTTACGAGGCGCTCGTATGCTAATAAATCCGCGCAATTTTTCGTATCGAAGGGAAATCGCTTTGGAGCAGAGTGCCGAGGAATCGCCTGTCCTGGTGCAGGAATTCGTAATTGCCAACAGATTGGGAATCCATGCGCGGGTTGCGGCCCAGATAGTCAGAGTCGCCACCCAGTTTGAATCTGAAATACTTATCAGCAAGTGCGGGGTGACCATTAACGGGAAAAGCATTCTCGATCTAATGACCCTCATATGCCCTTATGGAACCAAAATCAATATATCCGCTAAAGGCCCCGACGCAGCCGAAGCCCTCAGTTCACTGGCTGCCCTTTTTCAGACCAAATTCGGCGAGCCCTGAAGATTCTTCCCTCCGCTGCAAAAATGGACTAAGAAGAAGGAAACTTGCGGAATGTCCATTTTTCAGAAAGACCTGACTATCGATGAATAACTCCTCATTGACCATAAAGGGCATCGGAGCTGCGCCGGGAATCGCAATCGGGAAGGCGTATCTGCTGGAACGTGGCCGTATCCCCGTTCCGCGCTATAAGCTTTTTGGCGAAGAGGCCATCGTTCTGGAATGCAAACGATTCAAAGAGGCGGTCGCCAAAGCCGAATCCGATTTAGAGGCAATAAAAAAGAGCATCCCGTCAGAATTTAGAGAACATGCGCGCCTGCTCGAGGTGCAACAGATGATTCTGAGGGACCCGTCGATCTATGGCGAAACCCTGCGCTCTATCGAAAAGGAACGCTACAACGCACAGCTTGCCATCACAAAATCGCTCAGGAGGGCAAGAGAGCTTTTCAGCGCTCTTGATGATGAATATGCAAGGAACCGAATAGCAGATGTTGATGCGGCTGGAGACAGGGTGGTCCGGATACTTGCCGGGCAAAACCATACCGATCTGGGGAATATTCGCGAACGGGTTATCATTATTGCCCGCGATCTTTCACCGGCCGACGCTATCCAGTTACAGGTAGGGCGCACGCTTGGCGTGGTCACCGAAATCGGCGGTGTTACCTCTCATACTTCCATAGTCGCGCGTTCGCTCAATATCCCGGGGGTTGTAGCGGCCGAAAATGCCGGCCGTCTCATCTCGACGGGCGATCTTCTTATCATCGACGGCACTACCGGAACAATCATAGTCAATCCGAGCGAGAACGACTTACGCTTCTATTATGAACGCCAGGAAGAGCTGGAGACTTATGTCAAGCAGATAAGCCGCCAGGCTCATCTGCAGGCTGAGACCCGGGACGGCCACAAGGTAAGCGCTGAGGCCAATATCGAGGTGCTCGAAGAAATAGTAGCGGCCAAAGACAACGGCGCCGAAGCCATTGGGCTTTACAGGACGGAATTCTTCTTCATGAACCGGGTGGAACTCCCGGATGAAGAATCCCTGTTTAGAGATTACCGCGATTTATCCGAGTTGATGGCCCCTCTCCCGGTCACTATCCGGACCCTCGACCTTGGGGCCGAGAAACTCACTTCATGGTTCCCTAGACTTGCAGAAACGAACCCCGCCCTCGGACTCAGGTCAATCCGCCTGTGCCTGCATTACCGGGAACTGTTCAAGACTCAGCTCCGGGCTATTTTGCGGGCCAGCGCGTTCGCCGGGAATCTCCGGTTGATGTTGCCCCTGGTCTCGGGCATTGCAGAAGTTCTTCAGGCAAAGCAAGTTCTCAATGAGGTCCGGGAGGAGTTGTCCGGACAACGAATCCCTTTCGACGAAAATATGCCTTTCGGAGTAATGATAGAAGTCCCGTCCGCCGTGGCCATAGCGGATTTGCTGGCGCCCGAGGTCGATTTTTTCAGCATCGGAACAAATGACCTCATCCAGTACACCATCGGGATAGATAGATCGAACGAGCACGTCGCCTACCTTTACGAACCGCTCCATCCCGGCGTTCTCAGGTTCATAAGGCAGACGGTGGATGCCGGCCACAAAGCAGGAATTCCTGTCGCACTCTGCGGAGAGATGGCTGGAGAACCGATGTACGTACCAATCCTTCTCGGTCTCAAAATAGACTCTTTCAGCATGAATCCGCAGTCGCTGCCGCGTGTCAAAAATCTTGTCAGGCGTTCTTCCATGAAGGAATGCTGCCGGTTTGCCCGAAAAGTGCTTCGCATGAGGACGGCAAAAGAGATAAACCAGTCAGTGAGAAAAATGGTCATGAAGAAGTTCCCGGAAGAATTCCGCGTATTCGAACCGAACTGGCTCGTCAACGCGGAATCTACTGCGAAGCAGCCTGGCAAATAGCAATAATATTGGAAAGGAAGTCCCGTCGGATATATGTCTAAGGCCAAAGAGACTGAAGAAAGAATCAAAATAATCAGCCAGAACAAAAAGGCGTTCCACGACTTCGAAATAGGCGAGAGGTTCGAAGCCGGTATCGTTTTGCTCGGAACCGAAGTGAAATCGCTCAGGGAAGGACGCGCCAACCTTAAAGACAGCTATGCCAGGGCGAAACGCAACGAAGTGTTCATCCACGGCCTCCACATCAGCCCATATACTCATGCTTCTTTTGATAACCACGAACCCGAACGGATAAGAAAACTCCTCCTGCATAAGGCCGAAATAAAAAAACTGATTGGGAAAACCCAGGAACGCGGGTTTTCACTCGTTCCCCTGAAAATCTATTTCAAAGACGGACGGGCGAAATTGGAAATCGCTCTTGCCAGAGGGAAAAAGGAATACGACAAGCGGGAGAGCCTGAAGAGAAAGGAAGAGACCCGCGAGATGGAACGCCTCCGAAAACACCACAAGATATCCTGATTGTCAGGATGCCTGCTTGCCCTCGAGCCAGGAAGAAGAACCGGTCCGTAAAGCTTTCATTCCCGTACGATATCGAAAATTGTAACCTCAGGCGGCGCGAGAACGCGAACGGGCGGACCCCAGGTGCCGGAACCCCTGCTGGTATATAAGATCGAGCCTTTCGGAAGATAATACGGCCCGTTTTGAAGCGGGTAGACCAGTGCGGCAATGTAACCGAACGGAAACAACTGCCCGTAATGAGTGTGCCCGGATAGTTGCAGGTCGAAAAGACCCATGCTCTCCTTGAGCGGGTCGGGGCGGTGCTTTAGTAATAGAGTGAAGAGACCGTTTTGCGCCTTTTCCAGGATCTTCTTTTCATCTTCCGGAATACCTGCCGCCGGATCGTCAACTCCGGCAATATTCAAAATATTGTCCACTGTTATCATCTGGCCACTCAACAACGTGAAACCAAAAGCCTTTTCAGCCGTAATCGATTGAGCCAGCCCGGCGTAAACTTCATGATTGCCCGTTATGGCGTACTTGCCGAGCCGTGGCCGTAATTTCCCGAAAAGAGCCGGAAGAGCGTCAATTTCAGCCATGTTTCCATCGACAAGATCGCCTGTGCTTACGAGGATATCCGGATTCTCCGCCTCAACCTTACTCAGGATGTCAGCCATACGATCTTCTCTAACCAGCAACCCGAGATGCACGTCCGAGATTTGAGCTATTCTCAACCGGTCGGTTCCCACGGGAAGCTTAGCCGTTTTTATGACGATTCTTTCAACGCGTATGGACCGCGCCTCAAAATACCCGTAGATGTTTATAACAAGCGCTGCCGCGAGGATACAAACCGCTGCCCCCGGACCGGTGAAAGTGGGCAGAGAGGACCCGCCAATAAGATTGATCAGTTTGCATACCAGTCCCAGAACGCTTGTCAGCAAGAAGCCCAGAAACGAATAAAATAGAAATCCCAACCAGCTATAACCCAGAAGAGCGCTTACCCGGGCCATGGCATCGTGGCCGCCTCTTTCAAACAATCGGGTCATGATCGGGGCAAAAACCATAAGGGCAAAAAACAAAATCAGCAGAACATGAGCCGGCCATTTTTCGGGCAACAGAACTCTGAGCCTGAAGTAACAGAATGCGTGCAAAAACGAATAAATCGAGAAAAAAGCAAGGAGGAATCCGGCCATTAATTTCGCCTGTACGGTTTTAGTCAATGGAATTTGTGATGGTTTCCAGATTTACACGCAATCGACGGGTGCAGCAACTCCAAAGATTTCCTCGATCGAGGTCAGTCCGGAGTAAACCTTGAAAAAAAACCCCGCCGGCATGGCGGGGTTTCAAATGCATCTCGTAGGTGGCACGGAGCGGTTGCGCCACAGGCCACGGATTTCTAAACCGAACTAATTATTGAAACCGAACTGGGTTATCAGCTTCTCATAGAGATTTGCGCCGAGAAAAGCCTTGAGCTTCCGGCTCTGCTCGCACCTGCATTCGTATTCCATCCAGAATTCGTCAAATCCATCCAGTCTTGAGTCCGAACCTTTAAAAATCTGGTTGAATTCATCCTGCCTGCCGTAATATTCCTTGAACATCTCACAGCCGGAGGCATCCAGAGCAAGCATGAACAGAACGTCGGAGGGCGTGAGGGAACCTTCTTCCGGAGGAACGGCAACGTAGAGCGATACTTCTTTTCCAGGCCGGGTAATCTGACATCTGTAGCGGTCTACATCAGTCTCGCGGTGGGTGTGGCCGAGGTTGGCCTGATTTACCTTCATCAACTGCATGGAGATGCCGTACTGGCTCATAAATGTTTGAATCGAAGCGCCTTCCATATTTCCCCTCCGGCAAAACCCTGATTTTCAGATGCAACTCACCTTTGCCAAACCTGTTCGAACAAAGCTGTATTCGTAAGTATGAATACAACGGTCAGATACGGATATACATGGGGTGAACAAAGTATTTACTGAAATAAAGGATGTATTTTAATGGTAGCAATAAAGTAGGCTTGCTCCTGCTGGCCGTGTCCTCAGACGGTCAGTATTGAAACGCTGCTCTTCTTAACCTGTTTAGATGTGATTACTTTTTTCTCAGTATGGATCGGCTAAATCATTCAGATCAGGCGAATTAAATGAATAAACTTCCCAAGGGCATACTCGTACTCGGTCTTGTCAGCTTCTTCACAGACATTTCCAGCGAAATGATTTATCCCCTTCTTCCGGTTTTTCTCTCCAGCGTTCTCGGCGCAGGCGCCCTCGCGCTGGGCCTCATAGAGGGGATTGCCGAATCTACTGCGTCCTTTTTTAAAGTTCTCTCAGGATATTCGACGGACAGAACGGAGCGCAGGAAACCCTTTATCATCGCCGGATATGGAATATCGGGCCTTGTCAGGCCCCTCATAGCGTTTGCGGCCGGCTGGCCCTTTGTTTTGGCAATGCGTTTCCTGGATCGCATGGGCAAAGGAATACGAACCGCTCCCAGAGACGCGCTGGTAGCTGATATGACGCAGCAGGGACAAAGGGGCGTCGCGTTCGGACTCCACAGGGCTATGGACCATGCGGGGGCCGTAGCCGGTCCCGTGGTGGCGGCCGCTCTGCTGGGATTCGCAGCCCTTTCCATCCGTAATGTTTTCTTGCTCGCCGCAATCCCCTCCGTTTTGGTGATGGCTATAATTCTTTTTTTCGTAAAAGAGTCCGCCCCCAAATCCGCAAAAACACACGCACCTCTTAATATTTATTCCCAATGGAAGGACCTGGGCCGTAGTTTTAAGTATTTCCTTGCAGCAATGTTCTTATTCACCCTCGGAAACTCGACGGACGCCTTCCTGATTCTGCGATTGTCCAATGCGGGCATCTCGGCGTCCCATATCGCGATGCTCTGGTCTGCCCAGAATGTAATCAAGATGATATCAACCTACACAGGGGGGCGCCTTGCAGACGGATTCGGCTCGCGGAAACTGATTATCTCGGGCTGGATTTTTTATGCGCTCATATACGCCGCATTTGCGTTCATACGCACTCCAAATATCCTGATAGCAATATTTCTGCTCTACGGCGTTTACTTCGGGCTGAGCGAGCCGGCAGAAAAATCTCTTGTCGCCGATACCGTAGCTCCAAATCTCAGAGGAACCGCTTTTGGCTGCTATCACTTTATCGTTGGTCTTGGGGCATTACCGGCCAGCATTGTTTTCGGCTTCCTATGGCAAACGGTGAGCGCAGAGGCGGCCTTTCTCACCGGCGCGGCGTTGGCGGTGGCGGCAAGCACTCTTATGTTCCTCTCTCGAAAACCGGAAGTTAAATCACGAATGGTGGGCACTGGGGGGCCCGTGTCGGAAATCGGATACACGGGATCTGATGCCGAAGGCCGCTCTCCTGACACAGCGGGCTGCCCCGAACGCAGATCTTCGGCATCCAACCCCTGAGCCGGTTAAAACGCCTGCCCGATACTAAAATGGAACTCATAGGGTACAAAAGGCTGGGGCTCCGGCGGGTTTAGCTCGTAGCCGAAGTCGAACCTGAGCGGCCCCACTAAGGTCATATAGCGCAGTCCGACCCCGGCGGTGTACCGTGTTTCAGACCAGGAAAGGCCTCCCACGGTAGGCGCAATATTTCCGAAATCGGAAAAAACGACTCCTTCCAGGGGCGCCTTTATCGGGAACCTCCACTCCAGGCTGCCCTCCAGAAGCTCCATACCTCCTATCGGATTTCCCTGGTTATCGAGAGGCCCAAGTTTCTGGTACGGGTAGCCTCTCACGGTGTCGGTGCCGCCCAGAAAAAACCGCTTGAAGATAGGGACCTCTGAAGTGCCTTCAAGGGGCTCTATGCCGCCGTATCGTATCCTCGCCGCCAAAGAGCCGAAGTTAAACACCGGAACATAGCCCCTGCAATCCATAGTAAACTTAAAGTAATCAACCTCAGAACCTAAATAAGAACTGGCCCATTCCATATTTTGCAGAATGCGCCAGCCGTTCTTGGGATCGAGTATGGAGTCGACATTGTCCCAGGTGGTGCCCGCAATGAGTGACGATACATAATACGCCTGGTGCTCCTGGTCCTCGGGACTGGGCGGGATCACCACATTACCGAGTTGGTTTTCCTCGAAGTTGTATCCCGCGTAGGACACCAGCCCGTTAAACCATTTGTACTCGTACTTTGGCCGAATGTACTCTTTCAAGTTTTCGTAAGATACTTGAGTCTCTCGCATAACGCCGCCATCTACTACCAGAGAGCCATTCGTATCCATGAAATAGGGCTGTGTGAACCTACCTTCCACCATTTGCACAATAGAGCTTGCCTTGACGTTAATCTGAAACCTCCTGCCGTCGCCCAGAAAATCTCTGATCTCATACTGTGCCTGACCTCTGAGTTGGTCCTCGGTTCCATAGCCGACACCAAGCCGAGTGGTCTGTTTTTTCGCCTCTTTTACAAGGATCCGGATTGGGGGCGCAGTTGTTTCTTTATCCAGGTCCTCCACCGCTATGTCGACAAACTGGAAAAGGTCCAGTGCAAACAGGCGCTGCCGGGTTGATTCAATCTTGGAGACATCGAACCGCTCACCCTCATAAAAAGTAACCTCTCGCATGATGACACGGCTGGAAATCGATTCGTTCCCTTCAACACGCACTGGACCGAAAGTGCAAACGGGACCGACCTCGATCTCCACCATTACGGTCGCAAGGTTTGTCCCTTTATCGAGCCGGGCGCGCATATCCACTTTCGCTTTCGGATACCCGCGTTCGGCAAGATACCTCTTGGCGGCCTTTTCGATGTCTTTATACCCTGGCGTTGTAAATCTTTTACCAGCCAGAATGGGAAGGATCTTGACGATCTCTTTGCGCCACTTTTCGGGAGACGGGCCATCTATTTTCAGGTCGAGTCCCGAGACCATCATCGGAGATCCTTCCTCCAGGCTGATGAGTATCCTTACATTATTTCCGACCAGAGGTTGGATTTCATGGGATATGAGCCGCATATGATAGAACCCCTGGCTCACATAGAATTGCTGGATTCTTTCCAGGTCCTTCGAAAAAACTGTCTCATCGAAGGGGGCTTTGAAAAACCAGCGAAATTTCATCTCTTTTGTGGAGAGAATTTTTTTCAAATCCGAGGATGGGATGGTTTTGTTTCCCTCGAAACGAATCGATCTGACCTGGAGTTGGGGTTTTCCTTTATTTTCAGGCGCTTGTGATTGTTCGACTTCATCGGCAAGCCCACGGCCTGCCCAAAGCAGCAGCAGAAGGATGACTAAAAAGACCCTGGCTGGAAATCTGTGATCCAAAACCCTTCCTGGCTGACCCTGCACATAGTGAAAGGAAAAGACCGAAGTTCAGCGTCTGATCTGAATATCACCCCGCAAGAACTTCAAGTCGGATTTCCGGCTTCAAACGGCCGTCTACATCTGCTGCAATCTCTTTTCAGCGGCTTGGGCCTGGGATGAACCGGGATATTTTTCCACGAGTCGCGTGTAGATGATCCGAGCCATCGTAGTTTCACCCATGCTCTGCCACCCCATTGCCTGCTTGAGAAGAACGCTGGCGGTTTTGGCTCCTTTCGGGTACTTGTCCAGCACCTGCTGGTAAGCCTTAATCGCATCCTCATAGTGCTTTTCCAAAAAGTAACTCTCCCCGATTTCATACAAGGCGCTTTCGTCAAGCTCGGACTTTGGGAACTTGGAGACGAATCCTTGAAATTGCTTTCTTGCAGCCTCATATTTCTTCTCACGCATCAGTTGGACGCCCCCATCGAATTCCGTCTGTTCGGGGCTTTTGCTTTGAGCGGCCGCAGACGGCGCAGGGGCCGCCTGGGGATGAGCTTCGCCGGGAGGAGGAGGCGAAGGCGCCAACGCGACCTGGGGTTGCGGCTTGGCCGGCTGTTGCGGCGGCTGTCCCTCTTCAATCACAACAGCCCCGGGAGAGGGCGCCGAAGCTTGCGCCGCTTGAGCGGCGGATGCCTGAGCTTTCTGCAGCAGGTCCAGTTTGTGCTCCAGTTCTTCAATTCTGCCGTTAAGATTCCTCATCCGCGTTTGCAGCTCTTCCATCCGCGCGTACAGCTCACCGCCCTTCTGAGATGCTCCTTCGGTGCTTTGGAGGCGCGTCTCGAGTGCCGCCTCCCGCTCGTTCAAAATAGAGAGGTTTTGCTGAAGCGTCGTGGTTTCCTCCGTAGATGCGCACCCGGCAAGCAGTCCTGCAAAAAGAACCACAACGAAATACCTCAACGACCGGAACTCGATTATATCTCTCATACAGACCCTTTCCTTCGATCCGGGATGGCCGCAGCCATTACCGGACATCTATTCGGGCAATTTCTTTCAATCTACCTGGAAAAAGGGATTTGGTCTTCCGCAAACTAAAAAACCGGACCTCATGATACATCATGAAGACCGGTCTTTTAAATACCCAACAAACGAGAAAAGAAATTTTTAATAGTTCAAACCGAAATGATCGCGCCTGTTCTTTGCGTAAGAGGCCTCATCATGCCCGGTTGCAATCGGGCGTTCCTTGCCGTAGCTGACAGTGGTAAGCTTCATGTTCGAAAGGCCCGTGCTCTCTATGTACTGCTGCGCCGCATGTGCGCGCCTTTCCCCCAGCGCCAGGTTGTACTCGGTCGTACCACGCTCGTCGCAATGCCCTTCGACGCTCACTTGCACCTTGGGATATCTTTTCAGAAAAGCGATTTTTTCGTCCAAAACCTTTTTTGCCGGTTCTGTAAGCGTATAAGCGTCATAGTCGAAGTAAACATCCTGGTTCTCAAAGTTCTTGGCTCTGTCCAGAAACTCTCTTTTTTCGGCTTCCGAATTGATGCCAAGTTCCCTCCACTTGGCTTCGTCCATGCCACCAGGCCCCGCCGCCCCGCCCTGGCCGTACTGTTCGGCACCGCCGTATCCGGGCGGAGGAGGAACGTTTTTCTTCGTGCATCCGCTCACTGCGGCTATTAATGTAAAAATCATCAAAACGAGAAGCACACCATGTTTGTTTTTCATCGGTTTTCCCTCCTGGCGATTCGGCTCACTGGCGATTCGCTCACTGGCGATTTTTTCTGGGTGACCAGTCAGGTAACTCCTGCGCCCCGCCCTGCCGCGTAAGCTGCCAGTCCCCAGTCCCGTTCGAATACATTATCCGAATTGCGGGCCCCCCCTGCTTTGTAGAACTGTAAGCAATCATCCGCCCATCCGGCGACCAGCAGGGGCCTTCATTTCTGCCTCTGTTCGTGAGCGAATGGTCTTGACTGCCGTCCGTTTTCATAATGTGAATGTTATATTCGCCTCCCTCCCCTGCTGCGTAGGCGATCCAGTCGCCTTTGGGGGACCAGGCGGGAGATGTGTTATATCTGCCGCTGAAGGTCAGCCGCTTTTTTTGGCCGGTCGTAACGTCGAAGATGTATATCTGCGGATTTCCAGGTTCGTTCGAGACATAAGCAAACTTTTTGCCGTCAGGCGACCAATCGGGAGAGACGCTTATCGAAGATCCGGAACCGACCCCGAGTTTCTGTATCACCTGGCCGTTCGGGCTGACAAGATAAATGTCCTGGCCCCCATCCTTGGTCAGGGTAATAGCCAGCTCATTTTTCCCCGGTCTCCACGCTGGAGTGATATTTAGCCCTGGAAAACCGCTGATCAGGTAACTGGAATTATTGGAGACGTTGAACCCGTAAACTTTGGGCTTGCCGTCGCGGTAGCTCACATAGGCGATCTGGCTCTGATCGGGGCTCCATGAGGGAGAAAGCGCGATGTTGTTGTCCCTGGTAACCTGCACCGGGTTGCTGCCGTCAAAATCGCAGTAGAAAATCTCCTTGGCGCTCCCCACACTCTGGACGTAGGCTATCTTTGTGTCGAATACTCCCCGCTCACCTGTCACCATCATCATGATGTCGTCTGCAAAGGCATGCACCATCTGCCGCCAGGCCCGCAGGTCGCCGGTATAGCTCTTGCCTCCAACCAGTTTCCTGCCTGCCACATCCAGGAGCCGGCCGTCAAGCCTGATTGAATACCCCTGGACCTGATAAGAGCAGCGCACCAGAAAATCGGCGCCCTGTTTGCTCCAGTCCTGGAACTTGATCTCGGAAGCCTCGAGGCCCATCGCTTGCGGATTTTCCAAAAATCCCCTGGGGTCCAGCGGCCGAAAAACTCCGGAGAGCTTGAGATCGTTTGAAAGCACCTCACTCATATCCCGGGCCAATTGAGTCTGCTCCGGGGACATGTATTTGAAATCCGGGACGGCGATTGGAATACTCTGGAAAGTCGGCCCCTGAATGTGTAACTCCACTACCTCGCCTGAAGCAGTTTGAGCGAAACCGAACAAAATGAAAGCCAGGAACAAAATACAAGAACTCCTGGCAGCTCTAAGAGTAAACTGGTAAGTCATAGTTATGGGCAAAAACCTCGCTTTGCTAGGATACACCCTGTGGGGTAAATATGATTCTGATGTCTTTTTTCGAACCTTCCATCACTGCCGGCATCGCAGGTATTTCCGCCTTCCGAATTGCACGCACAGTGGAGTCATCGAAGAGACTGTTCCCCGACGGCTTCTCGATCTGGACGCTGAGCACCTGTCCATCCCTGCTCACCGCAAAAATGACCTTGGCCTCTAAATTTCCAACATTCTGCTCAGGGAAGTGCCATTCCCGTTTTATCGCGTTCCTAACCCTTTCGTAATAAAGCAGCGCAGCAGAAGAAATGGCTCCACTTCCGTCAGGAGACCCGACGGCACTGCCCTGGGCCGCACCTTTGGCGCCCCCCTCTGCAGTCCCGGTCGGACTTCCACGGGCCGCTTTTTCATTTCCCGGCTGGTTCTTCGCAGGGGCAGGCGGCTGCGCCGGCTGCGCCGCAGTTTTTGGCTGAGGCTCCGCAACCTCCGCGGCAGCCGAAGAAGTGTGCGGGATTACCTTCGGTTTGGCAATCAGTTTATCCAAGTTCTTTTCTATAGCTTCAAGACTCTGTGGCTTTTCAGGCGCTATTGAAACCTCTTTTGGTTCGATTTTCTTGATCTGCGTTTCGGGCCTTGTTACCGCCCCATCAACAGCAAGGCGCTTTATCGGCGCAACCGGCTCGGATTTTCGGCTCGTCCTGGCTGAAGAAGTAACCTTCTCGGAAGCTACCGCCTCCTCAGCCGCTTTGGGGCTGCCTTTGGGCTCCGATGAACCTATCCCGAGATCTTTCAGCGACACAAGATTAACGGTACAGTAAGGAGGCTTCAAAGGTGTGTGGGGCATCACCCATGCCCAAATAAAGGCGGAGCTGAAAACCAGGATATGTACGAGAAACGACGTCCCGATCCCGGTCACCAGGTCTTTTCTGGGAATCTTCTTCTCAGCAAATGCCAGGAGTTCCATTTCTTATACCCTCCCCTCACGAAGCGTGGAGAACCGACAGCTCACTGTGAAGAGAAATCAAATCTTGCCCTTACCCTTTGGTTGAGCATTCGGAGCAGGACTTTTAGCCGGCTCGGTCACCATACCTATCTGGTCGATTCCAGCCTGTCTTATTAATCCCATGACTTCCATCATATAGCCGTATGGAATGTCCTTATCGCCCCGCAGAAAAACCCCTTTGTGATCGAGACGATTCTGAGTAATGGCTGCCAGTTTGGACTCGAGTTCTCCAGGGTCCACCAGATTCTCATTTATATAGATCTTGCGGTCCTCGGTGACTGTGACGACCAGCCGTTCGTCGTCAGTCGGGATGGCCGGCGCCGAACTCTCCGGAAGCTTCACATCAACTCCCTGGGTCATCATTGGCGCCGTAACCATGAATATGATGAGCAAAACAAGCATTACGTCTACAAGCGGCGTAACGTTAATGTCCGAAACTATCCCTTTAGAGCTGTTTCCGTTGGCTTGCATCAGCCGCTATCCTCTGGTCTTAGTCCTGAAGGACTAACCTTTGTTCCTGCGCAGGGTTCGCAGTCGTTTCTTCCTGCCTGCCCTTCCGCATGATGTCGCGTTTTAGCATATTAAGATAATCAGAGGAAAAATGGCTCATTTCGTTTTCGATTCCCCTGATTTTAGTGGAAAAATGATTGTACGCCACAACGGCGGGAATAGCTGCCCCCAGGCCTATGGCAGTCGCAACCAGCGCCTCCGAAATTCCCGGGGCCACAACGGCCAGGTTCGCCGCGCCCTTGATACCGATTTGCTGAAAACTCGTCATAATGCCCCAGACCGTTCCGAACAAGCCTATAAACGGGGCGGTGCTGCCGGTTGTGGCAAGCAGAGGCAGAAAGCTCTCAAATCTTTGCCGTTCCGCGGTCATCCCCCCCTGAATCGCCCGCTCCACGTTCTCCAGCATGATTTCGGGGTTTGAGGACAGCTCTATAAGGTTCCTTGTTTCCAGGGATTTCCCGAGCCTGCTCAGCTCCGCATAGCCGACCCGGAAAATCTGTGCCAAATGGCTGTCTGCCAACTTTTCGCTGTCCCGGTATAGCGCCGAATAGTTCTTACGTTGCCTGAAAAGGGATATGAAATCATTCGACTCCCGCCTTGCGCGGCGGATCAGGCGGTATTTGACCACTATCACGCACCAGCACGCGATGGAAAGCGCCATAAGGATCAACAGCACAAGTTTCACCATCGGTCCGGCATTGAAAATCATATCCACCACACTGTCTCCCGTGCGCTGATAAGGCGCGGCGATATCGGGGGCAGCATAGGCAATTCCTGACAAAAATTGGATGAACATCAATTTGTATCCTTTACCATCGATCTGACAATTTTCAGAATGTTTCTGAGAGCCACTCCGGCCGACTCCATGATGTGTATTTCGGTTATCCTGTCGCTCAGTTCGGAAGCAGCCGGGTTTATCTCCAGAACACGCGCGCCCTTCCTCTTGGCAATCCGTGGAAGCTCAGAGGCAGGCGCAACGCTCGCCGAAGTTCCGACTACAAGCATCAGATCGCACTTCTCCGCCGCCTCGAATGCGCTCGAATACGCCCCGGGAGGTATTCCCTCCCCGAACAGGATAATGTCCGGCCGAATCGGTCCACCGCATGAACATAAAGGTGGTAATCTCACCAGGGATATGTCTGCGCGAAGATAAGGCTTCTGACAGTTTTCGCAGTGCATCCTTCGAAAATTTCCGTGAAACTCGATTACACTCGAACTCCCGCCTCTCTGATGAAGACTGTCCACATTCTGGGTAATAACCGTCTTTATTATACCGAGCTTTTCGAGCTCGGCCAAGGCAATGTGCGCATCGTTGGGATTGACGCTTTCCACAAGGGCGCCCATCTCCATTAGCATTTTCCATACCTTTGCGGGATTGGCGCGGAAAGAATCTATATGCCCGTATTCAAAGGGATCGCGCTTGCTCCAGATACCGTTCTTTCCCCTGAAATCCGGTATGCCGCTCTCCACCGATATCCCGGCGCCGGTCAGAGCGATTGCGTACCGGCTATCGATGAGCAGTTCCGAGAATCTATGGTATTTTCCCATATAATACCCAAAATAATTGAGTTTTCGAACTTAATCGGCAACTTATCGTAGTTCTCCCCGCAATGCTTGTCAAGGCATTTAACAGTACCGCAAATCGCGCTGAAAATGAGAAAATATGCCGATCCATGGTAATGGGAAACGTCCCGCTTCCGGTAATTCTACCTGTAAATCTTGAGCGTCTGCCCGGTGCGTATTTTATTGCCGGAAATCTTGTTCCAGCCGCAAATTTGCTGTCCCGATAAATGGTACTTCTTGGCTATCGCATCGAGCGTTTCACCCCGCGAAACCTTGTGCACCAAAATGATGGGCTTATACGTCGATTTCCAAACTTCCACGTCTTTCTCGAATTTCTTTCCCCTGCCCTCGGGAACCCGCAACGTGAGATCTCCCTTCGGGATTACGTCCGAAACCAGAGAGGGATTCAGTACCTTAAGCTCCCTGTATGTAATCCCGGCAGATTCTGCTGCTGAGACGATCGGCATCGGACCGGGAAGGTTGACCTTTACCCTCTCGAAAATTATCGGCTTATAACCGGCCCCTTTCGGAAGGTGATAGCCGTACTTCTCAGGGTTCTCCAGAACCTCCTTTATGGCCAGGATCCTGAAAACGTAGCGCTCGGTTTCCTGGGGTAGCTTGAGAAAGTAATAGCGGTCGCACTTCTGATTTCCGATTTCCTCCCGGACACGCCGCTCCCCGCAATTATAAGCGGCAATGGCAATAGTCCAGTTCTGAAACGAGTCGTGCAGGTCCTTCAGATATTTGAATGCCGCGGAGGCGGCTTTCTCGAAATCGTAGCGCTCGTCGATGGCCGTGGACTGGGTGATGCCGTAGTCATTGGCCGTGTTTGACATGAATTGCCAGGGGCCTGCAGCGCCCGCGTGTGAAACGGCTGAGTTCATCAGATCGCTTTCCGCGACAGCCAGATATTTCAAATCGTCCGGAAGCCCCCTGGATGCGAGTTGTTTCTCGATCCACGGGAAGTAGCGCTCTGTTCTTTTGAGCCAAAGGTACACCTGCGCATGGCTTTGCACTACGATCGTAAACTCCCGGTCAAACCTTTCGCGAACGTCGGAAGACTCTAGCGGCACAGCTTCTCCGCAAAGCTCGGCGCTTCCCGGAAGTTCGAAGTAGGGAACATTCACGACCGTGATGGGCGGCCTGGGGTCGCCCTCGCCCCAGCTCCCGGCCCCATAGAACCCGAGCAGCAGCATTGAAACGAGGACCAGAACTCCGAGCCTGCATTTTCTCTCAAGTGGCATCTCTAAACTCCTGCAATATTCCATCAAAATGCCGATATAACGTAAAAAAGCTGATATTTGGCAGCAGATCGCTCGCAAATCAAAATAGGATAATCGACGATTTTGCTCAGCGGTTGTATAATAGCAGGCAACTGGAATCCCGGCATGTGATACCCTGTTGACGATATCCTTTTCAACTCGAACCGCAAAGAAGAAGATATGAAGAAATATCTGCTCCATGAAGATCAGCTCAAACAACTCATGGAGAAGACAATCGATCTTTTCCTCGAATACCAGTACAAACGCGGTTATGACGAACCCGGCGCCAGGTCCAGGGCCGTCGCAGACATAATCGGGTCTCTCAAAACCCTTGGAAACAGCCCCTCTCCAAGATCCGAGTGAATGGCGCTCTACTTCCCCGATGCAGGGGCTTTCGAATTCTTCAGCTCATCCATCCTTGCCAGGAACTGATCGGGCTCCAGGATATCGTTGACCCGCAAATCGGCCCGCTCCTCACCCCCCGGCTTCAGAAAAATGATAGTCGGCACCCCGCTGACACCATACTGGCGAGCCAGGCTTTCCTTTGCCTTATCCCCGCTATGAGTGAAATCCACCCTAATCATAACAAAGTCTTTTGCTGCCCCGATAACTGATCGATCATGAAAGGCAAGCTTGTCCAAGCGCCTGCAAGGCGAGCACCAGTCGGCGTAAAAATCGAGTACTATGGGCCTGCCAGACGCTTTGGCTTCGGCCAGGACGCCCTCCGAAAAGGGTGTCCATTTTACACCTTCGCTCGGCAAGGCATCCCAGATAAGCGCGCACGCAATGCCTATACAGACAATCCCAACGCCCCTTTTTATCCATTTGAACGCAGCGGAACGCCCCACTGTCGAATCTATCCAGCCCAGATGAATCCCCGCTGCCAGAGCGATGGCGCAAAGCAGTCCTACCCCGAGGGAATCAGGCATTATCGGAGCGATGAAATAAGCGGCCGCTCCAATCATTACCCACCCCATGCCCTTCCGGACCCAGAGCATCCATTCACCGGATTTGGGCAGAACCGCTAAACGGCCGGAAAGCAGGGCCAATATAAAAAGCGGAAACCCCATTCCCATACTCAGGCTGAAAAAAACCCAAAAACCGAAAACAGGGTCCCCTTTATTTGCAACCCAGACGATGACCCAGGCTACGAACGGCCCGATGCACGGAGCAGCGACGATGCCCAGAGTCAACCCCATGAAAAGGCTGCCGAAGTAACCGGCGTAATTTCGAGCTGCTGCGTTTGTTAGCGATGCGGGCAGCCGGATCTCCCAGACTCCGAACATGCTGAGAGCGAACACACACATAACCAGGGCAACCAGGACAAGCGTTACGGGATTTTCCAGCAGTGTCCCCAGAAGACGCCCGGAAAGCGCGGCGAACACCCCCAGGCTGGAATTCATTAACGCTATTCCCAAAATATAGAGCAGAGCGTTGATGCAGGTTGAGCCCCGCCCTGCCTTCGGATCACTCGATTTCGCGCTGAAATAAGATATCGTAATGGGAATCAGCGGATAAACACATGGGGTAAGATTGAGGGCCATTCCTTCCATAAAGATCCAGAAAATTGACCAGAACATTCTTAGGCCGACGCCCGCCCGTGCGGCCTGCTCCGCCCCCATGGCCTGCGTAAGCAGCAGAAGACATACAAAGAAAACCGGTAACGCAAGTCCATACCGTCTCAATTGCCCCTCTCTTTCGACACCGTAACGATAATCTGCCTGACCCGGAAGAAGTCCCGATACACGCTCATTGTGCTTTTTCTTTTCTCGCTTCAAACTTCTCTATTCTATAACCGCATCCATGGCGCAGAAAAGTCAAAAAGCACTGCCTCAAACATTTTATCTCTTTTTCACTGAAGGTCTTTTGCCGGGTCGCCGGAAACAACGTCCCGCCGAATCGCAGGGAGTCCAAAATCATGAATGAAGTGAAAGCATGGGGGGCGAAAATCGGGGAGCCGCCGCAAGTTGCGCTAAATGATCTGCCGCAGTTTTAGATTGAAATTCAGCGGGGTAGGCTGATAAAAAATAGTTGTATTCATGGGCTTTCAGCATGCCGTTTCAGTCCGGTTGTTTTTTAGGCGTCTTAATTTAGATGAATCAAGTTCTGTATTAACTTAGTTTCAGAAACGACGAACCGCCCATTTTATCCGCATGAATGCACGGAGGCTTGATTGGACTCGAGAGCCTGAGGATGAATTTGAAAATTGGCATAGTAACCGAATATTATTATCCATTACTGGGAGGCATCTCCGAACACGTTCACAATACAGCCGAGCAGCTTCGAAAAAAAGGCAATAAGGTCACTATAGTCACCTCAAACCTGAACGGCGGCCAAAACGGCGCAGACGCACCGGATATCATAAGAGTGGGACGAAGCGCGTCAATCCTCAGCAACGGATCGATTGCGCATGTTACAGTCGGAAAGCATGTCATCAATGAATTAAACCAGGTCCTGGAGAGTGAGAGATTCGATCTGCTTCACCTTCATTCGCCGCTCGTTCCAACCTTGCCTATGTTTGCCCTGCTCAACGCAAAATGCCCGACGGTCGGCACCTTCCACACGTATTTCGACAGATGCTTGTGGTACTCACTGCTGAAGAACGCAGTCCAGAAGAAGCTTATAGACAAGCTGGACGGACAGATAGCTATTTCTCGGAGCTGTATTGACGCTCTGGTCCCATTTTTCAAAATAAACGCCAGGGTAATACCGAACGGAGTCGACGTCACCGAATTCAGTCCGGATATACTCAAACTGCCCCAATTCGACGATGGCAAAAAGAACCTGCTGTTCCTTGGAAGGCTCGACCCGCGAAATGGTTTCTCCTTTATGATGAAGGCTTTCGAGATAATCAAGTCCAGGTTTTCGGAAGTCAGGCTGATCATTGTCGGAGACGGCCCGCTCAGAAAATACTATAGGCGGCTCGTGCCTGAACGCCTGGTGCGAGACGTTCATCTCGTTGGTCCCGTGCTCGAAGAGCGCAACCGATACTATGCAACATGCGATATTTTCTGCTCCCCGGTTGAAAAAGCATCCTTCGGGGTTACCCTTCTGGAGGCCATGGCTTCAGGCAAACCGATAGTGGCTACCGAGAACTCAGGATACCGGGAGATCCTCAGCGGCGATGAGGGGGTGCTGGTCTCGCCCCGCGACGCGGCGGCCTTTGCCGAAGCGGTCCTGGAAATTCTGCACAACCCTGTGCGCGGAGAGAAACTGGGCATTAACGGCAGACAAAAAGCATCACGCTATTCATGGGATAATGTGTCCGATGCGATACTCGGGTATTATGAGGAAATTCTAAACGGTTGATGATTCTCAAAATAATTGCGGCCATAACGTTAATTTCCCTAATTCCGGCCTCCGTGGCTGCCTGCCTTTTAGCCATCTTCTCGTCTTTTTTTCCGTGGAAAATCATTCTGATCTGGTTTTTGACCCTATCGGTCAGCGAAGCCATTCTTGCCTTTGGTGTCTTCGAGCGTCGCTCGCCGATCTTCGGACCGGTATTCTGGAAAGGAGCGCAGGGCCACAACACGGTCGCCCTGACCTTCGATGACGGCCCAAACGAACCATTTACATCTCAAATACTCGATATTTTGAAAGAGCGCCAGGTCAGGGCAACTTTCTTTGTGACCGGGGTCAATTGCCTGAGGTTTCCGGGTATGCTCAAAAGGCTTGCAGAGGACGGGCATGAAATAGCAAACCACACCCTGACGCATGGAGTCCTCCCGCTAAAATCGCCTTTCCGGATAGAGGAAGAAATAAAAAAGACCTCCGACATCATTGAAAAGTACACCGGAAAACGGCCGGCTCTTTTTCGGGCCCCTCATGGCTGGAGAAATCCCTGGACAAACGCGATTGCCCGCAAATGCGGCTGCGTTCCCGTTGCATGGACGATTGGGGTATGGGATACCGATCGCCCCGGAGCCGAAGTCATCGCGCGCAGAACCCTGAAGAGCGTCAATGACGGCTGCGTCATCCTGCTGCATGACGGGCGCGGCGTCGAGGAAGGGGCCGATTCAAGTCAACTGGTTGAGGCGCTGCCCCTGATAATTGATGAACTCCATCGCCGGGGATTCCGGCCCCTGACCCTTTCACGGATGATGGAGCCGACTCTGTGACGAAGTTGCTCAAAGCGGCGCGCGTAGGGTCGTTTATTCTGGTCCTTGCTGTATTCGCAATCGTTCTGTCCTTTGCGGATATTAAAAAAATGGCCGATGCGTTCATAGGAATCAAATGGCGCTGGGCGATATCGGTTCCTTTACTGAATCTCGCAAACACATTTGTCGAGGGCCTGAGGCTGGCCGTAATACTGCTGCCGGTGAGCGCAAGATTTGAGCTTCGCAACTGCTTTACCTCCGTCCTGGTTGGCATCATGGGTAATATCATGCTACCCCTGCGCTTTGGGGACGGAGCAAGGGCCTGTTATATCGCAAAGACCGAAAGAATAAGCCTTGCCGGCTCCTTCTCCGCCCTCATGCTGGACCGCATCGCGGATTTTGTGCTTTTTTTCGCCTTGATGGCGATCACAGCAGTCCTCTACCCCTTTCCTCCATCGGTTACCAAGACCGGCCTGAACGCCGGTTTCATCTTTGCCGTGACTATCGCGGCAATCTTTGCCCTGGCAGGCATTGGCAGCCATCTGGGGCGCAACTCCTCCGGAAAAATCCGTCGCAGGATCGCCGAAGAAGCAAGCAAATTCATGAACGGCCTTTCGGTAGTGCGGAAGGCAGGGCTGGTTTTCCCGATTATCCTCACTTCGGCCCTGTCATGGCTGCTGCGAGCATTGATGCTCTGGTGCATATTCGAGGCATTCTCCCTTGACCTGCCATTTATAGCCACCCCGATCGTTCTCATTCTGCTCAATCTCGAGATCGCTCTGGTTAGCACACCCGCCAATATGGGGGGATTCGAGATCGCGATTGCCGGAACTTTGAACCAGTTGTTTTCAGTCGAAATAGAAGTAGCTCTTAGCTGCGCCGTTGCGCTGCACGCAATCGAGGTGGCCCCTACCGTGGCGTTCGGGACGATCTATCTCTGGTGGGAAGGCTTCAAGACAGCCGAGATTTTAAAAACCGCAAATGATATGGGAAAGGAACAGTCGCCTCAGGTGTCTACAGACGTAAGGCACACGTCCGAGGGCGGGCAAAGCAGCCGGATCTGATCGGTTCAGATTTGGTCGACTGTGCGGGTCAACTGTTTGCCAGGGCCCATTTAACCTTGATGAGGGTCCCGCTGCCCACAGCGGACTCAATCTGAAATGAACCACCTGAGAGTTCAGCCCTTCTTTGCATGCTCATCAGTCCAAGCCCGCAATTCTGGCACATTCCCGACAAAGTGTGAGATACGTCGAAGCCGTTCCCATTGTCCCAGATTTCCAGCCTGACATATCGGCTTTCTCCCATCAGCGAGACCCGGGCGTTATCGGCTTTGCTATGGACCGCCACATTGTTGAGGGCGTCCTGAACGATTCTAAAAATCTCCAGCTTCAAATCCGCCGATATATCCTGCTCGCTGACCTCGGATTCCATCCCCACTTCTACGTCGGGGTGGTCGTTTTGAAATTCTCTGCAAAACCAGCTTAGCGTCGCCACAATACCGAGGTCATCGAGAACCGTGGGCATAAGCCCCGTGTAGATGTTGCGGACCTGCTCAACAGCCGCCTGGATCGTCGGTATAAGCGCTTGAAGGTCCCTGGCGCAGCTCTCGTCCGGTTCCATTCGCACCAGAACGCTTTCGATGTTAAATTTGATGGCCGTCAGCAGTTGGCCAAGGTTATCGTGCAGTTCGGCGGCAACCGCCCTTCGCTCATTTTCCTGCACCCGCAACAGCGCGGAGGAGAGGTGTTTGAGTTGCCTTTCCGACTCCCGCAGCGCGTCCTTGGATTTCTTTCTCTCGATCGAGTAGCGGATCACTCTTTCCAGCATGGGTCCGCTCATCTGGTCCTTGACCAGAAAATCCGCAGCGCCGTATTTCATCGCTCTCAGGTCAATCATGTAATCTCCCCGGCCTGTCAGGATGATTATCGGCGGCTTTTCCGCAGATTCCTCAACTATGCTGAGAATCTCCAGCCCATCCCTTGATCCGAGGTGGTAATCGAGAAGGCACACATCGTAGATACCCTTTTGGAGTTCCTGAAGGCCGTCTTCATAGGTCTGGATCCAGGTAACCTCATATCTCGCAGAAGCGACTTCGGCCATCAGACTCTCGATCAGGACACTGTCGTCCTCATCGTCTTCGATGAGAAGCACTCTAATTTTTCTAGGGTCGCGCATATCCATTTGTTCTTTTTTCCCAAGGATGTTGCCACGGCGAGCCGCGGAATTGTCTTAATGGCGATAATCTCGGGTATAACTGGAACGGTAACAGGCTTTGTGATTGATGTGCCGGACCCTCAGCGCAGATTTCTTCTCTCGGTTTCGAGATTACCGGGAACATATCCAAATAGCTTATAGCAGCACATTCAGATTCATTCCATCAATATCTTGCCACCTGAAAAGGCATCGAAAAGTTTACCATCCTTATGTTAACTTAGACTTGCGCCTTGGCAGTTTTCGTCTACACGATAATATTGACGGTAGCATATAGCAATGCGCGCGGACCTTTTTGAATTGCATAAAACCGCACGCCGGAATAATTTGTCACTCGGTTGAAAAATCGTGAAATACTCTTGAAACACTCTTTGAGAGAACAAGTCGTAGTCCAGGCGGTTCTACTGTCATGAATTCCATCTTTTTCGCTTTTGCTCTTATCGGGTTCATCAGTGTCGGATGGCGTCAGGTCATGTGGATTCCAACCGGCGACCCTGTCGCTCCGATGGAACAATTGTCCAAAGCCATCCTCGAATCAGCGGGGAATTCCGTTGCACTCGCCTTTAGCCTCATCGGCGTGATGACGCTGTTTCTCGGATTAATGAAGGTGGCCGAAGAAGGCGGCCTGCTCGTGATGATCGCTCGTCTGATACGCCCTCTGATGAAATGGCTTTTTCCAGAGTTACCCCCGGACCACCCTGCAACCGGCGCAATTGTCCTGAATTTTTCGGCTAACCTCATGGGTCTTGGCAACGCAGCTACGCCTTTTGGCATCCGGGCCATGCAGGAACTTGAAAAGCTCAATCCCTGTCCCGGCACAGCCACCAACGCTATGGTTCTTTTCGTTGCCATCAATACTGCCGGCATAACCCTGGTGCCAACGGGAGTAATTGCGCTTCGAGCAGCAGCAGGGTCGGTGAATCCCGCTGGAATCCTGCCCACGACCCTTTTTGCAAGCTCTTGTGCAACACTTTTCGCTGTATTGGCCACAAAAGCGTATCAGAGATTTTTCCCTTTCCCGGGAGCTTCAGGCAGCCAGGTTGAAATCACAAACAACATCGGGTCCGGCCGTGAAGAAAGTGAACCGACGCTCCAAAGCCAATCTTATGAAGCCTATCCGCTTTGGGTCAGTTGCCTGGCTCTTGGTTTACTGATTATGGCTATCCCTGTGACGGTGATCTTCGGAAGAATCGTCTCGCCCTGGTTTATCCCGGCCATTACGATAGGATTTCTTGCATTCGGCATGGCCAGGAAGGTTCACATATATGAAGTCTTCGTCGAGGGCGCCAAAGAGGGCTTTCAGGTTGCAGTGAAAATCATCCCTTATCTTGTCGCAATTCTTGTAGCCATGGGAATGCTGCGGGCAAGCGGGGCAATCGATGCGGTTGCCAATGCGCTGGGCGCCTGGACTACAGCGGCGGGACTTCCACCCGAAGGTCTCTTGATGGCGATGATTCGGCCCCTTTCAGGTTCCGGAGCATATGGAGTTGTAGCCTCCATTATCAAAAACCCCTCTATCGGCCCCGATAGTTATACCGGCTATCTTGTCTCTACACTGCAGGGGTCGAGCGAGACCACTTTTTACGTTCTGGCCCTCTACTTTGGCGCCGTACAGGTACGACAAATACGCCAGGCCCTCCTTGCCGGTCTAACGGCTGAGTTCTTCGCCGTGATAGCGGCTGTGGCCGTTTGCCGCTATCTATACGGATAAAACGGTGCGATTTACTCTTCTGCCATCTTTTTCAGATACATCCGTATGGAGTCAAAAGAACCCGCAGGAGCTGCGATAAGATGCTCCTCTATCCGCTGTCCGCTCAAATAGTCGCTAAGATGAAACTCCCGGCCATCGAGGCGGTGTATCTTGCCGCCCGCGGCCATCAGGATAACCTGGGCCGCAGCAAGATCGCGGTATGAAACATTTGCCAGAAACGCACCTTCCGCACGCCCTCTGGCCACGTATGTTATGTGCGCGGCGGTCGACCCAAGGTTCCGAATCTTGCCTGGAAAAGTGGACCGGTATTGATTATGGAACCGAGAGTAGGTAAGCAACACGCTCTCGTTGCTTATCTCGCCCGTGTCCGGGATCCTTATCTGCTTCTCGCCCCAGTATGCATTCTGCCCGGCGATGGCATAGAAGAGGTCCCCGGTTACCGGCATGTACGTAAGTCCGAAAACCGGCCAGAAATTTTCGAGAAGCGCAAGCGATATGCACCATATTGGAATTCCCGCCTGAAAGTTGGCTACTCCGTCAAGCGGGTCGTAAATCCAGAGATACCTTTTTTCACCGTGAACGTAGTCTTCAGCCGGAAGAGGGTCCCCGAAAACGCCGTGCCCCGGATAAGTGTAATTGAGCCGGTCCCTGAAGAAGTTCACCAGCACAAGCTCGGCCGAGGTTACAAGCTCTTCGTCGAACTTGACCTCAGGATTGCCTTTCCCGTACAACCCCATAGCTTTATCGCCCGCGCTCGAAACCATATCTTTGGCAAAACACAACAACTCTTCGATCCCGGGATTTTCTTCCCGAAACGCCATTTGCGCCTCCTCGTCAGAATAAAGACACGATTATAAGTCTTAGTGCAAACAAGTGTTTACTTCTCCAACTATTTTCCTCGATGTCAGCAAGTTAGTCAGGAGATCGAAGGCCGTTCACTGACCATTCGAACTGCGAAAATACCACAAATATGCGAGAGGAGCTATGCTGATGTACGGAAAGTATCTTCAAAGTCCATAATGTGACAGGAGCGTCGGGCGTCGGGATGCGGCCCGCCTGGCTGGGTACCGGCGTATTGCGAAAAATGGCACGAAATGGCAGGGTTTTGGAATTTTTCAGGAAAAGGCCGAGAGGGAAAGTCCCTGGTCTAAGCAATGTTTTAAAAGGAATATCATTTGGATGTGCGCTATATACCTATTATTATCATGGAATTGTTCAATGAAAAAAGTGCGAACTTATAGTACGATGGCGCATCCTGTCGGAGGTTAAATCATTTGAATCCACCCATAATCACTCTACTGACCGATTTCGGACTCCAGGACGGATATGTCGCCAGCATGAAGGGAGTAATTCTCGCAATCTGTCCTGATGCGAAGCTGGTGGACATCTCTCACCTTATTGCCCCCCGGGATATCCGGTCCGGGGCTTTTGTGCTGTACACTTCTTATGGATTTTTCCCGCAGGGGACCATTCATCTGGCAGTAATTGACCCGGGGGTTGGAACTGAGCGCGGCGCCGTCGCCATTCGCACCACGTCCTGCTTTTTCATTGGGCCGGATAACGGCCTCTTCTCATTTGTACTAAAGGAGCCCGGTTGTGTGGCCAGGAGGCTGGAGAACCGGCAATTTTGGAAATGCCAACTGAGCAACACGTTTCACGGCCGCGACCTCTTCGCGCCCGTTGCGGCACATATCGCTCGCGGCGCAAATTTTGACGCTCTCGGACCCTCCTGTGATCCGGTCTTTGCACAATGGGGCGAACCAATCGTCGGCAAAGGCGCAGTGGAAGGCGAGGTGATCCATATCGATCATTTCGGAAACGCGATTATCAACGTCCTGCGCGAAACATTGGAAAAACAGGGGCCGGCGGAAAAGTGGACCATCCGTGCAGGCAAAACGGCGATCGATTCAATACAGGCGACCTATGGCCGGGTCGCAGCCGGAAAGGAACTCGCATTGACCGGAAGCAGCGGTTTTATTGAAATCGCGATCAACCATGGCAATGCGGCATCCGAACTGGGACTGCGCCCGGGAACGAGGGTCACTTTTCAGCTTTCGAAATCATGACAGTCACCCGGCTAAACCTTGCCTGTCAACGGCGTCTTTACCCCTCTCGTCAGGTGAACCGTTATGTGAATTCTTCGATAGAGAAAGCATTTATCTAAAATCATTCAATATTCCTGGATTGCGCTCATTTTTTCGCCTGAAGTTGGGGTTTATTTCTTCATGGATGCTGTTACTTTAAAGACTGATTATTCTATTGAGAGAATTTTTCGCAAGAAACTTAAGACTCCGAGGGAGGAAACTAAATGGCTACTCGCATCGCGCTAAATGGGTTCGGACGCATCGGGCGCACCATCTACAAAATTATAAAAGACAGGAAGCTCCCGCTGGAAGTTGTCGCCCTGAACGACCTGGCAGCCCCTTCAGAACTGGCCTATCTGCTGCAATATGACTCCGTTCATGGCGTCTGGCCTCACGAAGTCCATGGGACAGACGACCAATTGATTGTCGACGGCAAGTCGATTAAATGCCTCAAGATAACGGACCCGGCCCAGATGCCGTGGCGCGACCTCAAAATTGACGTGGTTCTTGAAGGCACAGGCCGTTTCACCAGCCGCGAGGGGGCTGAGAAGCACCTGAGCGCCGGAGCGAGAAAAGTGATCATAACCGCTCCCGGCAAAGGTATGGACGCGACTTTCGTGCTGGGAGTAAACGATGGGACTTACGACCCGCGCACGCACAATATCATCTCAAACGCCTCATGCACTACCAACTGCCTGGCCCCGATAGCCGCGCTGCTCCACGACAAATTCATCATAGAGCACGGGCTCATGACCACGATCCACGCCTACACGATGGACCAACGCCTGCACGATTCGATGCACAGCGACCGCAGAAGGTCAAGGGCCGCCGCACTCTCGATGATTCCTACCACGACCGGGGCGGCTCGGGCCGTAGCCGAGGTCATTCCGGACCTCAAGGGCAAGCTCGACGGCCTGTCCATTCGCGTCCCCACACCGAACGTTTCGCTTGTGGACCTCGTGTGCAGGGTTGGCCGGGACGTGACAAAGGAAGAAGTAAACGGTGTCCTGGAGGAGGCCGCAAAGGGACCCCTTAAGGGGATTCTCCAATATGTGACCGAAGAGCTGGTCTCGATTGATTTCAATAACACCTATTACTCGTCGAGCATAGATTCGAGGTTGACCAGTGTCATGGCCGGCCGCATGGTCAAAGTATTCAGTTGGTACGACAATGAGTCCGGTTATTCGAGCAGGGCGGCCGAATTGGCCGTTATGGTGGGCGAATCACTGGAGTAGAGGCATAAAGGAGAAGCTCGAGTATGAAGACTCTTGATGATCTTGACCTCAAAGGGAAGCGCGTCTTCATGCGGGTCGATTTCAATGTGCCCCTGGACAGGCAGAGGCGCATAACAGACGATTTTCGCATCCGCGCTGTTCTGCCCAGCATCCACAAGGTTATCGACTCGGGAGGCAGGCTCATCCTTGCTTCACATCTTGGGAGACCAAAGGGCAAAGTGGCTGACGAGTTTTCACTGAGGCCCGTAGCTGAGTACCTCTCAAACCTGCTGGCTAATCCCGTCCCCTTCGCCTCGGATTGCGTTGGAACAGAAGTGAAAAAACAGGCATCCCTGCTAAAAGAAGGCGGAGCGCTCCTTCTGGAGAATCTGCGTTTTCATCCGGGGGAGGAAAAAAACGATCCTGAGTTTTCCAGGCAGTTGGCTGAGCTGGCCGATATCTATGTAAACGAAGCTTTTGCCGCTTCTCACCGCGCTCACGCCTCTGTTGAAGGAATTACCCGCTTCGTGCCCGTATGTGCCGCCGGGTATCAGCTCCGAAAAGAGATCGAGTATTTCAAAAAGGCCCTGGACAACCCGCAACGGCCACTTGCAATTGTGGTCGGGGGAGCCAAAGTGTCGACAAAGCTTGGGCTGCTCGAAAACCTCATTCCGAAAGTCGATTACCTCCTCATCGGCGGCGCAATGGCGAATACCTTCTTCAAGGCACAGGGAAAGGAAGTCGGTAAATCACTGGTAGAAAACGATCATATCGAAACAGCCGCCAGACTCCTTGAGGCGGCGAACAAGAGAGGAGTCAAAGTTTTCCTGCCGGTTGACTCTGTTGTCTCCGTCAGCGCCGAGAGCTGCGGAGACGTGCGGCAGGTCTCGATCGACAAGATACCGGCGGATACGCAAATCCTGGACATTGGCTCACAGTCTGTCCAGGTTTTCGAGTCCGTCCTTCGAAACTGTAAGACAATCATCTGGAACGGCCCAATGGGAGTTTTTGAGACCCCGCCGTTTAACAAAGGCACTTTCGCCCTCGCCGAATTCTTGGGGTCGCTCGACGCTCTCACAATCATCGGAGGCGGGGATTCGGCTGCCGCCATAAAGCAGGCCGATGCCGAAAACAAGGTAAGTTACGTCTCAACCGGGGGGGGCGCTTTCCTGGAGTTGCTGGAGGGAAAAGATCTCCCGGGTGTTTCGGCCCTGGAGAGGTGTTAATCCGTACCTGTTTGGGAAATCGACCGTGGGCCGCAATTTCCGGGTGGAGACGCTCGTCCGCGATTTTCCCTCACCTTTGGAGGATTCTAAAATGAACCCGAACAGAAAACCTCTGATCGCCGCAAACTGGAAAATGTATAAGACCATAGCGGAGGCGATCTCTTTTGTTAAAACGATTCAGGAGGAAACCGGGCCCTGCAATGACCGCGAAGTTGTAATTGCACCCCCTTACACGGCGCTGAAGGCGGTCCGGGAGATTCTGAAACAGCAGGGCTTCAGTCTGGCCGCCCAAAATTCCCACTGGGAAGAAAAGGGTGCCTTCACCGGCGAAGTCTCACCGGTCATGCTGAAAGACATTGGGTGCGAGTACACGATCGTTGGCCATTCAGAGCGTCGACAGCTCTTCGGCGAATCGGATCGTACAGTACATTTGAAAGCGGTGTCTCTCTTCAAAGCGGGGATCGTGCCTGTGATCTGTGTCGGGGAAGTCCTCGATCAGCGCGAGCAGGGTAAGACATTTGAAGTCATCGGCAGCCAGATCGATGGGGCACTCAACGGCTTGAGCCTGGTCCAGGCGGAGCAGTTGGTCATCGCCTACGAACCGGTTTGGGCGATCGGCACGGGCAGGACCGCTACACCAGGACAGGCGCAGGAGGTTCACGCTTTCATTCGTGAAAGAGTTAAGTCTATTTTCAACAAAGAGGTTGAAAACAAGGCCAGGATATTATATGGTGGTTCGGTTAAACCTGATAACATCGATGCGCTCATGGCTGAGCCGGATATCGACGGAGCGCTCGTAGGAGGAGCGAGCCTCGAGGTCGGCTCTTTCAAACGCCTCATTCAGTTCAACTCGTAGAAGGAAAGTTTTGGAATAATGAGTATCCTCGTTGTCCTTTTTCACTTAACGGCCTGTATAGCGTTGATTGCGATCGTCCTGCTCCAGACCGGCAAAGGCGCCGAAATGGGAGCGGCATTCGGCGGAGCATCGCAAACCCTTTTCGGCGGAACAGGCGGCAGCTCTTTTATGAGCAAGCTGACAACGGGAGCGGCTATCGTATTTATGATAACATCTTTGCTACTCTCATATATGTACAGGCCGGGGTTCCGGGGGGGCCGGTCCGTTATGACCGACATTCCGATCGAACAGCCCCAGGCGCAACCTCCTGTGCAGCAGATGCCGGCAGTTCCTGAAGCCCGCCCGGTACAGCCGGAAACATCTTCTCAACCGCCGCCGGCGCCTGAGGCCTCGCAAAAACCTGCCGAAGCGCCTAAACAACCTGCTGCCCAGGGACAGGCAAAACCACAACCCGATACAAAAGCCAAACCACCCGCAGCCAATGAACAGTCTCAGCAGGGACAGAAAAAGACCCCTGCGCAAAAGCAGTAGGTTTCCGGAAAGTATTCTCTGAGGCTGGATAGCGGCGCGACCGCTTTCCAGCCTTTTTTAGTTGCCTGCCGGCGTGAAGTTATCTTTGAGCGCTCCAACCTTTGCGCAAGTCGAAGAAAGTTTCGCTATCCCTGCTCAAATTGCTTGACTTACAGGGCAAAGAAGAGTTCCACTTACTGTACAAACCAGCTATCAATGAATCGTTCAGACCGGATCGGTCTTTTAGGAGTTTATATACATATATCGGATGGATAGCCTTATAAACCCTCTTCGGGTCAGAGAGGATCTATGGAAGCTCATTCATCGTGCTTTCCTCATCCAGCCCAATTATCCAAGCCGGTACGCCTGAAATTTGCCATTTCATGTAACGCGATGCATTGCGGATCGTCATTGAAACATTTAGCAACGGAAAGGAGATCTGAATGAACGCCCTGACCCTTGTATTCGTGGCCCTGTGTGTATTTGCCCTGGCTTACCGTTACTACGGCCTGTTCATAGCAAAAAGGGTCCTCGGAGTGGACACCAACAGGCCCACTCCGGCGCACACGCTTGAGGACGGCCTGGACTACCAGCCGACCAACAAGTATGTCCTTTTCGGACATCATTTCGCAGCCATCGCAGCCGCAGGTCCCCTGCTCGGTCCGGTCCTGGCAGCTCAATTCGGATATCTGCCCGGCGCCCTCTGGATCATCGTTGGAGCGGTAGTTGCCGGGGCGGTCCATGACATGGTCATCCTTTTCGCTTCGCTTCGCCATGAGGGGAAAAGCATCTCACTCATCGCCGGGTCTGAGATCGGAAAGACCGCAGGGGTCGTCGCCAGCTTTGCCGTATTGTTCATTCTGATCCTTACCCTTGCCGGGCTTTCCCTGGCTTTCGTAAATGCCACGATGAAGAGCCCCTGGAGCGCTTACACTGTCATCTGTACTCTTCCCATAGCCATTATCATGGGTATCTGGATGCACAAGATCAAACCGGGAGACGTGGCGGGTGGAAGCGTCATCGGTGTTGTGCTCCTTGCACTGGTAATTGTAACCGGCCCTTATGTAGCCGCTCATCCCGTGCTCTCGAAATTGTTCTATCTGTCCCAGGATCAGTGCGCCGTTCTCGTTCCCATTTACGGTTTTGCAGCGTCCGCTTTGCCGGTCTGGCTGCTCCTGGTTCCCCGCGATTACCTTTCGACATATCTTAAGCTGGGAACCATCTCCGCGCTTGCAATAGGCATCGCAATAGTCCATCCGTACCTCCAGATGGCGCCTTTAACCAAGTACATAAACGGCGGCGGACCCGTTGTCCCCGGAGCGATTTTCCCGTTTCTGTTCATAACTATTGCGTGCGGAGCGCTGTCGGGTTTTCATGCGATAATAGGCACGGGAACCACGCCAAAGATGATCAATAACGAGAAGGACATCCTTTTCGTAGGGTATGGTGCCATGCTTGTCGAAGGCTTCGTGGCGATCATGGCCCTTATTGCCGCCTGCGTGCTCGTTCCTTCCGATTATTTCGCCATCAATGCCTCTGCGGAAGCCTACAAGGCCCTTGGCATGACGCCCGTAGACCTTCCACAACTGGCAGCGGCGGTCCAGGAAAATGTCCAGGCCCGGCCCGGCGGCGCCGTTTCACTGGCGGTTGGCATGGCGTATATATTCAGCGCCATTCCCTTCATGAAAGGGCTCATGTCATACTGGTATCATTTCGCCATCATGTTCGAGGCCGTATTCATCCTGACCGCAGTCGACTCCGGAACAAGGGTGGGAAGATATCTCCTCCAGGAAATGATCGGCAGGGTCATTCCCAAGTTTTCCGAGAAAAAATGGATACCCGGCATTGTCTTGACAAGCGCCCTGTTCTCCTTCTTTTGGGGATACCTGGTATACACCGGGAATATAAGAAGCATCTGGCCGCTGTTCGGGATGAGCAACCAACTGCTTGCCGCGTGCGCCCTGATTGTCGGAACGACCATGATTATGAACATGGGAAAGATGAAATACTCATGGATCACCGCCGTTCCGGGAATTCTTATGCTCCCCGTAACGATGACCGCGGGCTACTACCTGGTGTTGGCCAACTATAATCAGGGCAAATACCTCCTAGTGGCCCTTGCAGCCTCACTGATGATTATGATGGCGATCGTTTTCGTCCTGGCCTTCAGGAAATGGTATCTGATCGGGCAGGCGCAGCCGAAGGCTGTCGGGAAGATGATGCCGACCGCCTGATAAAAATCGATAAAACTCCGGCTCGAAGCTTATGGCTCCGGGCCGGAGCTGCTTAAAGGGCGGTACCGCCAGCCTGGCGAAGCGTCGAAACCGCGATCGCCAATCAAGCCTTCGGCGCCGGCGGGCGCATGGAATCCCTTTGGGCGATTTACGCATATTTTCATTATTAAGCTGCTTGCCTAGGAGCATAAGATCCATCCTGGCCCGCCCTGACCCCCCTTTTAGAAAAGGGATAGAAAAAATCGCGGTGCCTCTCCTACGTATACCACGTCATCCCTTTAGCTCCTTTGCCAATCCTATCAAGACGGACTGCCCTTCCCTGTGCACGATTGATGGCAAGAAACACGGCGGGGGTGCTCCCCGCTTCTCGCTTCTCGCTTGGGACCGTCCATGAATGCCTTGTAGTCCGGTCAATTAGCCGGTAAACTTATGGGTGCGATTCTCTGTTTTTCATGGATGTTTTAAGCCATTATTATCAAGCGAGGTCGCTGGAGGTGAAGGAGGAGAAATATGCTGGATATACGGGACTTATTGGAAGGACTGAGACGAACCCCCAAGATATTGTCTGAATTCGTAAAGGCTATTCCGGAAGACAAAATGGACGTGCGGCGGGGTGAAGGTTTTTGGACCATCGCCGAACATGTTAGCCACTTGGCTCAAGTGCAGCCGATGATCTTAGGGCGTATTAGACGGTTCATGAATGAGGATCGCCCGGAGTTCGTCCCTTACATTCCCGACAATGGCGAGAACGAGCCTGTTACCCCTCCTCGTATGGACCTGACGGCTGCCCTCGAACAGTTCGCGCACGACCGGAATGAACAAATTGTGCTGCTTGAGGGCGCGGATAATATCTCATGGCAAAAGTCGGCAACCCATCCGGAATATGAGCACTATTCCCTCTACATTCTGGCCAGGCATGTTCTAATGCATGACTACTGGCATATGTACCGCGTAGAGCAACTTTGGCTGACGAGAGATAAGTATCTGACGAAGTTAGAATGAAAGAATGCGAGCTTAAGGTTATGTTCGGCGGATCGACCCCGGCCAAAAACGCCCGGGAATCCCGGACAAAGACGAGATTGAGGCAATCTACAGCAAACCGCGCTCCACGGACGAATAACGCCGAGATCGATTGCAAACAGCTTGCAAACATAAATTTGTGCTTAAATCATCTGCCAAAAGATTCGCCGGCGCCATGGGTATTTTCACCGTCTTTTCCTTGACGTCCTCGCCACAACTCTCCGTTAAAAGACAGCTTTTCACGTCCCTCCGGGACACCCTGAAACCGTGAAAAGACCCGTAGGACGGGCTGAGCGAAGCGCGACCCATCGACTCTTTTTGCAATAGGGTCCACTCGACAGGCGCGAGAGACGTTCTTATATGAGAAGGGCTATTTATCCACCCACATCTATTCGACTCCTCTTGAAAGGAAAGCCAGATGAAACCAAACGGTTCCGGACTTCTTGAAATCATGTGCACGGCAATCGAAATCAAGGAAAAGATGAAAACTCTGTATGCGGATGCAGCGGGAAAATGCAACGACCGCCTCGGCTCCGATACTTTCGAAACCCTGCGTGATATGGAGCAGAAACATCTCGAAAGGCTTCGCGCAATTTATGCCGATCTTGCCAAGGGCGCCGACGATATCGACTCCTGCAGGTTTTATGATTTTGGACCCCTTAACGCGAGCAAAATGGCAAAGAAGATCGGGCAGCAGCGGGAAGGAATCTCAAAGGCATGTCTGGACGACGTCGCCGCCATTGACAGCGGGATGGAACTGGAGAACAGCGGCATAGAATTCTTTTCGGACAAGCTCAAGGAAGCGTCCGTGCCGACCGAGCGTGAATTCCTGAACCACATGATAGCCGAGGAGAGGGCCCACTACATCATGCTTGCAGATTTAAGGTTTTACTACATCGACACCGAACACTGGTTCATGGAAAAATCGAAAACGGGCCTCGACGGGGCATGATCGGAGTCCGGTCAGGATCAGCCCGACAGTTTTTCTGCTGCTGGACTCTCTGACCTGTTCGGCTGTTGGCAGCCGGGTCTTTTCCTTTTTTGACGACATGTTCAGGTCCTTTGACCAAACCGGCGGCTTTTGCGGCGACACCTGGCTTACTACCAGGTGGTCGAAGAGCATGCCGACCGTTGCGAGTTGGACCTTGACAGGCGGCGTTGCGATAATCGACCGGGGCGCTCGATTTGAACCATGGAAACCATGGGGCATAGGTCCCTCCCCTTGGGTGTCCCTTGACATCGGGACGCCGGGTTCCCATTGTTCCGCACGAAAGCCTCCAACTTTAAGGTTGCCGTTTTCTGACTTCCTTATAGCGTGGTCATGGCGCAGGGTTGCGTGAACTTTGAGGTGCATCCTGTTTCGAAAGTCTCATTATCTTCAGTCTAAGGTCTTCTAAAGAAAAAGGTTTCTGTATAAAGTCAGCACCCAATTTACCGGCCTCCATGGCGCTCTCGACCGTTGGAAAGCCCGTCATCATGATGACCTCGGAGGACAGGGATCGGGATCGAACGTACCGCAACAAGTCTATGCCTCCATCCTGTCCGCCATCAATTCCCGGCATGTTCTTGTCGATCATCATAATACCATAGTCGTTGAATTCCATTAATTTCAGGGCTGCGTCCACACCTTCTGCCGTGTCAACACTGTATCCGTTAGTCTTTAGAAAAGTATCGAGTATACTGCGAACACCATCGTCGTCATCAACCACCAGTATTTTCCCTGCCATTTTGGTGGACCTCATCGGGCTGAATTTCACTGCAATTGTTATGGGTCTCTCTACCTGCATTATCCAGGGCTTTGCCTTATCGGGTTCGCCCTGTATTGTTATTCACAAATAAGCCTTTGTAATTAGCATGGTGGTTGAGGAAATTCCTCAAACTGAATTGTGAGTTCTTTATCTTGAGTTTCTTGCGGATATTCTTCCGGTGGGTGCGCACCGTACTCTCCGCAATGTTCAACTGCCTTGCTATCTCTTCAGTGGTTACGCCGTTCTTGATAAGGGACGCAACCTGCAGTTCGGCAAATGAAAGCACCATGGCGACGCCGGGGTCCACCGTGAACCCGGAAGTCAGGTCTTCAATCTGCCTGACCAGCATATCGAGTTGGGGTTCAAACTTTTGCAACGCCGGATCGCTTCCAAGCCTCACGGCCATGGGTATTATGAGATTTCTCAATTTCAAGGCGATCCTCTTCTCGATTTCCTCCTGTTCGCACTGGATATTTTGAGCAAAAATCGCCAGGGCCTTGTTTGTGTCGAAAAGTTGGGTATTCAATTTTTCAAGCCGCTGCTGTTGGTCGAGCAGCTCCGAGCGACTCTGTTCGAGGTAGTCTACCAGCCTTTTCGATTTCCTCTCATTCTCGAGGACCGTTAAAGCCCTTAATATCGAATGGTGCAACAGCTCGGTCCGAAAGGGCTCCTCGACGAAGTCGAAAACGCCGAGTTTGAGTGTCCGGATAGCGCTATCCTTATCTTCCGGCCCCGTTATGACTATGATTTTCATGTCGTTACCGACTTGCAGGATCTGGTCCGGGCCGTACCTATCGCATATGCGAATATCAAGCAGGACTATATCGCACCTGTTTCCCCTGCTATTCTCCAGAGCGGCCTCAAGCCGGGTAAAGCTTTCGGCGCGAAGGCCCCACCTGTAGATTATCTCCGTGAGAGATTTGCAGGTTATCTGGTCGCCGCCCACTATTGCGACCTTGTAATTCTTGAAACCTTCCATAACGCTCACTTTCAGTAGATTTTGAAACGCGGCGCCGGCACGAATATCTTTCGTTATCGGGACACCGTTTCATAAGATGCCTCATTGATTTACAAAGAAACGGACGGCCTGTCTGTCCGGAAAAACTCGGATTTTTTGTGGGGGAATTTACGGACAACGGCTAAAGAGAAGGCATAAGGGGGGTTACCGGTCCCTCTTCGGCGACGAGAGGACCCTGACCGCCAGAGTCAGGGCGGACCGCGGGCTCAGATGGCGACGGCCGGCCAGCAGGTCCGCCACAGCCGTAAGAAGGACGTCGGACATCTCCCTTTTGCTGACATAACCGCCCGCCCCGGCGGCAAAGGCCTTTTCGATGGTGTCAGCGTCCTCGCGCAGGGAATATACCAGCACCCTGATACCGAGCGCCCGCAATCCTGGAATCAGATCGAGCCCGCTCTCCTGACCAAGGGAGAGATCCAGGAACGCCAGATCGGCGCCCGATGCGCCGATTCTCTCAAAGGCTTCGCCTCCGCAGCCTGCCTCGCCGCAGACAACGTGCGACTCCTGCGCGAGCAACTGCCTCAATCCCTGCCGCACCGGGGGATGATTATCGATCAGGAATATACGGGCCACGTTTTCTTTCCAGTTCGTTTGCCGGATTTATCGCGCTCTGGCCATGCGATGATAAGACATGACCCTTCCGTAAAAAGTCTAGCCTCAGCCATTTTCGTCATTCCGGCGGAAGCTGAAAGCAAGTGTTTTTCGGGCAGGTCGCAGACCACGGCTTTCGCCGGAGTTGGTTACTTCTAACAGGCGTATCGGACTTGAATTATGCAATAAAACAGACATTGCGTCTGTCCGGGAAAAGGCTGATTTTTTGTGGGGGAATTCACGTACACGAGATCGGAAACGAATGGGGCCGGCGGGAGCGAGCGCAGGAGGGACAAAAGGGTGGAGACTACCGGGGCGCGTTTCGGATGGCGTACCGTCTGAGATCCTTCATGCCGTTGAGCCCAAGTTTGACGATGATCCGGGAGAAATAAGTCTCCACCGTGCGTACGCTGATAAACAGGGCGGTGGCTATATCGGCATTCGATTCGCCCCGGCCGAGCATGGCGAGTATATTGGTTTCACGTTCGCTCAGCAGGTGTTCCGCATTCTCCCCTGGCACGGACAGGGTCCTGTTCGCCAGGCTCTGGGCCGCACGCGGGCTTACGTGACGACGCCCCGCCAGCAGATCCGAGACCGCGCAAAACAGGACATCCTCCATCTCCCGCTTGCTGACATAGCCGTCGGCCCCGGCGGCAAAAGCCTTTTCGATGGTGTCGGAGTCTTCATGCATGGAATAAACGAGCACGCGGATGCCGGCCTCGCGCAACCCGGCAATGAGCCCGATCCCGCTCTCTTCCCCAAGGGAAAGGTCTAGAAGCGCAAGGTCCGCACCCGATGATCCGATCCGCGCCAGGGTCTCGCGCCGGTTTCCCGCCTCGCCGCAGATAACGTACGCTTCCTGGGCAAGGAGTTGCTTAAGCCCCTGCCGAACCACCGGATGATCATCGATCAGAAATATACGGGCCGCTTTTCCAACGTCGTTCATCATCGGTTGGAATCCTCCGTTGAATACACTTCGCAGGGTGCGATGCAGGTCACAATGGTTCCCGCGCCCTCCCGATCGGACACGGTCAGCCCGCCGCCGATGATCCGGGCGCGATGGGCCATGATTCCCAGGCCCAGTCCCCCCTTGGTCTTGGAGCCATTGCTTCTGCCGATGCCGTCGTCACCAACGGTCAGGGTGATCGTCTTTTGATCGGCACACTCGAAACCGACGATGATCTTGCCCGGCCGGCCATGCCGGACCGCGTTGGTGATGGCTTCCTGGGCGATGCGGAACAACTGCGTCATCCCGGCATTCGAACACACCGGGCAGCCGCACCGCTGCCGGAACTCGATGGCGATGCCGCTCGACTCGCTCAATCGATGGGTCAATTCCTCGAGGGAGGGGGTGATCCCATGGGGGTCGTGATCGACCGGCCAAAGACCGCGGGATAGATCATAAGCGAGATCGACCGATTCTTCCAGCAGGGACGAGAGCTGGCGCCATTCCAGCGACTGATCCTCCGCGCCGGTCAGTTTGCGCCTCAGCGCCGAAAAATGCAGCCTTGCGCCAGTAAGCAACTGACATAGCCCATCGTGCAGATCATGGCTGATGCTCCGTCGTTCGGCCTCGCTGACGTTCACGATCTCACGCTCCAGCCGGGTCCTTTCCGCCATCTCCTTTTCCAGTGAGAGATTCTTGTCGGCAAGCGCTTCCGACAACCATTCGACTGCTGTAAACGCCCTGGAAAAACGCAATGAAAGGGCAAGCGCCTGGAACAGGATGAAAACGAACATGCCCAGGGGAACCAGGTAAACGGACCGTATCAATTGCATATCGTAGAGCATGTCGTTGAGTCCCGCCGATCCGATGGCCAGGCAGCCCAGGAGAATGAACAGCGCCCCCTGCCGTTTTCTTCGCATTGCCGCAAACAACCGGATCAAGCTGTAAAAGATCATTATGCCCGAAAAAAGATAGTAGACCGGGATGATGGAAGTGAATGTCATGGTTGGAAGGGCAAGCCCCGAAAAAGTGAAGACCGCGGCCAAAGCCCACGCGGCTTGCTGAAGACGCGGGGAGAACTCTTCAGGATAAAGGGTGCGGAAAAACGCATAGGCCACGGGAACCGAAATCACGAAACAGATGAGGTCGACGCGGTTCAGAAGCGGAACGGGGATCGGGCTAAGCAGGAGATCGACAACCCAGTCGTTTGAAGTGGAGGTTAGCAGGTATCCCGTCCACAAAAGGCAGTAAAAACCGAAATAGAGCGGGGCGGTGTTCTTTCTGCGGAAGCAGAAAAGAACGACATGGTAGAGTCCCATCACCAACAGGCTGCCGATACAGAACAAAGTCAGCCCCCACAGCGTTAACTGCGCGGATTCCAGTTGCTTTGCGGAGCCCAGTTCGATGGAAGCGACCACCCCGCCTTCTCGATAATGGTAATTGGAAACTTGCAGCACCAGATCGACGGGCCGGCCGTCAAGAGGCAGTCCGGCAATCTGAATGGATTGGGTCGGCGTTTCCCCGGAGAGGTCTTTGCCGACCACGCCGCTTTCTGCCAGCAGTTTGCCGTTTGCCCAAAGCCTGCATGCGGAACTCACACCACGGAGACGCAGCGCAAGATCGCCGTATACCGGGCCGGTCAGGATCTGCAGGCGGAGTGTCGCGTATCCTTCCCCCCGAGTTCTTCGCCGTCGATCCTGACGCCGTTCCATGACCCGGGGAGAGACAGGTAGGCGGATACGGCGGGCGGATGCGGCGCACCGAAATCGTCCGGAGTCAGGAGCTGTTTCCAGTAAAACGCCCATTGACCGTCCAGGCGCACCGGCTCGGAATGGAGGATATCGACGCTGGAAATGTCGATAACGCCGTTCAGGGCTGGAGGCGTAATCGCGTGAGATCCGGCGCATCCGGAAAAGAGAAATGCCAGCGCCGCCAGCGCCGCCAGGTTTCGTATAAGGGAAAAGGGCATCATGTCAGTATTTTCAAAGCGATTCACGGTTACTGGCCGTTATCGAATCAGGTTCTTGTCCCCGTCCCTGGTTTGAGCATAAAAGAGCCCGATGCAATAATAAAGTTATTTCAGCCTGCGGGCATTCCGGCCTTAAACTTAAAATACTATTTTAAAAAGACGGCTTTTGCTAAAACAAAATTCTGAAAATCCATCTTATTTCAGTAGGATTGAATAAGGAAAGAGATGGCGGACGCCCTGAGGTCCGGAAGATGTGTCGCTCGGCCTGTAGGATACCGGACTTTTGTCCCAGCATCGGTCCTCCCCTCGTCCCGGGATTCGAACGAGCACGGAGTTGGCAAAATTATTCCCGGATGCCAACCGGGCGCCGGGCGCTATCCTTGGTGATTGATCCTCGCAGTCAACCTCGCATGTTTACCTGATTGCAATTACGGTTTATACTGGCGTCGGCTGAAAAGTAGAACCTGGACGGCGCTTTGCTGCAGCTACAGGGCAATTGCGCGGCCAAACTCCAATGAGAGGAAATTTAGATGGATTTGATCATTTATCAGGTCATGGCCGGCCTTTTCTGCGCAGGGGTCATTTTTGCGCTGAGCTATTTTGTCGGATACCGCGTACATTTCCGGAAATTCAAAGTTCAGGCGGCCTGTGATCGAGAGGAAATGCTCACCATCGAACGTGCGCTCAAGGCTTTTTGGGATAATGAAAAACAGAACCTCGAAAACGAGAAAAAGGAACTTGCACAGCGTATTCAGTTTCTGGAAACCAAGTTGGAGCAGTACCGCAGGAAAGCCGCCGGAGTTGGAATGATGGGGCTGCGAAAAAGCAAGGTGAGCGACATGCTGGTATCGCTTCTCATCGAAAACGAGTCCCTAGAGGAAAAACTCTTTCACCAGAATCTGAAACTCAAACAGGAGAGGGATGAATTTCTGGAGAACGAGCTTCGCGGCATCAGCTACAAACGAATTCTGCTCTCGGAACTCATGGCGCAGTCCGAAGTGCGCCGGGAGATGGAGAAAGTCATAAACGACCGGTCTCGCCTCAAACGCCTGGAACTCAAGCAAAAGGACGCGGAACCTTTGACTTATACACAGGATGACGATGAGGAAGACGAAGAAAAGTCCGCCCTTTATCGATAGGCCGCTCCGTCGCTTACGATCCTCTTTTTGTCAGGGCTGCTCCGATTTTGGCCTGCCTTCTCCGGACCGGCAGATTGATTTATAATGAATGGATGATACATTACGGCGCGCGTAGCGCGCAGGAGGCAAACTGCGTTTCGAATGAAACCTTTCCGGGTGCTAAGCCAGTTTGAGCCAACCGGGGACCAGCCGCAGGCCATTGAGAAGCTTGCGTCGAATATCGTGGGAGGAGTGGACGAACAGACCCTGCTGGGCGTAACAGGGTCAGGCAAGACCTTTACCATGGCTCACGTAATAGAGAAGGTCCAGAGACCCGCCCTGGTGATAGCGCCCAATAAAACACTCGCCGCACAGCTCTACGGTGAGTTCAGATCGTTTTTCCCGGACAATGCAGTAGAGTATTTCGTATCCTATTACGATTATTACCAGCCCGAAGCCTATATACCTCAGAGCGACACATATATCGCAAAAGACTCTTCCATTAACGAAACCATAGACAAAATGCGCCATTCGGCGACCCGCTCCCTTCTCGAGCGCCGGGACGTCATCATTGTGGCGAGTGTGTCGTGCATCTACGGCTTGGGCTCCCCGGAAAAATACCAGGAGATGCTGCTGCAGCTCAAAGCCGGGCAGCAAATCCCCCGGGAAGACGTCCTGCGAAAGCTCGTGGATATCCAGTACGAACGAAATGACTATGATTTTCATCGTGGTGTTTTCCGCGTGAGGGGAGACGTAATCGAAGTCTTCCCGGCCTACGAGGAGGACCGGGCGATACGCATAGAGTTTTTTGGAGACCAAGTCGATTCGATAAAGGAAATCGACCCGCTGACCGGCAGGACTTTGCGCCGCATGGAGAGAACGGACATTTACCCCGGGACCCATTACGTCACCGGCCAGGATACCCTCGAACGCGCAGTAAAAGACATAAAACAGGAGCTGTCCGAAAGGCTCGAGATCTTCTACCGTGAGGGCAAACTTCTAGAGGCCCAGCGCATCGAGGAACGGACCCGGTTCGATCTCGAAATGCTTATCGAAATGGGCTTCTGCAACGGAATCGAAAACTACTCCAGGCACCTTGACGGCCGCGCGGCGGGAACACCTCCATACACGCTGCTCGATTATTTCCCGCAGGACTGGCTGCTTTTCGTTGACGAAAGCCACATCTCGATCCCTCAGATTCGCGGAATGTACAACGGCGACAGGTCCAGGAAGGAAACTCTTGTCCGGTACGGGTTCCGGCTGCCCTCGGCGCTCGACAACAGGCCTCTCAATTTCGATGAATTCCAAAACCGGGTCAAACAGGTCGTATATGTTTCCGCGACTCCCGGGCCCCATGAGCTTGCCAGTACCAGGGGCAGGGTCGTAGAGCAGATCATCAGGCCCACCGGTCTTGTCGACCCGCAGATCGAAGTCCGCTCGGCCGACTTCCAGGTTGACGATCTTATAGGCGAAATCCGAAAGCAGGTTAAGGCCGGCCACCGCATCCTGGTTACCACGCTCACCAAGAGAATGGCCGAGGACCTGACCGAATACCTTGCCGAGATCGACATTCGCGTCCGCTATATGCACTCGGACATCAACACCATCGAGCGCATTGAAACCGTGCGCGATCTCCGCCTCGGTAATTTCGACGTCCTGGTTGGGATAAACCTTTTGCGGGAGGGTCTCGATATACCGGAAGTAGCGCTTGTAGCCGTTTTGGACGCGGACAACGAGGGCTTTTTGAGATCGGACCGCTCCATTATCCAGACCGCGGGCCGCGCAGCCCGCAATGTGAGCGGAACGGTCATTCTCTATGCGAATAAGGTGACGGACTCAATGAGCCGCGCAATGCAGGAGATGGAGCGGCGGCGAAAAAAGCAGCTCGAATACAACACCGCAAACAACATAACGCCCAGGTCGATTGAAAAAGAAGTCACCGATATTCTTGCCGAATACCGCATGAAACCATTTGAATCGGAATTCATCTTCGAACCGCAGGCTGAATTCGATCAGGCCGGCGGCCTTATCTCCCCTGACGAACACATCCAGACGCTTGAAAAAGAAATGAAGGAAGCCGCTTCCCGCCTCGAGTTCGAAAGAGCGGCCTTCCTGCGCGATGAAATCAAGAAGCTTCGCGAGAAACAGTTGCTGTTGCAGTGAAAGACTGGTGAATGGGTGAATAGGTGAATAGGGAAAAACCGCGAGCGCTCTTTTGGGAGACCCGTTAGAGTGGTGTAACGCAATTGCACAACTGAGAACGTAAGCAGGAATCGCGGGCTAAAGAACGGCGCTCAGAAATATCGCCGCAAACATCGTCACGGGATAATAACAGGCCCGGTTGAACAGGGCGAAAGCGAGGGCGGTGGTCCTGCCGGTGTAGAGCCGCCATGCGGGCAGGAGCAGAAGAAATATGCCGGCCGGAACGGCAGCGGCAAAATAGATGACGTTCAACCGGGCGGGTGTAAGCCAGAACAGGGCGATGCTCATTGCCACCGCGAGTGTCAGCGCGCTTAAGATGATCTTCGCCGATCTCTGAGTCCCAAACCTGACTGGAATGGTTTCAGCCTTCATACGCTTGTCTTCTTCGATGTCGCTCCAATCGTTTGGAACATTCTGCCCGCCAATTTCCCAAAGGAAAAACCACAGGAAAAACCCGATCAGAAACTGTGCCGAAGAATTCGGCGCCACTGCGTAAATAGCCGCCAGCCCTCCGGCGGTCTTGACTGCGCCGCTCACCAGCGTCTTCATCCAGCTAAGCCTCAGCATCATGCAGTAGACCGCTTCGGCAAAGCACGCCGCGATAAATATGACTGCACAGGCCGGATTGAGAAGCCAGGCCCCGATCAGGGCAATTATGCCCCATGCGGCTGTCCACACAATCCCTTCCCTGAAGCTGAGCAGACCCTGCGCCATGGGGTGGCGCGCGCAAACGGCGTCGAGGTCCCCCGCGGAGCATACAAGTCCGCACTCGCGGATTTTCCGCCGATCGACCCTTATGTCTACAACGTCGTTTAAGGCGTAGACGGAGGTGTAGCCGGCGAAGGCCGTCACAAGACCGATAATGATCACATGAATTGGCGGAATCGAGCCGAGCCACAGAAGGGCCGCAAGCGCCGGGGTGGCCATATCGAGCACCCCATGGGGCGTGCGGGATAACGCCATGAAAAGTTTTATTCTGGGCGGGAGCGAAATCGTCGAGGTGCTCAATTCCATTTAAGTCTCGTTCATTTTCCGGATTTTATATCGCCAAAGATTTTATCCAGCATTGCCTCCGGAAGGATTGCCTTCTCGAGGGCGACCTCACGGATGGTTTTACCGGTGAGCAATGCTTCCTTCGCTATCTCCGAAGCCCTGTCGTAACCCACATGGGGCACGAGGTATGTCGAAAGAGCGATGCTCTGTTCAATGTGTGAACGGCACCTCTCCATATTGGCGGTTATACCTCCAACACATTTTTCCGCAAAAAGCCCTGCCGCCGATGCGAGTATCTCGATTGACTCAATCAGGTTAAGCGCGATCACCGGGAGCATCGTATTGAGTTCAAAATAGCCTCCCTGGCCGCCAAAAGTAATCGCCGCGTCGTTTCCGATCACTTGGGCCGCCACTTGGATCACCATCTCCGGCATGACCGGGTTGACTTTACCGGGCATTATAGACGATCCGGGCTGAAGAGACGGGATTGAAATCTCCCCGATCCCGCATCTCGGACCGGAAGCCATGAGGCGGATGTCGTTGGCAATTTTGATGAGGCTCACCGCAATCGTCTTCATCGCGCCGCTCGCCTCGACGGCCGAATCCTGCGCTGCCTGGGCTTCAAAATGATTTTGCGCCTCACGGAAATTGAATCCGGTTTTTCCGGAAATCAGCTCGATGACGCGTCCGGCAAATTCAGGACGCGTATTGATGCCGTTGCCGACCGCCGTGCCTCCGAGCGTCAGCTCGGATAGGGCCTCGGCCGCCTTTTTCGACCGTTGAATTCCGAGTTCCACCTGCCGGGCGTAACCTCCGAATTCCTCTCCAAGGCTTATAGGCACGGCATCCTGCAAATGAGTGCGCCCGATTTTTCCTACGCTCTGAAACTCTGCGGCCTTATCGCTCAGACCTGCAAGAAGCTTTTCGAGCCCCGGAAGCAGTCGTTTCACAATGAGCGAAACAGCGGCGACGTGAATTACGGTAGGGATTACGTCGTTGCTCGATTGGCCGAGGTTTACGTGATCGTTGGGATGGACCGGTTCTTTTCCGCCCCTTCTGCCGGTGAGCATCTCGTTTGCTCGGCCGGCGACAACCTCGTTCGCGTTCATGTTGGTCGAAGTCCCGGAACCCGTCTGGAAGACATCCACGACAAAATGGGTATCCAACTTGCCTTCTGCGACCTCATGGGCGGCCTCGCGAATCGCTGCGGCAATCCCGGGGGGCAAGATTCCGAGTTCGGCGTTCACAATGGCGGCCGATTCCTTCACCAGACCGAGCGCCCCTATGAAGGGCCTTCCGAAGGTCCGGCCGCTCACCGGGAAGTTTTCGGCCGCGCGCAGGGTCTGCGCCCCATAATAGGCATCTTCCGGGACTTCAACGGTCCCAAGTGCGTCGCGCTCGATCCGGCTTCCCATATTCCATTAGCAGCCCATCAATATAGTTTTTACGTTTACGAACTCCTTCAGCCCGTAATGCGACATCTCCCTGCCGAGTCCCGACTTTTTCACGCCCCCGAAAGGAAGACGCGGGTCGGACTTTACAATGGCGTTTATCGCGATAAATCCTGAATCAATTTCTCTGGCCAGTCGCTCCGCCTTAGAAAGATCCCGGGTCCAGATGGCGGCCCCAAGGCCGAATTCGGTACCGTTGGCAATCCGGATCATCTCTTCTTCGGTCCGGGCAGTGATCACGGGAGCTATGGGACCGAAAACCTCCTCCCTTACGACCAGCATGTCGGCAGTGAGGTCTGTCAAAACAACAGGCTGAAAGAAAAAGCCCCGGGTCGGCGTCTTCGGTCCCCGGTAGACCGTGGCGCCCTTTTTGACGGCATCATCGAGCTGTTTTGCCAGAGCTTCTACGAATTCCATTTTGGCTAGCGGGCCCATATCGGTAGCCTCATCCATCGGGTCCCCGATTCTGAGGGAATTCAGCTCGTCCAAAAATTTCTCCCTGAACGCATCGGCAACCGATTCCATTACAATCAGCCGCTTGGCCGAAATACAGCTTTGACCGGCGTTGGCCGTTCTCGACCGGACCGCCGCTCGGGCAGCTTTGTCCAGGTCCGCATCCTCGAAGACAATAAATGGGTCAGAGCCGCCGAGCTCAAGCACAACTTTCTTCAAATTTTTTCCGGCAATGGAACCCACTTTCGATCCGGCGCCGAGACTCCCGGTCAGTGAAACCCCATCGACCAGGCATCCTTCTATGAGGCGCTCGGCGCTTTGCGGGCCAATCAGCAGTGTCTGGAAAACATACTCCGGAAAACCGGCTTCACGGAAAACTTTTTCTATCTCGAGCGCTGTCAGGGGAACATTGGAAGCATGCTTGAGCAGACAGACATTCCCGGCCGCAAGTGTTGGCACAGCCCAGCGCACTGCCTGCCAGAAAGGAAAATTCCAGGGCATTATGCCAAGAATCACGCCGAGAGGGTCAAAGACCACATAGCTTTTCAACGCCTCAGTTTTAATCACTTCGCTCTGGAGAAACTTTTCTGTGTTTTGGTAATAATAATCGCAGAGCAGCGCGCATTTTTCGATTTCAGCTACGGCAGCCCTTATCGGCTTGCCCATTTCAACGGCAGCTATTCGGGCATACTCCCTTTTTTTCCGCCTGAAAATCGATGCAAGATTCGCAATAGGTTTTAGACGATCTGCAACAGCCAGCTTTCGCCATGCCTCGAATGCTTCTCTGCCTCTTTGAACAGCTTCCCCACAGGCCTCATCCGTAAGTGGATCGAACTCCGCGTTCGTCTCTCCCGTATATGGGTTTATCGACTTGAGCGTCATCATCTTTCTCCGCAAGGAATTAGAATAAATAACAGGGAGAATGAATTTACAGGAAAGAGAGGCCATTGCGCAACACTGTTATTGTTTGCCGCCTTCCGGGATCTGTTTTTTTATTTCCCGCTTCATGAAGTTGATGGATTTTGTAATCGGTATGGATTTCGGACACACACGAGTGCATTCGAATTGGTTTACGCATGGCCACACGCTGTCAGGTTCGTTCAGCTTCTCGATTCTGCTCATAAACTCGCCATCGCGCGTATCGTAGAGATACCTGTAGGCCCACACAAGGGCGGCAGGGCCGACGTAGTCCGGATTTTCACTCATCACGGGGCAGGCGCCCGTACAGCAGGCGCAAAGAATGCACCGGATCGCTTCCTCCAGTTTCTTGTGGTCTTCCCGGCTTTGCAGCCGTTCCCGCTCGGGAGGCCGTTTGCTCTGGATCAGGTAGGGTCGCATGGAATCGACCCGGGCCAGGAACTCTTCCATATCGACAATGAGGTCCTTGCGTACCTGAAAGAATGGCAGCGGTTCCAGGGTGATCTCCTCGGACCCCGCGTAATCCTGGACCAGCTTCTGGCACGCCAGAGCGCAGACGCCGTTGATCCGCATGCCGTCGGAACCGCACACCCCGTGAGCGCAGGACATCCGGTAGCCGAGGGTCCCGTCCTGTTCCCATTTAATTCGGTTGAGGCAGTCGAGAATGCGCTCCTCGGACCTGGCATTCACGGTATAAGTCTTGTAATAAGCCTCTTTATCGGACTGTGGATCGAATCGGAATATCTTGAATCGAAGTTCCATATCAGTATGCCCTCGGCTTGGGTTGAAAACGGGTGATTGTAACCGGTTTGTAACTAATCGATACGCCGGAGTCAGTCCGCTGGACAAGGGTGTGTTTCAGCCAATGTTCGTCATCCCTTTCGGGGTAGTCTTCGCGAGAGTGCGCTCCCCGGCTTTCGGTTCTGTTCAACGCGGAAACCACTATTGCTTCTGCGAGGAGAAGCATATTCCGAAGTTCAAGGGCGTCCATAAGATCGGTGTTGTAGCGATTTCCCCCGTGGTCGATTGAGATATTCCGGGCTCTTCCCTGCAGGCCCCGGACAGCTTCAAGGGCTTTTTTCAAACCCTGTTCGTGGCGAAAAACCGAACAATCGTCCATCATAAGTTCCTGAAGAGTCTGTCGAATGCCGGCCGCCTTCTCGCCTGCCCTGTTCTCCTTTATCAGCCTTATCCGGTCCACGGTGTCCCGCTCCGCTGCGGCAGGCGGCTCTACCCAGGAGAGGTGATCCAGACTTTCCGCAATGTGCTGCCCGGCCCTTCTTCCAAAAACGACAAGATCGAGCAGCGAGTTGCAGCCGAGCCGGTTGGCCCCGTGAAGCGAGATGCACGAGCACTCGCCGGCCGCATAGAGCCCCGGGACCGGGTTTTTTTCCACATCAATTACGTTGCCGTCGATATTTACCGCGATACCCCCCATCATGTAGTGACACGTGGGATGAACGGGAATCAATTCGGTTGCCGGGTTCAGGCCAAGGTAGATTCTTACGAAGGAAGAAATATCGGAAAGCCTTTCGGCAAGCTTCTTTTCGCCGAGATGAGTAAGGTCCAGATGCACGTAGTCCTGTCCCTTTATTCCCCTGCCTTCCTTAAGTTCGCTGTAAATCGCGCGGGAAACCATGTCCCTTGGGGCCAGGTCCTTGATAGTGGGAGCGTATCTTTCCATGAACCGCTCCCCTTCCCCGTTGCGAAGTACCCCGCCCTCGCCTCTGGCCGCCTCGGATATGAGAACTCCCAGCCCCCATATTCCGGTTGGATGGAACTGGACAAATTCCATGTCCTCGAGCGGAAGTCCCAGCCTGTAGGTGAGGGCAAGACCGTCTCCCGTGCTGGCAAAAGCGTTGGAGCTCACTTTGTACACTTTCCCGTATCCCCCGGTTGCAAGCAGGACCACCCTGCTGTGGAAAACATGCACTTCACCGGTAGCAAGCTCATAGGCAACCAACCCGGCGACTTGCCCGTCCTGAATGAGAATATCCAGCACGTGAAACTCCGGGTATATCTTTATGCCCTTTCTTACCGCATCAAAGTATAGCGTATCCATCATGACCCGGCCGGACCGGTCGGCCGCATAGCATATGCGTTTCACCGGCGCTTGTCCGAAATTACTGGTGTGTCCGCCAAAGTAGCGTTGGGCAATTTTGCCTTCTGGCGTGCGGTTGAACGGGACGCCCATATGTTCGAGTTCATAGACGGCCCTTATGGCGTCCTTTGCGAGAATTTCAGCCACGTCCTGGTCGGTCAGGTAATCCCCGCCTTTGGTCGTATCGTACATATGCCATTCCCAGGAATCGGGCTCTTCGTTTTCGAGCGCCGCGGCTATTCCTCCCTGCGCCGCCCCGGAATGAGACCTGGTTGGATACACCTTGCTGAAAAGGGCTACATCCGCCTTTCCGGCCACTTCGGTCGCTGCCCTCAATCCGGCAAGTCCTGCCCCGACGATCAGCACATCGTGCTTAAAAACCATAAATGGTCTCCTCAAAAAGATTCATGTTCTTAACACCCACAGACGGGAAAGGCGCGTTCCCACGCCTCCGGTGACAAGACGAAAACTAGTTGAAATATTTTGCTTAAGCCGGGTTTATGCGGTAATTGATCTGTAGATGTAAACGTTGGGGCATTGTAAAGGAAATGGCGCAGGCAACATTCCGGCCCCCCGTTGAAACATAAATCTATCCCCTTGCATCCACAGGCTCATAGGTACATCCCACAACTCCGCAATAGTGGCCGACGTATTCGGCTTCCGGTCTGTACAGTTCAGGTTTGTCCTGGGCTTCCGCGAATTTTTCCTCGATTATGTGAGAGCACCACCCCGCGATTCGGGAAATAGCGAAAACCGGGGTCATAATATCCAGTGGTATTCCCATCATGGCATACACTGAGCCGCTGTAGAAATCGACATTGGTCCGGATGCCGGTTCTGCCGAGGGCCATGAATTCCCTGTGACCTACTTCTTCGACTCGGGTAAGATAGTCGTACCATTTTTCGTGGCCGGTCTTTTTGGCGAGCCGATGTGACATCTGCCTCAGTATTTTTGCCCGGGGATCATCGGTCTTATAAACCGCATGACCCATCCCCATTATCTTTCCGCCGCTTTCGATCCTGTTTATTACCCAGGCATCGAGATCATCGACCGATTTAACTTCGGATTCGAGCTTTAGCAGCATCTTCATAACCCGCTCATTGGCGCCGCCATGCAGACTGCCGGAAAGAGCCCCCACTCCGGCGGTCACTCCTGCGTACATGTGGGCGTTTGTCGATACCACTTCACGGCAGGCGAATGTCGAAGCGTTGAAGGTGTGGTCTGCATGCAGGATCAGGCAGACGTCCAGATCCCGGGCGAATTCCTTGTCCGGCTTATTTCCGGTTAACTGCCATAGGAAATTGGCGGCATGAGACAGGGAATTGTCGGGCGCAAGGACCTTCTCCCCGTTCCTTATCCGATGCCAGGCCGCGATCACTGAAGGAAACCCGGCTATGAGCCGGATAGCCTTCCTGACATTGGCCTCCCTGGACTCGTCATTGAGATCCGGGTCAGCCACAGCAAGCATAGGGACACATGCCTGGAGCACATCCATCGGATCGGACTGCCGTGGAAACTTCTCAAGACTCTCCAGAACGAACCCCGGCACCTCCCGCGACTGCACGATCTGTCTTTCGAACCGTTCGATTTCGCTCTCCGTGGGCAGGTGTCCGTGCAGCAGCAGAAAGGCCGTTTCCATAAAGGTCGACCTCTCCGACAGTTCTTCGATCCTGTAGCCCCGGTAGATCAATATACCCTTTTCGCCGTCGATGTAGCTGATCTTGGTATCGGCAACGGCGACTCCTCTCAGGCCGGTGTTTTTGATGTGGACCGTCTCGACGGCCATTTTTCCCCCTCCCCATTATTTATGGTCATATGGATAAAGCCCTCAAAGGTAAGTTTCAAAATCAAAAAGACCCCATTTTTACCAGATTCAAAGCGCCTCCCGCGAGCAGCAGGCGGCGCATTCTTGCTGAAACATTCAAAAAGACGCGTATTTCTTTGCCATCGACTTCAACGGGCATCTCCACTGCGCCGCTTTTGAGAAACCTCGGGATATCCCGATAGACAATCGTCGCTCCCGGGTTCATGAGATTGTAGTCGTCAGGATTCGTGAATACCAGCGGGAGAATTCCGTAGTTGCAGAGATTGGCCATGTGAATTCTGGCGAAACTTTTCGCCATAACCGCCCTGACACCAAGATATCGAGGAGCCAGGGCCGCGTGCTCCCGGCTCGATCCCTGGCCGTAGTTTTCCCCGCCGATGACCGTGACTGCGCCCGCTTCCCGGCATTTGTCGGCAAATTCCGTATCGAGGATCGAAAATACAAATTGGCTTATCGCCGGGATATTCGATCTGAGTGGAAGGACTTTGCTCCCCGCAGGCATGATCGTATCCGTCGATATGTTGTCGCCGACCACCAGGACCACTTTTGTTTCGAGCGACTCGGGCGCAGGATCGAATTTGGGCAGTGGAGCGATATTGGGCCCGCGGACGACTTCAGTTTTCCTGAGATCTTCACTCGGTTTGATAATGGAGACATCATCTACAAGGTACTCTTTCGGCTCTTCTATTTTAGGGTATTCCATATCCCGGCCCAGGTCTCTGGGATCGGTTATAACGCCGGTGAGCGCGGCCGCAGCCCCTGTCTCGGGTGAACACAGATAGACGCGGTCATCTTTTGTTCCGGAACGTCCGGGGAAATTTCGCGGCATGGTCCGAAGGCTTATCTGGCCGGTTCCAGGCGCTTGCCCCATGCCGATACAACCCAGGCACCCCGGCTCGTGTATTCTCGCCCCCGCCCGCAGCAGCGGAACGACCCCGCCCCTGGCTGCGACATTTTCGATCACCTGCCTGCTGCCGGGGTTCACATTAACAGAGGTCCAGGCCGATGCATGTCTACCCTCAAGTATCCGGGCAACTATCATCAAATCCCGGAAAGAAGAATTAACACTGCTGCCGACGATCACCTGGTCCACTCTCAATCCTGCCACTTCACGGACGGGGACAACGTTTCCAGGCGAACTCGGCTTCGCTATCAGAGGTTCAACCCTGGAGAGATCAATTTCATCATTTTCATCGTATCGAGCCCCCGGGTCTGCGCTGAGTTCGACCCAGTCCCCTCCCCTTCCCTGGGCCTCAAGATAGGCGCGAGTATTCTCATCGGATGGGAAAATCGACGTAGTGGCCCCCAGCTCTGTCCCCATGTTGCCGATCGTCTCACGGTCCGTTGCGGACAGGCTTCTGACTCCGGGACCGTAATATTCGACTATCTTGCCGACGCAACCCTTTACGTCATAGCGCCTGAGCATCTCGAGGATAACGTCCTTTGCGCTGACCCATTCCTGAAGATCTCCGGTGAGCCTGACTCCAAGGACTTTGGGACACGGAAGATTATAAGGATGTCCGGCCATGGCCAGGGCAACGTCGAGTCCGCCGGCGCCAATCCCGAGGACCGAGACGCCGGCCGCTCCGGGAGTATGGCTATCGGAGCCGAGCAGTGTCTTTCCGGGAATTCCGAACCTCTCCATGTGAACCTGGTGGGAAACGCCGTTTCCCGGGGGGCTGAAATGGATTCCATATCTGGCCGAGGCGCTCTGGAGGTAGACGTGATCGTCCGCGTTTTTGCTGTCTGTCTGGATAATGTTGTGATCCACGTACTGGACGGCAAGATCGGCTTTTATCGTGCCCATCTCCAGGGCCTCGAATTCCAGCATGGCCATGGTCCCCGTGGCGTCCTGAAGAAGTATCTGGTCGATTCTGATGCCGATTTCCTCACCAGGAACCAGTTTTCCTTCAATCAAGTGAGTTTCTAGTATCTTTTGGGTCAGATTCTTAGCCACTACTTTCTCCTGTTGTCATTATTGCAGCTTTTCCTTCTGAATCCTGATTCATCAAGTCCCGTTCCGGGGCGAGTCAAACAGGTGTGACGGGGAGCAAGGTTTCTCCTTTGCCGATAGGAAGGAGCCGGGGCTGCGCCGGGAAACAACTCCTGATGGCCGCAGTCCTGCACGTCGGGGCATAGCACATCAAAAACCCAACACTTAGCTTCTTGAAGGGATCTTTGAAGACACACAAAACCTAAGATTATGGCGATGTATTGTCAATTATGGGGACCGGACTACCAAAGTCCAGCCGAAAAACATGAAAGGGACTGCAGCCACATCTACGGGCGGGCAGTCCCTTCAATTTTCTTATTGATAGCTGAGGGAATAAATCAGTCTACTTGACTTTTTCGCTGAGAGTTTTACCTGCTTTGAACTTGACCACTTTTGAGGCGGGAATCTGGATCTTCTCGCCGGTCCGGGGATTGCGGCCTTCACGTTGAGACCTTGCGCCGACACTGAAAGTCCCGAAGCCTACCAGCGTAATCTTGTCGCCGCTGGACAGAGCGCCGGAAACAGCCGTAACGAAACCGTCCACTGCCTTTTCGGCCTGGGATTTGGTAATTCCGCCTTCACCTGCGATCTTTGCAATCAATTCCGCTTTAGTCATTTTCTTTCCTCCTAAAAAAATAGATAATGAAAAACGCCTCCTCCTCGATCAACTTACAAACTCTTTCCTCCACCCCCTCTCGAATTAAGCCCCTCAAGATAAAACGCTCAGACCGGATAGACCTTATCTTAATTTTTCGGCAAAAAGCCGTGCAATCCGCTCCCGCTCAAGTTTTGGACTAGATTCGGTTCTTATATCGAGATTAATCGCTTTGTCCATAAAAATCTACATCAGAAACAATAAAAAATGGCTGCGGCCCTTATTTCGGAACAATATGGCCTGACAATGCAAAGCGCAAGGAAAATATTCCGGGCCTGCACTGATTTGTTGCATTAATTGCTTTTTCGAATGTTGTGTTTATAAAGGGGAGAAGCAGGTATTGCGAAAGTGTTGCGATTAACGCCTTGCGAAGGAGTTAGTCATGACTGTGCGAATCATTATCGAAAGAGAAGTCGAACAAGGTCAGGAAGCCAGATTGAGGCAATTGATGACTCTGGCTCGAACAAAAGCCATCAAAGCAAAAGGCTACATCTCCGGAGAAACGCTCAGGGCGCTGGACAATCCGAGCAAATTCGTGGTTCTCAGCAACTGGAACAGTGCAGAAGACTGGAAGGCCTGGGAAAAGGACCCGGAGCGGGCCAAACTTCAAGAGGAACTGGCTCCTCTGCTCCTGAGCAGGGAAAAATGCACTATATATACGCATTTTTAATTTCCCCTGCTCATTCCATGGACCGTTGGACCTTATAAACGCCTCTTTCGTTCCTCAGCGCGGACATTACGCTCTGGAGGTGCTTTGAGTCTTTGACCTCTATGCGCAGGTGGCAGACGCTCGAGTTGTCAGCCTGACCGTCGACTTTTAGACTTATTACGTTCACATCCATTTGACCGAGCACCCCGTTCAAAGCTGCCAGGGTACCCCGCTCCCCCGAGTGGATGATTCGGATATCTACGGGAAAGAGCTGTTCTTTTCCCGAATCCCATTGTACGTCTATTTTTCTTCCTTCGTCGCTCCCCCTTTCCAGGTTTTTGCACGAGAGCCGATGCACTGTTATTCCGCGGCCCCTGGTTATGTATCCCATGATGGGTTCCCCGGGAACGGGGTTACAGCATTGAGCCATTCGTATCAAAATATCGGCGACCCCTTTGACCTTGATTCCGTCTTTCGAAGGCAGATGCCTCCGCTTCTCGACCTGAATCTCATCCTTGGGATGATCCTCCTCGGGAGGAAGCACCGTCAGTTTACTCATTACCTGGTTGGGCGTAATTTTGTGAAAACCAATGCCGGCCAGTAGATCGTCAACGCTTTTCAGGGAAAAAGCCTTTGCCGCTTCGGCCAGCAGGGGTGAATTGAGGTAGTTATTGAAATTCAGACCCTTCTTTCTGAATTCCCTTTCGCAGATTTCTCTTCCCTGAGAGATCGAACGCTCTCTTTCCTCGGTTTTGAACCAGTGTTTGATCCGGCTTACCGCCTTGGTGGACTTGACCTGCTTGAGCCAGTCCTTGCTGGGCCTGTGGTTGGCCGAGGTGAGCACTTCAACGGTATCGCCGTTCTGGAGCTCATACCTGAGGGGCACCAATTTCCCATTGACCCTTGCGCCCACACACCTGTGCCCGACCTCGGTATGTACATCGTAGGCAAAATCGACCGGCGTGGCCCCCTTGGGAAAAGCTTTGACATCCCCATTGGGCGTAAATACGTAAACCTCATCGGGATAGAAGTCGACCTTTACAGCCTCCATGACGGCTTTCGGATCGCTCCAGTCCTTGCTCAACTCCATAATCTGACGGAGCCAGGAAAAGCGTTGAGTCTCCTGCTTGTCGATTTCTGCAACCGGCTTTCCTTCCTTGTAAAGCCAGTGAGCGGCAATACCCTCATTTGCAACCCGGTCCATATCCTCGGTCCTGATCTGCACTTCCATCCGCTCACCGTGAGGACCGATGACAGTCGTGTGGAGCGACTGGTACATGTTGGATTTGGGCCTTGCTATATAGTCCTTGTACCTGCCCTCGACCGGCTCCCACGCAGCGTGGATAACGGCGAGAGTTTCATAGCAGGACTTGACCGAATCCACTATGATCCGAAACGCGATCAGGTCATAGATCCGCGTCATGTCGAGCTTCTGGCGCTCCATCTTCTGATAGATGCTGTAGATGTGTTTGGGACGGCCGCGAATACGGCCCTTGATTCCAAATTCTGCCAATCGCTCCCCAAGATTCTGCTCCACCTCTCTAATGTAGCGAATCCGGTCCTCTTCGGTTTTCGCGAGCCCCGCCTCTATCTCTTCATAGGCTTTGGGGAGAAAACACTTGAAGGAGAGGTTTTCCAGTTCCTGCTTCATCCAGTCGATACCGAGCCTGCCCGCGAGCGGCGCATAGATATCGAGTGTTTCCATGGCCAGGTTGACCCCGTTGCCGCCCGTTCGGCAGGATGTCCCTCTGATGCCGTCGAGCCGGTCAGCCAGCTTTACAAGGACCACCCGCACATCCCGGGAAATCGCCAGGATCATTTTCCGGATATATTCGGCCTGGCGCTCTTTTCGGCTGCTGTAGGCGATTTGTGTCAGCCTCGATACGCCCTGCACGGTCTGGGCGACTTCGGGGCCGAACATTGCTCCGAGATCTTCTGAGGTAATGTATTCTTTTTCGAGGGAATCGTGCAGCAGACCGGCGGCGATACTCTCTTCATCAAGGCGCATCCTGGCAAGAATCGACGCAACTGCAAGAGGATGACCGAGATAAGGTTCACCCGGCAGGGAACTTTTGCCTCTGTAGGCTTTCGAGACAAAAACATAGGCCCTTTCCAGCAGAGCGACATTTGCTCCGGGAAGATAATCCAATATGAGGTCTAACAGCTCAAAGAAGCGCAATTCACGCCCCCGCATCCATAAAAATCAATTGCAGACTCCCGTATTTCGCAACCGGGGCCATATATACGTAATCCTTTACCCTCTATCTGATTTTCTCACCTGTCATCTGTTCAATCTCAGATATCAGCCTGTCAAGAAGCTCCTTCTCGGGGATCTTTGCCACCCGCTCCCCTTTTTTAAACAGGATGCCGCTTTCCCTTCCGCCCGCGATGCCTACGTCGGCCTCCCTGGCCTCGCCGGGGCCGTTTACCACGCAGCCCATGATGGCAACCTTGAGCGGGGTCCTTACATGTTTGAGCAAAGCTTCCGCCTTTTCGACGATCGGGATAAGGTCTATTTCAGTTCGCCCGCAGGTAGGGCAGCTCACAAGCTCGACCCCTCTTTGCCGCAGCTTCAATGCACGCAAAATCGACCATGCGACAAACATCTCCTCTTCCGGGGCGGCTGTAAGGGAAACTCTCAGCGTGTCCCCTATTCCTTCGAGCAGCAAAAACCCGACCCCCAGGGCGGATTTTATTGCTCCGCTCACTACAGTCCCGGCTTCGGTCACCCCGAGGTGAAAAGGATAATCGGTTTTGGTGGCCAGGAGCCTGTATGACTGAATCGTCGTGATCACGTCGCTGGATTTAAGCGATATCTTTATAAGATCGAAATCGTTGTCCTCAAAAAACCGGATATGCCGCAGGGCGCTCTCGACCATGGCCTCCGGGGTTGGATGACCGTATTTGGCCAGCAGATCCTTTTCCACAGACCCGCTGTTTACGCCTATGCGTATCGGGATCTTCCGTTCCCTGGCCAGGTCGATGACTTTTTTCACCTTCTCGGTGCCGCCGATATTCCCGGGGTTGATGCGGATCGCGTCCGCGCCCGAGCGCATGGCCCTGATCGCCAGACGGTAGTCGAAGTGGATGTCTGCAATTAGCGGAATGCGAATTGACTTCTTTATCATTGCGAAGGCGTCGGCTGCCTCCTCATCGAGGACTGCAACCCGTATTATTTCGCACCCGGCCTCCTCGACCCTCTTTATCTGCTCCACCGTGGAGCGCCAGTCACGCGTGTCCGTGTTGGTCATAGACTGAACACAAACGGGAGCGTCTCCACCAATGGGAACATCCCCGACATGAATTTGCCTGCTTACCCGGCGTATGTATTCCAAAATAAGACCTCTGCTTTAGTCATGAGCGCCCTGGCTGCGGTCATGCTTCCCTGATTTCAGCGCGCATTCAGCCAGTCACGCCCGTTATGAAGAATATTTATCCCTACGCTGCTGCCGATCATATTTGTTTTAGGGGTATTTAGATTTTATTTTAAAAAACTTGCAAGAACTTTCCAATCACCCTTCAGCGGGCCGGAGGCTATTTTAAAAAACGAGCGGCTCCAGGCTTGATTATCCCTGCAGCCCCGGAGTTCAATGTTTAATATGAAACGGAAATGTTGTAAATGAAAGGCCGGAGAAGAAAGCAACTGCAACGGTCCCGGCAGCACCATTTTAGCCTGAGGATGAATCATGCTCACTCTTTTCAATCGGCCGTCACTTTCCTCGGCCGATTCCAGTGGAAAGCAGACCTATAGAAATGCGAATTCTGTTCTGCGCCTCCGAAGTTGCCCCTTACGCGAAGACAGGCGGCCTTGCGGATGTAGCCGCCTCCCTGCCTGAATCGCTCCACAAGCTTGGCTGCGACGTCCGGATCTTTATGCCCCTTTACCGGTCCGCACGCGAGAAAATGGTCGGCCTCGATCTTTTGGCTCAGAGCATAATCATTCCGATCGGGATACACGACTACCGCGTTCACTTGTGGGAAAGCCGGACTGAATCGGGCATTCCGATCTATTTTCTGGAAAAGGATGAATTCTACGACAGGTCCTGCCTTTATGGCTGCCCCGTTTGGGGCGACTACGAAGACAACGCCGAAAGGTTCATCGCCTTCAGTCTCGCCGTGAAGCAACTTTGTGTGGCCCTTGGCTGGTATCCCTCGATTTTTCATCTCCACGACTGGCAAACGGGGCTGGCGGCAGCATATTTTCAATTTAGCTGGAGCTCCGATCCGCAATTCCACCGCTCGGGAATCGTCCTTACAATTCACAACATTGCCTACCAGGGGGTCTTTCCCGCTGGTTTTTTCGGTCTGACCAATCTCCCGCCCAGCGCCTGGTCGATGCAGGGAATCGAATTCTGGGGGCAATGCAATTTCCTGAAAGCGGGGCTGGTTTACAGCGACCTTATTACTACAGTCAGCCCGAGCTACGCTTCGGAAATCACTACAAAAGAATTCGGCTTCGGGCTCGAGGGAATCCTCAAAGAGCGAAAAGACAGCTTCTGCGGAATATTGAACGGGATCGATACAAACACCTGGGACCCGCTAACAGACCCGAATCTTCCTCAAAATTTCAACGCCGACGATCTTGCCGGGAAAAAAGTCTGTAAGGAAACACTGTGCGAACAGACCGGCATTTCAAAAAAGAATCGTGCCTACCCGCTGCTGGGGATGATAAGCCGGCTTGCCACTCAGAAAGGCTTCGATCTACTCGAGGAAATCCTGCACGATTTGATGAAAATGCCTGTGAACCTGGTAATCCTGGGTACTGGGGACGCTGCTATCGAGGAAAACATCCGTGATATGGAAAAACTCTACCCGGACCGTCTCAAACTCAACAGCCGGTTCGACGAGCAACTGGCGCACCTGGTCGAGGCGGGAGCAGACATTTTCCTGATGCCTTCCCGATACGAGCCTTGCGGGTTAAACCAGATGTACAGTCTGCGCTACGGCACAATCCCGGTGGTTCATGCGACGGGCGGCCTGCAGGACTCGGTCGTGGATGTCCTTGAGCACCCGGATTCCGGTACCGGCTTCAAGTTCTACGAATACAAACCGGAACCATTTCTTGAAGCAATAAGATCGGCGCTGGAATTATTTGAAGACGGCCGCAAATGGGCCGAGATTCAAAAAAGAGCAATGGCTCAGGATTTTTCCTGGGACAGGTCCGCGAGGCAATATATCGAAATCTACGAAAAGGCGCTGGCGGCGAAGAATAAGGGTCAGGGGACAGGAACCGGACCTGCCAGGCATGTTTTTCTTTGATACACTTTTTCGGTAACGGCTCGTTCGGTTAACAGGTTGCGGCCGTCAATCGATCAAGGGCTTGGACGTACAAGCCCTAAATTTCGATCATACTCTCCTGAAGCAGGTCGATGTCCGCGATTTCTTCTTCCAAGTAAGCCTTAAGCTTCTTTTTGAGGCGGCTTTCGATCTGGCGCACACGTTCACGGCTGATCCCGAATTTATCCCCGATTTCCTGGAGGGTCATGGGGTCTTCGGTCAAAAGCCGCTTGTCGAATATCACGGCTTCCTTGCCTTTGAGTTGCTCTCTGAAAAGCATCAGCTTGTCATGGAGGATAGCCTTGGCTTCCTGGTCGGCTATCTGATCGTCAACGGGCAGGTCGTCCGAAGGCAGAAAAGATTTATGCGTATCCTCTGAGTCCTCCTTCAGGGGACTGTCCAGAGATATCTCCCAACTGTTGAGCCTCTGGTCCATTTCGACGATTTCGGACTCCTTCACGTCGAGCCGGTGACTCAGCAGCTTGGGGGAAGCCTCGATACCCTGGGCTTCAAGCCTTTCTTTTTCCTTGCGCAGGTTGAAAAAGAGTTTTCTCTGGGCCTGCGTGGTGCCGATTTTAACGAGCTTCCAGTTGTCCATTATGAATTTGATTATATAGGCCTTGATCCAGAACGAGGCATAGTAGGAAAACTTGTATCCCCTGTAAGGATCGAATTTCTTTACCGCTTGCATCAGTCCGACGTTGCCCTCCTGGATGAGGTCCATCAGGTTCTGCATCCAGTATCTCTGAAAGTCCATGGCTATCTTGACCACAAGCCTCAGATTTGCGGTGATCAGCTTGTAGGCGGATTCGATATCGCCCTTTTCGCGATAGCGGATAGCCAGGTCCATTTCGTCTTCTCTGCTGAGCAGCGGATAGCGCTTGATCTCGTCGAGGTATAACCGGAATGGATCAAAGGAAACCGGTTGATGCCTGTCCTGAGTAGCAGTCGATCCCGCTTCTTCTTTTTTCGGAGTCTCTGCGGCAGTTTCCCGCTTTGCGGCCGAAGCCTTCTTAATTTTAGCGTTTTTGAGCATGAATTAATTTCCCCTGCCGTGGCAACATGAGGCTATTTACGATACGAAACTGGCAACTCCCCATATAGGGAAGCCATTAGGCTACCTGTTAGCTATATTAGTATACCCGCAGGGATAAAACAAGATCAAACGGGGAGCGATTTTTCACCGGGATGCTTGATTTTTCAGCATGCTTCTAGTATAAGTGCGCAGTTAAATAAAGAGAAGGGACCGTTGACTAACAACCAAACATGAGACCCCGTGCACCGGAACATATCGCGAGCATCACTCCCTATCCTCCCGGCAAACCCATCGAAGAACTGGAACGTGAATACGGAATCAGCGGCTCGATAAAGCTCGCAAGCAACGAAAATCCGCTTGGCCCCTCTCCCAGGGCGGTCGAGGCGATTCTTGCCGCAGTGTCTAAACTCAACCGCTATCCGGACGGAAGCGGTTTTTATCTGCGAAAAAAGCTTGCTGAAAAATATTGCATTCCGTTCGATGGCATCATGCTGGGCAACGGTTCAAATGAACTGATAGAATTGGTGATCCGGGCCTTTTTGACTCCGGGTGACGAAGTGATAATGCCTGCGCCTTCTTTCCTTCTCTACAAGCTGGTAGTTCAGTGGATGGGGGGGAAACCGATCCCTGTGCCCCTGAAGGCAAATCTGGGAATCGACCTGCAAAAAATGGCTGAAACAGTCACGCCGAAAACGAGAGTAATTTTCCTCACCAATCCGAATAATCCGACTGGTACCGTCATAAACAAGCGCGATTTTGAAGCCTTTTTAACCAGTGTTTCTCCCAACGTGCTAATCGTACTCGATGAGGCATACATAGAGTTCAACAGAAACCCGGATACTCCGCTGGGCTTTGATTATATCGGCAAGAACGGGCCGGGCGTTATCGCTCTCAGGACATTTTCCAAGGCATACGGACTCGCCGGCCTGCGGATCGGCTACGGTACGATGGACCCCGATATCGCAAGTTTTTTGAACCGTGTGCGCCAGCCCTTCAATACTGGGTCTCTTGCTCAGGCTGCCGCTCTGGCCGCGCTCGACGACGAGGAGTTTCTGCACAAGACCCGGCAAACGGTATGGACCGGGCTGCAATACCTCTACGATGAGGTAGAAAAAATGGGCCTCAGATACATCCCTTCGGAGGCCAATTTCTTTCTTATCGAAGTTGCCTGCGAGGCAAAAAAATTGTTCGAAGCCATGCTGCGCCGCGGAGTGATCATCAGGTCGATGGCTTCCTACGGCATGGAGCGATTTATTCGCGTGAACGCCGGTCTTCCCGGGGAAAACGAGCGCTTCGTCAACACTCTTAGCCAGGTTTTGGATTCCCGAGACGGGAAGAACTCCACCCTTTGCGAGGTGTAGAACTGGTGATAATCGCAGTAGACGGCCCGGCCGGCGCCGGAAAGAGCACCGTTTGCAAACTCCTGGCAGACAGGCTCGGCTTTGTATATCTCGATACCGGGGCCATGTATCGGGCTCTTGCCCTGGCGCTGAATGCAGGTTTTGACGGGCGCAGCCAAATGCATCCGGACGAAGATGAAGTCCGCCTTCTGCTCGAGCGGATACCACTTCGTTTTTCTATAAAAGAGAACAGGCTCGAAATCTCCTACGGCGAAAGACTCCTGTCAGAAGAGCTTCGCAGCCCGGAGATGAGCGATGCGGCCTCCAGGATTTCTCAAGTCCGTGCCGTGAGAGAATTTCTGGTGGCATGTCAAAGAAAGCTGGCCGAACAGGGAGTCAGTATCGTCGCGGAAGGTCGCGACACGGCGACGGTAGTTTTCCCGAAGGCCGATCTTAAAGTATTTCTAACGGCTGATTTAAAAGCACGTGCCAAAAGACGATTTGCAGAATACGTTGATAAGGGAATAAAGTTATCATTGGAAGAAATGCAGAAGCGCATCGCGCAGCGCGACGAGGCGGACGCGAACCGCGACCACTCTCCCATGCGTCCCGCTGAAGGAGCAATTTTGTTGGATACATCGCATCTCAGTGTTAAGGAAGTTGTTGACCGGCTGAGCGAAAAGGCCCAAAGTCTGTTCAAAGTCCGATCTTCAACTGATCGAGAACTTTGAGATTGCTAATTTATAAGCTATTTGCTAGAGTTTAGCGTTTGATATGGCGAATAGCCAAAAATCAGGTAAGGGGGCAAAATAGGATCGATGACCGTAAAAGATGAACAAGACAAACAAACCCTTGAACAGGAGACCTTTTTTTCTTCGGACGAACACGAGTCCGATGAAGAAATGGATTCCATGCACGACCTCTATGAGCAGAGCTTCCAGAATTTCCAGGAGGGCGAGGTAATCCGGGGGCACATCGTCCAAGTCAGCGACGATTTTGTCATGGTTGACATCGGGTACAAATCCGAAGGTCAAATCTCGATTCACGAATTCAGGGACGAATCGGGCAAAATCCAGGCCGAGATTGGCGATGAAATCGACGTTCTGCTCGAGTTCCATGATGACGATGACGGCTCTATCCATCTGTCGAAGGAAAAGGCCGCCAAGATCAAAGTCTGGGACGATATAAGCCGAATCTACAGCGATGACGGCATGATCGAGGGCAAGATCGTCGCAAAGGTCAAGGGCGGTCTGGCCGTTGACATCGGAGTGCAGGCATTTCTTCCGGGATCGCAGGTTGATCTGCGGCCGGTGAGGAATCTCGAATCGCTTATCGGTCATACCTTCCCGTTCAAGGTCCTCAAATACAACAAGAAAAGAAGAAATGTAGTGCTTTCACGCCGCGCTCTTCTCGAAAAAGAACGCGAGCAGATGAAATCATTTACTCTGGCCACGCTGGAAGACAGTAAGGTTGTCGACGGTATCGTAAAGAATATCACGGATTACGGTGTTTTCGTTGACCTTGGCGGGATTGACGGCTTGCTGCACATTACCGACATGAGCTGGGGCCGCGTGGGACATCCCTCTGAAATGTTCCAGATTGGCGACAAAATAAAGGTGAAGGTCCTGAGCTTCGACAAGGATAATGAGAGAGTATCTCTTGGCCTCAAGCAGCTCGTGGAAGACCCGTGGACCATGGCCGAAACGCAGTACCCTGTTGGCACAAAGGTACATGGCAAGGTCGTCAGTCTTACTGATTACGGCGCATTCATCGAAATCGAGGAAGGCGTCGAAGGGCTCATTCATGTCTCCGAGATGTCCTGGACAAAGAAGATTCGACATCCCTCGAAGATTCTTTCGGTAGGCGATGAAGTCGAAGCGGTGGTGCTCAGCATAAATCCCCAGAGCAAACGCATCTCGCTCGGCATGAAACAGCTTGAATCCAATCCTTGGGACGTTATCGCGCAGAAATATCCGGTGGGGACCACCATTGCCGGCAAGATCAAGAATATAACGGACTTCGGCATTTTTATCGGAATCGATGAAGGCATCGACGGCCTCGTTCATATTTCGGATATCTCGTGGACAAAGCGGGTGAAGCATCCATCCGAGATTTTCCGGAAAAATCAGGAAGTCCAGGCAATTGTGCTCAACATTGACAAAGATAACGAAAGGTTCTCGCTCGGAATCAAACAGCTTGAATCGGATCCATGGGAAAGCATCCCGCAGCGGTTTCCGATTGGCAACATTGTGTCGGGTCCCATCACAAACGTTACCGATTTCGGCCTCTTTGTCGAGCTTGAGGAAGGAATCGAGGGACTTGTCCATGTCTCAGAAATAAGCAAGGAGAAGATCAAGTCTCCTGTCGGACAGTTCAAACCCGGTGATACAATCACAGCCAGGGTGATCAACATTTCGCCCAAGGACCGCAAGATCGGTCTTTCGGTCAAGAAGATTGATGAGCACGACGAACGCTCAAATTATGACGAGTACGTCAACACCGGCAGAGCTGCCACTTCAAACCTGGGCGAGTTGCTCAAAGAAGAACTGGAAGCCAAGGCGCAAAGTGAGGCAAATAACAACACCAATACCGACAAAGCATAGCTCGCACCTCTTTTTTGTTTTTTTTGCAGGGATTTAAAGAGACCCGGCCAGGGCACGTTGTGTGCCTGACCGGGTCTTCTCTTAACTTGACCGGATGGATGTCAAACCAATGAAAATACGCGGATGTCTTCTTGGGGTGGTAATAGGGGTCGTGCTGGTCTCAGTGATCGTCTGGCTGGTCTCCGGTGTTGATTTCTCGATCAAGGCGAACAAAGTGGGGCTCGTCGAAATAAAAGGCACTATTACCAGTTCCCAGGAGACCTTGAAGCAGATAAAGGATTTCAGAAAAAATTCCTCGATCAAAGCGATCGTGCTCAGAGTTGACTCCCCTGGCGGTGCGGTCGGACCCTCACAGGAAATATACAGGGAAATCCAGCGAACCATTCGGAGCAAGCCGGTAGTCGCCTCGATGGGAAGCCTCGCCGCCTCCGGCGGCTATTATATCTCGTCGGCTGCAAGCCATATCGTGGCCAATCCCGGCACGATCACGGGAAGCATAGGCGTGATAATCCATTTTCCCAATATGGAGGGACTTTTCGGCAAAATCGGCTACCAGATGACCACGATCAAGAGCGGGAAGTTCAAGGATATTGGAAACCCGGCCCGTGAAATGACGCCTGAAGAAAAGGAACTGCTCCAGGCGACAATTGACGAAACTTACCGTCAGTTCGTCCGGGATGTTGCACTGGCGCGCCATCTGCCTGAAGATGAAGTGCGCAGTGTGGCGGACGGAAGGATAATCATGGGCGAAAAAGCTCTTGAGCTAAAATTGGTGGATCAGCTCGGCAACTTCGAAGACGCTATAGCTAAAGCGGGCGAACTTGGAAAGATCGAGGGTGAGCCTGAAGTGGTCGAGGCCAAAAAGACGAGACACTCTCTTTTGGACCTGGTTCTCGGGAGCGATGTGAGCGAGACAATGAATGAGATAGTTCATGAATCATCGGCCTACTTGGGATACCAGCTCCCGTATTTCGACCGCTAAGAAGGGTACGGGTTCACCACAGAGGCGCGGAGGTCGCAGAGGATGGCTTTGGGCGCCAAGTCTCATCCCTTTTATATCCTGAAGGGGGAAAGGTCTCCGGCGCCTTCCCGCAAAATTTCCGGTGTGTCGTCTATAAGCGAAATGACACTCGATGGCACACCAGGCACATCCCCCCCGTCCACAATCAGGTCGATCGCGTGGCCGATCTTATTTTGAATCTCCCGCGGGGTGGACAACATCGCTCCGGTTTCAGGGTCTGTGGCGCTCGTGCTGATTATAGGATGACCAAGGTCTTCAACAATGGCCAGACAGATTGGATGGTCCGGGACCCGGATTCCAACGGTTTGCCTTTTTGTCAGCATGATCCGGGGGACCATGCGGGAACCTTCGAGCACGAAAGTATAAGGCCCGGGCAAAAGCCGCCTCATGTTTTTGTAGGCGTAATTCGTAACCTGCGCGTACTCGCTTATATTCTTCAGGTCGCTGCAAATGAAACTGAAAGGCTGATGCTGAGAACGGCGCTTCAAAAGATAAATTTTCTCTATTGAAGCTTTATTGAACAGGTCACAGCCAATCCCGTAATAGGTGTCCGTGGGGTAGGCTATTATTCCTCCGTTTGCCAGAACCTCGATAACTTTTTTGATCTTTCTCGGCTCCGGATGCTTTGGATTTATCTCCAGAATCATTTACAAGCGTCTCCTCAAGAGAAGCGAAAATTTATGGGCGCTTACGGATTGCGGGATTCGCGGCAATTCCGGGCAATGCGGCAAATACATGAAAGCAAGTCGAAAATAATGGCTGGCTGAAGAGCCAATGTCAAGTTAAGAAAGAGGTAGGGTTGGGCCAATCCGTTTCTGAAAACTGTTTCGCCGGCATTGATATCGGATCTCATACCTCTCGGATGCTGGTCGCGCAAAAGCATGGGACCGAACTGGTCCCTGTTCGAATGGAAAGAAGGGTAACGCGGCTCGCTCGAGATTTTAGCGATGCCGGCGCAATCACGGAGGAAGCTCAGCAGAGAAACATTTCGGCTATAAAGGAGTATATATCCATTTTGAGGGAATTTAGGATCGGCAGGATCGCCTGCGGCGCTACCGGGGTTGTCAGACGCGCTATAAATTCCTATACAGTGCTCGACAGAATCGCGGCCGAAACGGGAATCGAATGCAAAATCCTCTCCGAGAAAACAGAGGCGATTCTTTCCGCAAAGGGCATTATGAGCGTACTTCCGGAAACCGGGAATGATCTGCTCACCTTTGATGTTGGCGGAGGCAGCACTGAATTTCTGCTGACGCTTCGGGGCACGGATACTTCTATGCGGAGCGCAAGCCGGCCGCTCGGCGCCGCAACGCTGACCGGAACGTACCTGAGAGACGACCCGCCGGGCGCCGGGGCCGTCGGACGCGCGGCGCTCGCGGTCAGAAACGAAATCATTTCCGCTAAAGAGCAGCTATATGACAATCTGAACAATACCGGGATAATACCTTCTCTTGAGCTTGCCGGTACCGCTGGAACGGTTACCACTCTGGCGGCAATGTATATGAAAATGGAGCGTTACGTACCTTACCGGGTGAACGGATTGATTCTGACCGGGGACTGGCTTTCCCGCACGATAGAATCTCTGGCGCAGATGCATTTGGCTCAAAGACGGTTGATACCGGGCCTTGAGCCTGGTCGTGAAGACATAATCCTCGGTGGGGCCGTTATAGTTTCAGAGATCCTTTCCTGCTTTTGCCGGGATAGTTTCATTGTGACCGATGCGGGTCTGCTCGAAGGACTTCTTATCGACCTTGTAGAAAAGGAATCAGGGCTTTACGGCGGCGAAGCCGCCGGCCTAAGAACAAGCTTGACATGGCGGTTGCAAAAGGGATAAAGCCCCACGATATCGATCGAAAATCAGGAAAATTGAGACTCGGAGAAAACAAATGGACCACAAGGCGGTTTTTGAGATACACGAAGCGCTGACATTTGATGACATCACTTTTCTGCCCAATTACTCGGAAGTTCTGCCGGTTGAAACCAACGTCGAGACTATGCTCACCAGGGAGATCAAGATGGGTATCCCTCTGGTAAGCGCAGCCATGGACACGGTAACCGAGTCCGAGACTGCGATCAGCATGGCCCGCGAAGGCGGAATAGGTATAATTCACCGCAACATGAGCGTAGCCGCGCAGGCCCACGAGGTGAACAAGGTAAAGAAATCCGAGAGCGGCATGATAGTGGATCCCGTCACGGTTGACCCGGAACAGCAGATCGGCGATGTCTTCGATCTCATGTCCAGATATCGTATCTCGGGCGTACCGGTGGTAAAGGGAGACCAGCTCGTCGGGATCATAACCAACAGGGACCTCAGGTTTGAAACCGATCGAACGATCAGGGTCGCCGATATCATGACGAAAGACAATCTTATCACTGCGCCGATGGGTATTTCGCTTGAAGAATCCAAAAGGCTGCTCCAGAAAAACAGGATCGAAAAACTGCTTGTTGTCGATGAGGCAGGCAGCCTCAAGGGGCTTATCACTATAAAAGATATAATGAAGGTAAAGAAATATCCGAACGCCTGCAAAGACCTGCTGGGCAGGCTTCGGGTCGGGGCAGCCGTCGGGATTGGCAAGGACATGCTCCCAAGGGTGGCCGCAGTGCGCGGCGTCGGTGTCGATGTAGTTGTTGTGGACAGCGCGCACGGACACTCCCGCAACGTTTTGGAGGCGGTGAAAACTATCAAGGCCGAGTTTGCGGACCTCCAGATTATAGCAGGCAACGTAGCCACCGCCGAAGGGGCAGAAGCGCTTATAAAAGCCGGAGCGGACGGCGTCAAGGTAGGTGTCGGACCCGGCTCGATCTGCACAACAAGAATTGTGGCCGGGGTTGGCGTTCCGCAGGTCAGCGCGATTATCGAGTGCGCCCGCGTGGCCCGTTCGATGGGAATACCGGTGATTGCAGACGGCGGAGTAAAATATAGCGGCGACATCGTCAAGGCCATGGCCGTCGGAGCCGACAGCGTAATGATCGGCAGCCTGTTTGCCGGAACCGATGAAAGCCCCGGTGAGACCATACTCTACCAGGGCCGCAGCTACAAGGTTTACCGCGGAATGGGGTCTCTTGGCGCCATGCGCGAAGGCAGCAGGGACCGCTATTTTCAGGATGACGTGTTCGAACCCAAGAAACTTGTGCCGGAAGGAATCGAAGGTAAGGTGCCTTACCGTGGGCCTGTTTCCGATATAGTGCACCAACTTATAGGAGGTCTGCGCGCCGGGATGGGCTATCTTGGGTGCGCAACCTTGAGTGAGCTGCGGACCAAATCGAAAATGGTCCGCATAACGAGCGCCGGGCTCAAGGAAAGCCATGTGCACGACGTGATAATCACTAAAGAAGCGCCCAATTACCAGGTGGATTTGAAATAAGCCCGCACGGGAGCCCAATAACATGTTCGATCAATTACACCAGGAACGGGTATTGATTCTGGATTTCGGCTCGCAGACCACACAGTTGATTGCGCGCAGGGTAAGGGAAAGCCACGTCTACTGTGAAATCCATCCCTTCACTATGACCTTGGAAGAGATCAAAAACTTCAAGCCGAAGGGAATTATACTCTCCGGAGGGCCGTCGAGCGTGCACGACGTGGGCGCGCCTCTAGCCGATCCGGCAATTTTCGAGCTGCAAATCCCCGTTCTGGGTATCTGCTACGGCATGCAACTGATGGCCCACCAGCTTGGAGGCGCGGTCGAAAAGGCGCTCAGGCGAGAATACGGCCCCGCTGCGATAGACATAGACATACCCGCAGATCTTTTCCATGACATTGAAAAGACTGGGGTACGGGTCTGGATGAGTCACGGCGACCGCATCCTGAAGCTCCCCCCTTCATTCGGAATCATGGCTCATAGCGATAATTCTCCCGCCGCAGCCATGGGCGACTCAAGTCGTCATTTGTATGGGGTGCAGTTTCATCCGGAAGTTGCGCACACGCCGTGCGGCAAGGACATCCTCGAGAATTTTCTGTTTCGCGTCTGCCGGTGCCGCCCGTCCTGGACAATGAAATCCTTCGTGGACTCGGCTATTGGCGCAATCCAGCAAAAAGTCGGGAGCGATCAGGTAATCTGCGCCCTGAGCGGCGGCGTGGACTCCTCGGTCGTTGCCGTCCTTCTTCACAGGGCCATAGGAGAGAGGCTTCATTGCATTTTCGTCAATAACGGGCTTCTGCGAAAGGGCGAGGCCGAAACCGTTCAAAGAGTATTCCGGGATCATTTCGCAATAAATCTCATCTACATCGACGCATCCGCCGAGTTCCTCGATGGCTTGCGGGGGGTCTCGGACCCGGAACGCAAGCGGAAGATAATCGGCAATCTTTTTATCGAGGTGTTCGAGCGCGAGGCGGCCCGAATCAAGGACGCCCACTATCTCGCGCAGGGCACTCTCTACCCTGACGTTATAGAAAGCGTGTCCTTCAAAGGACCGTCAGCCACCATAAAGACACATCACAATGTCGGGGGGCTGCCCGAAAGAATGAAATTTGAGCTAATCGAACCGCTCCGTGAGCTTTTCAAGGACGAGGTGCGGCTGGTCGGCCGGGAACTCGGACTTCCCGAGAGAATAATCATGCGGCATCCCTTCCCGGGTCCGGGCCTGGCGATCCGGCTGATCGGCGAATTAACACCCGAGAGCCTCGAAATTTTACGCGAGGCGGATGCGGTGATCCAGGAGGAAATCGAGGCCTCCGGCTGGTACGAGCATGTATGGCAGTCTTTTGCCGTGCTGCTTCCCGTCAGGTCGGTCGGAGTCATGGGCGACGAGCGCACCTATGACCAGGTGATCGCCGTGCGGGCCGTGGAAAGCGTGGACGCCATGACGGCCGACTGGGCGAGACTTCCCTATGAGGTTCTGGGGCGGATTTCAAACAGGATCATAAACGAAGTAAAAGGCGTAAACCGCGTCGTGTACGACATCTCATCAAAGCCCCCAAGCACGATTGAATGGGAATAAATTGCCGGATTCATGCGTTGAGCCGGTCTCCACACCCTGATAGGGGGCCGCAGTGTATACGGAAACCCACCGTTTCTACCGCTATCAGCATCAGGCGCCAAAAGGCTGGGAAAGCTTCCAGGTAAAATACCGCGAAACCGATCTATGGATCAGGGCCCGGCGAAACCTGGAGCGCGAGGCTGCGCAGGCGGTTTTAAGCTGCCGTCTTCAACTGGAGAGCTATATCGCCGCCCATGAAGACTTCCTGAGATCCCTTGTGCCGCTCCCGAACGATCCTGTCGCTCCTCCCCTGGTCCGCCGAATGCTCGAGGCGGCCGCGGCCGCAGGCGTCGGGCCGATGGCAAGCGTGGCCGGCGCGCTGGCCCAGGCCGTCGGGATCACCCTTAAACAGTTTTCCGATTCCGTAATAGTAGAAAACGGGGGCGACTGCTATCTTGACTTGAGCGAAGAAACCACTGTCGGGATTTTCGCCGGACCGGACTCCCCTTTCACCGGCAAAATAGCCATGAAGCTCGGTCCGGAGCGATTCCCGATCGGCATTTGCACTTCATCGGGAACCGTCGGCCACTCTCTGAGCTTCGGCAAGACGGACGCGGTGACCGTCATTTCACCGGACGCGGCCCTGGCGGACGCGGCCGCAACCCGTCTTGGCAACATGGTGAAAACCCCGTCCGATATCGCCAAAGCCCTCGAACTTGCTCCCCGGATTCCCTCGATCGAAGCGGTCCTTATCCTGATTAAAGACAAAATGGGGATCTGGGGGAATATAGAAATACTCCCGATATAGACGGCGCCCTCCGCGGAAGCCCTCCAGCATTGAAAATCCTTGTTTTTTCACAGTTTATTGCTATAGTGCCTCCTTGTATGTGAGGCATGGGGCGCATTGAGAGCGCATTCAGGGACTCATCGGAGAAGGTATCCCGGGCCGGATGAAAATAGTCGTGATGTCCGACACTCACCTCAGCAAGGCGACAGACGAGTTCAAAGCACTGTGCTCCGAATTTTGCGATGACGCCGATATGCTGATCCATCTCGGGGACATGGAAAAGGCCGAGATGCTGAACTACCTGGAGCAGTATCCGCTTGAAGCTGTCGCCGGGAACATGGATGACTATTCGATTCAGCAGCGGCTCCCGGCCCGAAAGATAGTCAAGGCGGGCGGCTTTCGCCTGGGCATCGCGCATGGGTGGGGATCGCCCGGTGAAATCCGGCACAGGCTCCGGCATGAGTTCACCGATGTTGATGCCATTCTTTTCGGGCATACTCATCAGCCACTCGTTTTTCGGGAAAACGGGCTGCTCTGGTTCAATCCCGGCTCCGTCCGACTCGCGCGTGGAGATTTTCCGAAGAGCATCGGAGTGCTGAGAATTCACGATAAAATCGAAGCTGACATAGTTCAAATTTAGGAGAGGTCGTGGTGCGCAATCTATGGGCGCCTTGGCGTGTTGAGTATATTACCGGCAAAAAGCTGCCGGGCTGTATTTTCTGTCCTGAATACCACGGCCAGTCTGATGAGCAACGTCTGATCCTTCACCGGAACGACCTCGTAATGGTGATGATGAACAAATTCCCTTATAACAACGGGCACCTGCTCGTCTGTCCCTGGCGTCACATATCCACTCTGGACGAACTTAGCGCCGATGAGGAACATGACCTGATGAACTGGGTAAAGAAATCCATCCGCGTACTAAAAAAGGTAATACGTCCGGATGGATTCAACGTTGGGCTCAACCTCGGCCGGGAAGCAGGCGCAGGCTTCGCGGAGCACCTGCACTTTCATATAGTGCCAAGATGGCGGGGCGATACGAATTTCATGGCCGTTCTTGGCGAAGTCCGCAGTATTCCGGAACATTTGAAGCAATCCTACTCCAGGCTGTTACCCTACTTCATAAAGGAGAGCGCCGATGAGGCTGTTTAAGGTGATTGTAGCACTGGTCATACTTGGTCTGGCCGCCCTTTTCATCTACCAGAACATACCGACGTGGACAAACCCGGTTGCCTTCAAGCTTAATCTTGGCTTCTTTCAGACCGACCCGGCCGGGGTGCAGATCGAACAGTATATTGTCATCCTGCTTGCGGGACTGGGCGGCTTAATTGTCGGCCTGGCCCTCATGTTAAAACCCTATTTCAAAGTGCGTCGTTTGCTCAAGCGGGAACGATTCGAGAAAAAACAGGCGGAAGAGGCGAGCACCCTGAGGCAGGCCCGTGCGGAATCTCATAGCGAGGCTCCTGATCCGGTGAACCCTGTGGAGTAGGAAAACCGATTCAATTCAAATATGCCGCAGCCCGTGGATCGTGTCCCGGGCTGAGGGCTTGTTAGTCAAAAGTATAATAATATTTCGAGAGCCGGCCATTCCGGGCATAACGGGCCGGCTTTCTTTTTGGTGATTGTCTCGTCAAAAATCCTGCCCCCCTCGTTTTTATTGAACTCTATGCGCCTTAATGCCGAATAACAATTAGTGACGAAACCGCTGATACCAAAAAAGATGACGGAGTCAAGATGAAGCCTGAAATAGCGACCGGTTTACACAATGCGCCGGGGCCGGGAAAAGTGCCCCCGCACCCGGACATTTCCCCCAAGGCCGCCAGGATAGTTGAGATAACCGGAGACCTGCCGCCAATGCCCCATATCGCCGCTCAGGTAATAAGCAAGCTCTCGGAGCCTGACGCCACGGCGCGGGATATTCACAGCCTGATGCAAAAGGACCAGGCGCTTGCCGCCCGCGTCCTCAAGGTGGCAAATTCTCCCTACTACGGGGCGTCGCGGTCCATCTCGACCCTGCGTGACGCTTGTATGTTCATGGGATTCGACGCGATCAGGTCTTTAATCATGACGGCGGTGATGAAAGGCATGTTTTCGAGTGTCGGCCTTTCGGAGAAACTTATTTGGGAGCATACGGTAGGCGCTGGCCTGGCGGCCAGAATAATAGGAGATGAGGTCCGCTTTCAGCGCAAAGAGGAGGCTTATCTCGCCGGGCTGATGCACGACGTCGGAAAGGCGGCCCTCTTTTTACGCTCCCCTGCGGTAATGCGCGAGGTTATGCAGGAAGTCTATAACGATGGTGCGGATTTCTTTGAAGTTGAAATGCGAACACTGGGTTTCACCCACTCCGATGTCGGGCAGATGATTGCCGACAAATGGCGCTTTGCCCTCGATATCGAAGACGCTATCGCAAACCACCACCGGCCGGACCAGGCTCGATCGGCCCCGGAGCTTACACACATCGTCAGCATGGCCAACTCGATTTGCCACAAACTGGAAGTGGGCCCCACACGTAAGCCGGACCTGGACCTTAGCGATATGGAGAGCACCAGGGCCCTTGGATTGAGCCAGGCATCAATAGAAAAAATACTTTCTTCGATGAGGGAAGCGCTTCAGGCTGAGGATCCCGGCGCACTCTAGCCCGGCCACGCATGCGGTCGTCAGGAACAGAGTCAATCCTGCTCGCATTCCGCAGGCGGTGCAGCTACGGAATATTTATCCAGGTAGCCCCTCGGGGTAACCATCCATCCATTCCAGATATAAGTCTGACTATTTCCCACGATTACCACCGACTGCATGTCTGCTTCCTCGAGGGGGAGGCTTCCGAACGTGGTCAGGCATTTCCACTGACCTTCGCGCATTGCCTGGCGCACAATCGCGGCCGGGGTTTCAGCCGAACGATGGCCAAGGATTATCTGCCGGGCTTTTTCAAGCAAATTCGGCCTGCTCTTACTCCGAGGGTTATAGAGCGCAAGGACGAAATCGGCCGATGCTGCGGCCGCGAGTCTTTTCTCGATGAGATCCCATGGAGTAAGGTGATCGCTCAGGCTCACTGCGGCAAAATCGTGCATAAGAGGCGCCCCTAAAAGGGATGCCGCCGAGTTGAAAGCTGAAATTCCGGGAATTATACGCAGAAGAAAATCAGAGGACCCGGCCCCCTTCTCTCCATCCAACGCCAGGACATTGATCTGCTTCTTTTTGCAGATATCCAATACCAGCCCGGCCATGCCGTATATGCCTGCATCGCCGCTGGACACCAGGGCGACATGTCTGCCCGACAAAGCATGGTCTATCGCAGCCTGGCAGCGTTCCACCTCTTTTCGCATCCCGCTCGAAACGATGGTTTTGTTCCCCAGCAGGTCGGCGATAAGCTCCAGATATGTCTTATACCCCAGCACGATTTCCGCTGCCAGAAGCGCGTCGAGCGCTTCCCGGGCAATATAGGCCCTGTGTCCGGGTCCGAGGCTGATTATGAAGAGCTTACCCTGGCTATCGCAAGAGTGCAGTTTCCCGCTTTCTGTTTGGGCACGAGCAACTCCCGCGTCCCCGCGCTCCAAAGGGCGCTTGCTTCGCATACGCTTTCCGCTCCTACATGCCGGGCAACCGTTTCCGATGGGTTCGGAACCGCAATGCCCTGTATCTGTTCACGGGTGCAAAAGTAAACCGGCCTGTCGAAGGCCTTTGCAGCTTCCAGAAGCCCGTGTTCGTCGGATTTGAGATCCAGGCTTGCGAAGTTTCTTATCGAAAAGGGCGCAAGCCTGTTCTCCTTGAGTTTCTTGCCGATAAATCCAATGAGTTCCTCTGAAGAGGTCCCCCTGTTGCAGCCGATTCCGATCACGAGGTTGGCGGGCCGAAGCTTGAGGCATTTTATGCCTCTGGGGGGCTCTAATTCCGAAGCCCATATGCCGAGGTTTGCTCTAAGCGCGCCCGGATTCTCCTCGGCGCCGACCAATCGCAAACCATGATCCGCCGGAAGATGCTTCAGCAAAAGCCCGTCGGGATCGAATAGCCACAAAGCCTCTTCATCCAGGATGGTGGCTTCGATTCTACTCAGTATTTCGCGGTTTTCGATCTGCAACCCGGCGCTCTTTGCAGCAAGGTCTATGGCTGGCTTGTCCTGGAGATCTGAAGCGGTCGTAATAACGGCCTGACCGCCGGTAATAGAAGCAACCTTTCTCGCCAGGTCGTTGGCCCCACCGATATGCCCCGACACCAAGCTTACCGCAAAGCGGCCGTCCTGGTCCAGGACTATGACCGCCGGGTCCCTCGTTTTATCTTCAAGAAGAGGCGCAACCATTCGGACCGCTATTCCGCAACCCATGATGCAGATGACCGAATCACATTCCCGCCAGACGGACGGGAAAATCTCGGATATCCTTCTGAAAGGAGTCATCCCGGGCAAAGCGTAGCGGTAGTTGCAAAGACATGTGCTGCCGGGAATTTGCGCGCTTATGCCTGCCGCCAGTTCAGCCCCCTTCCGCGTAAGGGCGACAATTGCCGTCTTTTTATTGCCGCTAAACGGGTTTTGAACCATCTCTGAACTGGTGGCTGAAGGCTTCGTCATAGAGCTTGGACCTTTTGACCTCTTTACCGGCTGGATCGTTTTTCCTGAATACATCGCCGACGAGGATGATCGCCTGTCGCCCGATTTTAGCGCCCCGCACTTTGTCGGCAATGTCCTGAAGGCTCCCTCGGATAAGTTCCTGATCCGGCCAGCCGACCCTGTAGGCAACTATCGCGGGAGTGTCGGCCTCATAATGTTCCGTCAGTTCCGCAACGACCTCTTCGATACGCTGAACGCTAAGGTAAATAGCCATGGTGGCGCGGTGTGAAGCAAGCGCTGCGAGTTTCTCCTTCTCCGGCACAGGGGTCCTGCCGCCGAGCCGGGTCAGGATCACAGTCTGTGAGACCTCGGGAATTGTAAGCTCCTGCTCCAATGCGGCCGAAGCTGCAAAGGCCGCCGATACTCCGGGTACTACCTCGTGAGCGATTTTGTCACGGTCCAGAAGAGCCAATTGTTCATTTATCGCGCCGTAGAGGCTCGGGTCCCCGGTATGGAGCCGAACCACGCGTTCTTCGGCCTCGTAGCCCTCCTTCAGCAGGGCATGAGTCTGCGCGAGGGTCAAGGATGCGCTGTCGTATGCCTTGACATTTTCCCTGCAGTACTGGAGCAGGGTCTCCGGAACAAGTGACCCGGCATATACCACCCGGTCGGCCTGCTGAAGATAGCGCATGCCTTTTACCGTGATAAGCTCGGGGTCGCCGGGACCCGCGCCGACGAAACGAACAGGTTCGCTCATCTTAGAATTCCTGTTTGAGAGCTGTTTGAATTCCGTGCATAAAAACTCCTAAAAACAAACGATTCCCTTTTTTCCACCTCGGGGCAAAACTTGTCAAAAAGTGAGATATATTCGACAAGGGGTAAAAATTATTGAACTATCTCCACATACACATCTTTTTTCTCTTTTCCAAATAATTCTTTTACACTATTATTACCGCGCCCAAAAGGGAATACTTCGGGGTCGCCTTCGCGACAATCTCCTAACTCCTGCTGCAATTCAACTCGCTCGAAGCTCCACACCCGATTGATTACTCAAGAGCATTCGGTTGCCCTTGGAACATTTGACGTTATTTCGGGAAATCATCAAAAATTTCAGAGGTGTAGATTACTTATGAAGACCAAAAAAGATGGGCCTGTCGGTTCCGTTATGGTCGTTGGCGGCGGGATTGCCGGAATGCAATCGGCGCTCGACCTGGCCAACTCCGGTTTTTATGTTTACCTGGTCGAAAAATCCTCAGCCGTAGGCGGAGTGATGTCGCAACTCGACAAGACCTTCCCCACGAACGACTGCGCTATGTGAGTCATCTCACCCAAGCTGGTCGAGGTCGGCCGGCATCTCAACATCGAGATACTTACCCTTTCGGAAGTTCAGCAGGTTACCGGTGAGCAGGGGAACTTCACTGTGCAGCTTCGGCAGGAGCCCCGCCACGTGGACCCTTCCAAGTGCACAGGCTGCGGCGAATGCGCCAAAGTCTGTCCCGTTGAATGCAGCAATGAATACAATCAGGGTCTCAACAGCCGCCGCGCGGCATTCCGCAGATACCCGCAGGCGGTACCGGGCGCCTTTGCGATCGAAAAGCGAGGCACTTCTCCCTGTAAAGCGACCTGCCCCGCTCACATTTCGGTCCAGGGGTATGTGGCCCTGACTGCTCAGGGCAAATACCGGGAAGCCTTGCAGCTTATCAAGGAAGAAAACCCCCTGCCCGCTATCTGCGGACGGGTGTGCCACCATCCCTGCGAATCCGCCTGCATGCGCGGCCAACTCGACGAACCGGTGGCAATCGATTCCATCAAGCGTTTCCTGGCCGATCTGGATCTGAATTCCGAAACCAGGTTCGTCCCAGAAATAAAAGAGAAGCGCAACGAAAAGGTCGCAATCATCGGTTCGGGTCCGGCGGGCTTATCCTGCGCCTATTACCTGGCAATCGAAGGCTACCGGGTGACGGTTTTTGAAAAACTGCCGGTGCTTGGAGGAATGCTGACAGTCGGTATTCCCTCCTACAGGCTCCCGAAAAACACGATCGAGGCCGAAATCCAGGTCTTGCGGGATATGGGCGTGGAGTTCAAAACGGGGGTGGAGATCGGCAAAGACTTTACCGTCTCTCAGCTCAGAGACCAGGGTTATAAGGCCTTCTTCGTAGGCATAGGCGCCCAGGAATGCAAGGCGCTCGGAATCCCCGGCGAAGAACTCGAAGGGGTGGTCCCGGGCGTCGAGTACCTGAGAGACATAAGCCTCGGCAAAGAAGTCTCCCTTGGCGACCGCGTCGCGGTTATCGGAGGGGGAAACGTCGCGATGGATACCGTGCGTACCGCCCTTCGAAACGGATCGGGCAAGCCCTTTATCATCTATCGCCGAAGCGAGCACGAAATGCCCGCCAACGAGGAAGAGATCCTCGAATGCCGCGAAGAAGGCATCGAGATCATGACCCTCACCAACCCCATACGGGTCATCGGAGAAAAAGGGCGGGTAAAGGCGGTCGAATGCATAAGAATGCAGCTCGGAGAGCCGGATGCAAGCGGGCGAAGGCGGCCCGTGGCCATTCCGGGATCTGAGTTCGTTATGGAAGTTGACGCGCTCGTTCCGGCGATCGGGCAGGAGTCCGACTGGGCGTGTCTTACCGAAGAGTGCGCCTGCAAGCTTACCGACTGGGGCACTATGAAAGTGCACCCGCTCACCTGCCAGACCCATGACAGTGACATATTCGCGGGCGGCGACGCAGTGACCGGCCCCAAGACGGTAATAGAAGCGATTGCAGCGGGCAAGCAGGCGGCCATTTCGATCGGCCGATACATCCGGGACGAGGACATCGAAGCCGGGCGGGAGCGCGAATGGGAAGCGGTCCAGGAAGTCGCGACCGAAGGCTATGACAGAATGCCGCGCGCACGGATGCCCGTTGTGTCCCCCGAAATCCGCACCGGCAATTTCGAAGAAGTGCAGCTTGGCTTGACCGAAGAGCAGGTCCGGGCCGAAGCAAACCGCTGCCTTAGTTGCGGCGTGTGCTCCGAATGCTACCAGTGCGTCGAGGCCTGCCTTGCTAAAGCGATCGATCATGACGAGCAGCCCAAAAAGCTGGAACTTAACGTCGGCGCAATTATCGCCGCGCCCGGCTTTAGAGCTTTCGACCCGTCGAAGCTTGACACCTACGGGTATGGTAACTTCCCGAATGTAGTGACTTCGATGGAGTTCGAACGCTTTCTTTCACCTTCAGGCCCCACCCAGGGTCACCTCGTGCGGCCGTCCGATCACGAGGAACCCAAAAAGATAGCGTGGATCCAGTGCGTCGGCTCCAGAGACCGCCAGCATGAAGCCCACTCGTATTGCTCCGGTGTCTGCTGCATGTATGCGATCAAGGAAGCGATGGTCGCCAAGGAGCATTGTCCCGGCGGCCTCGACACCGCCATTTTCTATATGGACATGCGCACCTATGGAAAGGATTTTGAGAAATACTACAACCGGGCAAAGGACAAGTACGGGGTCCGTTTCATACGCTCGCGCGTGCACACGGTGGACCCCATTCCCGGAAGCGGCAGCGTGACGATCCAATATGCCAATGAAGCCGGGGAGCAGTCCGAAGAAGAGTTCGACATGGTAGTCCTCTCGGTTGGGGTGGAAACCTCACCGGAAACCGTCGAACTGGCGAAACGACTGGGAATCGAGGTGACGGAGCACAATTTCGCCTCGACCGACGGCTTCACTCCTGTAAGCTCCTCCCGTCCGGGAGTGTACGTCTCTGGGCTATTCCAGGGACCCAAAGACATTCCTCAGTCCGTAATGGAAGCCAGCGCGGCGGCTTGCGCGGCGGCAGCCGACCTTGCATCCGCAAGAGATTCGCAGGTCACGGTAAAGGAAATCCCCGTCGAGAAGGACACCTCGGAAGAGGCGCCCAGGATCGGTGTCTTTGTTTGCAACTGCGGCATAAACATCGCCTCGGTGGTGGACGTAAAGGACGTAACAAAGTACGCCGCCACTCTTCCGAATGTTGTCTACACTACCGACTACCTCTTCACCTGCTCCCAGGACAGCCAGGAGAAAGTGAAAGAGATCATAAAAGAAAACAGGCTCAACCGGGTCGTCGTAGCGGCCTGTTCGCCCCGGACCCATGAGCCGCTTTTCCAGGAGACTCTCAAAGACTGCGGCCTGAACAAATACCTCTTTGAGATGGCCAATATTCGCGACCAGGATTCCTGGGTCCATCAGAAGGAGCCGGAAGCCGCAACCGTAAAGGCCAAAGACCTTGTTCGGATGTCGGTGGCCCGGGCCTCGCTTCTTAGACCACTTGTCGAGACGTCGCTTACGGTGAATCCGCGCGCCCTCGTAGTGGGTGGAGGCATAGCCGGCATGACTGCCGCCCTTGGCCTTGCACGGCAGGGTTTCGAGTCTATACTCGTCGAAAAGGGCGCCGACCTTGGCGGCATGGCTCGAAATATTTCACACACAATTGATGGGCTCGACGTCTCCGAGTACCTTGAAAAGCTCGTCGGAGAAGTTCGAGCAAACAGCAAGATAGAAGTCCTGACCGGCTCTCGTCTGAGCGGCGTTTCGGGATACAAGGGGAACTTTGTTTCTCGGATTGAAAACGGCGCTGGAGGACCCAGGGAAGTCAATCACGGAGCCATAATAGTGGCGACCGGCGCTCGCGAATACAAACCAACGGAATTCTTGTACGGCCAGTCCGACAGGATCATGACCCAACTTGAGCTGGGGAAGCTTCTCAGCAATAACCCCGGCGATATTTCCAACTGGAACCGTGTGGTCATGATCCAATGCGTCGGCTCCCGCAATGTTGAGAATCCGAATTGCAGCCGAATCTGCTGCCAGGGCGCTGTAAAACACGCTCTGGAGCTGAAGCAGCTCAATCCGGAAATGGACGTCGTTGTCTTCTATCGGGATATGCGCACCTACGGAGTGCTGGAGGACTACTATACAAAGGCGCGGCAGGCCGGCGTTCTTTTCGTGAGGTTCGATGAAAAGCACCCGCCGGAAGTGAGCAAGGATAGCGAGTGGCCTCTCAGCATATCCTTTGTGGACCATGTGCTGCGCAGACCCGTAAAGATGAGCGCCGATGCGGTGATCCTAAGCGCGGCGACGCTGGCCGAAGAGAACGAGGAACTCGCGATGCTTCTCAAAGTTCCTCGAAACCCCGAAGGCTTTTTCATAGAGGCTCATGCCAAGCTCAGACCGGTCGATTTTGCCTCGGAGGGTATCTACCTGTGCGGCACCGCGCACGCTCCGAAGCTGATCCCCGAGACCATCGCTCAGTCGATGGCAGCGGCAGCCAGGGCCGCCTCGTTCCTGTCTTCAAAGGATGTAACCGTTGGAGGCGTAGTCGCCCAGGTCGAACCGAGTCTGTGCGCCGCCTGTCTCGTGTGTGTACGAAACTGCCCATATGGCGTTCCGCGTATTAATGATCAGGACGTGTCTGAGATAAACGAAGCCCTTTGCCAGGGTTGCGGCATCTGCGTTTCGGAGTGCCCTGCCAAAGCGATCCGGCTCGGCCATTATGCGGACGATCAGATCATGATCAAGGTGGATGCCCTTCTGGAAGGAGTAATCTGATGGAAAGCTTTGAACCGGTTATAGTCGCCTTCTGCTGCACCTATTGAGCATACTCGGCAGCGGACCTGGCAGGTTCGATGAGATTGACATATCCGAGCAACATTCGGATTGTGAAAGTGCCGTGTACCGGCAGGGTGGCCATTATCCACCTCATGAAAGCGCTGGAAAAAGGAGCTGACGGAGTTTTCGTGGCTGGATGTATGGAAGGCGATTGCCATTTTCAGGCAGGCAATCTGAGGGCCAGAAAGCGGGTTGCCTACGTCAGGCAGCTACTCGAAACCATAGGCATGGAACCAGAGCGGGTCGCCATGTATAACCTGTCCTCGGGCGAAGGCCCCCGGTTTGCTGAAATCTGCCAGGAGATGACCGACAAGATCCGGCAGCTCGGCCCCAACCCGGTCAAGGTCAAAGGGAACAGGAAGGAAAAAGCCGCATGATAATGGCCAAGCCCAAACCAATTGAAGAAATAATCAACGAAATCAAAAATTTCGATAAAGTTCTAGTAGCGGGTTGTAACGGATGTGTTGCCGTCTGCGAGGCAGGCGGACTCAAAGAAGTGGAAATCCTCGCTTCAGCGTTGCGAATGTATTTCTCCAACCAGCAGAAACAAATGGAAGTCGGCGAAGTCAGCCTGACCCGGCAGTGCGATAAGGAATATCTGGCGGAAGTGAAGGACCGGATCGACAACTATGATGCCGTGGTCTCCATTGCCTGCGGGGCCGGAGTGCAGTTCATGGCCGAGATGTACAACAAGATGCGTATTCTTCCCGGAGTCAACACCTGTTTTATCGGGGTAACCGATGAAAAAGGGGTCTGGACCGAGCGGTGCCAGGCGTGCGGAGAATGCATTCTTGCCAGCACCGGAGGCATCTGTCCTGTAGCCAGATGTTCAAAGCGCATTCTTAATGGTCCATGCGGCGGCTCTTCGGATGGCAAGTGCGAGATCGACAAGGATGTCCCCTGTGGTTGGCAACTGATCTACGAGCGGCTGAAAGAACTGGGCGAACTCAAGCGTTTCGAGGAACCCACAACAGCAAAGGATTGGTTGAAAAGCAGGGACGGGGGTCCCCGTAAGCTGACGAAGGAGGTGTCGCAGATATGAGTGTCACAACACCGAGTAAATTGGAAAAGATTCTCGCAGCCGGGCATTTCGGGGTCACCTCGGAATGCGGCCCCCCTCGCAGCGCTGAAGGAACCGTAGTAGACGCGAAAGCCAGACTCGTTGGCCCGTATGTGGATGTCATAAATGTCACCGACAACCAGACAGCGGTAGTGCGGATGTCCAGTCTTGCTTCCTGCATTCGCATAAAGCAACTGGGCTTCGAGCCGGTGCTCCAGATGACCACCCGGGATCGAAACCGCATCGGCTTGCAGAGCGACCTTTTGGGAGCCGGCGCATTTGGCATAAATAACGTGCTCTGCCTGACAGGGGACCATCAAAGATTCGGCGACCACCCCAACGCCGCAAATGTTTTTGACCTCGATTCCACTCAATTGATCCAGACGGTCAAGCAAATGCGCGACGAAGGCAAGCTCCTTAGCGGCTACGAGATGAATGTCCCGCCCAAAATGTTCATCGGAGCGGCGGAAAACCCCTTCGCGGACCCGTTTGAAATCCGCGTGCTGCGCCTCGCTAAAAAAGTGGCCGCAGGCGCCCAGTTTATTCAGACTCAGTGCATCTATAATATGGCAAAGTTCAAAATGTGGATGCAGCAGGTCGTTGACCGGGGGCTTCATGAAAAAGTCTCGATCCTGGCTGGAATCACACCGATGAAATCCATAGGCATGGCCAGGTATATGAAGGGCAAAGTCCCCGGAATGGACGTGCCCGACGAGATTATCAAGCGCCTCCAGGGAGTGCCCAAGGACAAAGTAGCCGCCGAAGGAGTAACCATGGCGGTCGAACAGATCCAGGAACTCAAGGAATGCCCCGGAGTGCGCGGGTTCCACGTTATGGCGATCGAATGGGAGGAAAAGGTGTCCGAAATCGTGGAACGTGCGGGCCTCTACCCGCGCCCGAAGGTCGATTAGTTCGAAACCGGCTTTTAAAGCCGCCCCTGAGTTTACATTTTTCATTATTGATACCCCCCGTGCGACTGCGCATCGGGGGTATTTTTTTTCCTCTTTCGGTTCGTTAAAATCGGAGAATTCCCCATTGACTCTTATCGGTAAGAAGTGGTAAAGTGCATCTGCATATTTGTAAAAATCATTTTCATGAGATAGTTCAGCAAGAGTTCCGCTTGTTGCGAACTGCTACTCGTTAAGTACTCTCCCCATTCACTTCGCGCTCACACGAACCCTGGTAAGCTGCGGGTCCGGCATCACCGTCCTGGATTTGGCCCGGGCAGTTGCGCTCAACTGCCCGTCTGTCTGCAAGCACCAGAGTCTCAAACACTCAAATTCCATAAGATTAATAACATAAAACGCATTTAGCGACGATCACTGGGATAAGAAATCTTTACCTTATTGCGAATTTCGGAAGCCGATTTCTGAGAGTCATCGACGGCGGGCGGGCTGTGACTCGTTTGCCGAAATCGAGACAAGGAGAGCAATAATGGCTAAGACTCAAGAATACCCGGTCATTTGGCTTCAGGCGGCTACCTGCACAGGATGTCCTGTTTCAGTTCTCAACTCCGTAAGCCCCACCATCAAGAATCTGCTGATTGATGAAATCCTCCCCGGCAAACATGTCAGCCTGAAATTCCTGGCTACGGTTATGGCGGGCTCCGGGGAGCAAGTCATCACAGCTATGGAAGACACGCGGAAGCAGCATAAAGGTGGGTACATACTGGTTGCAGAAGGGGGGATAGCAACCCGCGCCAATGGTATGTACTGCAGCCTGGGCGAGAGGAACGGCGCTCCGGTTCCTATCGCTGACAGGGCGGCCGAGCTTGGAGCCGACGCTCTGGCGGTAATAGCCCTGGGAACCTGCGCCGCTTACGGCGGCATCGCTGCCGCGGCCCCCAATGCTTCTCAATCGGTCAGTGTATCGGCGTTCTTCCGTTCGAAAGGAATCAATACTCCGCTGATAAACGTCCCTGGATGTCCCCCTCATCCCGACTGGTTCATGGGAACCGTGGCAACCGTTTTGCTCACGGGGTTGCCCAAGCCCGAAGATCTGGATGAGTTCGGACGCCTCAAGGCGTTTTACGGCAGCCTCATCCACGAGAATTGCCAGCGCCGGGCGTATTATGACGAAAAAAAATTCGCCAAAAAGCTTAGCGATGAAGGATGCCTTTACGAGTTAGGCTGCAAGGGGCCGGTCACGCACGCTGACTGCCCGAACAGGCTTTGGAACGGCGGCGCCAATTGGTGCGTGGGGTGCGGCGGAATGTGTATCGGCTGCACCAGCCCCGGCTTCCCGGACATGGTTTCACCTTTATATCAGAAGGCCCCGGACGTCAGTTTGCCCAACATAGGCGCAAGCCGGTAGAGGAGGTTTGGACAAATGAGCCGCATTTTGTTAGACCCCATTACTCGTATCGAAGGACACCTCAAGGTTGAAGTTAATGTGGAGAATGGAACGATAACGGATGCTAAGAGCACGGGGACTCTTTTCCGGGGCATTGAGCTTATCCTGCAGGGAAGAGACCCGCGCGACGCCCAGCAAATTACTCAACGCATTTGCGGAGTATGTCCGACAAGCCACTGCATGGCCGCCACCTTAAACTTGGACAGTGCTTTCGGCATAGCGGACAGGATACCGGATAACGGCAGGATTCTCCGTAATCTGATCCTGGGCGCAGCTCACCTCTCGGATCACATCCTTCACTTTTATCACCTGGCCGCTTTGGACTACGTGGATGTCACCAAGGTAGCCTCATATGACGGCAAAGACGACGCCTTGAACTCCGTGAAGGCATTTATCGAGCGCGGAGAGCTTGGGCCTTTCGTTCCCCGTTACGAAGGCGACTACCGCTTTCCTGCCGCTGTAGATCAGGAATTAGTCGGCCACTATGTGCAAGCGCTTACAGTCAGGCGCAAAGGCCAGGAGATGTTGGCCATCTTCGGAGGCAGGATACCACACAATCCCGCGGTGGTTCCCGGCGGCGTTACCTCCGTGCCGACAGTTGACAAAATAACTTCATTCCTGTGGCGGCTCAATGAAATCAAGAACTTCATCGACAATGTCTATCTACCCGATGTCTTCGCCGTCGCCAAAACCTATAGCGACTATTTCGAAATAGGCAGAGGCTGCGGCAACCTGCTCTCTTATGGTAACTACGACCTGGATGGAGCCAATGCCGACTACCTCCAGAGAAATCGGCTGATGCAACAGGGAACTGTCTCTGAGGACCTGAAATGGCAGCCCGTCGATCCTGCCAGGATCGCCGAGTATGTTGCCAATTCCTGGTATGAGGATTCCACCACGGGTCTCAAACCGGCCGAAGGAAAAACCGTGCCCACCGAGAATTGGGGTAAGGGCTACTCCTGGGTAAAAGCGCCCAGGTACGACGGCAAGGTTTACGAGGTCGGACCACTGGCAAGGATATTGGCGAGCTACGCTTCCGGCCAGCCTGCAGTAAAAAGCCTCGTGGATTCTTCTCTCTCCGCCGCGGGAATCCAGCCAAGTGCATTGTTCTCCGTTCTCGGGAGACACCTGGCGCGTGCCCTGTGCGCAAAGGTGGTGGCCGATTCCATGGGAGACTGGTTACTCCAGCTAAAGCCCGGAGAACCTGTTTATGTACCTTACGAAATCCCCGAAGAGTCAACCGGGATGGGCCTGGTTGACGGCGCCAGGGGCGCCCTGGGCCACTGGATAGAGATCAGGAACAAGCGGATAAGCCGCTATCAGTGCGTAGTGCCGAGCACCTGGAATATGTCGCCCCGGGATGACTCGGGTCAGCCGGGGCCTCTGGAACAGGCCCTCATTGGGACCAGGGTCAAAGATGAGGCCAATCCTTTTGAGCTGGTGCGAATCGTCAGGTCGTTCGACCCATGCCTTGCCTGCGCTATTCATGTGATGACGCCTAAGGGAAGAACCCTGACCAGGTTTCGTGTAGGGTAGCTCTAATGAGCAAAGCGCGCAGTGACAAAGTGGTGGTTCTGGGAGTGGGCAACGAGCTGCTCATGGATGAAGGGATCGGCGTGCATGTAGCTCGTGAGCTTGCCGGACGGACCTTCGCGTTTCCGGTGGAAATCATCGAAGCGGGGACAGTGCTCGATTGCTGGCAGAGAGATGAGCCGGTTGGCAAGCTGGTAGTCATAGATGCAGTTTACGGAGGCAGCGAGCCTGGAGCTATCTACAGGTTCAGCCCTGAAGATGTCGAGTTTGAAACCTGCCTGATGACCTCAATTCACCAGCTCAGTTTTGTGGACAGTCTTAAATTAAGTGAAATCACCGGTCTCAAGCCCGAGAAAACGGTCATCATCGGAATCGAGCCGAAAGAAGTTGCATGGGGAATGGAGCTTTCGGACGAACTCCGAGGCCGTATCTCCGACGTCATTGAAATAGTATTGCAAGAAGTTACTCCAGACCAGAATACTGGTTAGATGAGGGACGGACATGCTTATCAGTGAACAGAAACCTATGGAAGAGATCCTCTCGTACCTCGGCGGCGAAGACAAGGTATTCATTGTGGGCTGCAAGGGTTGTGCGGAGGGATGTCAAACCGGAGGCGAGCAACAGGCGATAGAAATGAAACAGAAACTGGAGGGAGAAGGCAAAACGGTTACCGGCATCTCCCTCATTGACTTCGCCTGCAACGAGCAACTCACCAGGATGACCCTCCAGGCGCACGAAAGCAAGATCGTGGGCTCCGACTCCCTGTTGATGCTCTGCTGCGGCATCGGCGTCCAGGCTGCGGCATCGGTTGTGGATAAGGTTGTCCACCCCGGCTGCAATACTGTCTCCCTTGGCGGCCGTCACGGCGAATGGCGCGATGGGGAACGGTGCCAGGAATGCGGCCAGTGCATGCTGGAATATACCGGCGGCATCTGCCCCATCTCGAGGTGCGCTAAACAGATCCTCCATGGACCGTGCGGCGGGTCGGTGGAAGGCAAATGTGAGGTCTCGCCCGACTTGCCCTGCGGCTGGGACCTGATCATAGGCCAGCTCACCAGGATCGGCAGGCTGGATCGGCTGACGGATGTCTTACCGCCCAAAAACTGGGGTGTCAGTCTTACAGGCGGCCCTCCGACTCGGCCGATAGAAAAGCAGTAAAAGGAGGGGTTGATTGCCAGCCGCCGCTATCAGAAAAGCGCTAAGGGAATCCGGTCTGTTCAGTGATCTGAGTGATCGGGAACAGAACAAGATTGCCCTGTTGAGCCACGAGACGACCTTCGAGACCGGCGACGTCCTGTTCCGCGAGGGGGACTCGGCAGACAATTTATATCTTGTCCTTCAAGGAACGCTGGCAGTGGAGGTGGGGCTTCTCGGCCGCCAGAAGCGGCGTTGCGCTACTATAGCGACGGCGCGCCGGGGCGAGTCTGTAGGATGGTCGGCGGGCGTCGGCTCGGATAAGTATCTTGCTTCAGCTTATGCCGTGGAAAAAACCGTAGCGGTTGTCATAAATAAACGAGCCTTCCGGAATTTCTTCGATGACAATCCCTCATCAGGGCTCCGCCTGATGGGCAAGCTTGTCGATCTGGGCCGCACGCGGCTGACCCGGACAACGGAAATACTGGCCAATATGCTCTCTACCGCCTCCCACGACCTGAAAGGTCCGCTTGCTGCCGTACAAAGCTTGCATCAGACGATTCTGGGCGGTTATGCCGGGGAAATAAGCGAGCAACAGGAAAAATTCCTGCTCAGGGCCGGCGAGAGGATCAAAGGGCTGGTATCCCAGATCGATGACATCTTTGACATGTCCCGCAACGAGTCCCGTTACACGCAAAGGGAGGCAGTCTCTATTGTTCAGGTGGCCAACTACTCCATTGAGAACGCGAGACCCGGGGCTGCCGGGAAAAACATAGACCTGGTGGCCGACTGCAACATCGAATCGGCGGCAATCCCCGCAGAGCGGACCGGACTGCAGCAGGCACTGAGCAACCTGCTCGGTAACGCGATCAAGTTCACGCAGGATGGCGGCAAGGTTACCGTGAGGATCACGGAGGACGATAAAGGTCAAGAGATCGTTGTAGAGGTTATGGATAACGGGCCGGGGATCGATGGGGAGGAGCTTCCCAGGATCTTTGACGACTTCTATCGTGGAAAGGATTCCCCGATAGGGGGGGCCGGCGTAGGGTTATCCAATGCCAAGAGGATTATTGAGGCTCATGGTGGGCGCATATGGGCTGAAAGTCCCTACCCTGAATCCGAAAAAGGCGCCAGGTTTACCTTTACTTTGCCCAAGGGGAAAGCTAAGCCCGACACTGGGAAGAAAGAGGAGATGTCCGGCCATGAAATCAGGGACTAATCTTGAGAAAGTGCTGGAGGGTAAGAGGTTCGCGGTTACGGCCGAAGTGGGCCCTCCCAAGGGAGCAGGAACTTCCGGAGTGTTGAAGAAGGGCGAAAAGCTCAAGGATTTCACTGACGCCATCAATGTAACCGACAATCAGACCGCCATAGTCAGAATGTGCAGTCTAGCTGGATGCACTCTGCTTAAACGCGTGGGGGTTGATCCGGTACTGCAGATGGTTGTGCGCGACCGCAACCGCATCGCCCTGCAAAGCGATATCCTGGGAGCAGTGGCGATGGGCATAGGCAATATTCTCTGCCTGTCGGGGGATTACCAGTCCTTCGGCAACCATCCTACTGCCAAGGGGGTCTACGACCTGGATTCGATTCAGCTCATCAACACATTGAAAAGAATGCGCGATGAGCGTAAATTCATCTGCGGCGAGGATGTCAACGGAGAGCTCCCTGTTTTTATCGGAGCTGTCGAAAACCCGTTCGCAGATCCTTTTGAATACCGCGTGCCCAGGCTCGCGAGAAAGCTCCGGGCGGGCGTTGATTTTATACAGACCCAGGCGGTGTTCGATGTCCCCAAGTTCAGCAGGTGGATGAAGTTGGTCAAAGACCAGGGCCTTGACGAGCGGGTGCACATTCTGGCTGGAATCATACCGGTGAAATCGGCCGGTATGGCCCGCTACATGAGGGACTACGTCTCCGGGGTCACCGTTCCCAACGAAGTGGTTACCAGGTTGGAGCAGGCAGCCGACGTTAAAGAAGAAGGATTGAAGATAAGCCTTGAGATAATCGATCAGATTATGGAGATACCGGAAGTTCACGGAATCCATATAATGGCGGTCGGCTGGGAAGACATAGTGCCGGTTATCGTGGAGAAAGCGGGACTTCTGCCGAGACCCGAAGTCTAAGAGATGGGAGATAAGATGGAACAGAAAGCAAAGATACTGCTCGTCGATGACGATCCGGATATCCTTGACTCAATGAGCGCGGTGCTGACGACACGATACACCGTGGTCACTGCAAGGGATGGTCAGGATGGGTTGGACAAACTCAGATCGGAAAAGCCGGACTTGATGATCCTCGATCTGATGATGCCCAGAATGGACGGTTTTGCAGTATGCGAGGAGCTTCTCGACCCCAGGTGGGCCAAATACAGCAACATTCCCATCATAATACTCACCTCGGTCAAAGAAGGCGCGGGCCGGAGGCGTTACGAGCTGGGTACCGGCTTGCAGCTAAGGGTCAGCGACTACATAGAGAAACCGATCGATCCGCCTACTTTGCTGACGAGAGTGGAGACCTACCTGAGGAAAAAAGCGTAACAGATCGGAAGGGAAAAGACCGCACCCCCAGGCCGGCCAGGAGGCGGGCTGTACTAGCGTAGACGTCCTGATCCGGAAGAAATCTCATGTCCCGGCAGGCGCGATGTAAATCTCTTCGGCGGTCACGACGTCGATGGCATATTGGATACTTGCACGAATATCCTCCATGCCAAGGTCCGGATAGTAGTCTTCGATGATCCCTTCGAACGGAATTCCGTCCCTCACCAATTCGAGCACGCTCTGTACGGGAATTCGGGTTCCCGCAATACAGGGCTTCCCGAAATGGATATTGGGGTCAATTGCAATTCGCTCCTCCATGGTTTTCGCCTACGTGTCCACTATGCAGGATCGTTGTTCGGGCGCTTCACGCCGAGGGACATACCGTTCATTGCCCGCACGGGGTCTGAAACCGAGTGTTCAAAGCCTCCACCGCTTTACTCGGATCGTTGCCCGCAATCACTGCGGAGATGGAGGAAACCGCACAACTCAGCGCCAGGATTGGAATGCCCGAAGTTCTCAGGGCTATAACGAAGGCATTGGCTATTCCGTAGCGGTCACCGAAATGCGGGCCGTGCACGTAAAGCGCCGATACCGGGCCGCGGCGGGAATACTCACGGCCCGGTAGACGGTTAACGAATGCCTGCCCTGCCCTTTCGCGCTGATCCGATCTTAGAGCGAATGAAAAATGAATGCTCTTTTCCCAGGGTGCTGAGTTAGAGACCAGAAAAGGCAGCTTGAGATCGAGTTCACCCAGAATAGACAAAAATGACCCGAATCGGCCCATGTACTCGGCCGGTAGAGAAACATTGTACAGATCCAGATCTGTTTGGCGGGTAATGCCGTAAATCGCGATTATTTCTTCGTTGTATGAGCACCGCACCTCGCTGTGCTGTTGTTCGTCCATCCGGCAGGCAGCCTGCCATTGGCTGTAAGATCCCCATGCAGCAAATGCGAAAGTATCAAACAGCCTTTCCATCGCGATATTGAAATCCGGGGACGAAACGACAATCGTAATCGCCGAAGGTGAACTGGCAAACCCATACGGTTTGATTGCGTTTGCATCGAGGATCGAGAACAATGAGGCTGCCACCTCAGGCCTTTGATCGTGCGGAAAAATAGATATTCTTGAAACATCTTTCTCTATTTCCGCAGTCTTGCATTCGCCTCGGCCGGCTTTCTCGAGAATATAGCCGGAAAAGCTGCCATCGCTCTTTGCGCATGCTGCCGTTATCGATTCACCAGGCACGGTGTCGGCGATATGCGTCAGGAGGCCAAGGTTTATCCGGTCTGCGGCGAGAACCGAGCAGATGCTCTCCAAGGCGTCTCCACTCCGGCATGACGAACAGAGATAGGCCCTGTTTTCAATTACTTTTACGCCGCCAAGTCTAATCGTTGACATCGGGGCTCCCGGCTTTCAGACAACCAGCCGCTCGATGCTATCGACCAGGACCTGGACATCGACCGGCTTTGGAATATAATCCTCGGCCTCCGTAGCCTTGCCGTCAGCGTGTGAGTACGAGGTGCTCGGAACGGCTTCCCCTACCGCGGTAAGCAGAATTATCGGAATATCTTTCGTCTCCTGCTTTTTTTTCAGTTCCGCGCATAGGACGTAACCATTCTTTCGGGGCATCATGACGTCCAGAACGACCAGGTCAGGCTTCCTTTTCCTGATCGACTCCTCCCCCTCGACTCCGTCGTAAGCCTTCCCCACTTCGTAGCCTTTGCTCTCCAGCATCATGCCCACGGTTTCAACCATATCCGGATCGTCATCGACGATCAAAACATACCTTTTCCCCATTCTGAGCCTCCTAAGCCACGTTGGATGAAAAATTTGTAATTCAGGACCATAAAGTCCCGCCTGACGACCATTCGGGAACTGGTCAAAGCTACCAAAATATTGGCAGCAGCACACGAAAAGCAGTTCCCTTGCCCGGCCAGCTTGCCACTTCCACGTGTCCTCCATGTGATTCGACGATTGCCTTCACAATGGCAAGCCCAAGACCGGAGCCTCTAACGTGCCTTGTTCTCGGGTCCTTGATCCGATAGAACTTGTCGAAAATTTTGGAAATCTCCTCCGGATCGATACCGACCCCGGTATCGCTCACACAAACTTCCAGAAACTTACCGCTCGAAACCGCAGATACGACTATCTCTCCCCCCTCGGGAGAATAATTGATTGCATTGCTGACCAAATTGGAAAAAAGTTCCTCCATGCTTCGGGCGTCAGCCTGAACGAGTGGGAGTCTATCCGGGATTTTGAGCTTTAGAGCGATATTCTGGCTCTCTGCCCTGGGTTTCATCAGTTCGACTATATGATGGAGACCCTCGCACAGATCGAGAGGTGAACGTTGTTGCAGTCCATGACCGCTCTCGATCTTGGCCACATCCAGCAAGTCATTGATAAGATCGAGTAAATCCTGAATCTTCAGTTGAGAACGACTCAGCAGATCTTTTTGTTTCTCCATCAACTCGCCGGCCAAACCATCCAGCACGACCGCCAAAAGTTGCCTGATAGAGGCCAGGGGAGAGCGCAGCTCATGAGAAACCAACTGCACAAATTCGGACTTCATATCATTTAGCTGTTTAAAAACAGTAACATCCTGAAAAACCGTCACCGAACACATGACCTGGTTGTCTAATCCGGGAATGGGAGCCGAGGCTGCGCGGAGATATTTATTGCCTTTACAAAATTCTCGATAAACCGGCATAGCTTCTTCACAACATGAATCCACAATGGTTCTGAGATCATCCTCCAGGTCATCATCTCCAATGCAGCCGCGTAGAGCCGAAGGTTCCTCCAAGGGTTTCGAAAATTCGAACAGCCTCAACAAGGCCGGATTGTGGAGCACGATCTCTAGGTCTCGATTTGTCACCAGGACCCCGTCCGCCATACAGTTGATAATCGTTCTGGTCCGGCTTCTTTCCATCGACAGGTCATAGAGATTTCTGGCCTGCGCTTGCTGAAGCTCGCGGGCGCAGCGCTCCAGGGCACGTCTCTCCAGTGCCCTTTTTACGATCAGCATCAGGTGGTCGGCCCTGAACGGTTTCGTTACGAAATCATAGGCTCCTTTCTGCATGGCCTCGACAGCATTGGCCACAGTGCCATGCCCAGTAATAATGATCAAAGGCAAATCAGGGTATTTAGCCTTTACTTCTTCCAGCACCTCCAAGGCGCCCAATACGGGCATTACCAGATCACAGAGAATCAAGTCCGGCGATTGCGTCGAAAGTAAATCCAGCGCTTCCCTGCCATTTTCAGCGGTCAAAACTTCATAGCCTTCCGGAGCCAGAAGACGGCGGCAGCCTTCTCTTATCACCCTTTCATCATCGACAACCAAAATGGTTTGCATGCTGTCAACCTTGATTTCGCACCTCAGCTTCAACAGACAAATTCAATTGTCTTTTCAGGACATTTCAACGGCAATACGACAGTGAATACGGCCCCGCCTGCAGGAACGTTCGCGACCGAGATACTCCCGCCGTGCTGTTGAATTATCCCGTAGGCGACAGAAAGCCCAAGTCCTGTACCTTCTCCAGGACCCTTGGTTGTAAAAAAAGGATCGAATATCTTGCTCATGATTTCAGCCGGAATTCCCGGACCGGTGTCTGCAAATTCCAGAGAAACCTCGTCGTAGGCAGGATCGAACCGGCTGGTGATCGCTATCCTGCCCCTGCCCTTCATGGCCGTTCCGGCATTAAGGATGAAATTGATGAAGACCTGCTGAAGCTGGCCGGGATCGCCGCTCATCTGCGGGAGATCAGGCTGGAGGTCCGTAACGAACACGATATTGTGAAAAAGCGCCTGATGAGTCAACAGTTCCATGGAACGTTCAATGATGGTGTTCATATCGTAATCTAATCTCTGACCCACCGACTGCCTGCTGAAATCCAGCAGGCGCGCCACAATTTCCTTGCACCGCATGCTCTGGTTGATTATCTCCTGAAGGTCCTCACCCCATTGCGAATCATGGGCGGCCAAATCCTTCATGAGTATGTCGGCAAATATCAGGATGCCTGAAAGAGGGTTGTTGATTTCGTGAGCTATACCGGCCGCCAGCCTTCCTATTGACGCAATCTTGTCGGCCTGCATCAACTGCATCCGGGCCTCCTCCAGCTCCCTGCGCATCCGGTTGCGTTCCCTGAGATCGGAAAATATGCCTACGGTCCCTATCTCACGGCCGTTTTTCTCTATGATTGCAGCAGAAAAATTTACCGGTACCTCTTCACCATCTTTTCTGACCAGAGTTATTGGAGTGGAGGTGAGCTTGCGGGGCGGGCCGTATTCGCCGCTGCGCATTCGCCGCATATTCTCCTTTGCGATTTCAGGGGTGAAATACTTATACACGGCGCCGGGCTTACCTATCACTTCATCGGCGCTGTACCCCAGAATCCGCTCGGCCGTATCATTGCAAATCAGAATGTTGCCTTCGAGATCAGCTACCACGATGCCGTCGGCCGAGCTCATGATGATACTGTTAAGAAAACTGTTGGCGCTGAACAGCTCTCTTTCGATTTGAATATGCTTAGTCAGGTCCTGGAAATAAAGGCACGTTATGTGGCCCTTGCCAAACCTTGCGACCGCTATGCAGGTTTCAAATACGCTGTCTTCCTGACGCGAGCTTACGGCAGGCTGGAACGTACTGCAAAAACGCAGCTCCTGGTAATGCTCCGTATCGATCTTCCGGGCTAGATCGCGTGTCATGCTCAACAGTTGCTGTGGAAGAAGTCCGCCGATCTCTTTGCCTGCCAGATCGTGTTTGGAATGGCCGAGTATTTCCGCCATTTTCGAATTTGCATATATTATCCGGTCGTTTTCATCAGCCATCAGGATGCCCTCCGGAGTGATTTCCACGAGCATCCTGATTTTTTGTTCGGCTTCGACGAGCGGACTTATGTCCCTGAGCGCCTTGAATCCGCCGATAACCCTGTTTTGCGAATCCGTAATCATGGAAGAGTGGCCGGCAACAGGGATTTCTCTTCCCTCACGATCGTGAATTACGCGCCGTACTCCGGCGATAGGTGTCCTCTTTTCCATTGCCTGCTTCAACAAGCAATCATCGGTATCGCAGTGCGAACTTCGAAGCACCTCGGAGCAACGCATACGGTTGACCACCTCACTGGCGCTGTATCCCGTGAGTTTCTCGAGGTGCTCGTTCATGTAGGTGATCGTCAAGTTCGTATCGACGGTGAAAAACGGCATCGGGAAATGGTCGATGACGCTGGTAAATATACGATGATCCAGTGCTTTCTCTTTGAGCTCCATTTCAACCGAAGGGTCGGGCCGCAGTATGAACACACATCCCGCAGGCTTTCCCGGGCTGACGTTTGCCAACTGTGCGGATAGCAGGTAGGGCGCCCACTCGCCCTCATAATTTTTGACATACACTTGAAACTTATCGAGGGTGCCTCGATTGAGACATTCCTCTACCAAAGATAACTCTTCATTTTGCGCGCAACGTAAAATATCGGAGAAGATCGGGCGGCTTTGATCGGTTGGTTTATAGCCTGTAACACTTTGTGCAGAGTCATTGAGAAAAAGGAGATTGGACACCATGTCCGTAACTATGACCAGGTCGGGTAAACGGCCGAAGCAGGCCCGGAAAAGTTCCAGATCCGGCAGGCCGGTACTGTTCGCGGTCGGGGGACTCTGGTTTGTTTCGGCAGTTACAGCAGCTTCGGAACCCATCTTTGTAGCCCTCTTTCGCCAAATAGGTCTTGAAGTTCAGGGGCCTTACCGATAGGTGCTGAGCACTGGGAACTGGGCACTGGAGAGTCAGGACTTGGACGGAAATGAGAGTGAATCCGAACGTAACAAGCTTCTTATACCCCAAAACTTACGGGAAAAGAAGTTCAATATGGCGGTGGATCACAAACAGGCAGTGGAGCTGAAAGCCCGGCAGGTGCAACTGTCAAATCGCCAGCCCTCATAAATTAGCGGGCGTGCAGACAACCTGGCTGTCCACACTCAGGAGCCAGTAAATCAACAAGCCGATAAAAACGGCTGTCATCATTGGATGCCAAAAAAGCGCAAAGTAATTCCCGAACAGAGGGCGCACCAGGTTGGGTAGCAGGCCCATCGACAAACTGATTGCAGCCATTAGCCATCCAAGCCGGCGGGTCGACGGCGAGTTAAGAGCCGCTACAGCCCAGATCCCGAGCGCCGGAGCGAGAATCACGTAACTGTTGGGTTCGTTATTAGGGTTGAACAACATCAGGTAGCCGGCGGTCAGCGCCAGCAGCCACGCAGCTCGATATATTCCGCAGAGTCGCCGGGCCCCCATCACCCATAACCCAAGGGTGAGCCCTCCCGCTGCAACGCGCATCAATTTGGATATGCCGTTCGGCAGTTCCCAGCCAAAGGTCCGGATAATGCCACTGATGTCGGCGAAACGGTGTTCGGCAAGTGAGGCCAACACCTGCATATTGGTAAGGAATGCGCGGTACTGGGCTATTACATAATCGGCCGGCGCGAACAGGAAAGGCGCCAAAACCAAGGCGGCCAGCACCGGAACGAAACGCCAGCGCAAAGGGGCATAAACCACCACCGAGAGCAGCAGCGCCACCACCCCCAAAGGTTTTATCCCGATTGCCAGCACCATCAAAGATGCGGCCCCCCACCACTGCCGGCGAGGCAGACACGCCGCAGCGTGCACAGTGAGTGCGGCAAACATCACATTTGCCTGTCCGTTGCGCAGTGCACTGAGGCATAGCGGCATCGCGAAAATCGAAGCATAAAGAAAAGCCCGGGCAATATCGGCCCCGAACAGCCCCCGTTGAAAGCGCCAAACACCGGCTGCCAGTAGAGCCCATCCCAAAAAACGCCAGAGTATATCGCCCGCCGGCACGGGCAACCAATAAAAAAGGGAAAATATCAAAGCAAACTGGGGCATGTAGTGATAGCCGCCGGAGCCGGTGTACAGACCTCTTCCGGCCCACCAGTCGGCGCAGGCCTGAAAGTAGACAGGGGTGACGGTACGCTGCACAGGGTTATGCGCCACCAGGATGCTTATAACCAGAAATGGCGCGAGCCATATCAAAACCGCGAGTATCGTCTGCGTGCGATCGTCGCCGGCCCATTCGGGTGTTCCCGGCAGATTGCCCGCCTCTACTTTGGCCATATGTTTCCCTTTAAACGTTGCGTTTTCTGAACTTTTTAGTGCGATCTCACGGCTGACGGGAGCCCGCCGGCAGAATCCATATTTTGCTTACCATGAAATTCCAGCACGTGGCAACCCAATGGGAATCCAGATTTCATAAGGAGTTGCGTTCAAATCGCGTGCTAAAGATCAACCTCGCCCCCCCCCGAACAGATTACAGGATTTTGCGCTCTTCTATCTGCGCTCATCTGCGCCATCTGCGGATGAAGTTTATCCCCGCCCGGCAACTTGGTTTTCACCGCGTCTGCCCGGCCGGAGGAAACTTTCTCAATTCATAAAGCTTGGCGTATTTCAGGAAGGTCCCGATTCCTTTGGTCAGCGAGATCAAGAATCCGTCAAACCCCGCAACGAATCCCAACCGCAGGAAATAATTCCTGAAAAACATCCAGAATCCGTGCAAAAGGGCATCCGCCGGCCCTGCCCTTTTTCCCTCGGAATACATCTGCGCGGCAACTTCGGAGGAGTAATTGTCGAGTTTTTTGAACAGCTCCGAATAGGACCCGTAGCTGAAATGCTCGATACAGAGGGGCAGTTTGGCCGTGACGCCGTCTATAACCAGTTTTTCATGCGTCAGCCCCTCGAACCTGCATCTACTCTTCCTGGAGAGCCTCACTTGTTCGTCAGGCCACCAGTCCGTGGACCTGATCCATTTTCCGTGAAAGAAGTTTTTCCGCCGGAATGAATAGCCGTCCGCCGAATTATTGCCCGAAAGAAGTTCGGCTATCTTTTGAGCCGTCTCCTCGGGAACGCGCTCGTCGGCGTCCAATACCAGGACCCAGTCGTACGAGCACTTTTCAAGCGCGCTGTTCTTCTGCGGACCGTAGCCCTTCCATGTCTCCACGAACCACCTGGCGCCGAACTGCCTGGCGATATTTTCCGTGTGGTCGGTGCTCCCGCAGTCCACGATGACGACTTCACGGGCGAATGTGACGCTCTCGAGGCATCGCGGCAAATCCTCTTCCTCGTCTTTCGTGATGATGGCGACCGAAAGAGGGACTTTACTCATCCTGGATTTCCCCGGTGTCTGCCTCATGCCCGCCCGAACTCAACGTCGCCTTGATCGCGCAAACGCTGCAGGTCTCCATGAAAGCCGGCCCTCCGCACTCCCGGCAGAGCGAGACGCCCTTGCCATCGAAAGGAGGCGCAGGCTGACGGTTCTTGAGCCACGTGAAATAAAAATCCCTTTTTGTGCCGGGCATTTTTTCTTCCATGAATTGGAGCGCCTCTTTCACAAAATGGCTTGTAGCACCGCGCGAAAGCGGGCACGAGTCACTCAGAGGCCGAATGGAGGAGAAATGGCAATACGCCCGCAACTCTCCTGACTCCAACCGGTAGAGTGGTTTTGCCTTTTCCGCAAACAGCGGATGCGTTGAGGGCAGGTACGGATATTGTTTTTCGATGTAATAGGTGCGATGCCGCAGAAAGTTTCCAAGCAGGCGGCCCGCTTCGTCATCGAGATTGTGCCCGGTTGCCAGTGTTCGGTACCCTTCACGCGCCGCAAGCTGGTTGAGCATTTGGCGCTTCACCGCGCCGCATATCGAACAGATGCTGCGCCGGGTGCGGTGGCGTATTTCCTCGATAGTCCAGCCGAAAAGCTCTTTTAGCGAGTATTGCACCCAGGCGAGATTGCGCTCCCCGGCAAACGCTGCCACCGCATCAACCGATGCTTCGGAAAAACCTTCAATGCCAAGATTTATGTGGAGACCCCGGGTCGTGTACCCGAGGTTATTCAAAATGTTCCAAAGCGCCAGTGAATCCTTTCCACCCGAAACTGCTGTCAGGATTTCAACCTCCTTGGAAATCCCGAACTTTTTCATGGCTTTTGCCACAGCGCGCTCGCAAAAAGAAATGAAGCAGTCCCCACACCATATCGTGTTGTGGCTTGGAAGCCTGATTTCGCCCTTCGCCCGGCACCGTTTGCATTTAGCCTCTTCCGGTAGTTTCGGAATATGATATTCCATCGATCTCAGCCTTTTGTTTTTGAGATAATTTGCGATGGTGATCGTATTCCATTTTTGATAATCAGGCTATACTGTTTTCAATAATCCATAACACATCAATGCGGAGACTGAACATGGACGGAATGCACTACGAAGGTTTTATCATCAGGCCCCCCAGTGAAGCAGACAGTATATTGCTCCAGGTGACCCTCGGGTGCTCACACAACAAGTGCGCCTTTTGCGGCGCCTATAAGGAAAAGCGGTTCACGATAAAAGACGATTCAACCATCGAGGCCGACATTGATTACGCTTCCAGGAATTTCCGCTTTCAAAAAAGGGTTTTCCTGATAGACGGCGACGCTCTGATCGTCCCGCAGCAACGGCTCGTAAGGATATTGTCCGGCATAAGGGAAAAGATGCCCTGGATTCAGCGTGTTGGTATTTACGCCAACGCCAAGGGGATTCTCCGAAAAACGGAGGACGAGCTTGCCCAGTTGCGCGATCTTGGGCTTGGAGTCGTTTATTACGGCCTTGAGAGCGGGGACGCTCAGGTATTGCAGGACATGAACAAAGGGCACTCGCCGGAGCGGATGATCGAAGCCGGACAGAAAATCCGGGCCGCCGGGATGAAGCTCTCTGTGATGGTCATTCTCGGGCTTGCCGGGCGCGAGAGATCGCTCGAACATGCGCGCGCAACGGGCGAGGCGCTTTCATTAATCGACCCCAATTATGTCGGCGTCCTCACGTTGATGATCTACCCCGGCACCCAACTTGCCGCCCGGGTGAGCGATGGCCAATTCGAGCTGCTCACGCCCCCCGAAATGCTTCAGGAACTGCGCGAAATGCTCTCTAGTACAAACATGACCCGCGGCCTTTTCTTTGCCAATCACGCATCAAATTACCTGCCGCTCAGAGTTAAAATGCCCGCTGACAAAGGCAAAGCCCTCCAGGCGCTGGATGACGCGCTGAGTGGACAGACAGCCCTGAAGCCCGAATGGATGAGAGGGTTTTAAACTGTCAAATCGGAGGAGCGATAGTCACAAGCACCCGCATGTCCGTCTTTGCCCTGAGGCCATGCGGTTCTGAAATATCCGAGATAAGGACGTTTCCAGGCCCGGCCGGCAAGACTGCCCCCTTGTCCCCCAGAAACTCGCCCTCACCTTCCAGTACGGCAATGCTTACCTGCCCCTCGATATCGTGTGAATGAATCGGGAGCTCCTGGCCCGCCTTGAAGTTGAAATTAAGTATCTTGAAATAGGCCGAATCGTGTACCAGAAAATTCCTGAAATTCAGCTCTGAGAACCCGTTTTCCTCATATAAATCAACTTTTTTCATGTCATCTCCTTCTTTGCCGGCAATGTCCGGATTTCATCGCGCAAACCAACCCTATCAAAACCGCAAAGCATTCGTTCGGCGATCGGCTTACAAAATAACGTCTCGATTGCGCGAACGCCTTGACTTCAGTCAAAAACCGGAGAAATATTTGTGCCGATCAGAGCTTGCTCGCCTCCTCATTCTGCCTCCGCACTGACAATTTCCATGCCCCCCAGGCGGGAGGACCGCCCCCCCCTCGCAAAACCGTGCTGTACGATATTTTCGACATTTCCTAGCTGGTTCCGGACCGGCTGAAATCGCCATTCGGGGAGGGATGTAAATTTTGAGGCAGGGATTAATAACACGTTCGGAGCCGAGGATTACCGCCTGCTTCGCCTTTGGCTTGTAGTTTTCCTCTTAATCCTGTAAATCCTGTCAAAGGTCTCACTTTTTGATAGTTTTTTCGCCTAACAGCACCCGCTCTCTTTAGCGGAATTTTTTTCATCCGCTTTGTACTGGTCGACGGAACAGCAGCAGTCGCCTTTGATTCCCAGCATGCTGTTTATTACTGCTGTCGCACAGCCCACTCCGGTACGGACGGAAACGGCTCCCGACGGGCAATTGAGGGCGCATGCTCCACATTCGATGCACGAATCTCTGTCGGTCATCTGCGCTTTTTTGTGTGATATTTCAAATACCCCCCGGGGGCAAACCGTTGCGCACATGGCGCATCCGGAACACGCCTCGCTGTCCAGTTGCAGAGTTACTACTTCTTTGAGATAAACCAGCTTGCTCATAAATCCCCGATCAGACAAAGAGGGAAGTTATCCAGAAAATAGCCCCCAGCGCGACCGCAGCAATTTCCGCCGGGACCGCCCACCTCATCTCTTTTTTAACGCCTGAAAGAGAGGTAAACGTGGAGCACCCGGTAAAATTCATGGCCAGGTAAGCTGAGATGCCTGGGATTATCAGCGTCCAGGCCGCCGTCTCCAGCGCGCCCGCTGCAGGCATGGACCCGATTGTATTGCGCAGCGTCAGAAAAAGGAGCGCGCAGGCAATTCCCGGCCAAATACCCTTTATCGAAAAAGCCCTTCCGGGAAGCCAGGGGAGAAGCGCAGGGGTTAGCAGGCATCCGGCGGCGATTGCCATGATAAGCCCCAGGACCGTAAAGCCTCCCAAGTTCAGTATGTTCGAAAAAAAACCGCCGTGGCCGCTAAACCCGCTCAGCAACAATACCACCGGCAGGACCATCAGAAGAGTCTTGAAAGCATGAACCATCTCGACCGGAACAAGCGACAACCGTTCGCCGGTTGTGAACGTCTTCGTTCGCATGCCGGGTCCCGCCTTCATGCCCGAGTCCAGAAACGCGGGAAGGTCGACGGCCCGGACCGGACCGTAGACTACTTTGAATCCGGAAAGTTTTTGTACCTCATGCGCTGAGATGCCGGGAGCGCCGAGCTGCGGGACAATAACCCTGCGATGCTTGACCACCCTGGCCAGCCCGCTCGCTTCGACCATGCCGGCCAGCTCTTCGGTCCCGAAAGTCCCCTTTCCCGCCGCGCACCAGACGTTTATTCCGTTGGTGTCCAGGACCAGTATCCAGGCGTTTCTGCCGGGCAGCGCCTCCCGCAGGAGATCGAAGCTCATCTTGAAATTGGCCGATACCAAAACCGGCGAATCCGCATCAGGAGCGCCCAATGCATAAAGCCCCGGGTCGACCTTGTAGTTCATCCGCCCGATGGCCCAGTGCACTTTCCAGGTACCTGATCTGTCGCGGAAATTAAGCTTTGATTCGACTATGGGCGCCTTGCCGGCGGGGGTTTCGATCGAAGCCGGAAACAAACGGTTGATCCAGACTGGGAAGGCCCTGCCGGGCCTTTACGGTCTTGGACGCTCAGCATGGAGGCTTGCCGGCCTGAAGCGATATCGGCGCCGCGAAAGCATCACTTGTATTTTTCTGCGGCCTGGGCACGGCCAATCCATCACAGCATGTTTTTTCTCTGATCTCGTTCAAGTCGCGTCCTTCGCCTGAAGAGGCAATTGCCGTTGCGGTATGATTCCTTTAAAGCGTAGCTGACATCAAGATATCTTATTCTGATAAAACATTCAATCTGCGGCGATCATGCGGTCAGGACTCGGACGCTTCGTCTTGCTGAGAGCAGGCCAATCTGCTAGGCTATGCCCCACATTACGTTGACTGAACGCTCCAATTGCAATTGAACCCGGGGATCGTACAATGATGCTTCTCAAGATTTTGATTCTTGCTATCGTTCAGGGCGCTGCTGAGCTTTTGCCCGTGTCGAGTTCCGCCCATGTTATCGTGGCCGAAAAATTAATGGGTCTTGACCCCGTCAGCCCCGAGATGACTCTTCTGCTGGTCATGCTGCATACGGGTACAATGTTTGCCGTGATTGTTTATTTTTGGAAGGCGTGGAAACTAAATTATTTTAGTTCGCGTAAGGTCTTTATACGCTTTGCAAAGCTCGTTGTCGTAGCCACCGCGTTTACGGGCGTAATTGGCCTTTTGTTGAAATCCCTCATCGAGAAAGTCGTCTTACGAAATGTTCCTCATGCCGAGGTTGAGCTCCTTTTCGGCAACATGACCCTGATCGCGGTGTCTCTGTTTATCGTGGGCCTGTTCATCATTTATGCCGGCTTAAAGGGGAACCGGTCGAACAATTCAACAAGCCTGGGCATCAAAGAGTCGTCATGGATCGGGGCCATACAGGGTCTTTGCCTTCCCTTCCGCGGCTTTTCCCGATCCGGCGCCACGATCTCAATGGGATTGACCCTTGGCATACGCAAAGTGCGGGTCGAAGAATTCAGTTTTGCTCTTGCCGTGGTGCTGACGCCACCGGTTATCGCCCGCGAGGTGCTTCGCCTGCTGCATGCGCAATCGGCTTCGCTCTCTCAAATGTCCCCTCTTCTTACCCTCTTCTATCCCAGTCTCCTCGGAATGGTGTTTAGTTTTATCGCCGGCCTTCTGGCGCTCAGATGGTTATCACGCTGGCTTGACCGTGGTTTGTGGCATGTCTTTGGCTTTTACTGTCTGGCGGCGTCGATCTGCGTTTTCGCACTGCACTCGATAATCGGGATCTAGCAGAGAATGGTTATTCTCAGGCTGCGGAGCGTCGATTTTCCTGCCGTGCGCCCACGTCTCGTCCATTGCCGGCGCAGGTCAACGGCTTAGCCTTTGGCGGAGGCCTTATAGGGCTGGATCGGATCGCTTCAGCGTCAGTCCCCTCCGCAGGGATAACGTTACGCCGAGGACAGAAAACGCCGCAAAGGAAAACAGCCCCACCTGCATACTCGAAATAAACGCCGGTATTGTCTCATTTGTTACCGGCTGTGTTCCCATGAGAAGTGAAAAAACCAGGGTGACGGTGGTCATGCTGGTCACCATGCCGAGTGTTCGCATGGTGCCGATCATACCCGAAGCCATCCCGTATTCTCGCGTCCCTACGCTCCCCATTATGGCAACGGTGTTCGGAGTGATGAAAACGCCAAAGCCTGCCCCGATCAGCACGAGTTCCGCTGCGATCAGGGGCAGAGACGCCATTTTGCCGATTGTCAAAACTATCAGGACCAACCCGGCACTGATGGCCCCAATCCCGAAGTTGGCCACTTTAACGGGGGCGATCCGATCCGTAATCCTCCCCACCAGCGGCGAAACGACCATTTGTGTAACAGGCTGGAGCAGCAGGATAAACCCTGCCCTGTGAGGAGGCAGGCCCATGACGTACTGCAGGTAGAGGCTCATAAAGAAGGTCAGTCCAAAAGTTGCCGCGTAGCTGATCATCGCCGCGAAACAGCTCAGAGTAAAAAATTTGTTTTTCGCAAGCATTGAGATGTCCAGGAGCGGATTTGGAGTGCGGGTTTCCCAAACGCCGAATAAGAAGACGAACGCCAACCCGGCGCACATCATTATCACACCAGGAATCCCGGCGCCCAGATGTGATGCGCCAAGCATGACCATCGCAACGCCGGCGGCGTATATGAGGCTGCCCTGCCAATCCATTTTTTCACTGCGGGCAACTCGTGGCTCGCCGCGCATGCGATAGAAACACAGAAAAGTTGCTATTATCCCGAAGGGAACGACCAGCCAGAATATATATCTCCACCCCAGATGGGTCGTTATAAATCCCCCCAGCACCGGACCCGAAGAAAGGCCCGAGTAGGTGAAAGCCGAAACTATCCCGATCTTTCGACCACGCACTTCAGGAGGAAAAGCGGAAGCGATCAGCGCCATGCTGCCCGAAAGAAGCATGGAGGCGCCCATTCCCTGGAAGAGCCGCTGAATAAGAAGCATATCGATGCTTTGCACGAACCCGAGGGAGGTGGTCATAACGGTGAACAATACAAGGCCGGCGAGAAATACTCTGACTCGGCCGGCCAGATCGCCCAGGCGTCCAAAAGTCAGCATGGTCATTGCCAGGGATAGTATATAAAGCTGTTCCACCAGTCCGAGTTGCCCGGCGGATGCCTTAAACTCCTTCCCTATCGATGGAAGCGCTACCCCTACTGCGGTGAGCATCAAAGGCACCATGAACTGAGCCACACAGACAGTTAGTAGAACGGCCCCTGGAGAAGTTATTTTCCGATCTGCCATTTCTTTCCTTTGAACCGGTAGGCTTGTATCCTAAAATAATCAGGCGCATGGACGCTCAGCACATGCGGCGGCAAAGTCGAGCATATCCCTCTCCGGCCGTTGATGCGAGGCTGAAGCGCTCACAATCTATAACGCGCCGACAAGATGAATAAAAGATGGGAAAAATGCAAGTGGTTACGGTCCAATCTTGTGGCCGGTATAAAGACCTCAGCGTTGAAAGGATGATCGATGGTAAAGAAATCGCGTTTGCCGTTCTTCTATATGCTTCTGATATTTATTTGCTTATGCCCCTTAACCTCTTTTGGCGAATATCTGCCGACGGGCTTTGTCTATGTGGAGGACGTTGTTCCCGGAATACAGGTGGAGATGCGGTATTTCTCGAACCACAATTTTGTCGGCGAACGGATAGACGGATACACGGCCCCCCGATGCATTCTTACGAAGGGAACGGCCGTGGCGCTGAAGGGCGTTCAGGAAGATTTGAACCAGTTCGGTCTCGGTCTGAAAATTTATGATGCGTACCGGCCTCAGCGGGCAGTCGACTTTTTTGTAAGGTGGGCTAAGGACCTCGGCGATGTTCGCATGAAAGGGGAATTCTACCCGGAGGTGCCGAAAGAAAAGCTCTTTACGGATGGTTATATAGCGGAAAAATCGGGGCACAGCCGTGGGAGCACCGTGGATCTGACGATCGTGTCTCTCGACCCGAAGACGCAGGGTGTGGAGTTAGACATGGGGAGCTGCTTTGATTACTTCGGGCCAAAGTCATGGCCGGACAACCCTGAAATCGAAGCCGGCCGGCGAGCAAATCGCATGCTCTTGCGCCAGGTCATGGAGAAGCACGGATTTACCCCATACCCGAAGGAATGGTGGCATTTCACTTTGAAAGCAGAACCCTACCCCGAAACCTACTTCGATTTCCCGATACGCTGAACTATATTGCACATGATTTAACCATGCCCGTAACCTGAAGGACAGTGGACAGGCCTCTCATGGGCGCAATCTCCATCCCCTTCGACCGAAGCCCTTTACGCAGCACTGCGCTCTGAATAAATCACTGCGTCTATCCGCCCCGCATCGCATCCATAGAAAAACATAATAGATACGCGCGGTTGCACTATCCAGTCGTTACCCTCGCAATGCCTTCAACTGTTACCTTATTGTTACCTCATCCAAGTTAACCTCACGGCGATTTAGAAATCCAATGTTGGCATATCTCTTGCCCGGCTTGCGTCGAAAGAATTGAGCCGCCGCGAAGCACACAACCTAAACGAGGATCTAATGAAACAGAAACTGTTAATCCTGAATCTCGAAGACAACCTGCACGACGCCGAATTGAACAGGGAAATGCTTGTCCGCGAGGGCATCGATTGTGAGCTGATCAGCATCGATACGCGTGAAGGTTTTCTTGACATTATCAAGCGGCAATCCCTGGACATTATTCTCGCCGACTATTCGATTCCCTCTTTCGATGGTCTCTGCGCGCTCGATCTGGCCCGCGAGCACTGCCCCGATGTGCCTTTCATTTTCGTCAGCGCAACATCGGGCGAAGACGTCGCGATAGAAGCCCTCAAGAGCGGCGCTGCCGACTACGTTCTCAAAAACAAGCTTTCCCGTCTTGCACCGGCAGTGCTCAGGGCACTCAAGGATAGAGACGAGCAGAATACGCGCAGGAGGGAGGAAGAGGAACGCGAACGGCTCGGGGCTAAGCTGCGCCAGTCGGCAAGACTCGAAGCCATGGGCACGCTTGCCGGAGGCCTGGCCCACGACTTCAATAATATCCTGTCGGTAATCATGGGCTACACGGAATTGGCCTTGCATGAATTCACGGGAGAAAGTCAGTTGCGGCAGTACCTGCTTCAGATACTCGATGCCGGTTCACGTGCCTCGGACCTGCTCAAACAAATCCTTGCCTTCAGCCGCCAGACCGGGCAGGAACAAAAACCGGTGTTGGTTTCACTCGCCGTACGGGAGACGCTCAAGCTGTTGCGGCCTTCACTGCCCGCAAGCATCGATATACGCCACGACATTTCCGTGTCCGCGGAGCAGGCAGTGGTTCTGGCCGATCCCACGGAGATCCATCAGGTGCTGATGAATCTTTGCGCCAATGCCGCCGACGCCATGCGGGAAAAAGGCGGCGTTCTGAGCGTGAAATTGTCCGATACGATAGTCGATCCATCCGCGGCCCCGATGCATCCGGAACTTCAACCGGGTCCTTACGTGTGTCTTTCAGTGAGCGATACGGGGCACGGCATCGCCGAGACGGTCATGGAGCGAATCTTCGATCCCTACTTCACGACAAAGGGAACGGGTGGAGGAGCGGGGCTGGGTCTTGCCGAGGTCCATGGCATCGTCAAAGGGTGCGGAGGAGCGATCACCGTCAGACAGCAAGCCGGAACAGGGGGCAACCTTTAACGTGTTTCTTCCGAACGAAGGGTATTGGACCGCCTCTTCTGAAACAGACGAAGAACCGATCCCCACCGGCAGTGAACGGATACTCATCGTGGATGATGAAATCGGCCTGGCGAAGCTCGGAAAAGACATTATAGAGTCGCTCGGCTACAGGGTGACCGCCCTGAGCAGCAGCCGTGAAGCCCTGGAAACCTTCCGGTTGCAGCCTGACGCATTCGATCTCGTGATAACCGACATGGCCATGCCGGGCCTCAACGGTTACGAACTCGCCAAAGAACTCCTGGTGATCCGCCCGGATGTGCCGATCATCCTTTACACGGGATACAGCGATCTCATCGATGAAGAGCAGGCCAAAGAGGCGGGAATTCGTGAATACATCATGAAGCCCTACAAGATCGCCGGTATGGCCGCAGCTATCAGCCGCGCGCTGGAATCCTCTTGAGTTGCCGTCGGGCTTCTCAGTCCTGTCTGCCGCAGTCTGTTTCATGCCTTATACGGGCATGGGGGCACCGTCTTAACGCCTGCTCCCGGTGATAGCACATCCCTGCGGTTCATTTCAATTCCCGGGGGAAATTGAAGGGCTATTCTGAGCACCCGATCGAAATCTGAATCGATTACATTGCAGGGTACTCCCGAGTTTTTGGATCACACTTTGGCAAAGGTTGAAACCGCCAACCCGATATGGCAAAAAACTATGCCGAGCAATTCGGAGGATGAAGGCTTAATGCCGCTCGCTATCCACAGGGTTGCCAGCGCAACCCACGAGGTCGCGAGCCAGATGATCGAGATCTCATAGTAAGATAGGTGGAAGTAATGTTTTCCGATCTGCATGAGGACCCCGCTCAGGATAAAAACGACGATGGTAACAAGCACAATGAACGGCTTGTTCATGAACACCAGTTTCAGGTATTCCTGGACCCCGTTTGCCTCGTTCCACTGGATGCCCGAGAGAAGGGCGGAGACAGCCATAAAGAGGCATGCGACTGCGTAAAAGAGGGCCACATCCATCAGTTTTCCCCTTTCCATGGTTCCTTTATTCGCAAACGTTTGCGTACGTGTGATTGATGTCTTCATATGCCCGTCCAAACCGCTGATGAGGCAGGGTAATGAAAAAGAATAACCTTTATCACTGCAGTTGCCTGCCTTCACCCTGCGCAATTGCAGGAGTATCTGTATTTATCTGTCGCAGTCCTTCGTATCGCCGCGCCCTGCGTCGAAGGCCGGTAACACATCGCCCGATCGCGTACCCGCACCTATCCGCGACGCCATTCAGAAACCTTGCTGGGTAGGCCCCTCCTTCTCACTAACCGTGTCCCTGGATATCATGGATTTCCATCGCGTCACCTCCAGATAGGGGGCAAGCCCTCGGGGACACACGCGCTCGCACGCTTTGCACCCGTTGCACAACAATGCGCCATGGTCAATGGCCATCGACGGATCTCCCACCTTTGCTGCCGCCATAATGCCGCGAGGTCCCGCGAAATCAGGTCCGGCTTTCAGCGCTACGGGACAGACGCGGGCACACTGTTCGCACTCCATGCACAGCAGTACTTGAGAATCTCCTCGCCTCACGAGGTCAATTATAAGAAATGCAATCGCGGCTACCTGTGCAATAATGCATGCGGCGTTAAGTGCTTCCAGCATAGCGTGTCTCCATGCTATTTGCCCGATAGCGAGTCCGACATCGTTATGACTTTGACCGGACACCACACAAAGCATTTCCCACAGCGCGGACATTTCCCCTTGGAGTACACAGGCCGGATCGCCCCATCTTCCCCTTTGCGCATCTGCAACGGAAGATCCCCTCCACTGATGACGCTGCGGCATCCCTCAATGCAGCGCGTACATGCCGGATAAAGGCAGCGCTGAATGCCTATCCGGCGTCCGGCTGCTCTCGCCTCTTTGAGCGCTTTGAACATGTCCAGTTCGCGGGTATAGCTGTCCATACGCTTCAGCATCTCGAAACCGGCGACTTGATCATCTTCGTCAAACCGCACATCGATGTCCGAGTAGTCGCCCAGATTAACCTCAATGGTTCCATCTTCCACCGGTTTAGCGATAGCCTGCATATGTCCCTGAGAGTCATAAGAAAACACGAAGACGCGAAGGTCATTCAACTCATTGGGAACGCGGATACGAACTTTTTGATCTACAAACTCAAAATCGGCTTCCACGGGTGCGGCAAATTTTGGATAATTTCCCGGGAAGTTTTCCTGGAGCGTCTTCTGAACGAGAAACGCCGCGGCGGTTAACCCTAAAATGATGAGTGAGACCTTTACTGCAGCGTTACTGAGCATGTGACACCTTCACTTCGGAGGCGCTTTGACCGCGAAGCTGATTTATTTCGCGAAGCAGAGGAAGTCCGAGCACGCAGGAGCGCTCACACGCCCCGCATAGGATACAGAATTGAGCGGCGTTACGAGCTTGCACTTGGTAAGTAACAACCTCTGTATTCGGTGCAATGTGCAACTCATTTAGTGCAACATGCGCCGGAACTTTCTCATTGGCGACCATGATTACCATGTCCGGGTCGATGGCAGCCGCCTTTGAAAGTTGCAGTCTTACGTTGGTCGCATAGATGTAGACACGTGCATCGCCCGCAAGGGCAGCGTCGACAAATCCTTGCGGATCGATTCCGAGTATGCAGGAACTGTTGCAGGCTTTGCACTTGTAGCAGAACAACACCCATGGCTGACGCGCTACCAGCGGATTTGCGATAAACGCAAGCAGGAACAGCACCAGGGTGCAGACTATTGCCGAGTTAAATACTATCAACGAACGCCTCATAACATCACCGTCAGTCCGCCGACCAACAGGCCACCGATAACGCCTCCGATATGATGGGGCCGATAGCCGAATAGAACGTTGGTTAGAACTCCCACTGTTGCTCCGATCAGGAGCATTGTAAGAGCAAATCCCGGGTCGAAGGCCGCCGGCTGGACGCCGTGTAGTGGGATCAGCAAAGCTGCTAACGGCACGCCCAAAAATATTCCCAGCGCTTGTGGTCGACTCGACCAGGACCCACTGATTCGCAGGCGGCCTTCCCCGATGTTTCCAACGCCCCCAAGAGGTGATGGCCCACATGAAGCCGCGCTCGAAAGCACAAATGATGCGAGCAGAACTGCGGGCGCGAGCGCAAATCCGGAAACCTCGGCGACACGGCTGCCAAACATGAGCACGCCGGGAATCAAGCTCACTGAAATAATCCGGCCGCAAGGCATGGCCAGGAATAGTGGAAGAAACACTACCAGGATACTGACGCCGATGTACCCGAGCACGGTGTGCTCGGCGAGCAGGACAAGGAGCGCTTGCAATACCTCGAAGCCGCCTGCCGTTAGGAGAGCGCCTGCGACGACGTATCCGGCGACCAGTGCCGACAACGGATGCAGCATAATTCCACCCAGAAGATCACGAAACGAAAGCCGTGCTATGAACATGACGACAACGGTCATCACTGTGAGAATTGTCTGTATCGGGATCGGCAGCCTTACTGCAACGACGACGATCAAAACCGCAATAAACAAAATAAAAGACAAATATCCGGACTCGGGAACCGGCCTCGGAGGACCCGCCGGGGCCTCTTCGGTCCGCATGCTTAAGGTGTTTCCGTAGTGCAGGCGGATCATGGCCATCGTGGCGACCGTGATTGCAAGGATCGCCATCTGATTTGGCTTGGAAAACGCTCCCATCGGGAACCGGCCCATACCTTCGCCGAGAAGACCCAGACCGCCGATCAGTGAGGGCGCACACGACGCTCCTGCATTGACCAGGAATCCGAACACTACCATCGCCGCCATACTCTTGTCCTCGTGAAGCCTGGCGATCTCAAAGCCAAGCATCAACGCCAGCGGCATAAGCGGAGCGGCTAGAATGCGGCCGCACGGCATCGCAAAAATCGTCGGGAAATTCACAAGCAGTACGATTGCGAATGGCAATCCCAATGGAGTATGGGTTACACGTCCGACGAGAGAGGCCGCGGCCTGAAACCCTCCTGCCGCTTGAAGTGCGCCGGCAAAGAGAAATCCTGCGATGGTGCTGGTTATCGGGTGAAGGCTTGTGGCGGTAAAGATCTGGGCCCATGGAACACGCGGTCCAACAATTACGCGAACCAAGATAATTGCCAACGCTACCAAAACGAGAACGCTTTGCAATGTAAGGACCCGTTGAGGAATCCATCCGCGCAGGGCTGCAATGAGCGCGGACAGGAACAACATCAACGAGATGGTACCGAGCACCGTCATTATCCGACCCTGACAGTAGAAACTTGTTTTAGTGTTTTCCAGGGCTGACCGGCGGACGAAAGACATTCTACGCCTGGCGAAATCCGAACCGAACGAGAGCGAGGTTCTGAGATTGGGGCATCAGGGCAGCCTAAGGAGCTGCAATCCCTGCAGGGACCTGTCCCTTTACATCCAGTCGCATCATTACGTGACGTTGCAATGACACTGTAGACGCCGACTCCGATCAGCATCGCAGCAATCAAAAAGTCGAGGCCCGTCATATTTCCCCTTACGCGTTTATGCCAATAGATAAATGAGAACTGCGCTCAAAACTCCACCCGCGAGTCCGCCCAGATCATAAGGGCGAGCGTGGAGAGCAACATTGAAAAGAACTCCGACCACCACGCCCGACCCGATAAACCACTTCCATTCGCGTTCCTTGATTTTTTGGCGTAACATTTCCCTGTTCATTTATTTTCCGTTCCTATTCTTGAATTCCGGATTGCATCAGCATTCCCGTTCGCCTCTACGGATGGTTGGCTCGCTGAAGCGCTGCTTTCTGATTCGCGCTTGTAGGCCAAAGCGGTCGCACCGTATCCGAGAGCATCGTCAAGTCTTACCAGAAGCCAGTTGGCTACGACCGACTTTCGGGCGATAAGCCAACCGGCAAGACGATGTATCGCGAGGTCTTTTTTGTTGAACGGACAGGCGGCCATGCAAGCCATGCACTTTGGGTTGCCTTTGATAAAGGTCCAGCATTTATCGCCGTCTACCGGCCATTTCGACAATCCATTTGCGACGACGGGCGCCCCGGTTGGAATCGCCAGCACAGGACAGGCACGGGCGCACTTGTTGCAAGTTCGGCAGAACTCCTGGATGCCCAGGTCCACCTGATTGTCCGCAATGAGCGGCAGGTCCGTGGTAACAATCGGAAAGCTGCCACGTGGGCCAAACTTCGGGCTGATCAGTACACCGTTCTTCCCGACCTCGCCCAGTCCCGCCTCTACCGCTACCGGGATAACCTGAACTTCGCTCCAACGGCCGAAGTGCGCCCGCGCAGGGTAGCCGAAAGACCGAATCTCCCCGGCTAGTTCGACCGCGATTTTGCCCCCGTCCTGGAAAAATTCCAGCGTCTGGCGCATATCCTCGACGTCCGCAGGAGACATCGCGTGGGTGGACTCTACCTTCTTGCCGGAAAGGAGGGCTGCAAGCTCCTCGGGGATTGCCGAGTACTGCTTCTCCCAGGGACTCGGTGCAACCGGATTGGCAAGACGATAGTCCAACCCCTTTCCGATCACGATCGCATACCTGTGCTTCAGTTGAACCGGATTGCCGTTGTTGTCCTTCATAAATACGAATCGAGGATCAAGCTCCGTGATGCCAACAACTTGAGCTCCCAGTTCTCTGGCGTCCGCTTTTATCTTTTCGGTCAGGAGCGCGCGATTGGTCACTTCGACGCGTTCAGAGGACACCGGACCGTCCCGCAAAACGCGATGAGACACCTTCCCGACACATACGTCGTAAATCGAAAATGTTAGCACGTCTTCGTTCACTGCTTTTTCGAGCTTAAGCAGGACTTCATTGCCCGGTTGCGTGGTAGCGTCGTACTCGACCTTTCCCGTGAGGTTTTGCCGAATGTCCTTTTTATCCAGGCTGTAATCGGATCGAATCAGCAAGGAGGAAATAAATAGCGCCCCAAGCAGATTACATGAAATCAGTGCCCTGCGAACGGTCCGGTTTTCAAGCCGGCCACGGCGCTTGAGAATGATTCCGGCTGATAAAGCGAAAAAGGCAACAGCAGTGACGAAAGCAGAGATCGAGCAAGCTCTTGACTCGTGCTCTTCGAGGGCCGCCACCGCCAGGAGAAGAGCAAGCGCGGCAACGCCAAGGATCAAAACCGCCGATCCCGCCTCGTACCACCGCCACCGATTTCGTGTCCCCGTCATAATTGGTCCTCGATTCCTGCGCCCGCCGCACTTATGCCGCCCGGATTAGACCATGCCCTGGGGGCATGGTCCAATCTAACGCGTCACGCCTAGGCCGCTTCCTGCTTAACTTTAGGCGTGGAGGCGTGATTCTGTGCTTCGCTCTCCGACCTGGGGCGAACGAAAGCCAAAATCGCTATACCTGGCAAACTCCAGATAACGAACAGTAAAAGGAACCGAAATGCTGCGTGTGAGGCGCCCACGGAAACGGCGTCCACGAACGCCCACAGGCTGAATACAAGGAGTCCGGCTGTCACGAGGAACAGCAGCAGCTTGTACCAGCGGATTTTAAGATTGACTCTCAGTATGCTTTGCATCTAGTCCTCCTTTACTTCTCCGCCTGCCACATCTTCACCGCATCTTCATACGACAAAAGACCGTGCTCGTACTTTGATCGAGGTGGATAGACGTTGCTGTCCTGGTGATTGGATCCTCCCGTAAACGCCTTGCCCGATTTCAGCAAAGCGTTCGCTTCCTCTAGTGTGATAGCCTTGCCTGGTAACTTCATGTCGTGGGGAAGCTCTCCTTGTGGGTAGTCCCAATGAACGTTGCGGTTGCGCCCATTTGCATCAAGCAGTTGCTTTGGGACCTGTCCCCATTCAATCCCTTTGTAAGTCAGACCAACCTTCCCCATCTGGGCGCCCACGCCTGTTGACCAATCTTCAGCCGTCGACCGGTCTTCCTCCGTATAAATATAGTTCGCGACCTGATAAGGCAGAGGCATCTTGAACCCGGGCTCTTCCAATACCCACCGGGCCGGCCGATTCTTGTTGTAAGGGCCTGCAGGATCGGATACCTCGAACTCCAGCCAGTCTTCCAATCCCAGGCCGTTAACGTTTCCGAAGAGGTAGGGTGCAATAAAGGAATGCCGAATGATGTAATTTCCTACCTTGTGAAACGATGTCAGAGGTTTGTTGTAAGGACACACCCTGAGACATTCATTACAGCAGTTTCCGTCGAGGTTGCCCGCCCGGAAGCGTACGCACTTATCTTTGTCGACCTGCCATATCTTCACGCCGTTCTCGACGGTCGGTTCACCCATCGGGATGGAAGCAACCGGGCAAGCCCTCGCGCAACGATCGCAGTGTTCGCACATGCGAGTGATGCCATACCCTTTCTTCTGTTCAGGCTGCAGGGGAAAGTCAGTCAAAACACACGCCGATTTGAACCGCAAGCCGCCGGCGGAGGGAACCACGGCATCGCTCAGACGGCCAAACTCACCTGCGCCGCCATAAACTGAATATACAGTCTCAATTGAATCGTAAATAATTCCGCCAAAGCCCGCGCGAGCTTCATAACCCATATCCCGAAGCATCTGCGCCAGACGAACGGCGATCCATGCGCTGGTGCTGTACGCGGCCCCGCTTTTCGTCATCGACCACCATCCGTTCCCTGGGTCGTTATGTACGCGGTCCCAGTTCTGATCGACAAAGATCTGAATGCCGTACTTCAGGCCCTTCATTTCATCCAGGTTGCCCGGCACGCCACCGGCCAGCAAGCGGTGCGAATAGATCCAGCGCGGGTCCACCGCAGCGATGGTGCACTCAACGCTGCCGAGCCACTTCGCTATCGCCTTCACCATCAGAGCATTTTCATAGGGTTCGTATGTCGCCTTCTCATGACCGACAGAGTTTGCCACCTCTCCGAGAAGCATATTGCCCGTATTCCATCCGAGCTTCTTCTCCCTGTGATCGCCATCCCAACCCTGAAGCGGATATTTCTCCGTGACCACAGGTACTCCGCCTTTCGTCGAGCCTGCGCGAAATCGATCGAGCAGCATTGTTCCTCCAAAGAACGAACGCGCCGCTGCATACCCGGCGATGGAACCCGGGGTCCTTGGGTCTAGTCCGGTTGTTTCGGAAGGGTCGTTGTAGACAATCCAGCCGGCGCCTGCCAGGTTCGGACCGAGGGCCCCGGTAGCAGCGCGTGACCACCCGTGTTCAAGTTCGCTGAACCGGTGAACTTCTCCGACGATGTACTCGGGCGCGTCCGGGATCGAAAACGGAAAAAAGAGCAAAATCGCAAATAAGGTCCAGAAACCGGCGACCGTAAGCGAAGCCACGGCCGTAGCTTTCTCGCTGATTTGGAATTTCAAACCCCACCAGGCCAAGGCCAGCGCTGCAAAAACAAAGAACCACAACAAGGCATTCATATTCCACTTTGAGGCCACGAGCCCTATTAGGGCCGCGCCGGCTGCAGCGCACAACCCCAAAAGAACATATCTGTGATTAGACTTCATACTTACCTCCTCCACTTTGAACCTCAAGCCATATGAGGGCCGCACCGGCAGCAGCCCGCACCCCCTGCGAACATCTTTGTTATGTCGTCATCCCCACCTCCTTCACTTTGAGTTCAAACCAGACTGAACAGGGCCTGCCATAAAAAGAAAAAGCCGCTTACAACAGCGGCACAACGTCCCACTATGCGCAGCCAGTCTTGCCGAGGAAGATGCCCCAAAATCCCGATGGGCAGGACGTATAAGCTGGTGGCACAGAAGAATGACACAAAGAACACAACGGCAAACATCACGTTAACGGATCGCTCCATTACGTAACTCAGAGCCAACAGAAAGGGAGGGCAGACCGACAGTCCCGTCAGGAAACCCAAGGTGTAAGGAAAAGAGCGTGCCGCGACACTGCGTGTCACAAGCCTGCATAAACCGGCATGTTTAAAGTTGGCGCCCACGCCGTAGGCAATTAGCAACAGCGAAAGAACAACCCACGCGTAAATTCCGATTTTAGCTCCGGCGAACCCGAGCCGGCTCGCGATCAACCCGGTGACAAAACCTGTGGCGGCATACGCTGCAAGCCTTCCCGCCAGAAACCTTGCAAGGAAACACCATCGCTGAGCGGCGCTGGACCCGCCGTCTTCACTCACGGTGAACGGAAACACTATGGGCAGACAAGTGGCCATGCAGATCGGGCCGGTTGAAAGGCCCAGCAGGAAACCTGAGGTGATGGGCAATGCCTCAATCATGGCTGCCTCCCAATGTCCCCGGTACAGCCGAGAACTGTCTGATGATGCGGTCTCGAATGCTTTTATCGACCCGGTCCCATGTCCATGCCGGCTCGAATACGATGCGCAACCGTGCATCGTTTATCGCAGGGTCCGCCATCAAGGTCTTTTCAATGTCATCGACGATGGATCTGCTGTAAGGGCAGTAAGGGGTGGTCAATGTCATCGTCACTTCTACGGCGTCCGGACCCCGGAAATGAATGCCATACACCAGACCGAGGTCTACGATGCTGACTCCCAATTCGGAATCGGGAACTCGTGCTAAAAGAGAGCGGATATGATCTTCTGTCACGGGCAGCGCCACGGCAGGCTGACGTGACGGCTTTGTCCAGTGATACGATTTCTTGATCGAGCCGGAATACGCCATCGCCGCTAACAGGGCGATGACTGTTGCAAGGATGATCGCAACAGCCAGATATTGAAAGATACGGTTAGTCCGATTCACAAATCTTTTCCCTGCGCCAACGCGAACAACAACAGCCGACGCAAGCAGACTTTTGCTAACGTCAAAAAACGAAAGGGAGGGGCCAACAGGTTGCTGTATCGGCATTGATTAGTGCAATCGCAGTACCAACAACCAGTCCGACTATAAAAGACTTATTTTTCGATAACTTACGGTTTGGTTTCGGGGGGTTCGCCGAAGCGAAGTATTGCAGTTTGCAAGAATACGTCGTGCACTCTGCAATACTTTTGGGTCGTGTGAGTCAGGATAGAAAAAATCTGCCGGATAGAGGAACGGTCTTCAAAGGGCGAGGAGGCGTATAGCCATAGCCTCAATTATAGGGATTGCGCTTCATCAACGAGACCAACACCAGTAATTCAGACGGGGTCAGGTTATTACCTCGAAAGCGGCCCATCCAGGTTGTGTGCTCCGGATCGTTTGGGAACATCGATGTTGTAGCGCTTCAGCTTGCGCCAAAGTGTGGCGGGATCGATACGTAAGTTGCGCGCTGCAATAGAACGATTTCCTTTGGCCTCCAGCAGAGCCTGCAATATCAGGTTGCGTTCGTTCTGCCTGAGATCGAGAGTATCCGCGGTGTATTCCACATTCTGCAAACCCTTCTCCGGAAGATCGTCAATCTGGATTTCAGCAGAGGTTGAGACGATCACCGCGCGCTCGATCGCGTGCTTGAGTTCGCGAACATTTCCGGGCCACGAATAATGGATCAACCGGCTCATCGCATCCGGGCTGATGGAAATCACCTTCTTCCCGAATGAGGAAGCCGCTCTCTTCAGGAATTCGTACGCGAGGATGGGTATCGCCTCCCGTCGTTCCTGAAGAGCAGGCAGGTAGATTTCGAAACCAGCGAGCCGGAAATACAGGTCCCGCCTGAAGGTGCCGGTGTCAATTGCGGCTGGGAGATCGACGTTCGTTGCCGCAACGACTCGCGCATGAACCTTGATGACGGCCTCCCCACCAACTCTGCGGATCTGCCGAAGTTCAAGCGCCCTCAATAACTTAGCCTGTACGGAGAGTGGCATATCGCCCACTTCATCGAGGAACAGAGTCCCATCACGGGCAAGTTCCAACAGGCCGGCTTTGTCACGAATGGCGCCGGTAAAAGCTCCGCGTACATGGCCGAATAGCTCCGACTCAAGGAGGCCCTCAGTCAAAGCCGCACAGTTCAACGAAACAAATGGAGCGTTTGTGTGCCCGCTATTATGGTGTATTAGATGTGCAAAAAATTCTTTCCCGGTGCCGCTTTCACCCCGGATCAGCACTGTCGTGGGAAGCGGCGCAACCTGCATAGCGGCATGCACCGCAGCCGACATAGTTCGGTCGCTTGCAATGAACCTGTCTTCTCCGGGCAGAGCTATCGCGCGCTCGACTCCATCCTGAGATTCATCGTCATCGTTGTTTTTCGGACCGGTTTCGTTCAGCTTAACGCGGGGGCGTTTTTTTCGAAGCGCTTGGAACTTCCGGTTCATTTCCTCCCGGATGTCACCGAAGATGTCGCCCATCTGCAACGAATCCGTTGCAGAAGAGTTCATCCGAAGGGTTTGGTCCGCAGGTTGGGAGCCGGCAACCGCTCTACCGATTACGTGACAACAGGAATCGCCTCTTGCCACACATGTTTCCTCTTCAAAATTGACAAGCTTGCCACGAACAGCAGATTGATAACCACTCGCAAATCCGGTTGCTGTCCAGCAAACCGGGATCTTGCTTTTACCGAAATGGAGCACATGCTGCTCGGCCTCCGGCGATTTGTGAACTATCGCTTCTTCGTGGAAAGATGGTCCGTCGGGGTCGTTAATTTTAACCACAACTGTTACCTTGCCTAGGCCCTGAAGGCCGACGATAATCGGACCGGATGGAACCGCAACCTTGGGCCCGTAGCGCTCCGCCATGACCAAACCCTGCAGGTAGCCTTGCGCATATCCCATTCGGAGAATCAAGCGACGTGCGGTCTCTATTCCGTGGTTTTCGATCAAATCTTTGCGAAGCATTCCAAGCGCGCTAGCGCTCTCGATTACGACCCTCTCATTGCCGAGCCATATTGAACCGTCGTCCGGGCGAAAATCCAGCAGTTCAACAAGATGAATTGCCTCGAATTCCATTCGACTGCCTTCCATCCGATGCGTTTCCATGCGCACGGCCCGGAAAACGCGAAATCCTGATTCCAACCGGGTGAGCCTTAGCTTGTCTTGTGAGTTTGTACTTATACCAAAGGGGCTATGGTCCGTCAAGGCGAGGTAATGCCACTGTGGCGTCCCATAAATTACACGTGGCCACAATACTTGCGCCTAACATTTGCCCTCGCAGAAGCTCCCCAATCCACACCCGGCCAGCGGAACTGTCGATAGTTACACGCAACACCATAGGCATTATCTATTTGCTAGATAGAGAAATCAAATGTAAACTATTAATTCAACCCAAACCAGGAGACTCTTATATGGCCACTTCTTATGATGCAATGTGGGAAAAACTCAATCTGGATCTGGAGGCCCATGCGGGATTGCTCCAGGTGCTCGGGAAGTTCTACGGAGACATCTACATGAGCCAGCAGGGACGGCTGCGGGGCATGGAGTATCTCGACTTCGTCCTCACCGAGGTCCACGGGCTAAGGATAAAGGAGCTTCAAGATGCAAAGGCGGCGGGCAAGAAGATCGTCGGGACGTTCTGCGTCTTTGTCCCCGAAGAAATAGTGCTCGCGGCCGGGGGCGTTCAAGTCGGCCTGTGCGCTGGAGCTGAAGTCGGAACGGGAGAAGCCGAAAAAGTCCTTCCGCGAAATACATGCGCGTTGATCAAATCATTTGTGGGCTTCAAACTGGGAAGGCTTTGCCCCTTCATCGAATCGTGCGACCTTATTGTGGGAGAAACCACTTGCGACGGGAAGAAAAAAGCCTATGAAATTTTTTCGGACTATTCCCCGGTCCACGTCATGGAAATACCCCAGATGAAAAACGCAGCCGACCGGGTGCTGTGGCGAAGTGAAATCCTGCGTTTCAAGGACAAGGTGGAGGAGACGACGGGAAACAAAATCACGGCGGAGAGCCTCAAAGAAGCCACTCATCTTTTGAACGGCCGCCGCCTGGCGCTCCAACGGCTAAACCGGCTGCGCGAAGCCGTCCCCACGCCGATTTCAGGCAGAGACGCCCTCCTTATTAACCAGATATCTTTCTATGATGACCCCGTCCGGTTCACCTCCAAAATACAAGAATTGTGCGACGAGTTGGAGGAACGGGTAAAAAGCGGTCAAGGCATCGCCCCTGAAGGCACCTCCAGGTTGATGCTCTCCGGATGCCCCATGGCCGTTCCAAATTGGAAGCTGCCGTATATAATAGAGTCGTCAGGGGCGGTCGTCGTTGGTGAAGAATCCTGCATAGGGACTCGAAACACCCGCGACCTGGTGGATGAAAGCCCCCGGACGATGGACGGCATGCTCGACGCCATCCTGGACCGGTATATGAAAATCGACTGCGCCTGTTTTACTCCCAACACGGAACGGCTGGACAACATCGTCAAAATGGCGCAGGACCTGAAGGTAAAGGGTGTGATCCATTACGGACTATCATTTTGCCAGCCGTATGCCATTGAGGCCTTCAAGGTTGAAAAGGCGCTCACAAAGGCCGGTATTCCAATGCTTTCAATCGAGACGGACTACAGCATGGAAGACGTTGAACAGCTAAAGACCCGCGTCGAAGCCTTCGTTGAAATGACGCGTTGATTGGCCGTATCAGGGCCTGTGAAGCCTGCCCCGCACCAGATCCGAGGACTCGATCCGGGATTCGGGGCAGGCTTCGTACCCTGGTGAACGCCTACTGGAATTTTGATGGAACCTCTTTTCGATGACCAAAACGTTGCCGGTATTGACATAGGTTCACGCTCCATAGAATTGGTCGTGCTGAACTCCGGCGGCCCTTTTCACCAGGTTAAGACTCAGACCACCTTTGATCCCCTTGGGCAATGCCGAAAGCTTATGGAAGGGATCAATGGCTGTCGAATAATAGCGACCGGATACGGCCGAAAACTGTTCGCCGAAACCTTCGCTCGCGCGAATGTCTCCACAATCACGGAAATTCAGGCATACGCGCTCGGCGCTAAATTCCTGTATCCGGAAGCCAAAACGATCCTGGACATCGGGGGGCAGGATACCAAGGTTATATCGCTTTCTGACGCGGGGAAAGTTTTCAAATTCGAAATGAACGACCGTTGCGCGGCTGGAACCGGGAAGTTCTTGGAGTTCATGGCCACTGCTCTCCAGATTCCGCTGGAATCCTTTGGAGATTATGCGCTCGGGTCTGACCGCCGGATACAGATAAGCAGCATGTGCACCGTTTTTGCCGAAAGCGAGGCTACCTCGCTTATGGCCAGGGGAGAACGCCCGGAAAATATCGCCATGGGGTTGCACATGGCTATTGCTCAGCGTACCGCGGCTATGCTCAGGCGCGTCGGTGTAACAGCTCCGCTCGTGTTTGCAGGCGGGGTAGCCCACAATCCCTGCGTCATACGATTGCTCGAAGAAGAACTGGGGCAGCCGATAATCGTACCCGAGAACCCGGACATGGTCGGCGCCCTCGGAGCTGCGCTCTACGGCAGAAACGTGGCCGCCTCTACAATTTGATTTTTAGGTTTGTCCATCAATAAGCATGCAACGACATAAAAGCTTTTAGACAGGATTAACAGGATTATGAACTCTACGCTCTTCTAAGTGCATACGGATGGAGGCCTCTCTCTTTGTACAGAGGAAGAAGGTTTCACGGCTCTACCTGGCTATTTTTCTATCCTGTAAATCCTATTAATAATGTCTAAGGCATTAAAAGTCGTTCTACGATCAACCCGCCCGCATCCGGGGCGTTTCGACAGGATTAACGGGATTTACAGGATTATGAACTCTCAGCTCTTCTAAGAGTACACGGATGGAGTTTGTACAGAAGCACAAGATTTCGAGCCTCTGCCTGGTTATTTTTCAATCCTGTTAATCCTGTCTAAGGCAGTAAAAGTCGTTCTACAATTAATCCGCCCAAATCCAGGGCGCGTGGAGGATTGTGTTGAAACCGGCAAGTTTTAAGCATTTTGAAGATACGGGTGAACGTTTTTTGCTCGACGTTTCCAATTTGGAAGGTGCGAAAAATGTGGCGGGCCTTTACTGCCTGTTCGCGCCGGTTGAGCTTGTACGGGCCGCCGGGGCGATACCCGTCAGTCTTTGCGGGAAAAAAGAAAATCCTATCCCCGACGCCGAACGCACACTGCCTCCGAATCTGTGCCCGCTCATTAAATCAAGCTATGGCTATGCCGTTACCGATACATGCCCGTTTTTTTCGTCAAGTGATTTTTTGATCGGTGAGACTACCTGCGACGGCAAGAAGAAGATGTATGAGTTCCTCGGACAAATCAAACCTCTCCACCTCATGCACCTGCCATATTCGACGACGGAGCCGCATGCTCTTCAATTCTGGCACGGGGAAATCCTGAGGCTTGGCAGGTTTCTCGAAGACTTCACCGGTCATAAGATAGACAGGGACCATCTCCGGTTTCAGATCAGGTTGCACAACAGGATACGTAAACTTGTCAGGAAAATTTCCCGTTTCCAGGCCGCCGAGCGCATTCCTCTTTCCGGGCTCGATATGATGACCGTGATGGAGACAAAGAGCTTTTTCGTCTATCCCGAAAAGTATCTTGACCTGCTCCGGGAATTCACTGCGGAGATGGAAGACCTCGCCGCCACCGGCTTTTCACCCTTCGAGCCGGATGCCCCCAGGATTCTTCTCACGGGCTGTCCCATTGGAAAGGGTTCCGAAAAGGTGCTCCGCATGATCGAAGAGTGCGGAGGCGCCGTGGTGTGCATGGAGAATTGCACCGGCGTGAAAGGCCTGGATTTGCTGGTGGATGAAGAGGAAAAAGACCCCTTCCTGGCCATCGCCCGGCGGTACCTGCAAATCCCCTGCTCATGCATGGCCCCGAACGCCGGACGCCAGGTCCTGCTCCACCGGCTGATAAGCGAATTCAGTGTGGACGCAGTCGTCGACCTCACTTTTCAATGCTGCCATACCTACAATATTGAGTCCCGGGTGATTAGCGATTCCGTCGAAAAAAGCTTCGGTTTGCCGTTTCTACACGTGGAAACAGACTATTCCCAATCGGATGTGGAGCAGTTGCGAACGAGAATAGAAGCATTTCTCGAAATGGCGAGATGGCGTTCATCGGCCCGCGCTGCGGTACAAAAACCCCGCATTCAGGCCCGATCGTAAACTACTTTTTCTCTGTGTTTTTCTCTGTGATCTCTGTGACTCTGTGGTGCATGCTTTGCTTCTAATACGGCATCTGCACTCCGATTTCCATGACTTTCGAGGGCGGTATGTTCAGGTAGGACGACCCGCCGAGCGCATTGCGAAACATGAAAGTAAACAGGAATCTGCGCCACCTGGGCATGGCCCTCTTGCGGTCGCGCACGAGGCTTATCCTGCCAAGGTAGTAGGTCACCTCGCTTAGATTGATGTCCAACCCTTTGGCCCTGGCCAGGGACATAATCTGCGGTATGTCGGGCGATTCCATGAACCCGTAGCGGGCGCTGACCTTGCAGACGCCGTAACCCAGGTTCTCGATTTCTATCCGCTCGGATTCCGCCACCTCGGGGGCGTCGGTGGTGAGCACCGAAAGGATTACCAGTTTCTCGTACATGGCCCGCGTCTGGTTGACATAGTGGAGGAGCATGGGCGGCACTTCCCGTTGGAAAGCAGAGAGGAATACGCCGACGCCCGGCAGCCGTACCAGGTTCCCTTTGGCAACCTTTTCCATGAATTTTTCTTTTGGAATGGTGCTGGTCATCACCATTATCGCCAGCCTCTTCCAGCCGTCCCACCAGGCGACCATGATAATCATGATCAGCAAAGCGCTGCCCAGGGGGAACCAGCCGCCTGTGGTGAATTTCTGCAGGCATGCGCTGAAGTAGGTGAGGTCCATAATCATGAAAAACAAGCAGAGCGGCAGGGCCCTGATGACGCTCCATCCCCAGATCCACCTGCAAATAAAGTAGAATATCACCGAAGTGATGAGCATGGTCCCGGTGACCGCTATGCCGTAGGCGTCGGCGAGGTTGTCGGATGCCTTGAAGTGGAGCGTTATCGCGATGGCGGCCACCAGCATAAGAAAGTTTACATCGGGGAGATAGACCTGCCCTTCGGCCATTCCCGACGTGTGCAAGACCCTCATGCGCGGAAGAAAGCCGAGTTGAATGGCCTGCCGGGTCAGCGAGAAGACCCCGGATATGATGGCCTGCGAGGCTATGATCGTGGCAACCGTGGCGAGCACGACCATCGGGTAGAGCAGAGCATGTGGAACGAGGCTGAAAAACGACTCACCCGCATTTGCCGGGTCGTGCAGGATAACGGCTCCCTGGCCGAAATAGTTGAGAAGAAGCGCCGGGAGCGCTACGAGATACCAGGAGATGCGGATAGCCTTGGCCCCGAAGTGGCCCATATCGGCGTAGAGGGCCTCGCACCCGGTCACGCAGAGCACCACCGCGCCCAGCAAAAAGAACCCGCGTAGCCCGTTGTTTATGAAGAACCGGACCCCGTAGGCCGGGTTTACCGCGGCCAGTATGTCGGGCCTGCGCCAGATCGCCGCAACTCCAAGCGCGGCGATGACCGCGAACCACAGGATCATCACCGGTCCGAAGAGCTTGCCGATCTTTCCCGTGCCCTGGCTTTGCGCCCAGAAGAGCAAAAACAATATACAGCAGGTCAGGGGGACAATCAGCGGCTTGGCGCGCGCCGTGGCCACTTCGAGTCCCTCCAGCGCGGATAGCACCGAGATGACGGGAGTTATGAGACCATCCCCGTAGAGCAGCGCGGAACCGAAGAGCCCGGCCAGGATCAGTCCCCTGCCCAGTCTGGCGCCCCTTTTCTTGTGGAGAAGGGCCAGCATGGCAAAAACCCCGCCCTCTCCGCTATCCTCGGCCTGGAGGATAAACAGCGCGTATTTGATGCTGACCACCAGCATGAGCGACCAAAAGATCAATGACACCAGGCCCAGAACGTTTTCCGGCGAGGGAGTAACCGATGTTTGGCCGAGGAAACAAACTTTGAGAGTATACAGGGGGCTGGTGCCGATGTCGCCGAAAACGACCCCGAGCGCGGCGACGACCAGGACACCGGCCTTCTCTTTAGCGTGGCTCATGGAAAATCATTTCCTCATTTGGGCTGCGGGGAGCCTTCCCACCATACCTGAGTAAACTCCAGACGCGTTGCCTCGACAAGGTTGTCGATAGCCTGCTGGCCCTCCGGCGTGGTTTGAAAACCCCGGAACTGGAGGGTATGCATTATCAGGCTCACCGCATCATCCACGGTGATCGACCTGAGATGCAGCACCATGTCGTAGTAGGTCGCGTCCCAGGTATCTGCCCCGTAAAGGGAAAGCGCCCACTTTCGCCGCTCCTCGTCATCCCTTACGATGATCTCCCGGGCCTTGGCCTCAGGGATGCCCTCCCGCTCGACCTCGTCCGCAATGCGGGTTTCAAGGTCGCCCACTATCCGCACCTTGAGCACATGTGGTATGTCCTGAAGGAAAAAGTTCCCGAAGAGCCCGTGGTAGACCACGTTGTCTTTTTGCACGTGTTTGAGGAGGGCTGCTCGGATGAAGGCCACGTATTTCTTCCTGTCGTTGGTAAAACGCCTCAGAATCCCCGGCGCATCCTCGATCGCCCTGATAAGCTTGATTTCCGGGATGTTGAATTCCTTTGAAGCCGCAAGGAGTATCTCGCGGGAAATACAGTCATAGCCCAGCTTTGCCGCCAGTTTTTCCGCTACTTCCCGGCCGCGGTAGTACGAGCCTCTCGAAATGGTGATTATCGCCATCGCCCGTCCTTTCCTGATTCTATGATGAAAAGCTTCCTTTCAGCTACTTTAGCATGGAAAGTCCACCATGAGACATAATGATTCTCACGGCCCGGATAACGCTGCCCCGGATTCGCCCGAGTTCCGCCTCGACTCCGGGATATTCCTGTTCAATGAATTATATCGGCACGAGATGGCGGGGCAGATAGTGATTTTCATGAGAAGCATCGGACCTGTATCCGACGCCCCTTCTTCATCTGCGTCCGGAGGCCGGCAATCCCCCTGCTAAAAGTCTGGTGCGCATGTATAAAGAGGTGCGCGGATACCAGCAGATCAAACTATAGGCGAGCTAAATAGAGTTTCCCTTTTTCAGCGAATGTCCTGGATATTGATTTGCGTCAATTCACACTCCTGGTTCATAAAACTAGTAATCTATATAGCCTGTGCTTCCTGCTTTCCAGTCTCTTAGTAAATCATTATAAGTTTCGCTAACATAACCTTCATCAGCAGCAGATTCAAAGCCAACATAACCATTGCCTTGCATCAATGTTTCGTATCGAAATTTCAGTTTGTCTTTTATTGTTTCCGCCCAGCCTATGGGAGTTAGTTCTTCAGGAATACGTGAGATATAAAAGTTTCCAAGATAATCAACCCACATTACGTGGTGACCATCAGCGTCATCCACCGAAGAAAGAAGCTGTTTCAACTCATCTTTGGTAAATCCACGTCGTAAATTTAACTTCGGAGCAGGGGTTATCATTTCCGAGATGTCATCGGGCCAACCTTTGGCAAGTACAGCCTTAATTTGATGTTGCTCATAGAATCCCGGATAGCTGTCATTTTCAATAACACCAGTTCTAAGAGCCCTATCAAAATGTCTTCTGGCAAGCTCATATCCAGGTATATGTAAGCGTTTTATCATTTCTATCCAGATTCCAGATGGACCTGGTCCATGCTGAACCTTAGACAAAAGATACATCAGCCCGTTGGGACCAAGAAAATATTCTAGAGACAAATCAGAAATGCTTCCCTTGTCCTTTTTGTATTCCGCTTTACTGTTAAGCTGACAGGCCTTCGGGCTATCTTTCAGTGGGCTCGCTGGTCGATGATGAACTAATCGTAAATCCCTGGCATCAGTAGTCCCATCCGCGCGAGAAATTTCTATCCATTCAACCCACCCATCTTCCACTTTCGTGATGGCCTCACCGCAAAAATCGCAAAGCCATTTCACATCCTCAGCCATAGTATCCCCGGCTATTTGATGGCTATCGTGATCGGCTGTAATCTCTCGTCCAGAATACTTGGTTGGCTGCGCTCTGAATCGGCTGAGTGTCTCCTCGGCGTCTGTGGTTACGAGTTCTTTCGGTTCGGGCTCTATTGCAACGCCAATATCTCGCAAAATGGGTGGAAGATCTTGTGCTACACGTTTCGCGAGATCCTCAGGCGTAGTGAAAAAGCTCACAGTATATTTCTTCTTCAGCTCAGCCTTCAATGTATTCAAGAGCTTTGCGTTATCACCAGTCTCGACATGCTTCGGAAGTACCGCCTGGTTTTGCCCGTCAATCAGGTAAACGAGGATGGGCAACCCCAGGCGAGTTGCCTCCTCATATTCGAGGTGCGTCATAGACTTCCCCGTTTCCTCATCAATACTCCCGTACCTCATAGCGAATATACCGATGTAGGCCCTGCAGGATTGGACTGCCTTTAGGCATTCCTCCTTTGGGCTCCCAGGCTTCGATCCGAAGTACTCCATACCTCGGACTATTGTCTCTAAATGATGCAGCGCGTCGCGAACTGCAGCCCTGTACTCTCTGAGATCTTCGTATGTCGAACCAACGAAAACGGGTACATGCTGCTTAGGTTGACCCAGCGTTGCCATGTCTTCTATCCTCCGCAGGGGTGGTGGATATGCCTGATAATCGGCATCGAATAAGCGGTCTACTTTGTTCGGATAGACAATACCTTGAAATGGCAGATTGTCAACCATCCCATTGCGGACCCGCATGCCATTGTGGTGCGGGGAGTAGCATGGAAAGTCCACACGGGTGACACGGGCAACGTCTTTTTGTTGCCCGTGCCGGAGGCAAGAGGGGGCTACAAGATTGCCTTAATATCCACCCCAACCGAGGGTTGGTCCGGGGTTAGTTGGTCCGCTGGTCCGGGGTGGTCCGCTGGTCCGGGGTCTGGTCCGGGGTCGGACCACGTCAAAACCTTGCCGGTCAAAGAGAGAGTGGTAGGAATTGGCCATTCTACAGCCTTAAAACACTGTTAATCGACAGGAAAATGGCCCTTTTAACGACGACCGCCGGTGCATCCGCTTCTTCGCGGCGCTCATGCTTCGGAGGCATGCAAAAGGAAAAAAGTCAAGGTGGGGTCGCCCTTGAGATGAGAAGATCATGGTACGTAGGGGCTGCTCCCCCCTATGTTATGCTCCGGAATCTTTCCGCTCTCCCACTTTTAACGGCTTGCTCGACCTCTTGGCAAGCATTTCACGTACGGTAGGGACTAGATCATTAGGTATCTCTATGAATGTCTGTGATGAATCCTCCCATGCCGCTTCGTCTTCTGCAACAGCCTCTTCCTCTGATTGGCTCTCATAATGGGAGAGAACTCTTTTTACCCTGTCTTCGTCCCAGCCACTGGGAAACCCGCTCTTTTTCATGTTCTTTGCCTTCCTCGACGTCTTCGCCGATATGCTTTGAGAGGCTTGCCACTCAATTCGTATGCGGTGATCACAAAGACGCTGTCAGGTGCAGGATCAGGTACATATATCACCCGGAGCGGTCGGCCCGCTCTCGTATGCCCTGTTGCAACACGAGAGCCTTCTTGACCCGGTCGATCCTCGCCCGGGCGGATCAAAACATCTTCAACCTCTCCCTCAAACACCTGATGCCTGTAAATGTGAGGTAAACCTGTGTTTCCGGGTCAATGTAGAAGCGAATCTTCACTCACACTCCAGCATTGCGTCATTGTCAACATCAACTACAGAACCATACTTGTGAGGTGGCGGATTGTCAATGTCCGAGACATTGTTGCGATATGCAAGGAACACGCAAGCCATTGCGGAAATGTCAGGATCTCTTGCCCAGGACGCAGCGAATCTCAAAACACGGCGCCTCCCAAGTTTCGGGGACGTCAACAGAGCTTGCCGGAAGGTGGACCCTGACCGGAGCGACGTCGCATAAAAAGTATGATCCGGATGTGCTGAACTTTTGAGTCCCCGGCAATTCAATGGCCGGGAGACGAGTGGAGCTGGCCCTTTTCGAGCCAACGAAGAAGAATTGCCGCTGACAATTCATCTTGCTGCGGAATACCTGACTGGAATAGAACTTCTCCGTTCACCGCAATGGAGGGAACTGTCCTGGCCCGCAGTTCCTTCTTTTTTTTAATTCCTTCCAGTTTCCTCACATCCCGGGTATGAACCTCGATTACGTCCTGAATCTCCTTCGGCAAAACCTTCACCGCTTCGACCATGTAAGGTCCGGACGCTCATTGATCGCTCAAAAAAATATCGATAATAACTCTGCGCGTATTTGCCATGACGTTCTCCGGATGGCTGACGATTACAGCCGTTGCGATGCGCCTGTTTATCATTTCCCGACCCGAATACAACTTATTTTAATCGTCCATATCGATCTTAGACGCAGGCAGCTCACTGGCGCAAATCGGTGAGCAACACATCTACAATTACTTTGTTCACATCCCGGCTCCTTCGATCTCTATTCCCATTAGAATTCGGGAGTTCCCCGGCATCGGCCCCTTGAAAGCCGTTCTGGAAAATCAGGCCCTCCGGGGACCGGACATTTTGCGACAGATGGGCCCGGGCCTTCAGACCTGCATGCCGGATCTCAAGCCTCAAGTCAACTCACTTGATTGTATAACATGTGGGATATTATCAATAAGAACTGAGCCCTCCCCTGTGCGCCCCTTGACCCTGAGAATGCTGTTATTCGGGTGCTTCCGGCGTTTTCTGCCTTACACTTGATGGGGGAGGCCCCCGCCTGATGACACTTTTTGATTCCCGTCGAACCCATCCCGTCCCTCTGCTGACCAGTGCGCCAGATCGGCCGGGGTAAAGATTTTCAAGGTTATTTTTTCGGAGAAGCTGACTCCTTTCCGGTTGCAATCAACCATTTTCCGTGTGGATTTTCATGTGGAATGGTCCTCCGTGGTCTCCATCGTCGAGTATCTCTCTACGCATGCTCGCCGGAAAGTCACGAGCGAACCTGCCGCACTGGGGATTTCTCCGCCATTTTGGTAGCGCGGAAACAGAAATTCTAAGGCGGGATTCAACAAGCGAATCATTTTTTGACGAATCGAAAAGCTGCGATGTTTGCAAGCTGCAGAGAGTTTCCAATCGTAATCATCCTCTATGATTTCGCCTCGATGTCAGGTATCATGAAAAATAACCGTGTTAAATAGGGTGGCGGGCAACGTGTGAATGACGGCCAGGGGAGAAAAGTGACGTCCTATGGGACTCTTGTTTGAATGGGACCCCGAGAAGGCGCGGCTGAACGTGAAAAGGCATGATGTTTCATTCGACGAGGCAAGCACGGCTTTTCGCGATCCATTGTCCTGGACCATAGACGATCCTCTGCACTCCGATGACGAGGAACGCCTTGTCCTGATCGGGCAATCCCACAAAGGCCGCCTTCTCGTTGTCGTGCACACGGAAAGTGCAGATCGAATCCGTATTATCAGTGCCAGAGTGGCTTCGAATAAGGAGAGATTCAGACATGAAGAAAATGAAAAATGACCCTGACATGCTCGAGGAATACGATTTCACCGGCGGGGTCAGGGGCAAGTACGCAAAACGCTATGAGGAGGGCGCCAACGTTGTAGTCATTGAACCCGATGTGGCTGAATACTTTCCCGACCACGACTCTGTCAATGAGGCCCTTCGGAGTCTGGCTAAAATTATCAAGAGGCAAAGGAAGGCCCAACAGGGCGCAGAGAAGTGAAACCCTAAGATCGTCTGCGATCCCTGAGTACTGGACCACGCAATATGGCATCCATTAATACGCCCGCCAAATAGACATTCATCATTCGGGCACCCGGCGGTGTATAAGCCCCAGGGGTCGCCTATGAACCTCGATTACGTCCTGAATCTCCTTCGGCAAAACCTTCACCGATTCGACCATGTAAGGTCCGGACGCTCATTGATCGCTCAAAAAAATATCAATAATAACTCTGCGCGTATTTGCCATGACGTTCTCCGGATGGTTGACGATTACAGCCGTTGCGATGCGCCTGTTTATCATTTCCCGACCCGAATACAACTTATTTTAATCGTCTATATCGATCTTGAATAGCCTGAATCAGCTCCTCCTGCGCAGGGATAATTGCCTCGAAGACCAGCTCTTCGTTAAGCGCTATACTGGGCAGCGATTTTGCTTTGAGTTGCCTGAAGCGCTGAATGCCTTCAAGGGTGCGCAGGTCCCACTCCCTAACTTCGATGATTTCCTGAATATCCGCCGGTAACGCCCGTACCGATTCCGCCATATAGACGCAGGCACCTCACTGGCGCAAATCGGTGAGTAACACATCCACAATTACTTTGTTCAAATCCCGTCTCCTTCGATCTCTATTCTCATTAAAATTCGCGAGTTCCCCGGCATCGGCCCCTTGAAAGCCGTTCTGCAAAATCAGGCCCTCCGGGGACCGGACATTTTGCGACAGATGGGCCTGGGCCTTCAGACCTGCATGCCGGGTCTCAAGCCTCAAGTCAACTAATTTGATTGTATAACATGCGAGACATTATCAATAAGCACTTCAGTGTTGGTAGGAACATTCCGATTACTATGCCACGTATGTTTTTGGATTGGTTGCAGGAAAATTCCGGCCCGGAGAGGAGTCAATTCGAGTGAGGGAAAGGGTCTCTAACCGATAATCTCAGACAATATCATGACAGGTAAAAATGGAGGAATACATGAAACAGGTCCGTTCACTTTTGTATGTTGTTATTTTTCTCTGCATTGTTTCTTTTTCGGGATTCTGCCTGGCGCAGGAGAAGGCGACGAAGGAAGAGTGCGTAGCCAAAGTCAAAGAAGCCGCGGCCCTGATCAAACAGGCCGGCGTCGATGCGGGCATTGCGAAGCTAAATGACCCGAAGGGGCCGTTCCAGTGGAAGGACAGCTATGTGATTGCTTACACCCTCGACGCAGACATGTTGGCTCATCCCAACCCGAAGTTCTTGGGAAAAAACGTGATTGAGACCAAAGATGCGTCCGGCAAGCTGTTCGTAGCCGAATTTATGACTGTTGCAAAGACTGCGGGTGAAGGATGGGTGAGTTACACCTGGCCAAAACCAGGTGAAAAAGCGCCTTCGCCAAAGGACTCCTTCGTCTATAGAGTGCCTGGCGAAAATGTAGTACTTGTTGCCGGTGTATATCAATAGATCCGCTGTATCGGGGTGCGTATGAAAACCTCAAGTCAACTGATTTGATTGTATAACATGCTGGATATTATCAATAAGTATTTAAGTGTTGATACGAATATGCCGATTTACCGTGCCACGCAGGTTTTTAGATTTGTTGCAGCAAAATTCCGGCCCGGAAAGGAGTGAATTCGTGCGAGGGAAAGGGTTTTTAGCGGATAATCTCAGACAATATCATGACAGGTAAAATGGAGGAATACATGAAAAAGGTCCGTTCACTTTTGTATGTTGTTATTTTTCTCTGCATTGTTTCTTTTTCGGGATTCTGCCTGGCGCAGGAGAAGGCGACGAAGGAAGAGTGCGTAGCCAAAGTCAAAGAAGCCGCGGCCTTGATCAAACAGGCCGGCGTCGACGCGGGCATTGCGAAACTAAATGACCCGAAGGGGCCGTTCCAGTGGAAGGATAGCTATGTGATTGCTTACACCCTGGACGCGGACCAGTTGGCTCATCCCAACCCGAAGTTTTTGGGAAAAAACGTGATTGACGTCAGGGATTCGTCCGGCAAACTGTTCGTGGCCGAATTTATGACTATTGCAAAGACTGCCGGTGAAGGATGGGTGACTTACACCTGGCCAAAACCAGGTGAAAAAGCGCCTTCGCCAAAGGACTCCTACGTCTATAGAGTGCCTGGCGAAAATGTAGTGCTTGTTGCCGGTACATATCAATAGATCCGCTGTATCGGGGTGCGTATGAATTTAGCCATGCGCGCCCCTGTTTCATCCGGGAGGGAATTTGTCATGTCAATTTCGAGGGTCTCCATGTTTGCGACTGTTCGTTCCAAGATAGTTCTTCTTGCCTTACTCGGAATATTTGCCGCAGTTGCCGTTTCCGCCATCGGCATGTATTCGTCATTTTCGACGAAAAAGGCCCTGAACGTCGATAGAAAAAGTCAGGGGGTTGCCGCCTACATCTTGCAATCCAGGATTATACAGGAAAAGTTCGTCAATTCCGGCAATAAGGATTTTTTGTCCAATTATGAAGCTATACAAAAGAACTTGAAGGAAGGAATAACGCAACTTCAGACCCTGGCCGCGGGCAGTGCCCTTTCCAAAACGGTCGAAACAATAGTTGCCGTTGAGACTGATTGTGCAAAGATCTTTGAATCCATAACACAGAACATGTCCAGCATGCATTCTCACCGGGAAGAAATCCGGACCGAAGCCGATGCGGTGCGCGGGCCGTTACACAATATCGTAAAGGCAATCGATGCGGAAGACGTCCAGGCCGTCATGCAGGGGGACACTCTCGATGCCGGCAAAGCGGCTTTGATGAATGCGTTGAAGGAGTATGTCTCGATATGGGATCAAAGGCTTCTCAATATCCAAAATCTTCTTATTTCAGGAAATACACAGAACTTTTCGGAGACCGGCAAGGCTATTTCCAACCAGTTGGCCATCAGGGAGAAAAATCTTACTGTCTTATTGCTGAAGATCGATTCCGCCGACTTCAATGATACCTGGGCCAAGGCTAAGGTATACCTGCCCAAAATCGATAAGGCTGAAGCGGCGCTTTTTTCTGATTGGAAAACAAATCAGGATCTCATGGTGCAGTTACAGGAAAAAGGTGAAAGCGTGGTCAAGTCCGCCGTGGAAATCAATAAAGCCGTGAGCCTGCAGATCGAGCAGGGCAACGCGAGCCGGGATCTTTTGATTTTGATCGTTTCCATTGCATCCACCATATGTTTGGCCCTGGTTGGCTGGATCATCATCAAAGCAATTACCGGGACGTTGACTCGTTCCATTTCCAATCTTTCAGATGCTGCCGATGAGGTGAAGTCGGGGGCAAAGCAACTCTCCGATGTCAGCCGGCAACTGGCGGATGGGTCTTCTGAACAGGCGGCATCGATCGAGGAAACCTCTTCTTCACTGGAGGAGATGTCTTCTATGACCAAACAGAACGCCGATCATGCCGGTCAGGCCAATAAGCTGATGATGGAGACGGCCGGCGTGGTTTCCAAGGCAAACCGGTCCATGGAGCAACTGACCGCCTCGATGTTCGAAATCTCCAGGGCTAGCGAGGATACCTCCAAGATCGTCAAAACAATTGACGCTATTGCGTTCCAGACAAATCTGCTGGCGCTCAACGCGGCCGTGGAAGCGGCTCGGGCGGGTGAAGCCGGAGCAGGGTTTGCGGTCGTAGCCGATGAGGTCAGGAACCTTGCAATGAGGGCTGCCGATGCGGCGAAAAATACGGCCGAACTTATTGAGGGTACGGTCAAGAGAATCAAGGAAGGATCGGAAATAGTCTCCATAACGAGTTCGGATTTCTCAAACCTGGCAGTGAGTGCCGGAAAAATGGGCGAGTTGGTGAACGAAATAGCGGAGGCTTCCGCGGAACAGTCCGAGGGAATAGGCCAGATCAACAAGGCGGTGGCCGAGATGGACAAGGTGGTCCAGCAAAACTCCGCCAACGCCGAAGAATCTTCGTCCGCGGCGGAGATGATGAATTCTGAGGCCGAACGCATGAAAACCCTTGTGCAGGGTCTGGCGACGATAGTCGGAGGTAAGGCAATCGGCGGCGCCGAATCGCTGGATAAACCAGGCGCCGGGCGAATGAAGGCCGGCGAAACAGGGGACGGCAAGCACGCTTCCTCTATGCCGAGACTGCCCGGCACACTGCAGCGAAGCAAATCGGGTGGTGGTAACGGAAGCCTTTCGAACAGCGCTCCGGCTAACCCGGATGAGGTCATCCCATTCGACAACGAGGAGAAGCTCGAGTTTTGATCCTTAAGCCACGTTCAAGTTCGTTCGGGTCAGAGATTGAATCTGTAGATTCTATGAAGGGGTGGGCGGTCCGCAGGGGTCGGACCAAGGCAATTTCTTGATAATTTCGCCATTCTAATCGAGGCAGAACTTTTCGTAGCAGCAGATAACATCTGCCGGACTGCCCGTCTTTCCGGTAATTCCTACCGGCTGGGCCGCATAATGCTCAACTCGTCGTTGAGCTTTATCAGACTACAAAGGTAATCCCTATGATGAAAACATCTTTCGCAGGCGATTTCAACCCGGCAGTTTCTCCAGGTTCCAATGCACCCAGCCGTTTGGTAATAGAATAATTTTGTATCGTCGCCTGCTTGCCCCAGCCTTATGAAAGATTTCCGCCAAAAGACCACATATCTGCCAATCAGCGATTTTATAGTCTGCTTCAGTCACATGCCTTTGAGTCGTTACCCTGGCAACGAGAACATCCTCGTCGCCCGAATCGTACATCACAAGACCGGGCCTTTTCAAAATACTACGGAGGTCAGTATGCGGGAATCCAATAAGGACGATATCGCCAATCTAGAGGGTGTCATAAATTGAATCTTTTTCGGGATACACTGCCCGAGATACCTGACGAGATCTTTTCTTTTGACTGGTCCAAAGGGAGGCATCAGGCGACTTCTTTTATAAGAAGTTCAATCCCGTCAATCGTCGGCAATCGGAGGTTCTTGTGAACCCGAAACAGGACCCGTTCCTCCAGCACCTCTCGGAGTTCTTCTCGACATTCTTCGAGTGTCTTTGCATTGGCGTAAACACCATTACACTCGCCAATCTTTCCATAGTAGCTGCCATCATCCGGCAAGATCTCGTACTTTGCATGGCGAAGTGCCGCCTGAATATATTCCAACAGCATCCCGAAACCTCCAATCCGGTTTAACACTTTTGCCTGATTTATCTAGAATATGACTGTGCCGAATTGGCGTCAATCGAAATGCCCGATCCGCTGTATTTTATAGTGATGGAGGCAGGGATTCCGGGGATACTTTCCAGAGCAAGAAAACAAGCCGCAATCGAGTGGCCTGAGCTTAACATTTTGCTTGCCGGAAGGTGGAATCTGACCGGAGGGACGTCGGATAAAAAGTATGATCCCGATGTGCTGCCTATGGTCATCTTCGCTTTATTTCCGCATTTTCCGCGCGTACACTTCGACCTTGTCAGCCATGGCAGCCTCTCCGATTGTTAGTGCTTACTTACTCTTCCTATTATTAATAATTCGCCCCCCCCCGCACTGCCGTTTTATTTTCCGCGCGGCTTCTTGCTCCAATCCGCTCCGCGCTTTACATTACTCGCATTCGGTGAAACTCTGGCGCCTCCTTCTCCAACTTAACTGCGCTCTATAATGACCGTTTGGCTTATTACGATAATCGTACTGGTGACCATCTATCTTCTCATTACCGAGAAATACCCGATAGACCTCACCGCAATCGGCCTCATAGCAGTCCTCATGATAACCGGGATACTCACGCCGTCCGAAGCCCTTGCCGGGTTTGCAAATCCTTCGGTCATAACGATAGTGGCCCTGCTGGTGCTGAGCAGCGCCCTTGTTCGCACTGGCGCTTTGAGTATTCTCACCGAAAAGATCTCCCGCTTTTTGAAAGGCGACGAAAAGCGCGTTCTGCTGGTATCGACCATAGGGGTGGCGATCCCTTCGGCGTTTATCGGGCATACTCCGATTGTGGTACTTTTCGTTCCGATCCTCATGAGCATCTGCTGCGAGTATGGAATGAGCCCGTCGAAGTTTCTCATTCCGGTTTCCTATGCATCGATTGCCGGCGGGACGATGACCCTGATCGGGACGGCCACACACCTGCTGATAAGCAGCTTTGCAACCTACTACGGGTACGGTCCGCTGGGCATGTTCGAGTTCGCACCGGTTGGGGTCCCGATATTGGTCGTAACGCTGCTGTTCCTCTATTTCACTTCGTCGGGCAGGATGCCGTCGCACAAGGCGCCGGTCTGCGAGCTCAGAGGCAGCGGGGCGCCGCAGTTTCTCTCGGAACTTCTGGTGCCCGACGGGAGCAAGCTCGCCGGAAAGACCATCACAGAGGCAGAGGGCAACCTTGAATCGGTCGAAATATTTGAAATCGTGCGAAACGGTGTCATCTTGCTTCCCGAAGACGAAGGGCTGCGAATCTCGGAAAAAGACATGCTGCTCGTCAAGGGGAGCGCCTCGGATATCATAGGACTGCTCGATCTCAAGCTGGTCGTGCTGCCTCATGAGCTGGAGGGAAGCAAATTTCCGGGGAAAAGCGGCGAATACATGATCCTCGAAATGATCATAAGCCCGCAGTCCAGGCTAATAGGTGAAAACCCCATACGCGGATGGCTTCAGCGTGAGCTCGCTATCCGGATAATCGCAGTCAAAAGGCGCGGCATTCACTACTCGGAACAGAAGCTGAGCCGGGTCCGGCTGGCGATAGGAGACGTGCTCCTGGTCGGCTGCAGGACCGAAAACCTCGATGAAATCAGGAGCAAGCCCGATTTCATTGTGATCGAGGACATCCATCACCAGGTGGTGGGTAAGACCAAGGCGCCCCTGGCGCTGGGGATTTTTGTGGCGTCAATCGCAGCAGCGGCGGCGAGGATTGCCGATATTTCCATCTGCACCTTCACCGGCGCCTTCGTGATGGTGCTGACCGGATGCATTACGCTCAGGGGTGCTTACAGGTCCATAAGCGTGAGAGTTTTGATCATGATCGTCGGAATGATGGCGCTTGGGGCCGCCCTCGACAAGACCGGGGCCGCCCTGGTCTACACGGACCTCTTTCTTGCTCCGCTCAAAGGTCTGGATCCGAAGCTCATCCTCTCCGCGTTCATCCTGCTGACCTGCATACTGACCGAACTGATGAGCCACGTAACCACTTCGGTACTGCTCGTGCCGGTTGCCGTCTCGATAGCGACGTCACTCGGCGTAAATCCCAAGGCCTTTATCTTCGGGGTCTGCTTCGGCGCAAGTTGCGGGTTTGCAAGCCCGATAAGCTACCACACGCACCTGCTTGTATTCGGCCCCGGCGGCTACAGGTTCAAGGATTTTCTCAAACTTGGGATTCCGCTGGATATTCTGATCTGGATTTTGAGCTCTCTGCTGATACCTCTGGTCTGGCCGCTGTGACCCGGGCACGACAAAGCCGCCGATTCCATCCGAAGAAGCCTCTCCGGGAGGCCTGATCGGCATTGACACAAGGAAAAAGGAGTTCCCGGTGATTGAAAATGCTGCGATGCCGATCGGGCCCATAGCAGGCAGAAAATTCGGAAAGACCGGCACAGAAGTTACCCTCACGGGCTTGGGCGGTGAAGGGATCTTGAGAACTTACGGACAGGAAGACGAGTCCTCGAAGGTGATCCTGGAAGCCGTCGCTCAGGGGATTACCTACTTCGATTGCGCTCGGGCCTATGCGGGCAGTGAAACCTATTACGGACAGGTCTGGTCGAAACATCCGGAGGACCGGGCCGGGATTTTCCAGGCGGGCAAGTCAGGAGAGAGAAGCAGGAAAGGGGCGCTTGCCGATCTCGATCAAACGCTCAGGAATATGAGCATCGATCACTTAGATTTGTGGCAAATCCATGACGTAAGGACCGAGGAAGACCTTGAACGAATCTCCCGTCCCGGTGGTGCGATGGAGGGGTTCCTGGAAGCCAAAGCCAATGGAAAAACTCGCTTTATAGGAGTAACCGGGCACCACGATCCGAAAATCCTCGAGAAAGCCATACGGGAATGGCCGGTCGATTCCGTTATGATGCCTGTAAATCCCGTCGAAGCTGCAATAGGAGGATTCATGGATTCGGCGTTGCCCGCTGCGCTGAGAAAAGGCATCGCGGTGATAGGAATGAAGGTGCTCGGCGCAGCCCGTTATATATTTCCCGAAGCCGGTATCACGCCGGAATTGCTGATCCGGTTCGCCTTGTCACAACCCATTACCGTTGCAATCGTCGGTTGCTCCTCCGGTTCTCATGTTCGAACGCTTGCCGAAACCGGCCGAAGCTTTAGCCCTCTTAGCCCGGAGGAACAGCAGGCCATCGTGGAAATATTCCGTCCCCACGCCGGGAGACTGGCCTTCTACCGGGGAGCCTTGTAAGTCTATTTATTCCCGGCGATCCAACACTTCTCTGACCTTTGCCGCAAAATCGTCGGCGCCGAAAGGTTTCTGGATGAAATTCACCCCGTCGTCCAGAAGGCCTCGATGGGTTATTATGTCGCCGGTGTAACCTGACATATACAGGCACTTGAGGTTCGATCGAGAGGCCCTGAGCTGTTCCGCCAGTGCCCGGCCGTTCATCCCCGGCATCACCACGTCCGTGATCAGCAGGTGAAGGTCTCCTGTATGTTCCGCCACAAGATGTAATGCGTATACCGGAGTATGCGCCGCAAGCACCGTATAACCCAGGTTCTCAAGAATAATCTTGCTGAGATTCAGGATCGCTTCATCGTCCTCGACCACCAGGATGGTTTCCGTGCCTGTCGGACGCTTGGCGGTAATCTCCCCGAAGGAGACCTGTGCGGTTTCAACCTCGAACCGCGGCAGATGGATTTTAAACGTGGTTCCTTTCCCCGGTTCGCTGGCAACTTGAATAAAACCGTCGTTTTGTTTGACGATGCCGTAAACGGTGGACAATCCCAGCCCGGTTCCCTTGCCCAGCTCTTTCGTTGTAAAAAAAGGCTCAAAGATATTCTCGAGGACTTCCCTGCTCATACCTTCGCCGTTGTCGCTCACAGTCAGTTGGACGTACTCTCCGGGGATAAATTCAAGCTGTTCGGCCCGAAGGGAATCAGCGATTGCAACGTTCTCGGTCCTCAGAGTGATGGCGCCCACTCCGGAAATGGCATCGCGCGCATTGACCACAAGATTGGCCAGAATCTGGTCTACCTGGGAGGGATCGATTTTGACTTTCCACAGATCGAGCTCCGGCGCCCATAACAGGTCGATATCCTCGCCTATGAGCCGCCGAAGCATCTTGAGTATGCCGGATATCGTGTCGTTCAAATCCAGTATCTTCGGGATGGCGGTCTGCTTGCGGGCAAAGGCCAGCAGTTGCCGGGTAAGGTCCGCTGACCGCAGGCCCGCTTTGAGGATCTCCTGGAGGCTTTCCTGGAGTTTGTCTTTGGAAATGTTCTCTTCGAGCGCCATTTCCGCCCGGCCGATGATCACGCCCAGCATGTTGTTGAAATCATGCGCCACACCGCCGGCCAGCCGTCCTACAGATTCAATCTTCTGGGCCTGGAAAAGCTGTCCCTCGAGTTTTTTTCTTTCCTCCTCTGCCTGCTTGCGCTCGATCAGCCTCCACATGCCCTCCATAAACAGTGTCAGTTGTTGGGCATCGTTCTCATCGTAATCACCATTCTTGTTGCCCACTCCCGTCACAAGCACAATGTGCGGGCCGACGAAGACCGGTACGCTCATGTGCCGTTGCACGGCCACATGTCCGACCGGATACCCTTTCTTCAACGGGTTCGGCGCCGCATAGTCGTTGGTGATAACCATCCGGCGTTGACGGACCGCTTCTCCCCACAAGCCGGTTTCATGCGCGTTGAAATCAACCGGCTTGTGGGCGATGGCGCACTCAAGCATAGCCCCTTTAGACCAGGAGTGCATCGTGAGGATCGTTTCATCGTCGTTGAGGAACGCCATGTAGCCAATTTTGCTCTGGGTCAGACGAACGGCTCCCTCCAGAGCGTAATCGGTAATCTCTTGCAGTGTGGCGTCAGTCATCTGGTTCAGGTTCAGCAATGCCTGCACCCGCTCGGCATGGAGCAACAGAGCCTCCTCTGCCTGCTTGCGCTCGGTGATATCAACTTCCTGGACGATTGCATTGGTGACTCTCCCATCCGTATCTAAAATTGGTGAAATAGTCACATCAAGACTGACGAATACTGTTTGAGCAAGATTAAGTTGTCTGAGTAAGGAAGTATCATAGTCAAGGGTGAATTTGACAGTTCTGCCTTTTTCGAAGACCTCTTTGACCAGCGGGATGTATCCTTGTGCTTCCAGGATATCGTCCTGAAACAGATTGTATTTGCCCACCATATCGTTGTCCGCGATCTTGAAAAGATCTCGCATTGCGTGGTTTGATCTTATAAGGGTCCCATTATCATCAGAGATCCACATGGCGTGAGGTGAGTTTTCAATAATCGTGTCCAAAAAGGTATTTAAATTTTGCAACTTGTCTTCGGTTATCTTACGTTCGGAGATATCGTTACCAATGCATAGGACTTCCTTGATCTGTCCATTTTCATCCCAGATCGGCCTGTTGGTCCAGGCAATCCAGACTCGCTCGCCATTTGCCCGCATATTTTCGTTTTCGTTGTTCGTGTACCGCTCCGGGTGCTTTCCGATATCCTCGATCATCTCTTTCAGGTCGCGCCCCGATCTCTCTACCTCGGGGACAATGGTCCCAATGACATTTCTGCCGAGGATCTCGTCCTTGCTGTAGCCGAAGAAATCTTGTCCGAACTCATTCATGAATGTGATGCGTCCGGTAATGTCCCGCCTCATGATAATGCTGTTTGCACTCTCAACGAGTTCCCGGTATTTGGCCTCACTCAAGCGGGCCTCTTTTCCCGCCTGCTCGATCTGTGATACACCGCGGCTGATTAGCACATAGAGCATCAAGGCTGTCACCGAAACATAAAACAAGCCTTTGATGATGGACACATTGGTCAGTAACGCTTGATCGCGTACGAGCATCCCCAGGATCTTGTCCGAGAGCAATATCCAGAGGACTCCAAGCAGGAAGTAAATGGCCGCAATTTTGATGGAAACTGCAACTCCCTTGGTGAATCCAATCTTTGAAGAGGTACTCGTCATGGTTAGTCGTTGTCTCCGGTTAGAGTCCACAGGCTCCGCCGTCTTTCCCGTGGGGGCAAGTTCCGGCGGAACTGTCCGCATTTCAGCGATTTTCTCTTTGAACTTTCACTTATCTTAGCAAACGAACAACTTGCGGGGAACTGTTAAAGTCCGGGAAAGACTGGAAGGCCGCACACTGGAAACCGGGGCGTTTCAGGCTGGATTTTGGCTTCGGGACAACGGCGGAATATAGACCCAATGGACCATCGGGTACTTACGCTTTCTTTATCTTGCCGGAAGGTGGAATCTGACCGGAGGGGCGTCGCATAAAAAGTGTGATCTGAGGTGCCCGAACCGTTGAGTCGTCGGAAATTCAACGGCCGCGAAAAGCAGATTTCCAATACTGCAAATCGTGGGGCAAACACTCCAGGTCTTACCCCTTCTTCACCTTATCTGACTAGAATTCGGAGATTTCCTCTTCTTCAAAAGGGATCGTCTGCGCGGAGCCTGATCCCCGTTTGCCGTAGTGCACCGGAGACTTTCCATTTCCTTTCGGCCTGTAGTAAACATCCCGATCGAGCTCCTCCGTCGGCAAAACCCTTGCCGGGCGACTTGCTGTTCTCCCCGGCACGACAGACCCATTTGCATTTCTGCCGCTAACCAGAGCAACAAGTTCACTCACGAATTCCTTCATGTGTTCAGCCTGCGCGCTCATTTCCTCCGATGCCGAAGCTGTTTCCTCGGCATTTGCCGAATTTTGCTGAACTACCTTGTCCATTTCGCCTACTGCCTTGCTGATCTGGTCTATCCCCTGGGACTGCTCGGTGGACGCGGCTGCGATTTCCCCGACCAATTCTCTCATCTTCGCGGAGCTGTCTTCCACCCGGGCAAATTCGGAGTTGGTCCTTACCGCCACCTCGGAACCTTCTTTGATTCTCTTTACGGTGTCGTCTATGAGATTGGCTGTGTTTTTTGCCGCCTCGGCAGCCCTCATTGCCAATTTCCTCACCTCGTCGGCGACCACGGCAAAACCCGCTCCGGCTTCACCGGCCCTGGCAGCTTCAACCGCCGCGTTTAACGCCAGTAAATTCGTCTGGAAGGCTATCTCGTCTATCGTCTTCACTTCTCAAGGTGTTTAAGTGGTTACTATGTGGTTGATATTAAATAAGAATAACCCTTCTCATCACAGGGCCTTAATTGTGAAGGATGGTACAATTATTAGTAGTTAGTTAATCTTCAAAATTTCACCCCGGCTTAGATCCATGCCACACCCCAAACGCACTTGCGTACACCATGCCCCTCGTTTCCGCCTTCAAAGTCGAAGAGAACCTTCAGAGGACTTGGAGATAAGAGAGGGAACGGCAGCTTTGGTCCGATGTTGAACGTACTCTGGGCAGCCAAGAGATGCCGAAATTTGAGTTCAGGGGCAAAAGCGCCGGAGGCCGCAATACTTGACACGGTTTCGATGAGACTGATAAATCACTTGGCGAAGGTTGTCGGGTATCCTAATGGATTTATCAGACCAACTCCCGCCAACCCGGGATAATCTTGGCGAACTCCTCCTGAAATGCCGGCCGTCGGAGATTGTCCCTCTTAACTTTTCCGGCAAACGATTTCCAACGGTTCCCGTCTTTTAGAATATCCACCATCATGCGCCTGACCTTGAGCATAATTTCCGCTCGCCGAGTATACTCTTTTCGGGTTCCATTGCTGTTCAGGTTGCCAAGTCCGGAAATGTAATATTTGAGGATCTGGTCGGGGAAAAGGGTCTCCAAATGATTTGCCGTCCGCAGTTCATCGCCTGAGTCCCAGGAATGGCTGGGGTATTTCTCCTTGAGCAGCACAGCTAAAGCCTTGTCGTACTCTTTGCGGTGCATCAGAATCTTCAGACGTTCCGATGCCCAGGCAACGTTGAGCCGCTTGACCAATTGCGACTCATACTCGCCCCATTCTTCGGCGGTACAAATCTTTTTGAAGGCTTTGTAACCGTCCAGAGTAAAATGGTCGATTGTCTGTTCAAACTGAAGCCCCAGATACCGCCTCCGATCGCCGCTTTCAAAGGCGCGGTCCGCCAAGAACTTGCGCAGCTCATCCATGCGCCCCTGGCCCTTTTTCGCTCCCTCCTCTGCTACTTCAATGGCTTTCTCTTGGTTTCCCTCGTCCCAGTAAAACGAGGCCAAATCATGGTAATCCATACCGTATACAAGCTTCTTACAACGCAGATCCAGATACTTCTCCCTGTCGCCGAGCCTGCAATAGATCCGCCGCGCATGATCGGTCGGCCAGTCCTTGTTTATAGCTTCCAGTGCTACCGCCAGACGGCGCCAGTCCTCATCAATATAGCAGGCAGAATAGGCCAGGTCGTACAGAGAATCATCCATGCCTGCGTTGCCGCTTTTGATAAACGGGATCACTTCATCGAGCAACTCCCGGCGAATCTCTTCATTAATTTTTTTGCCTGCAAGTTTTTGCTGAATATCGTAAATGAGGTCGGCGACATGATCCACCGTCTTGTCGTCACCGCCGCCGTAAGTATCCAATTCTTCCAGGTCGGGGTATAGCTCCCACCATAGCGCCATTACAATCTCGCCTTCCGAGCTGATTTTCTGCTCGGCGGTGAGCGTG